>NZ_JBZAJD010000001.1:0-1274479 GCF_058216035.1 Pradoshia sp. Z4_20
ATTTATATTATAATATACCATAAAAAGAAAATAATTCCTTTTTGTACCTAAAAGCAACAATCTATACGAAAAGAGCCTTTATTTAAAATACCCGGATCTAAAAAAGTTTGTAAATTAGTATTGGAGAAATTAACTTTCCAGAGCATGGACATTTCATCGGGAAGTAAGGGAAGATTAAATTGCATAATTTATGAATATTATCAAAAAAACCGCCCACAATAATGGGCGGTTTTTTTGATAATAGACCACAAATTAAAAATGTTTTTTTCCTGTTAAATCCTGTTCAGTTCTGTACCAAATCCATAAATCATTTATGATTGAGGCATGTTCAGCAATTTCGTAATTTAGAGTACATGAAACCTCAAAATCATCTTCATCATTTAACTGATTTAATTTATGATTAATAATCCGTTCAATATCCTGTATACGCTCTGGGATCTCCCCTCTAATTTGTTCCCAACGGTTTAGGATGGCTTTTTGTACAATAGGAGGGTAGACAGCAAAGTCCAATTTCAGGTGAGGAATCGGTATACCCAGACGTTCATCGTATATGAAAAAATCCTCCATTTTAATTCACTCCCAATGTTCATTCATACAAATAGTTTACACAATCTGGCTAATATATACGAATTTCTTTTGTAATTTATAATAGCGGAAAGTTACAATGATTCGGCATAAAATAAATTTTCAGGAAATACTTGAAAAAGTCACATAATGTTGGTAAAGTGAATAACATATTCTAATTGCATAAAAACATTTTTATTTGAATAAATATACATCGGAGGGGAACGTTCATGAATAAAAATAAAGTAGTACTTGCCTACTCAGGAGGATTAGATACATCAGTTGCTATTTCCTGGTTAAAACAAAAGGGGTATGACGTGGTAGCATGCTGCCTGGATGTAGGCGAAGGCAAAGATTTAGATTTTATAAAAGAGAAGGCTATTAAGGTTGGTGCCTGTTCTTCCTATGTTATAGATGCCAGAGAAGAATTTGCTAATGATTATGCGTTAGTAGCTCTTCAGGCGCATGCAATGTATGAGGGGAAATATCCATTGATTTCTGCTTTATCCCGACCATTGATTGCAAAAAAACTTGTTGAAGTAGCGGAAAAAGAAAATGCTGTTGCTGTGGCACATGGCTGTACAGGAAAAGGGAATGATCAAGTACGTTTTGAAGTATCAATTCAAGCTTTGAACCCTAACTTGAAGGTACTTGCACCGGTTAGAGACTGGAGCTGGTCTCGCGAGGAAGAGATTGAATATGCAAAACAAAATAATATTCCTGTACCGATTAATTTAGATAGCCCATACTCAATTGACCAAAATTTATGGGGACGCAGTAATGAATGCGGAGTTCTTGAGGATCCCTGGGCAGCCCCTCCGGAGGGAGCGTATGATTTAACAACAGCTCTTGAACATACTCCTGATACACCAGATATTATTGAGATTACGTTTAAAGAAGGAGTACCTGTTGCATTAAATGGAGTTGAATCTCCTTTAGCCGCATTAATCCAGAATCTTAATAATCTTGCTGGTAAACATGGTGTTGGCAGAATTGATCATGTGGAGAACCGTTTGGTTGGAATTAAGTCAAGGGAAGTATACGAGTGTCCTGGTGCATTAACTTTAATTAAAGCGCACAAAGAACTGGAAGACCTAACAATGGTTAAAGAATTGGCACATTTTAAGCCTGTAATTGAGAAGAAATTAACTGAACTCATTTATGAGGGCCTATGGTTTTCACCGCTGAAAGATGCTTTGATTGCCTTTTTGAAACAATCTCAAAGCTTCGTGACTGGCGTAGTACGTGTGAAATTATTTAAAGGTCATGCTATTGTGGAAGGTAGAAAGTCTGAATACTCTCTTTATAATGAAAACCTGGCAACCTATACTTCAGCTGACGAATTTGACCATGCGAGTGCGGTTGGATTTATCAATCTATGGGGACTGCCTACAAAAGTAAACAGTCAGGTTCACAATCAAAAGAAGGTGACAGTGTGAAAAAACTGTGGGGAGGCAGATTTACGAAAACTGCCGAAGAATGGATTGATTCCTTTGGCGCCTCCATCGCGTTTGATCAAGAATTAGTGATGGAAGACCTCGAAGGAAGCCTTGCTCATGTGACAATGCTTGGAGCCTGTGAGATTCTCTCGAAAGAGGAAGTCGAGTTAATTAAGAATGGATTGTACTCTTTAAAAGAAAAGGCGGAAAAAGGAGAGCTCTCTTTTTCTGTAGATTTTGAAGATATCCATTTAAATTTGGAAAAATTACTTATTGATGAAATTGGGCCGGTTGGAGGTAAATTGCATACTGCCAGAAGCCGTAATGACCAGGTGGCAACGGACATGCATTTATATTTACGTTCCCAGGTCAATGAAATCATCGGCGGAATTACAGAATTCCAAAACACGCTGATTCAGGTGGCCGAAAGGCATATCGAGACAGTTGTTCCGGGATATACTCATTTACAAAGAGCCCAGCCTATTTCATTAGGGCATCACTTTATGGCCTATTTTTGGATGCTTCAGCGAGATAAAGAACGTTTACAGGACAGCCTGAAAAGGATTAATCTCTCGCCTCTTGGAGCAGGCGCGTTGGCTGGTACAACATTCCCAATTAATCGGGAATTGACTGCTCAGCTGATGGGGTTTGATGGAATCTATGAAAATAGCTTAGATGCTGTAAGTGATCGTGACTTCATCGCAGAGTTTTTGAATAATGCATCATTGATCATGATGCATCTATCCAGATTCAGTGAAGAAATTATTTTGTGGTCCAGCCAAGAGTATCGGTTTATCGAATTGGATGATACGTTTTCAACAGGATCAAGTATTATGCCACAAAAGAAAAATCCGGATATGGCAGAGTTGATTCGCGGTAAAACCGGACGTGTGTATGGAAATGCCTTTGGGTTATTAACTCTCTTAAAGGGCTTGCCACTGGCTTACAATAAAGACATGCAAGAGGACAAAGAAGGCATGTTTGACACGGTTATCACACTAAAAGGATCTTTGAAAATTTTTAATGGAATGATAGAGACTATGAAGGTTCATACAAATGTGATGAAGGAAGCAGTTTATAACGATTTTTCAAATGCGACCGAGTTGGCTGATTACTTGGCAGCTAAGGGAATCCCTTTTCGTGAAGCGCATGAAATTGTCGGTAAATTAGTTCTATATTGTATACAAAAGGGGTACTATCTACTCGATCTTCCATTAGAAAAATTAAAAGAAGCATCCAATCTAATTGAGGAAGATATCTATGAAGCTTTGAAACCGGAAGAGGCTGTGAGAAGAAGAAACAGCTCTGGTGGTACTGGCTTTAATCAGGTAAGACTGGCTATTGATAAAGCAAAGAGTTTAGTGGAATAAGAGCCTCATACAATAAAAATCCCATGCGCGGCGCATGGGATTTTTATTGTTAATTACGTGTATACTTACTTTGCTGCAGCTTGATCCACAGGTTTATCATCGGAACGAATAACCATTACGTCGCATTTTGCATAACGAATAATATGTTCAGATACGCTTCCGATAAAGAAACGCTCAACAGCATTTAAACCGGTTGCGCCACAAATAATTAAGTCAACATTAAAAGATTTAGCGATATCTTTAGGAATTTTTACTTTTGGAGATCCAAACTCAATAGATAGAGCTACATCTCTAACACCAGCATCAAGAGCAATTTGTTTATATTCCTCTAAAAGGTCTTTTGCATATTGCTCAGCGCTCTCAGAAATAGAAATGCTGTATGCCTCAACTGCAGCAAATGTACGGTTGTCGACAACATGAGCTAAAACTAACCTAGCGTCATTTCTTTTTGCTACGTCAATAGCTTTTTTGAAAGCCCATTCTGCCTCCTGTGAACCGTCAACTGCCACAAGGATATTATTATAGGTTAATGCCATATTAATCTCCTCCTTTAAGTATATTTATATTATACTATAAATTACACGAAAAGTCGGAATATTATATGAACATATTTTGAAATGAATTATAAATATTATAAATAATACAATAACGAATATCTTAATTTATTGAATATTATTTTGAAATACTTAATGATTCAAGAAAGATAATGTCTCTCAATCCGATTAGTATTCTTTTTTAATACATAAAAAACACCCCTTAAAAGTTAGATTGGTGTCTAACTTTTAAGGGGCAGTTCATCCCCGCTGTCTGTTGGTTTATTATATAGTGCTCTTAAATAGTTACTAGTTCTTTCGGGAATTTAGTAAGAATTTCTACCCCGTTTTCAGTCACATATAGATCATCCTCTATGCGAACGCCGGCTTTGCCAGGAACATAAATACCCGGCTCAATCGTAAAGACCATTCCTTCCTGAAGAGACAGTGTATTGATTTCGGTCAAGGAAGGATATTCGTGAACGCTAATTCCAAGGCCATGACCAAGACGATGAGGGAAATAGTCACCATATCCCTTATTTCTAATAATATTACGTGCTGTTAAATCTATTTCGGCACAAGTTTTTCCAGGTCGGCATGCTTCAACTGCAGCAATTTGAGCCTCAAGAACAGTGTTGTAAATTTCCCTTTGTTCTTCATTAATTTGTCCGAAAGCAACTGTACGTGTAATATCAGAACAATATCCATCTACCACAACACCTAAGTCGAATAGAACCAGGTCACCTTTTTTGACTTTCGTTTGTCCAGGAACTCCATGAGGGGAAGCGGCGTTTTCACCAGTTAGCACCATTGTTGCAAAGGACATTTCGGATACGCCTTCTCTTTTCAATTGATACTCCAAAGCAGCCAGGATTTCCATTTCTGTTTTACCCTCTGCAATTTCTTCAGTTCCGATTTTTATGGCATAGTCAGCAAGACGGCAAGCTTCTTTAATGATTTTTAATTCAGATGGACTTTTAATCATACGCAGTTGACGCATTTTTTCTTCCGCCGATATATATGTCGGCTGGTTTAAAATTGAATTAAGTCCTTCAAGTCGTTCCATAGTTAAATGTTCTTTTTCCACTGCCAGAGTTTGAATAGAAATGTTTCTTTTTTTCAGTGTTTCTTTAATAACTTCCCATGGATTTTGGGTATCAGAAATGCCAAGCACTTCATACCCCCAGCCAGCCTGTTTTGCGTCTGAAACCTCCATTTGCGGGCAAATTAAAATAGGTTCTTCAGTAGGGAAAGTAATTACTGCCAATAAGCGTTCATGAGGATCGCTATAGAACCCACTTAGGTAAAAAACATTTTCTGTAGACGTGATAAAAGCAGCATCAGCCTGTTTTTCGGTAAGCCAATTTGCCAAGTGATTTAAGTTACTCATATTGGACCTCCATAATATTTTATGTAAATGTTACTATGAAAGTAGAGTATCAATTATGCAGGATAATGTAAATTGTTAGAAAACTTAATTTAACGGGTATTTATTGAAAAAACAATGAAAGGACTGAAGGAGATGAAAGTATCTTTTCATGGCCATTCCGTAGTGAAAATCGAAACAGAGGGGAAACAATTGCTGATTGATCCATTTATTACGGGAAATGAATTGACAGATTTAACAGTGGAGGATGTAAATCCGGATTATATTTTAATTACACATGGACATGATGATCATTTGGGTGATACGGTTCAGTTGGCCAAAAAACATGATGCGTTGGTAATCTGTAATTTTGAATTAAGTACATACTTGGGATGGAAAGGTGTAAAAACACATGGCATGTCCATCGGTGGAGCTTATGAGTTTGATTTTGGAAAAGTGAAATTAACCCAAGCTTTTCACGGAACGGGGTTTGAGGATAATGGCCAATTAATATATGGAGGGATGCCTGCAGGGTTGTTGATTACAGCGGAAGGTAAAACGATTTACCATGCCGGAGATACAGGCTTATTCTCAGATATGAAGTTGATTGGTGACCGTCATCCGATTGATTTAGCATTCCTGCCGATTGGAGATAATTTCACGATGGGGCCAGAAGATGCTGCGCTGGCTGCAGAATTCCTGCACCCTAAACAAGTTGTTCCAATTCACTATAATACGTTCCCACCGATTAAGCAGGATCCATATTATTTTGCTTCCTTATGTGATTCAGAACTCGTTCGGGTTCTGAATCCGGGAGAATCTATTGAATTATAAAAATAGAGTTTTATGTGAACGGATTGTTTTTTAAGTAGAAAATGCTAAATATCAGAATAATTAATACTAGAATTAGCATTAAAATCTAACCATTTTTCATAGTGTAACCAAGAAAAGCATCGGTACTATGCCGATGCTTTTTAACTTGATTTATTTTAACTAGCGGATTTCTATTACAAAAGCATAACTTGAGTCGCCCTTTTCCCATCTTGCCGATACATCGTAACCATATACGCCTTTTTCTTTTGGCAATACGATCTTATTATCCCTAATATGTACATTCGCTGTTTTTTCATTGGTAAGCCATTGATTTACATTTAATGTATTTTCTTGCGGTGTGTTTTTGAATTCTATGTTCAATTCAGATTCAGGTGATGCAACCACAGGTTTAAATTCGTGATCTTTAATAATTTCTGGAGGAGAAGTCATATCAACACAACCAGCATTTATGAGTCCATTCCAGCAATACGAGCCTTGTGCGACCTCTACATTTTTATCTTCAACAGTTATGGTTGGTGAAGGTGGTGTTACGTTTAATAGTCCAATAACAAAATAGCCACCCATACTTAAAGTAATCAATACAATCAATGTAACCAAGTACTTTTTCATACGCTTCCCTCTTAATGGAATAATTTACTAATCAATCACTAAAATAGTTTAACATAAATTTCTAAAACACTTAGAATTCAACTGAAAAAATCCTTTATTGCACGCAAAAATGAGCAAATTCAATGTGAATTGAATTAACTTCTGCATGTATCCATAATTAATTTTGTTCTTAAAACCGAACCTGTTAGTTTTATGTGTACTTCTTTTTTTTTCGTTTATTCATATATTTATCTTATAGGAGGGATAAATCTATGAAAATTCGTTGTGGTATCAGTTTGGTAATTGGCCTGGCGATGTTATTATGGGCACTTCCATATCTATCAT
Organism: Pradoshia sp. Z4_20; assembly: GCF_058216035.1. Taxonomy (NCBI): domain Bacteria; kingdom Bacillati; phylum Bacillota; class Bacilli; order Caryophanales; family Bacillaceae; genus Pradoshia; species Pradoshia sp. Z4_20. Next base: position 7,040 of record NZ_JBZAJD010000001.1, read on the forward strand.
TTGAAGGTAATATGGAAGAAACCATTTTTTCATTCGCATGGCTTGCGCTCGCATTTAGTGTTTTGGGAGGGAACCTTTCAGCTATTTTGTACAGTGTGGGTAATAAACGAACAATTGCGCAGTCAAAAGGTACAAAAAATCCCCATATTTCCAGACAATATAAAAGGTCACATTGATTGATTGGAACGTTTCCCATTATAATAGTAATAATGGATAACGAAAAAGGGTGAATAGTTTGGCTACTAAGCATGAACAAATATTGGCATATATTGATGAACTACCGATTGGCCAAAAAATCTCTGTACGGCAAATTGCAAAAGCACTGACCGTCAGTGAGGGAACCGCCTATCGAGCAATTAAAGAAGCTGAAAATAAAGGGTATGTCAGTACGATTGAAAGAGTTGGAACCATTCGTATTGAACGGAAGAAAAAAGAAAACATAGAAAAACTGACATTTGCTGAGGTTGTTAATATCGTTGATGGACAGGTCCTCGGTGGTAGATCAGGGCTTCATAAAACTCTGAATAAATTTGTCATAGGGGCTATGGAGCTTGAGGCGATGATGCGTTACACAGAGGCAGGCAATCTTTTGATTGTCGGGAACCGTGTGAAAGCACATGAACTTGCATTAACCACAGGGGCAGCTGTGCTCATCACCGGTGGATTTGATACAGCGGATTCAGTTAAAAAACTTGCGGATGAATTGCAAATGCCTGTGATCTCTACGTCTTACGATACCTTTACTGTTGCAACAATGATTAATAGAGCAATCTATGATCAGCTGATTAAAAAAGAGATTTTACTTGTCGAAGATATTCTTATTCCAATTGAGAAAACAGAAGTACTGAAAGCAGGAAATACAGTTGAACGTTGGACTGAACTGAATAAAGCGACAAAGCATAGCCGTTTTCCGGTGGTAGATGATAATTTGCGCCTGCAGGGAATGGTTACATCTAGGGATATTCTTGGGGTTGATGCTTCCGTACAGATTGATAAAGTTATGACTAAAAATCCTATCTTTGTAGGTGAAAAGACGAGTGTAGCATCTGCCGCTCATATGATGGTTTGGGAGGGTATTGAGCTCTTGCCAGTCATTGATAACCGCAATCTTTTAATCGGAATTATAAGCAGACAAGATGTTTTAAAGGCATTGCAAATGAGCCAGCGGCAACCACAGGTCGGTGAGACGATTGATGATGTCATCGCCAATCAAATGACGGCTGTTCAGGGTAATGATAGTTATCAGTGTGAGGTGACACCTCAGATGACTAATTACTTGGGAACGATCTCGTATGGTGTATTTACAGCTATGGTAATTGAAGCAACGAATAGAGTGCTGCGAGGATATAAACGCGGTGATTTAGTTGTAGAGAATATGACGATCTATTTCTTAAAGCCTGTTCAGCTTGAGAGCAAACTCGAAATTGTACCAAAGGTACTGGAAATTGGACGGAAGTTTGGAAAAGTAGATATAGAAGTCTTCAATGAAGGAAAATTGGTCGGTAAGGCCATGATGACCTGCCAGTTATTGGAGCGTAGTTAACGATAAAAAATTGCCTTTATAGGAGCTATAAAGGCAATTTTGCATATTCACGTAATGATTATGATACGATTATTTTAGTGCCGCCTGATATTCTTCCTCAGCAAGGGGAGCATAATATTTATACATTCTTACACCGCCATATATACTCCATCCGCCAACTATGATAAAAATAGCAGCGACGATATAGGTGACAGTTGTATGAAAAAGGAATAGCTGATTAAGACCGAAAAGAGCAACAAATACACCTAAAGAGATGGATGATTTACCGGACAGATATGCTCTTTGCATAGGTAACTTGGTTCTGAAGTATTTTGTCTTATAGTAAATAAAAAACGAAAAAGACATTACAATTAAAAATACAAATATTATCATGCACTGTGCCTCCAATTGGGTTGTATGCCTATATTGTACAAGATATTGAAATATTGTACCAATTTGGAATTCGATTCCTTATCCTTGGTTGCGGGTATCATATGCATGACCATACATAAAAAATACAAAAGATAAAGGGAGAAAAGTGATGAAGGAACAGATTATAGATGCAATCAAAAAATACAATACGATTATTCTGCACAGACATGTTCGGCCAGACCCTGATGCATATGGATCACAATGTGGATTGGGAGAAATCATTAAATATTCCTTTCCAGAAAAACAAGTATTCATGGTTGGTCAAGAAGAGGAATCTTTACATTTTCTAAAGCGACTTGATGTGATTCCGGATGAAGCATATGAAGGAGCATTAGTGATTGTTTGTGATACAGCCAATCAGGAAAGGGTCTGTGATCAACGGTATACGAGGGGGGATCTTTTGATTAAAATAGATCATCATCCAAATGAGGATCCTTACGGAGATTTTTTGTGGGTTGATACATCAGCAAGCTCTTGCAGTGAAATGATTTATGAATTATATGAGTACGGTAAGGATAAAGGATTACGAATGAATCAGGAGGCAGCGCGATTATTATATGCAGGAATCGTAGGTGATACGGGTAGATTTTTATATCCAAGTACTACCGATAAAACATTTCTGTATGCCGGCGAGCTTATTCAGTACGGATTTAATCGCACGGATATATACGATGGTATGTATGATGTTGATGAAGCGGTCGTTCGTTTGAATGGTTATGTTTTTGAAAACTTTAAAATAATTGATTCAGGAGTTGGGGTAGTCGTAATTACGAAGGAAGTCATGGAACGATTTGGTGTAAAATCCTCCGGAGCATCTTCACTTGTCAGTACTTTGGGATCTGTAAAGGGAATCAAGGCATGGGTATTTTTCATTGAAGAAAATGATGAAATTCGAGTTCGTCTCAGATCAAAAGGCCCTGTTATTAATGGTGTAGCTATGAAATATAATGGAGGCGGGCATCCCTTAGCATCTGGCGCAACCATTTACAATTGGGAGGACATGAATAATGTCCTTGCAGATCTCGTACAGGTTTGTTCCAACTATGGATCCAAATAATTAAGTGGAACAGCCAGGTACCCAGAGGAGTACCCGGCTGTTCTTAAATTTGTTTGAGCGACAATGAAATTTCGATATGCGTGTATAGAATTAATTCCTGGACTTCCAATTGATAGTGCCTGCCGTTTAATTTGATATTCTTATTAATAATTGCTCTTTTAAGGAGTTCTTTTCCATGACTCACACTTTCCAAATCCTTACCTAATAAGCTTTCGAAATCTTTCTTAATACTTTGCTCTACCTCAAAAATACTGAGTGGATCCAATCTGTATTTTTTATAGTTTGTAATATGAACGGTTACTTCCTGTACGAGTAATTTACTCTCATTTTTTTTATTTAAAATTTCGTATTCATTTTGCCATATTTCAAGCTCATCGTGTAAATCTTTAATAGCATCCTGCTGTGTTTCTATTAACTGAATTTGCTTTTCCTGCAGATCACCGAACATATACAAAAAAAGCCCCCAGCTTATGATCGCCCCTATAATAACTCCTGCGAAAAAGCGTTGCCATAAGGGATTTCGATAATATGGAGGGATTCTCATGGATTTAACTGCTCCTGTGTCAGCCATTGGATAATGAGAGCACCGGCTTGAGCTCCTCCAAGGGCTGAAATAATAATCAGGATTTGTTTGAATAAATCTTTTGTCGCACCATGAAAGATTCCTCGTTCAAATGAATAGACCGCATCGAAAGTTCCGCCAATAGCTGCCACAATAGCCCAAATTCTTAAACCCTCGGATAGGCGAAACACTTGAGTTAATGGGGGTTGACCTGTTATGAAAGCAGCCAGTCCACCGATCAAAGATCCGCCAAGCAGTACGCCAAATGAAATGAAGAAACTGTTTATAAATGCTGGTAAGAAAGCCTGGTTCATTTACCTCGTCCTTTTTGTTTTTTACATATATATGAGGGAGGGATGAGTAATATGTAATTAGGCTAAAAAGTTTTTCAACTTGCATCGAACATATTTTCTTTTTGAGCATTGGACTTCTATAATAGAGAATAAGAGAGAATTTCTCCTAAATACAAAAATGATAACAAGGATGTGACGAAAGAATGTCATTAATCCATCTTCATGTATATAGCGCGTATAGTCTTCTGGAGAGTACGTTATCAATCAGGGATATCGTTACCTCGGCAAAGAATAATGGTTTCAGCAGTATCGCATTAACAGATCGAAATGTTATGTATGGGGCTGTGTCTTTTTACAAGGAATGCATGGAACAGGGAATCAAGCCAATCATAGGTTTGACTGCAGATATATTTGATGATGAAGAGCATAAAAGTTATCCTCTTATTTTGCTGGCTAAAAATAATGAAGGATATCATAACCTAATGAAGATATCGAGTGCAATTCAAACGAAGTCTCCTGATGGTTTGCCATTCAGATGGTTGAAAGGATATGCAAGAGGCCTCATTGCCATTACACCGGGAATAGAAGGTGAAATTGAAAGTACACTTTTCCACAATGAGCAAGCTGCAGAAAAAGTCCTCTTGAAATATAAAACCTTGTTTGGTAATCAATCTTTTTATCTTTCATTGCCTAAACCGTCTACGGAAGGAATGGAGAGGGCGAAGATCAAACAACTGGCTGACAAAACGAACACCCAGCTTGTTGCAGCTCACCATATTTGTTATTTGAAGCCAGAAGATTCACTGGCTTATCAAGCATTGACTTGTTTAAAAGATAATATAAAGATAGAAGAATTGGATAAAATCGAGTTGTCTGAGAATGAAAGGAAGCATTTTGCGAGCCGTTCTGAAATGATGGAGTGGTACTCATCCGATGTGGCTGCTCTTGAAAATACGATTCAAATAGCCAAAGAATGCTGTGTAAACTTAGAGTTTAATCAAAAATTACTTCCAAAGTATCCCGTTCCTAATGATTTGTCCGCACATCAATATTTGATAGAGATTTGCAAAAAAGGATTTGCCAAGCGTTATCCAACTCCCGATAAAAAGCACTTTGAACGATTGGAATATGAATTAACTGTAATTGCTGATATGGGGTTCAGTGACTATTTCCTGATTGTCTGGGACTTTATGAATCATGCTAATAAACAAGGGATATTAACAGGTCCTGGACGTGGATCTGCTGCAGGTTCGATGGTTGCTTATGTGCTTGGAATTACCAATGTCGATCCTATTGAATACAATCTATTGTTTGAAAGGTTTCTGAATCCGGAAAGGATTACGATGCCTGATATAGATATCGACTTTCCAGACAATCGCAGAGAAGAAATGATACGGTACGTAGCAAAGAAATATGGACCCATTCATGTGGCACAAATTATAACCTTTGGTACATTTGGAGCAAAGGCCGCTTTGCGGGATGCGGGCAGAGTTTGTGGATTGAACACGAAGGAGTTGGACCAGCTATCTCGTTCGCTTCCTCCTATTAACGGACTGACCATACAATTGGCGCATTCTGAATCCAGCCGTTTCCGTACATGGATTGCAGAATCTGCACTTCATAAGCGGATTTTTGAAATCGCCAAGAAGTGGGAAGGGCTTCCAAGACATACATCCATACATGCCGCAGGGGTAATTATTACCGATCAACCGCTGACCGATTTAATTCCGATTCAGGAAGGGCATGAGGGTGTTTATTTGACCCAGTTCCCGATGGAAATTTTAGAAGAAATTGGTCTTTTGAAAATGGATTTTCTCGGACTCCGAAATTTAACTTTGCTTGATCAGATTGTGAGACAGGTAAATCGTTCATCGGGTAAGAAGATTCAGTTAAGTCAGATTCCATTGGATGACACGGCCACATTTGAGTTATTAAGTAAGGGACTAACATCAGGGATTTTTCAGTTTGAATCAGCTGGCATGCAAAATGTCCTTAAAAAGCTAAAACCCACTGTTTTTGAGGATTTGGTAGCGGTCAATGCCCTGTATAGGCCGGGCCCTATGGATAATATCCCGACATTCATAAATCGTAAACATGGAATTGAACCTATTACTTTTCCTATTACTGAATTGGAAACAATTCTGAAGCCTACCTACGGGATCATTGTGTATCAGGAACAAATAATCCAGATTGCTTCGACAATGGCCGGTTTCAGCTTAGGAGAAGCTGATTTGCTGAGAAGAGCTGTAAGTAAGAAGAAAAAAGACGTTCTCGATGAACAAAGAGCTCATTTTGTAAAAGGGGCTATGGCTAGAGGGCACGAACAGCATACGGCAAATGAAGTATATGACTTAATCGTCCGGTTCGCAAATTATGGGTTTAATAGGAGTCATGCAGTCGCTTACAGCCTAATTGCATATCAGTTAGCCTATTTAAAGGCAAATTATTTGCGCAGCTTTATGGCAGGGTTGATGACATCTGTAATTGGAAACGATGATAAAATAGCTCAATACGTTCAGGAATTAAAGTCAAAAGATTATATAGTCTATCCGCCATCAATCAATAAAAGTCATTTCCCGTTTATTCTTGAAGGAGATAAAGGGGTGCGTTACAGTCTGGCAGCTGTGAAGGGCATTGGAGCTTCCGTCTTAAAAGAACTGGTTGCAGCTCGTAAAAATGGCCCATTTGAAGATCTATTTGATGTTTGTATACGTATTCCTTCCCGTATCATAAACAGAAAAGTATTGGAAAATTTATGTTACGCGGGTGCATTTGACGAGTTTAAAATGGATCGTGCAAGTATTTTGGCAAGCATAGATGTGGCACTGGAGCATGCTGAATTGGTTCGTCCTGATTCAGGAGAAGTTGGTTTTTTTGATGCTGATGATATGTTCATTAAACCGAAATATGTAGTAGTCGACCCGATGCCAACGGACAAAAAGTTACAAAAAGAAAAAGAAGTTCTCGGCTTATATTTATCCGACCACCCAATCAGCGGTTCAAGACCTTTATTAAAACATGCAGGAGCACTTCCTCTGTCCAATTTTCCACTGAATTCAACAGGATTTGTTGGTGCTTATATTCAATCTGTTAAACTGATCCGTACAAAGAAAGGCGAAAATATGGCTTTTCTGCTTCTAAGTGATGAAACGGGTGATATGGAAGGGGTTACTTTTCCAAATGTGTACAAGCAATATTCATCCATTTTAAAAGAAGGAAATTTAGTTTTAATAGAAGGAAAGCTGGAGGAGCGCAATGGGAAGAAACAATTTATCACACAAAATCTTTATGATTTAGAGAATGATATACCGAAAATAAAGGAACTTTTTAAATCCGTCTATATTAAGGTTGCTCCAAATGTTCAAACCAATAAAACCTTAACAGCTATTCGTAATGTTTTGATTCAATATCGTGGGAACACAAAGGTGTATATATATTACGAAAAAGATACAAAAACTATTCAATTATCCAAGGAAAACTGGGTGAACCCTACTCCCGCCCTACTGAAAGATTTAGAAAGAATTATAGGAGAAGGAAATGTCCTGATTAAAGAAGATTAACTATGTACAAGACAGAATATTGTGATATATTTACAGTATAATTTTGGTCATACCAGAAGTGGGATAAAATGTATCGTATGATAAAAAGTGGGGTGTGGGTAATTGACTTTAAGAGAAGAAGCGTTGCATATGCACCGTTTAAATAAGGGGAAATTGGAAACAGTGGCCAAGGTACCTCTGCGGAATGCACACGATTTAAGCCTGGCATATTCTCCAGGTGTAGCTGAACCGTGTAAAGCTATACATGATAAACCGGAAACAGTATATGAATATACTTTCAAGGGCAATATGGTAGCCGTAGTATCAGATGGTACAGCAGTGCTTGGACTCGGCAATATTGGTCCGGAAGCTGCCCTCCCTGTGATGGAAGGAAAAGCATTATTATTTAAGGGGTTTGCAGGAGTCGATGCTTTTCCAATCTGTCTAAATACGAACGACGTAGATAAAATTGTGGAGACAGTAAAATTACTTGAACCAACTTTTGGCGGAATTAATTTAGAAGATATTGCGGCTCCAAATTGTTTTGTCATTGAAGAAAGATTGAAAAAAGAAACGAATATCCCTGTTTTCCATGACGATCAGCACGGTACAGCAATTGTAACGGTTGCAGGTCTTGTTAATGCCTTGAAGCTTTCCAATAAGAAAATGTCTGAGATTAAAGTGGTTGCAAATGGCGCTGGTGCTGCCGGTATTGCCATTATTAAGCTACTATATCACTTTGGTGTACGCGATTTAATTATGTGTGATAGCAAGGGTGCGATTTATGAAGAACGCCCATATGGTATGAATGCTGTAAAAGCAGAGGTGGCTAAATATACAAATCGTGATCATTTGGAAGGCAGTCTTGAGGACGTCATTAAAGATGCAGATGTTTTTATCGGTGTTTCGGTTGCAGGCGCGCTAACTCCTGAAATGATTAAATCAATGGCCTCAGATCCAGTCATTTTTGCGATGGCCAATCCAGTTCCCGAAATTATGCCAGAATTGGCTAAAGAAGCAGGTGCGGCAGTCGTAGGAACTGGTAGATCCGATTTCCCCAACCAGGTAAACAATGTTTTAGCCTTTCCGGGAATTTTTCGAGGGGCTCTGGATGTAAGAGCAACTCATATTAATGAGAAAATGAAAGTTGCAGCCGTTGAGGCGATTGCAAATCTAATTACAGATGAAGAGCTGCAAACGGATTATGTAATCCCTGCTCCTTTTGACCCGCGAGTTGCTCCGGCAGTAGCTGCTGCAGTAGCAAAAGCGGCGATGGAAACAGGGGTTGCAAGATTAAAAGTTGATCCGGAAGAAATCAGAAAGAAGACAGAATTACTATCATCCATTGGAAAAAGTGAGTGATGACAGATGGAATTACAAACTGAAGGACAGCCAAAAGTATATTTAGAAATAGTTCGCAAGCTGCAAAGAATGATTGAAGAGGATCATCTTGTTCCAGGTGATAAAATCCCCTCTGAACGGGAGCTGTCTGACCGCTTAAATGTTGGCCGTTCCTCAGTCAGAGAAGCTTTAAGAGCGTTGGAGCTTTTGGGATTGATTGAAACAAGAAGAGGAGAAGGAACATTCATTCATGATTTTCAAGAGCATAAGCTTGTTGAATTACTTGGCTCATTTTTCATTTTAGAAGGTAAAACAAAAGAAGATTTGATTGAAGTGAAATTGTTGTTAGAAAAAGATTGTATACGTATAATGTCCGAATACAACCGTAAAAATCCTGAGACTATTAAAGATCTCTATAATTGGGCTAGAACCAACTCATTTACGGACGAGGCTTACTTCTCTCAATTAGCCAGTTTGACTGACAATCGATTGATGGAAAGAATTTGGAAAACGGTAAACAGTTACTGTAAAGCATCTGGCTATGAATTCTCCATTCAAGACCGAAAGCAATATATTATTTTAGCTGCTTTAATGGAAAACGGGGAAAAAGATCAAGCACTTGAAATATATGATACAAAAATCAGAGCTACTGCGAAAAGTGAATAATAGATATCTGTAGTATATTGGCCTTATATAGGTACGTTTTGTAAACTATATAAGGCCAATTTTATAAACTTTCCATTGCTTGCAATTAAGGTTTATAGATTTACTAAGACATAAGGGTTAATGAAGATGCATATGATTTGTCCTATTGGTCGGTAAGGATATGATTTTTCAAAGATGTGTTTCTTGTATGTAGATAAGATAGGACTTCAATAATGTGCAAGTAGTTTGTCCTATTACCATAGTCTGTATATATCTGATGGGATGGCAGGTATAATGGACAAGGTGGTTTCAGTAATCACTGGCTGATGAGAAAATCAGTAAGGTTTATTTATGAACCATTGATGTACTGTATTACGAAAGGGGATCGAGAGTTTTGTTGAAAGACATGTTTTCTCGTACAAAAAAGAAAAAGTATGCAACCATTCCTTCTGATAAAGCAAATCAAGATGTGCCTGAAGGAATTATGATGAAATGTCCGTCTTGTAAAACTATTAAATACTCTAAAGAAATATTAAAAAATGATAAAGTTTGTCCTAAATGTGGTTATCACCACCCGATGAGTGCAGTTGAACGTTTAAGCAATTTAATGGATAAAGGGTCTTTTGAGGAGTACGATCGGGGGATGATATCGGAAAATCCACTGAACTTTCCCGATTATACAGAAAAGCTCGATAGAGATCGAAATAAGACAAAACAAAATGAAGCTGTAGTAACAGGAATAGGTCGAATTAGTGGTCATACCACTGTGATTGCTGTAATGGACTCTACATTTCGTATGGGCAGTATGGGCTCTGTAGTTGGTGAAAAGATAACCCGGGCCATTGAAAAAGCTGATGAATTAAAGGTACCTTTTATTATATTTACCGCATCCGGAGGAGCCAGAATGCAAGAGGGAGTTATAAGTCTCATGCAAATGGCAAAAACAAGTGCAGCCTTAAAACGTTTCAGTGAGCATAGCGGTTTGATTATATCGGTTATGACTCATCCAACTACCGGTGGGGTATCAGCGAGTTTTGCTTCTCTCGGAGATTATAACCTTGCAGAACCTAAAGCTTTAATTGGATTTGCCGGCCGTCGAATAATCGAGCAAACAATCCATGAAAAGTTACCGGAAGATTTTCAAACTGCTGAATTCCTTCTAAAACATGGTCAACTGGATGCAGTAGTGCCGAGAAATAAAATGAAAGATACACTGGCTGCAATTATCGATATTCATACATCAGGGGGGAGTAAATAATGCCGGGTGAATTGTCATTTGAAAAACCAATACAGGATTTACAAAAAAAAATAGATGAATTAAAGAAAATGACTTCACACTCTGATGGAGAGTTTACAGAGGAAATTAATAAGCTGGAGGAACGCTTGGGCCAATTGGAAAAAGAGCTGTATCTAGATATTAAGCCTTGGGATCGAGTTGAAATAGCCCGGCACTCATTACGCCCTACAACCTGCGATTACATAGAACACTTATTTACATCGTTCTTTGAATGTCATGGGGATCGACTTTTTGGTGATGATGAAGCAATAGTGGGCGGCATAGCTAAGTATCATGGGATGCCGGTGACTGTTATTGGTCATCAGCGAGGTAAGGATACAAAGGATAATATACGACGGAATTTTGGCATGCCTCATCCAGAAGGATATAGAAAAGCTTTACGACTCATGAAGCAAGCGGAAAAATTCAGGAGGCCAATTATTTGTTTTATTGATACAAAGGGAGCCTATCCTGGTAAAGCGGCAGAAGAAAGAGGTCAAAGTGAAGCTATTGCTAGAAATTTATTCGAAATGGCCGGTTTAAAGGTGCCAATCGTTTGTATAGTAATTGGAGAAGGAGGAAGTGGCGGAGCTTTAGCACTTGGTGTGGGAGACCATATTCATATGCTTGAAAATTCAACTTACTCAGTTATTTCTCCTGAAGGAGCTGCATCCATCCTCTGGAAAGATGCATCCATGGCAAAGAAGGCAGCGGAATCCATGAAAATTACGGCACCAGATTTAAAAGAGTTAGGCATTATAGATCAAATTATTCCTGAAGTACTTGGCGGTGCTCATCGCTCGGTTAAAGATCAGGCTGAAGAGATTGATAAAATATTAAAAAATTCGCTTGATACATTAAAAAATATGAGTGAGGAAGAGCTAGTCAATAAAAGATATGAAAAATATAAAAATATTGGCAAGTACGGATTTTCGACTCAATTTGTAAAGAATCATTAAACGTACATGAAAATGTACGTTTCTTTTTTGTTCAATAGGGAAAAATACACACGATGTACAATTTTTTTTAATCCCTTGATAATAATGAGAATCTCTCAATGTGATAGCGTTTTCATATAAAATTCCTTGGTACAAAGGGCTTTACGAAAGGATTTTGTTATCATAGAATAAGGATGCGATTATGAATAAACGGAAACAACTATATTTCGTGATTGTGTTTCTGTCTGTCTATATACAGATGCTATAAACAGATGTGTACTCAATGAAGATAATACTAAACTTGGGGTGATATCATGAAAAGAATAGGTGTATTAACAAGTGGGGGAGATTCACCAGGCATGAATGCCGCAGTACGTGCCGTTGTAAGAAAAGCGATTTACCATAATATTGAGGTTTATGGGATTTACAACGGATACCAAGGTCTTTTAAATGGGAACATAAAAAAGCTTGAGATCGGATCTGTAGGAGATATTATACATAGAGGCGGAACGATGCTGTATACGGCTCGTTGTCCGGAATTCAAGGAAAGAGATGTTCAATTGCAAGGTATAGAACAATTGAAGAAATTTGGAATTGAAGGACTTGTTGTTATAGGTGGAGATGGTTCTTATCGTGGAGCCAAAGCTTTAACAGAACATGGATTTCCATGTATAGGTGTACCGGGCACGATTGATAATGATATTCCAGGAACCGAATTCACAATTGGATTCGATACTGCCTTGAATACCGTTATTGATTCTATTGATAAAATCAGAGATACAGCTACTTCACACGAAAGAACATACGTTATTGAGGTAATGGGAAGAAATGCCGGAGATCTTGCACTATGGGCAGGACTTGCAGGCGGAGCGGAATCTATTCTTATCCCCGAAGAAAACTATGATATGAATGATATCATTAATAAGCTGAAGCGTGGGCATGATAGAGGAAAGAAACATAGTATTATTATTGTTGCTGAAGGTGTTGGCAGTGGTATGGAAATCGGTGAAGATATCCAGAAACGCACTGGCTTCGAAACGCGTGTGACAGTTCTAGGACATGTTCAGCGCGGTGGATCACCAACAGCGACAGATCGCGTATTAGCCAGTCGATTGGCTGCTAATGCAGTTGAATTGCTCCTTGATGGAAAAGGCGGCCGCGCAGTAGGGATCGTTAACAATAAATTGGTTGATTATGACATTATTGAGGCATTAAAGATACCTCATGTGGTTGACAAAAAAATGTATGAATTATCTCAGGAGCTTTCAATTTAATTAAGAAATAGTAAATAGGAGGATACAACGTGCGTAAAACAAAAATCGTATGTACAATTGGACCAGCCAGTGAATCATTAGAAAAGTTAAAAGCATTAATGGAAGCAGGAATGAATGTTGCCCGTCTAAACTTTTCTCATGGTAGCCATGAAGAGCACCGTGCAAGAATTCAAACTATTCGCCAGGCTGCAGAAGAAACTGGTAAAACAGTTGGGATTTTACTTGATACAAAAGGACCGGAAATTCGCACTCACAACATGGAAAATGGTGGGTTCGAATTAGTAGCAGGTCAAGATGTTACCATTTCTATGACTGAAGTACTTGGTACTCCGGAGAAATTCTCAATCACTTATGAAGGCTTAATTGATGATGTTCATGAAGGATCCAGAATCCTTGTTGATGATGGTTTAATTGGTCTTGAAGTAACTGGTTTAGATAAAGATAAAAAAGAAATCTATACAAAAGTTCTTAACACAGGAATGATTAAGAATAAAAAAGGTGTTAACGTACCAGGAGTTTCTGTCAAATTACCAGGAATTACACAAAAAGATGCGGAAGATATCGTATTCGGTATTCAAGAAGATGTTGATTTCATTGCAGCTTCCTTTGTAAGAAGAGGAGCGGACGTTCTTGAAATCAGAGAATTGCTTGAAAATCATAATGCAGGTCATATCCAAATCATCCCGAAAATCGAAAACCACGAAGGTGTAGAAAATATTGAAGAGATCTTAGCGGTTTCTGATGGTTTAATGGTTGCGCGTGGGGACCTTGGCGTTGAAATTCCTGCCGAAGATGTACCTCTTGTTCAAAAAGATTTAATTAAACGCTGCAATACAGTGGGTAAACCGGTTATTACAGCAACGCAAATGTTAGATTCAATGCAACGTAATCCTCGTCCAACTCGTGCGGAAGCAAGTGACGTAGCGAATGCAATTTTTGATGGAACAGATGCAATCATGCTTTCAGGTGAAACAGCAGCTGGCCAATATCCAGTTGAAGCTGTTCAAACTATGCACAACATTGCTAGTAAAGCAGAAACAGCTTTAAATTATAAAGCAATTCTTTCTGCCCGCAGTAAAGATCATGATTATAATGTAACTGATGCAATTGGGCAATCTGTAGCACATACAGCATTAAACTTAAATGTTTCAGCTATTATTACACCGACACAAAGTGGATCAACAGCACGTGTAATTTCCCGTTACCGTCCTAAAACACCTATCATCGCAATCACATCTGATGAAAGAGTGATGAGAAGATTAGCGTTGGTATCTGGTGTATATCCAATTCTAGGAACTAGTACTACTACTACAGATGATATGCTTGAAAATGCAGTTCAAGCAGCAACTGAGAAAAACTTAGTAAAACCTGGTGAATTGGTTATTATCACAGCGGGTGTACCAGTGAATGAATCAGGCACAACTAATATTATGAAAATCCACTTGATCGGTTCTGTTTTAGCAAGTGCTCAAGGAATTGGAAGAAAGTCTGCTTCAGGCCGTGTAGTTATTGCTAACAACGCTGAAGAAGCGATTGCTAAAGCAAAAGAAGGTTGTATTTTAGTTACAAATGCAACGGACAAAGATATGATGCCAGCGATTGAAAAATGCGCAGCATTGGTAACTGTAGAAGGCGGTTTAACAAGCCATGCTGCAGTAGTTGGTTTAAGCCAGGGTATTCCGGTTATTGTTGGATTTGAAAATGCTACAACAGTGTTACAGGACAACCAGGTTATTACTGTAGATAGCCGAAGCGGCCGTATTTACGAAGGTAATACAGGAATTCTGTAATAAACATGATGGAGCTGTTTGCTTAGCTGTTTGCTAATTTAAACAGCTCTTTTTTCTATCCACTTCTATCAATTATGCTAAACTAAAGGAAAATGCCAGACACTTTGCAATAAGGAGGTTCCTAATGAAGCTCTCAACCATATTTTTCATTCTGATACCAATTATTGAAATTATTGTTTTGTTGGTGTCGGGTTCTTATTTGGGTATTGGCTGGACGGTTTTCCTCATCTTTTTTACTGGGATCATCGGAGTATTCTTGGCCAAGAAACAAGGCTTGCAGGTCATCCAGCGCGCAAAGGACCAGATGAGTAAAGGATTTATGCCCGGTGAAGAAGTATACAGCGGGATCTGTATTCTAATTGGAGGCTTCCTGTTATTACTGCCTGGTTTTATCAGTGATATAGTGGGGTTCCTGCTGCTAATGCCATTTACAAGGAAAGCCTTTAAGCCAATCCTCTATGCACTGCTTACAAAGTATATGAGTAAATCACGCAAAACGATTACGATTATTCGATAAATGAGGGGCTGCTTCTGACGATGGAAAAATCGTTGGATGCAGCCTCCTCCTTTTATTTAGGAGGAGGGGGCTGAACTCCCATAATATAATCTTTTAAATCATGAAGGATATGCAATTTATATAATGTACTCAATATCACTAAGATAATGGGACCTAAAATAAAACCTAAAAACCCAATTAGCTTAAATCCGACAAAGATAGCAACTAAAGTAGCCAATGGATCCAGACCGATGCTTGAGGAAAGGATTTTCGGTTCCATGAATTGCCTTTGAACAATCACTACCGTATATAAAATACCAAGACCAAGTGCAAATCCGAAGTTGCCGATAATCAACTCGTATATAATCCATGGAACGAAAACTAAACCTGTACCCAGATAGGGCAATAAATCAACAAATCCAATTATAAGGGCGATTGTAATGGCATAATCAACCCGCAGAATTAATAAACCAACCAGAACAATTAAGGCTGTTATTGATATTAACGTCAGCTGTGCTCTTATAAAACCGAATAATGCTTTCTCCAACTCTTTCATGACGTTCTTAAGATTGTACATGGTTTTATTCGGTAGCATTTTTTTACTGTAATTAATAAATCTATCCCATTCCTTCGCAATAAAAAATGTGGCCAGTAAAGTAAAGATAGCCCCTGTTCCTACACTTGGAAGCCAGCCAATAACAACAGGCAAAAAAGCTAAAAACGATTGTAGAATCGACACAATGGTATTACCAGCTTCTTTCCCTAGCTGTTCTATATTTGACAAAATGGTATCCTGTTGCCCTGTATCAAGAGTATTAAAGAAGGATATGATTTTCTCGTAGAATGGGATGAAGTGATTTGTAATGTAATTTTGTGTATATACTACCATCGTATTTAAATGTTCAGGCAATGCTTCTGACAGATAGGTTATCCCGGCAACCATTTCAGCTACAAGAAAGGTAATCAAACCAGCAATAAGCGCAACCGTAACAAGCATAGAGAGAATAACAGATAAACTTTTTGGTATTTTAAGTTTATTCGTTAAGAACGTAACAAAAGGTTTAAGCAAGTAGGCAAACGAAAAACCTATGATAAATGGGTATGTATATTTAGCTATGATAAGCAGTAAATAAACGGATAGATAAATCCCGATAATAACGACTAAGAAGCGTAAAACTCTATAAAGGTGTTCAAGGTTCATATAAGCCTCCTTTATTTGCCTTTCTGAATTTAATTATATTCTTTAAGATCATTAAAAGAAAGTTCATATATTAACCACAAGTGGTATTTTTTGAAATTATCAGTCTTTTTATACTTGATATACATTTTCAACAGGAAGGATGAAACATCATGTATGGTCCATACATATTTTTAGTTATTCTTTTGGCGATAGGGATATTTGCGAAAAACAGTTCCCTTACATTTGCAGTTCTTTTTTTGCTTGTATTTAAAATTGTCGGTTTAGATGGAAAAATGTTCAGTTATATTCAGTCTAAGGGGATTAATTGGGGTGTTACGATTATTACCATTGCTGTATTAGTGCCGATTGCCACAGGCCATATAGGGTTTAAGCAACTGACGGAAGCAATGAAATCGCCGTATGCCTGGATTGCTATGTTATCTGGAATAGCCGTTGCATTAATTGCGAAGAATGGTGTGCAGCTTTTGGTAAGTGATCCTCATATTACGGTGGCACTCGTTTTTGGAACGATCCTAGCTGTCGGTCTTTTTAATGGGGTAGCAGTAGGTCCATTAATCGGAGCTGGGATTGCATATCTTGCCATGCAGCTTATTGATTTTTTCAGATAATTATTAAGATAAAATACTTTTGGATTTTTATAAGGTGTTTTTGTTTCACAAATTTTAAATAATTGTTTATAATTGAAAACAGGGCATAGATTTCACAGATTTGTAAAAAATTTCTTGTGAAATCTATTGTTATTCTGAGCAATCGTTCAACGAGGGAGATGCTGGGTGAAATTTACGCTCTTATGATAACGCTTACTTACAAGTAAGAGATATAAATGTGATGAAAGCATATAGGCAATACATACATTACAGTGAAGCGGTAACCCAATTCGTCAACCAAAATCAGGAACATAGGGGAGATTTCTAGCAAAGGAGAGAAAAACCATGTCTGTTACAAAGGGTCTTGAAGGAGTAGTGGCTACATCATCTTCAATCAGTTCTATTATCGATGACACATTGACATATGTCGGTTATGATATCGATGATTTGGCTGAAAACGCAAGTTTCGAAGAGGTTATTTATTTGTTATGGCATCGCAGATTACCCAACAAGCTAGAATTGGAAGATTTGAAGAATCAACTTGCTGCAAATGCAGGACTTCCTAATGAAATGATTGAACATTTCAAAATGTATCCGATTGATACGATTCATCCAATGGGAGCATTAAGAACAGCTGTATCTTTATTGGGGTTATATGATGAGGAAGCCGATATTATGGATGAAGAAGCAAATTTCAGAAAAGCAATACGTTTGCAAGCTAAAATCCTATCCATTGTGACGGCTTTTTCACGCATTCGTAAAGGCGAAGAACCTATTGCGCCACGTAAAGATTTTGGCTATGCACAGAATTTTCTTTATATGCTGAATGGCAAAGAACCTGAACAGATTGAAATTGAGGCATTTAACAAAGCATTAGTTTTACATGCGGACCATGAATTAAATGCATCTACATTTACTGCGCGTGTATGTGTAGCTACATTGTCGGATATTTATTCGGGTGTCACAGCAGCAATTGGTGCCTTAAAGGGACCATTGCATGGCGGGGCTAATGAAGCAGTTATGAAAATGCTATCTGAAATAGGCTCTGTTGAAAATGTTGATAGCTATATAAGTAATAAATTAGCAAATAAAGAAAAGATAATGGGCTTTGGACATCGTGTCTACAGAAAAGGAGATCCACGTGCAAAGCATCTTCGTGAAATGTCCCAAAGACTCACGAACTTAACGGGTGAACCGAAGTGGTATGAAATATCTTCCAAAATTGAAGAGCTAGTTACTTCAAAAAAACCGCTTCCTCCAAATGTAGATTTTTATTCTGCTTCTGTATACCACAGTCTGGGGATTGATCATGATTTATTTACACCTATCTTTGCGGTTAGCCGTATGTCAGGATGGATTGCCCATATTCTGGAGCAATATGAAAACAACCGATTGATTCGCCCGCGTGCTGAATATGTGGGACCAGGAATGCAAAAATATATACCAGTTAATAATCGTTAATAAGAGGCCAAATTATCTGAAAATTAATAGTAGGATGATTTGTTAATTAACTTCTGGATAGTTATACTTAAATTTATAGATTTAGAGAAAAGGTTAGCTGAAACGGACTGTTTCACTAACCTTGTATATTGATGTTGGAGGGGATTTGAATGAGTATGGGAGAAAAAATCACAGTTGTCGATGGAGTACTGCAAGTGCCAAACCAGGCGATTATACCATTTATTGAAGGGGATGGAACAGGTCCTGATATTTGGGCAGCTGCATCAAGAGTGTTGGAAGCGGCAGTAAACAAAGCATACAATGGGGAAAAAGAAATAGTTTGGAAAGAAGTACTTGCTGGTGAGAAAGCATTTAATCAAACAGGAGAATGGCTTCCTAAAGAAACGCTTGACGTTATTAAAGAATATTTAATCGCGATTAAAGGACCGCTTACAACACCGGTTGGCGGAGGTATTCGTTCTTTAAATGTAGCTTTGCGCCAAGAACTTGATTTATATACTTGCTTGCGCCCGGTTCGTTATTTTAATGGAGTTCCATCACCGGTTAAAAGACCACAGGACACGGATATGGTTATCTTCCGTGAAAATACAGAAGACATTTATGCAGGAATTGAATATGCAAAAGGATCTGATGACGTTAAAAAATTATTAACCTTCCTGCGTGAAGAAATGGGTGTTTCCAAAATCCGTTTCCCTGAGACTTCCGGACTTGGAATCAAGCCGATTTCTGAAGAAGGCACAAAACGTCTTGTCAGAGCTGCACTTAATTATATAATTAAAGAAGGACGTAAATCCCTCACGCTTGTTCATAAAGGAAATATCATGAAGTTTACAGAGGGAGCCTTCAAAAACTGGGGTTATGAAGTTGCTGAAGAAGAATTCGGTGATCAAGTATTCACTTGGGCACAGTATGACCGCATTAAAGAAGCAGAAGGTACAGAGGCTGCAAACAAAGCACAGGCAGATGCAGAGGCAGCTGGTAAAATTATTGTTAAAGATTCCATTGCAGATATCTTCCTGCAGCAAATCTTAACAAGACCAAGAGAATTTGATGTAGTTGCAACCATGAATCTAAATGGAGATTATATCTCTGACGCTCTTGCAGCACAGGTTGGTGGAATAGGTATTGCGCCTGGTGCCAATATCAACTATGTTACAGGCCATGCAATTTTTGAAGCAACACACGGAACAGCACCTAAATATGCTGGTCTTGATAAGGTGAATCCTTCATCAGTAATCCTATCAGGTGTATTGATGCTTGAGCATCTGGGCTGGACTGAAGCTGCTAATTTGATTACACAATCAATGGAAAAAACGATAGAAACAAAAGTGGTTACATATGACTTCGCCCGTTTAATGGATGGAGCGAGTGAAGTGAAATGTTCTGAATTTGCTGATGAGCTCATAAAAAATATGGATTAATAATTCACGAAAGGGGTAATCTCGAAAAAGGTTACCCCTTTTAAAAACTGGGGGTAAATTCGAATGGTATTTAACCGAAAAAAAATATCTGTCATTGGCAGTGGTTTTACAGGAGCAACGACCGCGTTTCTTTTAGCTCAAAAAGAACTTGGGGATGTAGTGTTGGTTGATATTCCGCAATTGGAAAATCCCACAAAGGGCAAAGCTTTAGATATGGCAGAAGCAGGCCCAGTAATGGGATTTGATGCATCCATTACTGGAACATCAAATTACGAGGATACAAAGGATTCTGATCTGGTTATTATTACTGCAGGAATTGCGCGTAAGCCAGGGATGAGCCGGGATGATCTAGTTCAAACGAACCAAAACATTATGCGCTCAGTAGCTAAAGAGATTGTAAAATATTCTCCTGACAGTTATATTATTGTTCTTACTAATCCAGTTGATGCAATGACCTATACGGTATTTAAGGAAACCGGATTCCCCAAAAATCGTGTGATCGGTCAATCGGGTGTATTGGATACGGCTAGATTCCGTACATTTATCGCTCAGGAATTAAATTTGTCAGTTAAGGATATAACAGGTTTTGTGTTGGGTGGACACGGCGATGATATGGTACCACTTGTTCGATATTCATATGCTGGCGGCATTCCTTTAGAAGCTCTTCTGCCAAAGGAACGTCTAGAGCAAATAGTCGAACGGACGAGAAAAGGCGGCGGAGAAATTGTTAGTCTTCTTGGTAATGGAAGTGCATATTATGCCCCTGCTGCTTCACTTGTAGAAATGGCAGAAGCTGTATTAAAGGATCAGCGGAGAGTGATTCCTGCAATAGCCTATTTGGAAGGTGAATATGGATATAGCGGAATATACTTAGGTGTTCCAACTATTTTGGGGGCAAATGGCATAGAGAAAGTAATTGAGCTTGAATTACTTGATGAAGAAAAAGCAGCATTGGATCAATCTGCTGAAGCAGTTCGAAACGTTATGTCTGTACTTGCTTAATAGTCTTATTATATAAATCGGAGAGTATTACTTTCCGATTTTTTTTTGCATTTTCCAGGAGAGACTATATGGGGGTATCCCAAATAATGCAATCGGTTAGTGACGTATCCTAGACTACCCAAAAGCGTATGTTCATATATAATGGTTAGTATAGTGAAAAAATAGCAGGAGGGGCCAATGAGTAAAAAAGTCCTTGTAGTGGAAGATGAACAATCAATTATTACCTTACTAACCTATAATCTGGAACAAGCCGGCTATCAGGTTATTAAAGCAATGGATGGTGAGACAGGTAAAAGAATGGCTATAGCTGAGTCACCAGATATCATTATTCTAGATTTGATGCTGCCTAAACTGGATGGCATTGAGGTATGTAAAATCTTGAGACAAAATAAAATTATGACTCCAATTCTTATGTTAACAGCAAAGGATGAGGAATTTGATAAAGTGCTTGGGCTAGAATTGGGAGCAGATGATTATATGACAAAGCCATTTAGCCCGAGAGAAGTTGTGGCCAGAGTGAAGGCTCTTCTTAGGAGAGCTGGGATGGGAAATTCCGGGCAGGATACTTCTTTAGAAAAACAAGAAACAAGCAATTTGAGAATTGGAGAGTTACAAATATATCCGGACAGATATGAAGCATATATGAGAGAGGAGTTACTTGAGCTAACTCCGAAGGAATTTGAGCTGTTAGAGTATCTTGCGAGGAATAAATCCAGAGTTCTGACAAGAGATCAGCTCCTTAATGTGATATGGAACTATGATTTTGCCGGAGATACTCGAATTGTCGATGTCCATATTAGTCACTTGCGTGAAAAAATTGAACAAGATACGAAAAAGCCTGATTATATTAAAACCGTACGCGGGTTGGGATATAAACTTGAGGAACCAAGGCAATGAAAAAGTTCAAGCTTAAATTAACTGCAGAGATAGCAGCCATCACTATTATTATACTTCTATGCTTTGGTTTGTTAATTGGGAAATTACTTCTTTATTATTATGATAAGTCTGTAATGAATCACCTTAAGGAAGAAGGGCAATTGGTAACTCTATACCTGGGTGATGCTGATAACGGCAATGATTTAGAGATGAAGTCTAATAAGTTGAACAATCATTTGCGCTCATCCTTTCTAATCATGAATAAGGAAGGGCGTATCCTGTATAAAACAGACAAGCCTTCGGGCTGGAAAAACTGGGATGATTCAGCATCCCTTACAGAATATATGGGAGATATAAGAACGGACAAGAAAATAGGAAAGAAATCCGATATCAGAACAGGGCCATCCTATTACTATATGGACGATTATTCGTTGGATACTGGGGAAACAGGCCATTTCATATTGGTTTCAAATGAAGGTTCCTCTCTATATACAAAAGTATGGTTTATACTCTTGGGCTGTTTGGGATTCGCCTGTGTGATGATCGTCCTGTTTGTATTTCAGTTAATCAAGAAGTTTGCGATTCCTATAGAAAGTGCTACAAAAGCTGCTCTGGAATTAACGAGAGGTAACTATCGGGCCCGTTCTTATGTCGGTAGAAATAATGAAAATGGAATTCTTAATCATTCTATTAATACTGTTGCCCGAAATTTGCAGGAAATGAAAATTGCTCATGAAATCCAAAAAGACAGATTGAGTACACTGATTGAAAATATGGGTAGCGCCCTGTTATTAATCGATGATAAAGGGTTTATCAGTATGATCAACCATGCCTATATTGATCTTTTCAAGGTAGAGGAAGAAGAATATTTATCTGAACTCTATTATAAAGTGATCAAACATGAAGAAATTAATGCGATTATTGAAGAAATCTTTATGGCTGAACAAAAATTAAAGAAACAAATCGTATTGACGATTGGAATTGAGCGGAAGAATTTTGAGGTATACGGTGCACCAATTATGGGACCTAAGGGAGAATGGAAGGGTATTCTACTTGTTTTCCATGATATCACTGAGCTAAAGAAATTAGAGTCAGTAAGGAAACAATTTGTTGCCAATGTGTCTCACGAACTGAATACACCGGTTACATCTATTAAGGGATTTTCGGAAACGCTCCTTGATGGAGCCATGCATGATCCGCAGGCATTAGAGCACTTCTTATCTATTATTTTAAAGGAAAGCGACAGGCTGCAGGCTTTAATAAAGGAATTACTGGAGCTTTCAAAAGTGGAGCAACAAGGCTTCCGGCTCGATATACAGGAAATTGATATTGTTCCTGTTTTATCCGATACGTATGCCATGCTTGAGAAAAAAGCATCGAAGAAACATATTCAGTTCAAGATCCAGGATTTTAAAAAGCCTATTATGTGTGAAGCAGATACATTCAGGCTTAAACAAGTATGCCTTAATCTTGTTAGTAACGCGATTTCCTATACCCCGTCATATGGGAAAGTACAAATAACTGCCAAAGAAGAATCTGATAAAATTTATATTGTTATCGAGGATACCGGAATTGGCATAGAGGAAAAGGAGTTTCCTCGTATATTTGAAAGATTTTATCGAGTGGATAAAGACCGTAGCCGGGAATCAGGAGGAACGGGATTGGGACTTGCAATAGCTAAGCATATTATGGAGGCACATGAGGGAGAAATAACGGTAGAAAGCCAAAAGAATGTAGGAACCACTTTTACAATCATACTTCCTAAATACCAGGCCAAGCATACATAGGCCTGATGACTTCCAGCTTAAAAGAGTCCTATGACAAATCCAAACCGGTGTAATTGAATAAATAGAACTGAACCGTCATTTTTCTTTCAAACTCTAGTCATGATAAAATAGAGTGGATAAGTGAAGTGACGGTTTTTATCAGGCCTGAATCAGTAAAATGTCTCAAATCCTGATAAAAGCATTTATAAGGCACACCTGTTATGATGAATGATTCGGTGGCCGTATTTAAATTATGCTATATGTTAATGAAAATATATATATGGATACTGGAGGTAACCATGAAGAAAAAATTGATTTTAATCGATGGAAACAGCATTGCCTATCGGGCGTTTTTTGCATTGCCATTACTGAATAACGAGAAGGGTGTACACACAAATGCCATCTATGGTTTTGCGATGATGCTCAACAAAATCA
The DNA here is from genome assembly GCF_058216035.1 of Pradoshia sp. Z4_20. Classification (NCBI taxonomy): domain Bacteria; kingdom Bacillati; phylum Bacillota; class Bacilli; order Caryophanales; family Bacillaceae; genus Pradoshia; species Pradoshia sp. Z4_20. The sequence continues at coordinate 30,954 of NZ_JBZAJD010000001.1, forward strand.
TTTCAGAGGAAAATCCTACTCATATATTAGTTGCTTTTGATGCCGGGAAAACAACGTTCAGACACAGTACATATAAAGAATACAAAGGCGGACGTCAAAAGACGCCACCTGAATTATCAGAGCAATTTCCTTTTATTCGAGAATTACTGGATGCATACGGAATCTCTCGCTATGAGTTAACGAATTATGAAGCCGACGATATTATCGGAACACTTGCTCTTGAAGCTGAAAAAGGGGATTATGAAGTACAAATTATCTCCGGCGATAAAGATTTAACCCAGCTTGCTACGGATAAAACGACTGTACGTATTACCCGTAAAGGGATTACGGATATGGAGGATTATACACCGGAGCATATTCGTGAAAAGTATAACTTAACGCCGAATCAAATCATTGATTTAAAAGGATTAATGGGGGATGCTTCAGATAATATTCCTGGAATCCCGGGTGTAGGTGAGAAAACTGCCTTAAAATTGTTGAATCAATTTGGAACAGTTGAGAAGGTAGTGGCTTCCCCTGATGAAATCAGCGGAAAAAAACTAAAAGAAAAAGTGGAAGAATTCAAGGACCAAGCTATTTTAAGTAAGCAGTTGGCAACAATTGAAACAAATGCTCCAATTGAGGTAGAGCTTGAATCAATTGATTATGCGGGTGCAGACCAGGAAAAGCTGCTGTCTATCTATAGGGAGCTTGGATTTGCAACCTTAATTGAAAAAATGGAACCAGCTGCAAAAGAAGAGATGGCCGTCCTTGAAGAGATTGACTATAAGGCAGTGGAAGAAGTGACGGAAGATATGCTGACAGCAGAGTCCTCACTCTATCTAGAACTGCTTGATCCGAATTATCATACTGCAAAAGTAATTGGCATAGCTATTTCAAATGAAAATGGAACATTCTTTATCGATAAGGACAAGGCTGCAGGATCCCCTCTTTTCAAAGAGTGGGCAGAGAATCCTGAATATAAAAAAACAGTGTATGATGCCAAACAAAGTATTGTGGCATTAAGCCATGATGGGATTGCTTTAAAAGGAATTGAATTTGATGTTTATCTGGCATCCTATGTTTTAAATCCAGCTGAACCGGATGTTGATATGGCGGATCTTGCTAAAAAACATAATGCCGGACATATTCAAACAGATGAGAGTTTTTATGGAAAAGGAGCGAAACGTTCAATTCCGCCGGTTGCTGAATTGGGTGAGCATATTGCCCGGAAAGCTTTATCGTTAACACTGATTAAGGAAAGCCTGGAAAGACAGCTGGAGGAATTCAATCAAATAGGATTGCTGCAGGATCTAGAACTGCCGCTTGCTCTTATCCTGGCTGAAATGGAAATTACGGGTGTGAAGGTCGATGAGAACCGTTTGAAAGAAATGGGAGCTGAACTTGCAGGCAGATTAAAGGACATCGAAGCTAAAATTTATGAAATGGCCGGTGAATCCTTTAATATTAATTCACCGAAGCAGCTTGGAGTTATCCTGTTTGAAAAATTAAATTTACCTATTATTAAAAAGACGAAGACAGGCTATTCCACATCAGCAGATATACTTGAAAAATTAGAGAGCAAGCATAGTATTGTCCGGGAAATTCTTCATTATAGACAGCTGGGGAAATTGCAATCAACCTATATTGAGGGACTTTTAAAAGTTATACATGATGATCAGAAGGTTCATACGAGGTTCAATCAGGCATTAACTCAAACTGGACGACTTAGTTCAACAGACCCTAACCTGCAAAATATTCCGATCAGACTTGAAGAAGGCAAAAAAATCAGACAGGCTTTCGTTCCATCTGAAGAAGGCTGGGTCATTTTTGCGGCTGATTATTCTCAAATTGAACTGCGTGTTCTGGCCCATATAGCGGGAGATGAAAACCTGATAGATGCCTTTAACTCAGATATGGACATCCACACAAGAACGGCTATGGATGTATTTCATGTGGATGCTGATCAGGTGACATCAAATATGAGAAGACAGGCTAAAGCGGTGAACTTTGGAATTGTGTATGGTATCAGTGATTATGGACTATCGCAAAGTCTTGGAATTACCAGAAAAGAAGCTGGAATCTTTATTGATCGCTATTTAGAGAGCTTCCCTGGTGTTCAGCAATACATGAAGGATATTGTAGAAGAGGCGAAGGAAAATGGATATGTAAGTACTTTATTGCAGCGCCGAAGATATATACCTGAAATTAATAATCGGAACTTCAATGTTCGTGGTTTTGCAGAAAGAACAGCTATGAATACACCAATTCAGGGCAGTGCTGCAGATATTATCAAATTGGCGATGATTCGAATGAATGCCAGATTAAAGAAAGAAAATTTACAGACTAGAATGCTGCTTCAGGTGCACGATGAATTGATTTTTGAGGCGCCACCTGAAGAGTTGGATATATTAAAGAGAATTGTTCCGGAAGAAATGGAAAATGCAATTGAATTAGCGGTTCCATTAAAAGTGGACTATTCTTTTGGCAACACCTGGTATGATGCTAAATAGGAATAAAAGGGGTGAAAAGGTATGCCTGAATTACCTGAGGTCGAAACAATCAGAAGGACCCTCGAAGTTTTGGTACTTGGAAAAACAATTGATGATGTGGATATACGCTGGGCAAAAATTATAAAAGAGCCGGATGATGCTGAACTGTTTCGTATGCTTTTAAAAGGGCAAACCATTCATGAGATTGGGAGGCGAGGTAAATTCCTGATTTTCCATTTAGATGATTACAGTCTTGTTTCCCATTTACGGATGGAAGGGAAATACGGTCTTTATGATGAAACGGAACCGGCAGATAAGCATACGCATGTTATATTCAAATTTACGGATCAAACGGAATTGAGATACAGAGATGTCCGTAAGTTTGGCACGATGCATCTGCATACAAAGGGGACAGAATTGGAAGTATTGCCACTTTCAAAAGTAGGACCTGAGCCTTTTTCAGATGAATTTACACCAGATTACTTAAGCACAGCACTCAGTAAGACAAATCGTTTTATAAAAACGGTATTATTGGATCAAAGAGTAGTTGCAGGTCTTGGTAATATCTATGTGGATGAAGCATTGTTCCATTCCGGTATCCATCCTGAACGGCCGGCATCCACATTGACAAAAGAGGAAATAGAAAAACTATATACATCCATTAAGGAAACTCTTGCTACCGCCATTGAAAAAGGTGGAAGTACAGTACGATCCTATGTGAATTCACAGGGCCAAATCGGCATGTTTCAGCTCGAGCTGTTTGCATATTCGAGAAAAGGACAGCCTTGTAAAATTTGCGGAACAAACATGGAAAGAATTATTGTTGGAGGCAGAGGGACCATCTACTGTCCTGAATGTCAGCCATTAGCCTAACTGAATATGAACATAAGATGGGCTCCTTTCATATAGTAGGGTATTGATTATGGAAAGGAGTCCCTATGAAATGGAGCACATAGCATCAATAGTATTATTGGCATTGGCAGTGAGTCTGGATAGTTGCGGTGTGGGAATAACCTATGGAATGCGAAAAGTAAGTATACCGATTCGCTCCATCATCATCATTGCCGGTTGCTCTGCATTAAGCCTAGCATTCGGTATGTTAATGGGATCGTTAAGCGAGCATTTGATGGCACATTCCTGGACCGGTAAGCTAGGAGGATTTATCTTGCTGGTGCTTGGAATTTGGACACTTTCAAGTTACTTCAAGCGAAATGAAGATAATTGTCCCTATGTGGATGAAAGAACCTTATTCCAATTAGAAATAAAGTCTATTGGGCTGGTTATTCATATACTTAAAAAGCCATTAAGTGCAGACTTTGACCGTTCCGGGACCATTACTGGGTTAGAGGCTTTCTTTCTAGGATTAGCCTTATCATTAGATGGATTTGGAGCTGGAATAGGTGCTGGTATACTTCATTATCCCCTGTTTATTCAGGTGACTCTCTGTTTTGGTATGAGTGCTTTATTAATGACTGTGGGTATAAAAGCGGGAAAATTTCTGCAGGATTCCATTATGGCAAAGGTCTTTTCATTTATTCCGGGTTTAGTACTTATTTTTCTTGGGTTAACCAAAATAATTTAATAGGGAATGGAATGCTATGGGGAAAATATTCGGAGTTACAGGAGGGATTGCCAGTGGAAAGAGCAGCGTCAGCAAATGGCTCATTTCCAAGGGTTACCCTGTTATTGATGCAGATATCGCAGCAAGAAAAGTTGTCGAGCCTGGTATGCCAGCATTAGAGGAAATTAAAAATGTATTTGGTCAGGATATTTGTTTACCTGATGGGACATTAGACCGAAAAAAATTAGGTTCCATCGTATTTTCAAACTCTGAAAAACGGCAAATGTTAAATGGAATTGTTCATCCGGCAGTCAGGAAATGGATGATGGAAGAAACGGAGAAAGCGTTACACCAGGGGAAAGAACTCGTTTTCATGGACATTCCCCTATTGTTTGAAAGTAATTTGACGCATATGGTAGAGGGTATTATTCTTGTGTATGTAAAGCCCGAGGTCCAGTTAAAGAGATTAATGGCGCGGGATCATTTTACTGAGGAAGAAGCACTTGCGAGAATACGAGCACAAATGCCAATTGATGATAAGAAAAAATTGGCCAATTATATTGTTGACAATAACGGAGAATTTTTTGAGACGGAAGAGCAACTCATTGATCTAATTAAACAATTGAATGTATAATCAATAGAAAGGCTATCTGAGGGATAACGACCCTGGGATAGTCTTTTTTTGTATAAAATTCCATTTAATTTGGATAATTTGGGTATTTAAACCATGCAGCATTTTATTCAATGTGTTATACTAATTACATCATTTTTACAATAAGTATAACTTATATATAGGAGGAAGTTAAATGAGTGCAAGAGTTGCTATCAATGGGTTTGGCCGAATTGGCAGAATGGTTTTCCGAAAAGCAATATTGGATGAGCATCTTGAAATCGTAGCCATTAATGCTAGCTATCCGCCTGAAACATTAGCACATTTAATTAAATATGATACGAATCATGGTCCGTTTAATGGTGATGTACATGCTATGGATGATCATTTATTGATAAATGGTAAAAAAGTTCTTTTGCTTAATAATCGCAATCCTGAATTCCTGCCTTGGAAAAATCTTGGGATTGATATCGTAATCGAAGCAACTGGGAAATTTAATCATCGTGATCAAGCAGCTCTTCATTTAAATGCCGGTGCAAAACGAGTCGTTTTAACAGCTCCCGGGAAGAATGAGGACGTCACGATTGTAATGGGTGTTAACGAGGATACATTGGATATCAATAAACACCTTGTTATTTCTAATGCATCCTGCACAACTAACTGTCTCGCTCCTGTTGTAAAAGTACTCGATGAACAATTTGGAATTGACAATGGTCTTATGACAACCGTTCATGCATATACAAATGATCAAAATAATATCGATAACCCGCACAAAGATTTACGCAGAGCTCGTGCCTGTGCACAAAGTATCATACCTACCACAACTGGAGCAGCCAAAGCACTCTCACTGGTGCTTCCTCATTTAAAAGGAAAACTCCATGGTATTGCGTTGAGAGTACCAACTCCAAACGTCTCTTTAGTTGATTTGGTAGTAGATTTAAAAAGAGAAGTTACTGTTAATGAAATCAATCAAGCGTTTAAAACAGCAGCTGAAGGATCATTGGCCGGTATTATCCAATACAGCACAGAGCCGCTTGTTTCGATTGATTTTAATACGAATCCACATTCGGCTATTGTAGATGCACTCTCAACAATGGTGATTGGTGCAAATAAAGTGAAAGTGCTTGCCTGGTATGACAATGAGTGGGGATACTCATGCAGAGTGGTAGAATTAGTAAACCATGTGGCACGCCTTCTTCAGGAGGATAAGGTGAAAGTAAGTTAATAATAATAAACAATATCTATTACGGTCTGGCTGTCTTTCTAAAAAAAGGCGGTTCAGGCCGTTCTTTGATTCATATTCTAGAATAAACTAAGAAAAACAATTAATGTACATTTAGTGGTAATTATTAACTAATATTGAATTGTATGATTGCTTTTGAAATATAAACCATATATACTAAATGTCGTAAACTTCATCATCCTGGCAGTACTACTTAAAGGGTTAGGACCTCTCAGGACTAACTTTCCCCCGTGGTAGTAAAGGCCAGAAACGAAGATAATTATAATTCGTTTAAATGCTAAAGGGGGAATTGAACATGCATACAATAGGTCGTCATGTCATTTCTGAATTATGGGGCTGTGATTTATCTAAATTGAACGATGTTAATCAGATTGAACAAATATTCGTGGACGCTGCTTTACGATCTGGAGCTGAAGTTAGAGAAGTAGCCTTCCATAAGTTTGCGCCACAGGGAGTAAGCGGAGTAGTCATTATATCTGAATCACATTTAACCATTCATAGTTTTCCGGAACATGGTTATGCGAGTATTGATGTATATACATGCGGTGACTTAGATCCTAATGTGGCTGCTGATTTTATAGCTGAAGCCTTAAACGCTCAGGTTAGGGAACACATTGAAATCCCGCGAGGCATGGGTCCGGTTGCTGTCAGCCATGTTCTTGCTAAAGCATTATAAATAAAAAATATTAAAGAGATGTCCTTTTGTGTTGACTCAAAAAAGCTAGATTCAAACTCTAACTTTTAGGGGTGCAGTACATATGCATCTCTTTTTTTTGTGGCAAACGTCTTTTACTTGCCCATTATTTACTTTTCTCCGATAGTATTGGCCGTATCATAGATAAAAAATAGCATTTTATGCAAACAGACTTGTCCTATTCGATTTGTTTTAATAAGATAGAACTATAGAAAAGGACGGTGCTAATCTATGATATGTCCAACGTGCCAACATAATGGGACAAGAGTGCTGGATTCCCGCCCTGCGGATGAAGGACGTTCAATACGTAGAAGAAGAGAATGCGAATCCTGTAGTTATCGTTTTACTACATTTGAAAAGGTAGAAGAAATTCCGCTAATTGTGGTAAAAAAAGATGGCGCACGGGAAGAATATAGCAGAGAAAAAATCCTAAGAGGTTTAATCCGAGCTTGTGAAAAGCGTCATGTTGCTCTTAAAGAACTGGAAGAGATTGCAACTGATGTTGAAAAAGAAATAAGAAATCAAGGATTTTCTGAAATAAAAAGTGATTTAATAGGTGAAATGGTTATGGATAGGCTGGCTGAGTTGGATGAAGTGGCCTATGTCCGTTTCGCTTCTGTGTATCGTCAATTTAAGGATATAAATGTCTTTATTGACGAATTGAAAGAATTAATGAAAAAAGAGGATTAAGTAGAGCTGAAGACAGTTTCTTTAGCTCTTTTTTCAACTATAAAAACCCGAAGTACGAAAGGTTTGTAGACAATGCAATTTTCATGGAAGTTTGTAAATCCTAAAGACAGATATGTTGTACTATATAAAGAAAAGCTATCAGAAATGGACCATAAATCGATTCAATATTTATATCAGCCACTTGTAGGAGGATTGGCTGTTTCTTTGTATATGACCTTATTAAACGAAGTCAATACAGGTAACATGTATTCCAGACAAACGACACATCGTTGGTTAATGGATGTACTTGGTTTACCTTTGGATGAGATATTTCAATACCGAAAAAGGCTTGAAGGAATTGGGTTATTAAAAACATATAAAAAAGCAACTCCGGAAGGTAATGTTTTTATATATGAGATTCTTTGTCCTTTAAGTCCGGATAAATTTTTCCATGATGATTTGCTGCCTATTTATCTGAAGCAAAAACTAGAAGAGAGACATTACGAACGGCTGCTCACGATGTTTGCGGATAAACGTATACCGGATGATTATGAGGAAATAACACAATCGTTCAATGAGGTGTTTGCATCTGAATTTCGCAATCCAAAAGAAATCATCAGCTCGGAAACTGATCAAAACATGCAATTCTTCTCAAAGGACCCACAGGGATATAGCCATAATTTAATGGAGCAATTTGATTTCGAGTTATTATTTGCGACGGCTAAAAACAGCTTTATATCGAGAAAAGCGTTTACTCCAAATGTGATGGAATCCATCGCGATGCTATCGTATTTATATAAAATTAATGTAATGGATATGAGCAAGTTGATTTTACGCTGTCAAAATCAACATAATGAAATTGATATAGACGAACTTAGAAAATGTGCAAGGGAGTTTTTCCACATCAATCATGGTGAAGAAATGCCGACACTGATTGAACAGAAACAGCCTGAGTATGAACGTACGATCATAGAACCTAAAACACCCGAGGAGCATTTGCTGTATACTTTTGAAACAACCTCTCCGTTGGAATTTCTAGTTAGCCTTTCGCAAGGCGCAATGCCTTCCGACAATGATCTGGCACTTGTAGAAAAGGTCATGGTCAATCAAAAGCTTCCTCCTGGAGTCGTTAATGTCCTTCTGCACTATGTCATGTTAAAATCAGATATGAAATTGCAATCAAACTATGTGGAGACAATTGCTTCGCACTGGGCGAGGAAAAATATCACCACCGTACGTGAAGCCTATGAAATGGCTTTGAGTGAGCATAAGAAATACCAAACCTGGGCTAATGAGAAAAAGACGAAAACAAATAAATCAACACGCCGCACATCGGGTAATGCGAGGAAGGAAATCGTTCCTGACTGGCTGGATGAAACAAAGAAGAAAGAGCCAGTTGCTCAATCCACCGAAATTGCTGAGCGGGTAAGAAAACTCAAGGAAAAATTGCAAAATGAAAATTCTAAATAAACAGGAGGTGTATAAGGATGAAAAATATACAGGATGCACTGAATCAGCTCGGGAAGCGTGAAAACTTTCAACAAAGATTGGATGAAATGAGAAATATTGTTTTAAAAGATCCTGATGTCCGTTTATTTATAAATGAACATAGCAGTCAGCTGACAAGCGACATGATTGAAAAAAGCATGAATAAGCTCTACGAGTTCTCCACTCAAACGAAGACATGTGACGAATGTCCTTCTTTATCTGAATGTAAAAATCTTCTTCAGGGTCATCATCCGCACCTGTTTATTCAGGGGAAACGGATTGATGTTCGGTATGAACCCTGTCATAAAAAACGCAGGCAGGAAGAGAAGAATCGATTACGTAAGCTGATCCGTGCCAGCCATGTACCAAAAGAAATTGTGGAGGCTTCTTTTTCTAATTTGATTTGGGATGAGTATACGACCGAAGCACGTGTGGAGGCAGTCGAAAAGGCAAAGAATTTTGTTGACTCATATATAAATGGTGCTGGTCATAAAGGGCTCTATTTATACGGTGAATTTGGGGTAGGTAAAACCTATTTGCTTGGTGCGATTGCAAATGCACTGTCTGAAGAGGGCGTTTCATCACATATTGTGTACTGGCCTGAATATTTAAGAGAATTAAAAGGGTCCTTCGCGGAAAATTCCTATAACCAAAAGGTGGATGCCTTAAAGGAAGTTCCTATTTTGATGATTGATGATATTGGAGCAGAAACGATGAGTGCCTGGTCGCGTGATGATGTACTGGGACCGATCCTTCAATATCGAATGCATGAAAATCTTCCAACCTTTTTCACCTCCAATTTTAACATGAAACAATTGGAACACCATTTCACGTATTCTCAGCGTGGAGATGAAGAACTGGTTAAAGGTAAAAGGATCATGGAGAGAGTCCGTAATTTAACGGAGCCAATTGAAATGGACGGAAAAAATCGTAGAGATTAAAGAGAATAAAAGGTTTGGCAAAGAGGCAGCTCGCAAAAAAGGGGCTGTCTCTTTTTAGATATTACTATTCCTTAATAAGCTAACAGACCTGGCATGAAATAAATTGACTGGAATTCATATGATATGTAGGCAATAGTACAGCGGCTCTGTACAGTCTGCCATGATGCTTTTATTTTACATCTAATTTTATCCATCCATTCTAAAGGGTTGCCATGTCCCATATACATAAAACTAGGAGTTCCGATAGTCTGGAGGGATAGGGTTGCTTACGATGTATTTTGATTCACAGGAAGAACAGGCTAATTGGCATGTTCGATTTAAGAACAGCGATTTTTTTATCCGACAGGCAATTCATTCTGTTCATAAGGATGGCCAAAAGTCTGTCTCCTTTCTTTGGGACCCGGATCAGGAGGAAATTTTTTGTCACGCACTCATTGATGCTTTATATACATTTTTCTCTACCTATCATCTGGAATGCAAAATTCGGGATGTGATTCGGGAACGCTTTTTATATGAGGATGAAGATGAAATTAGCCAGATTGCAGAAATCGCATTGCTCATGTGGGATGGTGAAGCTGCCTACTGCGGTAGCCATCACCTTTCAGAACAATTAAAAAAACAAGTCAAGTATCTCCTGCAGGAAGTAGTTAAACAAAGAATTGATTTTTCGTTTCGATCCTTATGGAATTTCCGTTTAAGGGATATCCATGAATCGCTTGTTACATTAGTTGGATTTGCGATTGATGAGTATAAGCTTGAGCAGGATTATCAGGAATTTATCTCTGTGCTAAGACGATTGATAGAGGAGCGGAATCCACAGATTGATGAAATTCATTTAGTTTATCATGAAGAATTTCAATTTTATAATCGATATTTTGAGCCAATTTCTAAACAAGATATTCTTAAAGTGATTGACCGTAAATTGATGGCTGAGAATCCTATGTTTATTGATTCAAACACCATTGCACCGCTGGTTTCCTTAGCACCGAAACGAATTCATATTTATGCGGATGATGAGGATAATCGTGTAATCACTACATTGAGGAAAATTTTCGAGGAAAGAATCCTTTTATTCCGAATCAGTTACTTCCATGAACAGGTTAAAAAGGTAGAAGAGCGTTCATAATGATAAAAGAATAGAAAGTGACTTGCTTTTGTCCTCATAAGCTTTTATAATAACCTACATACAAGTTTATAATTCGATAGGTTACGATAAGGACATGAGTGTTTTAAAAAGCTGTGAACAGAGAGGGAAGCCAGTGGCTGCAAGCTTCCTCATAGACTTGAAATGCTTACCGCCTTTGAACTTCAGCCAGGAAAACATATTTGGGTGATTATTGGCTGACGGGAACTCCGTTAAAAGATACAAGTGCCGGAAAAGCTGAACCATCAGCACCGGAATTTGGGTGGAACCGCGGGTTTGTTTAGTATACAATAGCTCGTCCCTTAATTTATCAGGGACGGGCTTTTTATTATGTAGAAAAAGGAGTGGCTCACATGGCTGAAATGATCAAAATTACATTTCCAGATGGCGCGGTAAAGGAATTTGAATCTGGAATTACAACTGAGCAAATTGCTTCTTCCATTAGTTCTGGATTAAAGAAAAAAGCAATTGCAGGAAAGGTAAACGGAGCATTATATGATTTGCGCCGACCAATTACAGAGGATGCGTCAGTAGAGATTGTGACTCCGGATCAACCGGAAGCCCTGGAGGTATTGCGCCACAGTACAGCGCATTTATTAGCACAGGCAGTTAAACGTATTTATAAAGATGTTAAATTCGGTGTAGGCCCAGTAATTGAAGGCGGCTTCTATTATGATATGGATTTAGAGAAATCCATTACACCGGAAGACCTTCCTTTAATCGAAAAAGAAATGAAGAAAATCATTAATGCGAATATTGATATTGTCCGTAAAGAAGTCAGCCGTGCTGAAGCGAAGCGTCTATTTGAAGAAATTGGCGATGAGTATAAGCTGGAATTGATTGATGCGATTCCTGAAGAGGAAACTGTAACGATTTATGAACAAGGTGAATTTTTTGACCTTTGCCGAGGTGTTCATGTACCTTCAACTGGCAAAATTAAAGAATTTAAGCTATTGAATATTGCGGGGGCCTACTGGCGTGGAGACAGCGATAATAAAATGCTTCAACGTGTGTATGGAACTGCATTTTTCAAGAAAGAAGATTTGGACGAGCATTTACGTCTGTTAGAAGAAGCGAAAGAACGTGATCACCGTAAAATTGGGAAAGAGCTTGATTTATTCATGAACTCTCAATTAATTGGACAAGGCCTTCCGTTATGGCTTCCAAAAGGTGCAACGATTCGCCGCGTCATTGAACGCTATATTGTGGATAAGGAACAAAAGCTTGGCTATGACCATGTGTATACACCAATCATGGGAAGTGTTGACCTCTATAAAACTTCCGGCCACTGGGATCACTATCAGGAAAATATGTTCCCAGTAATGGATATGGATAATGAACAGCTGGTTCTTCGTCCAATGAACTGCCCGCATCACATGATGATTTATAAAAACGATATTCACAGCTATCGTGAGCTTCCGATTCGGATTGCTGAATTGGGTATGATGCATAGATATGAAATGTCCGGTGCATTGGCAGGCCTGCAACGGGTACGTGGAATGACATTAAATGATGCTCACGTATTTGTACGTCCTGACCAAATTAAAGATGAATTCAAACGTGTTGTTACTTTGATTCTGGAAGTATATAAAGACTTCGGCATGGAGAACTATTCCTTCCGTCTTTCTTACCGTGATCCGGCGGATAAAGAAAAATACTTTGATGATGATGCAATGTGGGAAAGAGCTCAATCCATGCTGAAAGAAGCAATGGATGAGATGGGTCTTGACTATTTCGAAGCAGAAGGCGAAGCTGCTTTCTACGGACCTAAATTGGATGTTCAAGTTAAAACAGCGCTTGGAAAAGATGAGACTCTTTCCACAGTACAGCTTGACTTCTTGCTTCCTGAACGTTTTGACCTTACGTACGTTGGAGAAGACGGCAAACAGCATCGCCCAGTTGTTATTCACCGTGGGGTTGTTTCAACTATGGAACGTTTCGTTGCGTTCTTAATTGAGGAATACAAAGGAGCTTTCCCTACTTGGTTAGCACCAGTTCAGGTTCAGGTTATTCCAGTATCTCCGGATGTTCATCTTGATTATGCAAAAGAAATTGAAGCGAGCCTTCAACGTGCAGGTTTACGTGTAGAAGTAGACCTACGCGATGAAAAAATGGGCTATAAGATTCGTGAAGCTCAAATGCTAAAAATCCCTTACATGCTTGTGGTGGGAGATCAGGAACAAGAAAATGGTAATGTTAACGTTCGTAAGTATGGAGAACAGAAATCAGAGACTATGCCATTTGATGAGTTCTTGACTTTGATTAAAGGTGAATTGAAATAAAACTCTAGATGATAAGGGGCCTATCCGAATTTGGATAGGCCCTTTTTATTAAGAAACCAGCTTTTGTGGTGGATTATATTATAATTTGCTATAAAGAAGAGCGCCTATGCTCTTCGTTTTTATACTTAAATTTCAAGGTACCTTCATGATTTACCGGCAAACTTGAAAGAGGGTTAAAAGCTGGTTTTCCCCATTATCCTTATCCCCATGATGAACATCTATCTAATAATAATAAGATTACTGCAAACTCAGCCTCTAGGCATTTTTCGCCATTCTGTACTATATGTGAAATTTTTTACGATAATTAACAAACAATAATCTAATTTTGTCCTGATTTTTTCTTTAATTCACAGGGTGTTCACTCCTGATTTCCCTCTGTAAAATGGAAGAGAGCTAGTTGATACAAAAAAATGTAAGCGCATTAATTTTGTTCGACAGATGAAAGTTCTAATAATTTAGTAACAGGTATATGCAATGAGCTTATTCTAATCAGATTACTCAAATTCGATTTTTCGATCTACTTTTTTAAAGAGGTATGCTGCAACTCAATTTTTGAAAAGGGTGATTATATATGAAATTTAGCAATGGGAATTGGCTGGATAAGGAAGGCTATCAGCTTCATTATCCAATGGAAGTATACGATCTGGAAAAAGATGGTAATAAACTATCGATTTTTGCTCCGTTTACAAAAATTCTACATAGAGGAAAAACATTGGACGGAGGGTTAATGACCATTGAGTTATCTTCACCTCTTGAGGATGTTATTTCTGTCAAACTGCTTCATCATATTGGAGCACCGATGAGAGGGCCGGAATTTGAACTGGCAAAACAGAATCCAGACGTTTATATAGAGGAAGCGGATGAAGAGATATCGTATCAGAGCGGAAATCTGCGGGCTTCTATTAGAAAAAAAGGGGATTGGAATATTGATTTCTTTTCTGGGGATGAACGAATTGTATCCAGTCAAAGTATGGGGATGAGCTATATTTTGACTGATAAAAAAGAGCCCTATATGCGAGAACAATTAACATTAGATGTTGGGGAATTAATTTATGGATTAGGAGAAAGGTTTACACCGTTTGTGAAAAATGGACAAACGGTTGATATATGGAATGAAGATGGCGGTACAAGCAGTGAACAAGCTTATAAAAATATACCGCTTTATCTAAGTAATAAAGGCTATGGAGTTTTTGTGAACCATCCAGAGAAAGTATCATTTGAGATTGGATCAGAAAAAGTCTCTAAAGCACAATTTAGTGTACCAGGTGAAAGTCTGGAGTATTTTATTATAAATGGATCGACAATGAAGGATGTACTAGAAAAGTATACAACTTTAACAGGGAAGCCAAGCCTACCACCGGCATGGACATTTGGTCTATGGTTAAGTACGTCATTTACAACAGATTATGACGAAGAGACTGTAAATCATTTTATCGATGGAATGCTGGAAAGAGATATTCCATTGGATGTTTTTCATTTTGATTGCTTTTGGATGAAGGAATTTGAATGGTGTAATTTTGAGTGGGATAAGCGCGTTTTTCCTGAACCGGAAAGCATGTTGAAAAGGCTGAAGGATAAAGGGTTAAAAATCTGTTTGTGGATTAATCCATATATCGGACAGAAATCTCCATTATTTAAAGAGGGACTGGAAAATGGTTATTTCATTAAGCGTAAGGATGGACATGTTTGGCAATGGGATAAGTGGCAGCCGGGGTTGGCGGTTGTAGATTTCACTAATCCTGAAGCATGCAAATGGTTTGAGGAAAAGCTTGAAGCTTTAATTGATATGGGGGTAGATAGCTTTAAAACAGATTTCGGTGAGCGGATTCCTACGGATGTTGTCTATCATGATGGTTCTGACCCGCAGAAAATGCATAATTACTATACGTATTTATATAACAAAATCGTCTATGAGTTATTAGAAAGAAAGCTTGGAAAGGGAGAGGCAGCTGTCTTTGCCCGATCAGCTTCTGTTGGAAGCCAGAAATTCCCTGTCCATTGGGGAGGAGATTGCTGGTCCACTTATCCTTCGATGGCTGAATCATTACGAGGGGGCTTGTCTTTTGGCTTATCAGGATTTAGTTACTGGAGCCATGATATTGCGGGCTTTGAACATGGAGCTACACCTGATTTGTATAAGCGTTGGACTCAATTTGGCTTGTTATCCTCTCACAGCCGTTATCATGGTAATGCTGAATATAAGGTTCCTTGGATCTATGATGAAGAAGCGGTGGATGTCACACGAACTTTTACAAAATTAAAAAATTCATTAATGCCTTATTTATACAGAATGGCATGTGAGTCAGCGGAAACTGGTGTTCCTATGATGAGGCCTATGATCCTTGAATATATGGAGGATGAATCGTGCCACTATTTAGATCGCCAATATATGTTAGGAGATTCTCTATTAGTTGCTCCAATCTTTAATGAAGATGGAAAAGTAACATACTATTTGCCAAAGGGTAAATGGACAAACTTCCTGACAAATGAGGTCGTCGACGGAGGAACATGGCAGGCGGAGGAACATGGGTATATGACATTACCATTAATGGCAAAACCAAACTCTCTTATTGCGGTAGGCTCTGTTGATTCTACAGCAGTTTATGATTATGCAGAGGAAGTAACTTTTCATTTATTTGAACTGGAAGAAGGTAAAACCGTAAACTCACATATCTATAACCAAAATGGTGAGAATGTGTGCAGGATTACGATTTCCCGCTCAGGTAATGCGTTAATCGTAGAAGGGGAGAGAGTTTCCAAACCATATTCACTCGTCATTCGAAATAGAAAAAGCGTCTTAGCTGTTAAGGGCGGGGAAAGTATAGAAACAGAACAGGGTGTATGTATCCATGCAAATGAAAATAGGGTAGTGATTGAACTATGATTCACCAACAAATTAAAAAAATTGTTTATGGTGGAGATTATAATCCTGAACAATGGCCTGAAGAGATTTGGCAGGAGGATATGCGGATTTCAAGACTCGCAGATATAGACATCATGACAATTAATGTATTTGCCTGGGCTATGCTGCAGCCTAAAGAGGATGAATACGATTTCTCATTGCTTGATAGAGTGATGGATTTGTTGGCAGAAAATAAGATTTATGCATGTTTAGCAACAAGTACGGCTGTTCACCCAGCTTGGATGGCCAGGAAGTATAATGATTTGTTACGTGTGGATTTTGATGGCAGAAAACGAAAATTTGGATTACGCCATAATTCTTGTCCGAACAGTTCTTCCTACCGCCACTTTTCAGCAAGACTAGTAGAGGAAATTGCTAAGCGTTATCAAAACCATCCTGCTCTCACACTATGGCATGTCTCTAATGAATATGGAGGGGATTGTTATTGTGAAAACTGTGAAAAGGCATTTCGAGTTTGGCTGAGAAGAAAATATAACACGTTGGATGAATTAAATCGGGTCTGGAATACACGATTTTGGGGACATACATTCTATGACTGGGATGAAATTGTCCTGCCAAATAATTTAAGTGAGCATTTAGGAAACTCAGATTACACAGGCTTTCAGGGGATTTCAC
Organism: Pradoshia sp. Z4_20; assembly: GCF_058216035.1. Classification (NCBI taxonomy): domain Bacteria; kingdom Bacillati; phylum Bacillota; class Bacilli; order Caryophanales; family Bacillaceae; genus Pradoshia; species Pradoshia sp. Z4_20. The sequence continues at coordinate 47,595 of NZ_JBZAJD010000001.1, forward strand.
TCGATTATCGCCGTTTTAACTCTGATAGTATGCTGGAATGCTATAAATTGGAATATGACATTATCAAAAAATACACTCCTGATATAAAGGTAACCACTAATTTAATGGGAACATACAAGCTGTTAGATTATCAAAAGTGGGCGAACTATATGGATATTATCTCGTGGGATAATTATCCTGAGGTGGGATCTCCGGTAAGTAAGGAAGCAATGCGGCATGATTTAATGCGAGGATTGAAGCAAGGAGAACCATTTATATTAATGGAACAAACACCGAGTGTAACAAATTGGCAGCCATATAATGCCCTAAAGCGGCCTGGTGTCATGCGCCTACAAAGTCTTCAGGCTGTCGCTCATGGAGCAGATAGTGTGATGTTTTTCCAAATTCGTCGCTCTATTGGCGCCTGTGAAAAATTCCATGGAGCCGTAATTGATCATGCCGGACACGAACATACACGTGTATTTAAAGAGTGCGCTGAGCTGGGGAAAGAATTGACTGCACTTGGGGATACAATTATCGATTCAAGAGTGAAAGCGAAAGTCGCGATTGTTTTTGACTGGGATAACTGGTGGGCCGTGGAACTTTCAAGTGGTCCAAGCAGAGATTTGAATTATGAACAAGAGGTATGGAAATTTTATCATGCGTTATTTGAGCAAAATATTCAGGTTGATATCATAGCTGAGAATGATGATTTTAACTCGTATGAGGTTGTCATTGCGCCCGTTCTCTATATGACCAAGGCTGGTTTTAAAGAGAAAGCGGAAGCGTTTACTGAAAATGAGGGTTCCTTTATCACTACTTTTTTCAGCGGCATAGTCGATGAACATGATTTAGTCATAGGAGGAGGATATCCAGGCCATTTGCGTCATTTACTTGGGATTTGGGTGGAAGAAATTGATGCTCTGCCGCCTGGAAAAACGAATCATATTTTAATGGCTTCCTCTCAAAAAGATAGATACCAGCCATCCTATTCATGTTCATTGCTTTGTGATCTTCTCCACCTTGAAGGGGCTGAGGCATTAGCTTTCTATGGTGAAGATTTTTATAAAGGAATGCCAGCAGTTACTCGGAATCAATATGGTAATGGGTATGCCTACTATATTGCATCCAGTGTGGATCCTGAGTTTCTTCGTGATTTCCTGGAAAATGTATGCAGAGAGCGAAATGTGAAGCCGGTGCTTACTGCTCCAAAAGGAGTTGAAGTATCAAGACGCGAAAAGAATGGTGAAGAGATCATTTTTATATTGAACCATAATGAAAATGAGGAAATGATTCAGGTGGATGACTCCTATTTTGATTTGATTCATCAACGGGAATACTCCGGTTCAATAGCAATCTCAGGCAGAGATGTTGTTATTTTATCTAAGATTTAATGGAGAGAGGACAGGAAGCTGTCCTCTTCTTAGTAAGAATGGGGTGAAGGAAAGTGGGAAGTGAACCATTGAGAGGCTTCAGCAGGCATTGGACATATAGCGATAAGCCTGCTGATAAATGGGAATTTGCGAATGTATGTGGAAATGGAGAGCTGGGAGCCATACATTATGGGCAGCCACACAAGGAAACGATTATTGTGAACCATGCGGAATTATTTCTTCCAACCGGCTCGCCACAGACCATGCCAGATATGTCCTTTTATTTAGAAGATGTGAGAAGAATCAGCAAGAGTGATGGTTATAGAGCATCCCATCAATTCTTTATTGAAAAAGGGGAAGAACTGGGACATACAATCGTGGACACAGACCCATTCCATCCTGGATTCTTTCTAAATATTGAACAAAGCCAAACGGAAGGATTGCGTGAATACTGCCGTTATACAGATTTTGAAAAGGGAGAGATTGGTTCTTCATGGGAGAATGATGGAAATAGGTTTCAGCGCCGCCTTTTTTCCTCAAGAACCGATCAGCTTATAGCATTAAGTATTAAAATGGATGAACATCTGCCGTTAACTTGTTTAACCATAGATGAAAACAATCATCCTTTAATAAAGTCTAGATATGAATGCCTCCCTAATGACGTGTTAGTTGGAACTCATGATTACGTACATGGAAAAGGCGGATACTATACCTTTGTGCACATAAAAAATTGTGATGGAACGATACAGTGCACGCCTACTTCAATTGAAGCAAGGAATGCCAGTAAGTTACTGATATTAATGAAAATTATTCCATTCGCCGAACACAATGAAGATATGGTGAGAGAGGTATCGTCCTTATTTTCCGGTTTTTCCGATACATATGAAGCATTATTCGATTCCCATCAAGTAAAACACTCAGAAGTCTTTAACCGTGTCTCCTTAAATTTAAATGGCGGAGAAAAAAGAGGCTGGAGTACCGATCAACTACTGGCGGATGTTGAGGAAACTTCCAGTGTACCACCGGCATTATTAGAGAGATTATTTGATGCAGGAAGATATATGTTTATCTGCAGTGCCGGTGTACGTCCGCCAAATCTTCAGGGGATATGGACGGGAACATGGGAGCCTTCCTGGTCATCTGATTATACGTTAGATACTAATTTGCAATTGGCCATGGCTTCTGTTTTTAGCTGTAATATGCTTGAAGGCATTCACCCATATACAGCCCTGCTCGATTCTTATATGGAAGATTTTCGTTATAATGCCAGGATGCTCTTTGGATGTAGAGGCATTCTCTCAGGTGTTCGGGCTTCAAGCCATGGAAGGCATTTGCACTGGGGAGAATCTTCCTGGGGAGATCGAGAATGCGATACGTTTTTTGGCGCTTTTTGGACGTGCGGGGGAGGATGGCTTGCTCATTGGCTGTATGACTATTATTTGTATACTGGAAATCAGCAGTTCCTACGAGAACATGCATTACCGTTTATGTTAGAAATCATAGCCTTTTATGAGGACTTTTTATATGAGGAAGAAGGAATATATGTCTTTAATCCCTCTTATTCCGCTGAAAATGGAATCGCGTTTAATAGTACTCAGGATATTGCCGTAGCGAAAGAGGTTTTAAATCATACAATCGAGGCTTGCAGGGAGCTTGGAATTTATCAAGAATCTATACCGCATTGGCAGCAAATGATAGAAAAAATGCCGCCGTACCTGATTAATGAGGATGGGGCATTGAAGGAGTGGGCTGTATGGGATCATGATGATAACTATAACCATCGGCATTTTTCTCACCTATATCCGCTTTTTCAAAGCTATGAATTTTCCGATACCGAGACTCCTGAACTTTGGGAGGCATCCAAACGGGCATTGGAGCTAAAAATGGAACATTGGCTATATAACCCTGACACCGATACCTCGTCTCATGGCCGTATGCATGCAGGATTATCGGCTGCCAGATTAGGAATGGGAGATGTTGTAATTGATATTATCCGGATGATGGCAGCTGGCGGAGCTATCTATCCTAGTTTAATGACAGCTCATTATGACCATTTTAATGTGTTTAATGTTGATGCAAATGGATGTATTCCTGAGCTTCTGGTAAATCTCCTGGTTTTTTCATTGCCGGGGAAACTTGAATTGCTGCCAGCTATCCCTAAGAACTTAACAAAGGGAGCAGTCGAGGGCATTTTATGTCGTAAACGAATGAAGATATCGACTATGGAGTGGAATTTGGAAGAAGGAATTCTTTCCTGTACCTTACTTTCAGATATAAATCAGGAAATCTCTCTTTCAATTGAAGAAGAAAAAGGAAATTGGTTTTTAAACAATAATCAAAGAGATACATGGAAAATAAATTTAAAAGCAGGAGAAAATACTACACTTACATTTAAACAAAAGGAATAAGGAGGCAGGGGTAATGAATTCAGGAGTTTTGGGTGGGACATATCGAGTATGCTTATGGGTTGTCAGACTGGCTTGGTCAAATATCATATGGATTTTCTTAAATCTTCCTGTTTTATATTTTTGTTTAAGCTTATTGAATGCTGAATATTTAAATATCACGTATATTCTTCTTTTAATCATGGGGTTAGTGCCAATTTTCTCTTTCCCTTCCACTGTCGCTTTGTTTGGAGTTGTACGGAAATGGGTGATGGGAGAAAGCGATATTCCGATTGCCACTTCCTTTCTTCGTTATTATAAGGAAAACTATTTCAGGAGTTTTATAGGGGGAATCGTGTTTACCCTTATGTGGGCTGGCTGGATTATGAATTATATTAGTTTTGTCAGTCAACAGTCCGTTATATTTCTTGTTCTCTATGCTTTTTTTACGATGATTCTCCTAACATGGACTTTATATTTTTGCTGCTATACCGTTCATATTCACGATCGGCTCTTACAATCTATCAAAAATTCTTTCATCATGTCCGTTGGACGACCGATTTCAACCCTTGGGGTAGTCATGGTCACTGCGATATTAATTTATATTAGCATTGGTTTTACGTTTTTATGGCCATTCTTTACCGGAACGATATTGGCGTTTTTATCCTTTAGCTTTTTCTATCGGATTATTGAGAAAACCATACACTATCAAAATCAAACTAGAGATAGTGGCTTAAACGCAAGAGAAGAAAAAACAACCTAAATGAAAGGCTATTATTTGTTTTTGCGTAGAAAAAGAATCTGTTGATGGGAGTTGGAGTTGAAGATGAAGACGGAATATACATATCTCTTTCAGAATACAAAAGCTTTACTAGAGGACAGGGTGAAAGATCTGGTGTCTCAGCTGACATTGGAAGAAAAAATTAATCAAATGTGTCAGTACCAAGATGCTGTTCCGAGATTGGGAATAAAAAAATATAAGCATGGAACAGAAGGAGCTCATGGTATTGCTTGGCTGGGGGAAGCTACCGTGTTCCCGCAAAATATCGGCTTGGCCTGTACATGGAATGTAAATCTAATGAAGGAAATTGGCTCTGTCATTGGAGATGAGGCGAGAATTTTTTATCAAAAGGATCCAGAACATAATGGATTAACAATTTGGTCTCCAACGGTTGATATGGAAAGGGATCCAAGATGGGGTAGAACCGAAGAGGCCTATGGGGAAGATCCTTGCTTAACTGGTAAACTGACAACAGAATTAATCAAGGGTATGCAGGGGGAACATCCATTTTATTTGAAGACAGCCGCTACATTAAAGCATTTTCTGGGAAATAATAACGAGGTTAACCGTGGAGAGTGCTCAGTCAGTCTCGATCCCCGTAATTTAAATGAATATTATCTGAAAGCGTTTGAAAGGCAAATTAAAGAAGGAAAAGCACAATCGATCATGACTGCCTATAATGCTGTTAATGGAACTTTATGTAATATGAATCCTGATGTTAACGAGATTATAAAAAAGGAATGGGGAATGGATGGCTTTGTTGTAAGTGATGCTGGAGATGTACTTGGTTCAGTTAATGAGCATCACTATGTTGAATCCTATGCAAAGGCGGTTGCATACTCCATTAAAAATGGAATTGACAATATCACAGATGATAAGGACATAACGGTACGAGCCATCCGTGATGCTTTGGAACAGGAATATCTATTGGAAGAAGATTTGGATAAGGCTCTTTGCAACACCTTTAGGGTGAGATTTCGTCTTGGTGAGTTTGATTCTGATGGGGAGAATCCTTATTCATATGTTTCTGCAGAAAAATTAGCCAGTAAGGAGCATTATGAGCTATCTTTGAAGGCTGCCCGGGAATCTATTGTATTGCTTAAAAATAATGGAATCCTTCCATTGAAAAATAAAAAGGTTGCCGTAATCGGTCCTTTGGCAGATGAAGTGTTAACCGATTGGTACAGCGGTACACCACCTTATTCAATCACACCGCTTGAAGGTATCAAGGGAAAAATCGGTGAAACAATTCCCTACGCTGATGGAAGCAATCGCATAAGGCTCAGTATTACGGAAAGCGGAAAATCGATAGGGGTTAACCCTGATACCGGCTTCTTGCTTGCACGTGAGAATGAAGGAGATGTATTGATTCATACGGACTGGGGATGGGGGAGTGAGACGCTTCGCTCTGAGAAAAATGGCAAATTCATTACCGTAGATGACGATCTTCATTTAAAGGCTACCGCTGATGAAGCAAAAGGGTGGTTTGTAAAAGAAGTATTTACTTTTTCTCAAAAGGAAGAAAGCATGGAGATTCTTTCCTGGGATAACCAGCCTATCCAATTGTCTGATGATGGATCCATTATTCAGGCCGAAGGTATGCCTGCCGCATTGTTCTCCTATAACATAACCGAGGATGGTATCCAAAAAGCTGTGGAAGAGACAAGCAAAGCAGATACAGCTATCATTTTTGCTGGTAATAATCCTTTTATAAATGGAAAGGAATGCATTGATCGTCCGGATTTGACATTGCCGCCTGCTCAGGAAAGGCTCATCCAAGAAGTACTTAAGGTTAATTCCAATACTGTCGTTGTTATTGTTGGAAGCTATCCTTATGCTGTTAACTGGGTTAATGAACATGTACCTGCCATTATATATACATCTCATGCAGGACCGGAACTAGGCCGCGCAATAGCTGATGTGTTGTTTGGGGATTACAATCCAGCGGGACGTTTACCAATGACATGGTATCAATCTGTCAACCAGCTGCCTGAAATTATGGATTATGACATTATAAAAGGAAAGCGTACCTATCAGTATTTTGATGGGGAAGTATTGTACCCTTTTGGACATGGATTATCTTATTCACAGTTCGAATATAAAAATTTGGAACTATCGAAAGAAAGTGTAACGAAAGAAGAAGTTTTACATGTGACGGCAGAGATCAGCAATAGAAGTGATCTGGATGGTGATGAAGTGGTCCAGTTGTATGTGCGGTGTAATCAGTCTAAAGTAATTCGGCCTATTAAAACGTTAAGGGACTTTGAACGGGTGCATATTAAAGGCGGAGAGACTAAAAAAATAATCTTATCAATAGAGGTAAAGGATCTGGCATACTGGGATGTGGCAGAAGAACGTTTTCTATTGGAGGATGGAACATATACAGTCATGCTGGGCAGTTCATCCAAAGCTATTCAGTTGGAAAAAACAGTTGAAATAACAGGAGAAACCCGTACAGAAAGAACATTGAAGGGCAAAGTAAACTCTGTTCATTATGATGATTATTACTCAGTCAAAATGGTTGAGTGCTTAGAAGGACGGCATGCAATTCAAAGTATTGGCTCTAGTGGTTGGATTATGTATAAAGACGTTAAAATAAAAGCAAATAACAGAATGATGAAAATACGTTTGGCCAATAGCGGAAAGCAAACCGATATTGAAGTGAGGACATGTAAGCCGAATGGAAAGCTTTTATGTACCCTTCAAGCTCCAAGTACAGGTGGGTATCAAGCTTGGACTACAGTGGAAAAATCATTCATGGACATCGAAGAGGACAAGGTAGAAGATATCTATCTCTTATTTAAAGATGAAGTGGCTATTCATTGGCTAACAATAGAGTAATAAGAGACAAAAAACACTATAGTCAAATATAGTGTTTTTTTACGTTTATCGATAATTGGTATAGAGTGAGCATGTGGATAAATATAAAATAAATGGGAGTTATTACCATGAGGTTTTGCGTAATCACTAATTATGACATGAAAAATCATAAAAAATATACCACTTTATTTGGAAAATTCTTTAAAAAATCTCATGTATAATATATTTATATATGTAAGCGCTTACTATTTGTTGGAGGTTCGTTGATGATAGCGTATATTACTCGCAAATTAAATAATATGAAATTAAGAGATAAGTTGATTATATCCCTGGTTATTCTGGTAGCGATTCCGATTAGTATAGTTGGTCTATATTTAACTCAGCAATTGCGAAATGGAGCTATTGAAGACGCCATCAGTGAATCGAAAATGAATATGGAACGAATGAAAAAGAGAACGGCTGAGGTTTTAAAAGTACCAATCTATATATCTGACAACCTTCAGTTTGATCAGCAGCTGGATACGGTCGCAAATACCTCTTATGATTCGCGTTATCAGGTTGTAGAAGCCTATGAAAATTATAAGCTATTTACATATTACCTTGAATACTATAATGAAATCTCGACAATTCGATTTTTCATGGATAATCCAACGATGTTAAATAATTGGGAATTTATACCTATTGATGAAGAGGTAAAAAAAGAAGAATGGTATCAGGAAACAACGAAAAATCCTGATTTAATGAGATGGTATTACGTCAATGATTCAACTAAGGATAATGGGCCCTATTTATCACTTGTGAGACGTATTAATTTTCTTAAGACTAATACATACGGGGCGCTTGTTATAACAGTGAATACTTCAGAGTTGGAATGGATATTGAATCAGGAGACCCTGAGGGCAATGATTGTTGATGAGGAGAATAATATTGTAGCCTCCAATCAGAAAAAGCATATGGGACAAAAGCTTTCCAGTGTCATCCCTTCATTAGAAAAGGTAAGTGAAGAGGATGGATTCAAAGTTTATGAAGGTAAATTAAATGGCAAAAAATCTGTGGTTATGGAGGATTCCTTACTGGAACAAAGTCAAGATCATTTACGGATTATATCAGTTATGACAGAAGACCAAATGATGAAAGATGCCAATAACATCAGTATGATGGGTTTTTTTGTTACCCTGCTTGGATTTACATTAGCTGGCGTATTAATTTCCATTGTATCAATCCTTTATTCTAAGCGGGTTTCTAAATTGAGCAAGCAAATAGATTTGGTTTCAGCCGGTGATTTATCAAGCATGATTGAAGTGGATGGGGAAGATGAAATTGGTACATTATCCAAGCAATTTAATCGAATGGTGGCAAATCTGCGAGAGCTCATTGCCAAGGTGGAGGAAACGAATAGGCAGAAAAGTCTGTTGGAAATTAGGCAAAATGAAATCAAAATTAAAATGATGGCCAGCCAGATAAACCCGCATTTTTTATTTAACACATTAGAGTCTATTCGGATGAAAGCCCATATGGAGGGAGCGAAGGATGTGGCGAATGTTGTAAAAATGCTTGGCAGAATGATGCGCCACAGCTTGGAGATTCAGGGTCAAAAAATTCCTCTGTCAAAAGAATTGGAAATGGTGAATCTCTATTTGCAAATACAGAAATTCCGCTATCAGGACAGGTTGGAATATGAGCTGGATATAGAAGAAGAAGCTTTGACCGTGCTGATTCAGCCATTAATCATTCAGCCCTTGGTTGAAAATGCTGTTATTCATGGATTCGATTTATTAGATAACGGTGGAAAAGTGTGGGTGACAATCGAGAAAAAAGAGTGTGATTTAGAAATCATCGTTTCTGATAATGGGATTGGTATTTCGGAACAGAGGTTAATGGATATTCTTCAATCCATTAACCATCAAGAAGAGGGGAAACATATAGGGCTGAGGAATGTCCATCAAAGGATGGTGCTCATTTATGGAGAAGAATATGGTCTTTCTATTCAAAGTGAGCTTAATAAAGGAACCGTTATACAATTTAGAATTCCAATAGGGAGAGATAGCCATGTTTAATGTATTGATTGTTGACGATGAACCTATGATTCGTGAAGGCTTAAAAACTCTGATCAATTGGGAGGAATACGGTTTTCGAATCATTGCATTGGCTAGAAATGGAAAGGAAGGCTATGAGGAATACTGCCGGTGTAAACCCGATTTAATGATTGTAGATATTCGTATGCCAGAGATGGATGGTATTTCCCTTATTGAGTTAATACGTGCAGAGGATAATGATATTTCTTTTATTGTTCTGAGTGGCTATTCAGATTTTGCTTATGCCAAAAGGGCAATCAAAGCAAAAACAGCGGGTTATTTGCTTAAGCCAATTGACGAGGAGGAGTTGATTCAGTACCTGATTGACTTGCGTCAAAATATTGAGAAAAGGAAACAATGGTCCAGTTTGATTCAGGCTGAGTACTGTCACGAAAGGGATGAATTTCTCGCTTCCTTATGTCTGAATGATTTTAAAGAAATGGCTAATGTTCAAGAAAATCTTCATAAGTTTGAATTGGAGGATAGCGGATGTCAAATTTTATTAATTCAGTGCTATGAGAATGGGCAGAAAAAAATAAAATCAGAGTTAGTATCCTTCTTCGAGGATTGTAAAAAGGGCGTTGTTTTTACGATAAATGGGTATGCAGCTGTTTATTTGAGATCAGATTATTCATTTATTTCTCGGACTGACATGATCAAGCAAAAATTAATGAAACAGATTCATCCGTTTTGTAAAAGTATTGCATTGGGAGAATTTATGCCGAGTGTATACGGTATACAGGAATCCTATCAAACAGCACTTACCTTGATTAAACATCAATTTTATTTTGAAAAAGGACAAATATTAACAAAGAGCCATAGAAAAGAGTTGGATAGCGCCCATGGGATTTTAAAAGAAGAACTACTGCTAGATGAATATTTAAACCGCCTTTATTATGCGATAGATGTTGTTAATATTGATACTTGCAGAACTGTTATAGATGAACTTGGAAGAGAAATGATGCATCGAGATTTTTCGGAACAGCAAATAAAGAAACAGTTTATTTACATCTATACCCATACAATGAATAAGCTGTTGCAATTAAATTCTTCCATTGGTTTAGATTCAATGAAGGTTAATGATTGTGCCACTGATATTTATAAAATCGAAACTATGTCTGACTTAATCGAATATATTTTTCAACAGTTTGAGTCTATTATAAAAAGAATTGATAATGGGTTGACCGGTACACAAATGAAGAAAATGATTGATTTAATTCATAAGAATTATAATCAAAATCTCCGGTTGGAAAGTCTTGCTGGGGTATTCAATTATAATAGTGCCTATCTTGGAAAATTATTTAAAAATTATACCGGTGAATATTTTAATACGTATTTAGATAAGGTCCGTATTGAAAATGGAAAAATATTATTACAAAAAGGTTTAAAGGTTTATGAGGTTGCCGAAAAAATTGGGTATGCCGATGTTGATTATTTTCATAGAAAGTTCAAAAAATATGAAGGGATCTCACCTTCTGCCTACCGAAATCATACTGGGTAATAGTACCTTGCCAAAGCTATGTTGATGAATGCTTTGGCTTTTTTATTTTACCTTGCATATATATGAACTGCATATCTAAAATTTTCACCTGATTTTCTCCTAAATCTGTATGGTATTACCACCTTTTTGATTCGGTTATCATTAATGTAAGAAAAGGGGGAGGTATCAATGCAGACGGCAGAAAAGAAAGCGCATACAATTATGAAGGCAGCTCCTACAAGAACGCAAAGAATGTGGACGTCAATAAAAAATCAAAAGTATTTGTACCTTATGTCATTGCCATTTGTTGCGTGGGTGTTTGTTTTTAACTATATCCCTTTATGGGGTTGGACAATGGCTTTTCAAAATTTCAAGCCAGCCAGATCATTTATGGAACAGGAATGGGTGGGATTTGACCACTTTATTGCACTCTTTCAGGACGAGAGGTTTTTTCTTGCTTTACGTAATACGCTTGCAATGAGCTTAATGGGTCTGATACTTGGATTTGTTATCCCTATTATATTTGCCATTTGTATTAATGAAATACGTAAGAAGGCATTTAAACAAACGATCCAAACTGTATCATACCTTCCTCACTTTGTTTCTTGGGTTGTAGTAGCAGGGATTGTAACAAAAATGCTTTCGGTCGATGGGGGAGCCATCAATCAGTTGTTGACTACAACAGGTATTTTGGATGAACCCTATCAATTTATGACACAGGGAAATTTATTCTGGATCATTGTTACATTATCCGACCTTTGGAAAGAGATGGGCTGGAACTCAATCATCTTTTTAGCGGCCATGGCTGGAATTGACACTCAATTATATGAAGCAGCAAAGGTGGATGGAGCAAGCCGTTTGAGGCAAATATGGCATATTACCTTACCGGGTATTCGGCCGACCATCTTGGTTGTTTTGATTTTATCGATTGGTCATTTGATTTCCATTGGCTTCGAAAAACAATTCTTGCTGGGTAATGCTACTGTTGTTGATTATGCAGAGGTTTTAGATTTATATGCCTTAAACTACGGTATTGGTCTTGGAAGATTCTCGTATGGTACGGCAATTGGGATATTCAATTCTTTAGTCAGCATCATTTTATTATTCTTAGCAAATGGCATTTTCAAGAGATTTACAAACCAAAGTGTAATGTAATGGGGTGAGATAGTGAGTAGCAAAGGAGTTAACGTGAGACCCAGCCGGGACGACCGAATATTCGATATTTGTAATTATATCTTTCTAACACTTGTATTCGTCGTTACCCTATATCCATTTTTGAATGTATTGGCTATATCCTTTAATGAGTCGAATGACACGATTCGAGGGGGAATTACGATATTCCCAAGAGAGTTTACGCTGGAAAACTATAAAACTATTTTTCAGTACGATAATTTGGTAACAGGATTTGTTAATTCAACACTTCGTACCATAATCGGAACTGTACTTGGAGTATTATCATCAGCAATGGTGGCTTTTACTTTAAGTCGTGCTGATTTTAGTGGACGTAAATTTGTTTCAACGATCTTGGTTTTAACCTTGTATTTCTCTGGGGGATTAATTCCTGGATATATGCTTATGAGAGATTTAGGCTTAATCGATACATTCTGGGTGTATGTATTGCCTGGTATGGTGAATGCCTTCAATATCATCATTGTTCGGTCCTTTATGGATGGATTGCCATATGCCTTACAGGAATCAGCAAAAATTGATGGCGCTAATGATTTTACTATTTTTTGGAGAATTGTATTGCCGCTGTGTACGCCCGTTTTAGCGACAATTGCTTTATTTGTAGCAGTTGGTCAATGGAATTCCTGGTTTGATACGTATTTATATAATAGTTCAAATGAGAGTTTAACAACCTTGCAATATGAATTAATGAAAATCTTACAAAATACGACTGTTAGTGCCAGTGATCCTAATGCTTATCGGACTTCGAGCGGTGAAGCAGCTGCTTCATCTGTATCACCGGAATCCATCAAAATGGCGATTTCAGTTGTCACTATTGTTCCTATTCTGCTAGTATACCCGTTCCTACAACGCTTTTTTGTACAGGGTATGACATTAGGTGCCGTAAAAAGCTGATTTAAGTTAAAACAGATCATGATCTGTTTGACAATAAATGATAAGGAGAAAAGAGAATGAAAACAAAAACGAAATCAGTACTAATTCTTTTGATGGCCGTTATGTTGGTGATAACTGGTTGTAAGGATGATAGTGCTTCGAGTCCGAAGGAAGAGACAACTGGGCCTGTTACTTTTTCTTTATTTAGCGCTGATCCGCATTCTCAATGGGATAAAATGGAAAGTCCAGTGAGCAAAGCAATCAAGGATAAAACAGATGTGACAATTGATCCTGAATTTGATGTAAATGGCGGAGATCAGAAAATCTCGCTTATGATTGCAAGCGGGGAGTATCCGGATTTAATTTTACCAAAAGGGAATGCTGGTAATTTGGTTGATGCAGGAGCTTTTATAGACCTGACAGATTTAATTGAAGAACATGCACCTAATTTAAAGAAAATTTATGGTGATTATTTAAATCGATTGAAATGGAGTAATGAAGATGAAGGGATTTATATCCTTCCAACTGCAGCTGTTGATCAAACGTATTTCGAGCCAGGCACTGGGTTTATGCTCCAGCATGATGTTGTTCAAAAATTAGGTTATCCTGAAATCCGCACAGTGGAGGATGTAGAGAAGGCTATTAAGGAATATAAGGCTAAATATCCAACGATTGATGGAAAGCCAACGATAGGTTTATCCCTACTGGCTGATGACTGGCGCATCCAGATATCTACCACAAATCCTGCATTTTATGCAACAGGTGCACCTGATGATGGAGAATTTTATATCGATCCAAAATCACATGAAGCAAAATTACATTATCGCCGGGCTGAAGAAAAAGAATATTTCCGCTGGTTAAACCATATGAATGATATTGATTTATTGGATAAGGAAAGCTTTGTACAAAAATACGACCAATATTTAGCTAAGATTTCTTCTGGCCGTGTTCTTTCCGTAACCGATACGGATTGGCAGATTGGCGATGCAGACCGTGCGCTGCGTGAATCTGGAAAAACAGAGCGTATGTATGGAATGTATCCTGTAACACTTAATGAACAATTCAAACATCATAATTTCCAGGATACTGGCTATCTGGGCGGATGGGGCATCGGGATTACAGTAGATAATGAGGATCCTGTACGTGCCATTAAATTTATTGATTATCTTGCCTCTGAAGAAGGACAGATTCTTCAAAACTGGGGAATTGAAGGGGAGCATTATGAGGTTGTAGATGGTAAACGTGTCATCTCGAAAGAAGAAATGGATCAGCGTAATAGCAATGCCAATTATGTAAAGGAAACTGGTATTGGTGCATTAAAAGGCTTTGCTCCTTATTACGGGGATGGAATAACAGATTCAACTGGACAAACCTTTTCAATTGCCAGTAGAGAGCAAATCAAAGACGGCTATACTGATGTTGAAAAAGAAGTACTTTCTAATTATGGCGTAGAGATGTGGGCCGATTTGTATCCACAAAAAGAAGATTTCCCTGTAAAAGAATGGGGAGCAGCTTTTAATATGGCGGTCCCTTCAGGTTCTGATACGGAGCTTATCATGCAAAAGTGTCTTGATATCGTGAAAAAACGGATTCCAGAAGCTATTCTGGCAGATCCAGATAACTTTGATAAAGTGTGGGATACCTTTATGAAGGATTTGGAAAAAGCGGATGTCGAACAAGCTGAAAAGGAATATACCAAACTAATAAAAGACCGTATTGAGCTATGGAATAAGTGATATTAAATCATAACTGTCCTCCTGAATCTTTATAGGAGGACAGTGTTTTTAACTATCAGGCTATATAAATGAAAGAATAATAAATTATTTACTGGATTGGAGAGTATTCATATGAATCAGATTCCCATAGCGGTTCAAATGTTCAGTCTGCGAGAAGAGGCGGAAAAAGATTTTGCAGGTACGTTGAAAAAAGTAGCTGAGCTTGGTTTTGACGGTGTTGAGTTAGCTGGCCACGGTAATCTTACTGCCCAGGAAGTGAGGAACCTCTTAGATGAGTATGGCTTAAAAGCAGCAGCCAGCCATATCCCAATCGATGAGCTAGAAAGTGAGCTTGAACGAGTAATTGAAGAGCAAATTATATTAGGTTCAAACTATATTGTATGTCCATATTTAGCAGAAGACCGACGCCAGGAAAGTGAGTATCTTGCTTTGCCTTCTCTATTAAATGAAATAGGGGAGACATGTAAGAGGAACGGTCTTACATTGTGCTATCACAATCATGATTTTGAGTTAGAGACCCTATCTGATGGACGGAAAGCGCTAGAGGTTATTTTTGATGGTACAGATCCAGATAAGGTTAAAGCGGAGTTTGATGTATATTGGCTAAAAAAGGCAGGGGAAGATCCTATTTCCTGGTTGGATAAATACCGGAATCGGTCTCCTCTCATCCATTTAAAGGACATGACCTTAGATGATGAACAGTTTTTCGCAGAACTGGGCACAGGTGGGGTTGAGATTGAGAAAATTTTAGAAAAGGGCGAGGAGTTAAACGTCGCCTGGTGGATTGTTGAACAGGATGCTACGAGATTAACTCCGTTTAGGAGTATGGAAATTAGTATGAATTATTTAAAAAGCAACCTGCCTGATTATACAACAAATAAAGGGAGATAGGGTTTCATGACTTTACGGGTAGGGATTGTCGGCTGCGGAAATATCAGCAGCATCTATATCGAGAATAGTAATAGATTTACAGACTATCAAGTAGTAGCCTGTGCGGATTTGGATTATACAAAAGCGATCGAAATGGCTCGAAAGTATAATGTTGGAAAACCGTTGGAGCTTGAAGAAATATTTACATCTCCAGATATCGATTTAATTTTAAATTTAACTGTTCCTCATGCTCATTCATCTGTATCTCTAAAAGCTATTCATAACGGTAAGCATGTTTATACTGAAAAACCTCTTTCAATTTCATATAACGAAGGCAAAAGAATACTGGACGCTGCCCGTGAAAAGGGAGTTATAGTAGGGTCGGCTCCTGATACCTTTCTCGGTGGCAGTCTTCAATTAGCTGGAAAATGGATTGAGGAAGGGTTGATTGGGCGAATTGTAGGGGCAACAGGCAATATGATGTCCAATGGACCTGAATCCTGGCATCCAAACCCCGACTTTTATTACAAGGCTGGCGGTGGCCCTATGTTTGATATGGGTCCATATTATTTAACGGCATTAATCAGTTTACTGGGCAGTGTGAACAGAGTTACTGGTATAGCTAGAACAACCTATACGGAACGATTGATCACAAATCCGAAGCGGTTTGGAGAGTTTATCCCGGTTGAGGTGCCGACACATGTGACTGGAATACTGGAAATGGCGAGTGGAGTGATTACGACGATTACGACAAGCTTTGATGTAGTGGGAGCTAGAACTCCGTTTCTTGAGATATATGGGGAAAAAGGAACACTTAGCTTGCCTGATCCGAACCAATTTAATCATCCTGTTCTTGTAAAAAGAGATGGAGAGATTGAGTGGACTGAATTGAAGACTATGGGAGATCCATATGACAATCTGCGCGGGATTGGTCTTGCCGACATGGCAAAGGCTCTTCAGAACGGCTATCAGCCCCGTGCTAGCTCTGAAATGGCCTTGCATGTACTTGAAATTATGGAAGGAATACATCGGTCCTCGGAATTAGGGACTCATTATGTAATGGAAAGTAAATGCGAGAAGCCATTTTTACTAGACGCTAATTAAGTTCAATAATTTTAAAATGGAGGAACGTAGATGAATAAAATAAGAGTGGGTGTTATTGGATGTGGAAGTATCGCTAAATTCCGCCACTTACCTGAGTATGCTGCAAATGAGACTTCAGAAATCACTGCCGTATGCGATCTAGTTGAAGAAAGGGCAAAGAAGATGGCTGAGCTTTATGGCAGTGAAGTGTATACCGATTATGATGAAATTATAGCAAGAAACGATATTGATGCTGTCAGTATATGCCTTCCGAATTATTTGCACGCTCCCGTTACAATTGCTGCATTAAAATCTGGTAAACATGTATTATGCGAAAAACCAATGGCAACTTCAAAGCAAGAAGCAGAAGAGATGATTCATGCCGCACGTGAGGCCAGTAAAAAATTGATGATTGCCCATAACCAACGATTTGTTGCATCACATCAGACTGCCAAGGGAATTTTGGATAGCGGTAAATTAGGGAAGATTTATAGTTTTCGTACCGCTTTTGGCCATCCCGGACCAGAAGGCTGGAGTGTGGATGGCAAGGAAAGCTGGTTCTTCAATAAGAAACAAGCATTTATAGGTGCTTTAGGTGATTTAGGCGTACATAAGTCAGATTTACTTCGCTATTTATTTGGAGAGTTTTCAGCAGTAAGTGCTTTTGTTGAAACCAATGCAAAGGATTCTACTGAAGTAGATGACAATGCGGTTGTCCTGCTGCGCACGGATAGCGGAATCATTGGCACTTTAGCGGCGAGCTGGGCTTATGTAGCCGGCGGCGGGGATAATTCAACGGTTATTTATGGAGAAAAGGGTATTCTGCGATTGGAGGATGATCCAGAGCATTCATTAATTGAAGAGTATGCTGATGGACGTGTCATTAAACATAAGTTGGATAAAATTCAGACGAATGAAGATGGTGGGCAAACGTCATCTCATGTGATCAATCATTTCATTCAGTCAATTATCGAGGATAAAGAACCGCTAATTACGGGAGAAGAAGGGAAAAAATCATTGGGTATCATTCTTGGTGCTCTTGAATCAGAGCGGACGAAGAAGACCGTTTCCTTAGCAGAGGGGGAAGGTTTTTAATGAAGCTGGGAGTTTTTACCGTATTGTTCTCGAAAATGTCATTTGTAGATATGCTCGATTATGTTAAAGAAGCAGGATTATCCACTGTTGAAATTGGAACCGGAGGGTATCCGGGGAACGCTCATTGTCCGTTGGATGAATTGCTTGAGGATGAACAAAAGAGGAATTCGTATCTTGGAGAAGTCAACTCTAGAGGATTATCGATTAGTGCGTTCAGCTGCCATGGCAATCCACTAACACCGGATAAAAAGTTCGCTGAAGAATCAGATTCCATTTTACGTAAGACAATTCAACTTGCATCCTTGTTGGGAGTACCCGTTGTAAATACATTTTCCGGTACACCGGGAGACAGTGAAGAAGCAAAATATCCAAATTGGCCAACTGTTGCTTGGCCGGCGGAATATGCCGATCTATTAGAATGGCAATGGGAAAATAAGTTGATTCCTTATTGGAAAGAGATCGGGACGTTTGCAGAGCAACATGATGTAAAAATAGGTATTGAATTACATGGGGGTTTCCTTGTTCATACACCTTATACATTATTAAAACTAAGGGAAAGAACCTGTACGGCAATCGGAGCTAATTTTGACCCGAGCCATATGTGGTGGCAGGGAATTGATCCGGTGGCAGCGATTAAGATTCTCGGTAAGGCCGGTGCTATTCATCATTTCCATGCGAAGGATACGTATATCGATCAGGATAATGTAAATATGTATGGATTAACAGATATGCAGCCCTATGGTAATGTGGAATCTAGAGCCTGGACATTCAGAAGTGTTGGATGCGGGCATTCTATTCAAGAATGGAGCGATATGATGAGTGCGCTCCGTATTTACAATTATGATTATGCTGTCAGTATTGAACATGAAGATCCATTAATGTCTATTGAAGAAGGTTTTACTCGAGCGGTTAAGAATTTAAATGGTGTGCTTATTCGCGAAAGACCAAGTGAAATATGGTGGTCGTAATGAATGTACACACTTAAGGTTTGAATTCTGTTGCGAAATCAACCGGATTTGGAATTGTTTTGTTGAATGGCCAAACATGTATCCAATTTTGAAATCTATACAGAATCAATAGTATCTGGATTTTAACTTTCCAATCTTTCTTCAAAAACCTCTTGCCACCAGGTACAATTTTTGATAAAATAACTTTTGTTGTCATTACGAATGAGCTTCTATTGACATTATACAGCGAAACATGTTAAAATGATTTTTAGTGAGCAAATCAAATACGACACATTATAAAGCAGAAGCACCCGCTTCTCACCTGTATAACACTCTTCAGAGAGTAGTTAACTGGTTCAATTGATATAATCAGACGGTATGTCTTTTTATGGGCGGGTGTGCATGCACCGGCCTTTTTTATATGTTTAAAAAGCATGTGAAGTAGTATTTGCTAGAAAATCTTGGAGGTGGCTTATTATTAGCAAACAAGACTTAATCTTAAACGAAGGCATTCGTGCCCGAGAAGTACGTCTAGTTGATCAAAATGGTGAGCAGCTTGGAATTAAATCCCGCAATGAGGCATTAGAAATTGCTACACGCGTGAATTTGGATCTTGTGCTGGTTGCACCGAACGCAAAGCCTCCTGTCGCCCGTATTATGGACTATGGTAAGTTCCGTTTCGAGCAACAGAAGAAGGAAAAAGAAGCTAGAAAAAACCAAAAAACAATTAGTTTAAAAGAGGTTCGTTTAAGCCCAACTATCGACGAGCATGACTTTAATACGAAGCTTCGCAACGCTATTAAGTTCCTTGAAAAAGGAGATAAGGTAAAAGCAAGTATTCGATTTAAAGGACGGGCTATTACCCATAAAGAAATCGGGCAGCGCGTGTTAGTTCGCTTTGCAGAGGAATGTAAAGAAGTGGCTACTGTGGAAACAGCGCCAAAAATGGACGGACGCAGCATGTTCTTGATTTTAGCACCGAAAAACGAAAAGTAATGTTTCGAGGAGGAAATTTCCCATGCCAAAAATGAAAACTCACAGAGGCGCTGCAAAGCGATTCAAAAAAACTGGTTCTGGTAAGCTTAAGCGCAGCCATGCTTACACAAGCCACTTATTCGCTAACAAATCCACTAAAGCAAAACGTAAATTACGTAAAAGTGGAATGGTTAGTTCCGGAGATTTCAAACGCATTCGTCATCTATTAGACAATATCAAGTAATTGAGAACGCTCAATTTTAGGAGGAATTAGATATGCCACGTGTTAAAGGCGGTACAGTGACGCGCAAACGTCGTAAAAAAGTATTAAAGCTAGCTAAAGGTTATTTCGGTTCAAAACATACATTATACAAAGTTGCTAATCAACAAGTAATGAAATCCTTGCAATATGCATTCCGCGATCGTCGTCAAAAGAAACGCGACTTCCGTAAATTATGGATTACTCGTATCAATGCAGCAGCTCGGATCAACGGTCTTTCTTACAGCCGTTTAATGCACGGTTTAAAACTTGCTGGTATTGAAGTTAACCGTAAAATGCTTGCTGAACTTGCAGTTAGCGATGCAGCAGCATTTGCTCAATTAGCTGAAACAGCTAAAAAAGAACTTAATAAATAATAATAGAGGCGCTTCTCAAGTGATTGGGGGCGCCTTTTGTTATGGGAGGAGAATATGAAAGAGCTTATCATCGGTTATTTTATACTGATCAATTTAACCTTACTTCTTGTTATGAAACTGGATAAAAACAGAGCTCAACATAATCGATACCGCATAAGCGAGAAAACATTGTGGATTCTGGCTCTTGCTGGAGGAGCTATTGGCGGGACAGCAGGTATGAAGCTATTCAGGCATAAAACAAAGCATAAAGCTTTTGTGGCAGGCTTTCCATTATTAGCAATCGTGGATGTAATCATAGCAGCTATTCTTTTATCAACCATACAGTCATAATTAAGCAAGAGAACATATATTAATAAATAAGCCAAGTTTTAACAACGTAGAAAGGCAAAATGGGGTGTGAGTATGGATTATGATTTTACCATGTTGCTCGCTTTTATTGAGGCAGGTGGTTTTTGGTCACCTCTTGTCTTTGTAGTTTTCCATATAGTAAGGCAATATATTTTTATTCCGGTAGCTGTTGTTTGTATGGCGGGCGGGATTATGTTTGGTGCTGTATTCGGTACGTTATTATCTTTATTAGGTCTCTGGCTATCATCGATTATTTTTTACTTTATGATTATTAAAATGCCGAAATTACAGCATAAGCTTGAAAAGTTGGATGAGCGTACATTGAAGTTCGGAGGAAGAATAAATGTAAAGCAGGCGAGTATCCTAAGGCTTATTCCGTTTATACATTTCCATCTCCTAAATTTTTATTTAATCGGCAACAGCAAAACCTTTACGGATTACGCAAAAGCCGTTTTTTGGTCCAATATTCCCTTGGCATTTTTTTATACGGTATTTGGACATTCGATTGCAAAGTTTTCTCCAACGATGATGCTGATTATCATTTCAGCGCTGATTATCTTGCTCTTTTTCCTTAGAGAAAAGAAGGTCATTATTAAGTGGAGTCAGTTTTTTGGTCATACTTAACATTAGTCTGTTAAACTTATTTGTATAGATAAGTTTTGCAGGCTTTTTTAGATGGTTAATAGAATGAAGTTCTATTCAGTTTACTGAAGACTGGTTAGGATACAGGAGGAATGACCATGTTTAATGGAATGAACCAGTTCCATGGTCAGGCTATATTTAGAAGTGAATATTAACGGAAGTCTTTCGGCTGATTCATAATGGTCTTTCGATTATTTGATAGTAAAGGGAAATAATACATATACTATAAAGAATGATATACATAGTTAAGGAGGCTCTTTTTTATGAAACATCTAGATGATACGCTTTCTATGCTGAAGGAGCTAACAGATGTTAACGGCATTGCAGGTAATGAAGGAGAACCGAGAAAAGTTATGAGAAGGCTGATTGAGCCATATGCTGATAGCCTTTCATTTGATGGAATCGGCAGTTTGATTGCTGAGAAAACAGGAGAAGAAAAAGGACCGCGCATTATGATTGCCGGACACCTTGATGAAGTAGGTTTTATGGTTACCCGGATTGATGACAAAGGATTCCTCTTTTTTCAAACGATTGGGGGCTGGTGGTCACAGGTTATGCTTTCTCAGCGTGTTACAGTAACCACTTCGGGGGGCGAGCAAATTACGGGTTTAATCGGATCTTCACCGCCTCATATCCTTACTCCGGAAGCGAGAAAGAAACCGGCAGATGTCAAAAATATGTTCATTGATATCGGAGCCACAAGCCGGGATGAAGTACTTGAATGGGGAATTCGTCCAGGAGATATGGTAACGCCGTACTCCGAATTTACGGTACTTAAAAACGAAAAAATGTTAATGGCTAAAGCATGGGACAACCGAATTGGTTGTGCGGTGGCAATAGAGGTATTAAAACGCCTAAAAGATGAAAACCATCCGAATACCGTATTTGGCGTAGGAACTGTTCAGGAAGAGGTAGGGCTGCGCGGCGCTAAAACAGCGGCTAATTATGTACAGCCTGATATTGCGATTGCTGTAGATGTTGGAGTGGCAATCGATACACCAGGATTATCTGAAAAAGACGGTTTAACAAAAGCGGGAGACGGTCCGGGACTGGTGTTATATGACGCAAGCCTGGTGACTCATAAAGGCTTGAGGGACTTTATTGTCGGTGTGGCAGAAGAAATGAATATACCTTATCAATTTGATCATATACCTGGCGGCGGAACAGATGCTGGATCATTCCATGTCAGCGGTACGGGTGTACCTTCTATCGCGATTACGATTCCAACTCGTTATATCCATTCTAATGCGGGGATATTAAATCGTGATGATTATGAAAATACGGTTAACCTTATTGTAGAATTGGTTAAACGTCTGAACAGGGAAACGGTGGATAAGATTACGTTTGATTGAATACGAAAAAACGATGATGGAGAATAACTCCGTCATCGTTCTTTTGTTATTTGCTGAGTGCACTTTCTAATAGATGGAGCATCTCGTCCTTCTCGCTTTCAGAGGCTTTTTGCCAAATAAGCTCAAATAATACACCAAGGCCCGGCAGCATTTTTTCTTCACCGCTTTGAATGGCATCTACAATAGTGGCTTCAAGTTCATCCTGGGTATTGCCTGTTACATTATGGATAATGGCATTTCTAAGATTTAAATTCATGGATATTCCCTCCAATTTTGGTCTCATACTTAGTTTTGCTTTTCTTTCCTTTTTCTATGTATTAAATTTGGGATATAATGAAAGAACGTTTGATAAGAAGGTGACTTATATTGAAATATATTGAATCAATGCAAAATGCACGTGTAAAGCAATGGAAGAAACTTTTGACAAAGAAGGACAGGGATAAAAGCGGTCTTTTCCTAGTGGAAGGTTTTCATTTAGTAGAGGAAGCTCTTATGCATGGATTAGTGGAAGAACTGATTGTAAAGGAAGGTACTGATTTACCTTTAAAGTGGGAGCTAGAAGGCATTGATCTGTTTACTGTACATAAAGACATTTTTAAAGCAATCGCGGATACTGACACACCACAGGGAGTTGCAGCGGCTTGCAGAAAGCCAACTTTCCCTGAGTTAGGAGCGGACATTTCAACTGTATTATTAATTGATCGTGTGCAGGATCCAGGGAATATCGGAACAATGATACGTACAGCAGATGCAGCGGGCTTTGATGCCGTTATACTCGGAGACGGGTGCGCAGATGCATACAGTCCAAAGGTAGTTCGCTCTACACAGGGCAGCCTGTTTCATATCCCAACTTTTAAAGGAAGCCTAGAAACTTGGGTGGATAAATTACAACAATCAGGTATGAAGGTTTATGGGACTGCCTTGCAGGGAGCAAAGCCTTATAAGGAGATAAGTAAAGCAGAACGGTTCGCTATACTTGTCGGCAATGAAGGCAGCGGCGTCAGCAAAGAACTGCTAGAACAAACAGATCAAAATGTGTATATTCCTATATACGGAAAAAGTGAATCATTAAATGTGGCAGTAGCTGCCGGCATTTTGATGTATGGCCTTAAATAAAGAGGAAATGAACGTTTGAAACTCGGGGCAATTTAGATTATAATGAGTAAATAAAATTGGATGATGAAAAGCATAGATGGGGACTAAGTAGCTGTTTGACCGCCTTACAGGAAAAAAACGCCTGAGACTGAGAGCGTTTTTATGGAAAAAGGCAAACAAGTGAATTCACCCCCGGAGCTGCAACCGGGACCACAGACAAAACGTTTGTGTAAAGGTTAGCCGGCAGAAATGTCGTTATTGAATGAAGCGAGCGAGCCTATAATGAATAGGACGCTAACAAGGGTGGTACCGCGATGATAACCTCGTCCCTTTTTGGGGACGGGGTTTTTTGTTGTTTTCATTTATTGGTTTTCATCAAAAATCACATAGGAGGATTTAATTATGCAAGAGAAATTACAAGCATTGCAGCAGGAAGCCTTGGAAAAAGTACAGATTGCTGTTGACCTCAAAGGCTTGAATGATGTCCGTGTTGCGTACCTTGGCAAAAAAGGACCGATCACCGAGGTATTGAGAGGAATGGGCAGTCTTTCAGCAGAAGAACGTCCAAAGGTAGGGGCACTTGCCAATGAAGTAAGAGGTGCGATTGCATCTGCAATTGAAGAAAAGCAGCACGCATTAGAGGAAGAAGCTGTTAATCAAAAATTGGCAAAGGAAAAAATTGACGTCACTCTTCCTGGAGCTCCTGTTAATAAAGGGAACCACCATCCTTTAACAAAAATCACGGAACAATTAGAAGACCTATTCCTTGGAATGGGCTACACAGTGGCTGAAGGTCCGGAAGTGGAACAGGATTACTATAATTTCGAAGCATTGAATCTTCCTAAGAGCCATCCTGCCCGTGATATGCAGGATTCCTTCTACATTACTGAGGAAATCTTAATGCGTACCCATACATCCCCTGTACAAGCTCGTACAATGGAAAAGCATGAAGGGAAGGGACCGGTTAAAATTATCTGTCCTGGTAAGGTGTATCGCCGTGATAATGACGATGCCACACACTCTCACCAATTTATGCAAATTGAAGGTCTTGTAGTGGATGAGAACATTACAATGGCTGACTTAAATGGAACTCTTGAAGTATTTGCGAAAAAATTCTTTGGTGAAGATCGTGAAATTCGCCTTCGTCCAAGCTTTTTCCCATTCACAGAGCCTTCAGTTGAAATGGATATTTCCTGTAAAATTTGCGGTGGAAAAGGCTGTTCAGTTTGTAAACAAACAGGTTGGATCGAAATTCTGGGCGGAGGTATGGTTCACCCGAATGTACTTGAAATGGCAGGATTTGATTCCAAGAAGTACACTGGATTTGCATTTGGTATGGGTGTTGAAAGGATTGCCATGCTGAAATACGGTGTTGACGATATCCGTCATTTCTATACAAATGATGTACGTTTCGGAAGCCAGTTTCATCGTCACGAGTAAGAATTAGAGGGAGGAAATAAGATGTTTGTATCATATAGATGGTTACAGGATTATGTTGATTTAGATGGAATCAATGCTAATGAGTTGGCAGAAAAAATTACAAGAAGCGGAATCGAAGTAGAAGGTGTAGAATCTCCTGCTGAGGTAATTCAAAACGTGGTAATCGGACATGTACTTGAAAAAGTACAGCATCCGAATGCTGATAAATTAAGTGTTTGTAAAGTGGATATCGGTGAAGAAGAACCGGTTCAAATCGTGTGCGGTGCACCGAATGTGGCAGCAGGACAAAAAGTTCCTGTCGCAAAAGTGGGAGCTGTTTTACCGGGGAATTTCAAAATTAAAAAGAGTAAGCTGCGCGGAGAAGCATCCCACGGCATGATCTGTTCCCTGCAGGAATTGGGAATCGAAGCGAAAGTAGTGGCAAAAGAGTTCAGTACAGGTATTTTTGTATTCCCTGAAGATGTTGTTCCTGGCACAAATGCGCTTGAACAACTGGGGCTGGATGACCATATTCTTGAGCTTGGATTGACACCAAACCGTTCTGATTGCCTAAGCATGCTTGGTGTAGCATATGAAGTAGCAGCTATTTTGGGTAAAGAAGTTAAATTACCGGAAGTAACTGTAAAAGCAGGCTCTGAGAAAGCAGAAGACTATGTAAGCGTAAAAGTGGACGCACCTGAGCAAAATCCTCTTTATATCGCGAAAATCATTAAAGATGTAAAAGTCGGTCCATCTCCATTATGGCTGCAAAGCCGATTAATGAAGAGCGGGATCCGTCCGCATAATAATGTGGTCGACATTACGAATTTTATTTTGCTTGAATATGGTCAGCCATTGCATGCGTTCGATTATGATCGTTTACAATCTAAAGAAATTGTAGTTCGTATGGCAGATGAAGGTGAAAAGCTGACTACATTGGATGAAGCTGAACGTACGCTTAGCGATGATCATTTAGTCATTACAAATGGCAAAGAAGCTATTGCACTTGCTGGTGTGATGGGAGGAGCCAACTCAGAGGTTGTTGATGGAACAACAACTGTATTACTGGAAGCAGCCTATTTTGCAGGCGGTCCTGTCCGCAAAGCTTCCAAAGATTTTGGTCTTCGTTCAGAAGCAAGCGCACGCTTTGAAAAAGGTGTGGATCCAAACCGCGTTCGTGCTGCCGGAGAACGTGCAGCAGAATTAATCGCAGAGCTTGCAGGCGGTACAGTGCTTGAAGGTCAAGCAGAATTTAATGAGATGAAGATTGAAGAAGCCGTGATTAGTATTGGTCTTGGAAAAATCAATAAGGTACTGGGTACGTCTTTATCTGTGAACGAAGTGAAGGATATTTTAACGCGCCTTCAATTTGAAGTGAATGTGGATGGAGAAGACTTTGTAATTACGGTACCGACACGCCGTGGAGATATTACTATTCCAGAAGATATTATTGAAGAAGTAGCAAGACTTTACGGATACGATAATATTCCAAAAACATTACCGGTTGGTGCTTCTAAGCCAGGTGTACTAACTCCTTACCAAATGAAGCGTCGAGTTGTACGTCGTTATCTAGAAGAAGCCGGTTTAATGCAAAACATCACATACTCTCTAACATCTGCTGAAAAAGCAGCCATGTATACATTAGAGCAACGTGAAAGCATTCGTTTGGCAATGCCGATGAGTGAAGAAAGAAGCACTCTTCGTATGAGCCTGATTCCTGGCTTGCTGGATGTGTTAAAGCATAATGTAGCTCGCCAAAATGAAAATATGGCTGTTTATGAAACAGGTGCTATTTTCCTTAAAACTTCTGATACAGAGCTTCCAGAAGAAAAAGAGCATCTTGCAGGTGCTGTAACGGGTCTATGGAACACGAACCTATGGCAGGGAGAGAAGAAAAAAGTAGATTTCTTCGTTGTAAAAGGAATCCTTGAAGGCTTATTCCGCAAGCTTGGCCTTGAAAACCGTATGGAGTGGAAACAAGCGATTGTTGAAGGAATGCATCCAGGACGCACAGCTGAATTGTTCTTAGATGGAGAATTAATTGGTTTCGTAGGTCAAGTTCATCCGAAAGTTGAAAAGAAAGAAGACTTAAAAGAAACCTATGTATTTGAATTGTCTCTAGTAGACCTTTTACATGTAGATCAAGAACCAATTCAATATACAGCTATTCCAAGATTCCCTTCTATTACACGTGATATTGCATTGGTTGTGGACTCTGAAGCAGTAGCGGGAGAAATCAGCACGATTATCAAAGAAGCTGGCGGCAAACTATTAAAAGAAGTTCACTTATTCGACTTATACGAAGGAGAAAAAATGGAAGAAGGCAAAAAATCATTAGCATTCTCCCTAAAATACTTCGACCCTGAAAAAACACTAACAGACGAAGAAGTAACAAAAGCCCACAGCAAAGTCCTAATGGCAGTAGAAGAAAAAGCTGGGGCACAGCTGAGAGGCTAGAAAAGCTGAAGGGCCTTGCTCAGGAGCGAGGAGCATAAGACAAAGGCACGAAGGGGATGGTTTCCCCCGAAGTGGCTATCCTTATGACTCGAGGGCCTAGGAGTTGAAGCTGGATCTAACGAAAGGCTGAGACGACTCAAAAAGGAACAAAGACTAAGACCACCACATCGTGTGGCAATGTCTTCATCCAACATCCTGTTGGCCTTTGCAGCCACTTATAATTGAATGAGGGAGTGGTGGAAGCCATCTCCCTTAATTAAAGATTATATCTGTATAATTTTAATGCAAAAAAGATTGCTATAATATAAGCAATCTTTTTTTTATGTATGAATTAACTTGTTAATGTATGATGACTGTGTTGGTTTATGATAATTTCTCTTTAATCTGTTTGAATTCTTCTCTTAATTTCGTACTATATTCGTCGATTTTTTCTCGTCTTTCTTTTGAGCGCTGTTCTTTCATTCTGGCTTTTGCTTCGTGTTCTAATTCCTTTTGTATCTTACGCGCATGGTCTAGTTCTTCCTGAATAACGCTGGCACGGTATCTAACGATTACTGTATTAAATTGATTAATGATCTCATTATAGGATGTTTCTGTTTCTTCTTGTATAACAGCTATAAGGGCTATATCTCCGTCTTTCATTCTTGTAGAAACCGTATAAAGCATACCGTCCTCTTCCTTGGCATCATTCATATCTAATAAGGAACCGAAGCCGGCACCTATCCCCATTCCTAAAAGGATACCTATCGGACCGCCAAGTAACCCGAGAGCTCCTCCAATAAGTCCGCCTAATAAAGTGTCATCACTTGTTTGACTGCCAGTGTTGAAGCTATCCTTTGTGATAATCTCCCCATCAACTTTTTTTAGTAAAACTACTTGTGAGAGGACGAAATCTTTCTGGGATGTATGAGTTCTTTTTAGCTCAGATAAAGCCTGATATGCTTCGCTTTCAACCTTGAAAAAACTTAACACAACATTTTCCATTCTCGTTTTACCTCATCTCTTTGAAAAAATTCCGATTATTTTATTCCCCTCAGAAAATGCGGTAAACTGGTAAGTTTTTCATTGCATTTAAACATCATTTTAATTGGCTGAGGATAGCGGCTGGATTTAGGGGTAGTTTGGCTGGATTCCAATCAAACTCGGCTGGATTATTACCAAGATTGGCTGAATTCCTTCTAAGTTCGGCCGGATTTTGAATAAAGTCGGCTTGATTCCCGTAAATACAACCTACGAGGCCCTGTTAAATGGAGAATCTTGTTGAAAACAACTTTACTCCATAATAAAAACACTCAGACCAGATGTGATCTCCCCAATTGTTAGACCGTGTGTCTAACAATTGGGGTGCAGATCAGCTCCCAAGCTGAGTGCTTGATTATAATCCAATTCGTTTTACGAGCTTGCGTGCCTTTTCTGTATTGGCGAAGTGAAGCTTGGCAAAGGCGTTTAATTCACTTTCACCTTTTTTAGCGATAAAGACAGCGGCAGCTTCATCCACTTTTGAACTGGCGCCTTTAGGAATCGTCATCCCTGCCTGTTCGCTGAGTAGATCCATATGTTTTAAGAAAGCGTAGCGGGCAATGACAGAAGCGGCTGCCACCGCTGTGGATATACTTTCAGCTTTTGTGCTGAAATACAAGGGAACTTCACGATTTCCGTTCGTGGCGGTATGGCGAAAATATATATCAGGTTCACAAAATTGGTCTATGAGAATACCATCTGGCTTGGTTCCTTCCAATTTGGCCAGCAAATGATGAATAGCTTGTTCATGCAGCATGGCTTTCATTTTACCCTGGCTCATTCCTTTTTGCTGAAGGCTATTGTATTTTTCGTTTTTCAGGACAAGCAGACTATACGGAATCATTGCTGTAATCTTTTTGCCAAGAATTAATATTTGCGGATCGCGAATCGTTTTTGAGTCCCGTATGCCCATATTTTCAAGTTCCCGAATATGTTTCTTGCTGACATAGGCTGCCGCAACTGTTATGGGTCCGAAGTAATCGCCCGTTCCCGCTTCATCTGTACCAATGATACTCAACTCATTGATTGTATGAGGAGGACGGTAGATATGGTCTGATACACTTCTTTTTTTAATTGGTGATTTTTTTTGAGGGGCAGCAGCATTGGCTGATCCGCTACTCCATTTTTGAACTTCTGCATCTGAGACGGCTCCCTGGAACAATACTTTTCCAGAATTATAGGCCGTAATCGTCATCCCATTCATTTTCGCTGAGAAAACAGCTCCGGGTGGTGTTTTAGGCAATAAAGAATTCAAGTAATAGGATTTCATTTTAAGAATCGTTTCTTTTGTTACTGTAATAACAGTATTCGCCATTTTTCTACTCTACTCCTCTTTACGCCAAATTTCCGTCCTCTTGTTGATAGGACGGAAATTTGTGTATATGATATTTTACGATTGATAGTAGTTTTTATCTAGGAATACCAAGAAATTGGTTTTCATGTTATGATAGTAGACAGGATTTTTATGATTGGAGGCAACCGCCTTGTCTGATAAAAACAGGATAAACGTTGAGATATATGGACAACAATACACCATTGTAGGCGATGAATCAACTTCTCATTTACGACAAGTTGCCCACTCGGTGGATGATAAAATGCGCGAAATTGGTCAAAAAAACCCGAGTCTGGATACGACTAAATTAGCTGTATTAACTGCAGTTAATACGATGCATGAATACTATAAATTGTTAGAAAAGATAGAAGCCTTGGAAATAGAAATAAATCAACAGAAGAAATGAGGATATTATGGTTACACTATTCATATTAGTAGCTTTACTCATAGGATTTTTAATAGGTTTAAGAAGAGGCTTAATCTTGCAGCTTGTACACTTATTAAGTTTTATTATTGCCTTGATTGTAGCTAAATTATTTTATAAAGACCTCGGTCCTAAGCTTGAAATGTGGGTTCCTTTTCCGTCATCAGCGGATACTGACTCAAGTCTTAATATGCTGTTTAATATTACAGATTTGGATTCTGCTTTTTACAATGCAATTGCATTCTTTATTATTTTTGTTGGCGTAAAAATTGTCCTGCAAATTATTGGGTCCATGCTGGACTTTCTTGCTCAGCTGCCCCTTTTGAAGCAGTTTAATCAATTGGCTGGCGGGGCTTTAGGATTTGTAGAAATGTATTTGGGTATGTTTATTATCCTATTTATTGGTGCTATGCTACCCATTGAGTCACTGCAGGAAATGATACATAACTCATCCTTAGCGAAAACAATCATTATGAACACCCCATTTTTATCTGATTGGGTGACAAATTTGTGGTTCCATCCATTTTCATGACTTCCTCTTCCAATAGGGAAGTCATTCTTTTTTAGTATCCGATTGAGCTTGTATATAATGAAGGATAAAGGTATCTAATAAATGAAATAGGACGGGTAGGTGGCCGGAATGAGCGTAAACAAAAAAGATGTCATTAAACTATTGGAAACAATAGCAATATATATGGAATTAAAGGGAGAAAATCAATTTAAGGTTTCTGCCTTTCGCAAAGCTGCACAGGCACTTGAAGTAGATGAACGCAGCCTGTCGGAGATTGATGATTTCACCAAGCTGAGCGGGATCGGCAAAGGAACGGCAGCTGTCATAAATGAATATATCGAAATGGAATCATCAGAGGTCCTTAAAGAATTGCAGGAGGAAGTGCCGAAGGGGTTAATTCCTCTTCTTCGCTTACAAGGACTCGGTGGGAAAAAGATTGCCAAGCTATATAAAGAGTTAGCTATTACGAATGCGGAAGAGCTGCAGAAAGCGTGTGAAGAAGGGAAAGTCAGTAAACTTGCCGGCTTTGGCAAAAAGTCTGAAGAAAACATACTTGATGCCATCAAAGCAATGGGAACAAAACCGGATCGTCTGCCTCTTGCTGTTATGCTGCCGATTGTGGAAGACATTGAGGCAAAACTGCAGGCAATGGAAGATGTTATTCGCTTTTCAAGAGCTGGCAGTGTAAGGCGCGGACGTGAAACGATAAAAGACCTTGATTTCATCATAGCTACTGACAATCCCTTGAGTGTCAAAGAACAAATCTTAGGGTTAACCAATATTGATCATATCGTTGCAGCCGGTGATACAAAAGTATCTCTTGCTTTAGCCTATGATTATGAAATAGCAGTAGATTTCAGGATGGTAAAGCCAGCTGAGTTTGCAACGGCTTTACACTATTTTACTGGATCTAAGGACCATAATGTCCGTTTACGCCAATTGGCTAAGGATCGCGGTGAAAAGGTTAGTGAATATGGCGTTGAAAATTTAGAAACTGGTGAAGTCAAAACATTTGAGAGCGAAGAAGACCTATATAGCCATTTTGGTCTGCCGTATATTCCACCGGAAATTAGGCAGGATGGTACTGAAATCGATAAATATCAAGCTGATTACGGTTTAATTTCCTTGGAGGATATTAAAGGTGATCTTCATATGCATACAACCTGGAGTGACGGCTCCCATACGTTAAAAGAGATGGTAGAAGCTTGCCGTGCCAAGGGGTATCGCTATATGGCCATAACCGATCATTCTCAATATTTAAAAGTGGCAAACGGACTGACACCTGAAAGAGTTTTAAAACAGAAAGAAGAAATCAGGAAGTTAAATAAGGAATATGATGACATCATGATCCTGTCCGGTATCGAAATGGACATCCTTCCGGATGGTACACTTGATTTTGATGATGAAATTCTAGAACAATTAGATCTTGTTATTGCTTCTATTCACTCCTCTTTCTCACAACCGCAGGAAGTGATTATGGAGCGTTTGAAAACAGCATTGACCAATAAACATGTCGATATTATCGCACATCCAACTGGGCGGGTTATTGGGCGAAGAGACGGTTACGCAGTGGATATGGATTTATTGATTCAGCTTGCAAAAGAAACTGATACGGTATTAGAGTTGAATGCCAATCCAAATCGTCTCGATTTAGCAGCGGAAAATGTTAAAAAAGCTCAGGATGCAGGAGTTAAAATCGTTATTAATACAGATGCTCACAGCATTGATATGCTGGAGAATATGGACGTAGGTGTGTCAAACGCCAAGCGTGGCTGGATCAAGAAAGAGACTGTATTAAACGCCCAAAATGAGGACGATTTTTTGGCTTTCCTCAATAGAGACTAACAGAAAAAGTAAGGAGGATTTTTCTCCATGCAAGACAAAGTATTAAAAACACTCGAGTTTACAAAAATCATTGCACAATTGCAAAAACATGCTTCTTCCAGTCTGGGAAAAAGCCTAAGTGAACAGTTAATGCCCAATACCGATTTGGAAGAGGTTAAACGTACTCAATATGAAACAGACGAGGCTGCAACCGTATATCGCTTAAAGGGCAATGTGCCTCTTGGAGGGATATTTGATATTCGCTCCCATATAAAACGAGCTCGGATTGGTGGTGTTCTCAGTCCTGTTGAATTGATGGAAACATCAAGTACACTGAGAGCAGGACGGACTCTACGCAGATTTTTGGAGGATATGCAGGAAAATGAAATCGAACTTCCTATTCTCTATGAATATAAAGACCAATTAGTGAATCTGAGTGATCTGGAAAAAGACATCAATATGGCAATTGGGGACCATGGTGAGGTTCTGGACTCTGCCAGTGATACGCTCCGGACGTTGCGTCAGCAATTGCGCACGAATGAAGCAAGAGTTAGAGAAAAGCTTGAAAGTATGATTCGTTCAAGCAATGCCGCCAAAATGTTATCAGATACGATTGTGACGATTCGGAATGATCGTTTTGTCATACCTGTAAAGCAGGAATATAGAAATCATTATGGCGGTATTATCCATGATCAATCTGCATCAGGGCAAACCTTGTTTATTGAGCCGCAGTCTATTGTTCAATTGAATAATACATTACAGGATATTCGCGTAAAAGAAAGTAGGGAAGTAGAACGTATACTAACAGCACTTTCCAATGCTGTAGGCGAGTATGCAGATGATATTCTACTGAATGTCTCTATTTTGGCTAAGCTCGATTTTGCCTTTGCAAAAGCAAAATATGCAAAAGCTATTCATGCATCCATGCCGATTATGAATAATCAGGGAATCATTAAGCTTAAGAAGGCAAGACATCCGCTCATTCCAAAAGAAGAGGTTGTTGCCAACGACATCATTCTTGGAGAGACCTATGGGACGATGGTCATTACAGGACCGAATACAGGCGGTAAAACCGTCACATTAAAAACGGTCGGTCTTTGTACATTAATGGCTATGGCAGGTTTGCAGGTACCGGCAATGGATGGATCAGAATTAGCAGTTTTTAAATCTGTATATGCAGATATCGGTGACGAACAATCGATTGAGCAAAGCTTGAGTACATTTTCATCTCATATGGTGAATATAGTGGAAATCCTAGAAACCTTGGACTTTGAATCACTCGTATTATTTGATGAGCTTGGAGCTGGAACAGATCCTCAGGAAGGAGCGGCACTAGCGATTTCAATTCTGGATGAAGCACATTCACGTGGAGCTAAGGTTATTGCTACAACCCATTATCCTGAGCTGAAAGCCTATGGATATAATAAAGAAGGCGTCATGAATGCAAGTGTGGAATTTGATGTAGAAACGCTCAGTCCAACCTATCGACTGCTTATCGGTGTGCCTGGTCGAAGTAATGCGTTCGAAATCTCTACGAAGCTGGGTTTAACTGAACGGATTATTCGCAACGCTCGTGGAATGATTGGAGCCGATTCCAATAAGGTTGAAAACATGATTGCATCTTTGGAAACTTCACGAAAGGAAGCTGAAAAAGACTGGCAGGAAGCGGAAGAATATTTGAGGGATGCTGAAATCCTTCATCAAGATTTACAAAAACAATTAATGGAGTACGAGGATAAAAAAGATACGCTAATCGAAAAAGCCAAGCAGGAAGCAAGGCAACTCGTAGAAAAGGCTCAAAAAGAAGCGGAGGAAATTATCCGTGAGCTGAGACAGATGCGAATCGAAAAGAGTGCTGAAGTCAAAGAGCATGAATTGATAGAGGCGAAGAGAAGGCTTAATGAAGCAAAACCTGAGGAATCCAAAAAAATAAGAAAAGCCGCTGTATCGTCAGCCAAAAGGACGCTTAAGCCTGGCGATGAAGTTAAGGTTCTCACTTGGGGACAAATTGGTCAATTAATAGAAAAGATATCCGATCATGAGTGGAATGTTCAAATGGGAATCATGAAAATGAAAGTGGATGAGAAAGATCTCGAATTTAAGAAAAGTCCAAAGCCAGTCGAGACGAAAACGATCACCAAGATTAAAGGTAAAAATTTTCATGTTAATCTAGAGCTTGATCTCCGTGGTGAGCGTTACGAAAATGCATTGTCTAGAGTGGAGAAATATATTGATGATGCCTTGCTTGCCGGTTATCCGCGTGTTTCCATCATTCATGGGAAAGGAACAGGGGCACTGAGACAAGGAGTCAGAGAGTATTTGAAAAATCATCGTTCAGTCAAATCAATGAGGTTTGGGGAAGCTTCTGAAGGTGGAATTGGCGTGACGATTGTTGAATTGAAATAAGGGAGAACACAGGAGGAGACCATGGAAACACTGGGGAAGATTTTGTTGGTGGTATCTGCTTTATTTATCATTGTCGGGATCATATATATGGCCTTCTACGCGTGAGTGCGTGAGTGAAAGAGTTTAAATGGTGGGGGGTCCCGCTGTTTAGGCTCTTTTTTATATCCTGCCGGCAAGTTAAGTACACATTGAAAGCAAAAAAGTGATTATTGGATATTCAGGACTTCCAAAATCATTCTTTAGGAGTTAAGAACTAGATAATTCAAATAAAGTTAACAGAATATTAGTAAAATATTGTCACATAAAATTCATTATACTATAATTAACTAGGAGAAATAGCTTTTTAAGGGAGGTTTTTACATTGTTAGAAGAAAAACCATGGTTTAAGCATTATCCAGAAGAAATCCCGAAAAGCATCGAGTATGGACATAATTTAATACAGGATTATTTAAAACAGTCTGCTTACAAATACCCAACTAAAAACGCCCTTCATTTTATGGGAACATCAATTACGTACAAGAAACTGTATGAGTATGCATTGCAATTTGCCCATTATTTGAAAAAGCTAGGCGTTGAAAAAGGTGACCGAGTAGCTATCATGCTACCAAATTCGCCGCAGGGAGTCATTGGTTATTATGGATCATTGATAGCAGGTGCTATAGTGGTTCAAACGAACCCTCTGTATATGGAAAGAGAAATCGAATACCAAATGCAGGATTCAGGTGCCAAAGTTATCCTGACTTTAGATATTTTGTTCCCCCGTGTCATGAGTGTCATGAAAAAAACAGATTTACAGCATATCATCGTTGCTCCCATCAAAGATTTTTTACCTTTTCCAAAGAACTTAATTTATCCATTTATCCAGAAAAAGCAATATGGCATTGTCGTCAATGTTGAGCATAAAGGCAATCATCATCTCATGTCTGAAATCCTAAAAACATCACCGAAAACCGAGGTCGAGTATGAAGGCAACCCGGAAGAAGATCTTGCCTTACTGCAATATACCGGTGGAACAACTGGTTTTCCTAAGGGAGTTATGCTGACACATAATAACCTGGTAGCCAATACCAAAATGTGTGATGCCTGGCTCTATAAATATAAAGAAGCAGAAGAAAAAGTCCTCGCAATATTGCCTTTTTTCCATGTCTATGGGATGACTACCGTTCTTATCCTTTCTATCATGAAGGGCCATGAGATGATTATATTGCCAAAGTTTGATGCCGTTACGACCTTGAAGACTATACAGAAACAGAAGCCAACTCTATTTCCAGGAGCTCCTACCATGTATATTGGCTTATTAAATCATCCGGATATTTCGAAGTATGATTTATCATCCATTGATGCCTGTATAAGTGGTTCAGCAGCACTCCCAGTGGAAGTTCAGGAGAAATTTGAAAAACTCACTGGAGGTAAATTGGTTGAGGGCTACGGTTTGACAGAAACATCACCCGTAACTCATGCTAATCTTTTATGGAGTGACAAGCGTGTGAAGGGAAGTATTGGTTTACCATGGCCAAGTACGGAAGCAGCAATTCTATCCTCTGAAACCTTAGAGCCGTTACCTCCAGGTGAGGTCGGTGAACTGGCAATAAAGGGCCCCCAAGTTATGAGAGGATATTGGAATCGTCCAGAGGAAACAGAAAACGCTTTCTCTGGTGAATGGTTATTAACGGGAGATATGGGCTATATGGATGAAGAAGGATACTTCTACATCGTGGATCGTAAAAAAGATATCATTATTGCAGGCGGGTTCAATATTTATCCGAGGGAAATTGAAGAGGTATTATATGAGCATGAGGCTGTTCAGGAAGCCGTGGTGGCGGGTGTGCCTGATCCATATCGCGGAGAAACCGTTAAAGCGTATGTAGTATTGAAAGATCAAGCAAAAGTGACCGAGCAGGAATTAAATGAATTTTGCCGTAAGCATTTGGCTGCCTTTAAAGTACCTCGTCTATATGAATTCCGCGATGAGCTTCCGAAAACCGCGATTGGTAAAATTCTACGACGTGTATTGGTTGATGAAGAGAAACAAAAACAACAAACAATTGATAAAAGAGAGGCTTAATCGATTCTGAAGAAAGCTCTTCGCAAAACCATTTGATTGAAAAGGGATTTAGCTTGACTTTATTATTTTTCCCCTCTAATATGAAATTATGAATGACTATTCATTCATTTTTAGAGGAGGAAGAATGATAATGAAAAAAGACCGCCCAAAATACAAACAGATTATTGATGCAGCCGTGATTGTTATTGCAGAAAACGGCTACCATCAAGCACAAGTCTCCAAGATAGCAAAGCAGGCGGGTGTAGCGGATGGTACGATTTACTTGTATTTCAAAAATAAAGAAGATATTTTGATTTCCATGTTCCAGGATAAACTGGGAAGTTTCATATCCAGTATTGAAGAAGAGATGGAACGGGTATCCAGTGCAACTGAAAAAATGCTGGTGCTGGTGCGCAAGCATTTTGAGATTCTTTCTGAGGATAAGCATTTGGCTATCGTTACACAGTTGGAATTACGGCAATCCAATAAAGAGATACGTTATAAAATTAATGATGTTCTTAAAGGATATTTAAAGCTTGTTGATTCCATTTTAGTTACAGGAATTGAACAAGGGGAATTCCAAGATAAACTTGATGTTCGTCTGGCTCGTCATATGGTATTTGGTACGCTGGATGAAATCGTTACGACTTGGGTGATGAACGAGCAAAAATATGATCTTAATAAGCAAGCTGAACCAGTTCACCATTTAATAATCAAAGGATTGGGTGCTTGAATGAGATAACCATGATACAAAAAAGGGGTAATACAAATGAAGACATTACGTGTATATGAGGAGAATCAGGTGGCCTATGTCTCTATAGATAGGCCACCAGCTAACGCACTGGCTTCTGATCTTCTTGAAGATTTATCCGCCATGTTTGATTCGATTGAAGAAAACGAGGATGTGCGGGTTGTTGTCCTATATGGAGAGGGGAAATTTTTCTCAGCTG
The DNA here is from genome assembly GCF_058216035.1 of Pradoshia sp. Z4_20. Lineage (NCBI taxonomy): Bacteria > Bacillati > Bacillota > Bacilli > Caryophanales > Bacillaceae > Pradoshia > Pradoshia sp. Z4_20. Next base: position 85,715 of record NZ_JBZAJD010000001.1, read on the forward strand.
GTGCAGATATTAAAGAATTCACGACAGTTACATCCGAAGGAGATTTTTCTGCTCTTTCTAAAAGAGGACAGGATTTATTTGAAAGGATTGAACGGTTCAAAAAACCGGTCATAGCGGCCATTCACGGCGCTGCATTGGGAGGCGGACTTGAGCTCGCTATGTCTTGCCATCTGCGATACGTAACTGAAAGGGCTAAGCTTGGATTGCCAGAGCTGCAGCTGGGTCTTATTCCCGGTTTTGCTGGTACTCAAAGGCTCACTCGTTTTGTGGGAGCATCCAAAGCTGCAGAGATGATGTTCACATCTGAACCTATTTCTGGTTTGGAGGCTGTTGAAGCAGGACTTGCAAATAAATCCTTCAAGGATGAAGAGTTAATGGATGCCGTAAAAGAGATTGCCGGTAAAATTGCAGGAAAAAGTCCAATTGCACTAGAGAAAGCCATCCACCTTATTAACTACTCTAAGCATGAACAATATTACAAAGGAGTAGATGAGGAAGCTATCCAATTTGGCAAAATCTTTGTCACTGAAGATGCTAAAGAGGGGATTCATGCATTTTTAGAAAAACGTTTGCCGATTTTTAAAGGAAAATAGGCGGTCAATAGCGAATCATTTTGTGAGTAACCTCTTCTCTTTGAGTGGGAGCTTCAGAGAGTAGGAGTTATATATATTTAGTTTTCTCAATCTTCAAAATTAATACGAACTATAGGAGGGCAATACATGAATATCTATGTTTTGCTAAAAAGGACATTTGATACAGAGGAGAAAATTTCATTATCAAACGGCCGTATTCAAGAAGATGGCGCTGAGTTTATCATTAACCCGTACGATGAGTATGCAGTGGAGGAAGCTATCCAGGTGCGTGATGCACAGGGCGGCGAAGTGACTGTTGTGACAGTCGGCGGAGAAGATGCAGAGAAAGAGCTAAGAACTGCACTTGCAATGGGAGCTGATAAGGCAGTTCTTATAAATATTGAAGATGATGTGGAAGATGGAGACCAATATACAACTTCTAAAATATTAGCTGAGTATTTAAAAGAACAAGAGGTTGATTTGATTATTGGAGGGAATGTGGCAATTGATGGAGGTTCCGGTCAGGTAGGACCGCGTGTAGCCGGTTTACTCGATATCCCTTATGTAACTACTGTTACTAAACTTGAAATTAACGGCGAAAATGTAACCGTTACCAGAGATGTTGAAGGGGATTCTGAGATTATTGAAACTTCTCTGCCTTTATTAATTACAGCTCAACAAGGTTTGAACGAGCCGCGTTATCCATCCTTACCAGGGATTATGAAAGCGAAGAAAAAACCGCTTGAGGAATTGGAACTGGATGACCTTGATCTTGAAGAAGATGATATAGAAGCTAAAACAAAGAGTATTGAAATTTATCTGCCTCCTAAGAAAGATGCCGGTAAAGTTTTACAAGGGGAAATTCCTGACCAAGTAAAGGAACTGGTTAATCTGCTTCGTACTGAAGCAAAGGTAATTTAATTTAAATAAACGGTGATAGTGATAGATAGCAACGAACACAAAGGGAAAAATAACGGGAGGTAAAATTATGTCTAGAAAGATTTTAGTTTTAGGTGAAACAAGAGAGTCTTCTCTTCGTAATGTATCCTTTGAAGCAATCGCTGCAGCTAAGACAGTTGCTGAGGGCGGAGAAGTTGTAGGCGTTATACTTGGAGAGTCTGTTACAGAGATTGGGATGGAATTAATTCATTATGGAGCCGACCGTGTTATCGCTGTTGAGAATGAACAGCTAAAACAGTATTCATCAGACGGTTATACTCAGGCCTTGTTAGCTGTGATTGATCAAGAATCTCCTGACGGACTTATTTTCGGCCATACTTCATTGGGAAAAGACCTGGCGCCGCGTGTTGCTGGTAAATTAAGTTCCGGACTAATTTCAGATGCGATTGGTGTAGAAGAGGCAGGCGGAAATATCGTCTTCACACGTCCAATCTACTCCGGTAAAGCATTTGAAAAGAGAATTGTAACAGATGGACTAGTATTTGCTACTATTCGACCAAATAATATTGATCCGCTTGAGCATGATTCTTCCCGTACGGGGGATGTTTCAACTATATCTGTAGATATCAAGGATTTACGTACCGTTATTAAGGAAGTATTACGTAAAGCAACTGAGGGAGTTGACCTGTCAGAAGCTAAAGTAATTGTTGCCGGTGGACGGGGAGTGAAAAGCGAAGAAGGCTTTGAACCACTAAAAGAATTGGCCAATGTTCTTGGTGGTGCTGTTGGAGCATCTCGCGGAGCATGTGACGCCGAATACTGTGATTATTCTCTGCAAATTGGCCAAACAGGTAAGGTTGTGACACCGGATCTGTATATTGCTTGTGGAATTTCCGGAGCAATCCAGCATTTAGCCGGTATGTCTAACTCCAAAGTAATTGTAGCAATCAACAAAGACCCAGAGGCTAATATTTTTAAAGTAGCTGATTACGGTATTGTTGGCGATTTATTTGATGTAGTTCCTTTATTAACAGAAGAGTTCAAAAATCTTCTTGTGAAATCTTAAGTTCATATTTTGGGTAAACAGGGTGGCAAAAGCCATCCTGTTTTTCAACATAAAGGTAAAATTAGTACAAACCCATTTCTTTGAAATTCAGGATAATTAAGCAGGACAGTAGCCATCCTATATAGAACAGTGGTATACTCCACTTATAGTTTACTTAATGTATGCTTTAGGAGGTAAAATTCATGGCAATTTCTAATGTAACGGATCAAACATTCGTAACTGAAACAGGCGAAGGCTTGGTTTTAGCTGATTTTTGGGCACCTTGGTGTGGACCTTGTAAAATGATCGCACCTGTATTGGAAGAAATCGATGCAGAGTTAGATGGTAAAGTTAAAATCGTTAAACTTGATGTAGATGAGAATCAAGAAACAGCTGTTAAATTCGGTGTCATGAGCATTCCTACACTTGTTCTTTTTAAAGATGGAGAAGTAGTAGATAAAGTGATCGGATTCCAACCAAAAGAAGCACTTGTTAATTTGATTTCCAAGCATTCTTAAGGTTTAACGTAAAAAAGACTTCGGACGACCGGAGTCTTTTTTCTTTTGGAAAGTATTAAAACCTCCTTTAATTGTAAAATCCGTTTATAATATATAGAAACTTAAACTTTAAGTAGAGGGGGGACCCTTTTGAATCAACATATAAAAGATAAGCTTAGCTTGTTACCCGATCAGCCGGGATGTTATCTAATGAAGGACCGACAAAATGTTGTTATATATGTGGGAAAAGCCAAAGTTTTAAAAAATAGGGTACGTTCTTATTTTACTGGTTCTCATGATGGGAAAACCCAGCGCCTTGTATCGGAGATTGAGGATTTTGAGTATATCGTAACCTCTTCTAATATGGAGGCACTCATATTAGAAATGAATCTAATAAAAAAATATGATCCAAAATACAATATCATGCTGAAGGATGATAAAAGCTTTCCGTTTATCAAGATCACTTCGGAAAGGCATCCTCGATTAATCATTACAAGAAACGTAAAAAAAGATAAAGGTAAGTACTTTGGGCCCTATCCAAATGTATATGCAGCCAATGAAACTAAAAAGCTGTTAGACCGGCTGTATCCGCTCAGGAAGTGCACAACCTTACCGGCTAAAGCATGTTTGTATTATCATATTGGACAATGCCTTGCACCATGTGAAAAGACGGTCAGGGAAGATGAATATAAACAAATTACAGATGAAATAACAAAGTTTTTAAATGGCGGTTTTAAGGATATCAAGAAAGATTTACAGGATAACATGTATAAAGCATCAGAAGAATTGGACTTTGAACGGGCCAAGGAATTAAGGGACCAAATCGCTCATATTGAAGCAACAATGGAAAAACAAAAAATTGTATTCAGCGATTTAACGGACCGGGATATATTTGGATATGCAGTTGATAAAGGTTGGATGTGTGTCCAAGTCTTTTTTGTTCGGCAAGGAAAGCTGATTGAGAGAGATGTCTCGTTATTCCCTTTATATGATGATCCTGCTGATGAGCTATTGACCTTCTTGGGGCAATTTTATTCTAAGCCAAATCATTTTAAACCACATGAAGTACTCCTCACTGATGATATAGATATAGAATTAGCTGAAGGACTTCTTGACGTGAAAGTGGCACAGCCTAAACGTGGACCAAAGAAAGACCTGGTGAAACTTGCTGTTAAAAATGCAAAAATCGCCTTGCAGGAGAAGTTTTCTTTAATCGAAAGAGACGAAGAACGGACGATAAAAGCAATTGAAAACTTAGGAGAAATCATGGGGATTCATACACCGCATCGAATCGAGGCTTTCGATAACTCGAATATTCAGGGTGTTGATCCTGTCTCTGCTATGGTTGTATTTATTGATGGGAAACCTGAACGGAAGGAATACCGGAAATATAAAATTAAAACCGTAATCGGCCCGAATGACTACGATTCCATGAGAGAAGTCGTCAGAAGGAGATATGCCCGCGTACTTCGAGAGAATCTCCCTTGGCCGGATTTAATCATAGTTGATGGAGGCAAAGGACATATTGAGGCAGTTCGCGAAGTAATCGAGGATGAATACGGAATGGAGATTCCTGTAGCGGGATTGGCTAAGGATGATAAACATAAGACCTCCGTATTGCTATACGGAAACCCTTTAGAAATAATTCCATTGGGCAGAACCAGCCAAGAGTTTTACCTCTTGCAGCGTATACAGGATGAGGTTCACCGATTTGCAATTACCTTCCATCGACAAATTAGAGGAAAATCAAGCTTCCAATCTGTCCTGGATGGAGTTCCTGGTATAGGAGAGAAAAGAAAGAAAGTACTGCTTAAGCATTTTGGCTCGATTAAAAAGATGAAAGAAGCCACATCAGAGGAATTTATAAAATTGGGAATCCCTGAAGCAAGCACCAAGGCTTTATTGGATAAACTAAATGAAGAACAAAAAAATGACTAACCAGTAAACCTGCACCTTTAATTTTATGGTGCAGGTTTTTTATTGAAGGTAAACAGATATCATAGAGAAAAAGGGCAATTCATATATGGAATTACCCTTTTTAATCAATTTACATTAAATGGTATCTTTATTGTCGGTTTTCACCGTGAAGTATACTTTATTTGCCCGTTTTTTTTGTTCCTCATAGCTTTCAGAAACTACTTTTCTCTGATGTTCTGTTTGGTAGGCAAGAAAACCTGCTTCTAATTGGAAATGGGTATTTTCGTTGATTGAAAATCTGCGGTTAATTAATTCACCTGTAAGCTCCCACTTTAATTCATCTTTTGTTTCCTTTACCAGCGTAAGGTCGCCCCAACCGGCGTCATGAAAAAACGTGATGGTTTCTTCTGTACTAGATAATGGAAATCTTCTTCCGAGTTGCTTTCCAGCCCAATAAAGGATTTGAGGGCCTTCCTTTCCTAATAAATCTTCCAAAAGGAATTCTCTTATTATTTCATACCCAAATGCAGGTATTAACGGCTCATTTTCAGTGACAGGTGCCATTTCTACTGACTCTAACTTATCTTCTTTTGTCATAGTTTCCCCTCTTTCCTTACATTATTATAGCTATATATATGGGAGTGGATGCAAGGGTAAAGTTGTATTTTCTATTAAGTATTTTCCAGGTAATATATAGAAATAGAAAAATATCAGTTATTTACAAATTATCGGTAGAAATAGGAAATCTCTGTATCCGTTTTCTTGACGCATTTTGGTTGAAAGGAGTACAATAAAACCGTCACATAATTGTAAGAATATGTGGAATTATTTTTGTTTTTATACTATTCATCTATTAATTTTGCAGAAAAATGTTTTTGGCATCTTAGATGGGTGGTGGGTTAGATGATTGCAGCTATGTTGAAGACCTGCTTGCAATTATTTAAGGCATAGTCCTTATCCAAGGCTATACTTTTATTTTTTCATTTTCAGAGGGAGGGTAACTATGGAGAGTCGTCGCGAGTTTAATTTACGTAGGTTACATTCGTTGTTAGGGGTATTACCAATCGGGCTTTTTTTGATTGAGCATTTAATGGTCAATTATTTTGCGACAAGAGGGCCTGAAGCATTCAACAAAGCAGCTGAATTTATGCATGATTTACCTTTTAGGCTTTTAATGGAGATTGTTGTCATCTATTTGCCAATCCTTTTCCATGCTGTATTAGGTCTTCATATTGCATTTACGGCGAAATATTCAGTGGGAAGTTACAGCTATTTCCGTAACTGGATGTTTGCTTTACAAAGAATTACAGGTATCGTGACTGTAGTTTTTATCGTTTGGCATGTATGGCAAACGAGGGTGCAGGTCGCATTGGGTGATACAGCAAATGCGGATATGATGGTTGAAATTTTTTCTAATCCATTTATGATTGCTTTCTATATGGTAGGTGTACTTTCAGCAATATTTCACTTTGCAAACGGGTTATGGTCATTTGCTTTAAGATGGGGACTTATCGTAACACCAAAATCCCAAAGAATATTTACATATATAACTCTTGGAGTTTTTGTATTTTTAGCTTTTATATCCATTCGCACGCTGCTGGCGTTTATCAACATGGCTTAAACAATTGCAATAGCTTAGCAGGTGAGTCTGCTAGTTTAATAAGGAGAGGGTCGGTTTATGAGTAAAGGTAATATAATCGTAGTCGGCGGGGGTCTTGCTGGTTTAATGGCTACCATCAAAATCGCTGAAGTAGGACATAAAGTAGAACTTTTTTCAGTCGTACCCGTTAAAAGATCCCATTCTGTTTGCGCCCAAGGGGGAATTAATGGAGCGGTAAATACAAAGGGTGAAGGTGATTCTCCTTGGGAGCACTTTGATGATACCGTGTATGGCGGTGACTTTCTGGCTAACCAGCCGCAGGTAAAAGCAATGTGTGATGCGGCTCCTTCGATCATTCATATGTTTGACCGTATGGGCGTTATGTTTAACCGTACGCCTGAGGGATTGCTCGACTTCAGACGTTTCGGCGGTACACAGTATCATAGAACAGCATTTGCAGGCGCAACTACTGGCCAGCAATTGCTCTATGCATTGGATGAACAGGTTCGTCGTTATGAAGTGGCGGGTCTTGTTCAGAAATATGAGGGTTGGGAATTCCTTGGAGCGGTGCTGGATGATGAACAGATATGCCGCGGAATTGTAGCACAAAATTTAACCTCTATGGAAATTAAATCTTTCCGTGCGGATGCAGTTATTATGGCAACCGGAGGACCTGGAATTATTTTTGGTAAATCTACGAATTCCATCATTAACACTGGTTCAGCAGCTGCGATTGTATATCAGCAGGGTGCTACCTATGCAAATGGTGAATTTATTCAAATACATCCAACGGCAATCCCTGGGGATGATAAACTTCGATTAATGAGTGAGTCTGCGCGTGGAGAAGGCGGACGTATTTGGACTTATAAAGATGGAAAGCCTTGGTACTTCCTTGAAGAGAAATACCCTGCTTATGGAAATCTAGTTCCTCGTGATATCGCAACACGTGAAATTTTTGATGTGTGCGTGAATCAAAAGCTGGGAATCAACGGTGAGAACATGGTCTACTTGGATCTTTCTCATAAAGATCCTAAAGAGCTTGATATTAAATTGGGCGGTATTATTGAAATCTATGAAAAATTCACTGGTGAAGATCCGCGCAAATTGCCTATGAAAATCTTCCCGGCTGTTCACTATTCCATGGGTGGACTATGGATTGATAACGACCAAATGACTAAAATACCTGGATTATTTGCTGCCGGTGAATGTGATTTTTCACAGCATGGAGCTAACCGTTTAGGAGCGAACTCCCTGCTATCCGCCATTTATGGAGGAAGTGTTGCAGGACCAAATGCGGTACGCTATGTAAATGGACTTGCTAGAAACGCTGATTCCCTACCGGATTCTTTATACGAACAGCATGAGAAGGCTGAAATGGAAAAATGGAATCGTATTATGTCCATGAATGGAACAGAAAATGCTTATTCCATCCATAAAGAATTGGGTGAATGGATGACCGATAATGTAACAGTAGTTCGTTATAATGATAAGCTTCAAAAAACAGATGAAAAGATTCAGGAGCTGCTTGAAAGATGGGAAAACATTAATATTAACGATACGGCAAAATGGAGCAACCAGGGAGCATCATTCACACGTCAGCTATACAATATGCTTCAACTGGCACGCGTTATCACATTGGGTGCCCTGCAGCGTGACGAAAGCCGTGGTGCTCACTACAAACCGGATTTCCCAGAACGAAATGATGAAGAGTTCATGAAAACGACAATGGCTGACTTTGTTGATGGAAAATCTGCACCAAATATTTATTATGAAGAGATTGATGTCTCACTTATTAAGCCGCGTAAACGTGACTACTCTAAGAGCAAGGGGGCAAATTAATTATGGCTACAGAAAGTAAAGTACTGTTTAAGATCCAACGCCAGGATAACCCGAACTCTGAGCCTTATTTTGAAGAATTTGAGTTGTCCTATCGACCAAATATGAATGTCATCTCTGCACTAATGGAAATACGTCGTAACCCGGTTACAAAGGAAGGCAAGAAAACAAGCCCGGTTACGTGGGATATGAACTGTCTGGAAGAAGTTTGTGGTGCCTGTTCCATGGTCATTAATGGAAAGCCACGTCAATCCTGTACGGCATTAGTGGATCAATATGAACAGCCAATTGTGCTGGAACCAATGCGTACTTTCCCGGTTATCCGTGACCTTCAGGTAGACCGTAGCAGAATGTTCGATTCACTTAAAAAAGTTAAAGCCTGGATTCCTATCGATGGTACGTACGATTTAGGTCCGGGACCTCGTATGGCTGAGAAAAAACGCCAGTGGGCATATGAATTATCTAAATGTATGACTTGCGGTGTTTGCCTGGAGGCCTGCCCGAATGTAAATGATAAGTCCAATTTTATCGGACCTGCTCCTGTGTCACAGGTTCGTCTATTTAACGCTCATCCAACAGGTGAAATGCAAAAAGCAGAACGTCTGAATGCGTTAATGGGTGACGGAGGAATTCAGGATTGCGGTAACTCCCAAAACTGTGTTCAAGTTTGTCCGAAAGGTATTCCTTTGACAACCTCGATTGCTGCATTAAATCGGGACACGAATGTCCAAGCTTTCAAAAATTTCTTTGGAAGTGACAAAATCTAAGTCTTTTCATTTTGATAGCCTTAGATGGATGTAAATAAATGTAATATAGCAAGTGAAAAGGCCGTCTGTAATAGTCAGACGGCCTTTTCCGTTTAGCGATTGTGTTATGTTTGTAGAAATATAAATAAATAGGTTAGTACTACATTTGTGATCATACAATAAAGTTTTATTTTTATTCACTTGTAATCTAAGCAAAGGACATGGTCCAAAAAAGATGTATCCACCAGTAAAATAATTACAATTTCGTCGATTTTTCTGTATAATGAGTGAATAGTCATTCATATTTATGGAGAGGTGTGTTCCCAATGGGTAAAATTGCATATATTAAAGACATGGAAGAGTGGAAAGAAGAATTTACTTTTTCTTATTCTATTAAAGTTAGATTTTCAGAGACAGATATGTTTGGGCATTTAAACAATACAGTGCCTTTTACGTATTTTGAACAGGCACGGATTGAATATTTTAAAAGTCTTGGCATGATGCAGGATTGGGTGGATACCAAACATGAAACGATTCCTGTAGTAGCTGATCTTCAATGTGATTTTCTCCACCAGGTTTTTTTCGATGAGAAACTCAATATTAAAGTTAAGGCAAATAAAATAGGCAATTCATCGGTTGATATCCATTATCTTGGTCTACGAGAGGATGGGGTTCCCTGCTTCACCGGTCGAGGAACAGTTGTCCAAATTTCCAGATTAAGCGGTAAGCCGGTAGCTTGGACAGAAGAGATGAAGGAATTGTTTAATGACGGATTGAAGAAGCAACCTCAATCATAAAAACACGTTCATTCTTATCTAAATATAGTCACTCCTTATAGACCAGTCACATACACTATCGTGACTAAATATATACCCAATCCTAAGGTTATGGCTGGTAGCAAGGAGGGTTACAATAGTTGAAGGAGAACGATTTCACTCATAAACCTTTACTCACAAAAAGAGAAAGAGAAGTATTTGAGTTATTGGTACAGGACAAAACAACAAAAGATATCGCTAAGGACCTCTTTATTAGTGAGAAAACTGTGAGAAATCACATATCTAATGCGATGCAAAAATTGGGCGTAAAGGGCCGTTCCCAAGCGGTCGTAGAACTACTTCGAATGGGTGAATTAGAATTATAAGATCATTCAATGATCTTTTTAGAAGCTCGCCTAGCAATTGATCTATTTATCATTGTTCTTGACAATTCCTTTATGAGTCCATAAATTAGGAAGAGTAGCGAATATCAAATCACTATACACGTCATTGTAAAATGTAAAGTATGTGGTTTGAATCACTACTCTATTTTTATGCCCAAGTGGTGGATTGGAAAAGAAATAAACTAATGATAAAGTGATATACAGTCCGGTTTAAATAATAGAGCAAAATGCTGCAAGCAAAAGATAGATAGAGGCGATCTGATTTGGATAGAGAAAACCCAATAGGACTTATCGATTCGGGAGTTGGCGGATTAACGGTTTTTAAAGAATTTATCAGGCAGCTTCCAAATGAAAATTTAATATATCTTGGTGATACAGCCAGATGTCCATATGGGCCCAGACCAATGGAAGAAGTTCGAAAGTTTACATGGGAAATGGCTCATTTCCTTTTGAAGAAGAATATTAAAATGTTAATTATAGCTTGTAATACCGCGACGGCTGCCGTACTTGAGGAAATGAGGGCAAGCCTGCCAATTCCGGTTTTGGGTGTTATTCAGCCGGGAGCTAGGGCAGCGATTGATGTATCAAAATCAAGAAACATCGGTATTATTGGTACGGAAGGAACAGTGCGCAGTAAAGCATATAATAAGGCGTTATTAAGCATTCATCCAAAGGTACACATTGAAAGTTTGGCATGCCCAAAATTTGTCCCTCTGGTAGAAAGCGGGGAATGGAACAGTGCAATTGCTAAAAAAATTGTTGCTGAAACATTAAAGCCCTTGAAAAATAGGAGCATGGATACATTGATTTTGGGATGTACACATTACCCATTGCTAACAGAACCTATATCAAATTATATGGGATCCTATGTGACGGTTATATCATCAGGGGAAGAAACGGCCAGAGAGGCAAGTGTACTATTGGAGCATGCTGGCATGCTAAATAAGGAAACCCCTCAGCCAACCTACAATTTCTATACTACCGGCTCCAGAAGAATGTTTAAATCTATTGCTTACGCCTGGCTTGGTGAAGCAGTTGAAACGGTTGAACATGCTACGCTTAATCAGTTGGTAGATGGAGACTAGTAAAGCAACTTATAAAAACCCTTGCACAATTTTAAGTATGAAAATACTTCGCTAAAATTGTGCAAGGGTTTTTTTAATCCATAATTTTTTTCTGCCTATAAAGGTATAAAATGAGCCAAGCCCCGTATATATGTAGTACAAACAGTCTTAGGAGGAATGGTGTATGCCTTTACGAACGAAATCAACATTGGTTGCTTCGGTACTTATATCATCTGTTTTAGTGTCAGGCTGCGGCTTGTTCGATTTACCAAAAAAAGAAGAAATTGATCCGCCACAGGATGTTACTTATTTGAAGGAGCAGGCAGAGGGTGAAGAAGAAGTTGTCAATCAGGAGGGTGTTAACACCAACGAAGAGGCAGGAAAGAATGAAGAGGCATTAAAGGTTCAAACGGAATTATACTTAATGGATGCAAATGGATATATTGTGCCACAAACCATTCCATTGCCAAATACAGAAAGTGTAGCTAAGCAGGCGGTGGAATATTTAGTGACGAACGGCCCGGTATCACAAATGCTTCCGAATGGATTCAAAGCTGTTTTGCCGTCAGATACTGCTGTTAAAAGTGTAGACATTAAGGATGGAGTAGCCACCGTAGATTTTTCTAAAGAGTTTAAGGAATATAAAAAAGAGGATGAAACGAAAATTCTGGAGTCAGTGACTTGGACTTTAACGCAATTTGATAAAGTGGAGAAAGTAAAATTGCAAATCGAAGGGCAAGCATTAAAGGAGATGCCCGTTAATAAAACAGCAATACAAAACGGAACATCAAGATTAATGGGAATTAATAACGATCATACAGACACGACCGATATTATGAATACACGTCCTGTTACGGTTTATTATATGTCCGGTGAAACAGATAACTATTATTATGTACCAGTGACAAAAAGAATCAGTAATCAGGAAAATGATCATGTAGAAGCCGTAGTCAGCAGCCTGATTAAAGGTCCGGGTTATTCCTCTCCGCTTGTTACGGAGTTCAGACCTGATGTTGCATTAGTCGAGGAACCTAAAATAGAGGATGGCGTGGTTACACTTAATTTTAATGAATCTATTTATTCAAGCTTTGATGGGGAGGAGAAAATAGTATCCGGCCATTTATTAAATGAACTGGTGCTTTCTCTTACTGAGCAAAAAGATATAAAGAAAGTGGCGATTCAGGTAAATGGAGAGGGTGAGCTTCTGAAGGAAGATGGCAAGAAGCTATCGGAACCGGTAACACGACCTGAAACCGTCAATACAGGTAAATACTAATAGTGAAAAAGATGGGCAAGTTCCGTTTAGGAGCTTGCCTGTTTTTAATTTGGACATAAATGGCAATATTGTTTGGACAGGGTGCTTTTTTATTGATTTAGGGTATGCTAAACTAAGCATGATGTATACATTTAGGAGGTACCTATGAGATTTGATGGTCGAAAGAAGAATGAATTAAGACCCGTACATATAGAAACAAATTATATTAAACACCCGGAAGGCTCGGTGTTAATCAGTGTCGGTGATACAAAGGTGATTTGTACAGCCAGTGTAGATGACCGTGTTCCGCCATTTATGCGCGGAGAAGGAAAAGGATGGATTACGGCAGAGTATTCAATGCTGCCTCGTGCAACAGAGCAAAGGACGATGCGCGAATCAACTAAAGGGAAAGTTACTGGACGTACGATGGAGATCCAGCGTTTGATTGGGCGCGCTTTACGTGCGGTAGTCGATTTGGAAGCGCTTGGAGAAAAAACAATCTGGATTGATTGTGATGTGATTCAGGCAGATGGAGGAACAAGAACAGCTTCGATTACAGGTGCATTCGTTGCAATGGCGATTGCGCTCGATAAGCTTCAGGAGGCAGGGAAAATTAGCTCTTATCCGATTAAAAACTATTTAGCTGCCACATCAGTCGGGATGATTGAGGAGCTTGGAGCGGTTCTTGATTTGAATTATCATGAAGACTCTAAGGCTTTAGTGGATATGAATGTCATTATGACAGGCGCAGAGGAATTTGTGGAGCTTCAGGGAACCGGAGAAGAAGCGACTTTCTCCAGACATCAATTGAATGAATTACTTGACCTTGCAAGTGAAGGTTTACAGCAATTATTTACTGTACAGCAAGAGTCATTGGGAGATATAGCAGCTAAAATTCAGTAAAGCGTACCAATTTATACGATTTTTCTCTTGGGAGGAGAAGTTGAATATGAATACCGTTTTAATTGCAACCAAAAATAAAGGTAAAGCAAAAGAATTTGAAGCATTATTTTCCCCAAAAGGGATTAAGGTTATTACCCTATTGGATATTGAGAATGCGATTGATGTTGAAGAGACAGGAAGCACATTTGAAGAAAATGCTCTTTTGAAGGCTAACACTATTTCTGAGCTTATGAATATGCCTGTTTTGTCTGATGATTCTGGCTTGGTCATTGATGCATTGGAAGGACGTCCGGGTATTTTTTCGGCAAGGTATGCAGGTCCAGGAAAAGATGATAGAGCTAATTATGAAAAGGTTCTTAATGAGCTAGAGGGTGTACCTAAAGAAAAACGAACTGCCCGTTTTTATTGTGCAATAGCACTTGTCGGTCCGAAGATGGACCCTATTACAGTTTCCGGAACATGTGAGGGAATCATTGCTGACGCGCCGGATGGCGAGAATGGCTTCGGATATGATCCTATTTTCTTTGTGCCGGAAAAACAAACAACGATGGCGAACCTTGAAGCAGAGGAGAAAAACAGAATCAGCCATCGAGCGAATGCTTTAAAAGAATTAGAGAAAGTACTAAATGAAAAAGTAGTGGAATTCCTATGAAATGTTTAATTGTCAGTGATAGCCATGGCTTACTGGAAGAATTGGACGTTTTGCATGAAAGACATAAAGAAGAGGTCGATCTGTTTATACATTGCGGGGATTCAGAATTATCTCGTGATGATCAAGTAATTCAGTATTATCAAACTGTACGAGGTAATTGTGATTTCGGAGAGGACTTTCCGGAGGATTTAATTGCACATCTTGAAGACTGGTCAATACTTGTTACACATGGGCATTTATACAATATCAAATCTACGTTGATGAATATTAGCTTGAAAGGGAGAGAGGTTGGTGCGAATGTTATCTGTTTTGGCCACTCTCATATAGCAGGTGCAGAAAAAATTGATAACTGCCTGTATATTAATCCCGGCAGTATACGTCTACCGAGAGGAAGTCAGTATAAAACCTATGTGATTCTCGAAAAACAAGGTCAGAATGCAATCGTTGATTTTTACACAATGTCTGGGGAAAAATTACCAGGCTGGCAATTGAAAACAACACTTTCCTAAATCAAAAAAAAGTTGTATAGTAAGTGAAGGGAATATACAGATCAGGATTTGTGAGTTCCCTTCCCTTCACTTTTAAAAAGATAAAAACTTTTTCAAAAAAGTTATTGACTTATAAATAAAGTGATTATATAATAATAAATGTCGTTAAGGACAACGTAAAAAATTAAAAACATGTCCCAGTAGCTCAGCTGGATAGAGCAACGGCCTTCTAAGCCGTCGGTCGGGAGTTCGAATCTCTCCTGGGACGCTAGTAAAAAAAACCTCTTATTTTCATAAGAGGTTTTTTGTTTCTAAATCTAATAAGTATGAAGCTAGAATGATTAAATCTATGGTATAGACAAATTCTCTTCCAAGTCCGTTAATTAAAGAAAGAGGCAAAACCTTTTAAAGTTGGTTTTGCCTTTTTTTACATTTAATATTGAAATTATACAAATAACCTATTTGGATTACCTTTCCCTCCGTTTCTGACTATATAAGTTAAAGGCTGGATGAGAACCTTTTGTGATGATATCCGTGATGATTTTAGACAAGACAGTGCTATAGACAAGTCCGTTATCTCCATAGGCAAATTGAAAATGGCAGTGTGGAAATTCGTCATATTGACCGATAAGAGGAAGTCCATCGTGTGTCCCGCCATAGAAGGCTCCAAGATAAAATTCGGGTTCAGCTTTTATACCGGGAAAGAGCTTATTAAATTCTTCAATAAGCTTCGTCTTTTTATGATTAATTTTTGAATCACGATCCTCAGGATAGATTGTGTTTTCGTCAAGTCCTCCAATGATAATCCGATTATCTGCAGTTGTGCGCATATAGATATATGGGCGTGCTGTTTCCCAAATTAATGTTTGCTTATACCATTCAGATTGCTGAAGATTTTCAACCGGTTTGGTGATAACAGCATATGAACTTGTCAGAAGACAATCCTTATCTTTTTTAAATTCGAGCCCTTCATATCCAGCAGCAATGATGACTTTTCTTGCTGTGATGGAATGATTGCGGTCTGTAAAAAATGTAGCATACTCCTTATTGAATTTTTTACCGGTTATTTTTGTATCCTCAAATATTTGTACACCCTTTTGATGGGCTGCTTGAATCAGGCCATGATTATATTTAAATGGATTGATTTCCCCATCATTATGGATATACAAGGCTGATTGCTTAGAAAATGGGTAACGCTCTTTAATTTGGCTTTCGTTAAGCAGATCGACAGGGAAGTCGTGCTTGATCAAATAATCGTATTCTCTTTGTAACTTCGTCTCTCCTTGGGGATCACTGGCATAATAGAGGCTATCCCTTCGTGTAAACTCGGAATCTAAATTTAGTTTTTTCGATGTTTCTTCAATTTCAGAAATGGCTTGCTCGCATAATTTTGTATGGTAAATGGCTGATTCTTCCCCAAAGGAATTGATCAACTCAAACAACATCTTATCTCCTAAATATTGAAGGAGGGCGGTGTTGGTCATAGTGCTGCCGGTACCAATCCTTCGTTTATCAACTACAGCCACCTTAAGTCCTTTGTCGCTTAAAAGGTATGCGCACTGTGCCCCTGAACTTCCTCCCCCAACAATAAGAACATCACAAAGTATATCTTCCTCCAACGATGGATATACAGGAGGATTAGGATAAGTTGTTTGCCAATAATATTTGCCGCTCTGCAGGTTCATAATCCGTGCTCCTTTTATAGAAGTGATTTGAAATAGAATTCCCTGCTGAAATGAAAGTATACCTGTATCAAAGTGTAAGATTATTGGATGGAGCGAGAGCTTAAAAAATATAATATGACCACTTTATAATCTGAATAAGCAAAAAAGAAACACCTCTCTTATTATAGAAACATAAGAGGGGTGTATATACACATTAATCAATATAAACAGATCTCACCAACGTGCGAACAGATTCTTTTCCGTTAGGATGCTTGGTCTTGATATCGACTGTCATATTATAGACACCTGGCTTCGGCACTTTTGGCAGTTTGGCAGAGAAATCTATTCCGTTGGTTGTCTTAGGGAGGACGGTTTGCGTCAATTCGATACCGTCTTTGTCGATTAATTTAATTGAGAAGCTAGCTGTTCCGGAATGCTTAGGGGCACGGATGGTGAAGTCCGTCAGCTCTGCTTTGCCTGTTCCGGCCATCTCCAGTTTATATATTTCCTTTTCGTTAAAGGTAGAGGCTAATAGATAGGCATCATCAGCTTCCGTTGCCTTTATTTGTACCGTCCATGTACCAGGAGTGAATTCTTTGTTATAAAAGGTATATAAGCTGGCACCGGAAAAAAGTATCTGATCGACAGTCGGCTTAGAGGCGGGGATGATGGTACCATCTGGTGAAATCAATTCGACACCTGTTGATGAGTGGGCCGTATAGATCGAGATTGTACCGGTGGTTTTTTGCGGAATATAGATCTCTTTTTTTACAAGTTGATTTTGGGCTAAGGCATCCCCATGAATATAATGAGAAGATGTATTTTGAATGGCCGATTCATTTTGCTCGGGATCGGCTGTTGATTTAATTTGTGTAACTGTGGCAGTGCGCATATAAGGCTCAATCCGCGAAAACACCTTGGAGCCCATCCGAATATTATCATGGTCAATTGAGCTGTCTGTAAACAGATGTGTACCATAGGATAGTTTGGAGCTTGTTTCAGTGACCAATCCATCATTAGCCCCGTATGAAGATAAATAGGCGCCTCCCAAGGATAGAGCGGAGAAAGCAGGTCCATGATCCGTTCCTGCCACGGTATAGTACTTATTCTTGTTTCTATTCGTATGCCCATCCGTTACAGAGCGGAATCTCGCCATTTCCCCAAGCTGCAAAGAATAGGTACCAGCATCGTTTTGGCCAAGCAAATCTCCGAGCCACCCAGCATACCAGCTATATGCCAGGTCTGCCAGCTCTGAACCACGATGTGGTGAACCTAGTGTAATAACCTTGCCGACATAGGGGTGGGCTCCATAGTGTACTAGGGCTGCTTGAGTATCTGGTCCTCCTTTGCTGTGAGCGATGATGTTGACTTTCTGGCCATTGAAGTGTCGGGAGATATCGGCTAGCATCGATGCAAGTAATTCTCCGTTCGTATACTGATTTTCCGACCCGTTTCCGGCTGCATCATAAAGCTGGACAAAGGCGGTTTGATATCCGGCTTCATACGCCTTTGTATACATATCATTCACGCCATGATATTCTGTTTCACCGTACCAACTGGTTGAACTGCCATTTTTCCCTTGGACAAAAACAATCGGAGGTTTAGCTGGATTTAAATTCGGCGGCCGTTCACCCAGGAACCATTGGCCTGGCGTAAAGGTTTCATCAGGTGGTTTCAGCTTGCCGGCTGAGGTTTTTGTAGGCAGGCTGAATGGTAAGAAAAGAAGCGCAGCTGATAGAATAACACCAATCCGTTTCTTCATCGTATCCTTCATATGATCCTCCATTCAAATCAGTCTTTTAATACAAAAATAATTTTATGATGATTAGAGGTTTCGTATTCTGAAGCAAATGGCTCAAAATGTATTAGGAATAATTATGTGTGCAAGATTCTTTGAATGTGGAAGAGGAGTTTTCTTTGGTTGATAAAACGTAGTCAGAGTAGGTTTCTTTAGATAAAAACATTTATTAAATGTCATAATGAGAGCGGTAGATACAATCTTTATCTATTTAACTATACAATCATTTTGACTTTTTTTACAATTTAAATGTGGCATACAAGCATAGAGGAGAAATACTGTTATTAAAGAAAAAATAACTAAGAGATTTTCTGTACGTGGGAAATTGAAGGATGAAAACGGAATGGGCCTTGAATGGCTGTGGATTTATGGATATTCACAGTCAACACCTAGGTCTATAGTAGATCTTGACTGAATTCACAAAAAAGGTTGTCCCTTATGCTATTAATGCATTTGGGACAACCTATTACCTGTAAATTAATGAGAGTGTTTCATATTCTCTTCAAGTACACTTGCGACCTTTTGGAATTCTTCGTCGCTTTCAATTTCGTGAAGTTCACCGTCTTCGTCAACACGGAAAAAGAATATTTCCATATCTTCTTCTGTTTCGAGTTTGATTTCTTCCACGAGTGCGGTAACAGCGTATTCTGCTCCGTCTACATCCAATGTACCTAGTACTTCAATTTCTTCTTCCTGTCCATTTTCGCCTTCTAATACAAGGATTTCTCCCACTTCAATTTTCGCCATTTGATTACTCCTTTAACGATTTACTTGTCCGCTTAGTATATCCATTATTGATAGGAAAAACAACTATTAATACCCAGGTGCGAAGCTTAGAAAAAGGATTGATCAAGCAAGAATGTTTGTTTATTGTCACTTACTTGTTACTATTAAATGGAAACTTTATGATGGAAGGATCCAAACTATATGACAAATAAAAGTATTAATATAAATGTTCCTGTTTCTGTACTAAATTTAGCCCCTATTCGCAAAGGCCAAGATGCAAAGGGAGCAATTGATTCAATGGTTGAGCTTGCACAGGCTACAGAGAAGATGGGATATAAGCGATATTGGGTTGCCGAGCATCACAATACACCTACAATGGTTAGCTCAGCCACTTCTATTTTAATTAAACATATTTTGGAGCATACAGATAAAATAGAGGTCGGATCCGGTGGCATTATGCTGCCTAATCATTCCCCATTAGTTGTGGCGGAGCAGTTTGGAACGATGGCAACTATCTATCCAAATCGCCTTAATTTGGGCTTGGGAAGAGCGCCTGGAACAGATATGATGACGGCGAGTGCATTAAGACGTTCACAGAAGGATTCCGTTTATACATTTCCTTCAGATGTGCAATCCTTGTTAACCTATTTGGGACCGGAAGAGAATCAGGGTTATGTAAGGTCGTACCCGGGTGTCGACACCAATATACCAATTTATATTTTGGGATCCTCTACGGAATCAGCTGTTCTTGCTGCTAAATTGGGTCTTCCTTATGTATTTGCAGCCCATTTTGCTCCAACTTATTTGGAAGAAGCCATCTCAATTTACCGTAATCAATTCAAGCCGTCTGAATATCTAAGTGCTCCTTATATGATGGTCTGCTTGAATGTTATTGCAGCGGAAAGTGATGAAGAGGCTGAGATAGAATCTACAACCATGCAACAATTTTTCCTAAACGTTGTTCGTGGGACAAAAAAATTGTTAAGCCCTCCAATCAAAAACATGGATGAATTATGGAATGGACCTGAAAAACAAATGGCAAAATCCATGTCCAGTGTCACGTTGCTTGGCTCAAAACAATCCATACGCGAGCAGCTAATCAGCTTCCAGGAAAAATATAATGCTGATGAAATTATGGCTGTTTCCTATATCTATGATCAAGATAAACAAAAGCGGTCCTACGAAATACTAAAAGAAGTGGTTGAAGGTCAATAATGAAAAAACAGCGCATCCGACGGTACATATTTAACCGTGAGGATGCGATTTTTTTATTAATGAATTGTGTCGTTGCAATCCTATTTGTTTCGTCGAGCTCAGTTGAAAAGTGATAACATGAAGAAGGAAATGTGGCAGTAAGGATTTTATTAAGCAACCGTATATATACATAGAATACCACTGAATAAATGGGTAATTATGTTAAAATATTCAAAAGCATAGTTTTACGAGTTCTTTGTCGGTGGATGGGCTAAATTGTATATTAAAGCATTCAATATTTTTTTGTATGGGAGTGAGGGAGAATGATTAAGCGTTTAAGCGAAAAAGATCATGATGTTTGTGTGTCTTTTATTCATACGAAGCCTTCTGAAAACTTATTTTTAATTGGGGATATTGAAGCGTATGGATATGAGGAAGATTTCCAAAAGGTTTGGGGAGAGTTTGATACAAATGGGAATCTGATTGCCGTTCTTTTAAAATACAAAGAAAACTATATCCCATATGCTGTGAATGATCTATTTGATGCCAAAGGATTTGCTGATATTATGCTGAATGATCCTGAATTTTCCATGATGTCCGGTCTAAAGGAAGTCACTGAGAATATTGAACCCTATTTACAGCAGAGACTTTTAAATAAAAGGCAAACATTTTATGCGAAATGCCAAGTTTTAAACGCTGAGGCTGGCTATGTAGATACGACAGAAGTACAGTATGCTGCACCTGATGATGCAGAACGAATTGTTGAATTGCTGCAAAATATCCCGGAATTTAAAAATTCATGTACGTCGGTAGAAGAAAAACGTAAAAGTTTAAAGGATGGTTTTTCGCGTTGTGCTTATATTACCGATAATGGGAAAGTAGTTTCATCCGCTTCGACTACAGCGGAAAATTCCTGCTCAGCTATGGTAGTCGCTGTCGCTACTTTAGGAGATTATAAGAAAAAAGGCTATGCTACGAAATGTATGGTCAAGTTATGCAAGCAGCTTCTTAGTGAGGGAAAGGAAATATGCTTGTTTTATGATAATCCAAATGCTGGCGCTATATATAAACGAATTGGCTTCGCAGATATTGGATATTGGATGATGTATAGGTTTAAGAAGGATAAATTGTCAGATTAATAGAGCGGCGATATGGAGAAGACGTAGTGGAAGGCATTCATACAAAGCACCCTGAAAGTTAAGCTTGAAACCTAATGTTCAGAGTGCAATAGAGTATTTACTATTACTGTAGGATTGTTTATTTATGTTTTGCTAGATTTGCTACAGTACCGCCATCTACACGTAAGTCGATACCTGTGATATAAGAAGCCGCATCGCTTAATAAAAATTCTACAGCTGTTGCAATCTCTTTTGATTCCCCTTCACGACGTAAAGGTGTAATTTCAAGCATCTTCTTCATTTCTGCTTGCTTTGAGGCTTCCTGACGTCCCATTGGTGTGTTGATTGTTCCAGGAGAGAGAGAATTTATGCGTGCGCCTTTTTCTCCCCATGTCCATGCCTGGTCCTCAACAATTAATTGTACGCCTAATTTAGATAAACTGTAGGCAGCCCCAGGATTCCCTTGGGCAAATTGCTCCATTGTTTCCACGGCATTTTCAGCTAACGGCTGTTTTAGTACTTCCATATAAGGGCCTTGACGGGGAGCCATATAACCGCTCATGGAAGAGATGCAAACGACCGCTGTTCCTTCTGTAGCAAGTGGAAGGAAAGCTTCTAGAATAATGCCTGTCCCAACCAGGTTAACTTCTGTAATCCGTTTTGAATCCGCCATAGTAGGAGAAAGGCCTGCTGTATGAACTAATCCTTTTAATGTACCCAGCTCAGCAGTCTTATCAGCTAGGTCTGCAACGTTTTCCTTAGATGTAATATCAACGACTTGAATGAGGACATCTGTAATCCCTTTTCCAGCCAATTCCTCTTTTGTTTGAAGTAAGCGTTCATGCGAAACGTCTGCTAAAAGGACAGTCCCCTTCTTGCCGACTAATTCAGCAGTTGCTTTCCCCATTCCGCCAGATCCGCCTGTAATGACATATACTTGTTTCGTCATAGTTCCAACCTCCTTATATGATTCAATTTTTATTATAAATGTTTTTTGATTAGTGGTAAAATTTAACTATATGAAGATTCAGAACAAATTCTAAACTTTTATATAAGAGGTTAAAATATAAAACTCAAATGTTTATGTATATCCATAAAAAATAACGGTTTCAAGACTAGGTTTTGGAAAGGAAGCTAGTTCGTCATCAAGAGATATTAGAAACTAGAACATACCATACTCCTATAAAATATTGTGAGCAAATAATTAGTGAAGTAATTATTAAATAAAATAGGATAATTTAGGAGTGTATCAATTAATAAATTCAATTTTCGCTATACTAATATGATTAATAAATCAATAATTGTCTTGAATAACTTCTCTCTTTCGGATAACATTTTTAATATGTGAAATAAGGAACTTATTTTGAGAGGATTAATTAAGCCATGTCAAAACATCAAAAGAAGAACATCTATGCAGCGGGAGCTGTTTTAAAGAAAGAGATTGGTTTGAAAGAAGCCTTAACCATTGTAGTTGGGGTTGTAATTGGATCAGGTATATTTTTTAAAGCTACTCCAGTATTGGAAAGCGCCGGTTCTCCAGTTGCGGCTATTATAGCTTGGTTACTTGGGGGATTAATTACTCTTGCAGCTGCTCTGACGTTGGCTGAGATTGGCTCAGCTATACCGGAGACAGGTGGGGTATTCGCTTATTTGAAGGAGCTTTATGGAGAAAAATTTGCTTTCCTATTTGGATGGGTACAAGCGTTAATCTATATACCAGGCATTCTGGCGGCGCTATCCATCGTTTTTGCCACACAAGCAACATATTTTATGCCTATGACAGACCTCCAGCAAAAATTATTAGCGATTGGTATTTTAGTATTTGTGGCCGCACTAAATATCATCTCAACTAAACTTGGAGGCAGGATTCAGTTCATTTCTACGATAGCTAAAATGATTCCAATTATTGCCATTATCGTGTTTGGAATTATTCATGGAATGGGGAAAGAAACAGCATCGCTATTCTCGGGAGAATCTGTTCATAGCTTTACCCTAACTAGCTTTGGTGCTGCAATCCTAGGAACTTTGTTTGCCTATGAAGGCTGGGTGAGTGTTGGAAATATGGCTGGAGAAATGAAAAATCCTCAGCGCGACTTACCACGCTCTATTTTATTTGGAATGACAATTATTATTGCAGCTTATGTCCTAATAAACGTAGCCTTTTTCTCTGTTATGTCTGTTCAGGAGATTGTTTCGACAGAAAAAGTAGCAACGGATGCTGCTCTCATTCTTTTTGGAAGCGGCGGCTCAGCGATTATCTCGATAGGGATTCTAATCTCTATATTTGGTACATTGAACGGATATTTGATGACAGGTGTCCGAGTGCCATTTGCGATGGCACAAAGCAAGATCTTCCCGTTCCATCATGTTATGGGACGTGTTGAAAGTCGTACAAGTACACCGATTAATGTCTTTATTTTTGAAGTGGTCTTATCGATTATTTATATTTTATCTGGATCATTTAATACACTGTCTACTCTGGCCTTATTTGCCACATGGATTTTCTTTGTAATGGCCATTTACGGGGTTTTCATCCTTCGTAAAAAGCGTAAGGACTTAGTTCCGACTTATCGAGTTCCTTTCTATCCGTTTGTTCCGCTTGTCGGAATCATTGGTGGAGTATATATATTGGTATGTACGGTTTTTACCGATACCTTATATTCTTTAATTGGATTAGCGATTACCGCATTGGGTTATCCTGTATATCTCTATCTGAAAAAATCAAATATGTAAATATGAATACACACGGGTTTCCGATTAGGAAATTCCGTGTGTTTTTTTATCTATCTATATATAAAGCTCCTAAACTGTTTTTAAAAGGAAAGGTAAATTGGGCTTTTTACTTGTATGATTGAAAAGGTTTTAGCAAAATAAGGATGTAGTCATATGTCGGTAACGAAAAAAGGTGAAGGTATGGGGTATTTACGAAAATATATAAAGAAATATGGAGTTTTATTTACGGTTGCGATTCTATTTTTAATGGTTGAAGCCATTTGTGATTTGCTTCTGCCTACGATATTAGCAACGATGATTGATAAAGGTGTAGCAAATAAAGACCTTTCTTTTGTATTGGAAATGGGCGGAGTGATGTTAGTTGTTACGGCAGTAGGTGCGTTGGGTGCGATAAGCAGGAATATAATCTCCAGTAATATTTCGCAAAAAATGGGAGCCGAACTTCGCTCTGATTTATATAAAAAGATACAGTCTTTAAAACTCGTGCAAATGAACCGTTTTGAAGCAGCGACTCTAGTTACAAGGCTTACAAATGACGTAACGCAGGTGCAAGTATTTGTGAACGGCTTGATGAGAATTATGGTGAAGGCTCCATTGATTTGTATAGGGAGCATTATCATGGCAGTCCGTTTAAATGCTTCTATATCATGGATTCTATTAATTATTATTCCGATTGTAGCGGGTATCATTATGCTGAATCTGAAACTTAGCTTTCCTTTCTTTATCCGCGTTCAAAAAGTGACAGATCGCTTGAACGGGGTAATGAGAGAATATTTATCCGGCATACGGGTGATCAGGGCATTCAATCGTTCTAAGTTTGAGAAGGAGCGTTTTGAAGAACGGAATGATGATTTGGCAGAAACCTCTATTAAAGCTATGCGAGTAATGTCTGTATTTAGTCCTGGAATCATGCTAACCGTGAATTTTGGAATTGTGCTCGTCCTTTTAGTGGGCGGTTGGAATATAAATAATGGACAGATGCAGGTTGGACAAATTGTTGCCTATGTGAACTATATGACTCAAATCTTAGTATCTTTATCGATGATTTCAATGATATTTAATTTCTTTGTTCGGGCAAGGGTATCTGCCGGAAGGATTGGAGAAGTATTTAATACTGAGGAGCCTCCTTCAACACTTGATACATCTGGAAAAGCTATTGATAAAGAAGGTATCTTTTTTAATCAAGTTGGTTTTTCATACTTTGGAACGAAGGACTTTGTAGTAAAAGATGCTACCTTTCATGTAAATATGGGAGAGACAGTTGGGATAATAGGTTCAACCGGATCAGGAAAGAGCAGTCTGGTTAACTTGATTCCTAGATTGTATGAACCTTCTAAAGGTGCTATTTATATGAATGGGGTAAACATTCAAATGATGGACCCAGCTTTATTGAGAGAGTCTGTGGCATATGTGCCTCAGAAATCTATATTATTTACGGGAACGATTAAAGAAAATATACTTTGGGGAAATGGGAATGCCAGTATGGAAGAGGTGGTACAGGCAGCCAAGGCAGCCTGTGCCCATACATTCATAGAGGCTTTGCCCAATGGGTATGATACTCATCTTGGACAGGGCGGAATTAATCTTTCCGGTGGCCAAAAGCAAAGATTATCGATTGCCAGAGCCCTGTTGAAAAAATCATCTGTTTTAATTCTTGATGATTCAACCAGCGCACTTGATGCGGTCACGGAGAAGCAATTAAAGGAATCATTAGGGGAAAGAACGAAAGGGTCGATGATTTTTTTGATTGCCCAAAGAATAACCTCTGTTATGGATGCCGACAAAATTATCATTATGGATAATGGGAAAATAGTAGGTATTGGAAATCATGAAGAGTTAAAAACACATAATCCGGTTTATCAGGAAATTATACGTTCGCAAATAGGTGAGGAGATGGTTAGCCATGGCAAATAAATCGGAGAATGGAAGCAAGCCCTCACAGCCGCAAATGCCGAAACCAGGGGGAAGAGGCCATGGCCATGGTGCGGGCCGATTTGCTCCTGTAGAAAAACCTAAGGATTTTACGGGAACTCTTAAAAGGATTTGGGGATTTTTTGGGTCTGAAAAGAGAAGTCTGTGGATTATTTTTGGCTTTGTTGTTATTAGTTCAGCTATCAGCTTATTTGTTCCCTATTGGATTGGAAGAACGGTCGATACGATTGCGAAGGAATCAGTTGACCTGAACTTATTACATATGATGATTCTAATTTTGGCTGTGGTCTATGTAACAGATGGAATATCCAGTTTGCTCCAGGGCTGGATGATGGTCCGAGTTTCTCAGCGGGTTGTTCAATCTTTAAGAAGCAAGCTATTTCATAAGCTGCTTAAATTACCAATCGGTTATTTTGATTCGCATGCCCATGGCGATATGATGAGCAGAGTTACAAATGATATCGATAATGTCAGCAGTAGTATTTCTCAATCGACTACGCAGCTGATGGGTGGAGTCATCACAATAACGGGATCATTTATTATGATGCTAATATTGAGCCCCATTTTGACGGTTGCTGCATGTATTACGATACCATTTATGTATTTGCTGACGAAAATGATTGCTAAACGGACACGGGTTTTATTTCGGGAACAGCAAAAACATTTAGGCAAATTGAACGGACATATAGAAGAAACGATATCCGGAACGCTTATTATTAAAGCCTTTAATAGAGAAAATCAAGTGGTCGAGACGTTTGAAGAAATCAATGGTAAATTATTTGAATCAGGAAGGAAGGCACAAATCTGGTCAGGTTATTTAATGCCATTAATGAATGCAATTAATAATCTTGGACTGGCCGCGATTGCAATTGTAGGCGGTATCTTGGCTGTAAATGAAGCTGTAACGATTGGGGTGATCGCCAGTTTTGTCAGCTATTCAAGGCAGTTTACGAGACCGTTAAATGATTTGGCCAATATATTCAATCTATTTCAGTCTGCAGTTGCAGGTGCTGAACGGGTATTCCAGGTGATTGATGAGAATGAAGAGACAAAAGATGGCGAGCATGCGGTTCCACTCCGGCATTCAGAAGGAAATGTAACGTTTAAGAATGTTTCATTTGGATATGACGCAAATCACCCCATCTTAAAAAATATCAGTTTTGAAGCAAAAACGGGCAGCCACAATGCGCTAGTGGGACCAACTGGTGCAGGGAAGACAACCATTACGAATCTCTTAACCAGATTTTATGAGGTATCTGAAGGGAGCATCTTAATCGATGGGGTAGATATTCGTGATTATACAAGAGAGAGCTTAAGAGATACGTTTGGGATTGTGCTGCAGGACACGTATTTGTTTACGGGAACCATTAAAGAGAATATAAAATATGGCCGGTTGGATGCTACAGATGAAGAAATGATTGAAGCTGCCAGAACGGCAAATGCTCATTATTTTATTACAAGACTTCCAAATGGCTACGATACGATGCTTCTAGAAAATGGCTCGAATCTCAGCCAAGGGAACAAGCAGCTGCTAGCTATTGCCCGGGCAATATTAAAGGATCCAGCAATCCTGATCCTGGATGAGGCAACGAGCAGTGTAGATACGAGAACAGAGCTTGCCATACAGAATGCTATGCGTAAAGTGATGAGAGGACGTACCAGCTTTGTGATTGCACACAGGCTCAGTACGATTCGCGAGGCAGATAAGATTATGGTCATTGATGACGGCCAAGTCAAAGAGAGTGGAACGCATGAAGAATTATTACGGCATAAAGGTCGATACAGTGAAATGTATGATAGCCAGTATAAAAATATCCAGACTTCATAATGTGAAATCCTGTGGTAATTGATCCGCAGGATTTTTTATTGAATTATATGTAAATAATATGGAAATTATATGCTACTATTAAAATAGTATTTAAGAAGGAGTTCGATTGCTTTGAAAAAAAGACGACCCTGATACTATTTGTCCTTTCATTCATCTATCTATCATTGGCCCAAGTATTAAGTTGGAATAAATACTTTGTTGTTTGGGAGGGTAAGGTATATGAAATGAAGGAAGATGAGGCAATAGATCCTCGGAAAATTGGTAAATACATAGGCAAGGTGGAGTCAATAGCAGATGACGATACCGGACAATATAAAGGGAATGGCTCTAACATATACCCTGTAGGCACTAAGTATTATAAATTGAATAATCAATCTTCTGATTCTGCCATTGCTGTTGAAATCGGTAACTAAAAATGGAAGAAAGCCGAGTTTATCCATGAAGCACCGTTCCGTTTTACCGACCTGTTTGGGAAATACTTGCCTTATACACTTTTAGCAGCTATTGTATTTATTATTTTAGTGAAATTTATACCCAGAATCAGAGTGTCACAATAAATTCCAGAGCTTATAGGCTCTTTTTTGTGTAAAAAATAGAGATGAAATTTCATTTATTTCTTTTAATTACAAATGATATTGCGATGATAAAAATTTAAAAATAGGAAAACCGCTTAGCAAAAACAATGAAAGCGCATACAATTATTCAGAATTAATTAAATAGTCTAATAATTTAGAAAAATCAGTTGACTATGTGTCTGGAAGGTCGTATTATAAATTTCAACGAGATAACAAATTAGTAATTATTTGGATTTATAATAGTGGAACTAATAACAAGAATTTAATAAGTAGAAGCGATGATAAGGATAAGTAGTAAGTGGGCTGAACAGTTACAGAGAGCCGATGGTGCTGAGAATCGGTACTGTTTCCAAGTATGAACTCCCCTTTGAGCGTCTGTATGAACTCTCCAGTAATACAGACCGGGTTTGACCGATCAACCCGTTATCAAAAGTAAAGAGTGCATGATTGATGAAATCAATTATGAATTAGGGTGGTACCATGGAAAGGACAACAAGCCTTTTCATCCCTGCGTTTCAATTGGGAAACGTATGTGATGAAAAGGCTTTTTTATTTTTAAAAAAGACCTGGCAAATAAGCCTATCACTAAACAGGAGGTAGATTCCATGTTGGAGAAAACAGCTCTTGCTGAGAAGAAAAGCCTACAAACTGAAATAAAAATCAGCGGAGCCGAGATGTTGGTCAATGCCCTGAAAAAGCAAGGAGTGGAGGTTTTATTTGGATACCCCGGAGGTGCCGTTCTACCCATTTATGATGCACTTTATAAATCGGGATTGAAGCATGTGTTGCCAAGACATGAGCAAGGCGCAATCTATGCGGCTGAAGGATATGCAAGGATAAGTGGAAAGCCTGGAGTGGTAATTGCTACCTCTGGTCCCGGAGCAACCAATATTGTCACAGGTCTTGCTGATGCCATGATGGATTCCTTGCCTTTAGTCGTTTTTACCGGTCAGGTTGGTACAGGAGTAATCGGAACAGATGCTTTTCAGGAGGCAGATATTTTAGGAGTTACAACACCGATCACAAAGCATAATTATCAAATTCGAAATACGGCAGATATTCCAAGAATCGTGAAGGAGGCCTTTCATATTGCTTCAACAGGACGGCCAGGGCCAGTCCTCATTGATATTCCGAAAGATATGGCTCAGCTCGTAGCAATAGAAGAGGAACCTGAGACAATCCATTTGCCGGGATATCAGCCAAAGTATGAACCTAATTATTTGCAGATTAGAAGACTCGTAGAAGCAGTCAGTTCTTCTAAGAAACCCGTTTTCTTGGCTGGTGCAGGTATCCTTCATGCGAAAGCCTCAAAGTACTTACTTGAATATGCTGAGCAACAGCAAATCCCAGTCGTTAATACATTATTGGGACTTGGCAGTTTTCCTCCGAGTCATCCGCTTTACATCGGAATGGGAGGGATGCACGGAATATACGCAGCCAATATGGCACTGTCTGAATGTGACCTATTAATCAATATTGGTGCCAGGTTTGACGATCGTTTAACAGGTAATCTATC
Source organism: Pradoshia sp. Z4_20 (assembly GCF_058216035.1). Classification (NCBI taxonomy): domain Bacteria; kingdom Bacillati; phylum Bacillota; class Bacilli; order Caryophanales; family Bacillaceae; genus Pradoshia; species Pradoshia sp. Z4_20. The sequence continues at coordinate 115,433 of NZ_JBZAJD010000001.1, forward strand.
AAAGTTCGCTCCACATGCAATGGTTGCCCATATAGATATTGATCCTGCTGAAATCGGTAAAAATGTTCCGACGGCTATCCCGGTTGTAGGAGATGCCAGGCATGCTCTGAAGCATTTAATCAAGCAGAATGGCAAACAGCCAGATAACGAGGGCTGGAGGAAGCAAATTCAGAATTGGCTGGAGGATGCACCATTCTATTATGACAAGGGGAACGGTCAGCACCTGAAACCACAGAGAATTATGGAAATGATTTATGAAATGAGTAATGGGGATGCCATCGTGACAACCGATGTTGGTCAGCATCAAATGTGGGCTGCCCAGTATTATCCTTTTAAGCGTCCGAATGCATGGGTAACCTCCGGAGGACTTGGCACGATGGGGTTTGGATTACCGGCTGCGATTGGAGCACAAATTGCTGAACCAGATGATTTGGTTATCTCCGTAAATGGTGATGGGGGTATCCAAATGTCCATTCAGGAACTTGCTGTTATCGCAGAACTGAACTTGCCGGTAAAAATTATCATTATCAATAATGGTTCTCTTGGAATGGTACGCCAATGGCAGGAAATCTTTTATGAATCCCGATACTCAGAAAGTGTATTTCGTTCCCAGCCCTCCTTCAGCAAGCTGGCTGAAGCTTATGGAATAAAGGGATTCGATATCCGGACGGAGGAAGAAGCTGAAAGGGTATTTAACGAAGAATTTAGTAAAGATAGTCCAGTACTAATTAATATTTTTGTAGAACCTAAAGAAAATGTATACCCAATGGTTGCACCTGGAAAGGGAATTAATGAAATGGTAGGGGTGAAGAAAAATTGAAAAGGATCATCACTTTAACCGTTCTAAACAGACCGGGTGTCCTTAACCGGATTACCAATTTATTTACGAAACGAAATTATAACATTGAAAGTATTACGGTAGGGCAATCCGAAATGGAGGAGAGAGCGCGAATAACTTGTGTTGTAAACGTCGAATCCGTGCAAATTGCAGAACAAATTACCAAACAATTAAATAAACAGATTGATGTCATAAAGGTACAGGACATAACAGATCAATCCGTTGTAGCCAGGGAGCTTGCGTTAGTAAAAGTAACAGCCACTCCCCAATCGAGAAGTGAGATTTACTCACTCATTGAGCCTTTTAGAGCTTCGGTTATTGATATTGGCAAAGAAAGTCTTGTGATTCAAATAACCGGTGAATCAAATAAAATAGAAGCTTTTATCGAATTAGTCAAGCCGTACGGAATTAAGGAATTAGCTAGAACAGGCACTACCGCTTTTGCCCGCTCCACTCAAATGGGCAACCAGGGAACAAAGAATTATTCAATTGTCTAAATAAAAATGAAAAAGGGAGAGAACAATTATGGCAAAAATGTACTATCAAAATGAAGCAAATGAAGCAGCTTTATCAAATAAAAAGGTAGCAGTTATTGGATATGGATCACAGGGGCATGCCCATGCACAGAACTTACGGGAAAGCGGATTTGAAGTAGTTATTGGATTGCGAGAGGGTAAATCTTGGAACCAGGCGGTTGAAGATGGATTTGATGTTAAATCTGTTAGGGAAGCAAGCGAGGAAGCAGATGTAATCATGATTCTCTTACCGGATGAACATCAAACAAAAGTATATAAAGCAGAGATTGAACCAGTCTTGCGGAAAGGTCATACACTGATGTTCGCTCATGGTTTCAATGTCCATTATCATCAAATTGTTCCTCCGGCATTTGTAGATGTATCCCTAGTGGCGCCAAAAGGACCGGGCCATTTAGTCAGAAGGACATTTGAACAAGGGGCAGGTGTTCCAGCATTATTTTCCATCTATCAGGATGTGTCAGGTGAAGCAAGAGAAGTTGCATTGGCTTACGCAAAAGGGATTGGAGCACTTAGGGCAGGAGCTCTTGAAACTACATTCAAGGAAGAGACCGAAACAGATTTATTTGGAGAACAGGCAGTACTTTGCGGGGGACTTACCTCCTTGGTAAAGGCAGGTTTTGAAACGCTGACGGAAGCTGGCTATCAGCCTGAGCTTGCTTACTTTGAATGTTTACATGAATTGAAATTAATTGTTGATCTCATGTATGAAGGCGGCATGGAAGGGATGCGCTATTCCATTTCTGATACCGCTCAATGGGGTGATTTTGTTTCAGGTCCCCGCGTAGTTGGCCCGGCTGTTAAAGAAGAAATGAAGCAAGTGTTAAAAGAAATTCAGAATGGCACATTTGCAAAAGGATGGCTGCTTGAAAATCAAGTGAACAGACCTGTATTTAACGCGACACAGGCACAGGAAAATGCACATCCAATTGAACAGGTAGGCAGAGAACTTCGTCAAATGATGCCATTTATTCAACAGCAAAAAAAGAAACAGAAAGAAGTGGTCGGCAGTGCGAAAAATTAATATTTTTGACACGACCTTACGTGATGGAGAACAATCTGCCGGAGTCACTCTTAATTTGACCGAAAAACTGGAGATAGCCAAACAATTAGAAAAAATGGGTGTAGATATCATTGAGGCTGGTTTTCCCGCAGCCTCTCCAGGAGATTTCGAATCAGTGAAGAAAATTGCTGATTTAGTCAAAAATTCAACGGTAACAGGACTGGCAAGATCTGTGGAAAGTGATATTGATGCAGTGTGGGGAGCTTTAAAGCAAACGGCCGACCCGAGGATACATGTCTTTCTTGCTACATCACCCATACACAGGCAGTATAAGCTGAAAATGACGGAGGATCAGGTAGTTGAAGCTGCCGTGGCTTCGATCCGTTATGCTTCGAAGTATTTCCCGGTTATTCAATGGTCAGCTGAAGATGCTTGCCGAACAGAGCTTCCATTCCTGGCTCGGATTGTGGAAGAAGCTATCAAAGCCGGAGCAAAGATCATCAATATCCCGGATACGGTTGGTTATATCACACCGAAAGAATACAGTGAAGTCTTCCGATATCTAATGAGCCACGTTCCATCTATAGATCAGGTTACGTTGTCTGCCCATTGCCATGACGATTTAGGATTGGCGACCGCCAATTCTATGGCAGCGATTCTGGCCGGAGCGACTCAGATAGAAGGTACCATTAATGGAATTGGTGAACGGGCCGGGAATACTGCACTGGAAGAAGTAGCGCTTGGCCTATATACAAGAAAAGATTTTTATCAGGCAGAAACCGGCTTGGTTCTTAGTGAAATTAAACGTACAAGTGAATTGGTCAGTAAACTGACAGGTATGGTAATCCCGCCAAATAAAGCTGTAGTAGGTAAAAATGCCTTTGCACATGAATCCGGCATTCATCAAGACGGTGTGCTTAAAGAGAAAACAACCTACGAGATAATTGAACCTGAATTAGTTGGATTAAGTTCTAACTCCATGGTGCTTGGTAAGCATTCAGGCCGGCATGCATTCCGTACAAAATTAGAAGAGTTAGGCTTCCCTGTGTCGGATGAAGAAGTTAATCACCTTTTCAAAGTATTCAAGGATCTCGCAGATCGTAAGAAAGAAATGACAGATGATGATATTGTCGCGTTAGTACTGGAAGAGAAAGTAACAAAAGAGGATAACTATTATGAATTAATTTCCATTCAGGTTCAATACGGAACCAATCAGATTCCTACAGCAACCGTTACATTGTCAGGGGTAAATAACGACAGAATACAGGAGGCCTCCACTGGAGCAGGGAGTATTGAAGCGTTATACAATACGCTCGAGCGTTGCATCCAGAAACCAGTTAAGCTGCAGGATTACCGTATTCAATCAGTTGGCGGCGGCAGAGATGCGTTGGCACAGGTGTTTGTAAGAATTATTTATCAGGGAGTGGAAACAAGCGGACGGGGATTAGCCCAGGATGTGTTGGAAGCGTCGGCCAAAGCGTATTTAAATGCTATTAACCGAGTGATTTTAACAGTAGAGCACCAATCAATGGTGATCACGAATTAATCAATAAGGGGGATTTCTTCGATATGAAAAAAAACATTGCTGTATTGCCGGGTGACGGAATTGGACCAGAAATTATGATAGGAGCCCTCGAAATCCTCAATGCTATTGGTGAACGATTCGGGCATGAATTCGTCTTTGAATATGGGCAAATTGGCGGGGCAGCGATTGACACGGAGGGTACCCCTTTATCTGAAAAAACGATTGACCTTTGTAAACGAAATGATGCCGTGTTACTTGGAGCAGTTGGCGGTCCGAAATGGGATCATAATCCCCCGGAGATGCGACCTGAGCAAGGGCTGTTAAAAATCCGCAAAGAGTTAAATTTATACGCAAATATGCGTCCAATCAGTTATTATGCCAGCATCGAGGATTCATCACCTTTGAAAAAAGAAATCATTGATGGTACGGATTTTTTAATCGTGAGGGAACTAACGGGCGGGTTATATTTTGGCAAACCGAGTAAGCGTAATTATCATGATGGCATGGAATCTGCTGTCGATACTCTGTATTACGAACGCGAAGAAGTAAAGCGGATTATCATACTCGCTTTTGAATTGGCAAAGGAACGAAAAGGAAAGGTAACATCCGTTGATAAGGCAAATGTATTAGAATCAAGCCGAATGTGGAGAGAGGTGGCAGAAGAAGTAGCCAGTGAGTATCCAAAAGTGAAGCTTGAGCATATGCTCGTAGACAACGCAGCGATGCAGCTTATCCGTAATCCAAGGCAATTTGACATATTGGTGACTGAAAATATGTTTGGTGATATTTTGAGCGATGAGGCAAGTGTCTTAACTGGTTCACTTGGAATGCTCCCTTCAGCAAGTCTTTCTGAAAATGGTTTGCATTTATATGAACCAATTCACGGCTCTGCCCCGGATATCGCAGGCCAGGATAAAGCTAATCCAATTGCAATGATTCTGTCTGTTGCATCGATGCTTCGCCATTCCTTCCAAATGGAAGAAGAGGCAAGTATAGTGGAACAAGCGGTGAAAAATGTACTGGACTCCGGCAAACATACAATAGATATATCAGGAGATGGAAAAGTGCTGTCAACTACGGAAATGGCCAGGGCTATTAAGGAAGAAATTTTGCAGAAGGACGCTATTTTTCACATTATGGAAGCGTACGCGTAAAAAAAATTAAAGGTATCAATAAAATGAGGAGGGATCTATGTGGGTAAATCGATCGTGGATAAAATCTGGGAAAATCATATAGTGCACAAGGAGGCGGGAAAACCAGATTTATTATACATCGATCTGCATCTCGTTCATGAAGTGACTTCTCCTCAGGCATTTGAGGGTCTTCGCCTAAAGAAAAGAAAGGTACGCAGACCAGATTTGACCTTTGCAACAATGGATCATAATGTCCCCACCATTAATCGTTTTGTAATAACAGATGAGGTGGCGAAAAGGCAATTGACAGCACTTGAACGGAATTGCCAGGAATTTGGAGTACCTTTAGCAGGCCTTGATAGTGAAGACCAGGGAATTGTCCATGTGATTGGACCTGATTTAGGCTTAACCTGGCCGGGAAAAACCATTGTTTGCGGCGACAGTCATACATCTACACATGGTGCATTTGGTGCATTGGCCTTTGGAATTGGCACGAGCGAAGTGGAGCATGTATTAGCGACGCAAACCATTTGGCAAAACAAACCGAAAACGATGAAAATTGAAATAAACGGTTCACTCCAAAATGGGGTTACTGCAAAGGATGTCATTTTATTTATCATCACTCAAAATGGAACGAACTTTGGTAACGGCTATATTTTGGAATATGCAGGCGATGTAGTACGTAATATGTCGATGGAAGAGCGCATGACTATGTGTAATATGTCTATTGAAGGCGGCGCTCGTGCCGGTCTGGTTAGCCCGGATGAAACTACTTTTTCTTATATGAAGGGCCGGAAATATGCTCCCGTGCCGGACGAATTCGAGGAATATTGTAAGCGGTGGTCAGAATTGGCCAGTGATGCTGATGCAGATTATGACAAAGTAATCTACATGAATGGAGATGATATTTCTCCTATGGTCAGTTGGGGTACCAATCCTGGGATGTGCAGCCCGGTAACCGGGAATATCCCTCATTCAAATTCAATGAAGCCAGCAGCAGCCAAAACATTACAGCGAGCGCTAGAATACATGGGTCTTAAAGAAGGTCAGGCAATTACAGATATACCGGTTCAGCATGTATTTATTGGTTCCTGCACAAATTCCAGGATAGAAGATTTAAGGGAAGCGGCTGAAATTATCGATGGTAATAGGGTTGCTGCAGGAGTGAGAGCAATGGTCGTTCCAGGCTCACAGGCTGTTAAGAAGATGGCAGAGGAAGAAGGTCTGGATACGATTTTCAAAGCAGCTGGATTCGAATGGAGAGAAGCAGGCTGCAGCATGTGCTTAAGTATGAATCCAGATGTGGTGCCGGCAGGTGAACATTGTGCTTCCACGTCGAACCGTAATTTTGAAGGAAGACAGGGCACTGGAGCAAGAACGCATTTAGTATCTCCGCGCATGGCAGCAGCGGCAGCGATTTACGGAAAGTTTGTAGATATCAGAGAAGCGGTGAATCCTATGATTTCTGGAAAAGGAGGTCACTAAAATGGAAAAAATGACAGTCTATACAGGTAAACCTGTTATTCTTGAACGCGATCATGTCGATACAGATCAGATTATACCGAAGCAGTTCCTAAAGCGCATTGAGCGTACCGGGTTTGGCAGGTATGTATTTTTTGACTGGCGTTTTCATGCAGATGGAACCGAGCGAGACGATTTTGAACTGAATCAGCCTGAAGCTAAAGGTGCGACCATTTTGTTGGCAGGTGAAAATTTTGGATGTGGATCCTCTCGTGAGCATGCCCCATGGGCACTGGGGGATTATGGGTTTAAAGTAATTTTAGCTTCCTCCTTTGCAGATATTTTTCATCAAAACTGTTTGCAAAATGGAATACTGCCGATAACCTTAGAAAAAGAGACTCTTGCTTCACTAAAGGAATTTATACGTAAAACACCGTTGGATCTAACGGTTGATCTACCTAATCAAGAATTGAGAGCACAAGAAAACGTACTTGCTCGATTTGATATTCATCCATATTGGAAGAACATGCTGATTAATGGTTGGGATGAAATTGAACTAACGCTTCAGTATAATGAAGAAATCAATCAATACGAACAGAGAATACTGGCATAGACTACAAGATATATAGTCTATGTTTTTTTGCGTTTCATTGCTTATTGAGTGAATAACAGAAAGATTTTTTGTTTTTCATGGAAAGGCATGCTAAACTAACGACAATTAATTCAAAAAAATCAAGGCGGTTTGTTATGAAGAACACAAAAAGTGAACGAAAGGATGAAAAGGTAATTCCTTTTCCTAATCTGGCACAATTGCTCCTCAAAAAAGGTATGCAAGCCATGGAGGAGAAAAAATTCAAAAATGCCCGTGAATTATTTGGCCAGGCGTATGAATTGGAACCGGAAGATGAAGATATCAATATCGGATTGGCTCTGTCACTTGTAGAGCTCGGGAATTACCAAGATGCAAAAGCTATAGTGAATAAGATGATGGGAAATGGAATTGGAGAGTATTTTCATGTCATCAATATTTATTTAATGATCCTTCTGCAATTAAATGAACATCGCGAGATTATATCGGTAGTCGAAGCGTTATTGGAAGAAAATCAAGTACCTGAAGGCAGAGTTGAATCATTAGAACATCTATTGGCTATGAGTAAACGAATTGTGGAACAGGGCAGCGAACAGGAATATTCAGATGATTTTCCTGAATTTAAAGTCGAATCACCTCAAATTCAGGAGGAAGAAATAAAAGTTATTTTGGAAACCGGAACGATGCAAGAGCAATTTTTTATGCTATCTTCACTTGCAGGGCAAAATATTAGACCGTGGGTAGGGCTGCTTTGCCAATATTTAATAGAAGAAAAACATCCTTTTTTAAAAACCTTTACTTTATCCATATTAAAAGAGCAGGAAGTGGATAAGATTGTAGAGGTGGATAAGTTCGGTCAAACTATTACAGTGAATATAGTAGACTTACCAATTGTTGAAGAAACGCATTTTTTATCTGACATACATAAAACCTTACGTGACAGGTTGGAAAATAATAATCCTATCATGTTCGAACAGGCAATGGAAATGGTTAAAAGGCATAATATCCTGCTTTATCCATTGAATATACCGAATCTCGAAGGATGGGCAGAAGGCTATTATCGAATTGTGTCGGAAGCCTATGGAATCGATTTGAAGGAGCCTGATGAAAGGATAAATATAATTATAGAGGAAATCAGGAATCTAGAGGGGATGACTTTCCCTGTTATTTGAGGGTCCAAGTCTTGAAACGTAGGAAACCTATGTTATAATATAGTGGTTGCAATATGCATTGGTACAGTAAGGCTGTACTGCCTAAGATCAATAAATCTAGTTGCACATAATATCGTGTTAAGAGAAAACGATTATTAGGAAATATATATAGTGGAGGGAAAACCATGTCTGCAAAATGGGAAAAGCTTGAAGGGAACAGCGGTGTATTAACTGTTGAAGTACCGGTTGAAAAAGTAAACGAAGGCTTAGATTCAGCATTCAAAAAAGTGGTTAAACAAGTACAAGTGCCAGGATTCCGTAAAGGAAAAATGCCTCGTGCATTATTTGAAAAGAAATTTGGCGTTGAGTCTCTTTACCAAGACGCATTAGATTTTATTCTTCCAGAAGCATACGCTAATGCAATTGAAGAAACTAAAATCGAGCCAGTTGATCGTCCAGAAATTGATATCGAAAAAATGGAAAAAGGCGAAGCTCTTATTTTCAAAGCAACTGTTACTGTGAAGCCAGAAGTTAAACTTGGCGAATACAAAGGTATTGAAGTTACACAACTTGATACTGAAGTAACTGATGAAGATATCGAAAAAGAAATCAAAACTTTACAAGAGCGTAACGCAGAGCTTGTAATCAAAGAAGAAGGACAAGCTGAGAATGGTGATACTGTAGTTTTAGACTTTGAAGGATTCGTTGATGGCGAAGCATTCGAAGGCGGACAAGCAGATAATTACTCCTTAGAACTTGGTTCTAACTCTTTCATTCCAGGATTTGAAGAGCAATTGGTTGGTCTTGAAGTTGGTGGAGAAAAAGATGTTGAAGTTACTTTCCCAGAAGAATATCATGCTGCAGAATTAGCAGGAAAACCAGCTGTATTCAAAGTGAAAATTCATGAAATCAAAACAAAACAATTACCTGAGTTAGATGATGAATTTGCTAAAGATGTTGATGAAGAAGTAGAAACATTGGAAGCACTTAAAGAAAAAATCAAAACTCGTTTAGTTGAGTCTAAAAACCATCAAGCAGAGCACCATGTAAAAGACACAGTTATCGAAAAAGCGGCAGAAACTGCAGAAATCGATATTCCAGAAGCAATGATCGACACTGAAACAGATCGTATGATTCAAGAATTTGAACAACGTCTTCAAGCTCAAGGTATGACTCTTGACATGTACTTCCAATTCTCTGGCCAAGACAAAGATGCTCTTAAAGGTCAAATGAAAGAGGAAGCTGAAAAGCGTGTACGCATCAACTTAACTCTTGAAGCAATCGCTAAAGCAGAGAACCTTGAAGTTACTGAAGAAGAAATCAACACTGAAGTACAAGCAATGTCTGAGCAATATGGCTTGACTGCTGAACAAATCATCCAAGCGCTTGGCGGAACTGAAAGTGTTAAAGGTGACTTATTAGTAAGAAAAGCAATCGACGTATTAGTTGATAACAGCAAAACAGTAGAAGCTTAATACACATATTAAATAACAAAACAAGGTGCGATTTTATCGTACCTTGTTTTATACATACTATACATACTAATTGCAGGGCCAAAGTTTCGAGAAGATTCGACTTTTAGAATCGAAATATTTTAACACATACATAATTGCTTTTTTCATGAATTAAGTGTAGATTAATTCTAAATAAATAGGATTTAAAACTCTTCCATTTTTGATTTCCAGGATTGAAAGGAGTCAAGAATGGATATTATGTACATATACATAAGGAACAATTAGTTTGGCAAATGAGTACGGCCTTTTTCTTACCTTATATGGGGCAATGTATGTTACAATCCTTACATACCCTTCATTAGTTAATCTGGATCGTAAAGAATTGCAGATTTCATGATAGAGTTCATAATACCAAGGGGTGAAACTATGTTTAAATTTAATGATGAGAAAGGGCAATTGAAGTGTTCTTTCTGTGGGAAAACTCAAGAACAAGTCCGAAAACTCGTAGCGGGTCCAGGTGTTTATATATGTGATGAGTGCATAGAGTTATGCACTGAAATTGTAGAAGAAGAACTGGGTACTGAAGAAGAAGTTGAGTTAAAAGATATACCAAAACCAATGGAAATCTTAGAAATCCTTGATGAATATGTTATTGGACAAAAAGGTGCTAAAAAATCCTTGGCAGTAGCCGTTTATAATCACTATAAACGTGTAAATTCTAATAGCAAAATTGAAGATGTAGAATTATCTAAATCCAATATTTGCTTAATCGGGCCTACTGGAAGCGGGAAAACACTTCTTGCTCAAACTTTAGCCAGATTATTAAATGTACCATTTGCCATTGCAGATGCTACGTCATTAACTGAAGCTGGTTACGTGGGTGAAGATGTTGAAAATATCTTACTTAAGCTAATTCAGGCTGCTGATTACGATGTAGAGAAAGCTGAAAAAGGCATTATATACATTGATGAAATCGATAAAATTGCACGTAAATCTGAAAACCCATCCATTACACGAGATGTTTCAGGTGAAGGTGTACAGCAGGCGTTGCTGAAAATTCTTGAAGGCACAGTGGCAAGCGTTCCGCCACAAGGAGGAAGAAAGCATCCTCATCAAGAATTCATCCAAATTGATACAACGAATATTCTATTCATTTGCGGTGGTGCATTTGATGGAATCGAACCGATTATTAAACGCCGTCTTGGCCAAAAAGTTATCGGTTTTGGATCAGTTAAAGAAGAAGTTGAAGATAAAAACTTGTTAACTAAAGTTCTTCCTGAAGACATGCTTCGTTTTGGATTAATTCCAGAATTTATCGGACGTTTGCCGGTAATTGCTACACTTGAGCAATTAGATGAGGATACATTAATCCAAATCCTTACTAAGCCAAAAAATGCGCTTGTTAAGCAATTCCAAAAAATGCTTCAACTTGATGACGTAGAACTCGAATTTGAGGACGGAGCGTTGTTAGAAATTGCGAAAAAAGCAATTGAGCGTAAAACAGGTGCACGTGGACTTCGTTCCATTATTGAGGGAATTATGCTGGATGTCATGTTTGAACTTCCTTCCCGTAATGATATTAAAAAATGTATCATTACAGCTGAAGTGATCTCTAAAGGCGAATCTCCAAAAATAATTCTTGTTGATGGAACAACTGAAACAGTTGAAAAGAAAACATCTGCTTGATAAAGATATAAGTTGTAGAAGAGGCCAATCAAAATCTTGATTGGCCTTTTTTGTATTGCAAATGACGTAATTTACAGGTTATCTATTCTTAAATGGATACATGTTTGGAGAGTTAGAAGAAAACAATTGCTTTTATAGGAAGAATAATAAGAGATTGACCCGATTGGAGTAGGAATCCAGCTGATTCCTTCATTAATCCAGCCAATTTTAGATTTTATCCAGCCAAATTCAGCACTAATCCAGCCAATTCAGCACTAATCCAGCCAATTCAGCTCAAATTCCAGCCAAACGCTAAAGTAGATGGCAGGTTTTGGTGTAGATATATAGAGCTTGAGTCATAAGGATAGCCACCCACTGCGGGAGGAAAGAACACATCTGTGCGCCTCCTCTTATGCTTGTCGAAGCTGATCAGTCGGCTCAGCTTTTTGATGTTTATTCCATCCTTTCTAGGGAGATACTAGCTTGTATCTCAACGATGTGATTTCAGGAGGGTGCTTATATGAGTTGGACTGGTGTGGTTATTGTTATCCAGCTGTTCTTTGGAATAGTGATTGGCATGTATTTTTTAAATTTGTTAAAGGGTCAAAGGGTACAAAAGGTTTCGATTGATCGAGAGGCTAAGAAGGAGATGGATCAGCTTCATCGAATGAAGTCTATCTCATTAACTGAGCCGCTTTCCGAAAAGGTAAGACCAGCACGGTTTGATGATATTATTGGTCAGAAGGATGGAATCAAGGCACTAAAGGCAGCACTTTGTGGGCCAAATCCACAGCATGTACTAATTTATGGTCCGCCTGGAATTGGGAAAACGGCCGCTGCGCGACTGGTGCTGGAAGAGGCTAAAGCAAATATGAAATCTCCATTCAGGCAAACCGCAACATTTGTAGAATTGGATGCCACAACAGCCAGATTTGATGAGAGAGGAATTGCTGACCCACTTATAGGCTCTGTTCATGACCCAATCTATCAGGGCGCCGGAGCAATGGGCCAGGCAGGTATTCCACAGCCAAAACAGGGGGCAGTTTCAAATGCTCATGGCGGTGTCTTATTTATTGATGAAATTGGAGAATTGCATAATATACAAATGAACAAATTATTGAAGGTATTGGAAGATCGGAAAGTACATTTTGAAAGTGCATACTATAATGAAGAGAATCCGAATATACCAAAACATATACATGAAATTTTTCAAAATGGATTGCCTGCTGATTTTAGGCTTGTTGGGGCTACAACGAGAACACCTTCTGAAATTCCGCCTGCGATTCGTTCCAGATGCATGGAGATTTTTTTTCGTGAATTAAATCAGGAGGAACTGAAAAAGGTGGCCAAAAATGCAGTTGAACGGGTGTCCTTAGAGATTAGTGATGAGGCGCTTAATGTCATTGGTAATTTTGCCAGCAATGGACGGGAAGCTGTAAATATGGTTCAGAGTGCCGCAGGTTTAGCCATTACAGAAAATAGAGATTATATTAAAGATGAAGATATTGAATGGATTGTTCAATCCAGCCAAATGTCTCCTAGATATCAAAGCTTTATTGCGAAAGAATCTGCCGTTGGTGTTGTAAATGGTCTGGCTGTAACCGGACCAAGCTCAGGGGCGTTACTTGAGATTGAAGTTACGGTTATTGATGCGGTTGATAAGGGATCAGTTAATATAACTGGAATCGTAGAAGAAGAAAGTATTAATAGTGCAGGAAAATCCATCAGAAGAAAAAGCATGGCTAAGGGATCGATTGAAAATGTGGTGACTGTCCTGAGAACGATTGGCGTACCAGCTGACAAATTTGATATCCATGTTAATTTTCCGGGCGGTATACCGATTGATGGTCCTTCGGCAGGCATTGCTATGGCCGTTGGGATTTACTCAGCTATCTATCAAATACCGGTAAAAAATAATGTTGCAATGACAGGAGAAATCAGCATTCACGGGAAGGTTAAGCCGGTTGGCGGTGTGTTTACGAAAGTGACAGCAGCTAAGTTAGCGGGAGCCGATGTAGTTCTGATTCCGGAAGAAAATATACAAGCCCTGTTAAACCAAGTCGAAAATATTGAAATTAAACCTGTCAGGAACTTAAAGGAAGTATTTCAACTAGTATTCGATCGTACAGCGGCCATTGATACTATTATTGAAAATATGCCACTTTCTGAACGGGAAAGCGGCTGAGGGAACAAAATTAAAAGGCTTGCATCAGAGCGAGCCTTTTTTTTGTCTTACTAATAATGAGAGTGGGAAATTTTGTTACCTTAAAAATTGATTGAAAGGTGTTACATCCACTTAAATTTAGGGAAAACAAGTAACATGGTTTCGTTTATCGTCCCAAATAGACACAAACCAGTAAATACGATAAAATTGGTAAAAGGTCAATGAATAATACATATATTAGCATGTTTTGGAGGTGCAACAAATGGCAAACACTATGGACAAAAACGTTCCCCTCCTGCCGCTTCGCGGATTGCTTGTTTTCCCAACGATGGTTCTCCATCTGGATGTTGGAAGGGAAAAATCTGTTCAGGCGCTAGAGAAAGCGATGGTAGATGACCATTTGATATTTTTAACTACTCAGAAGGAAGCTTCTACAGATGAGCCCAGTGAAGATGATTTGTATGAAATGGGTACACTCACTAAAGTAAAACAGATGCTTAAACTCCCAAATGGGACAATTCGAGTGTTGGTAGAAGGTTTATCGAGAGCACAAATGGTTTCCTATGAGGATGATAGTGATTTTCTTACAGCGAAGCTCGAAATTATTGAAGATCCAGTAGAGAAGGATCCTGAAACAGAAGCTTTGATGAGAACTTTATTAAATTACTTTGAACAGTACATAAAAATCTCAAAAAAGGTCACAACAGAAACATATAATTCAACTGTTGATATAGAAGAACCCGGCAGACTGGCCGATATTGTTACATCACATTTGCCGCTTAAGCTGAAGGACAAGCAGGAAATACTTGAGACCATTGATGTCAAGGAAAGATTAAACAAAGTAATCAGTTTAATCAATAACGAGAAAGAAGTATTGAATCTCGAAAAGAAAATCGGTCTGCGTGTCAAAAAATCAATGGAGCGAACACAAAAGGAATATTATCTACGCGAACAAATGAAAGCAATCCAAAAAGAGCTCGGTGACAAAGAAGGTAAGGCTGCTGAGATTGCTGAATTTGCTGAGAAGATAAAGGAAGCGGGCATGCCGGCTCATGTCATGGAAACTGCACTTAAGGAGCTGGACCGCTATGAAAAGATTCCGGCAACATCTGCAGAGAGTGCGGTCATTCGTAATTATATTGAGTGGCTGATTGCAATTCCTTGGTCGAAAGCAACGAAGGATGATCTGAATATTAGAAAAGCTGAGAACATCTTAAACAAAGACCATTATGGTCTTGAAAAGGTGAAAGAGCGCGTGCTTGAATATTTGGCTGTTCAGAAGCTTACGAATTCCTTAAAAGGACCAATTCTTTGCCTTGCGGGACCTCCAGGGGTAGGTAAGACTAGTTTGGCAAAATCCATAGCTAAGTCTTTGAACCGTAATTTCGTCCGGGTTTCTCTTGGTGGAGTAAGAGATGAATCAGAAATACGCGGACATCGCCGTACGTATGTGGGGGCTATGCCTGGCCGTATTATACAAGGGATGAAAAAAGCGGGAACCATTAATCCGGTTTTCTTATTGGATGAGATTGATAAAATGTCCAACGATTTTCGGGGGGATCCATCTTCAGCTATGCTTGAAGTTCTTGACCCGGAGCAAAACAATACTTTCAGCGATCATTATATTGAGGAAACCTACGATCTTTCCAATGTAATGTTTATTGCTACAGCCAATGATTTAGCAACGATTCCGGCACCTCTACGTGATCGGATGGAAATTATTAATCTCTCCGGCTATACGGAAATTGAAAAGCTCCATATTGCTAAAGATCATCTGATGCTAAAACAAATCAAAGCTCACGGATTGACAAGAAGCCAGCTTCAAATGAAGGATGATGCGATTATCAAAATCATCAGGCAATATACAAGAGAAGCTGGGGTTCGTACTTTGGAAAGGCAATTGGCGGCAATCTGCCGGAAAGTAGCCAAGATTATTGTTTCAGGTGAGAAGAAAAAAGTTATTGTCACAGAAAAAGTAGTGGCTGAATTTTTGGGTAAACCGTATTTCCGTCATGGCGAAGCAGAGCGTGAAGACCAGGTTGGAGTAGCAACTGGACTTGCTTATACTACATTTGGCGGTGATACCCTTCAAATTGAAGTTTCTTTATCACCAGGTAAGGGCAAACTTGTGTTGACGGGTAAACTTGGAGATGTCATGAAAGAATCCGCGCAGGCTGCTTTCAGCTATGTTCGTTCCAAGGTTGAAGATTTTGGGATTGACAAGGATTTCTATGAGAAATATGATATTCATATTCATGTTCCTGAAGGAGCTGTTCCAAAAGATGGTCCTTCCGCAGGTATTACTATAGCGACTGCCTTAATTTCAGCGCTTACGGGTAAAGCGATCCGTAAGGAAGTAGGGATGACTGGTGAAATAACTTTGCGTGGTCGTGTATTGCCGATTGGGGGATTAAAGGAAAAGTCATTGAGTGCTCATCGTGCAGGACTAAAGAAAGTTATATGTCCGATTGATAATGAGAGAGATATTGATGATATTCCTGAAAGTGTTCGTGAAGAATTAGAATTCGTATTTGTATCACAACTTGATGAAGTGCTGCAACATGCATTGGTAGGTGGAGAAAGTTGAAAATTACTCAAGCAGAGATTGTGATGAGTGCTGTTAAACCGGAACAATATCCAACAGATGGTTTTCCGGAGTTCGCTCTTGCTGGACGTTCAAATGTAGGAAAATCTTCTTTTATTAATAAAATGATCAATCGGAAAGGTTTGGCCCGTACTTCATCTAAACCGGGTAAAACACAAACATTGAACTTTTATAAGCTTAATGAGCAATTATTTTTCGTCGATGTACCGGGATATGGATATGCGAAAGTATCCAAGTCCGAACGTGAAGCATGGGGTAAGATGATTGAGACATACATTACGACACGTGAGCCTTTACGTGCTATGCTCTTAATCATTGATTTGCGCCATAAACCGTCTGTGGACGATGTAATGATGTATGATTTTCTTAAGCATTATGAGATACCTTGTATCATTATTGCAACCAAAGCGGATAAAATTCCAAAAGGTAAATGGCAAAAGCATCTAAAAGTCGTGAAAGACACACTGAATATTATCGAAAGTGACGAAGTGATTTTGTTCTCTTCGGAGACTGGGCTTGGAAAAGATACGGCTTGGAATGCCATACAGGCGCGAATATAAAAATTGATGTGAAAAGAGCTGCATATTAGTTATGCAGCTCTTTTCATATGTATATTCTAATATCAGAAGCTCTGATGAGTATTTTTTGGTAAAGCCCCTAATTCATAAAGGATGGCAGCATCACTATTTTTTCCTTCCCTAAATTTAAATATCATGTACCTGTTTCTTTGATTCGTTGGTTATCCGAAGGAATGTTAAACCAACCACCTTTATAGGTCATCCAGCCGGTATAACGGACAACTAGCTTTTCTCCCTGTTCTATTAAATCATCTATTATCCATTCATCATCCTGAAAAACATTCCTATACTAGTTCATAAATTCTCTCATATCATTTTTTGGGTTATCTGTATTTCTTGAGTGGAATATAAAATGTGAATCTGTAAGCTGATCTAAGAGTTCAAGATTACCTTTCGTAAAGTATTCATCGAACCATATCCTGTCGACTTCTCTTTTTTGATCAGTAATCACTTTATCTCCCTATACTTGTATAAGATGGTCTGACCTTTGTATTATTCCTCATCCTCAAAAGTAATCATTACGCCAACAACCTGTTTGAAAATATTATATTTCACTTTGACTTTATACATTCCATCACCATAGCCAGACATAGAAACCGCACCTCCAGGAACCACTCCGGCTTGTTCATCTGTATCAGTCATATCACAGCATACTACATAGTATTTTGAGCTAGCCTCATCTATCTCTATATCATGGGTATTTATCAGTTCATATGGGATTGTTTCATCTTTTTGAAAAACGTCAAAATCAAAGATTCCTGCTTGTGCTGAATCAACCGCTATTGCTTGAGCGCAATCATGCCATCTCCCGCTTGGTTTCTTTTCACCATAATATACGAACAAATTTTGTACTGCTTCCTCATCAGTGTGTGTAACATATGCTGTCCACTTTCCATTTTTCACATTTAGAAGTAAGACTTGCAGGTCTTCTTCATCTTTATCGTAACATGGGTCCGTAACAATTAACTTCCCACTTTCGATTGTAAATGTGCCTAAGATTTTAGGCTTATTTGTCTTTTTCGGTACATACCAGTCAATAAATTCACTTAAAGTTGAAGCCTTACATTCGCATTTTCCCTTTTTATCATCCCATAGAAAAATCAGCTCTTGCATAAATCTTTTTCGAATTCGATAGCAGAGATTATTTCCATTGATATGGTCACCAATACAAATAAATTCATCAGGCATATTTTTAGGCCGGTTCTCTTGATTTTGCCTAACAATATCCATTGTAAAGGCTAATTGTTCATTAGTTTGAATCGAGTACAAAGTCCATTCTCCGAATGTTGCACCATTTGTTTCTAGAAAGAGTTCCTTGTATTCTTCTGGAAAGGTAGCGCCAAGTGTTCGTTCTGTTTTCTTTAATTCAATTAATGACACTCCGGCTACTTCAATCTTGGGATTAATCTTATTTATTACTTTCTTCATTGTTTCCTCCAAGGATTTTTCCAAATTATTATGACATGTAAGAGAAATAACGTAATTTTATTAATATGCTAAGAATTGATTTATAAAAAGCGAAAGAAATGAGTGGTCTGAAGATGAGAATTGAAGTAAACAAATGAAGTAGAATCATCAAATTCGAGAATCTTTTTAAGGATGGATTGTATGCGTAAATCTGTCAAACGTCTATTATGTGGATTGCTTGGATTTATTTCTCCATACGAGGGATGCAATTAAAATAAGTAAACCGGCGGCTATTCCCATTATTTGATCGATTAAAAGCTCACCTGTTCTAAAATAACGGATTGTAAATGTTCCTCCGAAAATAAGAAGTATGCTGATGGAAAATCGAATGAAAAATGTGTTTGTGCTCAATCTCTAACACCTCCTCTGTAAATAAAGCATAATTCATATGTAATTAATTGTAAATATCCTTTGTTAATAGGCTGAGATCTCTATAAAAGGCTTTTTCGTAAATATTGTTGCTTTGAATAAAAAGGGAGCTGCTATCCATTTGCGGTAAAATTGGGTGGGAATTACCTTCTTGAATGAATGGGATAGGTTAGTGAAGAAGGAATTTATTAATATTTTATTGAATTATATTAAAGATGAATACATATAGAAACCCAAAAAACGGTAAATTGTAGCGTTCAGGTGAGATTAATATGATATGGGTACATAAAAATATAAAGGGAAACCACAAGACTTTCTGAAGATACAGCCTACGTTTTTTATTTTAGTATGAATAATGCTACAAGAGACTTTTTGAAAGAGTGTTGTCATTCCCTTTTTGATTGGATTAGTCCTGAACTACCAGAAGACTTAATGTTTTACCATAATGATAAATGCATATTAGCTGTATGCTCCCACGAAGAATATTTTGTAGTGGAGGAAGCTATTTGGGACAGTTTCATATTGAACTAAACCAGCTAATAGTTTGTCAAACATTTCACTCAACCATATAATTAAGGCATGTTATACTAAAAATAAGGCATGACAAATAAACTTCCTTCAACGATATGGAAGTTCCTTGAAGATATGTGAAAATCTATTTTAAGCTACATCTTGGAATGTTGTTTTGGTTTTCAAAAGAGCGTAAATCCAATGTAAAAGCTTATTAGCACAGGCAATAACGGCTACTCGATAAGGCTTTCCTTCCTCACGTTTTTTGTCGTAAAACTCACGTAATCTCTTATTTCGAGGGATGAGTTCCTTGGTCTTTCGGGTGTTACGTGCATCTCGAATAGCACAACGGACAGCTGTGAATAAGGCATGTCTTAGCCTGCTGGAACCCCTTTTTGTGATGTGATTCTTGGTACCTTTGAAGGTGCCAGACTCGAATACACTAGGATCGATTCCCGCAAAGGCAACCAACTTCTTAGGGTGATTAAACCGATCTATTTCTCCAATTTCTGAAATAATCGTTGCCGCGATTTTTTCACCGATACCAGGAATGGATTGGATAATCTGATATTCTTCTATATTTTTTGCTAGGGCATCTATCTCTTCTTCAAGTTTGGATAGATGCTTTTTATATTCTAGAAGAATGTTAATAAGCATCTCTAAACTGATAAGATGACTGTGGTACAAGGTCTGTTGAAAAGGGTTCTGGCTAGCTGCTTTCACGAGCTTATTTGCTTGATTACAGGCCCATTGTCGAGATCGACTCTTGCACAAATCATAAATCTTCTTAGATAAAATCTCTTCACCAGCTTCTAATACCTGTTTAGAGGTAGGGAAAGCCGATAATGTACGTAAAGAAACATCCGAATACAATTCTCCAAATACTCCTACATACGCTGGAAACACTTGATCGAGAACAGTTTGAAATTGTAACTTCACTTGTACAAACATACCTGTCAAACTCTCGTGTTGCCTCGTCAGATTACGTAGGTTTAAAAGCTGTATACCACGCTTTTTATAGGGCTCTAAATCCTCCTTATAATACAGCTCGCAGAGATGGTGGGCATCAATGACATCTGTTTTGACTTTACGTAAACTTGAACTTTTTGCTTTGTAAGAAATAAGTGGATTCACTACGATTAACAGATATCCTCGTTTCTCGAAAAACTGTACAACTGGCATATGATAATGCCCAGTGGATTCCAAAACAAGGGGAGGCTTTGAGCCAGATACTTCTTCGACTTCCTTGATAAATGCATAAAGATCCTGTAATCCATCTAGTGTATGGGCAACTTTAAAGCTCTTTTTGTACGGTTTCTTTTTCTCGAAGAAGGCTTGAACCTGACTTTCTCCTTTAGCGATATCCAGACCAATGACTGGATTCATGAGTATCTCCTCCTCATCAATGAATTAGCTGGTAACCCCTAAATGGCTCCTTATAGTGTCATAGCTTCGCTTGTTATACGAGATCAATGTCCCAACCAGCTTCAATCATGTTTCTATAAGTAGGGGGCGAACGGTTTAGTTGACGGGGTTAAACCCCAGGGGCAGCTACGTTCTACCCCAGCTACCTCTAGTATTCTAGACCTCAAACAAAAAGGTCAACCAATTACTTGGTCAACCTTATAATACGAACGGGGCAGTTTAGCTCAATAAGAGAAAACCACTAGTGAATGTTACCATTACCAAACGACTTTATTATGAATTAAGCAACTATATGTACAAAGATAATAAAGTCGTTTAATTTTAATACAGAAAAATAAAAGCCTTACTACACATAAAATGTAATAAGGCTTTTAAAATTTGTTCAAAAACGCACAATTTTGTCTTTATCATTTCATTGCTTGTAACGTTTCCTTTGCCCAATGAAAAATTAACGTTGTATCTTGTTGTAAATGAACAGGCATACCTTGTTGAATCTCTAAAAAACGGCTTAATACTTGTCGATCAAGCTCTTCTGCATTTAGAATAAGCTCCCCTATATCTGATTGAAATATTTCTGATTTTAAAAATTGCTTTCCTTGTATTACGAAACGTGCATTTTTAAATATAGCTTTAATTGCCTCTACTGATTTTGTGTGCAAATAATTGTGCAAAGTCATATGATAACTATTTCCTGCACCTGTTCGAACAAATCGCTTGATATCTTCCGGTTGAATATGTTTCTTTAAAAATTCCAAGCTACCGTAAACTGCTTTTGTATCATAGACAAAGGTAAATAAATCCGATTTATCCCAAGCTTGGAGTTCGTCTACACCCGATATAAAACCACAAAGTAAATGACGGTTTGGCATCGTATGGGTAACGACTTCATACGATAATAATCGATCAATCGTCAGTTCTTTAAAAATGACCACTACATCAATATCACTGTCTAGCTTTGCCTCTTCCCTCGCTCTACTTCCTTGCAATCCTATAAAGACAATCTCCTCGCCAAATTGTTGAATAAGTTTTTGACTAAATTGCTCAAGCCAATCGTTCATTTCAATCATATGCATTACCATCCTTATTTAATTTTGCCGCGGTAAATGCAGTAGCGTAAATAATTCTATTTTAAAACTGTAACTGTAGTCAATCGACTTATTTCTTGTAGTTTTTTATTATAACTGTACACGATAAATGGTAGGCGGGAAAGTTTCATTTTTAAATAACTCTATTATCATTAAACATTTCAATCATCTCTTATTAAATTAACGAGTGCATTAATTGAAGAAGGAATAACACTATTCTTGTTTAAGTAATTGTTATCTGGGACCAATAAGTTATTTAGAAAGTAAGATTATGTTTGTTTTGGCGAATGTCTCATTGTGATTAAGGATTATACCGCTAAAGGAGCAGCATTCCAGAAATAATAAAAAGCTTGTGAACAAGTACACTTAAACTATAGGGGGCGTTGATCCAGGAAGGATTAATCTCTTTTTATGTTGAATTTCTTATTGAAGTAAAAGGGGAAGGTTTATTTAAGAAAAAATATAATATAAGTTTTAATCCCAATGATAAACTGATGAGGAGAAACTGAATTGAAAATTGTAAAAATTTACGAATATGAAATTAATGGTCAATTGGAAACTAAATTACGGCAGTTATTAGTAGAATGTTTTACAGATGTATATCCAAAAGATAGAATTTACTTTAAGCAGTTACCTCATTTTAGGTTCATTGTAATTGATGATACTAATCAACTTGTCGGTCATGTGGGCTTGGATTATAGAGTAATGAATTTAAACGGGAAACCAATAAGAGTTCTTGGTATCATCGATTTATGTGTATCAAAAAACAAGCGTTCACAGGGAATAGGTTCATTACTGCTCTCTGAAATAAATGATTTCTGTGAAGGGAAGTTAGTTGATTTTTTACTCTTGTTTGCAGATAACAAAAAATTGTACTTAAACGCAGGATTCAAGTCTGTAAATAATGAATGTAAATGGTTAAAAATTGACGATGAAAATCAATCAACTTACGGAATAGGACATGAAAAGATTAATGAGCTTATGATCAAAGAAGTAGGTAATATAAAATGGGAAAATGGCAAGTTAGATTTATTAGGATACCTTTATTAAGCTAACGGGGGCGATTGCAAAACAAGGCAGTCGCTTTTTGTGTTATTTGCGCAGGAAGGTTTTATAAAGAATAATAATATTAAGGTTAGTAGAGGTTTCAGAATATACGTGGGAAAATCAACCTTCCCTTTATTGGTAATCCGACACGATTCCTATTGTTAGTGCTTTTTCTGATCTTTAAGAAAAAAGTAGTTGACAACGGAAAATAAATTATGATATTATTAAATATTTGCTAAAAAATGATATATATGTTAAGGTTAAGAAGGTTACCATATATGGAGGTGGATTATTTGTTTCAAATTGGCGATAACATTGTTTATCCAATGCATGGAGTAGGTTTAATTAAAGCCATAGAAGAAAAGGAAATCTCAGAGGAAAAACAACAGTATTATGTCATAAAAATGTTAATCGGTAATATGCAAGTCATGATTCCTACGGGTAAGAGTTCAAGTATACGCCCTGTTACTGACATAATTGCATTAAAACACATCATAAACATCTTTCATCATGGAGAATCAGATAGATTACTGCCGTGGAAACAAAGGTATAAAGTGAACACGGACAAAATAAAAACGGGTAAAATACAAGAATGTACTGAAGTTGTACGTGATTTAATGCGTATGAAGAAAGAAAAAGCACTTAATACAAGCGAAAAAAAAATGTTAGATAACGCACATGAATTTTTGATTAGTGAACTGGGATTAATTAAAGGTATTACTGAAAATCAAATAAAAAGTTTCTGTTAAGGTTAATTTAAGAAAATTGATTACTTTCCCGAAAATTTCCTGATTTTTTTGAAATATGTTTATTATTAAAATAAATCTTTTCAAAGACATTCAACTTCTCCAACTCACCTTTAGAGCATTAACCTCTTTTGTAATTTCTACAATCTAATCCATTTTTATTATTTAAATTTATTTTACGAACGTTTGAAGTTTCATCAAATAACTCGATAAAATAGTCACTTGATTTTTGCAATCCTGATTCACACTGGCACGGACAAGGAGCCGTAAGGATGAAAGAGAGGTAGGGCTTTCATTGTTTTAGGTATACAATATATTATTTAAGTCATTATTTCTAGAAGAAAAAACAATCAATCTCACCTCTATCTTTAAGAATTTTTTATATCATCTGAGACAGTGAATAGTAATTGTTTATCTTCTTTACGTTAAAGAGAGAAACGAATTGGTAACACCATATGGTCAACTACAAAAATGGATTCCAGACCAGGAAACCATTTTTTATTTTATTTACATAACAATAGTAAAGATTACTGGTGAGGGTTTAAATCCTTTGAAGGGCAACGCGTACAAGAAGGATTTTAATGCTATTTTGGAACATATTAAAGGTTAACTAATAATATTAAATCATGTATGAAAAAACCAAGTTTGTGAATACGGAAGTATTTGAAATTCTAGGTTCTAATAACAGTCATTCAATTGTAGAAGATTTCTCTGAAAATTCCCTGATTGCTTTTTGGATCAGAATTGACTGGGAGAATCCTATTGTTAACCGAGTTGAAGTAAATGACCAAGAAATTAAGAGCATTCCATCCTTTCTAATTTCTAAAGATTTGATACTTCAATTCCTATATATATCTTTTGGGGATACGATAGTTATCCATGTGTAAAAACTAAATTGACTGGAGAAATATTAAGTAATATTGAGGATATTGTTTGGTTAGGAAATGATTTATATATTTATTGTCTTACACAGAAATATGTTATTGAATTCTTTCATGATGATACGGTTAATGTGGGGTGGATTTAGGTCAACAAAGACTTTATCCTTATTTAACAAACAGGGGCGGTGATCCAAGAAGGATTAATGCTCTTTTTTGTTGAAATCCTTATTGTTGAAACGGGGCAGTTTAGCGGAAGAAGGTTTAATACCTTTCTTGTTGAACTTATTATGGTAGACCAGGTCAGTTTAATAAGAAAGGAAGATATTATTGGGGAATTGGGAAAGGAATTTACTTAAAACATCACGTGGTGTATTCGAAATATTTATAAAGGGTGAAGGCGAACAACTTTGTGTTACCCATCATTATGCAGAATTTAATCAGACAGGTGATTATTTTGCAGAGACTTTTACAAAAACAAACAAAGTATTTTTGATAAATTTAAGAGAAGCAGGTAATTCAGAGAAAGCACAAAAACCGTATCAACTAATTTTTTTGGAAACAATATTTGATATAGAAGCTATTCTAGAAGAATTGGGTTTTAATAAATGGGGATTTTCTGGGCACTCAACTGGGGGGTATGTTAGGCATTATCTACGGAATATACTTTTCAAAATCTCTTACATTTAATGTGATTGTCGGAGCTGCAGCAAGAGAATATATGACATTCTCAAAAGATTGTATTTATAATCCGAAACACTCCCAATTCACCAGAATGCAAGAACTTAATGAAACATTGAAACGTTCAGGTATATCATCAGAAAAAAGAAAAGAACTAAAAATTGAAAGAACGAAACTATCTTTATTCGACCCTGAAAAATATGACGAGCTTTTTTGTCTAAACATTAGTAAAGGAATGTCTGCGATTCGTATGGATTTTTTCAGCCGAGAATTACAAGTCTATTATGTAACGAAAAAGCTGGAGTTTATATCAACCCCAACTTTAATAATTTGCGGTAGAAATGATGTACAGTGTCCAGTGTTATACTCTATTGAAATGGAGGAAGGAATACCGAATTCAAAATTAGTGATTATTGAAAAAAGTAATCATTACCCTTTCTTAGAAGAAGCTCAACAATTTATTGAAGAATATAATTTATTTATAAAGGAACACCAATCCTTATTAAGCTAATGGGGGCGTTGATCCAAGGAGGATTAATGCTCTTTTTTGTTGAATTCCTTATTGTAGAAACGGGGCAGGTTAGCGGAAGAAGAACATTTAGATTTTTTAATGCTAGAGATAGTTATTTACTGAATATGGTAATATTGAATTGGTCTATAATACAGAATTACTTTTATTAAGGAGACTTAGTAAATTTTATGTGCTAACTCTATTATCAGGAGGCGTTTTTAATGTTTAACTTCACAAGTATATCAATGATTAGATTCCCTAAATTGTTTATTCATTCCGTTCTTCTCATCGTCACCCTTACGTTTTTAGCTTTATTAAGTGCAGATATAATTGGATGGATTATTGGAAGACCTATTGAAAATAGCACTGGTTACGTAACTTTTATTACTATAATGTGGGTTTTCTTTGCTTTACAAAGCGAAAAATATAAGAAACAGTCTAATACCTCTGAGATTATCTTAGGGTAGCAACTTTCAAATATATGCTTGTAAGGATTGTTGTTTTACCTTGCCTTATTCAGCCAAAGGGGCAGTTTAGCGGAAGAAGGATAAAGCCTTTTGAAAGTAGAATAAATATAGGAAATAGGGTAAACGGGGCACGATGACACCGAAATGGGGAATTCAAATATGAAATTAAATGCAAAATTAAATACACCACAAATCATCTTTACATCTGCATTTGTTGCCACAATACTTACCGTTGTAGATTCTTTTGTAGATTGGGATAAGTCGATATATAGGGGTCTTTTTGCAGGCATAATGACTATTGTTGGTGCAGTATTTGCTAAAATTATTTTCAAGGATGAGAATTAGAAATAAAATCTTGCTAAACAAACAGATGCGATTGCGGAAGAGGAGCAGTCGCTTTTTTACTAACGGGGCAGGTTAGCGGAAGAAGGAAAGTAATGCTTTAAGGGGGATTATTATGCAAGATTTAGAAGTTAGGAAAAAGTTCTTTTTGTCGCTTCTTATTTTCCCGCCAATTGGTCTCTTGATTAGAACATACGATGAACTATCATTGGTAACGAAAGGCATACTGACTACAGATATGTATGTTTTGATTTTAATCACAATAGTTGGAATAGTTGGGTATGTGGATGCCAAAAAGAAAATAAACAGTAAATAGATATCAGTATGTTCTAGTCGTTATTAGACAAA
Source organism: Pradoshia sp. Z4_20 (assembly GCF_058216035.1). Classification (NCBI taxonomy): domain Bacteria; kingdom Bacillati; phylum Bacillota; class Bacilli; order Caryophanales; family Bacillaceae; genus Pradoshia; species Pradoshia sp. Z4_20. Next base: position 142,008 of record NZ_JBZAJD010000001.1, read on the forward strand.
CGGGGCAGGTTAGGTCAATAAGAATAGGTGAAATTGACAGCGGATTAATCTTCGGTTGGCTTGCTCGGAAAAAAGAGAACGAGGAACGAACCGAAAAATACGATTTTAATGACAAGAAACAGGATGTCCGCGGCCCAGTAGTCAGGTAGAAATTCCACTGCAAATTCCAGACCAAGCACGGCTCCTGTAATAAGGAACACAAGAAGATTTAGTATTTTCATTTTCATATCAATCACTCTCCTTGAAAGTAGGATAAAATCGAAATAAGCAATGAGGACGAATTAAAAGATAACTTTTTTGGGGTGTGCTAAAAAATATAAAGATAAAATTGAAGTTGCTAATACAAAACCTGTTATTTTCCAAATGAATTATAACATATGTGTTGGTCGTGATTATAAAAAGATAATCAGTTTTTGATCATTCATCCTGAAATAAAAATTGATTAAGAAACGCTGTGATTGATTGTCCTTATTTGGGTTATCGGGTAGCAATCTTGTATTGAAGGATACGTTATGTAACACTAACTATAATTGGAAAGAATGCACTTCAACTAACTGGGCATTACTCCAATATCAAGGGCTGTGATCAGCTCCTTTTTGTTATGCAGCTAAAGGGGCAGGTTGAGCTCAAGATAGCATTGAATATGACTAGACAAAAACTTGGGGAAATGACTTGTTGTAAGGAGAGAGAAATATGCTAAAAACATTAAGAATTATTTTATCGATAGGTGTTCTTGCATTATCATTTTTTGGTATAGTAACTAAAAACTTTGAGTATATGCCTTATTTAATGATGGCACTAAGTTTTTTAATGTTGACTACGGGATTAATTGAGCTTCAAAAAGATAAAAAAGCATTTTGGGGTTATATGTCTATCGGTGTTTCTGGTTTTGCTTTTTATGTTTCAATTCAGGGATTCTTATTGAGTTAACAGAGATATTAGCATAGAAAAGACTGTCTATTGACGGCCTTTCTTATGCAGCTAAGGGCAGGTTAGTGCAAGAAGGATTTATTATCATACATACCGAATTATAGGATTATTGTCTTAAATGGGGAGGGTTAATTATGAAGCTGTTGACGACTGTTATTATTATATTTTTAGTGGTTTTTTTTGTGGAAAAATTAATAGAAAAATACTTAGGTATAAAGAGAAAATTTATTTCGGAAACCCCTGGAAAAAGAACTGATCGATGGGGACGAACGATAATAGTAGTTATCTTTTTGTCTTCTTATTTTTTTGCTCTTACAAACGAGGTTAATGCAATCCTAAAATGGAATTGGGTTCTATTTTTCACAGCACTAATGGGGCTACAAACTATATTGGAGTGGAAGTACATAAAAGAATCAAAACAATATATTTCAACACTTATCAGTTCGATGATCATTATTAGTATCTTGTCGCTCCTTGTTATCCGCTTTTAAGCTATCGGGGCAGTTTAGTTTAACAAGAGCAACTGAGAAAATAATATTAAGTTAATTCAAGTATTTTAAGAGTTAAAATAAAAAACGTGGGGAAGAGATGAGTTGGGGAAACGTACAAAAACAATCTCATTTTATGTTATATCAATGATTGTTATATATGCGATATTTGCAAGTATAGAGACTGTAAAACTAAGTTCTAAAACTGTCAATGAAGCATTTGAAAAGTTTAAGAATGAATTTGTTCAAACTGAAATCGGTGATAAAGAATTTTACCGAATTGGGAATTCTACATTTGTGCCATTTGAAGTTGGAAATACTGTTTCATTAGTCCAGTTTGAAAAAGGGATATTCGGTTGGAAACCAACCTATTATTCTCACGATGAGGATAGAGGTTCTTCCTATACAAGTTTTACTGATGGAGATATTCTTTTGCACGGGGTCATACCAAAAGATATAGTGGCTGAAACGAAGACCATAAAAGTGAATGGAATAGAAGCAGATATTGTTAGGCTCAATGATAAAACGAGAGTTTGGATTTTGATGAACAATAAACCAAAAAACTTTTCTAACATAAACATAGACTTCTTAGATAATGAGGGACATATAATCAGTGAAATATAAATACAAATAGCATTTCTAAAGGTATTTGCTATTATTGTGAATAAGTATACTTAAACTAACGGGGCATTGATCAAGGAAGAAGGATTAATGCCTTTTTGTGTTGAATTTCTTATGGAACAAACGGGGCAGGTTAGTGGAACAGTATCATATGGAAAACTTATGAGTGCTAATAATTGTTTTGAAATTTTATCACGGAAATATATGGCATAAAATAAGGGGGGAAGTACGCACGTCGCTGCTGTTAGTTAATTATCAATCTTACTCAAATAATTCTGATGAAACTAACTAAATGTGAAATGGGGGATGTTAGGTGGGAATTGATTTTCATAATGAGGAAAATCGAAATACTTATACAACTCGAAATGCCGATAATTCGTGGATTGACGCTATTAAAGACCTTGTACCAATCGAAAATATAACCAAGGCATTGGATATAGGATGTGGCGGTGGTATTTATTCTAAGGCACTGTCTGATATGGGGATATATTCTGTTACTGGCATCGATTTTTCCGAAGCAATACTTGAAGGTGCAAGAGAAAACTGCAAAGAACACCAAAATATATCTTTTAAGCAAGGTAACGCTTTTCATACTGGATTAGAAAGTAATAATTTTAATTTACTGCTTGAAAGAGCATTGATACATCATATAGATGATTTGCAAAAATGCTTTAAAGAGGCATATAGATTATTAAAACTTAAAGGATATTACATTATTCAAGACCGAACACCTGAAGATTGTTTATTAAAAGGTAATGATAGTCATATTAGAGGGTACTTCTTTGAATTATTTCCAAAATTAATTGAAAAAGAGACTAATCGCAGACACAATAGTCAATTAGTAATAGAAACACTTAAAGAAGTGGGGTTTCTAGAAATTGAGGAAGTTAAGTTGTGGGAAACAAGAAAAGTGCACATTGATAAAAAGCAATTACTAAAAGACTTAAGCGAGAGAACAGGAAGAAGTATTTTACACGAATTAAACAATAAAGAATTAAAATTACTGGTGAATTATATAGATGAATCATTTTCTACTGAATGTAACATAGTTGAAAAAGATAGATGGACTATTTGGAAAGCAGTTAAATAATTGGATGGCTTGATTTAGCTTGTGAAAGTATGTACTTAAACAAACGGGGGCTTTAGTTCAATAACAAGTACAGCCACTTCCTATCTGGAGGTGACTGTTTTTACATATTAGATAAAATATAGCAATAGCAACACTCCTTACAAAAACAGCATATTATTAAAACCTTTTGACCTAATTTATATATTCAACAATTGTTTCTTCTTAGCCGTAAATTCTTCTTCTGTAATAACTCCCATATCTAGGAGCTCTTTATATTTTTTTAACTCATCAGCAGTTGAAATAGATGATGCTTGTTCCTGATTAGTATGAGAAACGCTTTTTGCACTATCTATTACTTCGTGGATACGGCTGTTAATAGAACTTGCTGATCCCGCGTTTAATGCCACATTGAATTTTTCCTGAGGTGTATCAATTGTTAATATCCCAAAAACCAAGCCTTTTTCAAACGTAATATCATTGATTTTTTCAAGGGATATAGATTTAAATTTTTCGCCTGTGATAGATTTTTGCCCATATATAATGCGTTTATTTGTCACAGCATATGCGTAATTATTATCGTGCTTAGTTGTTGATTTGTAATTATGAAGACCAATAAATGTCATTAACACCTTTTCATCTTTCATTATGTTATCTTGCAAAATTTTAAAGTGTTTAAGTGCCCATTTATCGGTAAACCCTTCACCAAAGTTATTTTCTTTGCAATATTGATACATACCTTCAGCAGTAGACATTGGATCATCTCCAAGCCGTTCTTTCTTTTTATCTAAAATCGTCTTGATGTCCTCAATAGTCACCTTACTAACATTAATTACTGATATACCTCCAGCTTCTGATATGCAGTCTGGACAGACCCAGGCATTAGATTTTTTTACTTTATAACGATTTAATCCAACTTCCCTTCCACAAACACCACATATCACTTTACGGTCAAAAAAGCCCATCATCCTCACCTCTCAAGAATATTTATCTATATTAATTTTAACACCTAATAGTTTGTTAGTATAATTTCACCTATAAAAAGAAAACCCGCCTCAAAAAAAATCTTATTGTAGAAACAGGGGCTTTAGCGGAATAACAAGAAAGTCACTTCTTTTTGGAAGTGGCTTTTTCATCTAGATAAATGTAAGAGAATGGAAACAGAATCTTTAAGAATGCAGCCTATTGCTTACCAAATATCATGAACAATTGTACGTAAACTATGAGGGCTTTAGTGAAACAAGGAGACAGTAAAAGTTGTCTCTCTTTTTTTTCTAATAGTAACAAGTTACGAAAAGAGATTATAAAAAAGAAAGGCAGATAGCCTAATGCAGCAACCCTGACCACAATAGGTAGGGTTGCCATGCTATCTGCTTTTATTTTTTCTTAAATAGAATGAATCCGCCAATGAGCATTAAAAGAACAGGCCAGTAGTGATTAAAGAAATCAACAAAATGAACCAAGCCCAGTATAGTTAAGATTCTCTCATGGAAGATAAAGATGATAGAAACAACGAGGAATAAAATCCCCGGGCCTTTACCAACTCCCTTTTTTAGATGAAGCAATAACAGACCCAAACTAATAAATAAAAATAGGGCTGTATGCTCAGCTGGCCAGTTTTCCAAATGGACGGCTATGTATTGGTGTAAACCGAATCCAGTGAGCAAGATTCCAGGCAGTATAAAATCAGAATGACTGCCAAACCTGCTTTCAGCAAGAAAGGCTAATCCGATAATAATACAAAGAGATCCCCATGAATAATAAGGTGACAATAGGGAAAAGTTAATTGATTTTAAAAAATAAAAAAGACCAAAGCCAATCAAAATAGTGCTTGAAAAATAACGATATTCTTTCATATGTAGTCTCCCGGTTTATTATTATTGATAATTATTCTAATCTTTGATAATGTACAATTAGTGATTTAATTTACACATAATACTGTCAGAGAAACATTTTGGCAATTAAGATTTAACCTATTATACATTAATTATATCAGGTTTTTATTTCATGAGAATTTCTCATTTACATGTTTAATTGATATAGAGTTACGATAATGTTCACAATTTGTGGAAAATTTTTCATATACACCAATGATATACTTGCAAAAGAATATGCTCAGATGGGGGTGTGACAGGGGAAATGCATATAATTGTTGTCGGTCTTAATTACAAAACTGCTCCTGTTGAAATCCGTGAAAAAGTCAGTTTTGAATTGGGACAGCTGCCGGAAGCGATGAAATCATTAAGTAAGAAAAAAAGTATCCTTGAAAATATCATTGTTTCCACCTGTAATCGGACAGAGGTTTATGCAGTAGTGGATCAGCTGCACACGGGCAGATATTATATTAAAGAATTTTTAGCAGAGTGGTTCGCGGTTGACCAAAATGAACTTTCCTCCTATTTATATGTTTATGAGCAGGACGGAGCAGTTAATCATTTATTCCAGGTTGCCTGTGGATTGAACTCCATGGTATTGGGAGAAACTCAAATACTTGGACAGGTGAAGAAAAGCTTCCAGCAGGCACAGGAAGAAAATACCGTCGGAGTATTGTTTAATAATCTGTTTAAACGGGTGATTACGCTTGCCAAAAAAGCTCACTCTGAAACGGAAATCAATAAAAATGCGGTATCAATCAGCTATGCAGCGGTTGAGCTTGGTAAAAAAATCTTTGGTTCGCTTCAGGATAAGAAAATCCTCGTAGTCGGTGCCGGGAAAATGGGCCAGCTTGCCATTGAAAATTTATATAGCAATGGTGCCAATCAAGTAACGGTAATTAACAGAACCTTGGAAAAAGCCGAAATATTGGCATCTAAATTCTCTGGACAGGCAAAAATGCTTCAGGAATTGCAATGTGCCCTGCTTGATGCAGATATATTAATCAGTTCGACTGGATCAAAGGAATATGTAATTACAAAAGAAATGATGGAAAATATCAACATTTTAAGAAAAGGCCGTCCGATTTTTATGGTTGATATTGCCGTACCGCGTGATTTAGATCCTAAACTAATGGAACTGGACAGCGTCTTTCTTTATGATATAGACGATTTAGAAGGTATCGTTCAGGCGAACCTGGCAGAAAGAAAAGAAGCAGCAGAACAAATTATGATCATGATTGAAAGTGAGCTGGTTGAATTCAATCAATGGATCAAAATGCTTGGTGTTGTTCCTGTGATTTCTGCATTGCGCGAGAAAGCATTAGATATTCAGGTAGAAACAATGGAGAGTATGCAGCGTAAATTACCAGGCCTAAGTGAAAGAGAATGGAAGGTTATTAATAAGCATACGAAGAGCATCATTAATCAGATGCTTAAAGATCCGATTCTTTATGCAAAAGATATGGCAGAAATGAAGAATCCAGAGGCTGCTTTACAGGCATTTGTCTCGATCTTCAATATTGAGGAGCTTGTAGAAGAACAGGAATTTAAGGCGGCAATGCCATTCCAATCTAAAACATCGGTCCAGCAAAATAGACCTGTCTTGAAAGTGGTGTCACAACCATATTAAGCAAGGATGGGATATATGATTGATATTAATTTAAATAGATTGCAAGAAATTACAATTATATTATATGGACTTAGTGTCTTATTCTATTTCATAGATTTTTTACAAAATAATCGGAAGGCTCATAAGGCAGCCTTCTGGTTTCTTTCGATTGTTTGGTTGATGCAAACAATTTTTTTATGTCTATATATGTTTGAAGTGGGAAGATTCCCGGTTCTTACCTTATTTGAAGGATTATATTTTTACGTGTGGATATTGATTACCTTTTCACTCATCCTAAACCGGATAATACGGACAGATTTTTTTATGTTTTTTACAAATGTAATAGGGTTTGGTTTGATGGTCATTCATATATTCTCAACATTAGAATCCTATTCTACGGCAGAAGCGCAAACTAAGGTGTTATCTGAGCTATCCATGATTCATATTACAGTTGCCATTCTATCTTATGCAGCGTTTGCTCTTTCCTTTGTCTTTTCAATTTTGTATCTAATACAGTACGATTTATTAAAGCGAAAGAAATGGGGGAAAAGGCTGAACAGGCTGGGAGATCTGGCGAAACTGGAACAGCTGTCTTATATACTGGTAGCAATCGGTGTACCTCTGTTATTATTATCATTAATACTAGGTCTTGAATGGGCCTATATAATCGTTTCGGATATTAATTGGTATGATAGTAAAATTCTTGGCTCATTTGCCTGCCTAATTATATATGGAATCTATTTATATCTTAAAGTTAACAACCGGATTTATGGGAAATCACTCGCTTATTGGAATATTGGTTCATTCTTGTTAGTGCTAGTGAATTTCTTCTTTTTCGGCAGCATATCAGCATTTCATGTCTATTGATGGAGGGTAAATCATGAGAAAAATCATTATCGGTTCACGTAGAAGTAAATTAGCATTGACACAATCTAATTGGGTTATTGACCAGCTGAAAAATCTGGGATTACCGTTTGAATTTGAATTGAAAGAAATTGTGACAAAGGGTGACAGGATTTTAGACGTAACTCTCTCTAAGGTCGGAGGAAAAGGTCTTTTTGTAAAAGAAATCGAACAAGCCATGCTAGATGGGGAAATTGATATGGCCATTCATAGCATGAAAGACATGCCGGCAGAGCTTCCAGAAGGGTTAACAATTGGCTGTATTCCAGAGCGTGAGGATCATCGTGATGTGTTGATTTCAAAAAATAATCTAACGCTTGCAGAACTTCCGGAAGGTGCGATTGTCGGTACAAGCAGCTTAAGAAGAAGTGCTCAATTGTTGGCAAAACGTCCGGATTTAACAATCAAGTGGATTAGAGGGAATGTGGATACACGTATTCAAAAATTAAAAGATGAAGAATATGATGCAATCGTATTGGCGGCAGCAGGTCTTTCGAGATTAGGCTGGAAAAAGGATGTTGTCAGTGATTTCCTTGATGAAGATACTTGCATACCTGCAGTTGGCCAAGGGGCGCTGGCGATTGAATGCAGAGCAGACGATCATGAGCTATTGCAGGAATTAGCTAAATTAACTTGTCAGGATACAAAAGAAGCTGTTACAGCGGAGCGTGTCTTCCTCAATAAAATGGAGGGTGGCTGTCAGGTTCCAATTGCAGGTTTTGCATATAAAGACGAAAAAGGGACCTTACAATTCCAGGCACTCGTCGGAACGCCTGATGGGCGTACCATTTATCGTGAACAAATTTCAGGAGATGATCCTGAAAGCTTAGGTATAACAGCTGCCAATCGCCTAATCGAACGGGGAGCAAAGACTTTAATTGAAAAGGTTAAAGAGGAGATGGAAAGCTAAATGAAGCATTCCTTGTTTCTTTCGGGTAAAGGCGTATTGGTTACAAGAGAAGAAGCGCAGGCCGAACAATTGTGTGCCATGATTGCTGAGCATGGAGGGGTACCAATTAAGGTGCCTCTTCTTTCGTTTCAAAAGGTTGATGCAGATAGGCTTGAATCAGTAAAAGAAAAGCTGAGCAGGCTGGAATCTTTTGATTGGATCGTTTTCACAAGCAAGCCGGGTGTTGATCTATTTTGTGAGATGCTGAACGAAATGGAATTTGAAGGAATCTATCCTAAAATAGCAGCCATTGGTAAAAAAACGAAAGCAGCCTTGCAGGAACATGGTCTGCAGCCTACTTTTATCCCACCGAAATATGTAGCTGAATCTTTTTTGCCTGCGTTTCTGGAAGTAGTGGATACGAGCGAATCTGTGCTCATTATAAAGGGTGATTTGGCGAGAGATTATCTATTTAATGGGCTGATAGCTGCAGGTATACATACAGAGGAGTCCGTTATTTACAGCAACCGTATGCCAGAAGACAGTGAACAAGCCTTGGTGGATGTACTTACAAATAAAAAGATAGATATTCTATTATTTACGAGCCCTTCGACAGTAAATCATTTTATGAAGACCGTGAAAAAACATCATTTATTTGACTGTTTGATAGATAAAGTGACAGTTGCAATCGGACCGGTCACGAGGAAAAGAGCCGAAGAACTGGGCGTGGCTGTCACATTATGTCCGGAGCAATATACCGTAGATGAAATGATGAAAGAATTAAGGCAGTATTATTCGTAATATAGGAGGACCTTAAAATGGCCAATATTGAATTTAATCGACACAGAAGATTAAGAAGAAATGAATCTATGAGAGCGCTTGTGCGTGAAACACATTTACATGTAGAAGACTTTATTTATCCGATTTTTATTACGGAAGGTACAAATGAAAAGAACCCCGTTACTTCTATGCCAGGAATCTATCAATTTTCCATGGATCGTTTGAAAGAGGAAATGGATGAAGTGGCTTCACTTGGTATCAAATCTGTCATTCTCTTTGGAGTACCGGATGAGGAAAATAAGGATGAATGCGGGACAGGCGCTTTTCATACCCATGGGATTGTTCAAAAAGGGATTCGTTTTGTAAAAGAAAACTATCCTGAAATTCTTGTTGTAGCTGATACATGTTTATGTGAATATACAAGCCACGGTCACTGCGGTATGGTTGAAAATAGTGAAATCTTAAACGACGAAAGTCTGGAGCTTTTGGTTAAAACAGCTGTCAGCCAGGCGGAAGCAGGAGCGGATATTATTGCTCCTTCCAATATGATGGATGGATTTGTGGCTGCGATTCGCCAGGGTCTTGATGAATCAGGGTATCAGCACATTCCAATCATGTCCTATGCCGTTAAATATGCATCCGCATTTTATGGTCCATTCCGTGAAGCAGCAAACGGAGCACCTCAATTTGGTGATAGAAAATCCTATCAAATGGATTATGCCAACCGTATTGAAGCCTTGCGTGAAGCTGAATCAGACGTTCAGGAGGGAGCGGATTTTATCATTGTGAAGCCAGCTCTTGCTTTCCTCGATATCATTCGCGATGTGAAGAATACAGTAAATCTGCCTCTTGTAGCTTATAATGTAAGTGGAGAGTATTCCATGGTTAAAGCAGCTGGTGCAAATGGCTGGATTGACGAAAAAGCTATTGTGATGGAAATGCTAACTGGTATGAAACGTGCCGGTGTAGATTTAATCATTACTTACTTTGCAAAAGATGCAGCAAAATGGTTAAAAGAATCAAATTAATTCCATATATAAAGGAGATTGCAGCATATGCGTTCATATGAAAATTCTAAGAAAGCATTCCAGGAATCCATCAATTTATTGCCGGGCGGCGTAAACAGCCCTGTCCGTGCTTTTAAATCTGTAAATATGGATCCGATTTTTATGGAAAGAGGAAAGGGTTCAAAAATCTATGATATTGATGGCAATGAATATATTGATTATGTTCTTTCCTGGGGACCGCTGATTCTTGGCCATGCAAATGACCGGGTAGTAGAGGCGATTAAAAAGGTTGCTGAAACTGGTACAAGCTTTGGTGCTCCAACTTTAATGGAAAATAAATTGGCACAGCTTGTAATTGATCGTGTCCCATCAATTGAAATGATACGGATGGTTTCCTCCGGTACAGAAGCAACCATGAGCGCACTTCGTCTGGCACGAGGATATACAGGACGAGATAAGATCCTTAAATTTGAAGGATGTTATCACGGACATGGAGATTCATTGCTTATCAAAGCAGGTTCAGGAGTTGCTACACTTGGTTTGCCAGATAGCCCTGGTGTTCCAGAGGGCGTTGCGCGAAATACCATTACAGTTCCATACAATGATCTTGAGAGTGTAAAACTTGCTTTTGACCAATATGGCGAAGATATAGCAGCTGTAATTGTAGAGCCAGTTGCGGGAAATATGGGAGTAGTCCCTCCACTGCCAGGCTTCTTGCAGGGATTAAGAGAAATTACTGAAAATCACGGTTCTTTATTAGTCTTTGACGAAGTTATGACCGGTTTCCGTGTTGATTATCAATGTGCGCAAGGTCATTTCGATGTTACTCCAGATTTAACTTGTCTAGGAAAAGTAATTGGCGGAGGACTTCCAGTAGGAGCATTCGGCGGTAAAAAAGAGATCATGAGCCAAATTGCGCCAAGCGGTTCCATCTATCAAGCCGGTACATTATCAGGAAATCCGATTGCGATGACAGCCGGTTATGAAACGTTAATCCAGCTTAATGAGGATACGTATAAAGAGTTTACTAAAAAAGCAGATCTCTTAGAGGCAGGGTTTAAGGAAGCAGCTGAAACCTACCAAGTACCTTTAACGTGTAATCGAGCAGGGTCTATGATTGGCTTCTTCTTTACTAATGAACAGGTTAAAGATTACGAGTCTGCAAAACAATCAGATCTTCAATTTTTTGCGAATTATTATAAAGAAATGGCGGAAAATGGTGTATTCTTGCCGCCTTCTCAATTTGAAGGAATCTTTCTTTCAGTTGAACATAGTAATGAAGATATTCAAAAGACTATACAGGCTGCCCAAAAAGCGTTTAAAGCAATTAAACGATAAAGTGAAACAATGTCCGTTGAGGAATTACTTTCATTCCACACGGAGCATTAGTTGAACTAATCGACTTCTTACTGCTGCTTACCTTTGTTTTAGGCGAGAGTCCATGCTCCAGTTTGAATGAGATAAAGTGATTAGTAGATTCCCCCGAGTATGCTCTCGGGGGAATTTTTTTATTCTCCAGACATACGTTTAACAAAGCACATATTTTCTGTATCTGCAGCATAGGCTGATAATGGCATTTAGATGAAAAGGGCTGAAGGGAGGAAATTGGGTGTCTGAGGATCATGCATCGTCATTACGATTTTCATTAGAAGAGAGTGTGTGGTTTCAAAGGGGACAGGAAGTTGAGGAACTGTATTCCATTTCGCTTGAACCAAATGTTTCAGCTCATCAAGTAGAACAGTATGTGATTCTTAAAGGAACTCTGGATTTAATGGGGGAATATAAGGCCACTGAGGCAACAGGACAGGAAGAAGGAGCAGAAGATCCGTTTCGGCGCTATGTTTCTGTAATCGAACAAAGGGAGCATCATTTATTTGAATTCCATCAGCAATTTCCTGTAGATATAACGATTCCTGCAGAAAGAGTTCGGGAAATGGATGAGCTTAATATAGGTGTGCATACCTTTGATTATAAGCTGCCAGAAAAGGGATATCTGCAAATTAGAGCAGATTTATGGATTGGTGGAGTTTACGATAATTTGCCTGAAGAGCAGACGCAAGTGACAGAGACAGAGGAACGGGAAGAGACTTCAAACTATCAAAATGGAACATCCGGGCGATTTCAGGAAGAGCATCATACTCATACATGGAATAAAATCAACGAAGATTTTGAGGAGTCAGCAGAGGAGATTACTATTCAGGCAGAAGTCCATAATGAGCAAGAGGAAGAACAGATAGAGGTGCATTTATATCGGGAAAATTCTGAGGATGAGGATCAGGAGCAGGAGGATTTGGCAGATTCGCCTGAGATTTATCTCAAGAACCCAACTTCTTATATAGAGAGTAATCATAACCAGGATGACCATTTTTATGTTGAAACTAAATTGTCACCCCGACTGCATCAACCAGCCGATTATGAAGAAACACAGCCGAATGATGAGTCAGATCATACAGACAAGGACTATAGCCCTTTTGCTTTTGAACCGGACCAATTAGTTGACAGACAAAAGCAAAAAGATGAAAACCAATCTTTTTCCATTCCATATGATAATAGATTTGATGAGGGTCCTCCGGAATTAATGGAAGTCGTTCCTTTTACTGCCGAGTATGGAAAAGAGGAAAGTTCAGAATATGAAAAAGAGGAAAGTTCAGAATATGAAAAAGAGGAAAGTCCTGAATATGACAGAGTACAGCCGCACCAATCTCAAGCGAATGTAGCACCAGATTTGAATAAAGCTGCAGTAGAACCGGAAACAAATGTTTCTCGCATACGTCAACAGAAAAAAGAACAAACATCCAATCAGTATGTAGAGAAAAAGTATCAATCGTCTGATTCTAAAAGAAAGAATGGGAAGGAGAACGAAGATCAAACTGAAGGTAAGTCTAAATCTTTGTTATACGATTTATTTACAGAGGAGGAAGAATCACAACAATCAAAAGTAAGAGTCTGTATTGTCCAAAATGGAGAAAATATTGATGTTCTGGCAGATCGATATAAAACGAGCGTTCAGCATATCGCGAGAATAAACGGGTTGGAATTAACATCCGATCTAAAAGCTGGTCAGGTAATTTATATTCCTGAAGCTGCTGCTTCTTATAAATAATAGGTCTAGTTAACAGCAGAGCACAGCATTATATGCTCTGCTTTTTTAATAGGAATAGTACAATGCAATTTAACTGTGAGAAACATGGCTGCATAGCTCATTAAAAAATAATGACTTATGATAGGGCAGCTGAAATAGATTTCATTGGTTTCCAAAAAGGGCACATGCAGAAAGGGTGCCAGAGGAATGTTAAGAAAAGATCAGGAGTGGATATCTGAGTTTCTAAGAAACTATCAATTGGAACTTGAATTTTACGAGGATTTTGGAAAAGTAAAAAAAGTATATACGAACAATGGTATATTTGCGATTAAAACCATCCCGGCAACCAAAGGCATTGATTTTATCAAAAATGTGCAGAACCTATATCAAAATGGATATAACCGAATTGTTCCGATTTTTCCAACAGTTGATGGCAGATATGGAGTATTAACTCATGATAAAATCAGTTACCTTATGCCTTGGCTGCCGGATGAACATATAGAGGAACGGGCAGAACGACACCAGCAGATGTTCAGGGAATTGGCAAGAATGCATACGCTATCTGGCAAAGAAATTAACATTACGAAAGAGGAACGGGAAGAGCATTATGAAAAAACAGTCAAGGAGTGGGAGGAGCAAAAGGAATTTATTCGTGAAATGGTAACAACCATCGAAAAGAAGTGGTATATGTCTCCGTTTGAGCAGTTGTTTAGTATGTGCTTTTATGACTTGTCTCAGGCTCTGACGTATTCCTTAAATAAACTGAAGGAGTGGTTTGACCTAACAAAGGAAGAAGAAAAAGTACGCAGTGTGGTGACCCATGGAAATATCTCAATTCATCATTTCTTATATAGTGAAAATGGTTATGGCCATTTTATCAATTTTGAACAGAGTAAAACCGCACCTGCCTATTTCGACTTATTGCCTTTTGTCGTTAAGCAGTTAAAAACTTATCCAATCCAGGGTGAAGAAATAGTTGAGTGGATCTATCTTTATCTGAAGTATTTTCCCTACAAGGAGGGTGAGCTGCGTTTATTCTTATCCTATTTAGCCTATCCGGCTAATTGTATCAAGGTAGTAGAACAATACTCCAGAAAAAAAGGTAAACAGGATGAAATACAATTTTGCCGAAGATTCCAAAGGCAGTATTGGTTATTAAAAAACATTGAATATATTATTATGAGGATGGAACAAATAGAAGAAAGCAAAAAGGCGAAGGAAGAGAAATAAAAGATATGGCATCAACATAATAAAATGATAGGCTGTATCAAACAAAAACCAGGCAAACCTACCTGGTCTAAATGAATAGTTATAAAAGATTACAGAATATCAAAGTGGAAGGCTAAAGCAAGACCAATCAGTAATAATAGCAGAAATAAATCAAAAGTGGTCGGAAAAAAGAATGTCCGGATTCCTTGAAAAACGGCAAAGGGAATGGAGAATTGCTGTAAGACATTTCTTGTATTTCGAATCCACGGAGGCATATTGTATTGAGTTACCTTTTTTCGCATGTAAATTCCCCCTTTATGATAGAATATAAAATTACCCCTGAATGGGTGTCTGTACAGTAATATTTAAAGCGTCTAAGACTGAGAATTGACGATGACACCTTGGACATAGGCTTGAATAAAATATAGAAAAATGGGAAACAATGATTGACGAGTAGATGCATACTTATGTATGATAACAGTATTAAAAAATGATTTCCGATTATGAGAAACCAAAATAACAATGAAAAGCTTTGAATGGGAAGAGTATGTGATTAAGACTGTAAGAGAGAGGAATCCATCGGCTGTAAGATTCCTTCAGTAACCGTAATCGCAGAAGGTCGCCCGGGAGCTGTTTCCGTGAACGTCAATAGTAGCGGATAACCGGTGAAGAGCCGTTAACGAAATGAAGTGCCGATACAACAGTTATTTGTATTGGAACAAAGGTGGTACCGCGAGACATACCGTTTCGTCCTTTTTATATAGAGGATGAAGCGGTTTTTTTATTGCGTTTTTCACCAATTATGAAAGTAAAGGAGAATGAAAAATGGAGCAACAAACGGATATTGGTATGCCAACCAAATACGATCCTCAATCAATCGAAAAAGGACGCTATGATTGGTGGTTAAAGGGTAAATTCTTTGAAGCGGGACAGGATAAACAAAAAGAACCTTATACGATTGTAATTCCTCCTCCAAACGTAACGGGTAAACTGCATTTAGGTCATGCATGGGATACTGCGCTTCAGGATATTTTGACAAGAATGAAGAGAATGCAGGGTTATGACGTATTATGGCTGCCAGGTATGGACCATGCGGGAATCGCAACTCAAGCGAAGGTAGAAGAAAAACTGCGCAATCAAGGTGTTTCACGTTATGATTTGGGACGTGAGAAATTTGTTGAAGAAACATGGAAATGGAAAGAGGAATACGCATCCCATATCCGTGAGCAATGGGCAAAAATTGGATTGGGCCTAGATTATTCTCGTGAACGCTTTACTCTAGATGAGGGACTTTCAAAAGCTGTTCGTGAAGTGTTTGTAAAACTTTATGAAAAAGGCCTTATTTACCGCGGTGAATATATTATTAACTGGGATCCAAGTACAAAAACAGCGATCTCTGATATTGAAGTAATTCATAAAGAGGTTAAGGGTGCTTTTTATCATATGCGCTACCCACTTGCAGATGGCAGCGGGCATATTGAAGTTGCGACAACTCGTCCGGAAACAATGCTTGGCGATACAGCAGTTGCAGTTCACCCGGAAGATGACCGTTATAAGCACCTGATTGGAAAAACGGTTATCCTGCCAATCGTAGGAAGAGAAATTCCGATTGTTGGCGATGATTATGTAGAGATGGATTTTGGTTCCGGCGTTGTAAAAATTACACCAGCACATGATCCTAATGACTTCGAGGTAGGTAATCGTCATAATCTTGAACGCATTCTAGTTATGAATGAAGACGGAACGATGAACGCGAAGGCTGGCAAATATGAAGGTATGGACCGTTTCGATTGCCGTAAGCAAATTGTGAAAGATCTTCAGGATCAGGGAGTGTTGTTCAAAATTGAAGAGCATATCCATCAGGTTGGACACTCTGAAAGAAGCGGATCTGTTGTAGAGCCTTATTTATCTACACAATGGTTTGTTAAAATGGGACCATTGGCAGAGCGTGCAATTGAAATGCAATCCACTGAAGGTAAAGTAGAATTCGTACCGGAACGCTTTGAGAAAACATATTTGAATTGGATGGATAATATCCATGACTGGTGTATCTCCAGACAGCTTTGGTGGGGTCACCGCATTCCGGCTTGGTACCATAAGGAAACAGGCGAGGTACATGTAGGAATGGAAGATCCTGCAGATATCGAAAACTGGACGCAGGATACAGATGTATTGGATACATGGTTCAGTTCTGCGTTATGGCCGTTTTCCACAATGGGCTGGCCTGATACAGATTCAGAAGACTTTAAACGTTATTATCCAACAGCAGCTCTTGTGACTGGATACGATATTATTTTCTTCTGGGTATCAAGAATGATTTTCCAGGGACTTGAATTCACTGGAGAGCGTCCATTCAAAGATGTATTGATTCATGGACTTGTACGTGATGAGCATGGCAAGAAAATGAGTAAATCTCTTGGTAATGGTGTAGATCCAATGGAGGTTATTGAGAAATATGGTGCGGATTCATTAAGATATTTCTTAACAACTGGAAGCTCACCAGGTCAGGATTTACGTTTCAGCTATGAAAAAGTAGAATCTGTTTGGAACTTTGCCAATAAAATTTGGAATGCATCCCGTTTCTGCTTGATGAATATGAATGGGCTGAAATATGAAGAGATTGATTTAACAGGCGAAAAATCAGTTGCGGATAAATGGATTTTAACTCGTCTAAACGAAACGATTGAAACTGTAACAAGACTGGCAGATAAATATGAATTCGGTGAAGTTGGCCGTGCATTATACAACTTCATTTGGGATGATTTCTGTGATTGGTATATTGAAATGGCGAAGCTCCCTCTATATGGAGAAGACGAGGAAGCTAAACTTACAACACGTTCTATCCTTGCGTACGTATTGGATCAAACGATGCGATTGTTACATCCATTTATGCCATTCATCACTGAAGAAATTTGGCAGAACCTTCCTCACCAAGGGGAGTCCATCACAACAGCATCTTGGCCTGTTGTAAATCCGGACTTAACGGATGAAAAAGCTTCTGATGAAATGAAATTGCTTGTCGAAATCATTCGTACAGTACGTAATATTCGCGCAGAAGTGAACACGCCGCTCAGCAAAAAAATCAAGCTTTCTTTGAAGGCGAAAGATGCAGAAACACAAGCTGTTCTTGAGAAAAACAGCAGCTATATCGAGCGCTTCTGTAATCCAGAGGAATTAACAATTGGTACAGACATCCCTGCTGATGATAAAGCGATGACAGCTATCGTAACGGGTGTTGAATTAATTCTTCCATTGCATGGTCTATTAAATATTGAAGAGGAACAAAAACGTCTTCAAAAAGAACTTGAAAAATGGAAAAAAGAAGTAGAAAGAATTGAGAAAAAGCTATCCAATGAAGGCTTCATGAAAAAAGCGCCTGAAAAGGTGATTGAAGAAGAAAAAGCGAAGCTGGCAGACTATGTTGAAAAACGTGAGGCTGTACAAAGCCGCCTGAAGGATTTAGAAGAATTGGCTTAAGACATTTTATTGCGCCCTGTTCGAAGCATTTGAACAGGGTGTTTTTGTTCAATCATGTCATACTAATACATAGCGCAATGGTTGAGGAGTGAAAAAAATGATACAGGATTATCAACAGGCAGAGAAGTTTCTTGCAGACCGTACAGCAAAACTTGGGATGGATTTTGGCCTGGAAAGAATGGAAAGAGTCTTACGTAAATTGGGAAATCCGGAGCGCAGCATTCCTTGTATACATATAGCAGGCTCAAATGGCAAAGGTTCTACGCTTACATTTTTAAAACATATTTTGGTGGCAGAGGGCTACCGGGTAGGTACCTTTACATCTCCCTATCTTGAAAAGCTGAACGAACAAATTATGATTGATGAGGAAATGATTTCGGACAATAAGCTAGTTGAATTATTAAATTACCTCCTCCCTGTAATAAATGAATCAGAGCAAAAAGGGGATTATCTAACTGCTTTTGAAGTAACGACTATATTAGCTTTTCTGCATTTTAAAAATGAGCAACCGGATATTCTTATTATTGAAACCGGACTTGGGGGGAGACTTGATTCCACTAATGTAATTGAACCGCTTTTGGAGATCATTACCAGCATCTCTTTAGAGCATACCAACATTCTCGGAAATTCTTTGGGTGAAATTGCAACAGAGAAAGCAGGTATTATCAAGAATGGAACATCAGTTGTTACAGGTGTAAAAGATGAGGAAGCATTAGAGCCCCTAACAAAACAGGCAGAGAAAATGAATGCTGCTTTATATACGCTAGGAAAAGAATTTAAGATTTTGAACCGCTCTCACCCTAAAAATCAGGAAGTTTTCACGGTTAAATGGCGAGAATACTTACTGGAGAATTTACATATTAGCATGCTTGGAAGCCATCAAGTTGAGAATGCAGCGCTTGCTGTCATCAGTTCAATATTACTTAGTGGAACGTATCGCTTTTCGATTCGGGAAGAAAGTATCAGAAAAGGACTGGCATCTGCCAGATGGAAAGGGCGTTTTGAGATTGTGTCGAACCAGCCGCTAATCATCCTGGACGGCGCACATAATGTGTCAGGTATAAACTCTCTGCTTTCAACGATTGATGATCGTTACCCAAATTGTGATATACATATTTTGTTTGCGGCCTTAAAGGACAAGGATTATACAAAGATGATTCAGATGATTGAACAAAAGGCAGCAAGTATAACTTTTACGGAGATTCCATTAGAACGAATGAATGAGGCAGAGGAGCTTTTTAAACATAGCCGACACCCTCATAAGGATGTAAAAAAAGATTGGGTAGAAGGAATAAATGAGATATTAGCCAAAATGAAAGACAGAGATATGCTATTGGTCACAGGCTCTTTATATTTTTTGGCGTCTATTCGTCCATATATCGTCAATGAAATTATTCGAAAGTCATAACTAAATTCATGTAAAAGTAATGATGTTCATGACAATCCTCCATAAGACCTGTTTTTGTAAATACTTGTGTGACAGATGTCAGAATTTTTGATAAAATTTGACATAAGATGGATGAAATTCCTGAACGGAGGGGCGGTAATGGTTACAAAACAAAAACGCTTCATTATTTGGATACTTTGGTTATTGATCGTCCCTGCAAGTTTATATATTTCATATACGGAGTATCCTATTTTAGGAAGCTTTTTTTCGATTGATATTCTTCTGTTCCTATTACTGCTTTGTATTATTACGTATTACCCTATTATGATAAATGGATTGCCAATTTTTCTCCTTCAGGGTGTATCCTTGGCTCTATTCCTTGAGTACGGATTATTTGTTGAAATAATCCTTTCGCAAATCGGAGTAATAACATTGCTCTATAGAATAAAAATAAGCAAGGATGAGCTTTTCCGCATTCCGATGAATTCTTTAATGTTTTTTATTAATTCATTAACAAGCGGATTAATCTATTATTTGCTTGGCGGTCAGCATTCTAATTTGGACTTATCGGATATAAGTGTATTTTCATTAATTGTAATCCACCAAATTGTCTGGTTCTTATCTAATTTTATTTGTGCTTTACTCATAGATGTGTTTGTATATAAGGCAAAAGTAGAGTTTGTTGCAAAAGATCAGGTTGCGGATATCGTATCCAGTATTATCATCTTTCCAATCGGTTTATTATTGTATTCAACCTATCAGGAGCTGGGGGTGGTAGCCATTATTATTGTTGGCGTACCGCTTGTGAGTTTGGCTCTTGTGATGAGACTGTATTATCGGGCTGACCATATGAATGAAGATTTGCAAAAAGCGAGCCAAATTGGTCACAGATTGACAGAAAGATTAGAAGTCAAGCAAGTACTGGATTTATTTTTGGGTGAAATTTCAAGGATTTTCCCAGTGGACGAAACCTATATTCTTAGTGTGGATAGCAAAGCCAATAATCGCCTTCGTATGGTTCGTTATGAAAGTAAAAATGAGACTGGTATGCCCCATTTGAATTTAATCTCGGCAACAGACAGCTTGTTAGGAGAAGTATGGAAATCAAAAAAAACATTGCTGATTCAGAGCTCTGCCTCCCTGAAGAAATACGAAAACCATGGTATTCCTGATTGGGCAGAAAGCGTCTTGATTGTTCCGGTTTTAAATGCAGAGCAAATGGAAGGGATTGTCCTTCATATATCTTCGAAAAGAAACTTTTTTGAAAACAGTCAGATAACGATTGCAGATATTCTTTCTACATATCTGGCTTCAGCTATTGAAAATGCGAAGCATTATGAAGAAACAAAAGCCAAAAGTGAACGCTGCTCTTTAACAAATCTATATAACAACTATTTTCTGGAAGATTACTTAAAAGAACAATTTATCCTGATAAGGGGAAGAAAGCTGGATACATTAACTCTTATCTTAATAGACTTGGATCACTTTAAGTCAATAAATGACTCTTACGGACATTTGGGTGGGAACGAAGTTTTATGCCAGGTAGCAGAACGTTTGTCTTCACTCGTACAATTTAAAGGGATTGCAGCCAGATATGGCGGTGAAGAATTTGTGCTTGTCCTCCCTGGTGCAGGAGTGGAGGAAGGCTATAAATTTGCCGAACTGGTACGTCAAAAAATTGGAACAAAGCCGTATGAATTAGTATCTGATTTAGGTAGTGAAAGCAGGAGGGTTCATGTAAGAGTAACTGCATCAATTGGAGTTTCAACCGCTCCAATTGATGCGGATGATCCTCACTCATTAATCCGTCATGCAGACCGGGCTATGTATACAGGAGCAAAACGCGCCGGACGTAACAAAGTGGCGCAATATATTAAATAAAAGAGACGTATTCCGACTACTAGAGAGGAGGAATACGTCTTTTTTGTTCAAGAGAAATAGACTAAAGCTACTTGTTTGGAAGTGAGTTTCATATATGGAACAGCTGATAAAAGTTTTGAAAGAGAAATCGAAGTAATTCAAGGATTTATTACTATTTTGATAAAAAGATGAGGTTAAATCTACCTATCTCTGTAAATCAACAATATCCTATAAGATTAATATTTATAAATAGAGCAGATAATTTATTGAAAAATATACAATATAATGGTAAAGAATGTATAATAAGTGATAATATAGGTAATTTGTATGAGTGAAGAATAGATTCTATTTAAAATACAGGGTAGAGGGGTGGGTATATGAAAAGACGGCTAAAACTAGCAATTGCTATTATTATTTTATTTCCAACGGTATTGCAGGCTCCTAACGTAACACATGGAGCGGAAAGCACTCCAAAAATAAGAGTTTTGGAGATTTACGATAATAAAAATTATTACCCGACAAAGCTTGAGGATCTTTTAGGGGATACCCAATATGAATATACGTCAATGCCAATGAAAAAATTTGTAGCACTTCGAGAAGAATTAGATGGAAAATATTACATGATTGTAATGTTTACTCTCTATCTCTTAATCTTCCTCACCGGTCTCATCTTTGGTTCATTTTATAATGTGGTAGGTTTGAGGATTCCAGCGAAGGAATCGATTGTGGCTCCGAGGTCGGCTTGTCCGGCCTGCGGCCATACATTGACACCGATAGAGCTTATCCCTGTATTGTCTTACTTGTTTCAAGGGGGGAAGTGCCGTAAGTGTAAGGCGGGCATTTCACCTATTTATCCGATGATGGAACTGACAACGGCTATTCTATTTATGGCAGCTCCGATGCTGCTGGGCTGGACTGCTGAATTGTTTGTGGCATGGGCACTTATTTCCCTGCTGATCATTATTTTTATATCGGATATTACGTACATGCTTATACCGAACAAAATTCTGCTGTTTTTTACAGTTGTTTTTTTGTTTATTCGGGTATTTATTCCTTTGGACCCATGGTGGGACGGTATAGCTGGTGCTATTGTCGGGTTTGGAATCCCATTTTTTATCGCTGTAATCAGCAAAGGCGGCATGGGTGGCGGAGATATTAAATTATTCGGTTTAATTGGATTTGTGATGGGAGTAAAGGGAGTTATTCTCGCCTTTATATTCTCCACCTTTTTTGGAGCTGTCTTTGGAGTCATTGGGATGTTAATCGGTCTTGTGAAGCGGCGGAAGCCGATTCCATTTGGACCGTTCATCGTCGTTGGTACACTGGTGGCCTACTTTTTTGGGGAGTTCTTGCTAGACTGGTATTTACAATTTTTGTGATTGATTTGGAAGGGAGAAGTTATAATGGCTTTTACTTTATTTTCAGGCAGCAATCGGGTTGTGAACCTGGTATTAAAAGACCATGTGATTCGTTATGTAGAACTTAAACAGCTGGACCCACCGATTGTTCATAAATGCGGTGAGCATTTTTTACCTGCCGGTGTTATAAAGGACGGCATTATTACTGATTTTGACCTTCTAAAGGATATTTTAGGTGATTGTGTTGTTAAATGAAAAATACAGAAACGTCAGGTGCGGTTTTTAGTACCAGACTCCCGTTTGGTCATTCGTAAGGTTGCCATTCCAAAGGATATTAAAGATGATGAAATCAAGGGCTACTTATATTTGGAAATGGGAACGAGTATACATCTTCCATTTGAGGAACCCATTTTTGATGTGGTTCTGTTGGAAGAGACGGAGGAAAAAAGGAAATTCTGTTATTCGCTGCTGAAGAAGAGGTGGTATCGGAGTACGCCACTTTGCTTGAAAAATCTCAGCTTTATCCTATAGAAGCAGATATTTCGCCTTTGTCGCTGTACAGGCTGTTTTTTCATGCAGGAAAAAGAGATTCGAAAGACCATCTCTTACTGATTGAATTTAATTTGCATACCGTCAACACAAGTGTTTTTGTAAATGATAAGCCGATCTTTATGAAAAATATCCCTATTACAGGGCAAAGTAGTGAATGGGAACTATTGCGTATAAATGAAGATCAGCAAATCATGGAATATTCCAGTGACAAAGAAGATTATATGCAATTGTTGGAGGATACTTATACAGAAATTGATCGGGTGCTAAGCTTTTATCAATATTCCTTAAGCCATGAGCAGCATCAGGTCACTAAAATAATCATAACCGGTGATCATCCTTATCTAACTGAAGTAATCACTGACATAAAAAATAGATATGATCAAACTGTGGTGAGTATTCCAAAGGGATATATACAAACCAATAAGGAACCTGAATTGCCGGAGTCCTTTTTTTAGCCGGGGGATTGGCTCTTAAAGGAGTGAGATGATGCTTGTAGAAATTAACTTGCTGCCAAAAAAAGAGCGCAAAAACCGTGGTGTACTCCTGATTATCTTATCTGCAGTGTTTCTCGGTATTCTCTGCGGGATCCTTTACTTTTGGCAATATCAGAGCAATCAAAGCCAGTTGAATGCATTAGAACAAGAATATGAAATGACTGCTCAAATGATTGAAGGGGAACAGCAGAAGGTTGTATCTCAGGAGAATAGCAATTCTGTTGCTCAATTAACAGAAAAGGTTAAATGGGCAAACCAATACCCTGTTAAAACAGTACTTCTTTTAAAACATTTGATTGGATTTTTGTCGGAACGAGGATTTATTGAAACCTTTTCTTATGCGGAAAATGGTGCTATTAAACTCGAAGTACGGTTTGATAAAGCAGAAGAAGCGGCCTATTATCTAAAGGATTTATCATCAACTGAAATCATAACGAATGCGATTAGATTTGCAAAACCAATTGCCGGATATAGAGGTGCCTCCTCCAGCTAATAAAGATAATCCATTAAGCATTGCACCGGATGTATATGAGGATTCAAAAAAAGATGATGAGTAGTTTAATAGAAGCATTCAGGTTGTGAGTTAAATGATAAGGAATATAAATAGGAAGTCTAATGAAAATGGAGCTACCTTAATTGAGTTATTGGCGGTTATTGTCATATTGGGTATTATAGCTTCAATGGCTGTCCTGGTGATTGGTGATGTCATCCAAAAGGCGAGAAAGCAGGCCTTCGTCTCTAAGGCCTATATCATGCGTAATGCCAGTACGGTTTATTATAAGAATAAAGAATTCAATAAAGAACCGTTAGTAAATCCAGTAACATATAACGAACTTGTTACCTCAGGTTTTTTAGATGTCATCATTGGTCCGGATACAGGAGATAAATGGGGATTAAATCATACAGATTCCTATGTACTATTTAAGGATGGGAAAGCGGTATCCATCTGTTTAATTGGAATGAAACGTAAATTATGCGGTGAAAAGCAAGGTGAAGATTATTTGCCGTTGCCTCTTGATCAAATACGTGAAGAGCATGTTGAGGATAGAGAATCCTAGAAATTTGGCGAAACCTTTTTGGACAAGACGACAAGAGTCTTGTTCTTTTTTTTTTACAGAATGATAAGATGAACAAAAAACGCGGAGGCAAAGGAATGGATAAGCCAACCCGGGAACGAACAATCATCGTAAACATAAATGGCGAAAAAAAGGAATACAAATGGATTCCAAGTGAAGATCCAGATACTTTGGATACGATCCAAGAAATTGCCAGCACGGTTGAGGATGAACAAGAACCGTCTCTTTGGGCAGCACCCGAAGAAAAACCTGTTAAAAAAAACGAGGCAAAAACAAAGCCGACACAAAAAACGGCTTTTCTTGACCATGTAAAAATGAATAAATTACCGGTTCTTGCAGCAGGAATTCCTGTATTGGTAGCACTTATAATCGGGACATTATTTGGAGTTGTAATTTTAAAAATTGTCCTATTCGGCGGCGGAGAGGAAACTGTTAAAGTACCGGACTCTGTTCCTTTGCTTGGTTCCAATAAACAAGCGCCTCAGGAAGAGAAGCAAATGGTCAAGGATATGAATGCTTTTGTCGTTCAGGGCGGCGTCTACTCGAGTAAACAGGCAGCAGAACAACGTGCCTCTCTTATTGAAGGGGATGGAATTCCTGCTATCATTCTTAAACAGGAGGATAAATATTTTATTTATATAGGAGCAGCGGCTACATTGCAGGATACAAAGAAATTGGCACTTTTATATAGAGGAGAAGGTGTCGATACGTATTGGAAGGAAATTCGTTTTCAGGGCCAAACAAAAAAAGCTTATACACCAAAAGAAACAGAGGTCATCCATAATATGATACACAACACCGGTCAATACACACAATTGGCTTCAGAGGGCCTATTACAAAGTGAAACGAAAGAAAAGCCAGATATAAAGTCTATTAATTTAGAGAATATTCCGAAAGAATTACAAAATCTCCATAATTTAAGTGAAAGTATGAATAAAACTTGGTCTACCTATCAATCTAAACCAGAAGAAGCATCCTTAATGCAGCTTCAAAAATGTATACTGCAATTTTTTGATGAATGGTATAGATTATAATGTATTTTCCGGGAAATAAAAAATACAATTTGTGTTTAAAAGGGTACTTCACATTTCGGGGTACTCTTTTTTATTTTGCTTTAAGAATTGAGAATGGTGTCGTATTCTGTTAGGATGAATATGTATCTCCCTATCTATATAAATTCTTATGGCAGGTGGCGAAAAGGATTGGATTTAATCTTGGCTTCTTCTTCCCCAAGGAGAAAAGAATTGCTTGAAATGCTGAACACACCATTTCAGGTGAAAGTAAGTTATGCAGACGAAACCTATCAGGATGGAATGGATCCTCACGAAATAGTGATGGAATTAGCACGCATAAAATCAACTGTTATCGCTGAAACTAACCGTGATTCCGTTGTGATAGGCGCAGATACGATTGTAGTAATGGATGGTGACATCCTTGGTAAGCCGAAAAATAAAGATGAAGCAATTTCCATGCTGAATCGTTTATCCGGTAATGTACACCAGGTTTATACAGGAGTTGCCTTATTAAGAGGGCAAGATTCTATCTTGTTTTATGAAAAAACAGATGTAGAATTTTGGCCATTAAAAAAAGAAGAAATTGAACAATATGTATTGACCGGAGAACCGTTTGACAAAGCGGGATCCTACGGGATACAGGGATTTGGTTCCTTGCTGGTGAAGAGAATCGAAGGTGACTACTTCTCAGTTGTAGGGCTCCCGGTTTCCAGACTTAAGAGGGAACTTGAAAAGTTAGTACATCCTTAAGAACAGCCTCACTCCGTCAATGGAATGGAGAATATGGATGGATACAACGCAAATCATGATAAGAGACTATCCAAAGGATGATCGCCCAAGAGAACGGTTTATCCAATTTGGACCGGAAAGTCTGTCAAACCAAGAGTTACTGGCACTTCTTTTAAGGACTGGAACAAAGGAAGATTCAGTGATGAATCTGGCTAACCAACTTTTGGCTAAGTTTGGCGGGCTGCGTCTTTTGAAAGAGGCAAGTATTGAAGAAATGACTAGCATTAAAGGTATTGGGGAAGCAAAAGCTGTGCAGCTTGCTGCAGCTATGGAATTAGGAAGAAGAATCAGCAATTTGACGAATGAAGAGAGGTACGTGATTCGTTCGCCAGAGGACTGTGCCAATTATTGTATGAATGATATGCGTTTTTTATCACAGGAACATTTTGTATGTATATATTTAAATACGAAAAACCAAATACTCCATAAACAATCAATCTTTATCGGCAGTTTAAACGCCTCAATTGTCCATCCCCGTGAAGTCTTCAAAGAAGCTCTCCGCAGATCAGCAGCATCTATAATATGCTTGCATAACCATCCTTCAGGAGACCCCACTCCAAGTCGAGAAGATATAGAAGTAACCAAACGTCTAGCTGAATGTGGGAAAATTATGGGAATAGAACTTTTAGACCATTTGGTTATCGGAGAGAAAAAATATGTAAGTCTTAAAGAAAAAGGATATTTATAATACTAGGAATTCACATGAGGATGAGCTATAATATTACGTATGCTTTTTAAAGAATTTATTTTTCATTACATTACTGAAGAACTTAACTTTATGATATGAAAAAGAAAATAAAAAAACTCGTACCTAATATGGAATATGTTTCAGAAAGGGAGATATTAAAAGATGCTTGGAAATAGAGATTTAGGAATTGATTTAGGAACCGCCAATACACTTGTTTATGTTAAAGGAAAAGGCATTGTAGTACGTGAGCCTTCCGTTGTTGCATTTCAAACAGATACAAAATCCATTGTTGCTGTCGGTAATGATGCGAAAAATATGATTGGCCGTACACCTGGTAATGTTGTGGCTTTGCGCCCTATGAAAGATGGCGTTATTGCTGATTATGATACGACTGCAACCATGATGAAATATTATATGAAACAAGCGTTAAAAAACCAAGGTTTATTTGCACGTAAGCCATATGTAATGGTATGTGTTCCATCCGGAATTACAGCCGTTGAAGAGAGAGCTGTTGTTGACGCAACTAGACAAGCCGGGGCACGTGATGCTTATACAATTGAAGAACCGTTTGCAGCTGCTATTGGAGCAAACTTACCTGTTTGGGAACCAACAGGCAGCATGGTTGTAGATATCGGTGGCGGTACAACTGAAGTCGCGATTATTTCTTTGGGCGGTATTGTGACTAGCCAATCTATTCGTATCGCAGGAGACGAAATGGATGAAGCGATTATTAACTATATCCGTAAAAACTACAATTTGATGATTGGTGATCGAACTTCTGAAGCTATTAAGCTTGAAATCGGTTCAGCTGGTGATCCTGAAGATATTGAAAACATGGAGATTCGCGGCCGTGACTTATTAACAGGCTTACCAAAAACAATTGAAATCACTGCTGATGAAATTGCAAAAGCTCTTCATGACACAGTGTATGCGATTGTAGATGCGGTTAAAAATACGCTTGAAAAAACTCCGCCTGAGCTTGCTGCTGATATCATGGATCGCGGAATCGTTCTAACAGGTGGTGGCGCATTATTACGCAACCTGGATAAAGTGATCAGTGAAGAAACAAAAATGCCTGTTCTAATTGCTGAAAATCCATTGGATTGTGTAGCAATTGGTACTGGTAAGGCACTTGATCATATTCATTTGTTCAAATCAAAAGTAAAAGATTCAAGATAATATAATAGAACGCAAAAATCCTGAAAGAGGATAATAATGATAGAGGAGCAAGGATATGCCACAATTTTTCTTAAACAAAAAATTGATTATCTTGCTGATTAGCATCATCTTTCTGGTGGCTTTGATTGGGTTCTCACTTCGGGAAAGGGATGAATTGAGCTGGCCTGAACAGTTTATGAAGGACTCGGCCGGCTTTGTTCAAACAATTTTCCATAAGCCCGCTTCTGCTGTAGCGGGCTTTTTTGAGAATCTTTCAGATTTAAGGAATACATATGAAGAAAATAAGAATCTTAAATCACGCCTGGAAGAATATGTGAAGTTGGAAACAGAGATATATGATTTGAAAAAAGAAAATGAGGAATTAAGCAATATACTTAAGAAAAAAGAAGATTTAAGTGATCATACAGTTTCTCATGCAACTGTCATTGGCAGAGGTCCGGAGAGATGGCATGAAACATTGACGGTCTCGAAGGGCAGTGTAAATGGGATTGAGAAAAATATGGCTGTAATTACTGCTGAGGGATTGATTGGAAAGGTCAAAAGTGTTTCTCAATTTACCTCTACAGTACAATTAATGACGGCTCTTGATCCGCAAAACCGTATTTCAGCAATGGTGCAAAGTAAAGAAAAATCATATGGATTTATCCAAGGATATGATGAAGATAAGCAAGCCTTGCTATTAACAGGTCTCCATTATGATGCTAAAATTAAAAAAGGTGAGAATGTGACAACATCCGGGCTTGGAGGGGTGTTCCCAGAAGGTTTAGTCATAGGTACGGTTAAGGAGGTCGTTATCGATCAATACGGATTAACCCAAACAGCTTTGGTTAAGCCGGCAGCTAATTTCTATGATTTGAATAACGTAATGATTGTAAAACGTACAATGACTACTGTAGATACAGATAGCACTGAGGGGGATGACCTGTGATAAGGTTTAAAATCTTCCTTTTAGCTGTCCTTGTTTTTATATCTGAAGGGATTTTTGTTGAAATATTTTCGGCGAAATTATATACAACACCCTACATCTTGGTGCCAAGGTTTATTATTATCTTTCTAGTGTTTTTAGGGGTGTACGGAAAAAGGAACATGGCAATCATATATGCTTTTGTTATGGGAATCTTTTATGATGTCGTCTATACAGAAGTATTGGGTGTTTATTTATTCACTTTGCCGTTAATGGTGTACTTCTCAACTCAACTGATGAAAGTACTGCAAATTAATCTTGGGATAGTCTCAACTGTATGTTTCCTTGCTATATCTATTTTAGAAATTATCGTCTATGAGGTGAATACCTTAATTGGTTATACTTCATTGACGTTCATTGAATTTGCACGTATGAGATTGCTGCCTACCTTAATTCTGAATCTAATCTTCCTACTCCTGTTCGCTTATGTATTTGCTAAGTGGATTAAAAAATGGACTGTTGAAGAAGATAATTAAACGGTATTGATTCTATAAAAAAAGGAATTGTCAGCGCTCATGTCGAATTAAATTGCATTGAGGTGAGCACGACGTCATGGGAAAGAAGAATATTCAGCATGTTATGATCAAAGGAAGTAAACAAGGTTTAACGATTGTGATTGATGATCATTCATCTATTTCTGAAGCTTTAAGAGATTTGGATGAAAAATTGTCTATTCATAATTCAACGATTGAAACAACATCAAGTATTCATGTCACCATACATACCGGTAATCGTTATTTAACGGACGAACAAGCGAAAGCTTTGGTCGATTTAGTAGAAAAAAAGGGATACATGGTTGTAAATAATGTTGAATCTAATGTTATTTTGCATGAAGAAGCCAAAAGATTGGCTGAAGAAGTGGCTGTGACAAAAATCGTGAGGATTGTCCGTTCGGGTCAAGTTTTGGAAGTGAAGGGTGACATGCTCTTAATAGGAGATGTAAATCCCGGTGCGACCGTTAAAGCCGGCGGTAATATCTTTATTATGGGTACACTGCGGGGGAAGGCGCTGGCAGGTATACACGGCAATAAAGAATGTGTCGTGTCTGCATCTGTGTTTAAGCCATCCCAAATCGTTATTGGAGATGTTTTATATAACTCTTTTGATTATGATGAGCAGGATGACCACAAAATGGAATGTGCTTATTTAGATCAATCTGGTGAGATGATTTTTGATAGATTACAAGTTTTATGTAAAGTGAGACCTAATTTATCCTTATTTGAGGAGGGCGTATAGCCATGGGAGAGGCCATAGTAATAACATCCGGTAAAGGTGGAGTAGGGAAAACGACTACTACTGCCAATGTCGGAACTGCCTTAGCGTTAATGGGGAAAAGAGTCTGTTTGGTCGATACTGATATAGGTTTGAGAAATCTGGATGTAGTAATGGGCCTTGAAAATCGTATTATCTACGATTTGGTAGATGTGATTGAAGGAAGATGCAAAATCCATCAGGCGCTTGTGAAAGATAAGCGTTTTGATGATCGTCTTTATTTAATGCCTGCAGCACAGACAGCGGATAAAACCTCCGTAAATCCAAAACAGGTCAAGCAGTTAATTGATACTTTGAAACAAGATTTTGATTATATCATTATTGATTGTCCAGCCGGTATCGAACAAGGGTACAAAAATGCAGTGGCTGGCGCTGATAAAGCAATTGTTGTAACGACACCTGAAACATCTGCAGTCAGAGATGCGGACCGGATTATCGGGTTATTGGAGAAGGAACCAAATGTCGAATCTCCAAAACTAGTCATCAACCGTATTCGAAATCATATGCTAAAAATGGGCGATATGCTAGATATTGATGAAATTACTACTCATCTATCCATTGATTTGATTGGGATTGTAGTTGATGATGATGACGTAATTAAGGGTTCAAACCAGGGAGAGCCGATTGTGTTTGACCCGAATAATCGAGCATCTGTTGCCTATCGAGACGTTGCGAGACGTATTTTAGGTGAATCCATTCCGCTAAAACCACTTGAAGATGAGAAAACAGGAATGTTTAAGCGGATAAAAAAATTATTTGGTGTTAAGTAATAGTAAGTGAGGACCTCTAATCAAACTGATTAGAGGTCCTTTTTTTGTATGTCTGCATGGCATAGCTTGGACCGACTATACATATCTTTTAGAAAAGAGCTGTATAAGAGAGGTGAAAGGATGGGCAGCCAAAGTAGCTCAGAAGTTCGTAAGCGCATTGCCGAGAGAAGAAAAAATCGGGAAAGAATGATGAATGCCAGTAAGAGGAATGAAAGACCGACATGGCCGGAAATGGAAGATGAGAAAGAATGGGGTTCTGAAAATGTTTTCGTATATGAAGAAGGGGTGAGTGAGCATAAAAAGCCGCCTATTATAAACAAAGATTGGATCTTATTTCGTATCCTTGCTTCTGTTTGTTTGGTTTTGTGCATGGCCATTATTTATCGAACTTCTGCTCCATGGACCCAGACAGCGAAAACTACCCTTGACCAAGTCTATCAGAAGGAATTTCAATTTGCGTCAGTATCTAGCTGGTTTGAGGATACAGTCGGAAAGCCATTTGCTTTTTTGCCTGAGGAATCGGTGAATGAATCTAAAAATAATAATGCTGCTGATAATCGTTTTGCCACGCCGGCAACAGGCACCATTATGAAAAGCTTTGTGAAGGATGGACAGGGGGTCTTAATCAAAACATCCAATAATACATCGGTTGACACGATTAAAGAGGGGGTCGTTATCTACGCAGGTGAGAAGGAGACACACGGAAAAACAGTTATTGTCCAGCATCCGGATAAGAGTGAATCATGGTACGCTCACCTGCAGGAGATAAACGTCAATTTGTATGAACAAATTAAGAAAGGAACGAAGGTAGGAATAGTATCGCCGTCGGATGAGCCGGACAAGGGGGAGTTTTACTTTGCATTGAAAGCCAATGGAAAGTTTATTGATCCTAATGAGGTGATCTCGTTTGAATAAAATATGGCCTGTGCTTACGAAAATACGCATTCATCCATTAACCTGGTTGTTACTTGCTCTTGGTGTGTTGACAGCCAGGTTTACTGAATTGCTTTTAATGTTTGCAATCGTATTATGTCATGAGCTGGGTCATGCTATTGCTGCGCAGTTATTTGGCTGGAGGATAAAATCAGTTACACTTTTGCCTTTTGGCGGAGAGCTGGAGACAGATGAGCATGGAAACCGGCCATGGCATGAGGAATTAATTGTGTTGGCATCCGGTCCTTTGCAGCATGTTTGGATTTTGCTGCTGACTTATCTTTTTTACACAATTGGCTTTATATCAGATTATATCTATACCAGTTTAATTCTATATAATTTTATTGTTTTATTTATAAATTTAGCCCCTATCTGGCCCCTGGATGGAGGAAAAGCGTTGTTTGTTTTATTAAGCAAGCGGATGCCCTTCCTGCATGCGCACCGTCTAATTATTATCATTTCCGGTGTCAGTCTGTTTCTTGCTTTAATCGGATTGGTCGCTGTTAATCCGCTAAATATGAATTGGTGGATGGTTGTTGGCTTTCTGATCTTTTCTTTATGGAAGGAGTGGAAACACCGTCAATTTGTATTTTTACGCTTTTTGATGGAAAGACATTATGGACATAATAAGGATATTAGAGCGATATCACGGCTGGAAGCGGAAAAGGATATAAAGATTTATAAAATACTTGAGGATTTCCGTAGAGACAATAAGCATATTATAATCGTGAAAAACAAGGATGAAGAATTAGGGAAGCTGGATGAAGCGGAGGTTTTACATGCCTGTTTTACATCAAAATTGGCATATCGGCCTATTGGAGAACTTTTGTATCCTTATTGACGCTCCTCTCCTGACTCGTTAAAGTAAGATTAATGAGCCAACGAGAGGATTTTTTTAATGAAAAAAATAGTGCTTGATTTTCAAGGAACGGAACGACGTCTCGGTTTATTGCAAGATGATAAGCTGATGAGGATACATATTGAAAGAGAAGGGCAGGGCCCATTTGCCGGCAATGTTTACATTGGAATTGTTCGGGAAATTGTACCGGGTATGAACGCAGCTTTTGTGGATATTGGGTTTGATAAAAATGCCTATTTGCCATTTGAAGAAACGCCGAACTACCATTTAGACCCTGAGGCAAAAACATATGTAAAGCAAGGTGAAAAGCTGCTTGTACGCATTCTGCGGGACCCAGAAGGAACGAAAGGCGCTAAAATAAGTGCGTTAATTGAAGTTTCTTCGCCTGAAATTGTTTATATAAAGGGTGAACATTTTGTCCGTACTTCTAAAAAAGCAGATAGGAAGACTGTTCAGAAGTGGAAACATATAACAGCCAAGAATCTGCAAAAAGATGAAGGTGTGATTGTTCGTACATCATTCTTGGATGCGGATGAAGAATCCTTTATCTCGAAGCTTAGCGAGTTGCGTGAACGTTATGAGCAATTACAAAGAAAAGCGTCAAAAAGTAAAGCTCCAGCGCTTATAAGCGATCAAAATCGCATTCTGAATCTGATAGAAAGCTGGACAACAGGGACAACTGGGGACCTTTGGACTAATTCTGCAGAAGGAATGCAATTACTCCGTTCTGTACTACCTGAAACATGGGAAGCAAAGCTTCAAAAGGATAAAGTGGGTCTGTATGATTCCCACGGCGTTACTGAAGAATTGGAGAAAGCAGTCAAAAAGGTAGTCTGGCTTTCGAACGGATCGTATTTACTTTTTGGAAAAACAGAAGCCATGCATGTGATAGATGTAAATACGGGTAAGTTTACTGGAAAGCACGACATAAATAAAACAATTTTGGATACAAATATACTCGCCGCAACAGAAGTAGGAAGACAGATGATTCTGCGCAATTTATCCGGGATTATTGTAATTGACTTTATTAATATGAAATCCCCTGAGCATCGTCATCAAGTACAGGCAGCAATGGAAACAGCCTTAAAAGATGATCCGCTGCGTTCTGTGGTCATTGGGTTTACCGAACTAGGACTCATGCAAATAACACGAAAAAAAGAAGGTCCGGATTTATATGAAATTCTTCAAGAAGACTGCTTGGAATGCAGCGGAACAGGATTAATAAAAAGCCGTCAGAGCGCGATATATGAATTGGAACGTCAGTTAGAGGCATTAAAATACAGCTTGGATGATTCTGTATGGGTTGTGGTTGATTCATCCTTTTACACGTATATCAAGGACAATATTCATGCGGTGAAAATACATATCCTGTCAGGCACTAAAAATATATTTGTGACGGAGGGAAGAATGACAGGGGCCAATCGTTTTGAAATTCGAGCCCTCGGAAATAAGAAGGATCTTGAAGAGCGTTTGAAGCGTACAGAGGAAGGAATAAAAAGCAAGCCTATTATCCGTATGTTAGTAAATCATGATTGACAATGTTTGTCTGATTATGATAGTATTTTTATGTTAAGTTTGTAGCACCCATGCTACAACCGCACACGTCAGGTAATAAGTCCATTATGGCGCCTGCCGTCGGCGAGTCTTAGACAATTAAGGAGGTGCAGGTATGTACGCAATTATTGAAACTGGTGGAAAGCAAGTGAAAGTAGAAGAAGGTCAATCTATCTACGTTGAGAAAGTGAACGTTGAAGAAGGTGGCATCGTTACTTTCGATAAAGTTCTTTTTGTAGGTGGAGAAGATGTGAAAGTTGGAAGCCCTGTTGTTGAAGGCGCTACTGTAACAGGTAAAGTTGAAAAACACGGCAAACAAAAGAAAATCATCGTTTTCAAATACAAAGCGAAAAAGAACAACCGTAAAAAACAAGGTCACCGTCAGCCTTACACAAAAGTAACAATCGAAAAGATTAGCTTCTAAGGCGACGCGTATGATTAAAGTAAAGGTAGTGCGAGCTGATGAGCGAATTTCTTCGTTCAGTATATCAGGACACGCCGATTTTGCACAAAAAGGTCAGGATATCGTTTGTGCAGGGGTATCTGCAGTAGCTTTTGGCTCTGTAAATGCCGTGATGAGTTTAACTACTGTTGAACCCATCATTAAACAGGCAGGTAAAGATGGCGGTTTTCTTGAAGTCCATTTTCCGGAAACGGATAGCGATGACAAGGTACAATTGTTACTCGAAGGCATGCTTGTTTCCTTACAAACGATTGAACGTGACTATGGTAGATACATGAAAATTATTCTTAGCTAACAGGAGGTGGAATACATGTTAAGATTGGATCTTCAGTTCTTCGCTTCCAAAAAGGGAGTAGGTTCTACAAAGAACGGTCGTGACTCCATTTCTAAACGTCTTGGCGCTAAACGTGCTGATGGACAATTCGTAAGTGGTGGTTCTATCCTTTACCGTCAACGTGGTACAAAAATCTATCCAGGTTTGAACGTTGGCCGTGGTGGAGACGACACTCTTTTCGCTAAAATTGACGGAGTTGTTAAATTTGAGCGCTTGGGTCGTGACAAGAAACAAGTCAGCGTTTACCCAGTAGCACAAGAAGCATAATAAGTAACAGTCAAAAGAAGCTCTAACCTTGTTGGTTGGAGTTTTCTTTTTTAGATATGAGTTTTTTTGGTTAAAACCATTATACTTCCGTATGTACCCCAAGTTATTTACTGCTGGCGAATATATTCCTCTCCTGAAACTCCGCTAAATTTGTTATACTGTAATAGATGATTTGCGATTTTTCCAGGACCTCATTATTCCAATCCGACAGGAGAATGTATTAAGATGGAAACAAAATGGACGACTGTAGAATTACTGAGGCATGCACGTCATGATTGGTTAAACAAAATACAGCTGATTAAAG
The DNA here is from genome assembly GCF_058216035.1 of Pradoshia sp. Z4_20. NCBI lineage: Bacteria > Bacillati > Bacillota > Bacilli > Caryophanales > Bacillaceae > Pradoshia > Pradoshia sp. Z4_20. Next base: position 178,059 of record NZ_JBZAJD010000001.1, read on the forward strand.
GAAATATGGCATTAGGTAAAATGGATAGAGTATCTGGTCTTGTAGATGAAATCATTATTGAAGCACAACAGGAAGCGAAAATCTCAAATATGAATATGCCGATGCTTTCCGAACTTTTATTGACAGGTAAGTGGCTTCATTACAAATTCCATATTACATATGAAATTATGGATGATATAAAAGGCTATCCGGAATTGGATGAATTGATAACCAATTGGATGAAGAAGTTTTTCAATGAAGTGAATAGGCAAATAGAAGCATTAGATATCCTGCATTTAACCATCCTGCTCAGCAAAACAGATGAGGATTCATTAAAGATTGGTTTTGATTTTCAGGGACCAGTAAACAATAAAGAAGAATTAATAAAAATGTTTCAGGTAAAAGAGCCTTTAAAAATATCGGGCATTACAGAGGATATTAATTCTTTTTATTTTGAAATAACGGTAAGATAACAATCAAAGAGTTGCAAAAGCAGAAAGTAGGTGTTACCACCCATGTTTGTGGATCAAGTCAAGATTTACGTTAAAGGTGGAGATGGCGGCAATGGAATGGTCGCTTTCCGAAGAGAAAAGTATGTACCTAAGGGCGGTCCGGCCGGTGGAGACGGAGGCCATGGAGCAAATGTTGTATTTGAAGTAGAAGAAGGACTTCGCACACTAATGGATTTCCGATATAAAAGGCATTTTAAAGCACCCAGAGGGGAACATGGAATGTCTAAAAATCAGCATGGTAAGAATTCAGCTGACATGATTGTCAAAGTTCCTCCGGGCACAGTTGTTTCAGATGCCAATACTGGTGAAATTATTGCAGATTTAACCGAACACGGCCAGCGTGCCATTATTGCGAAGGGCGGACGAGGCGGACGTGGTAATACTCGTTTTGCTACACCTGCAAACCCAGCTCCTGAACTATCTGAGAAGGGTGAACCAGGGGTTGAACGTGATATAATTATGGAATTGAAATTACTGGCAGATGTAGGCTTGGTTGGATTTCCGAGTGTAGGTAAATCCACATTGCTATCGTCTGTTTCAGCTGCCAAGCCAAAGATTGCTGAGTACCATTTCACTACGATTGTCCCTAATCTAGGTGTGGTTGAAACCGGAGATGGACGCAGCTTCGTCATGGCAGATTTACCTGGACTGATTGAAGGGGCTCATGAAGGTGTTGGGCTGGGTCATCAATTCCTGCGCCATATTGAGCGTACGCGTGTAATCGTCCATGTCATTGATATGTCCGGTCAGGAAGGCCGTGATCCTTATGAAGATTATGTGACAATTAATAAGGAACTTGAAGAGTATAATTTACGCCTAACGGAAAGGCCGCAAATTATCGCAGCAAGTAAAATGGATATGCCTGATTCTGAAGAGAATTTAAAGGCTTTTAAAGAACAGCTAGAAGATGATGTACCAGTCTTCCCGATTTCATCGGTTACTCATGAAGGCTTGCGTGAATTACTGTTTGCTGTTGCCGATAAAATTGAGGAAACTCCGGAATTCCCGCTTGAGCATGAAGAAGAGACAAGCGGTGTTCATCGTGTTCTCTATAAACATGAGGCAGAAAAAGCAGAATTCGTTATTACACGAGAATCGGACGGTACCTTTGTTGTTACTGGCGATAAGCTTGAAAAACTATTCAAGATGACAGACTTCAGCCGTGATGAATCTATTAAACGCTTTGCCCGCCAGCTTAGAGCAATGGGTGTGGATGAAGCTCTTAGACAGCGCGGAGCAGTTGACGGAGATATTGTTCGTTTAATGGAATATGAATTTGAATTTGTAGATTAAGCACAAAGTTTTAGGATGGTTCCAAAGAGGGTGAACTTGCTTGCATAATAAAGCTGATAAGAAATTTTATTTAGTCAGGGAAGATGTATTGCCTGAGGCGATGCAAAAAACTTTGCAGGCTAAAGAAATGATTGAAAGAGGAAAGGCTGTTTCTGTTTGGGAGGCTGTTAGAAGCGTCGATTTAAGCAGAAGTGCTTTTTATAAGTACAGAGATACAGTTTTTCCTTTTCATTCAGTGGTAAAAGAAAAAATTATTACGCTATTTTTCCATTTGGAAGACAGGTCAGGCACGCTTTCTGAATTACTCGGTATCGTTGCATCCTCGGGATGCAACGTGCTGACCATCCATCAAACCATTCCGATTCAGGGACGTGCAAATGTAACCTTATCGTTAAATACAGGTGAGATGCATATGGAAATGAACGAATTTATAAACCGTTTAAAAAGGCTTGAATTCGTGGATAAGGTTGAAATATTAGGCTCAGGAGCTTGAAAAATAAATACATAGATAGAGAAACAGAGAGGTTTAGAGCAGGGGGAGAACACTTTGGACATACGTATTGCCTATCTAGGGCCAAAAGCTACATTTTGTGATTTGGCAGCATCAAAATTATTTCCCTATGGACAAAGGCAGGCATTTATGACAATTCCTGAATGTATGGATGCTGTGGAAGCTAAGCTGGTTGATTATGCGGTTATTCCATTAGAAAATGCTTTGGAGGGATCAGTCAATATCACACTGGATTATTTGATTCATGAAGTCCCGATTCCGATAGTTGCAGAGTTTTCCGCCCCTATTCGCCAGCATTTAATGGTTCATCCTTCTCATGTCAATGAGTTAACCAGGATTGATCGGATTATTTCGCACAGTCATGCGATAGCCCAATGTCATAAATTCCTGCATGGAGATATGAAAGGCGTACGATGTGAAAGTATTACCTCCACTGCTGCAGCCGCTCACTATATTCAAGAGCATCCGGATGAGATGACAGCAGCGATTGCAAATGAAATGGCTGCTGAAGAATATGGACTTTCGATTGTAAAATGGGATATACACGACTATTCTCATAACCATACACGATTTGTTATTCTGGGCCATAAGCCGTTATCGGAAAAAATGATTCCTATTCAACAAAAAGGAGAAAAAACAACGATTATGGTATTGCTTCCAGCTGACCATGCCGGAGCTCTCCATCAAGTGTTATCAGCCTTTTCGTGGAGGAAGCTTAACCTTTCCAAAATCGAGTCCAGACCATTAAAAACAGGACTTGGCAACTATTTCTTCATTATCGATATCGAACAAAAGATGGATGATATTCTGTTGCCTGGTGCCATTGCCGAAATGGAAGCCTTGGGTTGCCAAGTCACGGTTATGGGCAGTTATTATAGTTATTAATCATCACTCAAGATTAAACGAAGGACCCCTGCTATATTCAGCAGGGGTCCTATTTATTCTTTTACATAATTAAAATTGCGCAGCATATCTTTTTATTCTTTCAAAAAACCTGCATTTCTTAATGCCTGTACTGCTTGCTCGAGCTCCGCTTCACTTGCAGCTTCAATGGTATGAAGATGTAAACCATTTGTTAACTGGGACAAGAGAGAGGCATTTGTATTTTTTAGATTGGCGATAAACTGCCGGACATCTTGTCTGGTGCTGACCATAATGGATGCTGTTAAGTCACCGTACATGGGATGTTCCACTTTTACATCCTTCACCGTAACACCGCAGTCCACTAAAAGCAGTAGTTCCTCTTCTGCTTGTTCAGGTGCATGGAAACTCGCAATAATCCTTGTTTTCCGTTCCAATTTTGGATCGATTTGATGTATATAAATGTACCCACTTGGCGTGGCTATGATTGGTTCATTCCGTGCTTTAAGCAAGGTAATATCTCCAACTATGATTTGGCGGCTGACTGAGCAAATAATAGAGAGCTCACTTCCTGTAATCGGTTCATGACGTTCTTTTAAAATGGATAGGATATATTTACGCCGTTCTTCTGTTGTATATTTTTTCTGGGTCATCACTTATGCCCTCCTTGCTTAGGTGTTATTTTAAAATACTGGTTGTCTTTATTGTAACATAGAGGGATTTCCTTCATAAACCAGAATAATTCCGCATAAATTTTCTTAAATCAATAGCAATCTGCCCAATCAATCATAGTATATATGGACATATGCGTAGGGAGGGATTATGCGTGAAAATACACATCGTCCAAAAGGGCGACACATTATGGAAGATTGCTAAGAAATATGGAGTGAATTTTGAAACATTAAAGAAAATGAATTCACAGCTCAGCAATCCGGATATGCTGATGCCTGGCATGAAAATTAAAATACCCGATAATACGTCTCCATCTGTAAAAAAAGGAGGCAATACAAAGATTAATTTTGGAACCGTAAAGGAAGTTCCTATTTCAGGTGGGAGTTCAAATGTGAAGGAAAGTATAAAAGCAGAGACCGAGACAGTTCCGAGTAAACCGAAAGAGATGCCGATTGTGTCACCACCACCAGCAGTGAAGGAGATGCCAATACAACCGATGGATATTAAAAAAGAAAAGCCTGTTAAAGAAATGCCTAAAATGCCGTATGTCGCCCCACAGGCCATTGTAAAACCTGTTGTACCAGAAATTGATATCAACAACTATTATTTAATGAATATGGCCAAAATGGAAATGCAAACACCTCCTCCTATGCCTATTATTAAGGAGGTACCTAAAGTTAAAGAGAAGCCAGTCATAAAAGAAAAGCCAATCATAAAAGAAAAGCCGAAGAAAATGGAAAAACCAATGCCGAAGCCACAGCCCATGCCAATGCCGAAACCGCAGCCAATGCCGCAGTATATGCCGGAATATTGTCCGCCTATGATTCCATATTATGATCCATGCTGCCCGCCAGTTATGATGCATCCATGCATGGCCTATCCAACGCCTTATTTTAATCAGTCATATATGACTGGACCGTCTTATCACCAACCGTCTTTCCACCAGCCTTACTGGGGTCATGGAGACGGAATGGAAGACAGTTCAAGCTTTCACTATGGGCACCACGAATCAAGCCATAAGATGGGAGGCCACCATGGGGATTATTATCCGCAGCAGCAAGGGTATCATCAAGGCGGAACGATGTCCCCGTATGGCCAATTCCCTGTACAGGGAACACAAGGCTACTATCAACATCCAGGATTTGGGCATCATGGATATGAATCTTCCCATTATGGGATGGAATCGTCAAGCCATATGATGGATCATCATTATCAACAGCAACAGCAACAACAGCAATATATTCCGTTTGATGGGTATATACCGAAAGGCTGCGGCTGTTCTGATACAGGAGCACAGGGGTCTTTTTATCAGCCAATGAATCAATATGACCAACAAGGTATGAGTCATTCAATGGGCAAGTATGGCCAACAAGGTATGAGTCAGCCAATGGGTCAGTATGACCAGCAAGGTATGAGTCAATCGATGGGTCAGTATGACCAGCAAGGTATGAGTCATTCAATGGGCCAGTATGACCAACAAGGTATGAGTCAGCCAATGGGTCAGTATGACCAACAAGGTATGGGTCAGCCAATGGGTCAGTATGACCAACAAGGTATGAGTCAGCCAATGGGTCAGTATGACCAACAAGGTATGAGTCATTCAATGGGCCAGTATGACCAACAAGGAATGGGTCAACAAATGGGTCAGTATGAACAGCAAGGCATGAGTCACCCTATGTATCAGCATGCTGCTCAACAACCGTTTTTTCAGGATTCCCAATTTCATCAAAGGTATGGGGGTCAGCAGTTTGAAACAGGATCTCCTTCCTACAATCCCGATGGCCAGCATGTGATACCGCATATCGAGCCGGCAGCATTTGATATGCCAAGGACACAGGAAGAAAGCAGTGAGCAAGAAGGTCAATCATGATGAGGGAGCAGGAGGGAGGCAGTCTAAAAGACTGCCTCCTTGCTTATTTAAGTCAACAAAATATCGTAGTTTATGAGATGAAAGCTATCAAACCAAGATTGATTAAGGTTAGTACAAATAAGGGTATATTTATCGCCAAACAATTTGTAAATCAAAAAAGATTACTCATGCAACTCGAATTTTTAAAAAAGCTGCGAAAAGCAGGGTTCAATGGAGCTTATGTGTTTTCCGATGAAATTAAACCGTTTGGATGCAAAGGTAAATCAATCGGTTTTATAGAATATTTAACGAAGCATCCAAGAAGCTTTACGTATGAAAATTATTCGGAGCGATTAGAAGGTTTGACATTGTTAAATAAGATGCATGAGGCCTCTGCTACGATCATCAATGATTTGACAGTGGAAAAACACACTTTTTCACAAGTGTCAAAATGGAGAGAACGATTAGGAGAATTTACATCTAATAGGAATATGCTCAACAGAGTTATTCCCGACTCGATGCTGACCGAGTATTTAAGAATGGGAGAATGGGCATTGGATAAGCTGGGTTCATACGAGCTTGAGGAAGTGGATGAAGATCCTGTTATCATTCACGGCGACCTGGCACATCACAATTTTTTTAGAAAAGATGATGGTGAGCTTCTCCTTATTGATTTTGATTTGATGGCTGAAGCACCGCCTATGATAGATTATTTACAGTATGCCAACAGATTGCTAATTTTTAATAATTGCTCATTGAAAGAGATTCTTACTTTTCCTCAGTTTAAAAAATATCGGGATAATCCTTTCTTTTTGATTGGGCTTAGTTTTCCAACAGATATTTATAGAGAATGGAATCGCATCTGCCGTGATCAATTATGGAGTTCCAACCGTCGTCTCGACTCCCTTTGGGATATTACCGTGGAAGATTTACCAAAGAGAATCTATTTTTTTAGAGAATTGAAGTCGAAGATAGGGCTTTTGTAAAAATTAATCGTGCAAAAATGTAAGGAATAGTGAAATAACCAATAGATAATTGAAAGATGAGCGTCGTGGATGTTCATCTTTTTTGTCATGAGCTTGGAAAGAAGCGATATCTGTCTGAAGGCTAAGGATACTTACTAATGAATATGAGCAGAAAAGACCGCAGTAATCAGCTGAAATCAGTATAATAAACCAAATGATTAGAATAGATAGAGGAGAACGAATCAATATGAATATACTTTCGATCGCTGATATACACGGTAACAGAAACATCTATAAACATATCATAGAAGTCATAAGAGAAAAAGATGTTGATGTGTTAATTCTCCCGGGTGACTTATATCCAAAACCATTTAGTGTCACTTTTGAGATGTTTAAAGCAATCCAGGAGGAATCTGCCCAAGAAATCTCGAGTCTTTTTAAACATTTGGATATTCCAATATATTATGTGTTAGGAAACGATGACTGGGTAGACTCGGAAATAAAGAGCGGCATAAATTTACACGGTAAAGTCGTTGAGCATATGGGTATTCACTTTACGGGCTTTGAATATATCAAGGAAACACCTTTTTTCACAAATCGAGAGCTTTCTGAGGATCAACTGAAAATAGCATTTCGTAAGCAAATAAACACCTTACAACTAAAAAGTAAAGAACCGTTGGTTATCGTGGCTCATACTCCGCTATTCGAGAAACAGGACAGAATAACAGGAGGGGAGCGAGTGGGAAGCCAGTCGTTACGCATGGAGATAGAGAACCTGAACCCCCTCATTTATTTAGGTGGTCATATTCATGAAGATTTTGGAGCGGACAAATTAGGTGACACCTATGTATTTAATTGCGCTTGCTCTCATGAAATAGATTTGTTAAGAGGTTATGTAATTAGAATAAAAGAAGGTCAAGTAACTTACGAAGATGTCATTCGGTAACATATAAACAAAGAGCGGACCGCTCTCTAGAAAACAATAGTCACAAAGATTTTGCTGCAGGACGTGGCGTTCTTAGTCCTTGGTCCTTAGTGCAGTCGTCTCAGCTTTTCGTGAGATCCAGCTTCGGCTCCTAGGCCCTCGAGTCATAAGTATAGCCACTTCGGGGAAGGGACGTCCCCTGCGTGCCTCTTACTTATGCTTGTCGCTCCTGAACAGTCGCCTCAGCTTTTCGTATTAATTTCAATTTTTTGGGGATACTGGTGGAGAGTTGATTTACATCTTAGTGAGGTGGGTTAGATGAATGGACGGTACTTTTTCCTGGTGGCTTGTTTGTTTTGTTTAATAGTCATTCCAGGTATGAATGATCACGTAGGTGTTGCGGTTAGAAACGATGCCGGTCAGGATAGTCCGGTCCTTGGAATTGCTCCAATCCAGCGAACAGTCATTCTTCAGCGAGTATATTTGGATGGAGAGATGAGTGAAGAAAAAATCGAGGAAACGATTATTTCCATGGATGATTTTTGGAGAAAATATGATAAGTGGCTATTGGTGGACCAAAACGATCAGCAGCTTGTATTCCAAACGTATGTTGATGATATTTCTCCCTTATTAAAGGGAAATGGGTATTTTGGGATTAAATCTGATGGAACGATTACTATTTTTAACGGCAAGCCTGCCAGGGATCAAATCATTCAATCTTTCTATCAAATTGATTTAAAGAAGCTGGAATCCACTGAAAAATCGGAATTGCAGAATGGTGTTAGGATCGTAAATAAAGAAAGATATCTTAAGTTCTTGGAAGTTTATAAATCTTATTCAACACCGACGTCTAAAACGCTTCAATAATTTATAAAAGAGCTGATCGTTTGCCTGCGACAGCTCTTTTGGCTGTTTTCTTAAAAATCAAAAAATCAAACATTTGTGCTGGTAGTGTATAATGGTTAAATGTAGTATGGTACAATGGTTTACAGTCGAATTAGAGGAGAGGTAAACGTTGTACGATTTTATAAAAGGTCGGATAGACTATGTCTGTCCTGAATATATAGTAGTCGAGAATAACGGGATTGGTTATTTAATTCATGCGCCAAATCCATTTGTATTTTCCGGAACGAAAGAGGAAAAGAAAATATACGTACATCACTATGTACGTGAAGACTTACAGGCACTGTACGGTTTTAGTTCAAGAGAAGAAAAGAAACTGTTTATAAAATTATTAAATGTCACAGGTATCGGGCCAAAAGGTGCGCTTGCTGTACTCGCGAGTGGAAGAGTCGATCAGGTTGTGGAAGCCATTGAATCTGAGGATGAGAAGTTTCTTGTTAAATTTCCGGGCATTGGAAAGAAAACCGCAAGACAAATGATCCTTGACCTAAAAGGGAAGCTTGAAGATGTTTCTCCAGATGCATTCCCTGATTTATTCCAAACAGCAGATGGAAAAGAATTGAGCTACTCCACCAAGAATATTGCATTGGAAGAAGCATTGCTTGCTTTGCAGGCACTTGGTTACTCCGAGAAAGAAGTTAAGAAATTGGTGCCGAAGCTTGAAAAAGAGGAGAAAACAACGGAAGAATATATAAAAGGTGCATTACAGCTTATGTTGAAATAGGAGGTGGACAACTTGGAAGAGCGAATCATGGACCTGCATGCACAAAATCAGGATGAGACGTTTGAATATAGTCTGAGACCCCATTCACTTGAACAATATATTGGGCAGGATAAAGTAAAAGAGAATTTACGTGTATTTATTGAAGCAGCCAAAATGAGAGAAGAGGCGCTTGACCATGTGCTGCTGTATGGCCCACCGGGACTTGGTAAAACGACATTGGCCACAATCATTGCGAATGAAATGGGAGTGGAAATTCGGACTACATCTGGACCTGCTATTGAACGCCCTGGCGATTTAGCTGCTATCTTAAGTTCTCTTCAGCCTGGTGAGGTTTTATTTATTGATGAAATCCATCGACTGCCAAAATCTGTTGAGGAGGTATTGTATCCAGCGATGGAGGATTTTTGCCTCGATATCGTAATCGGTAAAGGACCGGGAGCGCGTTCTGTTCGATTGGATTTGCCTCCTTTCACCCTTGTGGGAGCCACAACAAGAGCAGGTGCTTTATCAGCACCATTACGTGACCGTTTCGGTGTCATATCCAGGTTGGAGTATTATACTGAGTCACAGCTGCGGGAAATTGTGACACGTACAGCCCAGGTACTGGATACGGCTATTGAGGAATCAGCGGCGAGCGAAATTGCCCGCAGGTCCAGGGGCACGCCAAGGATTGCAAATAGATTGCTTAGAAGAGTGCGTGACTTTGCACAGGTACGTGGCGACGGAGATATTCAGTTTGGTTTAGCTGATTATGCTTTGGAATTAATGCAGGTTGATAAGGTTGGACTTGACCAGATTGATAGAAAGTTATTGCTTGGAATTATAGAGAAGTTTAAGGGCGGACCTGTAGGGCTGGATACGATTGCAGCTACAATTGGGGAAGAATCCGGAACGATAGAGGATGTGTATGAGCCCTATTTGATGCAGATTGGATTTATGCAGCGTACCCCTCGCGGCCGGATTGTGACTGAACATGTGTATCGCCATTTCAATTTGGAAGTGCCAAATTCATGAATCATTTACCAAAAACGATTATGATGATAGGTGTGGCCATTTTTGTGGTTGGTTTTTTAATGCAATTCATTAAAATTGGACGGCTTCCGGGTGATATTTTATTAAAAAAAGGAAATACTACATTTTATTTTCCTATTATGACGTCTATTATTGTCAGTATCTTATTATCAGTATTTTTTTATATCATCAGCCGTTTTAAATGAATTAAATGTTGTCGTCATAGATAGAGATGTAAATTCCGCCATTTGAGTGTGCTGCATGATTACTAGTTAAAGAAATGGAAGTGTCACCATGAAAGTAGATTTATTTGATTTTCATCTGCCTGAGGAATTAATTGCGCAAACTCCGCTTGAAAAACGCGAAGAAAGCAGATTGATGGTCCTTGATAAAGAGACAGGTGATGTGAATCATACGCAATTTAAGCATATTAAAGAATTCTTGAAACCTGGAGATTGCCTCGTTCTAAACGATACAAAGGTATTGCCGGCCAGGTTGCACGGCGAGAAGAAGGATACAGGTGCTCATATAGAGCTTCTTCTTTTGAAGCAAATTAAAGGGGACGTATGGGAAACGCTTGCCAAACCAGCGAAACGTATTCGCGTTGGAACAGAGGTTGTGTTTGGTGACGGCCAGCTTACAGCTGTTTGTGTAAAAGAGATGGAGCATGGCGGCAGGGAATTTGAATTTAAATATGACGGAATCTTTTATGAAGTATTAGAGGAACTTGGCGAAATGCCTTTGCCTCCGTATATTAAAGAGCGGTTATCGGACAAAGACCGCTATCAAACTGTATATGCACGGGAAGAAGGTTCAGCAGCTGCCCCTACAGCCGGACTGCATTTTACGGAAGAACTGCTTGCAGAGATTAAAGAAATGGGTGTACATTTAGCTTTTATCACGCTTCATGTTGGACTTGGAACCTTCCGACCTGTCTCATCCGATACAATTGAAGGGCATGATATGCATTCTGAGTTTTATCAAATGAATGCTGAAACAGCTCAGCTATTAAATCGGGTTAGAGCAGAGGGTGGTAATATATTCTCGGTGGGAACTACCTCCACACGTACTCTTGAAACGATTGCCCGCGATCACAATGGAAGCTTTGCTGAGGCAAGTGGATGGACTAATATTTTTATCTATCCTGGATTTGAATTTAAAGCTATTGATGGAATGATTACGAATTTCCATCTTCCTAAGTCCACGTTGATTATGTTGATTAGCGCTCTTGCTGGGCGTGAACATGTATTAAATGCATATAATACTGCCGTTCGTGAAAAATATAGATTTTTCAGCTTTGGCGACGCAATGTTTATTAAGTAAGATTTTTGAGAGGAGTATCACGATTGACAGCAATCCGTTATGAATTAATTAAAACATGTAAACAGACAGGAGCCCGACTGGGACGGGTTCATACACCTCATGGAACTTTTGAAACACCCGCGTTTATGCCTGTAGGAACTTTGGCTACAGTTAAAACGATGTCACCAGAAGAATTGAAACAAATGGGTGCCAATATTATATTAGGCAATACGTATCATTTGTGGCTGCGACCAGGTACAGAGGTCATTAAGGCTGCAGGTGGGTTACACAAATTTATGAACTGGGATCGTGCAATTTTAACTGATTCCGGCGGTTTCCAGGTTTTCAGTCTGAGTCAATTCAGAAAAATTGAAGAAGAGGGCGTGCATTTCCGTAACCATTTAAACGGTGATAAATTATTTTTATCTCCTGAAAAGGCTATGGAAATCCAAAATATTTTAGGATCTGACATTATGATGGCATTTGATGAATGCCCTCCATATCCAGCAACACATGAATATATGAAAAAATCCGTTGAGAGAACATCCAGATGGGCAGAGCGCTGTCTGAATGCGCATGAAAGACCAAATGATCAAGGGCTATTTGGAATCGTACAGGGTGGAGAATATGAAGATCTTCGCCGCCAAAGTGCCAGCGATTTAGTATCTTTGGATTTTCCGGGATATGCTATTGGCGGATTAAGTGTAGGGGAGCCGAAGGATGTCATGAATCGTGCTCTTGAATTCACTACTCCGTTATTGCCGTCCAATAAACCACGTTATTTAATGGGTGTTGGTTCTCCGGACTCCCTAATTGATGGAGCAATCCGTGGAGTTGATATGTTTGACTGCGTATTGCCAACGAGAATTGCCCGTAACGGTACACTGATGACTTCTGAAGGAAGACTAGTCGTTAAGAATGCCAAATATTCTATGGATTTTGGTCCATTGGATCCGAATTGTGACTGTCATGTTTGTAAAACATATTCAAGAGCGTATATTCGCCACCTTATTAGATGTGACGAAACATTCGGAATTCGCTTAACCTCTTATCATAATCTATATTTTCTGCTAAACTTAATGGAGCAAGTTCGACAAGCCATCAGGGAAGACCGGCTTGGAGACTTTAGGGAAGAATTTTTTGAGAATTATGGGTTCAATAAACCAAATGCAAAAAACTTCTAACCATTCTTACTAATGTAATGAAAGGAGTGAAAATAATATGGTATTATCCCAATTTTTGCTACCGATTTTGCTGTTGGTGTTTTTCTACTTTATCTTAATCCGTCCTCAGCAAAAGAGACAAAAAGCAACTGAACAAATGCAAGCTGCCTTACAAAGAGGAGATAAAGTCGTGACGATCGGCGGTCTTCACGGAACTGTTGATTCTATTAATGAAGGTACAGTAATTATCAAGAGTCCAGACGGTTCTCGTCTAACATTTGATAGAAGATCTGTTTCTCAAGTAGTTGAGAAAAAAGAAAGTCCAGTAACAACAACAAAAGAAGATTAATATGAAAAAACCTAGCCGAATGGCTAGGTTTTTTTAGTTTCGTGATCCGCCATTCATATTTACCCCCAGTACTCCACCCATCATAGCCGTGATAATAAAACAGCCATTATAGATTAGCTGCGTGGATGTAAATACGGTCTCAAGCCCCAGATATTGATAGAGGAAAACAATTAAAGTATAGATTAGGCCTGTACTGCCTCCGAGCAGCCATCCTTGTTTTTTCCCCTTTCCACCGGATATAAATCCCCCAATAAACAAAGTTAAAAAAGAGAGAGCCATGATGATATACGTTAGAGAAGATTCAGAAATGCTGGTGAATCTAAGTAGCAAAGAAAATAATAAGCTGAACAAAGCAGCCATAATAAAGATGGTTACAACTCCGTACAAAATGGCAGAACCTATGTTTTTTGTTTCGATTATGGTCAACCTCCTTATCTTCTATTGGATCTCTATAAATAATTTATTCTGTTTATTTTTATTTAGAATGTATTTTTGTACAACCAGTCAATCAAATGACTATTTTTTTCTATTTAACAGCAAACTAACAGATGTATTTGATTGGAGGGAATATAGGTTGCTTGAATATTTGGAAATTATAGGGCGTACTAGCCTTTTATATGTTATTATTTTGTTGGTTTTTCGGATCATGGGGAAACGGGAAATAGGAGAGCTAAGTCTTCTAGATTTAGTCGTTTTTATGATGATGGCGGATATAGCTGTTATAGCTATTGAAAATCCTGATGATAGTATGTGGAAAGCGATTTTGCCGATAGCAGTCATATCCATTATTCAAATTATACTTGCCTTTATATCACTTAAAGTGCCATTCATCCGCAAACTGATTGATGGAAAGCCATCTATTATTATACATAATGGAAAAATTGACAAAAATGCAATGAGAATGCTGCGTTATAATTTTGATGATTTGCTTATACAGTTACGCGATGAAGAAGTAGAAAAAATGAGTGATGTTGAATTTGCCATTTTTGAGCCTTCCGGGAAATTATCGATTTACAAGAAAAAATCAATTAAAAAAAATAAACAGCCAGGTCCAATCTTTGCTCTCATTCAAGATGGAGTGATACAAAAGCAAAATCTTAGAGAGATTGGAAAATCAGAGAGCTGGCTAATTCAGGAATTAGCTAAAAAAGGTTATACAGACGTAAAACAAATTCTGTTTTGCAGTTTAGAAGATGACGACCTATATATTAATAACAGTGAGTAGTTCATTGTTATGGAAATAATGCAATCTTGGATAATAGAGGGCCAATAATAGGAACTCTCCTGATTTCCTTTTTTCGTATTAAGCCTGTCAATAAACAACCGATTGCGAAAACAATTACGATAACGGCTATCGAAATAATCAAACGCTGAATCATAGGGATTCCGATTAACCATTGTTCATAGAGCATGTGTCCGATTAATCCGGAGATGGACATGACGACAAGAGCCATGATGTATTCATGCAAGTAAATGGTTAAGTGGATTTTCTTCATAACAGTAGCGAAATGTAAAAGAGTAACAAGCACAGTAGATACACAGATGGCAATAGCAGCTCCCATAATCCCGATATTCGGCTGTGTTACGAGTGTGAGGATTAAGATGATTTTTGTTATTGATCCAATTAGACTGTTAAACATAGCCGCTCTGGCCATATTAAGAGCCTGCAACGTAGCCTGAAGAGGACCTTGAAAAAAGAAGAGCAGAAAAAAGGGTGCCATAAATCGTACATATATGCTGGCATGGTCATTATGATACATGACCTGCATGACTGGTTCAGCAAGTACATATAGAGTGACCACGGCTAGGGAGCCACTTAAAAAAGCAAATCGGAGCGACTGCTGCAGCCGGTGAATCACTTGTTTGATATTTCCTTTATAATAGGCTTCACTGACAGCAGGGACTAATGATGTACCCAGTGAATGGGTGATAAAGGAAGGAAGCATAAGTAATGGTACGGCATACCCTGCCAGTTCACCATATTGTGCAGTAGCGACGCCAGTCGCAACCCCTGCTGCCAAAAGACTCCTTGCCACAACAATCGGTTCAAAAAACCAAGTAATAGATCCGATCATCCTGCTTCCTGTAGTAGGAATGGCAATGGATAAAAGCTCCTTTAATGTATCTTTACCAGATGAAACATAGTTGAAAAATTGTTTTCTCATTCTGAAACTCTTTTTAAATTTAAACATCAACATTAAATATAGCAAAGAGGCAATTTCTCCAATGACTGAGGCTACCATGGCACCGGCAGCTGCATATTCAATTCCATAGGGCAAAAAGGCTTTCGTCAATGCGGCTATCATTGAAATACGTACAATTTGTTCAATAATATTTGAAATCGCATAGGGCTTCATATTTTGTTTCCCTTGAAAGTATCCGCGCAAGACAGCTGAAACAGCCGTTATTGGTACAATTGGTGCAATCGCCAATAAAGGCAGTAAAGTTCTGGAGTCTGTGAATACATGAGTTGATAAGTATGGAGCAAACATAAATAGTAATGGGGTGAAAATTAGAGAAAGACTTCCGGTCACACATAAGGACACAACCAGTATTTTCTTTGTTTTATGATGATCCCCTTTTGCTGCTGCCTCTGCCACAAATTTTGAGATTGCAATGGGCATTCCAAGCTGAACGATTGCAATCACTAGATATAATGATGGCAATGCCATCATATATAGACCGACGCCCTCTTCACCGATAAAGCGGGCAATCACAATTCGATTAATAAATCCTAAGATCTTCGTAATGAATCCTGCAATCAATAAGATAACAGTTCCCCTTATAAACTTGGACATTCAATTCCCCTCCTTCTCAAACAAGCAGCAATCATATACAATTATCTATATGCATGCAAATGGACTAACCATGACAAGCTTCACAGAAAAAGTGAATATCTATGAAAAATGAGGGTTGGAGGACGATTAAATTGGACAGACAGCATCCGTATGAGAAATTTCGTTCAGAAATGTTACCAGCTTTAAAAAGTAAACAAGAAGAATTTCAATTGTTAGGTTATCCGGAGGTTCAGGGAAACGATATTTGGATGTATTTAACGAATAAAAAATGGAAGAAACCTAATCCTGAAATAAGGGCATATGAAATTTTTCAAGATATTATGAGTGTCAAAGTGGCACATTATATGAATTATGCGACAATAGAGGCATTAAAAGAAGGTGAGGCTATGAAGAAAAATATGGCTTCAGGGCTTGAAGAATTCAAAGATTTATTTTCATGATTTTATAGAAATATAAGCGGTATATATCCATGCATTAATTTCCAATTCATATGAAATCAAATTGACACTTTGTATTCTATCTTTCATAATAAGAACGGTAAAATCAAATTTTAAAAGATTGAAACAACTGGAATAAAACATAGGAACCGAGTAAATCGGATAATCACGTTTTATTAAAGTAGCGTCCTTCCATGCTGCTTCAATCGGGATATTATGATTAGGGGGCTATTTACATAATGGTTAAGAGAAGTAGAATCCTGGCTTTCTTCCTTATTGTAATCGTATTAGGAGTTACCTTTGTTGGTACAACATCTAATATCATGCAAAACATTAAGCTGGGCCTTGATTTACAGGGCGGGTTTGAAGTTCTTTATAAAGTGGAGCCAGCAAAAGATGGACAAAAAATTGATGAAAAAGCAATGGCGGCTACTGCAAGCGCATTGGACCGAAGAATTAATGTTCTCGGTGTCAGTGAACCGAGCATTCAAGTTGAAGGCAATAATCGGATCCGTGTACAGCTAGCAGGCGTAGATGATCAGGAGAAAGCAAGGGAACTTCTATCAACGCAAGCCAATCTAACTTTCCGTGATGTGAACGATAAAGTAAGAATGGATGGCGGGGATTTAAAAGAAGGAGGAGCCAGCCAATCTTTTGATAGCCAAACCAATCAACCTATTGTACAGGTCCAATTAAAAGATGCAGATAAATTTGGACAAGTTACAAGGGATATTTTAGCCATGGCGCCAGAGAATCAACTAGCTATTTGGCTGGATTTTGAAGAAGGAAAAGATTCCTATAAAGAAGAAATCACAAAAGAAGATCCTAAATTTATTTCAGCACCAAACGTGAATCAAGTGATCAATTCAGATACAGCCGTTATTTCAGGTGACTTTACTGTAGAAGAGGCTAAAGACCTCGCTGAAATTTTAAATGCAGGTGCCCTGCCGGTTAAACTGAATGAGATCTATTCAACATCTGTAGGTGCTAAATTCGGTGAAGAAGCATTAAATAAAACGCTATTAGCTGGAATTGTTGGGATCCTGGCTATCTTTATCTTTATGGTTGCTTATTACCGATTCCCAGGCGCGATTGCAGTTGTCTCATTGTCTGCCTATATTTATTTAATCATTCTCGTATTTGATTGGATGAATGCTGTTCTTACATTGCCAGGTATAGCAGCCCTCATACTTGGGGTGGGGATGGCGGTCGATGCGAACATTATTACAAATGAACGGATCCGGGACGAAATTCGTAAAGGACGTTCCATTAAGGCAGCCTATAAAGAGGGGAATAAGCACTCCTTGTCTACAATAATGGATGCCAATATTACCACTTTACTTGCAGCAGCTGTTCTGTTTTATTTTGGAACCAGTTCAGTCAAAGGCTTTGCGACCAGTTTGATTGTCAGTATATTAGTCAGCTTTATAACGGCTGTGTATGGTACAAGATTGATTATGTCCTTATGGGTGAACAGTAACTTCCTTAACAATCGCCCAGGCTGGTTTGGGGTTAAGAAAAGCGACATTCATGATTTAAACGAATTTAAAAAGGATAAATATTTACCTACGAAGTTTGATAAATGGGATTTCATTAAGCCTGCAAAGAAATTCTTTATCTTTTCTATTATATTAACCATAATTGGAGTAGGATCCTTATTTGTAAATGGTTTAAATACAGGTATCGATTTTTCCAGTGGGTCCAGAATTCAAATCAATGCTGATAAAGAACTATCAGTAGATGAAATCCAAAAAGATCTTACTGAAAACGAAATTGATTCGCAAGATATCGTTATGGCAGGTGAGGGTAACAAGTCGGCTGTTGTGCGGACGAAAGATGTCTTTTCAAAAGATGAAATTGCAGAGCTAAACAATTACTTTGATTCCAAGTATGGGCATAATCCGAATATAAGTACGGTATCCCCGACAATAGGTAAGGAGTTAGCCAAAAATGCGCTGATTGCGGTAGCGATTGCTTCAATTGGTATTGTTATTTATGCGACCCTACGCTTTGAGTGGAGAATGGCTCTACCTTCTATATTGGCGCTCCTGCACGATGCGTTTATGATAATAACGATATTTAGTATTTTTAGAATCGAAGTGGATTTAACCTTTATAGCCGCTGTATTAACCATCATTGGGTATTCGATCAATGATACAATCGTTACGTTTGACCGTATTCGTGAGAATATGCAAATGAAAAAACGCATTAAGACTCAGGAAGAAATTAATGAGATTATCAATATCAGTGTTCGCCAAACAATGGTCAGGTCTATCAATACTGTTCTAACTGTGTTAGTTACTGTGTTGGCGATGATGTTCCTTGGAAGCGAATCAATCTTTAATTTTAACCTTGCTCTATTAATCGGTTTGGTAACTGGTATGTATTCTTCTATTCTGCTTGCAGCCCCTATTTATGGAATCCTAAAAGGCAAAGAGCTGAAGAAGAAAGGTGTTATCAAAACATATAAAGAAAAGCGCGTAAACAACGATCAACCACAAGTTTAATGATGTTTCATACAAAACAGCCCGGTTCTTTTTCTTGAGAAGCGGGCTGTTTTTATGGTAGCTTACACCAGTTCACAAAAAGACTTTATGTGTTATAACTGATTATTTTGTGTGCTTTTTTTGCTGTGTATGCAAGATCTAGTAAAGGTAAACAATAGACTAACAAACATGGAGTACGTTTTTTCTTTGTAAGATAAGGGGATTAAGACTATATACATGATTTATTAAAATTTTTCATAATACTTTATAAAGGAGTAGGAATATGAAAAAACTTCAGTGGTACGTGATTCTTGGGATAGTATTTGCTCTTATCGTTGCTATTTTTGCTGTTGTTAATGTGGATAAGGTGGATGTTAATTATGTATTTGGAACGGCTCATTGGCCCTTGATTTTGGTTATTTTAGGATCTGTTGCCATGGGTGGAATCATTGTTGGTTCTGTAATGGCAGTCCGTATTATCTCTCTGACTAAGCAGATAAAAGAACTAACAAATGAACGGATCGCTTATAATGAATTGGCTGACAATGATCTTAACACTCACCCAAAATCATAAATATTTAGAATCACTCATTGAACCTTTGATAGATATTTTTTATAATAGATAGGTCAGGGGTGACAATATGTTACAATCAAAAACACGTTGGCTTTTAAAAAAAGCTGATGAAACCATTATAAATCTATTCATGCAAGAACTTGAACAGCCTCGTATTGTGGCTACATTATTGGTCAACAGAGGAATAAAGACCGTAGAAGAAGCGCGGTCTTTTTTGTATGCAGCCCAGCAGGATTTCTATGATCCGTTTTTACTATCAGGTATGGAAGAAGCTGTGAGACGGATTGTGAAAGCTGTAAAAAACAACGAAAAGATTACTATATTCGGAGACTATGATGCCGATGGGGTCAGCAGTACGACCATCTTAATGCTCACGCTTAAAATAATGGGAGCAGAACATGTGTCATGGTATATTCCAAATCGCTTTACAGAAGGCTATGGCCCAAATGAAGAGGCTTTTCGATTCATAAAAGAACAGGGAACTACGTTACTTATCACAGTAGACTGTGGCATTTCGGCCATTCATGAGGCTCAAGTGGCGAAAGAATTGGGAATGGATTATATTGTGACGGACCATCATGAACCGGGTCCTGAGTTACCGCAGGCATTAGCTATCCTTCATCCCAAAAAGCCGGGTGAAACTTATCCGTTTTCAGAGTTGGCAGGTGCAGGTGTGGCAATGAAATTGGCCCATGCTTTACTTGGTGAGTTGCCTGATGAGTTGATTGGCATTGCTGCAATTGGAACAGTAGCTGACTTGGTTCCTCTTCATGATGAAAATAGATTAATTACGATTAAAGGGATTCAGGCATTAAAGAAATCAACGAGACCGGGAATCCTTGCCCTTTGTCAAAAAGCAGGTATTCAGCGCGATTCCTTAAATGAGGATTCCATTGGATTTGGATTGGCACCGAGAATAAATGCTGTAGGAAGATTGGAATCGGCAGATCCAGCTGTAGAGCTTTTACTTACAGAAAGTCAGGAAGAAGCTGATTCGATAGCCGACGAAATAGATTTATTGAATAAAGAGCGGCAATCAATCGTAAAAGAAATGACCCAGGAAGCGATTGAGGAAGTGGAGAATAACTATCCACCTGAAACCAATCCGGTCCTAATTATTGCCCGTGAAGGATGGAATACTGGTGTAGTAGGGATTGTAGCCAGTAAGCTTGTAGAAAAGTATTATCGTCCGACGATCGTATTAAGTATTGATCGTGAGAAAGGAACAGCAAAGGGATCTGCACGCAGTATTCCAGGATTTGATCTTTTTCAAAACTTATCTTTAAACAGAGAACTGCTGCCTCATTTTGGGGGCCATCCTATGGCTGCTGGTATGACATTGAAAATAGAAGATGTTGAGGAATTGAGACAACGATTGATCAATCAGGCTAATGAAATTCTAACAGAAGAAGATTTCCAGCCTGTTACTGAGATAGATAGCTTAGTTGCGATTGATGAAATTTCATTAACGCTTATTCAGCAAATGTCCCAGCTTGCACCGTACGGGATGCAAAACCCAAAACCGAGGATTTTGATTGAGGATGCCTCAATAACAACTTCCAGGAAAATTGGGGCAGATAAAACTCATCTTAAACTTCAGCTCGAACAAAATGACGCTGGGTTAGATAGCATTGGGTTTGGATTAGGAGAGTTCCTTGATCATTTATCTCCGCAGGCCAAGGTATCTGTAATTGGGGAATTGGCGATAAATGAATGGAATAATATAAAAAAGCCCCAATTGTTTTTACAGGATCTTTCTGTACCAGGGTGGCAGTTATTTGATTGTCGCAGCGATAAGGGGAAAATACATGTTCAGACAGTGCCGTCTCCACGCAAAATCATCTTATTTCAGGAAGAGAGTAGGGTGTGGCTGACGGAATTTACTAAAGAGAATGATCAAATTATCCATATTACCTCTTTAGAAGCAGCTCAACAGGAAACTTTAGACGGCTATCATGTAGTTTTAGCAGATTTACCTTCACAAAAAGATATATTTGAAGCACTTTTTATTGGAAAATTGCCTAAAAGAGTGTATGTTTACTTTCGTACCACTCAAAATGATTATTTCTCAGCGTTTCCAACAAGAGACCAATTTAAATGGTATTATGCCTTGTTGGCAAAAAAAGGACCTATTTCATATAAAGAACTGCGTTCCATGCTGAATATTCATAAAGGCTGGTCAAAAGAAAATATTGATTTTATGACAAAGGTGTTTTTTGAGCTCGAGTTTGTTACAATAAATAACGGACTCATTGATTTGGTAAGGACCAGTATGAAACGGGATCTCCAAGAATCTAAAACCTATCAAGAAAGACAAGCAAGAATGGCGTTGGAACAAGAGCTTCTATACGCTTCATTCAATCAGCTTTATGAATACCTTGGCAAGTTGATTCGATCCCACATGGAAAACAAGGAGGAAACTGAGCAATGGATTTAAAACAATATATAGCGATCGTAGAAGATTGGCCTAAGCCAGGGATTAAATTTAAAGATATTACCCCACTTATGGATAACGGGAAGGCATATAAATATGCAACAGATCAAATTGTAAAGTTTGCTAAAGAGAAAGAAATTGATATTATTGTAGGACCGGAAGCACGTGGATTCATTATCGGCTGCCCTGTAGCTTATGCAATGGAAGTTGGCTTTGCGCCAGTGCGTAAAGAAGGCAAGCTGCCTAGAGAAACCTTTAAAGTTGAATACGGTTTGGAATACGGTAAAGATGTGTTAACCATTCATAAAGATGCAATCAAACCAGGTCAGAGAGTATTGATTACTGATGACCTATTGGCTACAGGCGGAACAATGGAAGCGACTATTAAATTGGTTGAAGAGCTTGGCGGAGTTGTAGCAGGATTAGCTTTTTTAGTTGAGTTAACGTACCTTGAGGGCAGGAAAAAACTTGCCGGCTATGATATACTCACATTAATGGAATATTAAGCATATAGTAATGGCGTTCTAATTATTAGAGCGCTTTTTATATTATCAAATTGCGAATAATAGCGAAACAACAGATTAAATCTTGTTCGTTACTTTACAAGAAAACTTTTTTTGATGATAATAGAAACAATCCTCTTTTTAACGATTAACCTATATGGTTTAACATAGATAACGATAAGCAAAAAACGTGGAAATACGGAGTAAAAGGTGATTTCATGGCAAATGAGCAAATTTATACCGCTGAGCAGGTCTTTGATAAAGCAAGAAACTATATGAATGATAAAGATGTGGCATTCTTAGAAAAAGCGTATGAATTCGCCAAAGAAGCTCACAAGGAGCAATATCGTAAATCCGGTGAGCCGTATATTATCCATCCAATTCAAGTTGCTGCCATCCTGGCGGGCTTAGAGATGGATACATTTACAGTAGCGGGCGGATTTTTGCATGACGTTGTAGAAGATACTTCCGTAACACTGGAAGACATTAAGGAAACCTTTAACGAAGAAGTAGCCCTTTTGGTTGACGGTGTAACAAAGCTGGGAAAAATTAAATATAAGTCAAAGGAAGAGCAGCAAGCTGAGAATCACCGTAAAATGTTTATCGCAATGGCTAAGGATATTCGTGTAATCATGATTAAATTAGCTGACAGGCTGCATAATATGCGTACTCTGAAGCATTTACCTGTTGAAAAACAGCGTAGGATTGCGAATGAAACGCTCGAAATATTTGCACCGCTTGCGCATAGACTCGGTATTTCAACGATTAAATGGGAACTTGAAGATACAGCTCTCCGCTATTTAAATCCTCAGCAATATTATCGAATTGTAAATTTGATGAAAAAGAAGAGGGCGGAGCGAGAAGAGTATCTATCAGATGTCACCGACCGAATGAAGGAAAAGCTGAAGGAAGTTTCTATTCAGGCTGATATATTTGGACGACCAAAGCATATATACAGTATCTATCGGAAAATGGCTCTTCAAAATAAACAGTTTGAAGAGATTTATGATTTAACGGCAGTCCGTATTATTGTAAATAGTATTAAAGATTGCTATGCAGTTCTTGGTATCATTCATACATGCTGGAAGCCAATGCCTGGTCGTTTCAAGGATTATATAGCTATGCCGAAAGCAAATATGTATCAATCTCTTCATACGACCATTATTGGTCCAAAGGGTGAACCTTTGGAAGTACAGATTCGTACGACAGAAATGCACCGAACAGCTGAATTCGGGATTGCGGCACACTGGGCTTATAAAGAAGGCAAAGATCTAACATCGACACAACGAATGGATAAAAAGCTGGATTGGTTCAGAGAGATTGTTGAATTCCAGGATGCCTCTACCAATGCAGAGGAATTTATGGAATCTCTCAAACTGGATTTATTTGCGGATATGGTATTTGTTTTTTCACCAAAAGGTGATGTGTATGAGCTGCCAAAAGGATCTGTACCGATTGATTTTGCCTACCGCGTCCACTCAGAAATCGGCAATAAAACGATTGGCGCTAAAGTAAACGGCAAAATGGTTACGCTTGATTATGTGCTGAAAACCGGCGATATTATTGAAATATTAACATCTAAACATTCCTATGGCCCAAGTCAGGATTGGCTGAAGCTGGCAAAAACTTCACAAGCGCGAAATAAAATACGACAATTCTTTAAAAAGCAACGCAGAGAAGAAAATATAGAAAAAGGCAAAGAATTAGTTGATAAAGAAGTCAAGGCAATGGAATATGATGTGAAAGAAGTTTGTACTACTGAGAACCTGAGGAAAGTCGCTGAAAAATTCAATTTTGCCAATGAAGATGATATGTATGCAGCAGTGGGCTACAACGGAATAACAGCTGCTCAAATTGCGACAAGGTTAACAGATAAGCTTCGTAAAAAGAGAGAAAAAGATCAGGAAGTAAGCTTGCTTGATGCAGTCTCTGAGTTGCGTATGATTCCGAAAACGAAGAAGAAGGATTCCGGGGTCCGTGTAAAAGGGATTGACAATATGTTAATCAGATTATCACGCTGCTGTAATCCTGTTCCTGGTGATGAAATAGTTGGGTACATTACAAAAGGACGCGGTGTTTCGGTCCATCGGGCAGACTGTGTCAATGTATTGGATGAAGAAAGTAAAGAACGGATTATCCCGGTAGAATGGGAAAGCAGTCAGAGCGTTCGAAAAGAATACAATGTTGATATCGAAATAAATGGATTTGACCGGAACGGCTTGTTAAATGAAGTGCTTCAAGCTGTTAGTGAAACGAAGACCAATATCACGGCTGTATCAGGTCGTACAGACAGGAACAAAAGTGCGACAATTACCATGTCTATATCAATTTATAATGTAAGTCATTTGCATAAAGTAGTTGAACGGATTAAGCAAATTTCCGATATTTATTCTGTCAGAAGAATTATGAGTTAGGGGTAAAAAAATGAAAGTGGTATTGCAACGTTCAAAGGCAGCATCAGTGCGTGTCGATGGTGAAACAATCGGCGCCATTACCTCCGGGTTTGTGTTATTAGTTGGAATTACTCATGAGGATACGGAAGAGGATTGCCGTTACCTTGCTGATAAAATCGTTCATCTGCGCATATTTGAAGACGAGAATATGAAGATGAACCATTCCTTGCTTGATGTGGGCGGTGAAATTTTATCGATTTCCCAATTTACCTTATATGGTGATTGCCGCAAGGGAAGGCGCCCAAACTTTATGGCAGCAGCCAAGCCCGATGAAGCTGAAAAATTGTATGATATGTTTAATGAAATGCTGAGAGAAAAAGGGTTGAAAGTGGAAACAGGCAGATTCGGGGCGATGATGGATGTCGAGCTCATTAACGACGGACCTGTGACGCTTATTCTCGAAAGCAAAAACTAAAAGTTAAGCAGCGCAGTAGCTTTCTTTAATACCGTACACCTCCATATATCTGAGTTATTTCAGACATATGGAGGTGTTTTTTTTTTGTAAATCAATAATTAGTGATCTAGCTGAATTTATATTTCAGGATTGAAATCAGCTAAACTGAGCGATTTAGCCGATACAGAGAAAAACAGGCCGAACTGAGCGATAATCCAGCCAGAGCAGAAAAGAAAGGAACCGAACTAAGTCATACAGCCGGTACATGGGGAAAATCCGCCGAACTGGGCGATAATCCAGCCGATTCTACCAATAATCCAGCCAAACACACCAATAATTCAACCAGCCAATACCTCTAAGTAATTTACATTCTCCACCCAAAGAATTATCCATAAAAACTCCCTTTATGCTATCAATTAAAAGCATAAAGGGAGGATCCAAGTTATTAAGAATAAATCTGTTGATCTTTACAACGTGTTTCATAAATCATAGCTTTTCGGGACGCTAAATTTCTAAATCAGAAAAGTAGGCAGCTAATCCATTTGCAAGACCATCTGTGATGGTCTCCTGATAGTATTCTGTTTGGATAAGAGCTTCCTCAGCAGGATTATTTATATAGCCTAATTCCAATAAAACAGCCGGCCGAAGATTTTCTCGTAAAACGTGCAGGTTGTTCTGCTTTACTCCCTGGTCATTTAACGGTGTCTCGTTTTGCAATAAATATTTTTGAATAGTTAAGGCTAGTTGCTTTTGATAGGAATGATAATAATATGTTTTAATACCACTTTTATCTCCATTCTGATTACTATCATAATGGAAACTGATAAAGGCATCGGCTCTATTCATATTTGCAAGATTGGCCCTTGCATGTAACGCTACATACCGATCGCTGGAACGAGTCATGACCACGTTCGCTCCGGCTGTTCGTAACTTCTCGTATGCCAGTTTAACGGTCTGAAGCGTTAGACTTTTTTCTAAAGTGCCAGCTGGTCCGGATGCTCCGCCGTCAGTGCCTCCATGTCCGGCATCAAGGATAATCGTTTTCCCCATTAATGACTCATTCCTTTGAAGACTTGAATTCCGTTCACTCTCTGATTTTGTATACCAACTTGGGATCCATCCTTCTTTTTTAGATGGAAGTTCAATTTTAAGCATGTTTCTAATTTTTTTGAGAACGGTATATTCCTCATCTTTTTTTACTGTTCCAATGATTGAAGCATCTGGTTTATCCGATGCTCGTACATTTAGTACGGAAGCTGTTATACGGATTCTCTTTGAGGGTTTTTGTAATTGATGTCGATGTATGTAGTTGCTGTGGATCCAGCCTATATGGTCCTCATAGGTGAAAGAAATCCAGCTATCCTGTTTCTCTATTATGTGAATTACTGTTCCGATAGGAAGATTGCCGAGTACCTTAAACTCTGTGCCTGGGCCTTTTCGAACACGTAGACCGTCTGCAGTAACAATACCGGAATCGGAGGTAAGATCCGCTTCTTTATAGCCTGTAACGAGCCAGCTGGCTACCCATCCTGTTTTTTTGTCACTGAGCTTTAGTTTAATCCAATCTTCATCTATTTCCAGGACATCATAAACACTCCCCGCCTGGATTTCATCGATGATGGATGCCTTTATATTTGCCTCCTCCCGGACATAAATAGATGGCTCATTAACCACAATTTTATCGATCGTTGCATGTGCGGTTGGTATAGAATTTTTCATCGGCGCAAGCAGTAGGGTTACACATAGAAAAACCAAAATTTTTTTTAGCAAGATAATAATCGCTCCTTCTTTAAAAATCAGGGCCAGGCGTTTGTTAAAGAAAAAATATTTTTTATGAAAGATACTTTACACAGTCGGGAATACTGATTAAGACAATCTGTAGTTTAAATAAATAAGGGGTGTTCATGATATGAGATACAGTGAAAAGGGATTAATCACACAAAATGCCGGTAAACAAATATTCGGAGTGGATTTTCATGATTTTTTGGTTAAAGAACAGAATAATTCCATGGTGGAGCTTGCTTCGGAATTTGGCCTGTCCGTCAGAGACGTGAAACAACTAAAAAAGAAACTTGGACGTTCTTAAGGGTTGACAACTAGGAAGTTACTTCGTAATATTAATTAAATAAAAATACATATTATATTCCAATGATGGTGAAGAGTAATATAGATCACACATGATCAGAGAAGAAGTGTCTTAGGCTGCAAACACTTCTGCATGTGCCCATATGAACGAACACACCGTAGGTTTCGCCCTGAAAAAACGTTAGTTTCTAGTAGGGGATGAACGTTAAACAGGCGTTAACTGTAAAAGTGGGAGCTTTTTATGCTCCAACTAGGGTGGCACCGCGGGTAACAACTCCCGTCCCTTGCATATGCATGGGACTGGGAGTTGTTTTTATTTTACCTAAAATTACCAAGCCATGCCAATTGGAAATGGTTATAGATTGCATTTTAAGGAGGAATTTTGATATGGCCGTTCAAATACCAAGGGGAACCCAGGATATCCTTCCTGGTCAATCAGAAAAGTGGCAGTATATCGAAAACGTAGCAAAAGAAATTTGCTCAGTGTATCAGTATCAAGAAATACGTACACCAATTTTTGAAAGTACCGAGTTATTTGAAAAAGGTGTGGGAGATACAACAGACATTGTACAAAAAGAAATGTATACATTTACGGATAAGGGAAACCGCAGTTTAACTTTGCGTCCGGAAGGTACGGCAGCGGTAGTTCGTTCCTTTGTGGGAAATAAAATGTATGGGAATGCTATTCAACCTGTTAAGTTGTTCTATATTGGGCCTATGTTCCGATACGAGCGTCCACAGGCAGGGCGTTTCAGACAATTTGTACAGTTTGGTGTGGAAGCTTTAGGGAGTTCCGATCCGGCAATTGATGCAGAAGTAATTTCATTAGCCATGAATATATATATAAAGTTAGGGTTAAAGAATCTGAAGCTAGTGATCAACAGTCTTGGAGACAAGGAAAGCCGTGCAAAACACAGAGAAGCTTTGATTGCGCACTTTAAGCCCCGGATTGAGGAATTTTGTCCAAATTGTAAAAATCGCTTAGAACGTAACCCATTACGAATACTAGATTGCAAAGAGGACCGTAATCATGAATTAATGTCTGGCGCACCGTCCATTATCGATTACTTAAATGAAGAGTCTACCGAGTATTTTAACAAAGTAAAAGCGTACTTGGATGCGATCGGAATTGCTTATGTTGTGGATCCAGGCTTGGTTCGCGGACTTGATTATTACAATCATACAGCTTTTGAAATCATGCTCGATTCTGAAGGATTTGGGGCAATTACTACTCTTTGTGGAGGCGGCCGTTATAACGGACTTGTTCAAGAGGTGGGCGGTCCTGAAACCCCTGGGATTGGATTTGCTTTAAGTATTGAAAGATTGCTATCTGCACTTGAAGTCGAAAATATTGAGCTTCCGATTGAAAAAAGTGTAGATTGTTTTATTGTTTCACTTGGCGACGAAGCAAAGGATTACTCTGTGAAACTGGTAGATGAGTTGCGCAGCAACGGAATTTCAGCTGAAAAGGATTATTCCGATCGCAAAGCAAAAGGCCAATTTAAGGCGGCGGATCGTGTAAATGCCAAATTCGTGGCTGTACTTGGAGAAGATGAGCTGAAAGAAAATAAAATTTCTTTAAAAGATATGCAAACCGGTGAGCAACAGCAAGTGGGGCTCGCTGAGTTAGTAACAGAATTAAAAACTAAACTGGGAAGATAATAGGAGGAATTACAGTGTACGGAAGAACATATTTTTGCGGAGAAGTACCGGTAACAGCA
This sequence comes from Pradoshia sp. Z4_20, assembly GCF_058216035.1. NCBI lineage: Bacteria > Bacillati > Bacillota > Bacilli > Caryophanales > Bacillaceae > Pradoshia > Pradoshia sp. Z4_20. The sequence continues at coordinate 206,963 of NZ_JBZAJD010000001.1, forward strand.
ATCGGAGAAGAAATCACTGTCAAAGGGTGGGTCCAAAAAAGACGTGACCTTGGCGGGTTAATTTTTATCGATTTAAGAGACCGTACAGGCATTGTCCAAGTTGTATTTAACCCAGATTTATCACCTGAAGCCCTAGGTCTAGCTGAAAAAATCAGAAGTGAATATGTATTAAGCGTACGGGGAAAAGTGGTAGCGCGTGAAGAGGGAACGATAAACAAAAACCTTAAAACAGGTAGTATTGAAGTTCAGGCAGAAGAGGTAATCATTATCAATGAATCCAAAACACCTCCATTTGCGATTACAGATAACGAAGAAGTATCTGAGGACCTTCGTTTATCTTACCGATATTTAGATCTTCGTCGTCCGGTTATGTTCGAAACGTTTAAAATGAGACATAAAGCGACTAAAGCAATCCGTGACTTCTTAGATGGAGAAGGCTTCCTTGATATTGAAACACCTATTTTAACTAAGAGCACTCCAGAAGGCGCGCGTGATTACTTAGTACCAAGCCGTGTGCATGAAGGTGAATTTTATGCATTGCCGCAATCGCCTCAAATCTTCAAGCAATTATTGATGGTTTCTGGAATTGAACGCTATTATCAAGTGGCACGTTGTTTCCGTGATGAGGACTTACGTGCAGACCGTCAGCCTGAGTTTACACAAATCGATATTGAAACTAGCTTTATGAGCCAAGAGGATATTCAGGATTTGACTGAACGCATGATGGCTAAAGTGATGAAGGAAGTCAAAGGAATCGAGCTTTCTTTACCACTACCGAGAATGACGTATGATGAAGCGATGAGCCGATATGGTATTGATAAACCTGATACTCGTTTTGCGATGGAATTAATTGACGTTAGCAATATCGTTAAAGATTCAGGCTTTAAAGTCTTCACAGGTGCAGTGGAATCCGGCGGACAGGTTAAGGCATTGAATGTAAAAGGTGCTGCTTCTAATTACTCCAGAAAAGATATTGATGCATTGGGTGAATTTGCTGCCCGCTACGGTGCAAAAGGGCTTGCATGGATGAAGATGGAGGAAGAAGGTCTAAAAGGACCAATCGCAAAATTCTTCCAGGATGAAGACGGAAAAGGTTTAATCGAGGTTACTGGTGCTGAAGCTGGAGACTTGCTGCTCTTTGTTGCTGATAAGAAATCCGTAGTCGCAGACGCATTGGGTAATTTACGAAATAAATTAGGAAAAGAATTAAACCTAATTGATGAAAGTAAATTTAATTTCTTATGGGTAACTGACTGGCCGCTTCTTGAATATAAAGAAGAAGATGGAAGATATTATGCAGCTCATCACCCATTCACAATGCCTGTTAGAGAACAAATTTCTTTGCTTGACGAAAACCCTGGTGAAGTAAAAGCAATTGCTTACGACCTTGTGTTAAATGGTTATGAATTGGGTGGAGGAAGCTTACGTATCTTTGAACGTGCTATTCAGGAAAAAATGTTTGAGGTCCTCGGATTCACACCAGAAGAGGCTAACGAGCAATTTGGTTTCTTAATGGAAGCCTTTGAATATGGTACTCCACCACATGGTGGAATTGCCTTGGGATTGGATCGTTTAGTCATGTTACTTTCCGGCCGTTCAAACTTACGTGATACGATTGCATTTCCTAAGACTGCAAGCGCGAGCTGCCTGTTGACAGATGCACCGAGTGAAGTATCTGAAAGCCAGCTTAAAGAGCTTAGTCTAAAGGTCTCAAAAATGGAATCGGGCTTGAAAAAGTAACCTGCTTTTGATATGATTAAATCAATTAATAGACGTCCTGAAGTGTACGTTATGCATCCTTTTTGTTTTGACCGAACATTTCTTTTAACGGGAGTCCGGAGTTTACCGCTTGCGCAAATGCCTTTTTCGTGAAGGACTTGCAACAAAGTGGAACAGGACACCCACCTGCCGAGGGCGGGCCAAAGCACTAGGCATCAAACGGCACAATTTGGGGCGTCTATACTTATGAAGAATTGTTATAACTCATTGCAGCTGCTGCAATGAGTTTTTTATTTTTATCGATGAAAAATATATCCTTTCATTCCTAGTAGGAAAGTATGGTATCATAAATCGAAACGACGGAACAGCTAATGAAGAAAAGGTACATAATTTTAGAACGATACAATACTGCAGTGGCTGTTAATCAATGGTTTATCTCAATTGTCTAAGCGAAAGAATAGCAAGTAAAGGGATTGGTAGATAATCGTGGCCTGCTGCTGAATCAGCTGAAACTGTATTTTACATCGATAAATGCTTTCGTTTAAAATACAATCAAAGAGTTAAGCGCGTATAGATGAACAGAAATGTTTAGGAAAATAAAAATAGGTAATTACATTTACTAACAAAATGAAATTGGAGTGGAGCTATTCATGTTGCATCAATTCTCACGTAATGAATTGGCTGTCGGGAAAGATGGCTTGGAAATATTAAAAAATACAACTGTGGCGATTCTAGGTATTGGCGGAGTGGGTTCTTTTGCCGTGGAAGCTTTAGCGCGATCCGGGGTGGGCACGTTAATCTTGGTAGATAAGGACGATATAGATATAACAAATGTGAATAGACAAATTCATGCGTTATTATCCACTGTTGGAGAGCAAAAAGTAGATGCTATGAAAAAGCGTATTTTTGACATCAATCCAGATTGCGAAGTAATTGCTTTAAAAATGTTCTATACAGAGGAAACATATCAGGATTTCTTCGCCTATAAACCGGATTATGTAATCGATGCCTCCGATACGATTATTTACAAAATTCACTTGATGAAAGAATGTTTGATAAGGAATATTCCTATCATCTCAAGCATGGGCGCAGCCAATAAGATGGATCCAACCCGCTTTCAAATCGCGGATATATCTAAAACACATACAGATCCATTAGCTAAAGTGATCCGTACAAAATTAAAGAAAGAAGGCATTCGAAAAGGGATTCCAGTCATTTTCTCCGATGAGAGCCCAATTGTGCCTTTTGATGAAGTGACAAAAGTGGTGGGCAACCAGGATGCAGATATTCGTAAGGCTAAATTCCCGCCTTCATCTAATGCGTTTGTACCATCTACGGCAGGATTGATTGCAGCAAGCTGGGTAGTAAGAGAAGCATTGAAGGAAATTAAAATCAAACGAGTGAATGATTAACGTTATGGGTGAATTGTTACCTGCATGTAAAAAAGATTGGCTAATAGAAGCCAATCTTTTTTACTGCTTATTTTTAAACTGTTCCAGTCTTTCATATATAGCAGCTAATCGTTTCTCCTCGCCGGATTCAATCGGATCATAGTATTTTGTTCCCTTTAAGTTGCCTGGGAGATAATCTTGTTTGACCCAGCCACCGAAAGTGCCGATAGGGTAGTCATGCGGGTATTTATAACCAACATGCCCGAGGTCTTTTGAGCCTGAATAATGGGCATCACGTAAATGCTTAGGGATATCCCCGACTTTGCCGCTTCGAATATCCGAAATGGCTTGATCCAATGCCTTATAAGCAGAATTTGATTTGGAGGATAGACACATTTCCACAACAGCCACTGAAAGCGGGATACGCGCCTCGGGAAGACCGAGACGTTCACTGGCGGTAACAGCTGCCAACACATTATTTCCGACGGAGGGATTTGCCAGTCCGATATCTTCATAAGCAATCACTAAAAGTCTCCGATTGACTGCAACCAGATCACCAACCTCAAGAAGGTGAGCTAAATAATATAAAGAAGCATGAACGTCGCTTCCTCTTATGCTTTTTTGCAGGGCGGATAACAGGTTATAGAAGTTTGAGCCTTTTTTATCTCCATAAACTCCTACATTCCCGCCTAAATCGTCAATGACTTCATCTTCTATGATATACGTATCCTCATCCCTGGTTGATGAGAAAACTGCTGATTCCAGCAGCGTTAACGATTTTCTTGCATCTCCATTTGAGTGAAGGGCAATTTTTTTTATTTGTTCCTCGGTGATTTGGATATCCATTTTTCCCAGACCATTTTTTTCATCAGAAAGGGCTCTTTGGAGCAGTGTGATGGTTTCTTCGACAGATAAGCGGGTAAGCTGCTTGATTTGGCCGCAGCGGCTCCGAATAGCTGGATTGACATCATGGAATGGGTTTTCCGTTGTGGCACCGATTAAAATGATATCGCCTCGTTCTACATGTGGCAGAAGATAATCCTGCTGAGCTTTATTGAATCGGTGAATCTCATCAAGAAAGAGGATAACCTGCCCGGTCAGACGTGTTTCATCAACAACTGCTTCGATATCCTTCTTCCCGGCTGTAGTTGCATTTAAAGCAATGAACGGTATTTTGGTGGTTCCCGCAATTGCATAAGCAATGGATGTTTTTCCAATGCCAGGTTCACCATATAATAACATAGAAGGGACATGCCCGTTTTTAATCATTTTATATAAACTGGTTTGTTTGCCGATGATTTCGTTCTGGCCAATAATTTCATCTAAGTTCTTAGGTCGCATTCGAAATGCGAGTGGTTCAGTATTCAACTAACTAACCTCCACAAATAAGCTTCAGGATGCTTTCATTATATCGATAAACGCTTCACATTCCTATATTTTCGTTTTTGCGTAAGAGCTGCGAATTTTATCCTTTCATGAGATTTCCTGTAGTCGAAACTGGTTTTTTTTACTATGATTAAATAGAAAATAAAAAATTAAGAAGAATGGTACTGAGTCATTGAAAATAGGCAATGATTTAATGTATGGTATACTTTTGTAGACTAAATGTAAGGCTGAGGTGCTAAGTAATGAAAATATCTACCAAAGGAAGATACGGACTTACCATTATGATTGATTTAGCTAAGAAACATGGAGAAGGTCCTACTTCCCTAAAATCGATAGCACAATCAAATAATTTGTCCGAACACTATTTGGAACAATTGGTTACCCCCTTGCGTAATGCAGGACTTGTTAAAAGTGTAAGGGGTGCCTATGGCGGCTATAAACTAACGAAAGATCCACATGAAATTACAGCAGGTGATGTGATCAAGGTGCTTGAAGGCCCAATTACACCGGTTGAAGGCATTGAGGACGAAGAACCTGTTAAACGGCAATTGTGGATTAAAATCAGAGATGCTGTAAAGGATGTTTTGGATAATACAACTTTGGAAGACTTGGCATCCTATGAAGAAGAGGACGACTCCACTCAATCATATATGTTCTACATTTAATATAAAGTAATTTTGTTTAGGCAAAGGAGGTATAGGCCATGGAACGGGTTTATATGGATCATGCAGCGACAACGCCTATGCATCCAGAAGTTATTGATGTGATGACGGAGGTTATGAAGAAGACTTACGGAAATCCATCAAGCATTCACCAATTCGGCAGAGAATCGAGAAAGCTAATTGATGATGCAAGAAGAGTGCTGGCTGAAAGTATTGGTGCACAAATAGATGAAATTATATTCACGAGCGGTGGTACAGAAGCAGATAATGCCGCAATCTATAGCAGTGTACAAGCTATGAAGAATAAAGGCAAACATATTATTACGTCAGAAATTGAACATCATGCCGTATTGCATACATGCCAGGCTCTTGAAAAAGAGGGATACGAGGTTACGTATTTGCCTGTCAATGAAGAAGGACAGGTAACTGTGAGTGCTGTTCAGGAAGCATTACGAGATGATACAGTTTTAGTGACAATCATGTTCGGAAATAATGAAGTGGGCACTATTCAGCCTATTCAGGAAATTGGCAGGCTTTTGGCTGACCATCAGGCATTGTTCCACACAGATGCGGTACAGGCATACGGAATCATTCCTATATCGGTTCATGAGTTAGCTGTGGATTTCTTAAGTGTGTCTGCACATAAAATTAATGGTCCGAAAGGTATTGGCTTCTTATATGCGCGAAAAGGCGTACCATTTAAGCCATTGCTACTTGGCGGTGAGCAGGAAAGAAAACGCCGGGCAGGAACTGAAAACGTGCCTGGGGCAGCAGGCTTTGCAAAGGCGGCTGAGCTGATGTCTAACACACGTGAGGAGAAAGCGAAGCAGTATAGAGCCTTTAAAGAAATAATGCTCCATGTATTTGACGAAGCCGGTATTAATTATTCCATCAATGGAAAGCTGGATGATTCACTGCCGCATGTATTGAATATTAGTTTTCCAGGAACGAGTGTTGAGGCTTTCTTAGTCAATATGGATTTGGCAGGGGTGGCTGTTTCAAGCGGTTCTGCCTGTACAGCTGGATCGATTGAACCATCGCATGTTCTTGTCTCGATGTTTGGAAAAGATTCAGAGCGGACAAAGAATTCAATTCGCTTCAGCTTTGGGCAGGGCAATACGGAACAAGAAGTAGAAAAAGCAGCGAAGATTGCTGTAAATGTGATAAATCGATTAGTGAAGTAAATAGGTATGAGGTGAAGTGTATAATGAAATCCCCGGCGGAAACTAGAGTTGTTGTCGGAATGTCCGGTGGAGTGGATTCTTCTGTTGCAGCTTATCTTTTAAAAGAGCAGGGCTATGACGTTGTAGGAATTTTCATGAAAAACTGGGACGATACAGATGAAAATGGTGTTTGTACAGCTACGGAGGACTATGAAGATGTCATCCGTGTCTGCAATCATATTGGAATTCCCTACTATGCAGTCAATTTTGAAAAACAGTATTGGGATAAAGTGTTTTCTTATTTCCTTGAGGAATATAAAGCGGGACGTACACCAAATCCCGATGTGATGTGTAATAAAGAAATTAAATTTAAGGCATTTCTTGAGCATGCCATGGATCTAGGTGCAGATTATTTGGCCACAGGCCATTATGCGCGTGTGGCTTACCAAGACGGAGAATATAAAATGCTTAGAGGGTTGGATAATAATAAGGATCAAACTTATTTTCTAAACCAATTAACTCAGGAGCAATTAAGCAAGGTTATGTTCCCGATTGGTGAGTATGATAAGCCAAAAATTAGAGAAATTGCCTTGGAGGCTGGCCTGCCAACGGCTACTAAAAAAGATTCTACAGGCATTTGTTTTATCGGGGAGCGTAACTTTAAGGAATTTCTTGGGCAATATTTGCCGGCTAAACCTGGTGAGATGAGAACGATGAGTGGTGAACTGAAGGGTAAGCATGACGGCCTTATGTATTATACATTGGGACAGCGTCATGGACTTGGAATTGGCGGAAGCGGTGAACCGTGGTTTGCGGTTGGGAAAGATTTAGAAAACAATGTTCTATTAGTAGAGCAAGGTTTTCACCATGACAGCCTCTATTCTGATTCTATTATCGCTGACAAAATGAACTGGATTTCCGAAAGGAAACCAGGTGATACTTTTGAGTGTACAGCTAAATTCAGATATCGCCAGGCAGATAATAAGGTAACAGTGAAAGTATTGGATGACAATCAGGCAGAAGTAATTTTTGCTGAGCCAATCAGAGCGGTGACTCCTGGGCAAGCTGCAGTATTTTATGATGGTGAAGTCTGCTTGGGTGGAGGTACCATCGATAAAGTTTATAAAAAAGGTTTAAAACTTGATTATGTTGGGTAAATAAAATAGCCAATTGAATGTGGATAGTCTGTTTCGTAGAGAAACAGGCTATTTACGTTCTGTAAAATATAAATATGCAGGTGATGAAGATGGATGTGAAGAAGTACGATTATTCACTTTCCAAGAAAGAGGTATTAGAAGTATTTGAAACTGATGCAGAAAGGGGGATAACGGAAAAAGAAGCCGAAGCGAGATTAAAAGACTATGGAAAAAATGAATTCGGAGTGGAGCAAAAAAATTCATTGTTAAAAATGATTGCTTTACAAATACATAACACACTTAATTACATATTGATGGTTGCCGCTTTATTCTCATTTATAGTGGGTGAAGTGAGTGACGGTTTAATTATTACATTTGTGATTATTATCAACACCATTATTGGTGTAGTCCAAGAGAAAAAGGCAGAAAATGCATTGGACGAACTAAAAAAGTTAGCAGCACCGAAAGCCTTGGTAAAAAGAGAAGGAAATGTCAGGGAAATAGATGCATCCTTGCTCGTACCTGGTGACTGCGTCTTACTTGAAGCCGGAAGGACAGTACCGGCTGATATTCGTATCATTCAATCCCATTCCTTGAAAATTGAAGAGTCTGCTTTAACGGGGGAGAGCCTTCCAGTAGATAAGGACGAGAATTGGAATTTGGAAAATCCTGATCAGCCACTTGGTGATTATCTTAATATGGCATTCATGTCTACTCAAGTTACAAATGGCCGAGGGATTGGAATTGTGGCTGCAACCGGGTTGAATACAGAGGTTGGGAAAATAGCTGAAATGCTTCACAGCACTGAATCCAGCAAAACTCCTTTGCAGAAAAATCTTGATCAGCTTGGGAAAAAATTAAGTTATTGTGCCATTATCGTTTGTGTCGTTATGTTCATTGTAGGATTAATGCAGGGACGGAATCCTGGAGAAATGTTTATGATTTCCACAAGTCTTGCTGTTTCGGCTATACCTGAGAGTTTATCGACAATGGTCATAATTGTTTTAACGCTAGGGGTAAGGCGCCTCATTAAGCAAAAGGCAATTATACGAAGAATTCCGGCAGTTGAAACTTTGGGTTCGGTTAGCATGATTTGTTCAGATAAAACAGGAACACTGACTTTGAACAAAATGAGTGTCGTTGAGCGTTATGTTAATTTAAAAGTTATAGAGGAAGATGTACCATATTCTGCGGATGACCAAAGGTTGATTAATCAATTGGCATTATGCTCGGATGCCACTTATGAACCGGAAGAAACCGGCGACCCGACAGAAGTGGCTTTTGTTAAAGCAGCACATGTGAATGGTTACACAAAGTCTGATTTAGATAAAGAATTTCCGCGTGTAGCCGAAATTCCGTTCGATTCAACGAGAAAAAGGATGACTACCATACATAAAGATGGCGATGGATACATTGTACTGACAAAAGGTGCAGTAGATATCCTGCTAGAGAGAATAACCACTATTCAACTAGATAGCGAAATAGTAAAAATGACGCCGGAATACATAACTGAAATTAATCAAGCTGTGATGCAGATGTCCAACCGCGCTCTTCGTGTAATGGCTTTGGCGGGAAAAAGAGTTTCGGCCGAAGCGATTTCTGAACTGAATGAAGAAGAAATAGAGAATGGTTTGACGTTTTTTGGAATGGTAGGCTTGATGGATCCGCCTCGACCGGAGGCAAAACTTCAAATTGAAAGAGCTCATCGTTCAGGAATTGAAGTAACGATGATTACAGGTGATCATCCGCAAACAGCGATTGCGATTGCGCACCGTTTAGGGATAACGGAATCCGATAAAGTTATCACGGGTGCCGAATTGAATCAAATGACACCTGAAGAATTGAAGGAAGCAGCAGTCGATACTCGTGTATTCGCCCGGGTATCACCGGAGCATAAAGTCCAAATCGTTCAGGCCTTCAAAGAAAATGGGCATATTGTTTCAATGACCGGTGATGGTGTTAATGATGCTCCTTCCTTAAAAACAGCTGATATTGGGGTTGCTATGGGACAAACTGGGACAGATGTTGCCAAGGGTGCCTCTGATATGGTTTTAATGGATGATAATTTCACCACGATTATAAAAGCGGTTGAAGAGGGTAGAAATATTTTTGCTAATATACGAAAATCTGTGCTTTTCCTTGTTACAAGTAACTTTGGTGAAGTTCTAGTGCTCTTTTTTGCCATCTTGCTTGGCTGGCCGACACCGTTACTGACCGTCCATATTTTATGGCTGAATTTAGTTGGTGATTCTATTCCAGCCTTTGCGCTTGGTGTAGATAAGAATAAGGATGTTATGCTGGATAAACCAAGGCCTAAAAAAGAAGGGATTTTCACGAGGGATTCAGTCATCTTCCTGATTTTAAATGGTTTGTTGATTGGTGTAGCTTCTCTCCTAGCCTTCCTAATTGGGTTGAAATGGGCTGCTGGAATTGATTCCATATTCGATTTACAATTTAATCAGCTTACAGACCATGAACTGAGAGTCGGACAAACGGTTGCCTTTATGGCACTAACCTTTATTAGCTACATGCAAGTATATAATGTCAGACATTTACGTAAACCAATCTGGAAAACAGATGTGTTTAGCAATAAATATTTAAATTGGTCTGTCATAGGTGTCATCTTGTTACAATTGGCAGTTGTTTATATCGAACCTTTTGCCAAATTACTCAAGATTGAACCGATAGGCTTAAGGGAATGGATCCTAATCTTCTTCTGTACAATTGGAACCATTGTCGTAAATGAAATTGTTAAGGGCTTCTTAAGATACTATGAAAAAAGAAAGGCTATGGATTAAGCTCCATAGCCTTCTATATTTCTTCGCTGATTCGATTAGCAATCAGGCGATATCCCTTGTCATTTAAATGGAGGCTATCACTGAAATAGTCTTTTTTTGTTTTATCCTGAAACAAATCATCTGTTGGTACGAAGGTGATAGATGAGTAGTTACTGACCGTTTCTTTTAGATCGTGATTCCAGTCATCTAGAATTTCGTCAAGGCGGTCGTCATTAGGAAATGGATTATATAATCCAACAACAATAAAGGGGACATCATGGTCAACCAGGCGAATGCTTTTCAAAATGTCATCTACATTATCAAGATAATCTTTTTTCCCTTTCTTTATAGCGGCTTGATTGATGGTTTGAAAATCACCGCCCAAACTTGTACGCAAATCATTAGTGCCTATAAATAAGATAATATAGTCAGCTTCATTCACTTTCTCACTTATTGTAGGATTCGCTAATTGTTTGATAACTCCCTCTGACTCCTGACCCGGAATTCCATAATTATTGATTTTATAATTTTTATTTGAGGATTCGCTTTCTGAAATTTTTTCAAGCTGACCGACATAGCCTTCCTCATGGCGATCGCCCACCCCATAGGTTAAGGAATCACCTAAAGCCATAATAACATGTTCCTGATTGGCTTTTATCTTTTCATCTAAAAAGAAGGTATATCCGATATAAATCAGTCCGATTGTTAGTAAAAGTCCGGTGGCATATTGTAGTTTCTTCATATCTCTCACTCCCATAAATATACTTCTACCCAAAAACCAATTAATTTTAACAAAAAGTGTAATATTTTTATGCTGTGTGATTAAGAGAGTAATCTAGGCATATTTAGGAAGGTAAACTGGTGGGATTTTCTATAACTTATAATGGATGGCGCACTGCTAGTCCAGATGCTTGTCTCTAGGACAACGGACTATCACTTTGTGGTATACTATTTCCATTCAGTTAGGAATGTAGGAGTGAATAGTATGGATAAAAATAAATTAGGTATTCAATATATGGAACAAGGAAAATGGGAGGATGCTGCAAAAGTATTTACCGAGATGATTGAAGAAAATCCAAATGACCCAGTAGGGTTTATCAATTTCGGCAATGTATTGGCATCGATGAACGACAATCAACGTGCGATTAAATTTTTTGAAAGAGCTATTGAACTGGATCCGGAAGCTGCGACTGCCTATTATGGATTGGGCAGCATTTATTATGAGCTCGATGATTTAGTGAAGGCGAAGGATCAGTTTGAGCTGGCTATCAAAAAAGGAATTGAAACAGCAGATGTGATGTTTATGCTGGGATTATGTCTGCTTCATTTAGACCAGCCGAAGCTGGCATTACCTTATTTCCAAAGAAGTGTTGAATTAAATCCGTCGGATGCAGAAGCTCAGTTCCATTATGGACTGGCTTTGGCAGGTGCTGAAATGTATGATATGGCGATTGATGCATGGAATAAGACGCTTGAAATTGATGAGTCACATGCAGATGCGTATTTTAACCTGGGTGTGGCCTACGGTGGGATTAAGGGAGATGCAGATAAAGCAATCGCTTATTTTGAAAAAGCGGTTGAAATCCAGCCTGATCACATCCTTGCTTTGAATGGGTTAAAACAAATGAAAGAACTGTTATAAACGGGAGGTGCTTCTTGTGGAACAAGAGTCGTTCGTCTTCTCCGACAATGACAAACCTTTCATTAAAGGAACACATTTGGTTACCATTTTTCATAATGAACAAAATTTATACTCGGTTGTACGAATCAGAGTGAAAGAAACGAATTTGAATTACGATGAAAAAGAAGCTGTTATTACCGGGTATTTCCCCCCTATTCATGAGGAAGAAATATACACGTTTTATGGGAAAATGAAAGAACATCCCCGTTTTGGGATTCAATTTCATGTAGAGACCTTCCAGCGTGAAGTTCCTGAATCAAAGGAGGGTGTGATTGCTTATTTATCCGGATCTCTTTTTAAAGGGATTGGGAAAAAGATTGCAGAATCGATTGTCGAAAAACTTGGCGAAAAGGCAATCTCCAAAATTTTAGCGAATCCATCATTGCTCGATCAAATTCCTAAGCTAAGCGGTGAAAAGGCAAAGCAATTGTATGATACTCTGGCAGCCAATCAGGGCCTGGAGCAAATCATGATTAATTTATCCAGCCTGGGGTTTGGACCTCAGCTGTCGATGAAAATTTATCAGGCTTATAAAGAGGACACGATTTCCATCATTGAGCAAAATCCATACCAGCTAGTCGAAACGATTGAGGGAATTGGATTTACTCGCGCAGATGAAATCGGACTGCAGCTCGGCATTGGAGGAAGCCATCCATCCAGGATTAAGGCAGCGATTCTCTATACACTTGACAGATCTTGTGTACAGGACGGGCATTCGTATACCGAGGCTGAGGAACTGTTGATCAGCGTAAAAACTCTCTTGGAACAAAATCAAAATGTGACCATCACTTTTGAGCAAATTACGGAATCACTTATCCAACTCGGTGAAGAGGGAAAAATCATTGGAGAAGAGAAAAGGTTTTATATGCCGTCCCTCTACTTTTCTGAAAAAGGGATTGTAACGAATATTAAACGGATTATGTCTCAGGACTCATATGCCGATCAATTTCCTGAATCTGAATTTTTATTGGAGCTAGGCAAACTAGAAGAGCGAATTGGGATGGAGTACGCTGAGGAGCAAAAGGATGCAATCTTTAAAGCCTTACATTCTCCGATGCTGATCCTGACAGGAGGTCCTGGTACCGGTAAAACAACCGTTATTAAAGGAATCGTTGAATTATACTCAGAATTACATGGGTTGTCCCTTAATCCAAAGGATTATAATAATGAAAATCCATTTCCATTTGTTTTAGCAGCTCCAACAGGACGCGCGGCAAAAAGGATGAAGGAATCCACAGGGCTTCCCGCCGTAACTATCCACCGTTTATTGGGCTGGAATGGGTCGGATGTTCAGCGTGATGAAGATAATCCAATCAGCGGAAGGCTTTTAATTGTAGATGAGATGTCTATGGTAGACATTTGGCTGGCCAATCAGCTTTTTAAAGCATTGCCGAATGATATGCAAGTCATCCTCGTTGGTGATGAGGATCAGTTGCCTTCAGTTGGACCAGGTCAGGTATTGAAGGATTTACTTGCCTCTTCCGTTATTCCTGTAACCCGTCTGGAATCGATATTCAGACAGGAAGATGGTTCTTCCATTATTCAGCTCGCGCATGCGATAAAAAACGGACAGCTGCCGCCAGATATTCGGAAACCGCAGGGCGATCGTTCATTTTTCTCTTGTTCCACTAATCAAGTAGCAGATGTGATTAGGCAGGTTGTAACCAATGCCCGCCAAAAAGGGTTCCCAGCCCGTGATATTCAGGTTTTGGCTCCAATGTACAGAGGGAGTGCCGGAATTGATTCCCTCAATGTCCTCCTGCAGGGCATTCTTAATGATAATCGCGATAAGAAGAAAAGGGAATTGACTTTTGGGGATGTGGTTTATCGGGTTGGAGATAAGGTTCTCCAATTAGTGAATCAGCCTGAAAATGGGATTTACAATGGTGATATGGGTGAAATTATTGCGATTATCTATGCAAAGGAAAATGAAGATAAGCAGGATCAGATTTTTGTTTCATTTGATGGCATTGAAGCGAAGTATACACGCCAGGAGCTCAATCAAATAACTCATGCTTATTGTTGTTCCATTCATAAATCCCAGGGAAGTGAATTCCCAATCGTCATATTGCCAGTTGTTAAGAGCTATCACCGCATGCTAAGGAGGAACTTAATTTACACGGCTATAACAAGGAGCAAACAGTTCCTGATTGTATGCGGTGAAGAGGAAGCCTTACGATACGGCGTCGGTCGCAGTGGTGAGGAGGAACGGCGAACAACTCTACTTGAAAAACTGCAGGAAGGGTTCCGTGATAAGGAACTTATCTCCAAACCTGAAAATCCAGTTACTGAAAATGAAAGTTCCAATGAAGACGGCTTGACGTATGAGCAAAAAATATTCCAAACAGATCCAATGATTGGGATGGAAAACATTACGCCTTATGATTTTATGATACGCGGTTAAAATACAAATGTCGGTCTTTAAGCTGAATGAATTCTGCATACAATGGACAAACTGGCAATTACAGAGATATTTTTTTATGAGGTGATTGCTATGAAATGTCCGAATTGCTCCAGCAAAGATATCGGCAAGATTGGCGTGAATCAATATTATTGCTGGAATTGTTTTGTGGAATTATCTATCCAAAAAGGAATTATGCATGTCCATCAGGTGGAAGAGGATGGAGTGTTAAGTTCTTTAGATGATTTGTTTAGCGAAGAAGACCGACAGATGAGTCTTTGATTCGTACTTCCTAAATTATGAGGTGAGTTGCTATGAATAAAATGGTTTCGTCGTTAATAACCTTAGGAGCGGGAATGGCGATCTATCGGAGTATGTCCAATAATGGAATGCTATCCGGCCGTAATATGAGAAAGATTAAACGAACAATCATGAAGTCATTTTGATTGGAAGTTAAGGGTTTAAAAGGTAGATTCTCTGCCTTTTAAACCTTTTTTAGTGTATGCCTGCAGAATCCCCATACATATTTTCTTTTAACATAAAGAAAATAGTACAGAGGTGGGATTTTTGAACATACAGATAAAGTGGTTTTATCGACTTGGATTTCTATTATTATTATTTATCGTATTATTTGTGTTTTACTTGCTCAGACCAATATGGTTTCCTGTTATACAGGTTTTTCTAACTGCATTATCACCATTTATTGGAGCCGCTCTTATTAGTTACCTCCTTCATCCCCTGGTGGAAAAAGTTCATCAGAAAGGTTTGCATAGAGGTTTGGCAATCGGTTTGATTTATCTGGTGTTTTTTGGGGCAGTCGGCTATGGATTGTATAAAGGAATTCCAGTATTCATTAACCAAATGATTGATGTTGCAGAAAGAGCACCAGAAATGGCAGAGTTATATCGAGGTTACATAGCTCGTTTTCATTCACAAACCTCAAGCTGGCCGTTTGGTCTGCATGATCGTTTGGAGCAAATCATCAGCTCTATAGAAATGAAACTGAGTTCTTCTATAACTGTATTAATAGAAGCGCTAAGTGGGCTGTCGGATTTTTTCATCTTTGTGTTACTCATCCCTCTCATATCCTTTTATTTACTGAAGGATGCTGAAAAGATTATTGATTTTGGTTTAAGATTATTTCCTAAAAAAAGCAGAGACACAACGAAAAAGTTCTTGAAGGATATCGACCATTCTTTGGGCGGATATCTTCGCGGACAGCTCTTGGTCTGTACGATTGTGGGATCCTTTGCCGCTATACTTTTCTGGTTATTTGGTATGAAGTATCCTTTATTGCTGAGCCTTTTTATTGGGGTAACGAATATTATTCCCTATTTCGGACCTCTGATTGGAGCGGTTCCGGCATTGCTCGTAGCGATCACTATGTCAACGGGCATGGTCATCAAGGTGGCCATTATCATTATTGTGATTCAATTTCTGGAGGGGAATGTCCTTTCACCAATTATCATGGGGAAAACGTTAAAGCTGCACCCGCTTATTATCATTTTTGCTTTGCTTGTCGGTGGTGAGATTAGCGGAATACTAGGCCTGATTCTTGCTGTCCCTATTTTAGCCTTTTTGAAGGTTGCTATTACTCATAGTAAAATATTAAGGAATAACCCTTAAACAATTCCTGAAACATTGACAAAGAAAACACTTATGACTATAATCCAACTTATAACGGAATATATTGAAATATGTTGATGGACCGAGTATGTTTAAGCCCTTCCGAATGTAAATCCTATTTACATGAAAGAGAGAAGTCTCCATGGCTGAAAGAGACTTTGGAAGAAGAGAGACAGAAAGCTAGTCCGGAGTGCGGGCAAAAACCCGCCGTTTAAACCGCGTTAAGGTTTCTGAGGTGACGAAACTTTTTAGATGTTTCGTAATCAGGGTGGTACCGCGAGTCAAGCTCTCGTCCCTGTTTTTAGGGATGAGGGCTTTTTTGTGTATAAAAAAGGAGGATTCAATCTTATGAAGTACATGACTGGGGCAGAAATTCGCCAAATGTTTTTAGATTTCTTTCAGGAAAAAGGTCACAGAATTGAACCGAGTGCATCGTTAGTACCGGTGGAAGATCCGACACTGTTATGGATTAATTCCGGAGTTGCAACATTAAAAAAATATTTTGATGGACGAGTTATTCCTGAAAATCCAAGGATTACGAATGCCCAAAAATCGATTAGAACAAACGATATTGAAAATGTTGGAAAAACAGCTCGACACCATACTTTCTTTGAAATGCTGGGTAACTTCTCTATTGGAGAATATTTCAGAGAGGAAGCAATCAAATGGGGCTGGGAGCTATTAACAGATGAACGCTGGTTTGCTATGCCAAAAGACAAGCTTTATATCACATACTATCCAGCAGATACTGATACCCTTAAGGTATGGAAAAGCTTAGGCGTACCGGATAGTCACTTAATTCCGCTTGAGGACAATTTCTGGGAAATTGGTGAAGGCCCATCCGGACCTGATACTGAAATTTTCTTTGACCGCGGTACAAAATTTGATCCTGAAGATATCGGCATTCGTTTAATTGAAGAAGATATCGAAAATGATCGTTATATTGAGATCTGGAATATCGTATTGTCTCAATTTAATGCAAATCCAGAAATACCGCGCAGTGAGTATCCTGAATTACCGAAGAAAAATATTGATACAGGGATGGGATTAGAGCGGATGGCATCCATTTTCCAAAATGGTGACACGAACTTTGATACGGATTTATTCCTGCCGATTATCCATAAAACTGAAGAAATTTCAGGTCAACAATATAGAACAAGTGCGGATAAAGATGTAGCATTTCGTGTTATTGCTGACCATATCCGTACGGTTGCGTTTGCAATAGGTGATGGAGCACTTCCTTCCAATGAAGGACGCGGATATGTTTTACGCAGATTGCTGCGCAGAGCTGTTCGTTTTGCTAAGAAAATTGGTATCAATAAGCCATTTATGTATGAATTGGTTCCAGTTGTGGCGGATATCATGGTAGATTATTATCCAGAAGTTAAACAGAAACAGGACTTCATAGCGAAGGTTGTTCGTAATGAAGAGGAGCGTTTTCATGAAACTCTTCATGACGGGTTAGCTATACTTGCGGAAGTTATTGAGGCTGAGAAGAAAAGGGGCAGCGATATAGTAAACGGATTTGATGTATTCCGTCTCTATGATACCTATGGATTCCCAGTTGAATTAACAGAAGAGTATGCTGAAGATGAAGGCATGAAAATCGACCGTAAAGGTTTCGAAAGAGAGATGGAAGCTCAGCGGACACGTGCACGTGCTGCTCGCCAGGATGTAGACTCCATGCAAGTACAAAGCGGTATTTTAGGTGACATAAAAGTACAAAGTAAATTTGTTGGATATGAAACCCTTAAATGCCCGGCAACAGTGGAAGTAATCATTAAAAATGGAGAAAAAGCGGACGATGCCATGGCGGGAGAAGAAGTTCAAATCATTTTTGACCAAACACCTTTCTATGCTGAAAGCGGCGGACAAATTGCGGACAAAGGATTCTTTGAATCTGAAGACCTACGAGTATTCGTGAAGGATGTTCAAAAAGCTCCAAATGGCCAAAACCTGCATACAGTTATCGTAGAATATGGATTACTGAAGGAAGGTGCGTATGGGAAAGCGGTTGTAGATGAAGCAAATCGCCGTAAAATCATTAAAAACCATACGGCAACTCATTTACTGCATCAAGCATTAAAGGATGTACTGGGCACGCATGTCAACCAAGCGGGTTCTTTAGTAAGACCGGACCGACTTCGTTTTGACTTTTCTCATTTTGGACAAGTTACAGAAGAAGAGCTAGAACAGGTTGAGCAAATCGTGAATGATAAAATTTGGAAGAGTATTGATGTAACGATTGAAAATAAACAGATTGAAGAAGCAAAAGCAATGGGGGCAATGGCTCTATTCGGTGAAAAATATGGCGATATCGTACGTGTTGTCCAAGTGGGAGATTATAGCCTTGAGCTCTGCGGTGGCTGCCACGTTCCTAATACTTCTGCTATCGGGCTGTTCAAAATTGTCTCTGAAGGTGGAATAGGGGCTGGTACCAGAAGGATTGAAGCAGTAACGGGCGAATCTGCGTATCTTCAATTAAAAGAACAAATTGGTGTTCTTCGCCAAGCAGCAGCTAAAGTTAAAGCTAATCCAAAAGATTTGCCTGTTAAAATTGATTCCCTATTAGGCGAATTAAAAGACGCACAAAAAGAAAATGAATCATTAGCAGCCAAGCTTTCCAATATCGAGGCAGGAAATATTCAATCCAAAGCTGAAACAATTAATGGTGTAACGGTTTTATCAGCGAAGGTAGAGGCTCAGGATATGAATAATTTAAGAAATATGGCTGATGACTTAAAGCAAAAGCTAGGGTCCTCCATCATTGTCCTTGGAAGTGCGCAAGGAGAAAAAGTAAACTTAATTGCTGCAGTTACAAAAGATTTAATAGACCAAGGATACCATGCCGGTAAAATCATTAAAGAGGTAGCGGCACGCTGCGGTGGTGGCGGAGGTGGACGTCCTGATATGGCTCAGGCCGGCGGTAAGAACCCTGCTGATTTAGAAGCAGCACTTGAACTGGTAAAAGATTTGGTTAACAAATAAAAACGGGGCAAAGGATTTGCCCCCCTTCTTTTTGAATCTAATCATTTTGGCATGGATAGTATTGACTAGCCAAAACTATCATTCGAATTTTATTATTAGGTTTAAGTAGTGTACAATAAGAGGAACAATGGAAATATAGCTTTTTGAATGAAAGCGGGGTGCGTTGGAATGAGTTCATTTGATAAAACAATGAAATTTAATTTCCCGGAGGATTCTTTTGAGCATGACGTTAGCCATGTTTTAATGGAAGTCTATAATGCTCTAAATGAAAAAGGTTACAATCCTATTAACCAGATTGTAGGTTATCTTTTGTCAGGAGACCCTGCTTATATTCCGCGTCATAATGATGCACGAAATCTTATTAGAAAGCTTGAAAGAGATGAGATTATAGAAGTTCTGGTCAAATCTTATTTAGAGCAGCAACGAGAGGGATAATATGCGAATTGTAGGTCTTGATGTGGGTAGTAAAACTGTGGGAGTCGCCATCAGTGATGAAATGGGCTGGACTGCTCAAGGTTTGGAAACCATAGCAATTGACGAAGAAAAAAATCAGCTTGGCCTGAAACGTTTAGATGAAATCCTTAAACCTTATAAAGTCGATAAATTTGTCGTAGGTTTGCCGAAAAATATGAATGGAACTGTAGGTCCGCGAGGCGAGGCAAGTCAGTATTATGCTTCAAAGCTTGAAAAACGATATAAGGTTCCGGTCGTTTTGTGGGATGAACGTTTAACCACAATGGCCGCAGAACGGGTTTTATTAGATGCAGATGTAAGCCGTAAAAAACGCAAAAAAGTTATAGATAAAATGGCCGCTGTCTTAATTCTGCAAGGATATTTAGATAGTGGCGGCAAATAATTTAGAGGTGATCAGACATGGAAGAAAATATGATAACAATTGTTGATGAAGATGGTAACGAGCAGTTACACGAAATATTACTTACGTTCGAATTGGATGATTATGATAAGCAATACGTTGTATTTGCACCAGTAGGAAACGAAGGCGAAGAAGATGAAGACCTCATCCATGTAGCTTCTTATATTCCTGATGAAACAGGTGAAGTCGGAACATTAAATGATATAGAAGATGATGAAGAATGGGCTCTAGTTGAAGAAGTCATTAATACATTCTTCGACGAAGAAGAATAAACTGAAAATATAGCTCTCCCGGTTTTATCGGGGGAGTTTTTTTATGTGTAGATTTAAGTATTGTGGAATAATGATGAAATGGTTTTACAAGGAATGGTGAAAGGATGATTATTCAAGAGATTTTAGGTAAATTCTCCGAAAAATAGAGCATGTTATAAAAAAGTAATGGTCAATTCATGAAATTTATTATATAATCAAGCGGTTTAAGAAAAAGTTTTATGATAATCATTGACAGATTCCGCTAATGTTTGCAATAAATAAAGAGGGCTTGTAATAAAATGCCTTAGGGGGGCATCACTTTTGGATAATGATAAAAATTGGAAGAAAGAGCAAATGAAAATAAAGCTACTTGAAAGACAGAGTGAAGCTAGAGTGGTACGGAAAATTG
Source organism: Pradoshia sp. Z4_20 (assembly GCF_058216035.1). Lineage (NCBI taxonomy): Bacteria > Bacillati > Bacillota > Bacilli > Caryophanales > Bacillaceae > Pradoshia > Pradoshia sp. Z4_20. The sequence goes on from NZ_JBZAJD010000001.1 coordinate 227,427, forward strand.
TTACTGTTTCGTTAGTTGCTGTCATCCTTGTCATGACGCTTGTTGGACTTGGTGGGTATTTGTATATCTCCTCCGCATTAAAACCTGTTGACCCAGATAATAAAGATGCAATCAAGGTGGAAATCCCTCGTGGTTCAGGAATTAGTTTGATTTCTCAAACATTAGAGGATAATGGAGTCGTTAAAAACGCGAAAGTATTTAAATACTATGTCAAGTTTAAAAATGAATCTGGTTTCCAGGCTGGAACCTATAATTTATCACCATCTATGACAATTCAGGAAATCATCGATCAAATCAAAAATGGAATTGTAGCTGAGACCTATCGAATTACTATTCCGGAAGGAAGAGATCTGGAACAAATTTCAGAAATTATTGCCAAGAAAACAGGCAAAAAGTCAAAAGATGTCTTAGCCGTTATAAATAAAAATGGATTTATTAAAGAAATGATGAATAAGTATCCTGATTTATTAACGGATGATATTCTTGCCGAGAATGTCAGATATCCATTGGAAGGATATTTATATCCAGCAACGTATTCATTTTATGAGGAAGATCCAACAATAGAGTCAATTGTTAGCGATATGGTAAAAAAAACCAATGAAATCTTAGCGAAGTATAAGGATGAAATGTCCAAGGATAAATGGACACCGCATACACTATTAACAATGGCATCCTTAATTGAAGAAGAAGCAACTGAGAAGGTGGATAGGGATAAAATATCTGCTGTGTTTAAAAACAGGATGGAGAAGGATATGCGATTGCAAACTGATCCAACTGTTCTGTACGCATTGGGAGAGCATAAAGATCGGGTGACATACAAAGACTTAGAAGTCGACTCACCATATAATCTTTATCGACATAAGGGGTTAACCCCTGGACCAATTGCCAATGCAGGTGAAACCTCTATTCAGGCGGCATTAAACCCTGCAGATATTGATGACCTATATTTCCTTGCTACTAAATCGGGAGAAGTCATCTTTAATAAAACATTAGAAGAACATAATAAAGATAAGGCAAAACATATAACGAATAATTAAGCATTTGGAGGGGAACTATGGAAGAGAAGAAACGTTTCGCTTCTTTCCCCTAAATATGCTAAAATATTCGAAGTGCATAAAAATAGTGTATGTATTTAAAGAAAGCCACCTGGCTTTCTCATTTTTTTGAATTAAGCAAAGTACAGGGTTTGGAGGAATAAGGATGAATAAGAATCTTGATCACTATTTACAGACTCTTGTACCTTCCCGAAATGATTTATTAAGTGAAATGGAAGAGTATGCAAGGGAAAATGGTGTTCCGATTATGGAATTAACCGGTATGGAGTCTATGTTACAGATTCTAAAAATCCAAAAGCCGCGAAAAATTTTAGAAATTGGAACAGCAATTGGTTATTCTGCTTTACGAATGGCGTATACGCTGCCAGAAGCTTCAATACTGACAATTGAAAGAGATGAGGAACGTATTGAAAAAGCTCATCATTTTATTGAAAGAGCGGACATGAAGAGTAGAATAAAGATTATAAAAGGTGACGCCCTTGAGACAGAATCAGCTGTCTCTCCAGAAGGACCTTTTGATTGTATATTTATCGACGCAGCTAAAGGACAATATAAACGTTTCTTTGAAATATATGAAAAGTCTTTGGCAGAGGGAGGAATTATCCTTTCCGATAATGTTCTCTTTAAAGGCTTGGTGGCTCTTGAACAGGAAGAGATTGAATCTAAACGAACAAAAAATTTAGTTAATAAAATAAAAGGCTATAATGAATGGCTCATGAATAAGGAAAACTTTGATACTGTCATTATCCCTGTCGGGGATGGTTTGGCTATCAGTATTAAACGAGGTGAAAAGGCATGAAAACCCCTGAGCTATTACTAACACCTACTAAGGTTGAAGATATCATCCCATTAATTGATGCAGGTGCAGATGCATTTGTTATAGGGGAACAACGTTATGGACTGAGACTGGCTGGAGAATTTAACAGAGAGGCTGTTAAAGAAGCAATCCAGCTAGCCCATTCAAAAGGAAAGAAAGTATATGTGGCTATGAATGCCATCTTCCATAATGAGAAAGTGGACGAGCTGTCCGATTATTTGCGTTTCTTAGATGCCAATCAAGCTGATGCTGTCATCTTTGGAGATCCAGCTGTTTTGATGGCTGCTCGTGAAGCAGCTCCGAACCTGCCACTGCATTGGAATACAGAAACAACAGCGACCAACTGGTTCACGTGTAATTACTGGGGAACAAAAGGAGCTAAGCGTGCAGTCCTTGCCCGGGAAATTAATATGGACGCTATCATTGAAATTAAAGAACATGCCAAAGTCGAGATTGAAGTACAGGTGCATGGAATGACAGCCATGTTTCAGTCAAAACGGACGCTTATCGGGAATTACTTTAATTACCAAGGCCGCAATATGAAAGTGGATAGCCTGGAGGATCAAAAAAGCTTATTCCTGCACGATCCTGAGCGTAACGCTAAATACCCAATCTTTGAAGATGAAAACGGCACTCATATTATGAGTCCGAATGATATTTGCATTATTGATGAATTGGCAGAAATGCTCGATGCTGGGGTAGACTCCTTTAAAATTGATGGAATCTTAAAGGATTCTGACTATCTTATTGAAGTAACCAAATTGTATCGCGAGGCAATTGATTTATATGCAGAGAATCCGGATCTATACGAAGATAAGAAGGAAGAACTGCTGCAGAAAGCTGAAGAAATTCAACCGGCAAACAGATCGCTGGATACAGGCTTCTTTTTCAAGGAGACTGTTTATTAACAGGGAATGGAGGATGACCGAATGTCCGTGTCAGAAAATAAAATTTCCGAGATTATTGACGGAAAACGCGTTATTGTAAAAAAACCGGAATTACTGGCTCCTGCCGGTAACCTGGAAAAATTAAAAATCGCTGTCCGTTATGGTGCCGACGCAGTATTTATTGGCGGTCAGGAATATGGATTGCGCTCCAATGCCGGAAATTTTTCATTGGCAGAAATGAAAGAAGGCGTGGAGTTTGCTAAACAATACGGCGCTAAAATATATGTGACCACTAATATTTTTGCTCATAATGAGAACATCGATGGACTTCCGGAGTATTTAAAAGGGATTGAAGAAGCTGGAGTAACAGGTATTATAGTAGCTGACCCGTTAATAATTGAGACCTGTAAAAAGGCTGCTCCAAAGCTGGAAATCCACTTAAGTACACAGCAATCCTTATCAAACTGGAAAGCTGTACAGTTTTGGAAAGAAGAAGGGCTGGATCGTGTTGTTTTGGCACGTGAGACGAGTGGAGAAGAAATCAAGCTAATGAAAGAAAAGGTTGATATTGAAATTGAAACCTTTATTCATGGGGCGATGTGTATTGCTTATTCAGGGCGCTGCACGCTATCTAACCATATGACAGCCCGTGATTCTAATCGAGGCGGCTGCTGCCAATCATGCAGATGGGATTATCATTTATTCGCTAATACGGAAGATGGTGAAAAACCATTATTTGAAGATGAAGACCAACCGTTTGCGATGAGTCCTAAAGATTTGAAACTGGTTGAATCCATCCCAACTATGATAGAGATGGGAATCGACAGCTTAAAAATCGAAGGCCGTATGAAATCCATTCATTATATTGCAACAGTTGTCAGTGTTTATCGCAAGGTTATAGATACTTATTGTGCGGATCCGGACAATTTTGTTTTCAAAGAGGAATGGATTACAGAGCTCAATAAGTGTGCGAATCGGGAAACAGCTCCCGCATTCTTTGAAGGTGTACCAAGCCATAAGGAGCAAATGTTTGGCAATCATAATAACAAAACAACGCATGACTTTGCCGGGCTTGTCTTATCGTATGATGAAAATACATCTATAGTCACGTTACAGCAAAGAAATTACTTTAAACCGGGAGACGAAATTGAATTTTTCGGACCTAATATCGAAAACTTTACGCAAACAGTCGGAACAATCTGGGATGAGGACGGCAATGAATTAGATGCTGCAAGACATCCGCTTATGACTGTCCGCTTAAAAGTCGATCAACCGGTTCATCCATATGATATGATGAGGAAGGAGAACAACTAAAAATGACTAAGCCAATTGTAATTGGGGTTGCAGGTGGCTCGGGTTCAGGGAAAACGAGTGTAACAAAAGCAATCTATGAAAAATTCAAGGGTCATTCCATCATGATTCTAGAACAAGATTATTATTATAAGGATCAAAGCCATCTTCCTTTTGAGGAACGACTAAAGACAAACTATGATCATCCATTGGCTTTTGATAATGATCTATTGCTGGAGCATATCAACAAATTGCTTCGTTATGAAGCAATTGAAAAGCCGGTTTATGATTATGCTATGCATACACGCTCTGAGGATGTAATTCCTGTTGAACCTAAGGACGTTATTATTCTCGAGGGAATCTTGGTACTTGAAGATGAGAGATTACGCGATATAATGGATATTAAACTATTTGTTGATACCGATGCAGATCTTCGTATAATACGTCGTTTAATGCGTGATATAAAAGAACGGGGCCGTTCAATTGATTCAGTCATTGAACAATACACATCTGTGGTACGTCCTATGCATAACCAATTTATTGAGCCTACTAAGCGCTATGCGGATATTATTATTCCTGAAGGCGGACACAATTACGTGGCTATTGATGTAATTGGTACTAAAATCCAAACGATTTTGGAGCAAAAATCCCTTTTATAGGAATATTTTGTTTTTACACCAATTTCCATAAAAATAACAAAAAAGTTACTCATTTTTGAAAAAATTTTGATAAAATTAATAGACAAATCGATAAAAAGAAATTAAGCTAACAATGAGTGTAAATTGCGCGTTCGATTGAGAACGCGCAATTCCTATACCAATAAAGGTATATACATAGTTATTAAGTGCATATATATACACATGATCACATGGAGCGGTTGGTGCTGCATGGTGAAAGTACAGAAGGAGTGAAATTTTTTGGCTACTGAAAAAGTATTCCCAATGACTAAAGAGGGAAAAGAAAAATTAGAGAAAGAATTAGAACTTTTAAAAACGGTTAAACGTAAAGAAGTTGTAGAACGAATTAAAATTGCACGCAGTTTCGGTGACTTATCCGAAAACTCTGAGTATGACTCTGCTAAAGAAGAACAAGCATTTGTTGAAGGAAGAATCACTACACTTGAAAATATGATTAGAAATGCACAAATTATTGAGTCAGGTGCATCTCAGGATGGAACGGTTACATTAGGAAAATCCGTAACATTTAAAGAATTACCTGATGGTGAAGAAGAAACTTATATAATTGTCGGTTCTGCAGAAGCTGACCCATTTGAGTATAAAATTTCAAATGATTCTCCTATTGCCCGCAGTTTAATGGGAAAAAAACCAGGTGATGAAGTAACGGTTTCTACTCCAGGTGGAGATATGGAAGTCGTAATCGTATCCGTTCAATAATTTGAAATTTAAGAAAGAACCAGCAAGGCGCCTATTTTAGGTGCCTTTTTTATTTGTTCAATTATAGTTTGAAATAGGCAAGCCCCGTCGAAACTGGTAACAGTAAGGGGTGTGTTAAATGAAAAAAAGAATATTGGGGACAGGAATTATTTTTCTATTGCTGTTTACTTTATTAATAGCCAAGCTGGTACATATACAGATAGTGAAGCCAAAGGAATATTCCAAACACCGGGTAAATTTATTAGAGAATAGTGTGAGACAAAGAATTGACGAAATCACTTTGGATGATGGGAGAGGTGGATTTCTTGATAGAGAAGGTAAGTCGATATCCTATCAGGACAAATCGGTGTTAGTACTCTTTCCATTTGTTAAACATTTAGATTGGCCTGCAGATAAAGTGGCAGACATTCTTGAGATAGAGAAAGAAATACTACTACAAAGGCTAAAGAGTGAAGAGGAACCATTTATTTATGAAAATAAAGGTATAACAGAATTAACAGATAGCCAAATTGCGCAAATTAACAATCTTCATATTCCAGGTATTATAGGTGTAAAGAAGAGAGAGGTTATAGCAAATCCTTCAGCAAGCCATCTTCTAGGGTCCCTGACATTAAATAAGAATGAAATAGATGAAGCTAATAAAATAGGCTATACACCGGTTGATTATCAAACAAAAGTAGGGAAAACAGGATTGCAAAAAGCCTTTCAGATCTTCCTGCAGGGTAATGGCAGTAAAAAACTAGTTTATCACAAAGCAGCCAATGGACTGCCAATGTTTGGAGTGGATATCCGTTATTTGGACGAAGGTCAATCTGGTGAAAGAATTAATATACAGACTACTTTGGATCAGGACTATCAAAAACTTGCAGAACAAGTTGCTGATGATAGTGGGCTGAAAAAAGGCGGAATCATCATTTTAGATGTTGAGACTAATGATATTCTGACTATGTTTTCCACACCGCTTGTAAATAAAGATGTAAACAATGAGGGTAACCATAATCAAATGATTACTCCACAGACTCCTGGTTCCGTATTTAAAACGGTTATAGCAGCTGCTGCCATAGAAGAAGGCCTAAACCTGAATGGAAGAGAATTTAACGGTAATTTGGATCATTTAGGGCGACCTGTTGATAAAAATACAGGAAGATTGCTAGGAATGGTTGATTTTAAGCGAGGGTTTGCATTAAGCAGCAACCAAGTTTTTGGAGTTCTGGGAAAGGAATTGGCAGATAAAAATCCGAATCTTATTGAAGAGTATGCTGAGCGGCTTGGCTTAATTCAACCAATTGGGTGGAATGGAAGTGTATTCCATACATCTCTCATTAAACAACTGCCGGAAGAAAAATCTGGGGTCATATGGACAGAATCCTCCATGAAGAAGGATGAGAATTTTGTGGCGAATACATCGATTGGTCAACTAAATGTAAAAGTAACTCCGCTTGCCATCGCCAATATGATGGCCACGATTGCCAGAGGCGGTGAAAGAATGATGGCTAGAGCTGCCACTAAAGCGGTCGATGATGACGGATTAACCATTGCCACCTTCAAAGAGCAGCCTATAGAAGGTAAAGCCATTTCAAAAATAACAGCCAGCAAGCTACAGCAATTATTAAGAGGAGTAGTAACAACAACAGGGAAATATGCCACTGCGGGTAATCTACATACAGCCAAGTACGATGTTGCTGGTAAGTCAGGAACAGCAGAAATTGGGGCCAAGGAAGATAAAACAAAACAGATGTACAATAAATGGTTTGCAGGTTATTTTCCTTTTCAAAAACCTAAATATGCGATGGTGATTGTAAATCTGGATACAGCGAGCAAGTCGGGTGCGGTAACTCCTTTATACTTACAAATGGTCAATGGGATACATGCAATTAATCAAAAAAGAGGCCTGGAATAAAAAATATGACGAAAAATTGAATAACTTTTAGTGATTACCTATCCATGTTAAAATAATCTTTATTATAAATTTGAGGAGGAAGTGTATATGGATAGGCAAGATAAATATCCTTCGCGTATGGATAAACGTCAGGATAAAAAGGTAAACAAAGTCTACAATATACTGATTACAGTTGTCGTTCTCCTTATTGTCGTTGTGGGAGCTACTATATTTTTAGGTAATAATGATGAACCGGCAAGTCAGAAGGCTGATACCAATCCTGAAAGTAATCAATCGGCAACCAATAAAGAAGACGAAGCTGACAAAGAGGAAGCTGACAAAGAAGAAACTGCAATGAATGAAGATGAGCAAGCATCTGAGAATGAGGACGAAGAGGGCCAAGATCAAGACCAAAACGCTGATCAAGATTCCTCTGAATCTGAAGATGCAGTAGAGTCTGAGAAAGTTGAAGAAACAGCTTCTGATGGAAATGTGGAAGAAGCGTATTCTGATCCTTCATGGAAGCCAGTAGGTACGGAACAAAGTGGAGAGCATGTTACACAATACGAGAAAGGTTCCACTGATTGGAATGAAATGGAGCAAGCCATTGCCTATGGAGCTGGCATAGATCAAAGTAATATGACCTTATGGTATTTACAAAATGGCGGTGAACCGAATAAGGCAATTGGTACTGTATCACCTAAAGATGGATCAAGCACGTATCGTGTATATATCGAATGGGTTGATGGTGAAGGATGGAAACCGACAAAGGTAGAAAAACTTATAAAGAATGACAAAGCTAGTTAACCAAATAAAAATACTTTTAAAGCTGCCGTGTTTGGCAGCTTTTTTGATTGTTACTTTTAAGGGAAATCCAGATAATTTGAAGAGTGGAAATGCAAAGAGGTAATCGTAGCCATTTCAAAAAGGATGTATCATGTCAGTCAATATCTCTTAAATGTGTTCGAATCTCGGATGCGGTTTTTGTGGGATTTTCACATTGGAAAATAATATATCTATACTTTTTATGTCCTTGCAATTCTATGATGACCAACGGTATCCTACCGCTGTATGAAAGAAAATACCATTCATTCTGATATTTATAACTTCCTTCATAAATATTTAAGAATGAAATAGAAGAACCAGGCATCCGTATCATCCGTGTAGGAGCGTCGAAATAATCTACTAAAACATTTTTTATTAGAGGGTAGGGCATTTGAATCTTTCGTTTTAAAGCAAAAAAAGTTGTTAAACCTGTAAGAGTTAAAACCAGTTCCTGCTTATCGTCATCAAACTTTATTTCTCTCCCCATATATAGCACCTCCTATTATTCATTTCTGCAGGTCATAAAGGCGTTGCCGCACGAAGTAGGGTACTTAAGCCTTTAATCCCTAATAAGCTCCCTACGGTGCCTCCTCTTATGCTTCGGAGGCCTAAAAGATGTAGGTCATGAAGATGTTGCCACAGGACGTGACGATTTTAGTCTTTGTTCCTTAATATACCCGTTTTTGGATTTTTAGTTAATCCAGCTTCGACTCCTAGCTCCTCTTATGCTTGTCGGAGGCCAACAGGATGTTGGTCACAAAGACGTTGCCACAGGACGTGGCGTCTTTAGTCTATGTTCCTTAATACAGTCGTCTCAGCTTTTTAGTTAATCCAGCTTCAGGGCCTAGGAGTTCGGGACATAAGCATAGCCTCTACGGGGGAGAAACATCCCCTTCGAGCCTATGTCTTATGCTTCTCACTCCTGAACAAGGCCCTTCAGCTTTTTAGTTTATAGTGTACTACGGCTGTGTATATGGGTTTGCCTTCGGGGGTGGTGTGGATTTGGTGGGATATGTGGTGTACGGATAGCATGATTGCTTTGTTTTGATCTATTTTTTGCTGGATTTGTTTTTCAAGGTTTTGAATTGAGGATGCCTCGAAAAATTCAACTTTGTCTTCAATTAGTTCTAATTTAAATTCCACTTTTTTTGCCTCCTTCATTTTCAAACTAAGTCTACCAAAAATGCCTAGAATACTCTAGCTCCAATAAAGGATTAGTGGTCTGTTTATGCAGATGATTTATGGTAAAATGGTACATGTCATTTTAATCTTTGTAATATAAAGGAGTAATACTAATGAAAATTGCTATTATTGGCGCAATGGAAGAAGAAGTTGCTTATTTGCGTGAGAATATAGAAAGTGCCGAGTCTGTTGTCATTGCTAATACAGAATATACAACTGGACAGATGTTTGGTGTGGATGTTATTTTGTTAAAATCCGGTATTGGCAAAGTGAATGCTGCCATGGGAACAGCTGTCCTTCTTGAAAAATTCAAGCCTGATTTTATCATCAACACTGGCTCAGCAGGTGGCTACAACCCAGAATTAAATGTAGGAGATATGGTCATTTCAACTGAGGTACGTCACCATGATGTGGATGTTACGGCGTTTGATTATGAATACGGACAGGTTCCACAATTACCTGCAGCATTTATTGCTGATGAAAAGCTTGTATCACTTGCAGAGAAAGTGGCCGCAGGCATAGACGGGGTTGGAGTTGGAAAAGGGTTAATCGCAACCGGTGACGTATTTATGTCTGATCCTGAACGTGTTCGATTTGTAAGAGAAAAGTTTCCACAGCTGCAGGCAGTTGAAATGGAAGCAGCCGCTATTGCGCAGGTGGCTTATCAGTTTAATGTTCCATTTGTAGTAACGCGCGCATTAAGTGATATTGCTGGCAAAGAGTCAGATTTATCATTTGATCAATTCCTGGAAAAGGCTGCATTGCATTCAGCTCAACTGGCAATGGGAATTGTAAAAGAATTAAAATAAAATTTTTAAGTTCTGTCGAAATACTAAGACAGAACTTTTTTGTTTTCTTAAAAAAATAATGTGATTGTTCATAACTATTGATACCATTCTGTCCATATATTTTAGTGGTTCGCCTGCCACTATTTACATTAGCATAGGGAGGAATATCGTGTTACTGTATTACTAGTTTATTTGAAAGGTGGTAGTTTCCTTGAAAGAGAAAATGATAGATTATAAACGTTTTGGTACAACTCTCCTAATGTTTGCTGTATTTCTTTTTTTAGGATCCATATTGCCAAAGGAAGGTATGAGTAAAGTAGTAAAGGAATACTTAACTTTTGCTACTGCTGGAGTATTGGCGTTATCCGCATTATTTTTTGCTTTATCCAAGAAATATGGGAAGTTAATACAAGACGAAGAATAAATTCTATAAAATACAGGTCAACTCATTTAATGAGTTGGCTTTTTTTTATAATCTTTTAATCAAGAATCTTTACAGGTACTTGATAAATTTATCATTGACATTGATAATCATTATCAATAATATTAATATATCAAAATAATAATGTACGGGTGGTTTCTAATGATATTGTTGACATTACATAAACTTTCTTTTTTTATTTGCTTATTCTTTGGGGTTTTACACCTGTTTAAAAAGAATAGACCGATAAAACTTACTCATAGATGGAGTGGTTGTATAGCCTTGATAAGTATATTTATATATTTATTTCAAATGAGTTCTAATTTATTTGGTTATATCATTTATATGCTTATCATTGCTCTGACAGCAATAATTCCTTTTTTAAAGAAACAAAAAAATTGTACGGCCGTTCATATAGTTGGAGGGTTAGGCTCTATAGTATGGCTTGTATTGATACATATTTAGTGGGGGAAGACAGATGAAAAAACTAATTTTACTGGGATTGGGATGGATATCTCTATTGTTTGGTTTAATTGGAATCGCAGTTCCTATTTTACCAACGACACCTTTACTATTACTGACAGCAATTTTATTCGCTGGTAATTCAGTTAAATGTGAAAACTGGCTGAAGAAACAGTCATTTTACGAAAAATATGTAGTGAGCTACCAAAGGGATGGTGGTCTTACTTTAAGAAGAAAATTAACGATTTTACTAACCGTGTATTTATTACTTCTAATCAGCGGTTTAATGGTCAATCATTTGCACGTTCGCATTGTTCTATGCGTGTTGGCAGTTGTTAAATTGATTGTTTTTATAAAAATTCCTACGATTAATAATCAAGAGGAAGTGCAACAAATATGATTCAAAAAGAAATGATGATTTATGCAAAAAAGTATGGAATCATCCCTGTTTTGGTTCAAGTTACATTATTGCAATTATTGAATGTTGTTATAAATATAGTGATTGTATTTGAGATTGCGGAATTATTTTCTGCCTTGTTCTATGTTCATAATATCGTTATGGATATGTACTACATTTTATATATTGGATTGATTATAGCTATAAAGTTCGGCTGTCATTATTACTCGACAAAGCTCACACATTATACATCATTTGAGCTAAAGCATAAGGTACGGAGAGAACTGTTTGAAAAGCTTCTTTCACTGACCCCTCAAGAGATTACCAAACTGGAAATCAGTAAAATTAGCCAGCTCGCGGTAGAAGGTATCGAGAATATCGATGTTTATTACAGTCGTTATCTGCCGCAATTTTTTTATAGCCTGTTGACTCCTGTCCTGCTATTTGTGGTAATGGCAAAATTGAATTGGAAAATTGCGCTTATGTTGTTGATCAGTGGTTTTTTAATTCCGGTTGCCATTGTGGCCGGCGTAAAAATTGGAAAGAGAATTTTTAAAACATATTGGAATAAATACTTGGATGTTGGTAAAAAGTTCGTTGAAGGTGTAGAGGGACTGCGCACCTTAAAAATTTATAACGGAGAAAAGGCATACGGAGAGATTATGAATAAGGAAGCAGAGGAATTCCGCTATATGACGATGAAGGTGCTTAGGATGCAATTGCAATCTATCACCATTATGGATTTAATCGCCTATTTAGGAGCAGCTTTGGGAATCGTCTGCTCAGTGATTGCCTATAAAAATGGAAACTTAAGTTTAACTGGCTTTATCTGTTTTTCTCTGCTGGCGATTGAATTTTTTGTACCATTTCGACTGTTGGGATCCTATTTTCATGTAGGTATGAATGGTACGAGTGCCTTGAATTTATTATCCTCCATTTTAAAAATTGACTCGCAAAAAGAAGAACCAGCTGTTCATAAGGATATCACAGGAGATTTATGCATTAAAAATATAACCTATACTTATCCATATGCTGAAAAACCGGCTTTGCAGGATTGCAATCTTGTCATCAAGCAAAGCGAGGTGACGGGAATTGCAGGTGCTTCTGGTGCAGGAAAAACGACTATTACACATATTCTGCAACGTTTCATTGAACCGGAAAATGGAACAATTGAAATCGGTGGGACATCTTTAGCGGAACTGCCTATTGATCAGGTGCATCGATTGATTGGCTGTGTCAGTAACCGTTCCTATATTTTTGAAGGTACGATTTTTTCTAATTTAATGATGGCTAAACCAACTTTGGAGGTAGAAGAGGCAGAAGAGATTATTAGGTTTGTGAAGCTAGATCAATTTGCTGCTAACCTTCATTATAAAATTCAAAGCGGAGGGACGAATCTTTCAAGCGGACAGCGCCAAAAATTAGCAATTGCCCGAATGCTGTTAAAGAATCCTAAAGTGTTTATTTTTGATGAAGCTACTGCCAATATCGACCGTAGTAGTGAAGATGATATTCTTGATATTATTCAAAGAATCAGCCGTCAGGGAAAAATGGTTATCATGATTACCCATCACTTGCAGCGTTTAGTAGATGCAAATCAAATCTATGTATTCTCCAATGGAAAAATAGCTGAACAAGGCAATCATCAAACACTTATGAACAATGGGAACATTTATGCAGAGCTATTTGAAGAACAACAATCAATCGGAAGGTGTGCAGTATGATTAGCAGCGGAAAGAATTTGATTCAATTAATGAAAATATTAAAGCCGCTTATTCCACATATGATGCTGACAATCCTTCTTGGTACATTAGGTTATTTGGCGGTTTCAGCCATAAGTCTTATAGGAGGGATGGCTTTCTTGGATGTAATGGGCCTTAAGGACTTTGGAAATGGAAGACTGTTGCTGATTATGATTATTACAGCAGGTATAATGCGTGCTGTTTTTCGTCTGTGCGAGCAATATATGACCCATTACATTGCATTTAGGCTTCTGGCTACTATCCGGTTTCATATCTTTAGATCCCTTGGAAAGCTTGGGAATAGGCAATTAATGAGCTTTCAAAAAGGGGAGCTTATGAATGTTATTACTAAGGATGTAGAAATGCTTGAAGTGTTTTATGCGCACACAGTAGCTCCTGTTTGTATTAGCTTTATCACAGGAATTGTTTATCTGGCGATTTTTTGGTCTTTTCATCCATTTTATGCTGTTGCAGCGTTGTTCTCATATTTGTTAATAAGCTATGTTGTTCCGAAAAGTGTGTACAGAAGCGGACAAGAAGCAGGAGAAGCTTATCGTGTTCAATTTGGCATGCAAAGTCAATATATCCTTGATCGATTAAAAGGGTTGAAGGAACTGTACATTTTTGGACAGGAGCAACAGACAATTAATCAAATTGACGAATATAGTGAGGAATTAAATAATTCTACTTTGTCCCTTAAGAAACATGAAGGTCTACTCAAGGCATTGACGGATGGGGCATTATACCTTTCAGTGTTTATACAAATTGGTATATCTATTTATTTATACGGAATTGGTAAAGTGGATGCAGGTACAGGGCTTTTAGCTATGCTGCTGCTTTATTCTTCCTTTGGTCCTGCACTAGCTTTATCGCAGCTTAGCTCGAGCCTTGTTCATACATTTTCCAGTGCTAAACGTGTCTTAGGAATCATGAATATTACTCCTGAGGTAAATGAGGGAGGCAGTCGTGAACTCGTCCATATTGGTAATATTAAATATAAAGATGTTCAATTTGAGTATGAAAAAGGCAAACATTTATATAAAAACGTTAATTTTGAATGGAGAATAGGAGAAATTATTGGCATCAGGGGAGATAATGGTACGGGGAAATCAACATTGATTTCATTACTGCTGCGGGATATTCCAGTTACGAAAGGTACCATACTATTAAATGGAGTGCCAGCCGAGGAGTATGATGCCGATTCTTACCGGAATCATTTCAGTATGGTTGATGCTCATACAATTGTATTTTCGGATACCTTGCGCCGGAATCTGACGATGTATAAAAAATATAAGGATGAAGAAATTTGGGATGCTTGTGAGAAAGCAGGATTGTATCAATTTATAAAAAGTCTTCCAGAAGGATTGGATACACATCTTCAAGAATTCGGTGAAAATCTTTCAAGTGGACAGCTCCAACGATTAGCGTTGGCCAGATTATTCCTGGATGATGCCTCGGTTTTCATCCTGGATGAACCTACGACCAATCTTGATGCGTTGAATGAATCCTCCATTCTTCAGGCCATTAAAGCCCATGCGGGAGATAAACTTGTTATTCTCATCAGCCATCATCCGGAGGTACTGGCTATGGCAGACCGTATTTTTGAAGTGAGCAATGGACAAATAAACGAAATGGAATGCCAGCATTGTAAGAATGCGTAATATGGGCAGTGGGATGATATCAAGACACACTTAAACACTTGTCGGTTCATGAACAACTTGGACAAAACAGCCTGGCATTAGAGCTGCAGAATAATTTTCTGCGGCTTTTTGCTTTGTTTAAAATTTATGATATGTAGATACTTACCCATTCTGGTTTTCTAAAGGTCTGTAATGGTCTATATTTTGGTGAAAAATAGTAAATTAAACTATAGGATTTTTATACAATTTTAGTTCTATATTGGTGGTGTGATGAATATATTGATAAAGTGTGCTAAAAACACCGATGATTTGAAGCTTAAGGAGGTAATTGCATGACCTTTAATATGATTCTGTTCACGGTTACAATCAAGTCAAATAAATTGGGCAGGTCTGAATACGTTTCAATACGTCAGGCGGAAAATGAAATACTTGATCGAAAAACAACTATAATTAATAAATTCTATTAATTATATTCCATACTCGAGTATGCGAAGGTTGACCGGTCCAAAAAAATTTGCTCAATCGGAAGGAAGGCGATAGATATGACTAGCAATATGATAGTAAAGACATCAAAATTTTTCTGGATTAATAAGGATAGTGCATAACGAACTGTTCACATTCCTGTAAAGAATTAGTCAATTATTCTTCACATCACGTCGCTTGGGACACCCCTTTATTATGTTAAATTTAGGTAAATGGGAAGAATAAGGGGTTGGTTACCATGTTATTATTCGTAATGGGGGTTGCTACTGCCGTTACAATCACATTTGTCATTGTAGCTGATATCACAACTATAGAATTATAAAAAGAAGAAAAAAACTTATGCAGAGCATAAGTTTTTTTCTTTATTTAGGACCAAGGTATCCCCCGCTCCAGAAACCCCAAAAGCCAAAGAGGAATAATAAAATGAATAGAATAATTAAGATCGCAAATCCGGCGCCATACCCATTTCGGCATGGTGGAGGAGGATAGCCCCAACCGCAACTGGGTCCTCCAAAATGATAAGGATACATAGGTGCACCTCCTTATATACCGTAGATTATTATTATAATATGGGATGATTGCTTATATGGTTGGGCATAAATCAAATATCTTATTTTCAGAAGGACAGGCAAGGGATAGAGGCTGCTGTCATACATATCTAATAGTCTAACTGGTTGGAAACAGTGAGGAGCTGATTTAATTGGCAGGAGTTTTAGCAACGTTTGGCTATTTTATTAAAGAATTGGTTTTTCTCGTCTCCTATGTTAAAAACAATGCATTTCCTCAACCATTATCAGCAAAGGAAGAAAGGGAATGTATTGAAAGAATGGCGGAAGGAGATGCGGAAGCAAGGAATTTATTAATTGAACATAACCTAAGGCTTGTAGCTCACATTGTAAAGAAGTTTGAAAATACTGGGGAAGATACTGAGGATCTCATTTCAATCGGAACGATTGGCTTAATCAAGGGAATCGAATCTTATTCCTCAGGTAAAGGCACGAAACTTGCTACATACGCGGCCCGCTGTATAGAAAATGAAATTTTGATGCATCTAAGAGTGATAAAAAAAACAAAAAAAGATGTTTCGTTGCATGACCCGATTGGCCAGGATAAAGAGGGAAATGAAATTTCATTGCTTGATATATTGAAGTCTGAGTCTGAGGATGTAATTGACACAATTCAGCTTAATATGGAACTTGAAAAAGTGAAGAAGTATATTGATGTGCTTGAGGACCGTGAAAAGGAGGTTATTGTTGGCAGGTTTGGCCTAGATCTAAAAAAGGAAAAGACACAAAGAGAGATAGCGAAAGAACTGGGTATATCTCGCAGCTATGTTTCAAGAATTGAAAAGAGAGCATTAATGAAAATGTTCCATGAATTTTATCGAGCAGAGAAAGAAAAAAGGAAGAAAAAATAGTCAAAACGGGCAAAAGATACTTGTCCGTTTTTTTCGTTAAAAGGAAATAATATTGTCACGCTCAAAAAATTGAGGTGTCAATATGCACGAATCTAAACCCCAACATAATTCTTCTTATTTTTACCGTTTTGGCTGTAAGGTCATTCAATATTATAAAGTTATCCTGCTAGTTTGGGGATTACTGTTTCTTGGCGGAATAATGCTAATACCATCTTTTTTTAACCATCTTTCACCACCGCAATTAAATGTAAAAGGTTCACAATCAGAACTAACTCAAAAATTAATGGAGCATAACTTTGCAGATGATATGGGTGAACAAAATTTTCTTGTTTTTCATTCGAATCAATGGAAAGTAAATGAACAAAAATTTTACGAACCGGTAGATAATGTTCTGGCTGAAATCCAAAAGATAGAAGGGGTAACTGTAGTTGCAAATCCGATGGAGAACCCTCTGCTGGAGGGGGAGAATCAAGTTTCAAAGGATTTGCACACTTGTTACGCGTTACTTTTTATTGAAGGGAATAAAGGTCGGGTTTTAGAAACGATTGATGTACTTAGTGAATATTTGGATGCGCAGAAGGGTGGGCTTGAACTATATTTGACAGGGGCCACTCCGACAATAAAGGATTTGACCCATATGGAAAAGCGGGATCTTACCTTTGCGGAAAAATTGGGCATGCCTTTTGTTCTTGTGGTTCTTTTATTTGCATTTGGTTCTCTTACAGCGGCTTTAATCCCGATTATGTTAGGAGGAATGGCGGTAGTTCTTACCTTTGCATGTTTAAGTCTTTCGGGATATCAGGATTTTGACATTATTGTACCAAGTGTAGTCACGATGATTGGACTGGGAATAGGAATTGATTATTCTTTATTTTTGATTATTAGATATAGGGAGGAACTTCAACAAAATGATTCTCATCAGGCAATCGCCATAGCCATTGCCACAAGCGGAAAGTCTATATTTTTATCTGGGTTGACGGTTATGATTTCATTAATCGGACTCCCTCTTGTTCATGCAAAATTATTTCTTAATTTAACAGTGGGCACATTTGCTGTTTTATTTATATTATTGTTGCTGACACTTACCTTTTTACCTTCATTATTATGTTTGCTTGGACATCGTCTGAACAGTTTCTCCATACCATATAAAAAGAAGACTAATCAGAGAAAATATCTGTATCGATGGACAAAGCATATCATGAAGTACTCACTTCCTTATTTAATTGGGAGTTTGCTTATTCTAGCAGCATTGACCGCTCCATTATTGCAGATGCATTTGGGAATAGGGCTTAATCAAGATGCCTTAAAGGATTATCCATCTGGAAGAGGAAATACGCTTTTAGAGGATAAGTTTGTGTCCGGTCTATACTCACCGGTTCTCCTGGTAAAGAAGGCTTCAGGTAGTCGGTTCAGTATGGAAGAGCTTAAGGAAATTTCGACTGTTGGAGATATCCTCAAAACCTTTGATGAGGTCCAAATGGTTTCATCTATTACAGAATTGACTGACAATCTTTTAGGTGATGATGATACATACAATGAGGTAGCAGAATTAATAAAACTACCTGAACTTAAGGAATATACCAGTTTTTTGATTAATGACGATTTTAATGTAGCCCCTGTAATGATTACGTTGAAATATGCCCCAGATTCTACTGAAGCAAAAACTTTTGTCTCTAAGCTAAATGAGCGGTTTGAGAAACAGGTGAATGAAGGGAGCCTTTATATTGGAGGGCTTACAGCTCAAGTGAATGATTTGCATGAAGAAACAGCAAAAAAAACACCCATCGTCATTGTGGTTGTTTTAATGATTTCCTATTGTTTCTTGGTAATTGCTTTTAAGAGCATTTTTATTCCAATAAAAGCAATTCTATTAAATATTATTTGTGTAACAGCAGCATGCGGAATGACAGTCTTAGTCTTTCAATTTGGATGGGGAGAAGAGTATCTTCAATTTACTTCTCCAGGATTTATACAGTCTTATTTGCCTGTATTAACCTTCGCAATTTTGTTCGGACTTTCTATGGACTATGAGGTATTTTTAGTCGGAAGGATTAAAGAAGAATGGGAATCATCCCACGATAATGAAGAATCAATAGCAAGGGGAATCGAATCTACAGGTCCTTTTATTACCCAGGCTGCCTTAATTATGATCATTGTTTTTATTTCATTTATCCTGACACGCGTATTAGAAATTAAACAGCTGGGCTTTACTTTAGCGATTGCTGTTTTATTGGATGCGACGATTATTAGGTTAATCCTTGTTCCAATCCTCTTGAAAATGATGGGAAAATGGAATTGGTGGTTTCCGAGGATGAAGAGACGATTTAAATTGAAATGATGATATACTTGACTGTATCAGTAAGAAAAATCTTTCCCTTCCTTTAAAGGAATAGTAAACTAAGTAGAGACAAACACCCTCAATCGTCATGGGTGTTTTTGTTAATTTTATATCCAATCGAAAGATAGCTAAATGTGAGTAGCTATATAACAAGAAAATAGGTGAAGAAAGTGAAGGAAAAGGTATATCAATTATTAATCGAATTAACCAATGGCAGATGGACTTCTTCCCTTTTAAGAAAATTTGCAAACTCTAAAGCAAGCAGGCGGATAATCCCATCTTTTGCAAAGCAATACAAAATTAATTTGACTGAGATGGATCGTCCCATTCAGGAATACACATCCCTGCATGACTTTTTTACAAGGGCTTTAATAAATGGAGCGCGCGAAATTAATCATGAGGAGGGGACTGTTGTCAGTCCTGTAGATGCCGTATTGGAGGATAGTGGGCCCATCCATGAAGATTCTTCTTTCCAGGTGAAAGGGAAGGTATATTCAGTTGAGGAAATGCTTGGGAACACAAAAGATACAGAAAAATATCTAGGCGGCAGATATATGGTACTATATTTAAGTCCAAGCCATTATCATCGTATTCACTCTCCAGTTGAGGGATTGGTTACACGGAAAAGTACTCTTGGACGAAAGTCATATCCAGTCAACAAGTGGGGGATGACATTAGGTAAATACCCTCTATCAAAAAATTACCGTGAAATCACAGAAATCCAGCATGCCGGAGGATTTCTATCTGTTGTAAAGGTTGGTGCCATGTTTGTTAATTCAATAGAGAGAACACATTCGGGGGATACTCTACATAAAGGGGAAGAAATCGGGTATTTTTCTTTCGGTTCAACCGTGGTTCTATTATTTGAGAAGGAAACCTTTACTCCATACATAACAGGTGCTTTGCCGCAACCAGTACATGTCGGTGAGACAATAGGGTATATAAAATAATAATACAAAAAAATTGCCCTGGATCTTAACCAGGGCGCATGATACAAATGAGTTTGGCTCTGCTTAAAATATTTTATAAGATAAGGATCTCCTGTCAATTTCTCTTTCAATTAGACGGATAAATTCTTGGCTTAAGTTTAAATGCCTGGCTTTGTAATATGATTCAATTAAAAGATCATCTGGTAGTTTTTGCATTATTTTGCCTTGCGGCTTCACCTCCAATTTACTGTTCTAAATGGGTGGCAACGACAATATATTAGTAGTTTGCCTTGGTGTACCCTTAATTTAACAGAATCAAGAGGATGGAACAACCGTTCTGTTATCCACAGGGATAGGTGTATAACTTGTGGGTAAATTGTGTGTATCTATAATTTTTATCGGGAAAACATATCGTATAAAAAGGTAAATGATCTGTTAGTGATGTGCATAAACTTATCCACAGATTTAAATAATGGCGCAATGTGTCGAAAGGTTTTATATTTCGACTGCACTTTTCATCAAATTTAGCTATTTGGCTATGACATAAATTAAAATATCCGTTATGATGGATAGCGGTGAAAAAGAATTAATAGAGGTGTATAGAGTGATAAAAGCATTTTTACCTTCCAAGCATGTTAAAAGTATTTATGAAATCAAACCTCAGGAATTAAAAGATAATGGTATAAAGGGGATTATTACAGACCTTGATAATACCCTTGTGGAATGGGATCGTCCTCTTGCCACGCCAGAACTGATTGCTTGGTTTGAAATGATGAAGCAACATGGTATTAAAGTGACAATTGTGTCCAATAACAGTGAACTACGTGTAAAGTCCTTTGCTGATCCACTTCAAATCCCCTTTATTTTTAGAGCGAAAAAACCTATGGGAGCTGCATTCAGAAGAGCTGTAGAGATTATGGGTATTAAAAGAGAAGAAGCAGTCGTGATCGGTGACCAGCTTTTAACCGATGTGTTGGGCGGCAATCGTAACGGGTTTCAAACAATCCTTGTCGTTCCTGTTGCTCAAACAGATGGCTGGACAACTAAAATAAATCGTAAAATTGAACGCAGAATATTAACATGGTTCCGTAAAAAAGGACAGATAACATGGGAGGACTAGACTTGGAAAAAGAACAAATTAGCTGTGTGGGATGCGGTGTGACTATTCAAACGGAGCATCCTGAAAAAATAGGATATGCACCATCTTCCTCACTTCAAAAAGAACAAATCATTTGCCAAAGATGTTTCCGACTTAAACACTATAATGAGGTACAAGATGTATCCCTAACGGATGACGACTTTTTAAAAATTCTGAATGGAATTGGAAGTAAGGATGCTTTAATCGTCAAATTAGTGGATATATTTGATTTTAATGGAAGCTGGCTGCCGGGAATTCAACGATTTGTCGGCCATAATCCAGTTGTTTTAATCGGTAATAAGAGTGATTTATTACCGAAATCAGTCAAGCCTAATAAGCTGATTACCTGGATGAAGCACATGTCGGCTGAATTTGGCTTACATCCTGTTGATATTATGCTTGTCAGCGGTGCTAAAGGACATGGAATTGAAGAAGCAATGGAGCGTATAGAGGAATTGCGTGAGGGACGTGATGTATATGTCGTAGGCTGTACAAACGTCGGTAAATCCACTTTTATCAACCGTATTATTAAACAGGGCAGTGGTGAAGAAAATGTGATTACGACTTCATACTTCCCAGGAACAACTCTGGATATTATCGAAATTCCACTGGATGATGAAAGAGCGTTAATAGACACGCCTGGAATCATTAATCACCATCAAATGGCTCACTTTGTGGGTAAAGAAGATTTAAAAGTGATTA
This sequence comes from Pradoshia sp. Z4_20, assembly GCF_058216035.1. Taxonomy (NCBI): domain Bacteria; kingdom Bacillati; phylum Bacillota; class Bacilli; order Caryophanales; family Bacillaceae; genus Pradoshia; species Pradoshia sp. Z4_20. The sequence goes on from NZ_JBZAJD010000001.1 coordinate 249,213, forward strand.
CTCCAAAGAAAGAGATTAAACCAAGAGTTTTTCAATTGAATGCTGGCCAAACTCTCTTTTTCGGTGGCTTGGCTCGATTTGACTTTATTCAGGGTGAACGGAATTCATTTACTTGTTATTTGTCCAATGAGTTAAATATCCACCGGACGAAATTAGAAAAAGCAGACGAGCTGTACAAAACACATGTAGGCGAATTATTGGTACCGCCGCATCCTTCTGAATTAGATGATTTTCCACCGCTAGTAGCTCACCAATTCTCTATAAAAGAAGGGAAGACAGACATCGTATTTTCTGGTCTGGGCTGGGTAACGATTAACAAGCCGGGAGCAGTTATTTCCGCACATGTTCCTAAAGGAGTGCAAGTGACGATCCGTAAATCATTGATTTAAAGGAGAGTAAAATGAAGAAGCTGTTCGGGGTATTAGGGAATCCAATTGAGCATTCAATGTCTCCGCTTATTCATAATGATGCATTTGATAAATATTTAGTAGATGGAGTATATTTGCCGTTTTGTGTTGAGGATATTGAGCTACAACAGGCAGTCGAGGGAATGAAAGCTTTGGGGGCCGGCGGATTTAATGTAACGGTACCTTTTAAAAGTCGCATTATTCCTTATATCGATGTCTTAGACGAATTTGCAAATGAAGTTGGTGCTGTTAACACTGTTGTCATAAAGGATGGACTGTTATATGGGTACAATACGGATGGTCCTGGGTTTATTAAAGGACTGCTGACTATAACCGATCGTATAGATGGTCAAAATGTCTTGATTATTGGTGCAGGCGGTGCGGCAAGAGGAATTTATTTTGCACTGGCTAAAACAGGTGTAGCAAAAATCGATCTCGCCAATCGGACTCATATTTCAGCAGAACAGTTGCTGGCAGATTATCATGGGAATATAAATTCGAGAGCAATCAGCCTGAAAGAAGCAGAGAGCTCTCTCGGCCAATATGATATTATTATTCAGACAACCTCGGTTGGGTTAGCAGACGTACATGCATCACCACTTTCTCTGACAGAACTAAATCAAAATGCAGTTGTGTGTGATATTATTTATAACCCTCTTGAAACCAAAATTTTAAAAGAGGCAAAAGACCGAGGTAATAAGGTTCAAAACGGTGTGGATATGTTTGTAAACCAGGGAGCACTGGCTTTCGAGTTATGGACAGGTGTTATGCCGGATACAGAAAGAATGAAACAATTAGTTTTACAACAATTAGGAGGATCATAAATGTTAAAAGGTAAACAAAAAAGATTTTTGCGTTCGAAGGCACATTCCCTTCAACCGATATTCCAGGTTGGAAAAGGCGGAGTGAATGAAAATATGATTAAACAAATTGGTGAGGCTCTTGAAGTTCGTGAGCTTATCAAGGTCAGCATCTTGCAAAACTGCGAAGAGGACCGTGATACGGTGGCTGAACAGCTTTCAAAAGGTGCACGTGCGGAATTGGTTCAAGTCATTGGTAATACGATTGTTTTATATAAAGAATCAAGAGAAAACAAACAAATTATTCTTCCATCATAATTAAATTCCTATTTAGGGAAGGGGGCACACTATATGAAAAAAATTGGTATTTTAGGCGGAACATTCGATCCCCCTCATATCGGTCATTTAATTATTGCAAATGAGGTTAGGGAGCAATTAGATTTGGATGAGGTACGTTTTATGCCTAATAATGTGCCCCCGCATAAAACCAAAACTTCAACGTCTAATCAAGAGCGCTTGGATATGCTTACATTAGCAATCGGTAGTAATCCATGTTTTATGATTGATACAATAGAATGGGAAAGAAATGGGCCATCATATACGATAGATACCATTAAACTCCTGAAAGAACGGGATACAAACTCAGAAATTTATTTCATTATCGGTGCTGATATGATTGAATATTTACCGAAGTGGAAACAAATAGATGAATTGAGTAAATTAGTCCGCTTTACAGGTGTTAAACGCCCTGGTTACAGTACTGAGACATCCTATCCTGTCACATTGGTGGATATTCCGGAAATCGCTGTTTCCTCTTCGTGGATTCGTGAAAAAATAAGCAATGGAAAGACAATCAAATATTTGGTTCCTGATGCGGTAAAGATATATATTGAGGAGAATCAGTTATATGGATCAACAAAAAGCATTGGAAATCGTTAGGCAGCAATTACCTGATAAACGATATATTCATACATTGGGTGTATTGGAAAGTGCTCAGGAATTGGCAGAACGGTACGGTGCAGATATAGAAAAAGCTAAATTGGCAGCAATCTTTCATGATTATGCCAAATATCGTCCTCTGGATGAGATGGAACAAATCATTAAGAATGAGCAATTACCCCAGGATTTATTGGAATATAATACTGAATTATGGCATGCACCGGTTGGAGCGGTTTTAGTTAAGAAAGAAGCAAATCTTCATGATGAAGAAATCCTTTCAGCAATCAAAAACCATACTTCGGGCTGTGTCGGAATGAGTATGCTTGATAAGATCATTTATTTGGCTGATTATATAGAGCCTGGGAGAAGTTTCCCTGGAGTAGATGAAGTGAGAGCGTTGTCCTTACTAAGCCTGGATAAAGCTGTGCTTCAGGCAATGGGAAATACAATCACATTTTTGATTAAAAAAAATCAAACAATCTATCCGGATACCTTCCATGCCTATAACGATCTTGCAAAGCAGATAGGGAGGAACAATTAAATGAATGGTAAAGAATTATTAGAGGTAGCTGCAAAAGCAGCTGATGACAAAAGAGCAGAAGAGATACTCGTTTTGGATATGAAGGGAATTTCGTTGATTTCTGATTACTTCATTATTTGCCACGGTAACTCAGACAAACAAGTACAAGCAATTGCACGCGAAATGAAGGAAAAAGTCGAAGAAAACGGAGCGACAGTCCGCCGAATGGAAGGCTTTGATGAAGCGCGTTGGGTTCTAGTTGATATGGGCGATGTTGTAGCGCATATTTTCCATAAAGATGATCGTTCATACTATAAATTGGAAAGATTATGGGGAGATGCCCCAGAAGTATCATTGCAGGAACTTAATATATGAATGTAAGTTATCAAAACTTTGCTTATGTTTATGATTACTTAATGAAAGATGCTCCCTATCAGGAATGGGTTGAGTTTTTAAAAAAAATTGCCCGAAAATATCAATTAGATGAAAAATCAATTCTTGATATTGGATGTGGGACTGGTGAGCTTGCTATTCGTTTGAAAGAAGCAGGCTTCCAGCCAACCGGCGTTGATTTATCAGAAGAAATGCTGGCTGTGGCAATTCAAAAAGCAAGCGAGAATCAGCATGACATCCCGTTTTATCACCAGGATATGCGAGCTTTAGAAGGATTGAATCTATATGATATAGTTGTCATCTTTTGTGACTCATTAAATTATCTTGGTGATGAGAATGATGTAAAGGATACTTTTAAAGGTGTTTTGAACCATATGAAAGAGGATGGTTTATTTATCTTTGATGTTCATTCTGTGAAAAAAATGTCCACTTTTTTTAGTGATCAAACCTATGCAGATAATGGAGATGATATTTCCTATATCTGGAATGCGTGGAAAGGGACAGATATTCCTCACAGTGTCGTACATGAGTTGACTTTCTATGTTTATGATCATGAGCTTGATGCGTATAACCGGTTTGATGAAGATCATTTTCAACGTACATACCCGATCGATATGTATAAAACTTGGCTTGATGAGATTGGATTTGAGCTTGTGGAACTGATGGGTGACTTCGGAGGAAATTCCCTTGATGAGGCCGATCGAATCTTCTTTGTTTGTAAAAGGAAATAATGTAAAAAAACCAGGAAACGTGATTTTCCTGGTTTTTTAGTTATGTTGACACAATGTTTTCATAAATACCTTTGTTTTCGTAAAGGACTTTTATAATATGATTAGAATTAATGATATGAAACCCCAAACTGATTTTCAATTCCCTTTAAATCCTCTTCAAATTTTCGATGCGTAGCCTGAAAAACATGACTAAAAACCTCACCTAATTCACTTTCCAGCACTTTGATACCTTCACCTGTAATACCGCCTTTCACACACACCTTTTCTTGCAAAGCAGGCAATGAAAAATGCTGCTGACGTAATAATTCACCGAGCCCAATCAGCATTGATTCGGTTAGCTGGGTGGCTTCTTCAGTGCTTATTCCCGTATGATCAACCGCAGCTTCGATAAAGTTTATTGCAATAAAACTAAAAAAAGCCGGACCGCAGCTAACAATATCTGAGGATACTCTGGTATATTTGTTGTCGATTTCGAGCGGCTTTGAAATTGCTGCTGCCATCTGCTGAAGTTGGTTCCGCCAATATGGACTGCAGGATTCACCAAATGTCAGCAGTGTTGCGCCTGCCAAGGCACGATTGGTAATAGATGGAATAAATCTAGCGCATGAGCAGGGGACGACAGCTTCCAATTGTTTGATGGAGATTGGACTTGTGATGGAAACAATGCAATTATCCGAACTTAGATGAGGTTCAAGAATTTCAATTAATGGATACATTTCATGCGGCTTTACACATAAAAAGATTAAATCCGCTTGTTTTGCAAGTTCAATACTTGTGTGTGCTGTATGGATTCCTGGTAATTCAACAGCCAGGGATTGGGCTTTGTGTTTAGTCCTGTTCATGATGATTACATCCTTTGCTGCAACGGCCGAAGACCCAATTAAACTTTGAATTAAGATGGTTCCCATATTACCTGTGCCAATTATGCCGGTAATCATTATAAATCCTCCTTATTGGATAAATATCACGATATCCACTATTCCTTATAACAAATTTATGCAAGTAAATATCAAATATGAAGAGGAGCGTAAATTAAATGAATGAGAAAATCGTACAGTTTATCAGGCGAAATGGAATCCTACTAGCAGGTGCAGGCGTAGCCTGTGCTGCACTCTTCTTTTGGAATATGCAATCTGAAGATGGGCAAATCGAACAAAGTGAAATAAATTGGACGGAGGAGAGTGCAATAGAAAAAAAGAATGAAGATACGGAAAAACTGGTGGCAGAACCTGAGGTGAGTGCTACTTATAAGGTTGATGTGAAGGGTGCCGTTCAAAAACCTGGTGTATATGAATTTTTGAAGGGGGATCGAGTAACGGATGTCATTCAAAAAGCAGGTGGATTGAAAAATGGGGCTGATAGTAAGCAAGTGAATATGGCGCAATTAGTAGAGGATGAAATGGTCATCTATATCCCAATCAAGGGTGAGACAGCAGAGGCTTCTAATCATACAGCTGGGGAAAGTTCAGGGAATACAGTCTCAGCGGCCAAGGGGGATGGTACAATTAATTTGAATAAAGCAACATCTGAAGAACTGCAGGAACTTCCGGGAATCGGTCCGAGTAAAGCGACAGCGATTTTACAAAAACGGGAAGAACTTGGATCATTCAAAACGATTGAAGATTTGAAGGAAGTTACAGGCATAGGTGATAAAACATTTGAAAAGCTCAGGGAATTAATAACTGTTAAGTAAGAAAAGAATAGTTGTAGGAAGGATACAATTCTTGTTAAAGTGAAGGAAAGTTCATTGAAAGAGGAGAGAGAAATGGAACGTATTTCATGGGATCAGTATTTTATGGCGCAAAGCCACTTACTTGCATTAAGAAGCACATGTACAAGGTTAATGGTTGGAGCGACAGTCGTAAGGGATAATCGCATTATTGCCGGCGGGTATAACGGATCAATTGCTGGAGGTGTGCATTGTGTGGACGAAGGATGCTATGTTATTGATAACCATTGCGTTCGAACCATCCATGCTGAAATGAATGCCTTGTTGCAATGTGCTAAATTTGGTGTACCAACTGAGGGGGCTGAGATTTATGTTACTCATTTCCCTTGCTTGCAATGCTGTAAAGCCTTAATTCAAGCAGGAATTAAAACAATCTATTATGCCGAATCCTATAAGAATCATCCATATGCTGAAGAATTATTTGAACAGGCAGGTGTGCGTGTTAAACAGGTGATTGTTGATGAAAAGTGGGTTGATTTCCATGATGAAAAGAAAATGAATTTTGTCATGGAGCTTATTAATGAGCTAAAAGAAAGAGGAGCTTCTGAATCTGATCTTGCACGCTATCTGAAAGATGCAGCAAGTTTATTTCCGCAATTTGACTGATATGAGCAACCGATTTTTATTTTATAGTGCTGTAATTGCTATTTCAGGGATTACAGCACCCATTTACTTAAGTAAAACTTTTCTTCTGCTAATAGTCCTCGTATTTTGTTACATTCTAAACAAATTTCCAATTAAGCAATCGATTCTCCTGTATATTATCTTTTCAATATTTTATGTCCATAGCTTTTTTTGGGATCGTTCAAATACCAGCCAGTTGACCGGGGCTGAAACTCAGCTTTTAATCCATTTTACATCCTATCCCCAGATTAAAGGGGACCGGGTTAGTGGTCTTGCTGAACTCTCAGATAACGAGAAAATATGGATTACTTACCGGATTAACAATGAAGAGGAGGCAAATGTCTTAAAAAATACGATTCTAACGGGAAAGTCCTTTCGCGTAAACGGAAATCTGACAAAACCAACTCGTGCAACGGTCGAGAATGGATTTGATTTTCGAACCTATCTAAGGTTTAATAGAGCGCATTGGATTTTGGAAATCGAAAATAAAGAAGATATATCCAAAGATAGCCGCAATTTGTTTGTAAAACTGGCACAAATGAGAGAGCGGGAAATTAAGCGGATTGATCATTTATACTTAGGAACCGCTGGCAGCTTTACTAAAGCACTCATATTTGGTGAACAAAGTGGTATATCAGAGGATATGTATAACCAATTTAAGAAACTGGGGATTGTCCATATCTTGGCTTTGTCAGGGATGCAAGTTGCATTAGTGGCTGCTATTTTATTTTATGGATTCTTAAGAATCGGCTTTACTCGGAGGCAAACCTTTTTGCTGCTAGCTTGTTTACTTCCTTTTTATGCGGTCATCACCGGATTGTCTGCTTCGATTGTCAGAGCATGCATGATGGCTTCCATATTTATGTTTGGTCAGTTTATCGGACTGCGGTTGACAGCTTTTAAAACAATAACGATTTGTCTAATGGGATATCTACTTATTAATCCGTATCAAATTTTCCATATCGGTTTTCAGTTATCCTTTTTGCTGACTTATGGGTTAATACTTTCAACAAAAATCCTTCAAAAATCGCCGCATTCACCTGTTTTCAGTCTTTTTATTATGACGGCAATATGCCAAATCATCTCCACGCCAATCATCATCTATCATTTTTATGAAATTTCCCTCATTAGTTTTATTTCTAACTTACTTTATGTACCGTTGTTTACTTATTTATTATTTCCTTTAACCATTGGTGTTTATTTGCTGATAATCCTTGAAATTCTTGTTGAGCCGGGATTGCTGATGCTCAATTTTATTTATTCTTTATTGGAGAAATCTACAGAGCTTATGTCTGCCTTGCCCTCCTCCACTCTTATATTTGGTAAGCCATCCAAACTGGTAATGGTATGTATTGTGGTTTGTTTTATCTCTATTCTTATTGGAATAGAAATCCGCTCGAAACACCTGTTTAATACGTGTCTAATCACGATTTTAATGCTCTTTTATCAATATAACAGTCAGTTTTTTTCAGGAAATGGAGAGATAACCTTTATAGATGTAGGGCAGGGGGATTCAACGTTCATTCAATTACCTGGTGATAATGGAACATATCTTATTGATACAGGTGGAGCCACTCTGTTTGGAAAGGAGGAGTGGGCAGTACATAATAGCCAGTTCGATCCTGGAAAAGATACTATATTACCATTTTTAAAAAGTAAAGGAATTAAAGTCATTGATAAACTAATCCTTACGCATGCTGATCAGGACCATGTCGGAGGAGCAAGAGCCATTGTTGAGGAATTGAAGATTGGTGAGATATTGATACCATTTGAACAGCGTAAGGAGTTTAGAGAGACGGAAGTAATAAAGGAAGCGATTGATCAGAAAATCCCCGTTAAAGAGGTTCAAGCAGGAATGGGGTGGACTGCGGGAGATGCTAAATTTACCATTTTATCGCCAGTAGAGAAAGTGGAGGAAAAGAATGAGTCTTCAATTGTTATAAAAGCAAGTATTAATCAGGTAGATTGGTTATTTGTTGGAGATTTAGGTGAACTCGGAGAAGACAAGCTTTTGCAAAATAAAATGAACCTAAGGGCTGATATTTTAAAAGTGGGACACCATGGCAGCAGAAACTCTTCCCAAATAGATTTTATAAGAGAGGTAGATCCTAAAATAGCTGTCATTTCATCGGGAAGAGATAATCGTTTTGGCCACCCGCATGAGGAAGTCATTCATTTGCTTGATAAAGAAAATATTATTATTTACAGAACAGATTTACAGGGCAGTATTCAATATACGTATACGAACAAAAAAGATGGAACGATTTCTATTCAAAGTCCATAGTATGTGTAAGAAATGAAAAACGGCCATGAGGCCGCTTGAAAAAATGAACTATGCACCGATTAATTGGATGACCATGGCAATAATAAACATGGTAGCGAAAAAACCAAATGATACAACAAATCCCATGATGGAATCTGATACGTCATTTGTTTTTGATTGTACATTCTTTTCAAACTCGTTCATTAATCCACCCCCCGACCTCTTTTATCATAGAACATTTAGTAAAAAAAATCCACAATCTCCAAATTTATATAATTATTATCCTGCTATTTTCCAAATAAACATTTCAGTACATGAAAGAGTCATTTAAATGGTAACTGATCTATAGCGCTTTTTCGCTTTTTTGTTAGGTATCCCGGGTCCGGCAAGAAGGCGTTGATATAGATTCTGGGAACCGGTTATTTTTTCCGGTTCCTCTTGAAAGACTTGTCAAAATTGATGGTGGGGATTAGGATGAAAGAAGGAATTTATAAACAGAGGCGATTATATTGGTAATGGATTTATGGAATACAATTAAAAGTAAACGGTTTAGTCCTGTCTACCTTTTATTTGGCGAAGAAGAGTATTTTATAAAAAAAACAAAGGCTTTAATCTGCGAGCATGCTTTATCAGAGGATGAAGCAGAGTTTAATTTGGCTACTATTGATCTGGAGGAAACACCTGTAGAGTTGGCAATCGAGGAATTGGAAACCTTACCGTTTATCGGGGAGCGCAGGGTTGTTATATTACATAATCCCATATTTTTGACAGCCGAAAGAAAGAAGGAAAAGGTTGAGCATGATCTAAAAAGATTGGAAAGCTATCTGGCTAATCCTTCACCGACATCAATTGCCATCTTTATAGCTCCATATCCAAAGCTGGACGAGCGTAAGAAAATAACGAAGGAATTAAAGAGAAATTCTGCAGTCTTGGAAGCGAAACCGCTATACGAAAAGGAATTATCTAAATGGATCACTGCCAACGCTAAATCCTTAGGAGTGAAAATTACACCTGAGGCGGTAGAAACTTTATTATCTCTGACGGGGAATCACTTAATGATGGCTGCAAGTGAGTTAGAAAAGCTCGCTTTGTATGCGACGGTCGAACAGGAAATTGACAAGGCAATGGTAAATAAACTTGTTCCCAAGACCTTTGACCAAAATGTATTTGATTTGGTCGATTATATTATGAATGGCCAAAAAAAAGAAGCTATCCAGTTATATAAAGAGCTTCTGATTTTAAAGGAAGAGCCAATTCGTATATTAGCAGCCATTGCACGGCAATACAGGATTATACTTCAGGTTAAAAAACTATCAGGACAGGGCTACAATGCCCAGCAAATAGCATCTAAATTAAAAATGAGCCCTTATCCGGTAAAACTTGCACTGAAGCGTGTGAATGATTTTACAGAAATGAAATTGATGCGTGCTCTCTCTGAATTGGCAGAGCTGGACTATAAAATGAAGAGCGGTGCCGGAGACAAAGAAATCCTTTTAGAGCTATTTATATTAAAATCATAACAGTACCTGGTAAAACGAAAGGTATCATGGCGAGTGCATGATACCTTTTTTGTAATCCTATCTTTTAATGGTTGTGAAGTTGTTTTCTATTAGGAGCCAGTTCTGCGGAAACGATAATCCTAATTTCCAATAACTCATCCCCCGAAGATTTAATTCCTTTAGTAGATTAAATTTTGCCTGTATGGAGCGAGCATCCTCAAACCATACCTCGTGTTCTCTTCCTTCGGCATCCCTGTATCTAAAATAGGGTGCCTGAGCATTATTGTCATAAAGAATTGGTACGTTATTACGTCGTGCCAGATCAATGGCCTGCTGAGGGGAGAGCGCTCTGGCTGTAGTACCCTGTACGAAGGGGAGTGTCCAATCATAGCCATACAGATTTTGCCCCATCATAATTTTACGTGATGGAATCTCTGAAATCGCATAGGTAAGCACCTGGCGAACAGGTCCTATAGGAGATACAGCCTGAGCTGGCCCACCGCTGTAACCCCACTCATAGGTCATAATGAGGACCCAATCTACAACTGCACCCTGTGCTTTGTAATCATGTGCTTCATACCACTTGCCCGTTTGGGTGGCGCTTGTTTTTGGAGCCAGCGCAATTGAAACCTGCCAGCCTTGCGGTGAAAATCTTTCCTTTGCTTTTTGTAAGAAATTTGTATAAGCCTCCCGATCTTCCCCTCTAAGACTTTCAAAATCAAAATGAATATCTCTAAATCCTTGAGCTTTGGCAGTATCTTCAATGTTGGAAAGCAAATTATTTTGGATATCCGTATTGTTTAAAATAACCTCCCCGAGTTCACTGCTGAACGCATCATTCTCTAAATTTGTCACAACCATGACCAGTACATTGTTCGCGCTCCTGGCTATGGCCGGAAATTCACCTAATAGAGGCGGTTTTAGCGTACCGTCGCGTTGAACTTGATAGCTGAACGGTGATAAGTATGTAAGGTGAGGTACTGCAATTCTTGCTTCTCGTTCCAGATTGGGAGAAACAGTATTTCCTCTTGGTTCCACATAGGCATTAAATTCAGCTTCACGTCTAGGGATTGGAGGAATATACAGCCTTAATCCTACAGTTAATGGTGTGTTTAATGAAATATTATTTACTTCTGCAATTTCTTGAGCAGTTCTTCCAAACCTCCGGGCAATTGTATATAGGCTATCTCCTGGTTGCACAAAGTAATAGCTCCCTGTAATCGGAATAACAAGTGCCTGACCTATAACCAAATCATTTGGATTTTCTAATTGATTTGAAGAGATAATTTGTTCAGGAGTAGTATTAAAGGTCTGCGCAATGGAATAGATACTCTCTCCTTGTCTGACAACATGTATTTGCATTTCTTTTCTCCTTTCGGTGGCTAATTATATTAAATGTATGTAGAGGAAGGAATAAGAATAACCAAAATGGATATTGGTCTATGCAAGAGGATAAAATAGAAAGTTCTTTATTTGTTCATATTTAGAACATGGAAGTTTGCTATTCGAATTAATTTGGTATAAAAAATAGACTATAATTTAAATGTGAAGTTTGTTGCATCATAGAGGAGTGAAATTGTGTTAAATAAGAAGTATAAGGGATTGCATCCCATTACCATACTACGGATTACGGGAATACTGGATGGTATCTCACTGCTTTTATTATTGGGCATAGCCATGCCGCTTAAATACTGGGCAGATTTACCCTTTGCCGTTACTCTTGCGGGTTCAATCCACGGTGGGATATTTATTGGATATATAGCTTCCATTATTTATACTCAAATTCGAATACAGTGGAAAATAGGCTGGTCTCTGTTAGCCTTCCTTGTTGCTTTCATCCCATTCGGTAATTTTTGTTTTGATGTGTGGCTGAAAAAGCATCAATCATTGTACGATGTAAAACCCTTACCGAAGCTGTGGATTGTATATGCCATTATCATGTTTACGTTTATCGATTTATTTACACAGCTACCAGTTATGAGTACATATGCTACTTCGCTTGGCGCAAGTGTAATGATTGCAGGGGTTGTTGTGGGAATGTATTCATTGACGAATACTTTTGGGAATATATTGTCTGGGATTTTTACGGATAAATATGGATCTTTTATTGTACTTTGTACAGGCTTGCTTATGACGAGCATTTCTTTACTGCTTTATAATTTTGTAAATGATGTACCTGAACTGATCATCGTACGTTTCCTCCATGGCTTCCTTGGTGGATTAATTGTACCTGCTGCTTTTACGTACTTAGCTAACCAAATGGATAGTAAGAAGCAAGGCAGCCAAAGTGCTGTGACAGGTTCATTTATTGGAATCGCAGCTATTTGCGGTCCTGCATATGGCGGTATTATGGCTAGCAGGACATCTGTGCCATTTGTTTTTACGACCATTGCTGCGTGTGGAATTATTCTTTTGCTTGCAACATTGTTGTTTTTGAGAACTCATTCTGAATCGAAACAGCATAAGACGGAGAAGAGGGGAAAACTTATCTTTAATAAAGGGATACTCCAAGCCTACACCGGAGCATTCTTTTTAATGTTTTCACAAGGGGCACTTGCGTATTTGCTGCCCTTGCACATTGATGTATTAGGTTATAGTTCAAGATTAAGCGGTACTTTAATGAGTATATTTGGATTGGTTGCTGTTGCTATATTTATTCTGCCGACGAATAAATATTTTGATCGAATTCCGCCCTTGGTTAGCTTTTCGATTGGATTAGCATGTATGGGGATCAGCCAAGTTTTACTGGGGCAATCAAGTGAGCTAATGGTTCTTTATTCTATAATGGTTTTATACGGGATTGGGTTTGCTTTCTTATTTCCTGCCGTAAATTCATTATTGGTTCAATCGACTACTAAAAGGATGCGCGGGAAGGCATATGGATATTTTTATGCGTTATTTTCATTAGGGGTTGTTGCCGGATCATCAGGTCTCGGATTAATACCAGCTTCTATATCCACGCAATTTAGCTTAATTGGAATCTTATTACTAGTTTGTGCAACAGTAATATATATGCAGGCAAAGCAACCGGAAACAGATACTGTAGAAGACAGTGTTGAAGGCTAAATAGAGTTTTTATCGGAAGGAGCTATCAGGCTCCTTTTTTTTAGGCCTGAAAAAGTGAGGGTGTTATACAGGGTTCGTCTTTATAAAAGTTAAAATGGAAGCTGCAATGCTGCTCCTGCAGCTTTCTGTTGTGTACTAATTTCGTTCAAGCTCCCAAAATTCAACTGGTAATCATCTCTAAAGTGATTTCCCATCAATGAAATAATCCATATTCTCATAATAAATCACACAAAAAAAAACGACCCTCTAGAGGGTACGTTTCATTAAGCGTTCAACTTGTTTACTTTTTTCATAAGACGAGATTTTTTACGAGCAGCAGCATTTTTGCTGATTAAGCCTTTAGTTGCAGCTTTATCTAGTCCTTTAACAGCAGCAACGATAGATTCGTTAGCAGCAGTAGCATCGTTAAGAGCAATTGCAGATTCTACTTTTTTAACGTTTGTACGTACAGCAGATTTTTGAGCAATATTGTTAGCTCTAGCAGTTTCGTTAGTTTTAACGCGTTTAATAGCTGATTTGATATTAGCCATTCTTTTCACCTCCAGAAGAACCGAGATTATGTCAACTCGATATTCTAATCAAATAACATTCACAACATATGATATTCTATCAAAATGTATGTCTTTATGCAATACTCAGATGCATCAAATCAAAAAAAACCATAGTGATAAGTAGTTTTTTCTGTTTAAACAAAGCTCTTTACATATTAAAAGAATGAGAAGAAAGAAATACGGGGAAAATAGCTCCTAAAGATCATTTCATGGGGGTAATCATTTGAATAAAGATTTAGATATGAGTCAGTATCAAATAAGGACTGATTTGGCTATTGAGGCTAGGGAACTGGCTATTCCGCTATCTGACGCACCGGACACATCGAATATCGAAGGTGTAATTTTTAAAGAGCGAGAGATGGATGGGATTAAATTATCGCATGTTGAAATAACGAAAGAAGGCGAAAAACAGGTAGGAAAAAAGCCTGGCTTTTACATAACACTGGAAGTTCAAGGAATTCGTGAGCAGGATTCTGAGCTGCAAAAAAAAGTCGAGGTTGTGTTTGCTAAACAACTGGCCTATCTAATAGACCGAGTTGGATTAAAAAAAGATGCACATTGTCTTGTTGTAGGATTGGGAAATTGGCATGTAACACCGGATGCTCTTGGTCCTACGGTAACGGATAATTTAATCGTAACTAGGCATCTGTTTAAATTTCAGCCTGAATCTGTTTCTGAAGGATTTCGTCCGGTCAGTGCCATCTCACCAGGGGTTATGGGTGTGACGGGAATTGAAACCAGCGATATTATTAAAGGAATCGTAGACAATATTCATCCTGATTTCATCATTGCTATTGATGCACTGGCAGCTCGTTCTATTGAACGTGTAAATACTACCATTCAAATTACAGATACCGGAATTCATCCTGGATCTGGTGTGGGCAATAAACGGAAAGAACTTAGTAAGGAAACATTAGGAGTGCCAGTTATCTCGATTGGTGTACCAACAGTGGTGGATGCTGTATCGATTACCTCTGATACAATTGATTATATATTGAAGCATTTTGGACGTGAATTAAAAGAGGGAGACCGTCCTCGCCGAGCTCTTGCTCCGGCCGGGATGACATTTGGAAAGAAACGTAAATTAACAGAAGAAGACTTACCGGAAGAAGAGCACAAAAAGACATTTCTTGGTATTGTAGGCACACTATCCGATGAGGAAAAGAGAATGCTGATTCGTGAAGTGCTCGCTCCTTTGGGACATAATTTAATGGTTACGCCTAAGGAAGTGGATGTATTCATAGAGGAAATGGCAAACTTGATAGCCAATGGTATGAATGCAGCTCTGCATGAGGCCATAAATCAAGATAATACAGGCTATTACACACATTAATCTCCGAGTATGGTTCTAGTTACTCTATCAAAGCATACATTTTACTAGAATGCTTCTGAAAGGGTGGAACCATGAAAGCAAAAAAACCTAGTTTTGTTGTAGTTGCACTTCAAGCAGCCACCATCATTCGTTTCATACTGATTATACTTGTTACGATGGTTTTTATATTTTTGATAACCGGATTATTGACATCGCTTAAACCAGAATTTCGACCAAGTTCAGATTCGGTGAATGAAGCGACTGGACAAGTTCCCGGTAAAATTTTATATAAGTATTTAGGGCAAGGGAATAAGTACTTTTTGCAATCATTCCCCGAAGAGGAGACAGAGTCTGTTTCGAGGCAGATTTTCCAATCACTGACAAATATCTCATTAAATGATCCACGGAGTTTATTGGGACATGAGCTACCGGGATATTCCTTGTTTGATGGGGAGATTTTAGTGGCAGGTGAGGGTACTAATTACACAAATATGCCAATTGAGTCTCCTCCATCAGAGGAAGCTATGGAAAAAGATACAGAGACTGAGGAAATCGTGGATGAAGAAGAACCTGTTAAACCAGAACAGGCTGGTACTCAGAAAACGAAAGAAGAAGTGATGTACATCTATTTCTCACATACAAGGGAATCGTATCTTCCTTTATTAAAAGGTGTGACAAATCCTAATTCTGCCTTTCATTCAAAAGCAAATGTCACGCTTGTCGGTGAGAAGCTCAAGAAGTCGCTTGAAGCGAAAGGCATTGGGACAAAGGTAGATAAAACAGATGTTAATGCCATATTGAACAAGAAAGGGCTGCAATATGGCAGTTCATACAGCCAATCGCGAAGTCTTGTCCAAGAGGTTATGGCTAACGACAAAAACTTGAAATATTTTATTGATGTTCACCGTGATTCGCAGCGAAAAAAAGTGACGACTATTTCAATTAACGGAAAAGCTTATGCTAGATTATGCTTCATTATTGGTGGTGAAAATCCAAATTATGAACAGAACTTAAAGTTGGCAGAGGAGATGCACAAGAAAATTTCAGAAAAATATCCTGGTTTAAGTCGCGGTGTCTTTGAAAAAAGAGGTGCGGGGACGAATGGGAAGTTTAATCAAGATTTATCCGGAAATGCCATGTTAGTTGAAGCTGGCGGTGTGGATAATACATTGGACGAATTAAATGCTTCAATGGAAGTGTTAGCTGATGTATTAGCTGAGCATTATTGGGATGCCGAGCCAGTACAGGGAAATGCTGCAGAGTGAGAAATAAATAAAGGAGAATGCCAAGATGGGTAAATTTATTTTAAAAATAAGTATGCTTCTTTTCCTCCTTCTCTTTGGGGTCATCCTGGGAATGCAGCTGGCCAATCAAAATATGAAAAAAATGCAGGGATATGATGATCCAAAAATGTATGAAGCCTTTACAATTGATAAACAGGATGACGGAGACATTAACGCTACGGTTCTCGGAAATCAGGTTTCGACAACTGACCTGGAGGAAAAGAAAAAGGAAATGGAAGAATGGAAGGCATTTAATGTTTTATCCAGTGCAGGGAAAGGCATATCTGATACCTTAACAAGTTTATTTAAAGGGATGGCAGGAATGATTTCAGATGAATAATATAATCCAAGCGAGCTCGTACGGAGCTGATTAAAACTCCGCGAGCTTTCTTTATTTATCTATTTAATTCCCTCATTTCTCCTAAACCGTTTACGGTTTGAATTTATTTCTGCTATAATCAGTAATATCTGTGTTTTGAAAGTAACAGGAGTGAACAGAATGAATAATCAGGAACGGCTAAAACGACAAAGTAAAATCCGTAACTTTTCGATTATTGCTCATATTGACCATGGGAAATCGACATTAGCGGACAGAATATTAGAAAAAACGAATGCTCTTACTTCCAGAGAGATGAAAGACCAGCTTCTTGATTCCATGGATTTGGAAAGAGAGCGCGGAATAACAATCAAATTGAATGCTGTTCAATTGAAATATAAGGCGAAAGACGGCGAGGAATATATTTTCCATTTAATTGATACTCCGGGACACGTGGATTTCACGTATGAAGTATCCAGAAGTTTGGCAGCTTGTGAAGGTGCTGTGCTAGTGGTCGATGCTGCACAGGGAATCGAAGCGCAAACTTTGGCCAATGTTTATTTGGCATTAGACAATGATTTGGAGATCTTGCCAATCATTAATAAAATAGATTTGCCTAGTGCTGACCCGGAACGCGTTCGTGGTGAGATTGAAGATGTAATTGGGCTGGATGCATCTGAAGCTGTTCTTGCCTCTGCTAAAGCTGGTATCGGGATTGAAGAAATCCTCGAACAAATTGCGGAAAAAGTACCTGCTCCAACTGGAGATCCCGAAGCTCCTCTGAAAGCATTGATTTTTGATTCAATCTATGATGCATATCGTGGAGTCATCGTATCCATTCGAGTGATGGAGGGTACGGTAAAACCGGGTGATAAGATCAGAATGATGGCGACAGGTAAGGAATTTGAAGTTCTCGAGGTGGGTGTCCATACTCCAAAAGCAACTCTATGCGATGAACTAACAGTAGGAGATGTTGGATTCCTGACAGCTGCCATTAAAAATGTCGGCGATACACAAGTCGGGGACACAATCACCAATGCTAAAAATGGAGCAACAGAACCATTACCGGGGTATCGCCGTATGAATCCGATGGTTTATTGCGGTCTATATCCAATTGATACAGCAAAATTTAACGATTTACGTGAAGCACTTGAAAAACTGGAGCTAAACGATTCTTCCTTGCAATATGAACCAGAAACCTCTCAGGCGCTTGGATTTGGTTTCCGTTGCGGATTCCTTGGATTATTGCATATGGAAATTATCCAGGAAAGAATTGAACGTGAATTTAATATTGATTTGATTACAACGGCACCAAGCGTAATTTATAAGGTTAAGATGACAGATGGCAGTGAGATTAATATCGATAATCCATCTAACATGCCTGACCCGCAAAAGATTGAAAGTATTGAGGAGCCATATGTAAAAGCTACCTTGATGGCACCAAATGATTTTGTCGGTGCAATTATGGAGCTTTGTCAAATGAAGCGTGGGAATTTCATCGATATGCAATATGCTGATGAGAACCGCGTAACTATCATTTATGAACTGCCATTATCCGAAATTGTTTATGATTTCTTTGACCAATTAAAATCAAATACAAAAGGATATGCATCTTTTGACTATGAGTTAATTGGCTACCAAGAATCTAAACTGGTTAAAATGGACATCTTATTAAACGGTGAAACCGTTGATGCATTGAGCTTTATCGTTCATAGAGACTTTGCATATGAGCGTGGAAAAATTATTGTAGAAAAGTTGAAGGAGCTTATTCCTCGACAACAATTTGAGGTGCCTATACAGGCAGCAATCGGCAATAAAATCATTGCACGTTCTTCGATTAAAGCAATGAGGAAGAATGTACTTGCAAAATGTTACGGTGGAGATATTTCACGTAAACGTAAACTATTAGAGAAACAAAAAGAAGGTAAAAAACGCATGAAACAAGTTGGTTCTGTAGAAGTTCCGCAAGAAGCGTTTATGGCAGTTCTGAAGATGGATGACTCCAATTCAAAAAAATAAAATAGTAAGAAAAGCAGGCCAGACATTTTTGTTCTGGCCTCTATTTTATTATGATAGATATAACGTTTTTTTTCGATCTTAGAAAGGGGTGTTGGAATTGGTTAAAAGTTTATATATCCACATTCCATTTTGTACACAAATATGTCACTACTGTGATTTTAATAAATTTTTTATTCAGAACCAGCCGGTGGATGAATATATCCAAACATTATTGACTGAGATGGATTTATATAATCTGTCTCAAAATGAACCCTTATCCACTGTTTTTATTGGGGGAGGTACTCCATCTGCTTTAGAACCTCTGCAGCTGGAACAATTGTTATTTTCCATGAAAGAAAAAGTTACGCTTGCGCCAGGGTATGAATACACAGTTGAGGCCAATCCAGGTGATTTGTCAAAGGATAAATTGAGAATTATGAAGGAAGCAGGCGTCAACCGATTAAGTCTGGGTGTTCAATCATTCAACGAAGAACTATTGAAAAAGATTGGCCGTGCGCACAATGTCAAAGATGTGTATGAGACCATTGATATGGCAAGAGAAGAAGGTTTTGACAACATTAGCATTGACTTGATTTATTCCTTGCCCGGTCAAACACTCAGTGATTTAGAGGATACAGTAGATCGCGCTTTACAATTAAATCTTCCGCATTTTTCAGCTTACTCTTTAATTATTGAACCGAAGACTGTGTTTTATATCATGCTCAATAAAGGTAAATTATCCTTACCGGGTGAGGATGCTGAGGCTACTATGTATGAATATGTCATGGAACGTTTAGTAGAAGTGGGCTACAATCAATATGAGATTTCAAATTTTGCAAAAAAAGGATTTGAAAGCAGGCATAACCTCGTATATTGGAACAATGAAGAATACTATGGTCTTGGTGCTGGTGCTCATGGATACCTCGATGCTGTCCGTTATCATAATCATGGACCCTTGAAGAAATATATGAATGCTATTCAGGATGGCAGGAAGCCGATCGTTGAGCAAGCAACCGTTACGCGAAAGGAACAAATGGAAGAAGAGATGTTTTTGGGGCTTAGAAAAATGGAGGGAGTTTCTCTGGAACATTTCCAAAAGAGATTTTCTGTAAACATAAATGACGTATTTGGGGAAACAATAAAAAGAATGGTTTCAGAGGGGTTATTGGAGTTGGTAAACGGAAGAGTCCGACTGACACATCCGGGTAAATTAATGGGGAACGAAGTGTTCCAGGCATTTTTATTATAGTTTAAAAATGAGAGAGAAAACATAATCATAACCGTTGACACATAACGACGGTTTTGTTACTTTATTTATAGACTTAGCACTCAGTAGTAAAGAGTGCTAACAGGGGTGATTATCGATGTTAACAAATAGACAACTGGCAATTTTACAGGTGATCATCGATGATTTTATTTCTACCGCCCAACCTGTGGGGTCCAGAAATATTTCCAAAAAAGAAGGCATTTCGCTAAGTTCTGCCACAATCAGAAATGAAATGGCTGATTTAGAGGAAATGGGGTATCTCGAAAAAACACATACCTCTTCAGGGCGTATTCCCTCTGAAAAAGGGTATCGGTACTATGTGGATCATCTTGTTTCACCTCAGCAGCTGCAAAAGGATGATGTTCTTAAGCTTAAATCTGTTTTTAAAGAGAGATTATTTGAGTTAGAGAAGATAGTGCAACGTTCTGCCGGCATACTATCCGAAATTACGAATTATACGGCGATTATGCTTGGACCTGCTGTTTTAGAAAATCACTTACGTCGAATCCAAATTGTACCGCTTGATACAAATAAGGCAATTGCTATCATCGTGACGGATACTGGTCATGTTGAAAATAAAATGATTTATCTTCCTCCAGGATTTGATATGAATGAAATGGAGAGAGTGGTAAATATCCTGAATGATCGCTTGAGCGGTGTACCATTGGTGCAGCTTAAAGATAAGATTTTCAGGGAAGTAGCTGTATTATTAAAACAGCATATTACAAATTATGATATGGTTCTGCAAATGCTAGCAACATCTCTGCAATTGCCGGAGAACGAGAAACTTTTCTTTGGCGGTAAGGCGAATATGCTAAGCCAGCCTGAATTTCATGATATTGAAAAAGTAAAGGCAATTTTTAAAATCATGGAACAGGGAAGAGACTTGTATGAGTTGGTCAGTAAAACACATGAAGGAATCAATGTGAAAATAGGCACCGAAAATAATAATATGGCGCTTGAAAACTGCAGTATTATCAGCACTACCTACTCCATTGGAGACGAGAATCTTGGAACTATAGCTATTCTTGGACCTACTCGGATGGATTATTCCAGAGTGATGAGTTTATTGTCATTTTTTGCGAATGACTTAACTGAGATGCTGACAAAACAGTATCAAAATAAAAAGTAACGGTAATAGTAGTAATACTGCTTTAACGTATATAGAACAACACTTTCAGGGAGGTGAGAAGCAGTGTCTGAAAAAAATCAAGATAATATTGAAGAAATATTTGATGAAGCAGAAGAAAATAAAATGAATGATACAGCCTCTGAGGAAACCACTGAAACAAGTGAACCTGTTGAGGAAGCTTCCGAAAATGATGGGGATAGCAAAGTAGCTGAACTAGAAAAGAAATTGCAGGAAGCTGAAGCAAAATATGTTCGTCTTTATGCAGATTTTGATAACTATCGCCGCCGTGTTAAATTGGATGCTGAAGCAGCGCAAAAATATAGAGCTCAATCTCTTGTAACAAATCTTTTGCCTGCTTTAGATAATTTTGATAGGGCGATAAATAGTACAACTGAAACAGATGAAACAAAACCGCTTCTTCAAGGAATGAATATGGTTTTAACAAGTATTTTATCTGCCTTGAAAGAAGAAGGTGTAGAGGTAATCGAATCAGTAGGTCAAGAATTCGACCCTCATGTTCATCAAGCGATTATGCAGGACAATAACGAAGAATACGGTTCAAATATCATTGTGGAAGAATTCCAAAAGGGTTATAAATTAAAAGACCGGGTTATTCGACCATCAATGGTTAAAGTGAATCAGTAATCAAACACATAGGCTACATAATTAATGGGAGGTAAAAAGTAAATGAGTAAAATTATTGGTATTGACTTAGGAACTACCAACTCTTGTGTATCCGTATTAGAAGGCGGAGAACCAAAAGTTATTCCAAATCCAGAAGGTAATAGAACCACTCCATCTGTTGTTGCATTTAAAAACGGAGAACGTCAAGTTGGGGAAGTAGCGAAACGCCAAGCTATCACAAACCTGAATACGATCAGCTCCATCAAACGCCATATGGGTACAGATTACTCAGTAAATATCGAAGGAAAAGATTACTCTCCACAAGAAGTATCTGCGATTATTCTTCAATATTTAAAATCCTATGCTGAAGAATACCTGGGAGAAAAAGTAACAAAAGCTGTTATTACAGTACCTGCTTACTTTAACGATGCTGAACGTCAAGCAACAAAAGATGCTGGCCGTATCGCTGGTTTAGAAGTAGAACGTATTATCAACGAACCAACTGCTGCTGCATTAGCGTATGGTTTGGATAAAACTGAAGAAGATCAAAAAATCCTTGTATTCGACCTTGGCGGCGGTACATTTGACGTATCCATCCTTGAGCTAGGTGACGGTGTATTCGAAGTACGCTCAACAGCTGGTGACGCACGTTTGGGTGGAGATGACTTCGATAACGCAGTAATGGAATATTTAATCGAAGAATTCCGCAAAGAAAATGGAATCGATCTATCTAAAGATAAAATGGCTCTTCAACGTTTGAAAGACGCTGCTGAAAAAGCGAAAAAAGATTTGTCAGGTGTAACATCTACACAAATTTCCTTGCCGTTCATCACTGCGGGTGAAGCAGGTCCATTGCACATGGATTTAACATTAACACGCGCGAAATTCGATGAAATCACTGCTTCTTTAGTAGAAAGAACAATGGGACCTACTCGCCAAGCTCTTCGTGATGCAGGCTTGTCTCCGGCTGAGATTGATAAAGTTATCTTAGTTGGTGGTTCTACTCGTATTCCTGCTGTTCAGGAAGCAATTAAAAAAGAAACTGGTAAAGAGCCTCATAAAGGGGTAAACCCTGATGAAGTTGTTGCTATGGGTGCAGCAATCCAAGGTGGAGTTATCTCCGGTGACGTTAAAGATGTTGTATTACTTGATGTAACTTCTTTATCTCTTGGTATTGAAACAATGGGTGGAGTATTTACTCGTTTAATCGACCGTAATACAACAATCCCAACTAGCAAATCTCAAATTTTCTCTACAGCAGCTGATAACCAAACAGCAGTAGATATCCATGTTCTTCAAGGGGAACGTCAAATGGCAGCAGATAACAAAACGCTTGGTCGCTTCCAATTGACTGATATTCCACCGGCACCACGCGGAATCCCGCAAATTGAAGTAACGTTCGATATTGATAATAACGGTATCGTTAATGTACGTGCAAAAGATCTTGGTACAAATAAAGAGCAGGCGATTACGATTCAATCAGCTACAAGCTTAAGCGATGAAGAAATCGATCGCATGGTTAAAGAAGCGGAAGAAAATGCAGAAGCAGATAAAAAACGTAAGGAAGAAGCTGAATTACGTAACGAATCTGATGCTTTAGTATTCCAAACAGAAAAAACATTAAAAGATCTTGAAGGTAAAGTAGAAGAAGCTGAAGTTCAAAAAGCAACAGAAGCTAAAGATGCTTTAAAAGCAGCAATTGAGAAGAATGATCTTGCTGAAATGAAAGAGAAAAAAGAAGCATTGCAGGAAATTGTGCAAGCTCTTAGCGTGAAACTTTATGAGCAAGCTGCTCAAGCTGCGCAACAACAACCAGGTCAAGATGGTGCGGGCAAGGCTGATGATGTCGTAGATGCAGAATTTACTGAAGTTGACGACGACAAAAAATAATGATTGAACGTAAAAAAGTCAAAGTCAGGATCTCCTTGACTTTGACTTTTTTTAACAAATTGGACATTTTCTGTTTATATTGCGCCGCAGCTTAGTCAAGTGGTACAATGATTTTTATGTGAAACGACGGATTATATAGAATCAGGAGTGTGAGGAATGAGCAAACGGGATTATTATGAGGTGTTGGGGGTTGGCAAAAATGCCTCGAAGGATGAGATAAAAAAAGCATATCGCCGCCTTTCCAAGCAATATCATCCTGACCTCAATAAAGCAGCAGATGCTACGGAAAAATTTAAAGAGATCCAGGAAGCTTATGAAGTGTTAAGCGATGATCAAAAGAAAGCGAGATATGATCAATTTGGCCACGAAGATCCAACACAGGGATTTGGTGGAGGCGGAGCTGGTTTCGAAGGCTTCGGTGGTTTTGAAGATATATTCAATTCTTTCTTTGGCGGAGGGGGAAGAAGAGATCCAAATGCTCCCCGTCAAGGTGCAGACCTGCAATATACAATGACATTATCATTTGATGAAGCTGTATTTGGTACAGAAACGACCATTGAAATACCGAAAGAGGAAGAGTGTGATACATGTAAAGGGTCAGGAGCAAAACCTGGCACAAAACCGGAAACATGTTCTCACTGTAATGGTACAGGCCAATTAAATGTAGAACAAAATACTCCATTCGGACGAATTGTGAACCGCAGAGTATGTCAACATTGCAGTGGTACAGGAAAAATTATTAAGCAGAAATGTGCTACCTGTCACGGTAAAGGTTCTGTGAAAAAACGGAATAAAATTCAAATCAAAGTACCTGCAGGTGTTGATGATGGTCAACAATTACGTGTTCCTGGTAAAGGTGAACCTGGTATTAATGGCGGCCCTCCGGGAGACTTGTTTGTTGTGTTCCAAATCAGACCGCATGAATTCTTTGAGCGTGATGGTGACGATATTTACTGTGAAATGCCTATTACCTTTGCACAGGCTGCATTGGGTGATGAAATTGAAGTTCCAACCATCCATGGTAAAGTGAAACTGAAAGTGCCGGCTGGAACACAAACAGGTACTCGCTTCCGCTTAAAAGGAAAAGGTGTTCCTAACGTTAGAGGATATGGTCAAGGTGATCAGCACATCCGTATTTTAGTTGTAACGCCAACCAAATTATCCGATAAACAAAAAGAATTAATTCGCGAATTTGCTGAAATCAGTGGTCAAGGACAATTAGATGAACATGATGAAGGTTTTTTTTCGAAAGTTAAAAGAGCAATCAAAGGTGAATAAACAGGTAGGAGTTGGTAGAAAATGAAATGGTCCGAATTATGTATTCATACAACGAATGAAGCGATCGAACCAATATCGAATATATTACATGAGGCTGGTGCAAGCGGGGTAGTGATTGAAGATCCGCTTGAATTGGTTCGTGAAAGGGAGAATGTATTCGGAGAAATCTATCAACTTAATCCTGCTGATTTTCCTGAAGAAGGCGTACTTATTAAAGCTTATCTCCCTGTCACAAGTTTCCTTGGTGACACAGTAGATGGCATTAAGGACCTTATCAATAATCTAATAAAATATGATATCGATCTAGGTCATAATAAAGTAACCATCAGTGAGGTTAATGAGGAAGAATGGTCCACTGCATGGAAAAAGTATTACCATCCAGTCAAGATTTCGGAACAAGTCACAATCGTTCCGACGTGGGAGGAATACACTCCGGTTCATACAGACGAAAAAATTATTGAATTGGATCCAGGCATGGCATTCGGCACAGGTACACATCCTACAACTGTACTTTGTATTCAAGCACTTGAGAAAACAGTCAAACCTGGGATGAAGGTCATTGATGTAGGGACTGGTTCAGGGGTACTTACAATCACTGCTGCTAAATTTGGCGCCGAGTCTATTTTGGCGCTTGATCTGGATGAGGTAGCTGTGAACAGTGCCAGGGTGAATTGTAAATTAAATAAGGTACATGATAAAGTTACAATTAAACAAAATGACCTTTTAAAAGGAATTGAATTTGAAGCAGATATAGTGGTAGCTAATATATTGGCTGAAATTATTGTACGTTGTACAGAAGATGTAGCCAGAGTGCTTAAACCAGGCGGAACCTTTATATCTTCCGGCATCATCCAGCAAAAACGCCGGGAAGTGGAAGAAGCTATTCAGAAAGCCGGACTTGTAATTGAGGATGTCATGACAATGGAAGACTGGGTCTCCATTACAGCTCGTAAATTATAAGTATTACTTGTTTTAAGTGAAATCACCACATCAAGGTGGATGTTAGAGTATAGTGGGAGTTCAAACTCCCACTATACTTAAGTTAAGGACTCTAGCGGACGGCAGGAATTTCGTGAGGGATTATTAGGCAGACGCCTAAACGTTTTTCCGCCGCAATAATGCTTTAGTCGTTATTGATTTTAAGGATAGAAAGGTGCAGGCCATGCAGAGATATTTTATTGAGAAATTAGAAAATCAATTTGAAGTAACGATAACCGGAGATGATTTTCACCATATGACCCGGGTCATGCGAATGAATCCAGGTGATACATTTTATGGAGTTATTGATAAAAAAACGGCAATCGTCAAAATTGAATCCATTCAAGATAAAGCTCTGACTGGCCGCATTATTGATTGGATAGAAGGAACAAAAGAACTGCCCATTCAAGTTACCATTGTGAACGGTTTGCCTAAAGGGGATAAACTAGAATTGATTATCCAAAAAGGGACAGAATTGGGTGCAAATACCTTTATCCCTTTTAATGCAACTCGTTCTATTGTAAAATGGGATTCTAAAAAAGCTGCAAAGAAAACAGAACGGCTTCGGAAAATAGCGAAGGAAGCTGCAGAACAATCCCATCGGACTGAAATACCCAGTGTTTACGATCCTGTAGATATTCGCAGATTGTTAGATCTTGCTGAAAGCTATGATTATAAGCTAGTTGCTTATGAAGAAGACGCTAAGCAAGGGGAATCTTCGCAATTGGCGAAAACAATTAGAGGGATGGTACCAGGGCAGTCTCTTTTAATGGTATTTGGCCCTGAAGGCGGCTTGGATACCGCGGAAGTGAATCAACTTTTAGAAAATGGCTTTCAAACATGCAGTCTTGGACCGCGTATTTTACGTACAGAGACTGCTCCTTTATACGCATTGTCAGCCATATCTTATCAATTAGAATTAGCGAGGTGAAGGGAATGGCAACTGTAGCGTTCCATACATTAGGATGTAAAGTGAATCATTATGAGACAGAAGCGATATGGCAGCTGTTTCAAGCTTCAGGATATGAAAGAGTCGATTTTGAACAACGCTCGGATGTTTATGTTATTAATACGTGTACTGTTACGAATACAGGAGATAAAAAAAGCCGGCAGATTATTCGCAGGGCAGTGCGTAAGAATCCTGATGCTGTTATTTGTGTAACGGGTTGTTATGCACAAACCTCACCGGCAGAAATCATGGCAATTCCAGGAGTGGACATAGTTGTTGGAACGCAGGACCGTGATAAATTAATAGGTTATATCGATACGTATTTAACTGAAAGACAGCCTATTAATGGTGTAAGAAATATCATGAAAACGAGAGTTTATGAAGAAATGGATGTACCTGCTTTTACAGATCGTACGCGTGCTTCCCTGAAAATTCAGGAAGGATGTAATAACTTCTGTACATTCTGTATTATTCCTTGGGCGCGCGGATTGCTGCGCTCCCGTGATCCGCAGGAAGTTATTCGTCAAGCTCAGCAGCTTGTCGCAGCGGGCTATAAAGAAATTGTCCTGACAGGTATTCATACAGGTGGTTATGGTGAAGACTTGAAGGATTATAATCTCGCTATGCTATTGAGAGAACTCGATCAAAAAGTGGCAGGTTTGAAACGAATTCGTATTTCATCCATTGAAGCCTCTCAAATAACAGATGAAGTGATTGAAGTATTGCGTGAGTCTGATAAAGTAGTGCCTCACTTGCATATTCCGATACAATCAGCTTCTAATACGGTCCTTAAACGTATGCGTCGTAAGTATTCTACTGAATTCTTTGCAGAAAGACTGGAAAGATTGCGTGAAGTACTTCCTGACTTAGCGGTTACATCAGATGTGATTGTTGGGTTCCCTGGTGAAACAGAGGAAGAGTTTATGGAAACATATAATTTCATTAAAGATCATCGTTTCTCTGAACTGCATGTATTCCCTTATTCCAAACGTACTGGTACACCAGCTGCCCGCATGGAAGATCAAGTGGATGAGGATGTTAAAAACGATCGAGTGCATCGCTTGATTTCACTATCTGAGCAAATTGCGAAAGAATATGCTTCCAGCTATGAAAATGAAGTTCTAGAAGTGATTCCAGAGGAACTATATGAAGATGGAAAGACAAAAGGACTCTATCAAGGATATTCAGATAACTATTTGAAAGTCGTGTTCCCTGCAACGGAAGATATGGTTGGAAAGATTGTGAAAGTAAAAATTACAAAAGCCGGATATCCATACAATGAAGGACAATTTGTCCGTGTGATGGATGATATGGTCGAACAAGCTGTAGTTAATTCATAATATTAGGCAGTGGGGCTGGTGCAGATTGCGTCAGCCCGTTTTTATTTTTTTAAAATGAGGTATATATAGATAGGAAGATTGGAGAGTTTAAATCTCAATTATAAATATCATTCAATTAACCTACACGATTATAGGAATAACAGTTGACCTTGAACGACACATATATTATAATTTGAAGGTACATGGTTTCCTTCTATGTGTAGGAAATTAGAGTTGTTGTGCTCGGAGGGAGGGAAAGAGATGTCTAAAACAGTCGTTAAGAAAAACGAATCGCTTGAAGATGCTCTTCGACGCTTCAAACGCACAGTTTCCAAGCAAGGTACTATGCAGGAAGTAAGAAAGCGCGAATTCTATGAAAAACCTAGTGTAAAACGTAAGAAAAAGTCTGAAGCTGCGAGAAAACGCAAGTTCTAAAAGAGGTGCCCTTAAATGAGTCTTGTTGAGCGTTTAAACAGCGATATGAAACAAGCTATGAAGAACAGAGAAAAAGACAAGCTCTCCGTCATCCGAATGGTGAAGGCTTCTCTTCAAAATGAAGGAATAAAGCTTGGTAAACAAGAATTATCCGAAGATGAAGAGTTAACCGTACTTTCTCGCGAATTAAAGCAACGCAAAGACTCCCTCCAGGAATTTGATAAAGCAGGACGCCAAGATTTGGTCGAAAAGCTTCAATCAGAAATCGAGATTGTCGAGGCATATTTGCCACAGCAATTATCCGAGGATGAGTTAAATGCGATTGTTACTCAAGCGATTGCCGAGACGAATGCCACTTCCAAGGCTGACATGGGCAAAGTAATGTCCGCAGTCATGCCAAAAGTGAAGGGTAAAGCTGATGGATCTTTAGTCAATAAACTTGTACTGCAAAATCTTACAAAATAAGACGTTTAAAACCCGCAATTTTAATTGCGGGTTTTTTATATCCCGTAAATTAATTATATGATGAATATCAAAGTATTGTGAAACTTATGCATGTAAATAACGTATAATGAATTAAGACGTCAAAAATGGAGAAGAAAGGAGGGGTGAACAGGTATGAGGAAAAGATGGTGGTCAATTATGATCATCTTTGCATTTTTTTTAATTGGAATTGCAGGTCCGCCGTCAGGAAATGCGAATACTGATAAAGTATACATAGTCCCTCTGCAAAATGAGGTGGAAAAAGGTCTATCTAACTTCCTGAAAAGAGCAATAGCAACCGCTGAGAAAGATGGGGCAGAAGCGATTATATTCGATATTAATACACCTGGCGGGGCGGTAGATGCAGCAGATGAGATCGGTGAAACATTTGCAAATACTAAATTAAAAACAATAGCCTTTGTTAATAACCGAGCCCTATCTGCCGGTGCATTTATTTCTTTAAATGCTGATGAGATCTATATGGTACCCGGTGCAACAATGGGTGCAGCTGCTGTCATAACATCTGATGGTAATGCAGCTGATAAAAAAGCGCAATCCTATTGGCTTGCAAATATGCAAAAGGCTGCTGAATCAAGTGGAAGAGATCCGTTATATGCTAAAGCAATGGCTGATGAGGATATTGATTTGCCAGAGTATGGAGCGGAAAAAGGAGAGCTGCTTACGCTGACAGCAAACCAGGCTGTAAAGGTTGGTTATAGTGAAGGTACAGTTGAAAATCAAAAGGAATTATTAAAAACGCTGGGATATGAAAAAGCTGAATTAATTCAATTTGGTGAAAGCCTTGCTGATAAAGTAGCCCGTTTCCTTACGAATCCTATTGTGATTCCTATTTTATTGTCGATTGGCACAATAGGTCTTGTCGTTGAGCTTTATTCACCTGGTTTTGGCTTACCTGGTTTTGCCGGTATTACGTCTCTGTTATTGTTTTTTTATGGACATATGGTATCAGGTCTGGCCGGATATGAACCGTTAATCTTATTTATAGTTGGAATAGCATTCCTATTACTGGAATTATTCCTTCCTGGCGGTATTGTAGGAATTATTGGTTTTATGGCAATTATAGCAAGCTTCTTTCTTGCTGCGGGGGATGTGGAGCATATGGCAATCGCAATATTAATTGCATTGATTGCAGGATTTATAGCAAGTGTGATATTAATTAAAGTATTTGGAAAGAAAATGACAGCCTTTAATAGGATTATACTCACAGATTCTACGAATACGGAGAGTGGATATGTTTCCAATATTAATCGTCATGATTTAGTTGGAAAAGTAGGTGTTCTTGTCACTGACCTGCGTCCTTCTGGAACACTCTCGCTTGAAGGGGAAAGAATTGACGTGGTAAGTGAAGGTAGTTTTGTAACGAAGGGAACGCATGTCAAAGTAATTAAAACAGAAGGTTCCCGTATAGTAGTACGACCATTAGATTCATAATAATTAGAAGTATGAAGGGAGTTATAAACAAATGGTATTAACATCAGCATCTATTTTTGCTCTTGTGGGCATTGCTTTAGTTATCATTTTATTGGCAGTACTATTCACTTTTGTACCAGTTATGCTTTGGATTTCAGCGATCGCTTCAGGAGTGAGAGTAAGCATCTTTACATTGATTGGGATGAGATTGCGTCGAGTATCTCCAAGCCGTGTTATCAATCCTTTAATTAAAGCGTCAAAAGCAGGTCTAAATGTAACAACGAATCAACTGGAAAGTCATTATCTAGCCGGTGGTAATGTAGATCGGGTTGTTAATGCGCTAATTGCGGCTCATCGTGCCAATATTGATTTGACATTTGAACGTTGTGCAGCTATTGACCTTGCAGGACGTGATGTGCTGGAAGCTGTACAAATGAGTGTTAACCCTAAAGTCATAGAAACGCCGTTTATTGCGGGTGTTGCTATTAATGGGATTGAGGTTAAAGCAAAGGCTAGAATCACTGTACGTGCCAATATTGAGCGTTTGGTTGGGGGTGCAGGTGAAGAGACTGTTATCGCGAGGGTTGGTGAGGGTGTAATCTCCACCATTGGTTCCAGTGAAAGTCATACAACTGTGTTGGAAAATCCGGAACGTATCTCTCAAACTGTCTTAAGTAAAGGTCTAGATGCCGGAACAGCATTTGAGATTTTATCTATTGATATAGCTGATGTGGATATCGGCAAAAATATTGGTGCAGAGCTGCAAACAGAACAAGCAGAAGCAGATAAAAAAATTGCGCAAGCAAAAGCTGAAGAGCGCCGTGCTATGGCGATTGCACAAGAACAAGAGATGAAAGCAAGAGTAGAAGAAATGCGTGCAAAAGTTGTTGAGTCTGAAGCCGAAGTACCGCTTGCAATGGCTCAAGCTTTCAAAGCGGGGAATATGGGCGTTATGGATTATATGAACTATCAAAACCTTGCATCTGATACACATATGAGAGAATCCATAAGCAAAGCCAACAAGGATGATCGAAATACAGATGATGAATAATTTCCCTATCTGATTGCTGGGAAAGGAGGTCCTGCCCATGAGTATGGGAGCTATATGGGATAATCCCATTATCCTGTTTTTGATTATAACTTTAATAAGCTGGTTCTTTCAAAGGGATAAAGGTACAGAGAAGCCTGATGAAACGCAAAATAGAAAATATACATCTCCTCCAATAAACA
Organism: Pradoshia sp. Z4_20; assembly: GCF_058216035.1. Taxonomy (NCBI): domain Bacteria; kingdom Bacillati; phylum Bacillota; class Bacilli; order Caryophanales; family Bacillaceae; genus Pradoshia; species Pradoshia sp. Z4_20. Next base: position 280,660 of record NZ_JBZAJD010000001.1, read on the forward strand.
AAAGTGAACCTGTTAAGGGACAATCACAACCTATTGGGGGGAAACAGGATGATGATATCCGGAAAAAAATCCAGGAACGCGAAAGAGAAATTAAAAAGAAATTAAGCGGGCATCCTGATTTGCAAAGAGAAGCAACCTCTCTTGCTCAAACAATAAAGGAGCAGTACGAAGCTCAGAAGAAGAAAGTACAGCAAGCTGAGAAGCCGGTTGTTATAAAGGAAACCCCGGTTGATGTAATTGTCCCGAGGGAATTCAAGCCAATAGTTCAAAAAGCAGTAAAACAAGCAACAGAAAGACATGTCAAGCCTTCTAAACAGGGATTTGATGTACGGAATATCAACCTGCAGGAAGCGTTTGTTATGTCAGAAATATTGGGTCCTCCCCGTTCAAAAAGGAAACAGATTAGATAAAAGTTACTTATAGTGCCTGCAGACAGAAACTTTTTGAAGTTTTCGTCTGCAGTTTTTTTATTGTTAAAAATGAAATTTTTCCAGAATTACATAGATCAACGCAGAGAGTTTGGCGTCTATCAAGAATAAGGGAAATCGAGAATTTGGCTATCTAATCTTACTTTGTTTAATTATGCCTAATATGATGGGGATAGAAACACCCACTATTAATACTGGTAAGAACCATGCTCCAAGTCCGCCGCCCCATTCTAACGCGATTGAAACGGATTCAATAATAATTAATGTAAAAATAATGAGACAAATAGCTTTTAATTGATTTGTTATTTTTCTGCTATTTAAATAAAATTCTTTAGCGTTCTCTTTGTTTAATCGTTGAGGATAATTATGTGATTCTGGAAATTTCTCGACAAAATGCATTGATACAGCAAGAAATGCACCTATAATAGGCAAAATAAGAAGTTCTAGTTTTGAACCCCAACGATCAACTTCGCCCTTAGCATTAAAATGAGCTGGTACTTTATCTGGAAGTTCACCCCAAATATAGATTAAAAAAAGTAAAGATCCAATATAACATGAATAACCAATAGTATCCCATATCCTCTCACTTTTTGTTTTCGGTATGTGTATTTTAGGTCTTGCATTAGATTTTGGCATTCCGGTCAGCTCCTTTATTTACCCTCAATTATATAGTTGAAAGTCCACTTTTACATGATTTAGGTTATTTAATTGAATAGTCTGAATTAACTTCCACAAAATATTTTAACATTTAATCCCAATTCTTTCTATGGTAATTGGTCATAGCTTTTACTTGATTGATTTAAACAGATGAAATCTGACCAATCAAACTCTACAACACTATTTGCTAATCAAGTAAACGTTAGAATGTACATCGGATTATAAATGATAACAACGTCTTCTCTCCGTCAGATTATTGATAACGGAACGTTTTAATTAAGCATTTAATGACCTCTTAACGAATAAGTATGATTATGAGGTGATTTTACAGAACAGCCTGTAACGATTACGAAGATATTAACCGGCGGAAAGGGAGGTTTCCTTATGGCTCGTGCATGGGGGTATCGTTTGAAGAGGTGGGTCACGGCCGCAATGGACCTGCCCCAGGATATCATGATGGATTTGCCAAGGATTACGATGGTGGGTCAAATTCATATTTACATAGAGAATCATAAAGGCTTACTTACATTTTCAGACCAGGAATTAAGATTGCTGCTTAAGAACGGACAACTCCTTGTCAAAGGTCAGGCTTTTGTATTAAAAACTATTCTTCCGGAAGAAATCTTACTTGAAGGGAAAATTGATCAAGTCATATTCCTCGAAGAATAACCTAATAGGAGGTTCTTATGAAAAACCAATGGACGAATACTATTACTGGCTATATTAAAGTGAAAATAAAGGGACAAGGTACAGAACGATTTATAAACAGAATGCTTAAAGAGGGTATTCAAGTTTGGGATGCGAAAAATATGGGCACAGAAACAGTTGTTTTTTATATGAAGCTATCTGACGTTCCTCAATTGAGGAAGGCAGTAAGAAACAGCGGCTGTAAGGTCTCTTTTTTAGAAAGAAGAGGAGGGCCTTTTTTTGCCTTAAAGCTGAAAAGGTACAGTGGTCTCGTGGTCGGTGTGATGATGTTTTTTATGATCATTTTTATTCTATCCAATATGATTTGGGGGATAAAAATAGAAGGAGCCAGTCCGGCAATTGAACATCAAATCAGTAAAGAATTGGATGATATGAATATAAAAGTTGGGAAGCTCCAGTTTGCTGTTGGGGATATGGAAGATATACAAAAGGAGCTCAGTGAACGGGTACCGTCCATTACCTGGATTGGCGTACAGCTGGAAGGGACGACCTTTCATTTTCAGGTTGTTGAAAAAAAGCAGCCTAAAAAGAATTCTGCTGATTTATATGTGAATCTCATTTCCGCAAAAAAAGCGACCATTGTCCAAACGATGGTTGAAAGAGGACAAGGCTTAGTAGAAAAGCATCAGGTTGTCAGCAAGGGGCAAATCCTGGTCAGCGGTTTTATTGGTAAAGAGGATAATCAAAAATTTGTAGGAGCTAAAGGAAAGGTCATGGGTGAAGCCTGGTATAAAACAAGCGTGGAGGTTCCGCTCGAAACGAATTTATATGTGTTTAATGGTGATGCTAAAAATAAATACAGTCTAAGCTTTGGAAATGCCCATGTGCCGATATGGGGATTTGGTGAACATAACTTCAAAGAATATGAAGTGGAAGAGGATGAAAAAACATTTAAATTTTTGAAGTGGGAGGTTCCTATTGCCTTTCATAAAAAGATCTATCGCAGTAAAGAAAAGGTGACACGGATCTATACAAAAATCGAGGCGGAGAAGCAGGCGATGAATATGGGGAAAAAGGATGTTCTAAAGAATGCCCCTGATGATGCAACTATTTTGAATGAAAAAATTTTGAAAAACCAGCTTGACAATGGTAAAGTTAAAATGACTATACATTATAAAGTTTTAGAAAATATTGCAATCGGACAACCGATGATTCAAGGAGACTAAGGAATGTCAGAGAAGTCTAAATTGATTAATTTACAATTGGAATCACCAAATGAGGCAGTTGAACTATTTGGTGTACATGATAGTAATCTGAAGATATTGGAAAGCGAGCTTGGAGTCAGTATTGTTTCCAGGGGCGAAACAATAAGTGTGTCCGGTAATCCTGAGAACTTAGAAAAAGCGGATGAGATTCTGCAAACGCTTTTAGTCATTATACGAAAAGGAATTAAAATCGGACCTCGTGAGGTTGTTTATGCCATAAATTTATCCAATAGCGGTACATTGGAGTATTTTTCTGATTTATATGATGAGGAAATTGCCAGAAGCGCTAAAGGTAAATCAATTCGTGTAAAAACATTGGGCCAGAAAGAATACATCTCTGCTATTAGAGCAAAAGATCTAGTATTTGGAATTGGACCTGCCGGAACAGGAAAAACGTATTTAGCTGTTGTTATGGCTGTGACTGCGTTGAAAAATGGACATGTTAAACGAATTATTTTAACAAGGCCAGCTGTCGAAGCAGGTGAAAGCTTGGGCTTTTTACCGGGAGATCTAAAAGAAAAAGTGGATCCATATTTACGACCTCTTTATGATGCTCTTCATGACATCTTAGGATTAGAACAAACAACCAGGCTGATTGAGCGTGGCACAATCGAAATAGCTCCCTTAGCCTATATGCGGGGAAGAACGCTTGATGATGCATTTGTAATCCTGGACGAAGCTCAAAATACAACACAGGCCCAAATGAAAATGTTTTTAACTCGACTGGGATTTGGCTCTAAAATAGTTGTTACGGGTGATACTTCACAAATAGATCTTCCGCGTGGTGTCCAATCAGGGTTAAGGGCAGCTGAACGAATATTAAAAGATGTTTCAGGCATTAAGTTTATCCACCTAGATCAAACTGATGTGGTCAGGCATCCGCTTGTTGCAAAAATCATTCAGGCATATGAAAATTTTGGACCAACTCAACAGTGATAATAAAGTTAAGAAACATGCCACAGAATCAACTGTGGCTTTTTTTATTATAAATTTGTTATTCTTACAATTGTAAGTGAAAGGAACAATAAAACCTGTTATTATTACAGAAAGTGTTAGAAAATTATATATAAATAAAATCCTCCGCCGGAAAGGGAAACGTATGAAATTCAAAACCATAGGCAGCTCTTTTAAAAATTGGGTATCCAAACCAGTTTCGCAGATAGGTGTTCTTTTATTAATGGCGTTCATTTCCTTTATTTTTTTGTTTGACAGTGTTAAACCGGAAAAACTTAATGTTGAACTTTACAATGTTGCTGAAACGACAATTCGGTCTCCGAAGACAATAGAAGATCCAGTCGAAACAAAAGAAAAGCAGCAAAAAGCAGTTAATAGTGTTGAGGATGTTTATACAGTTAATAAAGAATATGTGAAAAAGAGAGTTAATTTAATAAATGAAATCTATACATCGGCAGAGAGTGTGGTTAGTGCCGGTTTGAAAAATCAAGAGGTGGAGAAAGATGAGAAAAATACGGCACAAACACTCTTGAAGCCATCAGATTATGTATCTGATTTAAGAGGGAAATTATCTGATAATGTTAATAAAGATCTAACTGATGAAACATTGATTAATCTACTGGGATCATCCTTATCTGACTTATCGATAGCTAAGGATATTACGATGACCAGCATTAATGAAACCATGAAGGATGGCATAAGGGCAAATGAGGTGGAAAATGCCAAGATGAAGGTCGAAGAGGGGATAAAATACTCAAGTCTCCCTGTTCGATTAAAATCTGCATCGATTGATTTAGGAAGGTATGCAATCATTCAAAACGTGTTTTTTGATCCTGAGTCAACAGAGAGAGCAAGGGAAAATGCAAGTGAATCCGTTGAACCTGTCAGGATTCTTCAGGGACAGATCATTGCCGAGGAAGGATATTTAATTGACGCAGATGTTTATCGCCAATTAAAGCTGGTTGGTCTTCTGAATAGTGAGGATTCCCTTCTTCCGTATGTTGGATTGGCTGCAGTCATTGTGTTAGTTTTTGCTGGTGTCTATGTAATGTTTGGTAATACAATCAGAAACGAAGAACATGAAGACTATCGGGATAATCTATTCATCTTCAGTATTGTTTATCTGCTGGCATTACTACTTATGAAGATAATTCATATATTTGTTGGGTTAAGCCAGGAATCAATCGCTTATTTCTTTCCCGCAGCGATGGCGGCAATGCTTGTAACAATCCTCATGAGAGAGCGCTATGCTGTGGGAATAACTATTGTCCTTTCCGTTATCGGCAGTATAATGTTTAAAGAGGAATTAGCGGGAACTGTACATGTGACGATGGGGATTTATATTCTTGTAAGCGGCATCTCGGGAATCCTTCTATTAAAACAAGGGATAGCGCGTACTAGCATATTAAGAGCAGGTATGATTAATGCAATCATTAATTTGATAGTGGTATTAGGCCTGATCTGGATCGGCGGAAACGGTATTAATCACATTATGATTCTTGTCGCGGCGATTGCCTCAGGGGTCATCTCTGCTGTCTTTACGATTGGAATTCTTCCTTTTATTGAAACAGGGTTTGGTATTTTCTCTTCTATGAGGATGATTGAATTATCAAATCCGAATCATCCGCTTTTGCGAAAAATATTAACGGAGGCTCCCGGTACCTATCATCATAGTGTGATGGTTGCTAATCTTGCTGAAGCAGCTTGTGAAGCGATTGGAGCCAATGGATTGCTTGCGAGGGTTGGATGTTACTATCATGATATAGGGAAAACGAAGAGGCCGTATTATTTTATCGAGAATCAGGTCAATATTGAAAATCCGCATGATCATCTATCACCGGAGAAAAGTACAAAAATTATTGTTTCCCATGTGACTGATGGTGCTGAGTTGGTGAAAAAATATAAAATGCCGAAAGAGATTGTCGATATTGTTGAGCAGCATCACGGGACAACCCTGCTAAAGTTCTTTTACCACAAAGCATGTGAAGCAGGGGGCGAGGTTAAGGAAGAAAACTTCCGATATCCAGGGCCGAAAGCACAAACGAAGGAAGCAGCAATTATTGGGATAGCGGATAGTGTAGAAGCAGCTGTGCGATCCTTAAAGTCTCCTACGCAGGCTACAATCGAAAAGCTTGTAAAGTCCATAATTGCTGATAGACTAAATGATGGACAGTTGAATGAGTGCGATTTAACGTTTAAGGAATTGAATAAAGTAAGTCAGTCTTTGTGTGAAACGTTAGCTGGTATATTTCATAATCGCATTGAATATCCAGAATTAGAAAAAGAATAGAGTAGGTGAAAGAAATGAGTTTAACCATTGATATCTTAGATGAAACGGAGCAAGTAACTCCAGAACAACAGGAGCTCGTCACAAAATTGCTTGAATTTGCAGCTATTCAGGAAAAGGTGACAGAAGGCAGCGAAGTTTCTCTAACTTTTGTAAATAACGAACGTATTCATGAAATTAATAAAGAGTACCGTCAAAAAGATGCGCCAACCGATGTTATCTCATTTGCTATGGAAGAAATGGGAGAGGGAGAAATTGAAATTATCGGAGAGGACGTTCCGGCAGTCTTAGGGGATATTATTATTTCTATTGACCGTACGAAGGAACAGGCTGAAGAATATGGCCATTCTTATGAACGTGAACTTGGTTTTTTAGCAATCCACGGATTCCTTCACTTGCTGGGCTATGACCATATAAATGAAGAGGACGAAAAAGTAATGTTTTCACGACAAAGAGAATTGTTGGAACAGTATGGACTCACAAGATAAGAAACCATTGTACCGTTTTTTTAAAGGATTTTATTATGCTTGGCAGGGAATCCTCTATGGAGCAAAAAAAGAAGCAAATTTCAAGTTCCATTTGACTGCCGCTATAGTTGTTTGTATAGCGGCTTCTTACTTCTCTATTACAAAAATAGAATGGTTATTTGTCCTTATTGCGATTGGCGGTATGCTGACGTTAGAGCTTATTAATTCAGCGATAGAAAAAGTGGTGGATCTAGTAACAGGAGAATATCATCCGCTAGCAAAGGCAGCAAAAGATTTAGCTGCCGGAGCAGTATTGGTGTATGCTATTCTTTCGGCTATTATCGGTTTTATAATTTTTCTGCCTAAGATCTGGAGCATGCTTGTTTAATTGAAGAAGAGAAAGTAAGATATGGATAATCAAGGTTTAATTATTGAGTAAAAAGCGCGGTAAGATATATGCACTAACCCTATTGGAAGCAGATGCCGGAAAAGGTGACTGATTCATTGCTGTTACATAAAAGTGCAGCTTATTCTATGTATGGCTGTGCAAGAAGCATTTTTTCAGTCTTTTTCTCATGGATTAACCAAATATAAAAAAATTGGCGATAGCAGCTGATACTGATCATCCTGTTACTTCTTGTGGAGCTGCCGGTAGGTAATTTTAAGCTAATACAAGGTGTGACAAAAGAGGATTCGAAAGATCAGGAGCTGTTATCCGGAGCCTTACACCGGAGGAAATGCATGACTAATCAAACTAATAAACCATTTAAATCAGGATTTGTATCTATTATTGGAAGACCAAATGTGGGTAAATCGACTTTTATCAACCGAGTTATTGGGCAAAAAATTGCCATTATGAGCGATAAACCGCAAACCACACGTAATAAAGTTCAAGGCGTATTAACAACAAATGAAAGTCAAATCATTTTTATTGATACACCGGGAATTCATAAACCAAAGCACAAGCTTGGTGATTTTATGATGAAAGTGGCTTCAACTGCGTTGCAGGAAGTTGATGCTATTCTCTTTATGGTAAACGCCGAGGAGGGCTTTGGGCGCGGTGAGGAATTTATTGTTGAAAAGTTAAAAACATGTAAGACACCTGTTTTCCTTGTCATTAATAAAATTGACCAGATTCATCCCGATGAATTATTCAGCATCATAGATACGTATAAAGAGAAATACGATTTTGCTGAAATTGTTCCTATTTCTGCTCTTGAAGGAAATAACATAGAAACTTTATTAAAGCAAATTAATGCTTATTTGCCAGAGGGGCCGCAATATTATCCAGCTGATCAAATAACAGATCACCCAGAACGTTTTATTATTTCAGAGATGATTCGTGAAAAAGCGCTGCATTTAACAAGAGAAGAAGTCCCACATTCCCTTGCAGTAGTGATTGATAAAATTGAGCGAAAAGAAAAATCAGAGACCGTCCACATTATGGCAACGGTGATTGTAGAACGTGATTCCCAAAAAGGAATCATTATTGGAAAAAAAGGCGCGATGCTAAAAGAAATAGGACAGCGCGCCCGCACAGACATCGAAAACCTACTAGGCTCCAAAGTATTCCTAGAACTATGGGTAAAAGTCCAAAAAGACTGGAGAAACAAAGCCTCCCACCTAAGGGACATTGGATTTAGGGAAGATGATTATTAAGATGCTGAGACGGCTTGGTCAGGAGCGAGGAGCATAAGACAGAGGCACGAAGGGGAAGGTTCTCCCCCGCAGTGGCTATGCTTATGTCCTGAGCTCCTAGCCGTCGAAGCTCGATTTTAACCAAGATGCTGAAGGGCTCAATTAAGGAACGAAGACTAAAAACGCCACGTCCTGTGGCAACGTCTTCATGACCTACTTCCTATAGGCCCGCGACAAGCATAAGACGAATACTCGGAGGAAGGATTTTTCTCCCGTAGAGTATTTGCTTATGACTCGAGCTCCTAGGCCCTGAAGCTCGATTGCATAAAAAGCAGGACGTAGGAGCTGAATCAAGGATCAAAGACTAAGAACGCCACATCGTGTGGCAACGTCTTTGTGACCAACATCGTGTAGGCCTCCGCAGTGGCTATCCTTATGACTCGAGGAGTTAGGAGTCGAAGCTCAATTGCGTAAAAAGCAGGACGTAGGGTCTGAATCAAGGATCAAAGACTAAAAACGCCACATCCTGTGGCCAAGTCTTCATAACCTGCTTCCTTCAGGCTTTTCCATTGAAAAATAATTTTATTCGGCAATATAGGGAAACGGAATTAGTAAATTTTTAATCACATGATTTTTTTCAGGTTGGTGAAGCTAATGTTAGGTAAGGGGAGACAATTAGCGTTTCTATGAACGAAAGGTGGAATAAGTATGATTAGCTTTACCTGGAATGTTTTTAGACAAACCGGCAGTGTGGATACTTATCTTCTTTTTAAGGAACTTGAAAGACAGAATGAAGGCCAACCTGATGTGATTAAAGAGGATCACGAAGAAATGGAAATCCCTATAATTTAATAATCTTGCCGTCATATTGGAGTGAGTGACGTGCTAACAAAGTGCGAAGGAATTGTCATTCGCAGTACTGACTATGGTGAAACAAATAAAATTATTACGTTATATACCAGAGAATTTGGAAAAATTGGAGTGATGGCTAGAGGAGCGAAAAAGCCAAACAGCCGCTTCTCAGCTGTCACTCAGTTGTTTCATTATGGTACATATTTATTTCAGGCGAGCCGTGGGCTGGGTCAATTACAGCAAGCGGAGACCAAAGAATCCTTCCGTTCCATTCGTGAGGATATTTTCTTAACTGCCTATGCTGCCTTTATCGCTGAATTACTGGATAAAGGAACAGAGGAGAGAAAACCTCACCCATCCTTATATGACCTAATTTATTTATCGCTCCATTATATCAATGAGGAATATAATCCGGAAGTCATTATGAATATAGTCGAATTGAAGATGTTAAACGTTTTTGGATTCGGACCTGAGTTAAGCCGATGCGTGAATTGTGGAGCACAGGACGGTACATTTTCCTTTTCTGTAAGAGAAGGCGGGTTATTATGTCATCGATGCGAGCATATTGATCCTTATAAAATTAAGATATCACCGGCTGTCGTTAGGATTTTGCGTATCTTGTATTACATGGACTTAAATCGCCTTGGTACCATATCTATTAAAGATGAGACCAAACAGGAAATCCGAAAAGTCCTGGATGCGTACTATGGCGAGTACTTAGGTGTAGAATTAAAGGCAAAGCGTTTTTTAAATCAAATGAATAAATTTAAAGGGAATTTTTAATCATTTCCTTTATATGATTGTATTGACAATGTAGGTCGTTATTGTATAGAATGTGAGATAAATTAATATGTAGTTACAGCGAAGGAAAGTAGTATTTGGATTACGATATGCCAAGCGAGTCCGGGGCTGGTGTAAGCCGGAACATATCAACCAAAGAAGGCAGTCTGGAGTAACGCATACAAAGTGGCCGGAAAACCGGCAAATAGGGTGGAACCGCGGGTTAACTCTCGTCCCTATGCTCTTAAAAAGCATAGAGACGAGAGTTTTTTTAATTTGTACAAAGGAGAGAACGAATATGACAGTATCAATGGATCAAATTGTGTCACACGCGAAACATAGAGGATTTATTTTTCCCGGCTCCGAAATCTACGGAGGACTTGCGAATACGTGGGATTATGGCCCTCTTGGCGTAGAGGTAAAAAACAATATTAAAAAAGCATGGTGGAAGAAGTTTATTCAAGAATCACCATACAATGTGGGCCTTGATTCTGCAATATTAATGAATCCACGTACGTGGGAGGCTTCCGGTCATATCGGAAACTTTAATGATCCAATGATTGATTGTAAGAAATGTAAAGCTCGTCATCGTGCGGATAAATTGATTGAGGATGCATTGCAAGCTAAAGGTACAGAAATGATCGTGGATGGCTTATCTTTTGATAAAATGCAAGAATTGATTCAAGAGAATGATATTGCATGTCCAGATTGTGGAGCAAAGGATTTTACGGAAATTAGACAATTTAACCTAATGTTTAAAACATTCCAGGGTGTTACTGAAACAAGTACAAATGAAATCTTCCTTCGTCCTGAAACAGCACAAGGTATTTTTGTTAATTTTAAAAACGTACAGCGTACAATGAGAAAGAAATTGCCTTTTGGTATTGCTCAGGTTGGTAAGAGCTTCCGTAACGAGATTACACCAGGTAACTTTACATTCCGTACACGTGAATTTGAACAAATGGAATTGGAATTCTTCTGCAAACCAGGTTCTGAACTGGAATGGTTCCAATATTGGAAAGATTATGCTGAAAACTGGCTGTTATCATTAGGTATGAAAAAGGAAAACTTCCGCCTTCGTGACCATGAGGAGGAAGAACTATCTCATTACAGTAATGCAACCACTGATTTTGAATATAAATTCCCATTTGGCTGGGGAGAGCTTTGGGGGATTGCTTCTCGTACAGACTTTGATTTAAAGAGACATATGGAGTATTCAGGAGAAGACTTCAACTACTTGGATCCTGAGACAAACGAAAAGTATATTCCTTATTGTATTGAGCCATCTCTGGGAGCAGACCGCGTTACATTGGCTTACTTAATTGATGCATATGAAGAAGAACAGCTTGAAGATGGTACTTCCCGTACGGTAATGCATCTTCATCCGGCACTGGCGCCATACAAAGCTGCAGTATTGCCGTTGTCCAAAAAGCTTTCTGAGGGGGCAAAAGAAGTATTTGCCAAACTGTCAGAGGACTTTATGGTAGACTATGATGAAGCTGGTTCTATCGGTAAACGATATCGTCGTCATGATGAAATTGGAACACCTTTCTGTATCACATATGATTTTGATTCAGTTGAGGATAAGCAAGTAACTGTACGTGACCGTGATACAATGGAGCAAACTCGTATCAGTATCGAAGAACTTCCAGCCTTTTTACAAGCAAAAATTAAATTTTAAGGTAAAGCTTGCTCAATAAGGAATGCGATGTCCCCTTATTGGGCAGGCTTATTTTAAATTAAGTGGATTTATTACACTTCATGGATAAATAGTTTATAATTAAATTATATAATTTAAGTATATGGGCACTTTAGGGTGGTGAGTAAGATCGAACTAAGCAAAAGACAAGAACAGATCCTTCAAATTGTTAAAGATAATGGGCCGATTACAGGCGAAAATATTGCCGAACAATTAAATTTAACACGTGCAACATTGCGCCCAGACTTAGCGATTCTGACAATGGCTGGTTATTTGGATGCAAGGCCGCGTGTAGGGTATTTCTACACAGGCAGGACGGAAACCCAATTGCTCACGGATAATCTTAAAAAGCTATTGGTCGGAGATTATCAGTCTATACCGATTGTTGTCAGTGAAGGTGTATCTGTTTATGATGCAATATGCACCATGTTTTTGGAAGATGTGGGTACTTTATTTGTTGTGGATAAAGAGTCGCTTCTTGTTGGTGTTCTTTCCAGGAAAGATCTGTTAAGAGCTAGTCTCGGTCAACAGGAATTAAGCAGTATTCCGGTACATATTATTATGACAAGGATGCCTAATATTACGATATGTACGAAAGAAGATTTGCTGATTGATGTGGCAGAGAAATTAATCGATAAGCAGATTGATGCCCTACCGGTTGTTAAAAAGAGTCCAAAAGGCTTTGAAGTCACAGGCCGGTTAACTAAAACAAACATTACAAAGGCGTTTGTTGGTTTGGCGAGAGACGACCATTAACCAATTTTAGATAAAAGAGAAATTATTCATTACTGGAGGAGACAATGAATCAATCTATCATATATGTGGTTTCGGATTCAGTGGGTGAAACAGCTGACCTTGTGACAAAGGCAGCAGTGAGTCAATTTAGTAATCATAATATCACGCTTAAGCGAATACCATTCGTGGAAGATATATCGACCATTGATGAGGTATTGAGCTTAGCTGAAATGGATAATGCAATTATTGCTTATACATTGGTAAAGCCGGAAATACGCGAGTATATGGCTAAAAAAGCTGCAGAAAAAGAGATCGTATCCTTTGATATAATTGGACCTTTCATCGATACGCTTGAAAATAAGTTTGGAGAACAAGCTTTAAATGAACCTGGATTGGTTAGAAAGCTGGATGAAAATTATTTTAAGCGTGTTGAGGCAATTGAATTTGCAGTGAAATATGATGATGGAAGAGATCCAAAAGGAATTGTCAAGGCTGATATTGTACTATTGGGTGTATCACGTACCTCAAAAACTCCTTTATCTCAATTTTTGGCACATAAACGATTTAAGGTGGCGAATGTCCCGCTTGTTCCAGAAGTTGAACCTCCTGAAGAATTATTCAAGATAAATCCTAATAAGTGCATTGGATTGGCGATTAGCAGTGAAAAATTAAACAATATCAGAAAAGAACGTTTAAAGTCTCTTGGATTGAATGATAGTGCGGTTTATGCAAATATGGATCGCATAAAAGAAGAATTAGCTTACTTTGAAGCAATTGTTAATAAATTAAATTGCCCAGTTATTGATGTAACTAATAAGGCCGTAGAAGAAACTGCAAATATTATTGTTAATATCGTAAATAAACAACAATAAAAAAGGCATGCGGAAGCATGTTTTTTACATGTAAAATATAGGATTATGTTATACGAGTGAAAAGTGTGGCAATTTGACAAGATTTATTTTATAATAAAAAATCGTGATAAAATACCTTTCATCAGGTTTAGAGTTATTTATAAAGGAATAAACTAGAATAAGCTTTTAAAAAACAAAAAGTCAAGAAGTCCTAAAAAAAATAATTCGACAAATGGATAATCAGCCTGGAAAAAAGAAGGATTAAGATGAGAGATGTAGAAATACAAAGGAAGAGTCGTTTAACGGTTTTTGTAGATGCGGATGCCTGCCCGGTTAAAGAAGAGGTTTTGAGCGTATGCAAACCATATGAAGTAGATATTAACTTTGTGGCAGCCTATACCAATACTACCGACCGTTATCCTGATGTTACCTGGAAATGGGTAGAACCGGGAAGAGATGCGGCAGATTTATATATATTAAATCATTTAAAGCGGCATGATATTGTAATTACTGAAGATATAGGATTGGCTGCAGGATGTCTTGCTAAACATGCTTACGTCTTAACATCAAGAGGTAAAGAGATAACAGATAATGAAATTGATTCATTTCTTGAAACCAGGCATTTGAATGCAAAAGCAAGGAGATCCGGCAAGTATGAAAAAGGGCCAAGGAAAATAAAGGACCTTGATAAAAATAAATTTTCGGAAGCATTACAAAAAATATTGTCGAAAATTGAAGGATTTCAGGGACCGATATAGAATTAAGTTATTCATGCTTATTATGAAACAGGTGTTAAAATTTGAAAAACCAATTAATACCAGAAGAAACAGTGAACGCAATTCGCAATAAAAATGATATCGCTGATGTCGTTGGTGAATATGTTCAGCTAAAAAAACAAGGTCGAAATTACTTTGGTCTATGTCCATTTCATAATGAAAACAGTCCATCATTTTCTGTAGCCCCTGATAAACAAATCTTCCATTGTTTTGGATGTGGTGCCGGAGGGAATGTATTTACATTTTTAATGGACATAGAAGGATATTCCTTCACAGAAGCTGCAAAAAGTTTGGCTGAGAGGGCCAATATACCATTAGATATTCATGAAAATGAATCTTCGGATGGGACAAAGCCCCGTCATGAACTCGATGATATGAAGGAAGCACATGAGCTGTTAAGGAAATTTTACCATCATTTGCTTGTAAATACAAAACAGGGTCAGGACGCCCTGGAATATCTGCTGAGTCGTGGATTTACAATGGAATCCATAGAAAAATTTCAGATAGGGTACTCATTGGATTCCTGGGATTATGTGCATAATTTCCTAAAGAAGCGAAACTTTTCAATCGAACGTATGGAAAAAGCAGGTTTGCTGGTTAAACGGGAAGACGGACAGAATTATTTCGATCGATTCCGAAATAGAATTATGTTTCCGATCTTTGACAGGCAAGGTAAAACAATTGCTTTTTCTGGAAGAGCGCTTGCAGCCGGTGATGAACCAAAGTATTTAAATAGTCCTGAGACACCTCTATTTAACAAGAGCAAAATAGTATATAACTATCATCTGGCTCGCCCGTTTATAAGAAAAAAAGGCGCAGCTATCTTGTTTGAAGGATTTGCTGATTGTATATCTGCAGATCGTGCAGAGGTACACAATGGTGTTGCAACGATGGGTACAGCATTAACGGAACAGCACCTTCAATTGCTTAAACGAAGTACAGATACCATTATCATCTGTTATGATTCGGATGCCCCGGGGATAGAGGCAGCAAATAAAACGGCTGATTTGATCCGGGAGAGCGGCTGTCAGGTGAAAATTGCAGTCATGCCTAATGGGTATGATCCCGATGACTATATCAAGGAATTTGGAGAAGAAAAATTCCAAAATGATATAATAGGGGCCGCTCATACGTATATCTCTTTTAAAATGATTTACCATAAAAGAGGGAAGAACTTTGCAAACGAAGGAGATAAGATGGACTACATCGATCAAGTCCTTCGTGAAACAGCAAAGCTTGATAGTGAAGTGGAAAGAGAATTTTATTTGAGGCAAATTGCTACAGAATTCACACTTTCTCTTGATTCTTTGCTTAATCAACAGAGCAAAGTGGGTAAACATAATAAGAAGGCAAAAAACTCTCCTAATCCGAATAACCAAATGCAAGCATTTGCTACTGTGCGTAGGGATAATCGGATGAAACCTGCTTATATAAAAGCAGAGGAGACTTTGCTGGCTTTAATGCTCCATGATCGTGAACTTGCATTTCGTATTCAAAAAATGCTTGGAGAAAATCAGATGATAGTGGATGATCACCAGGCCATTATTACGTATTTATTTGCTTTTTATGAAGAAGACCACGAAGCTGATACAAGTTTGTTTCTGCATTTTCTTCCGGATCCAAATTTACGTAAGATTGTAACAGAAATCGAAATGATGACCTATAATCACGATCCGAGTGAACAGGAATTAAATGATTATGTCCACCAAATCACTAAATATCAAAAATTATTAGTCATTAAGGAAAAAGAGGCAGAGCTACTTGAGGCCACAAGAAGACAGGACACAAGCCGTGCTGTCGAATTAGGAATCGAGCTCATCTCGTTAAGAAATTCTTTATGACTTTAAATAAGAAGTGGATTGAGAAGGAGGGGAACAAATGGCTGAAAAGTCAGCACGTTCCAAAGAAAAAGAAGTAGATAACAACACAGAAATGACATTAGATCAGGTAAAAGAATTTATTACAGAGCTAGGGAAAAAGCGAAACCGCCTTACCTATGAGGATGTAGCAGAGAGACTTTCCAGCTTCGTGCTTGATTCAGAACAAATGGATGAATTTTATGAATATCTTGGAGAACAGGGTATTGATATAGTGAATGAAAGTGATGCTGATGATAATCCAGGGACTCAAGAACTTGAAAAAGAAGAAGAGTTTGATTTAAATGATCTAAGTGTTCCTCCAGGTGTAAAAATTAATGACCCTGTACGCATGTACCTAAAGGAAATTGGTCGTGTTGATCTATTATCTGCTGAAGAAGAAATTGTTTTGGCAGAGCGTATAGAAGAAGGCGATGAAGAAGCGAAAAGACGTCTGGCGGAAGCTAACCTTCGTCTCGTTGTCAGCATTGCGAAAAGATACGTAGGACGCGGCATGTTGTTCCTTGATTTGATTCAGGAAGGTAATATGGGGTTAATTAAAGCAGTTGAGAAATTTGACTACCGTAAAGGTTTCAAATTCAGTACGTATGCAACATGGTGGATCAGACAAGCTATCACTCGTGCTATTGCTGACCAAGCCAGAACAATCCGTATTCCGGTGCATATGGTAGAAACCATTAATAAACTAATCCGGGTCCAAAGACAGCTCCTTCAAGATTTAGGACGCGAGCCTTCTCCAGAAGAGATAGCTGAAGAAATGGACTTAACACCGGAAAAAGTTCGCGAGATTTTAAAAATTGCTCAAGAACCTGTATCATTAGAAACACCAATTGGTGAAGAAGATGACTCTCACCTGGGAGATTTCATTGAAGACCAGGATGCCACATCTCCTTCTGATCATGCAGCATATGAATTATTGAAAGAACAGCTGGAAGATGTATTGGATACTTTAACAGACCGTGAAGAGAATGTTCTTCGTTTACGTTTTGGGTTAGATGATGGCAGAACCCGTACATTGGAAGAGGTTGGTAAAGTATTTGGTGTAACACGTGAGCGTATTCGACAAATCGAAGCGAAAGCTCTTCGTAAATTACGCCATCCGAGTCGCAGTAAACGTCTTAAGGATTTCTTAGAATAGAATATACCATAAATTGGTTTGAAAATAAAACAGCTCTACTGGATTTTCTAAGTAGAGCTGTTTTTTTATTGTAATAAAGTAGACCTATTCATTTTGACCTCGAGTGGTTCGGTTTATCAGTACATATTAATGTTGTTTGAAATCAATAAACTGGCTTAGGGGAGTGTATGTAAAGAGTTTTCAGTGGGGTGGAATATAGAGAAATACCATGTCATTGACTGGGAATGTTATCCCGAAAATTGATTTGAATTGTAGAAACTATGGAAAACTTTGAAGAAAATGCAAGTTATAACTTTTCCAAAATTGGTTTTTACAGTAAAATAAAGAAGGGTAAATGTAAGTTGATGGTTAATTAGTATTTACATAGGGGAGGGGAACTACTATGAAAAACAATGCATTTATGCCATACATTTTAATTATGGTGATTGGTCTTACACTAGTCTTTTTCTTATCCATTAAGGGCCTTGGGGATGCTGATAAAATGGCCAAGGAGAAAGAAGAAGGTGGAAAAACAGAAGAAACAGCAAGTGCTGATAAACCTGAAGACATTTATAAAGCACAATGCTTATCTTGTCATGGCGGTAATTATGAAGGTGGAGCAGGTCCGAAGCTAACTGGGGTTACGGATAAAGAGCTTATTAAAGATCGTATCGTAAATGGTAAAGGCATGATGCCTGGCGGACTTGTCCCAGAAGACAAAGTTGACGATATGGTTGAGTTTATAGCTGGCTTAAAATAAGTATACGAGCGGGACTCTAAAAGAGGTTCCCTATTTTAAAAACAGGTTAAGGAAACGATTTCGTTTTCCTTAGCCTGTTTTTGTCTTTTTCTGTTATTTGAGAATAAGCTTGCTTAAGTGGAAAGTTCTTTACATTAGCTAAGCATATCCTGTCGGGTAAATACAATAAAGGAAACAAGCAGGGCGCCAAGTCCCCATATTGCTAAAATGGACAAGGAGAAAGGTAAAGTCATTCCATCAACCATGGGCATACTACCTGATAGATAGTCGATTAATTCCATATTCACACTGTAAATATATTTTGCCCCATCCCAGGCCGTTGCAAATCCTTTTAAAATAGCGCCTGCAATAAGGGAAGCAAACATAACCCCCATACCACCAGGCGTGTTACGAATCAGTATAGAGACCATAAGAGCGATTGTACCTACGATAACGCTGACATACCAAACGAGTCCTGCTGACATTAAAATATATTGCCACTGTGGAATGAGCCGGATGGAATCAGTAATCAAGTTGCCATTAGCATATTCGAACCCTGTCGCTATCGGTAATTTCCAGCCCGAAAAATTAAAGAATATTCCAGCTAACAAATAAGCCATAGCTATAACAATTAAAACAATTAATGAAATAAATAGGAGCAGTGTCACATATTTGCTTAAAAGAATCTTCCACCTTTTCACAGGTCGGGTTAGCAATAATTTTATTGTGCCGTCACTGCGCTCTCCGCTGATTATATCAATCGCCACTATCATCACGAGTAAAGGTATAAACATGCCGATTCCCTGCTTTAGGAACTCCCTTACAAATGTTGGAGCACCCGGAGAGCTTGGATTAATATCATGCTCCAAATAGTATTGTTGCTGTTTAACCTGAATGCTTAAATAATGTTTCCACTCTTCTGATATCCCGGTACTGCTAAGGCGGTTCTGACCTTCGACAATTCTCTGCTGAAGAACAACGCGCCAGTCATCTGTACCCATCCGTTTCTCAGTTTCTTTTGTCTGTTGGTTTTGAGCATAAAGGAAAATTGGAATCAGAACTAACAGGATTAGGATGATAACCGCAATACGCCGCTTTTTAATTATTTTTTCTGCTTCGTTAAATACGAGTTTACCGAACTCAATCATGATTGATTCCCCCTGTCAGCTCCATAAATAGATCCTCTAAGGTTAATGTCTTTTCATAAACAGAATGTACGTTAATCCCATTTTCAATCAATAATCGATTGTATGTACTGATTAAATCCGATTGTAAACTGCAAATCAGCAGATTATCTTTTATTTGTAGATCTTGTATGTTTTCTTTTGTTTTCAATAGGTCATATGCTTCTTTTATAGGAGTGACCTTCCACTCGACCCTGTCTCTGGAATGATCAAGTAAATCCTTAACCGTAGAAACGGTAATCATTTTTCCTTTATTGATAATGGCTACCCGGTCACACATTAATTGGATTTCACTTAATAAGTGACTGGATATAAATACGCTGATACCTTCTGTTTCAACTAAATAACGGACAAATTCACGTAATTCCCGTATTCCCGATGGATCAAGGCCATTAGTAGGTTCATCTAATATTAATAATTGCGGATTTCCTAGTAACGCTTGGGCAATTCCAAGGCGTTGCTTCATCCCAAGAGAATAAGTTTTAACTTTGTCGTGTATTCTGCTTTCAAGATTTACCTGCCTTATAATATCCTCGATTCTGTTATCCGGGACATCTCCGAGCATCCGGGCAAACTGTTTGAGATTTTCCCAGCCTGTCAGATACGTATAGAGCTCGGGGTTTTCTACAATCGAGCCTACCTGGCGCATGGCTTGCTTAAATGATGTTCGCAGGTTGTAACCAGCAATTGTAATGGTTCCTTTTGTTGGTTTAATTAAACCGACCAGCATTCGGATGGTAGTTGTCTTACCTGCACCGTTAGGCCCTAAAAAACCAAAAACTTCTCCATGCTTCACTTCAAAGCTGATATCTTCAACAAGGTGATTTCCCTTAATGACTTTGGTTAAATGATCTACTTTTAATACAGATTGACTCATTAATCAATCCCCTCCCAACTGTTGTTGGCTTGCGATGGACTGGATTAATCGTTCTGATATAGCCTCGTAGCCTTTTTTATTTGGATGAAAATGATCCGTGTACAAAAAGTTTTTTCCTTGACCCTGAAATAAGTCAAATACCGGAATGATATGTAATTCGGGGTATTGGGTAGCTAATGTTTGCAGCTGGTGATTCCAGTCAATAACAAACTTAGACGTGTCCCCTAATTCCTTGAATTCTTCAAAGGGATTGTACAGGCTGATCCAATAGATAGGTGCATCCGCATTATTTGACCGGATTATCTCGATAATTTTCTTGCTGTTATTAACAAAAGTATTTGTATCTGGTGTATATTCAGCGAGGTTGGTTGTTAATGTTTCGACACCGGGAAAGAGATCATTTCCTCCAATTGTCATAACTATTAAATCAGCATTCTTAAGAGTATGCTTGGTGCCTGAAGTATCAAGAAGGGTTAGTAAATCGGTTGTTTTAGCTCCGCTGATTGAGAGGTTGGACAAGCTAATCTTCTGATTATAGTCCTCTGTTAATTTGGTGCTTAATCTTTTTACATATCCATCTCCGCTATCATCGCCAACACCTCGAGTTAAAGAATCGCCAAGAGCAACAATAGACAATTTTGTGGTGTCTTTTTTAGTAAGCGGCTCTTTCTCTTTTACCGTTTTATACTGATTAATCTCCTTAGGGTTTATAACTGCCCTGGTACCCTGAATAAAGCCAACGAGTAATAGAAACGTTGTCAGTAAACTAATGATAAGGATTGTACCGGTTACCCACCTTTTTCTCATTTACGCACCTGCTTTACTATAGTTTGGATGTTGATATAGTTTCAGTTTTCACGTTCCTATCTCTATTAAACCAAAATATTGAAACAAGGAGGAATATTTTGGCTGAAAAATATGTTCTGAAGAAAGTCCTTTGCAATAGGGGATGAGTTTTCTTATACTAAAGAAATAAATGAATTCCTATTAAGAGTGGAGTATGAAGTAATGAATGTAGATAAATTATCAAAAAGATTAACGCGAGTAACCTCCTATGTGCCAAAGGGCAGTGTTTTGGCTGATATTGGATCTGACCATGCTTATTTGCCTTGCTATGCAGTTAAAGAAGGCATCGTGCAAAAAGCTATTGCAGGAGAAGTAGTGGAAGGTCCGTTTCAATCTGCGTTAAGCCAGGTGAGGGAATCTAAGCTAGAAGACTCTATATCCGTTCGTAAAGGAAATGGGCTGGAAGTCATATCTCATGGAGAAGTAACATCCATTACAATATGCGGTATGGGTGGGTCTTTAATAACGAGTATTTTAGAAAACGGAAAATCTAAACTATCAGGACGGGAGACCTTAATTCTTCAACCCAATATTGGTGCTCAGTTTATCCGGAAATGGCTGATTGCCGAGGGTTGGGAATTGAAAGCGGAAGAAATCCTGGAAGAGGACGAAAAAATATATGAAATTTTAGTAGCGGAAAAAGGAGAGCCATTGAAGTCTTATCGAGAATTACCTTTTGAAGCAGCAGAATTAATGGGGCCATTTTTATTGAAAGAAAAGAATCCTATCTTTATGAAAAAGTGGACAATGGAGTTAAAGCATTGGAATAAGATTTTGAAACAAATAGAGTCCAGTGAAAACGAACGGACTCAGGAAAAGAAAGAAGAAATCCAAAAATCCATAGAGTTGGTAGAGGAGGCGCTTCAATAATGAAAACACCGAATGGTTATGAAGTCATCCAGCTTTTTGAAAGCTTTTCTCCCAAATATTTAGCTGAGGATGGAGATCCAATTGGATTGCAGGTAGGTAGTCTTGCTAAAAAAGTAAAGAAAGTTATTGTGGCATTGGATGTAACGGAAGAAGTGGTTGATGAAGCTGTAAATCAAGGTGTAGATTTAATAATTGCACATCACCCGTTAATTTTTCGGCCATTAAAAAAAATCATCCCTGATCAGCCTGCAGGGAGAACGATTGAAAAATTAATTAAAAATGATATTGCTCTGTATGCAGCGCATACGAATCTAGACATCGCGGAGGGCGGGGTCAATGATATGCTTGCTGATGCATTGGTACTAGAGAATACTTCTGTTTTGAAGGTTACCCATCGAGAAAAACTTTACAAATTAGCCGTATATACGCCTACTTCAGCTGAAACTGAAGTGCGTGAAGCATTAGGAAAAGCTGGTGCAGGCAATTTGGGCAATTACAGTCATTGCAGTTTTACCCTATCAGGCACGGGTAGATTTAAGCCAAATCAAGAGGCAGATCCGTATATTGGGTCTTCTGGCGAGTTTGAACACGTAGAAGAAGTAAAAATAGAAGTAATTGTTCCGGAATCTATTACAAACAAAGTCGTAAAAGCAATGCTCAAAGCTCATCCTTACGAAGAAGTCGCTTACGATTTGTATGTTCTTGAAAACGAGTCAGGTAAGGAATTTGGTTTAGGTCGAGTAGGTGCTATCTCAGAGGCTATGTCTTTAAGAGAATATGCAGAGCATGTCAAACAGGCACTGGATGTAACTTCTGTTCGTGTAATCGGGAATCTGGACGCGATAGTGAAGAAGGTAGCTGTTTTAGGCGGAGACGGTGATAAATTTGTAAGAACAGCTCAATTTGCTGGTGCTGACGTATTTATTACTGGAGATATTTATTACCATACAGCCGTTGATTTTAAACAAGAAGGCATGAATATCATTGACCCTGGCCATAATGTTGAAAAAATTATGAAACAGGGCGTCTCCCAAAAAATGACCTCCCTATGCAAAAACGCTGGCTATGAGGTAGAATTTATCGCATCAGAAATAGACACAAATCCATTCCAGGTAATCTAAAAAGCTGAGGCGGCTTGCCCAGAAGCGAGGAGCATAAGACAGGGGCTCGGAAGGAGGTGTTCTTTCCTCCTGTAGAGGTCATGCTTATGTCCTGAGCTTCTAGCCGTCGAAGCTGGATTGACTAAAAGGCTGAGACGACTGGTTGAGGAACAAAGACTAAGAACGCCACGTCGTGTGGCAACATCTTTGTGACCTACATCCTGTAGGCCTCCGAAAAGCATAAGAGAGAGGCTCGGAGGGGATGTTCCTCCCCCGCAGAGGCTATCCTTATGACTCGAGGGACTAGGAGTCGAAGCTGGATTACATAAAAGGCTGAAGGGCTGTAAAAGGAACGAAGACTAAAAGCGCCACGTCCTGTGGAAACGTCTTCATGACCTACATCCTGAGCTTCTAGCCGTCGAAGCTGGATTGACTAAAAAGTTGAGACGATTGGTTGAGGAACAAAGACTAAGAACGCCACGTTGTGTGGCCACGTCTTTGTGACCAAAACGTCCTGTCTTATGATGACTCGAGCGGTTAAGGCCTGAAGATAGAGTAATAAAAAGAAAAAAGGACCCCTGGGTCCTTTTTTCTTTGTAGCTATTGCATTATTTCACTTTCACTTTAGGTAATATTTTGGAAAGAGGTACTTTCTTTTCCGTTTTCCATGTCGATGAATCAGCCGGGTCGAACTGTTCCAAGAATGTAATGACTTCTTTGGTAATAGGTGTTGGTGTGGATGCTCCAGCTGTTACACCAACTACTTGAGCATCTTTAATCCATTCTATTTCCAATTCGCTGACATCAGCAATTCGATAGGCTTTTGTATGGGCGATTTCTTCCGATACCTGTGCCAATCTGTTTGAGTTATTACTCTTAGGATCTCCAACTACAATAAGAACGTCAAGGTCTTTTGCTTGCTCAGCAACAGCTTCCTGACGGACTTGAGTAGCCATGCAAATTTCTTTATGAATTTCTGCTGCAGGATATTTTTTCTTAACTTCATCTATTAAGTCGGCAACATCCCACTGACTCATAGTTGTTTGGTTGGTCACAATGATTTTCTCGTTTTCAATTGTGAGGTCATCAATATCTTGTTTGGACTCAACGAGATGGACGATATCCGGGGCTACACCAACGGCGCCTTCAGGTTCCGGGTGGCCTTTCTTACCGATATAAATGATATCATATCCTTCTTTTTCTTTTGCTTCAATTAAATTATGAGTTGCTGTTACATCCGGACAGGTTGCGTCAATCGTTACAAGCCCCTTTTGTTTGGCAATTTCTCTTACTTCAGGTGAGATACCGTGAGCAGTAAAGATGACAGTGCCGGAATCAACCTTCTCGATTATTTCTTTACGGTCTTTGCCGTCGAGGGTGATAATCCCATCTTGTTCAAACGCTTCCGTTACATGCTGATTATGAACAATCATACCCAGAATATAAATAGGGCGTGGCAAAGTTTTATCTAAAGCGGCATTTCTGGCGATAACCATCGCATCAACAACGCCGTAACAATATCCTCTTGGGGAAATTTTAACTACTTTCATTAATTCAAAAAAACCTCCTTGCTCCATGTCTGTTTGACAGATGGAGTGTTTCTTATATTATAAGCGAGTGATTAAAAACTTACAAAAAGAAATCCTTCGGGAGATATTGCATATGTAGAAAAGCGCTCCTTTTAGGGGCGCTGTATAGTTAGATGAAAAGCTTTGGCAGGGATGGTTTCACATTTTGAGGTTTCGATTTTATTGTTGTGCTTCCAGGAAGCTCGTGTGAATAGTCTATTTCGCTAGATTCATTCTTTTCCTTTTTAGAGCTTTTAAGAGAAGCTGAAGATTCTATATGGTTGGATGACTCCAAAATGTTTGAGTCGACCTGATCGATAGCTTCTTCTTGATCTTCTGCTGTAGTTGCATTTAATCCCCGATAAATTTTCCACATGGATGGTAAATTTTTAATTAAAGGTCCATATTGCTGAACTTGGCGAACCATTGGTACCACACGTTCCCCTGCTGCTAACACCTTTTGCGTACTGTTCATAAAATTTGTTAAAGTGGAACCTCCTCCGGCAGCTTTAGCAGCTGTACCGGCACCCTGTGCCAAGCCGGAACCTCCTCCTCTGCCAAACAAAGAAGCCAGAAATCCTCCTCCTTGCTTGGGAGCACTTGCTGCTCCAAAAGGAATTCCTCTCCTTGGCATAGGTGGACCGAATAATCCTCTTGTATTAAATTGTGGTGGGGCAGAACCTCTGATAAAGCCTGGTCCTCGTGGCGGGCCGAAAATGGGTGGTCTCATAGGCGGCATATTTAACCCTCCTTTCTATTCAATATTTTACTTAAGTTCCCATAATAGAATATGTCAGTTAGGGACGGTAAAGTGCGAATATATGAAAGAATAGGCTTTTAATCTACAAAAACTTGTTATTAGTCCTTCACATAAGGTAATATGAGAAGGATAGTTGCTAAAAAGCTTGTAAGCATGTCAGAAAGTTGGTAAAAAATGAGTTCATTTAAAATGTTTAAGTTACCCGAATATGTATTGGAAGCTGTTGAGAAGGTAGGATTTAAGGAGCCGACAATCATACAGGAAAGAGTCATTCCAGCTGTATTTAGCGGTAAGAGTATTATAGGGCAGTCACAAACTGGCACTGGAAAAACCCATTCTTTTCTATTGCCGATCATGGCTAAAATCAATCAGGAAAAGATGGAAGTACAGGCTGTAATTACGGCACCGACGAGAGAATTAGCGGCCCAAATTTATAAAGCTGCTGTTTCTTTGAATGAGAAATTTCCTGAAGATAAACAAATTCATATAAAAAGCTATGTAGGTGGAACAGATAAACAACGTTCAATTGACAAGCTCACCGTTCAACCTCAGCTTGTGATCGGTACACCTGGTCGTATTAAAGATTTATCGGAAGAAAATGCGTTGAGTGTTTTTTCTGCCGATATTTTAGTAGTTGATGAAGCTGATTTAATGATTGATTTAGGATTTATGGAAGATGTGGATAAAATCGCTTCAAGGATGGCTCCTAAGCTGCAAATGCTAGTATTTTCTGCGACAATTCCAGAAAAGCTACAGCCATTCTTGAAAAAGTATATGAACAATCCGAAACATATCCATGTGGATCCGACAAAAGTGTCTGTAGAAAAATTGGAGCACATTCTCGTTCCTGTTAGACACCGAGACAAGGTTCAATTGGTTAAGTCAATTATTGAACTTCAAAATCCTTTCCTTGTGCTTATTTTTGCTAACACAAAGCAAAACGCAGATGAGCTGGCAGATGCCCTCCTTGAAAAGGGATTGCAGGTAGGAAGACTACACGGTAACTTACCGGCAAGAGAAAGAAAAAGGGTTATGAAAGAGATTAATGCTCTTAAATATCAATATGTTGTAGCGACAGACCTAGCAGCAAGAGGTATTGATATTGAAGGTGTAAGTCATGTGATTAACTATGAACTTCCTCAGGACTTGGATTTCTATATCCATCGCTGTGGCCGTACAGCGCGCGCAGGTATGTCCGGAGTCGCTGTTACCCTTTATGAAGAGAAGGATGATCAAGCTCTGAATAAACTCGAATCCATGGGTGTAACATTCAGCAACCGTGACGTAGTAAAAGGTGAATGGGTTGAAATTGATGACCGCAATAAGCGTAAAAAACGTAAAAATTCACCTAAAGCAGCCGGTGAGGTAAAGAATTATGGTAAATTCTCTAAGCATTTACGTAAAGTAAAGCCTGGCTATAAAAAGAAAGTTAAAGCAGAAGTAGAAAAAATCAAAAAGAGAGAAAGACGCTTAAAGAAAAGATAAAAGATAAAAGGGGGCAAATGGATGCTTAAAATTGGATCACATGTTTCCATGAGCGGAAAGAAAATGCTTTTAGGCGCAAGTGAAGAAGCAGCTTCTTATGGTGCCAATACATTTATGATTTATACAGGCGCTCCTCAAAACACAAGAAGAAAGAAAATCGAGGATTTAAATATTGCAGCAGGCCTATTGCATATGGAGGAAAATGGAATGAGTGATATCGTTGTCCATGCTCCTTATATTATCAATATCGGTAACGCAGTAAATCCCGCTACTTTCCAATTGGGTGTTGATTTTCTTCGTTCGGAAATCGAACGGACGGAAGCTCTGGGGGCCTACCAAATTGTATTGCATCCAGGTGCTCATGTCGGAGAAGGTTCAGAAGTAGGTATTAAAAAGATCATCGAGGGATTAAATGAAGTCATTACCCCTGATCAAAAAGTCCAAATCGCATTGGAAACGATGGCCGGCAAGGGCTCAGAGTGTGGAAGAAGTTTTGAAGAATTAGCGATGATTATCGATGGAGTTACACACAATGACAAGCTGAGTGTTTGCTTTGATACTTGTCATACGCATGATGCGGGTTATGATATTGTGAATGATTTTGATGGCGTTTTAAATCATTTTGATAAAACTGTCGGTGTAGATCGTATTAAAGTGCTGCATATTAATGACAGTAAAAATGAATGCGGAATGAGAAAAGACCGACATGAAAATATCGGGTATGGAAAGATTGGTTTTCAACCTCTTCATTACATTGTCCATCATCCACAATTAAGCTCTGTACCAAAAATATTAGAGACTCCATTTGTGGGTACGGATAAAACAAACAAAAAAGCACCGTATAAACATGAAATTGATATGCTAAGAGATGGAGCTTGGGTAGATTTTCAAGCTTCCATGCTTGGACAAACGGTATAAAGAGAAGGGGAGCAGTACATCTGTACTGCTTCCTTTTTAAATTCCGGTCATGCTATAAAATATTTTCTCGATTTTCTGTGCTTTCTCTGCACCGGTAATTTTCTCGATATTTTTTAAAAGCTGTTTTCGTTCAGTCTGATCAAAAATATTTACGGATTTCCCCCGGATTAGTTTGGTTATTTCCTCAGCTTCCGTTTTTTTTAAAGTTAAACCATTCTGTCCGGCAAAATCAAGCAATTCACTGGCAGTGATACGATTGATTTTTAAGTTAACAATGCTTTCAAATAGCTTCAAATTACCACCCCATGTTTACCATATGAAAAGGACAGAAAAAAATGAACTAAATTATACAATATTAAGTAAATGTGTTTACTTTACTGAAATTGTCCTGTATACTACTTGAGATAAATCGTAATCATTCTTATTAACAGGTGGCCGATTATGAATAATGACTTAATTAAAATTGAACATGTTACTTATAAATATGAGAGAGAAAACGTTCTGGAAGATATTAATTTATCCGTCAAGGATGGAGATTTCCTCGCTATTGTCGGGCCGAATGGTTCTGGCAAATCAACATTGCTGAAGCTGATGCTTGGATTAAATAAAGTACAGCAAGGTGAGATTTTCTTGTTCGGTGAGAAAATAAACAAATTTAAAAATTGGGAGAAAATTGGCTATGTATCACAAAAGGCCAATTCCTTTAACAGTGGTTTCCCAGCCACAGTGGAAGAAGTTGTAGCTAGCGGATTAACGAAGAAAATAGGACTTTTTCGTTTCTATAATAAAACTCATCGCCAAAAAGTGGTGAAAGCGCTCAAAGAAGTAGGAATGAAGAATTTCATCAAAAGACCAATTGGAGAATTATCGGGCGGTCAGCAACAACGGGTATTCATTGCAAGAGCACTGGTCAGCGATCCTGCTATGTTAATACTGGATGAACCTACAGTTGGTGTAGATGTAAAGAATGTTACTAATTTTTATGACCTGCTTTACGATTTAAACCGTAACCTTGGATTGACACTTATTTTGGTTACTCACGATACTGGTACCATTACAGAAAAGGTCACTCATATTGCTTGTCTAAATAAACAATTGCATTTTCACGGGAATACATGTGAATATGAACATTTAGATGATAAGGATATGTCAGCTTTTTATGGCCATGATGTTTATACATTAACACATGATCATTAATTTGGAGGAAGTAGTATGTTATCAATGTTTCAGTATGAATTTCTACAAAATGCCTTTCTAGCAGGGATTGTAATTGGTATTATTGCTCCGCTGTTGGGTGTATTTATTGTAGTTCGAAAACTCTCCTTAATTGCAGATGCCCTTAGCCATGTAACCCTGACTGGAATTGCATTCAGTTTGTTACTAAGTAAGGAAGTGCCTGCAATGGGTCCTATTAATCCTTTATATATGGGGATGGCCTTCTCGGTAACGGGATCGCTTTTTATAGAGCGACTGCGTTCCGTCTATAAACATTATCAGGAACTTGCCATTCCAATCATTCTTTCCGGAGGAGTAGGGCTGGGAGCGATTTTTATCTCGCTCGCTAATGGCTTCACGACTGATTTATTTGGATATTTATTTGGAAGTGTCAGTGCGGTAAGTCGGACAGACTTATGGATTGTTTTGGCAATCAGTATTGCTGTTATCGCAATTGTTATATTCCTATATAAAGAATTATTCCTTTTATCCTTTGATGAGGAGCATGCTAAAACTTCCGGAATACCGGCTAAAGCGATTCATTTTATCTTTATCGTGCTCGTTGCTTTGGTTATTGCCATTTCTATGAGAATTGTGGGTGTCCTGCTTGTTTCTTCATTAATGACTTTACCGGTAGCGGCTGCCTTAAAAGTAGCGAAGGGGTTTAAACAAACCATTTTTATTTCCATTCTGTTTGGAGAATTGGCTGTAATAGGCGGATTATTCACATCATATTATTTAAATCTTGCTCCGGGTGGTACAATCGTTGTATTGGCAATTATCATTCTTTTAATCACAATTTTTATCAAGAAATGGAGAATGACTGCGTAAGGAGGTATCTGAAGATGGATGTTAAAGAAGCAATACAACTCTTGAAAGATAAGGGCTACAAATACACTGAGAAGCGTGAAGACATGCTTGAACTTTTTTCGAAGAGCAATCGTTATTTAACAGCCAAAGAAGTCCTTGAAAAATTGAAAAGTTCATACCCAGGTATGAGCTATGACACGATATACCGAAATTTATCCTTGTATGCAAACTTAGGGATTCTAGAAACCACTGAGCTTTCTGGTGAAAAAAGATTCCGATTTGCTTGTGTTGGAAATCATCATCACCATCATTTCATTTGTATGGAATGCGGAAAAACTCGTAATGTAGAGTTATGTCCAATGGAAAAAATAACAGAGGATTTTAAAGGATATGATATTTCAGGACATAAATTTGAAATATACGGAAGATGCCCAGATTGTTTGCAAGAGAATATACAACAAAGTAACTAGAAAGGAGCCATTCTGCGATTGGAGAGTGGCTCCTTTTTATTACCGATTTTCCTTAGCCCAATGGTTTACCCACTGATAGGCTTCCGCCCAATTTTCCACCCTGATTACATTGTTTGGGATAGCCATCCGATTATAAGGTGCGTCAAATAAGATGACTGGAATTTCACATTCTTCAGCGATTGCAACAGCGTTATCGTGCTTATCCTCAAAGAAAAGATCGATTTTGTGTTTTTTTACCGTTGCAACCTTATTATGCGTACCGATTAATTCGATGTGGTGATACAGTAAATCGTTTTTACTGAACCACTCCTTTGTAACTGGCAATAAAGTTTGATTTCTGGCGCTGATGAAAAACAGTTCATATATTTCTTTCCATTCCTGTAAAACTCGTTTGGCACCTTTTGCCATAGGTGATTCAGAATAAATGATGGGTTCGTGTTTTTGAAACCAAAGATCAAATTCATGCTCTGGAACATTTACAAACGGATAAAATTCATATTGGTTAATATCCTCTAATGTTAATTGCAAGCGAAAGGCTTTGTTGATATAAGGAAGCATGGAATCCTGTGTAGTGATGGTACCATCAATATCTATTCCAAAACGTTTAGGTTTTGACATGAAGCATTTCCTCCAAAATATGTTTGTCTGTAGTTTACATCAAAATGCGACAAATTGCTTTTCTAAATTTTGTAGATTCATGAAACAATCCCTGCTTATGAGTTAGCCTTTTATGGAGCAAACTAGGAAGGCTTCAATAAAGGAAGGTAGGGAATGCTATTGTCAGCCTCAAAAAGACATTGGAATGCCAGAAATAAAAGAGATAAATTTAAAAATGAAGACGTGTGTCAAAAGCTCAATTATCGTGAGGAGACCGGGGCAGAATTTATGGATTCTGCTGAATACAGACGTCAAAGTCAAACAGAAAATAATAATAAGACCACTTCTAAGGCTAGCAGCTTTGGTATAGTGGCGTTAGCCTTGTCAATTGCCTCTCTATTTTTTATGCCGGTGATTTTTGGGACAATTGGCATTGTCGCAGGGATTTTTGCGATGAAAACTGAATCGCGTATGATGGGGATAGCAGCAATAGTAATTGGTGTATTTTCTGTTGTTGCTGGTCTTTTGGTATATCCCTTTTTCTAATACAGTAGGCCTGAAATCGGTTATGGGCTTTCAAATCTCAGGATAGTTTAGGGATTGGATTTTTATCCAATCCCTCCATCCATAAATAACAGATATAAAAAAGAACTTCAAAATAATAATTATTTTGAAGTTCTTTATTTACATATACTAGGAAAAAGAATAAATTCTCATACCTTTAATTAAGTTTAAAGTTTCTGTTTCGAACCTGAATTGCTTCTGCTTAATTTAAGACAGGCTTGCTTTTTCTTTTTCAATTCTTTGTTTTTCGTAATACTCTTCAGCAAGAACATCGATTTCTTTTTTTAGTTCCTCAACCATTATTTCTTCTGGCACTTTACGAACGATTTTACCCTTGCGGAACAATAGACCTTCTCCGCGAGCACCAGCAATGCCGATATCTGCTTCTCTTGCTTCGCCAGGTCCGTTAACGGCACATCCTAATACCGCCACTTTAATTGGAGCTTTAATTTTTTGAATATATTCATCCACTTCGTTAGCAATAGAAATTAAATCAATCTCTATACGTCCGCATGTCGGACATGATATTAAGGTAGCAGAATTGGCTGATAAACCAAATACTTTTAACAGCTCTCTGGCTACTTTGACTTCTTCAACCGGATCAGCACTTAAAGAAATACGCAAAGTATTCCCAATACCTTTACTTAATAAGGCACCAATACCGGCAGAACTCTTAATCGTTCCTGAAAATAACGTGCCGGATTCTGTGATTCCAAGGTGAAGTGGATAATCAAAGGCCTGTGCCGCCTTTTCATAGGCTTCAATTGCCAAGCGTACATCAGATGCTTTCATTGATACAATGATGTCATGGAAGTCTAAGTCTTCTAGAATTTTTATATGATGTAAAGCACTCTCAACCATACCGTCTGCAGTTGGGTAACCGTATTTTTCGAGGATTTTACGTTCTAAAGATCCTGCGTTGACCCCAATACGAATTGGAATCCCTTTCGCTTTAGCTGCTTTTACAACGGCTTCCACTTTTTCGCGTCTGCCGATATTGCCCGGGTTAATACGGATTTTATCAGCTCCGCCTTCAATAGCGATTAAAGCCAGACGATAGTCAAAGTGAATATCAACTACTAAAGGTATATTAATACGTTTTTTTATTTCAGAAATTGCATGAGCAGCCCGTTCATCAGGACAAGCTACACGTACAATTTGGCAGCCCGCTTCTTCTAAACGATTTATTTCCGCGACTGTTGCTTCTACATCATGTGTTTTCGTTGTCGTCATACTTTGTATTATAACTTCATCGTTGCCACCGATAGTCAGTGGTCCCACTTTTACGGGGCGGGTTTTTGTACGATGTATTAGTTCACTCACTGGTCATTCTCTCCTTTTAGGCTGTTTGCCTCAATACCAATAAATATATTATCTTCTAAATTATTGTATCAGCGTTTTAGCTAAAATAACAATAAAGTTGATTATGAATTGGCTATTTAGTAATTTTTAAATCGGTAAGTTTGTCCGATTTCTATTTCTTCCGGTTTCATTCCGTTATTTAATAAAGAAAAGTCTTCAATCATTTGATCAATCGGTACTGGGATAGTACCTTCATTTTTCTCTATTATAGAAAGAACGGTATCTCCCGGCTCTACTTTTATATTATAGTAGTTTTCATTCATTTTATCCATATTCTCGGAGGAGTAGGTGGGAAGGGTGCCTACACTTATATCAAAATATATCGAGTAAGCTATAATACAAAAGCCGATAAACAGGATTATTCTTTTCATCTCTTTCGCACTCCCTCTATCTTTTACTAGAGTATATGAAGTTAGTAGAGATAATAGAATTGATTTTGAAGGATTTTTTTAGAGTTAACGTTTAGATAGAATAGAGGAAATGTTGAGCTGGATAATCAGTATTTAATAATAGAGGATATAAATAAACCCTTCCGCAGAAATTCGGAAGGGCTACACTTTATGATTGTAT
The DNA here is from genome assembly GCF_058216035.1 of Pradoshia sp. Z4_20. NCBI lineage: Bacteria > Bacillati > Bacillota > Bacilli > Caryophanales > Bacillaceae > Pradoshia > Pradoshia sp. Z4_20. The sequence goes on from NZ_JBZAJD010000001.1 coordinate 313,626, forward strand.
AGTCTTTTGTTTACTTTTTGGAATAGGCATTTCTTTAATAGTCAGGTAGATCATCATTAGTGTAATAAACCATTTGACATAAACATCACCTATTACAGGAACCTGAATAAAATTCATAAACGTAAAGAACGTTACGGCTAATGTAAAGCTGTAAGTGGCTATCCTCCACTGCTGTCCAAAAGTAGCTTTTCTGTTCATGGAAGTTACAAATAAGCCGGTAAGATAGGCTAGAAGTGTAATCTCTAAGAAGAATATTGCTGTTGTAAATAGATACATGACTAACATACATAGACCGATAATTATGTATAAAGATGTTTTTGCAGATTTAATATAATCGCTGGCCTTTTCATTGGTTAATTCAAGACCGGGTATCATAGAATAAGGAATTGTTTGTGATTCCCCGTCTGCAGCAATGACAAATTCATCCTGTAGTATTCCAAAGTCTATTCCAGTAGGGCTGGTGATATCATTTGCATTCAGACTTCCGGTGCTGTCAAAATGGAACGTAGCTACATCATCATTAATAATGACAGGTAATGATTCATCTGAATGAAGTCTGCCATCTTTAATTTCGAATTCAGGAAAATCTGTCGTTAACGCTTTTGCTATATGATCTGCCCCATCTAGTATTGCATTTGTAAGATAGATCGATGATGGTAAAATAGTTATTAGAGATAATAAAAAAGCATAGAGGATGGTTTTCCCTATACCCTGAAAGCGAAAGGACGCAATATGCTTTGGCGAGTATAGGCTTTTAATAAATTGTGAGAATATATTCATGGGCTACAACACCTTTTTTTAAATTCATTCTTTATTCTATCTGGCTTATGTCGATAAGACAAGAAAGTTCTGCTTATTATAGCGAAACAAATCGAAAAAGTGTTAAGTGTGTATTGAATTAGGGTATTTGAGAGGAGTGTCGAAGATGGAATGGATGTATTGGCTTATTATTTGGCTGGTATTTATTATTGGGTTTGTAGGATTGATCTATCCTATTATTCCAAGTGTTCTATTTATAGTAGGTGGAATGCTTTTATATGGGGTATTCTTTTCATTTGAACCGTTTTCGTGGTTTTTCTGGATTGTACAGGGAATGTTTGTTTTACTGTTGTTTGGAGCAGATTATTTGGTCAATCTTTTTGGTGTTAAGAAATTTGGAGGTTCAAAAGCAGGTGTTTGGGGTAGTACAATAGGATTGCTGATTGGACCGTTTGTTATTCCTTTTCTTGGTATTATACTGGGACCGTTTTTAGGTGCAGTCATAGCTGAATTGTTGGTACATAAACAGTCGCTAAAAAATGCAGTGAAAATTGGTATGGGTTCTGTCGTTGGATTTGTCGGCAGTGTGATAACCAAATTTATCATTCAGATCATTATGATTGTGTATTTCTTTATCCGAGTGCTCTGATAAGGCATAAAGGTTGAAATAAACGGTTTCAATTGCTAATCTTAAGATAAAGACTTTCGTAACACATGAACTTACAGAATTGCCCGAAAGTACTTATTATTACAATTATTAGGAGGAGAGAATTATGACTTATTCTTTACCACAATTACCGTATGAGTATGATGCGTTGGAGCCTCATATCGACAAAGAAACAATGAATATTCATCACACAAAACATCATAACACGTATGTGACTAACTTAAATAATGCTTTAGAAGGACAGGAAACATTGGCAGCAAAAAGCTTGGAAGATCTTTTAGCTGACATCGACTCTGTACCTGAAAGCATTCGTACTGCTGTTAGAAACAATGGCGGTGGACATGCTAACCACACATTATTCTGGAATATTCTATCTCCTAATGGGGGCGGACAACCAGAAGGTGAATTAGCTGATGCACTAACAGCTAAATTTGGAAGCTTTGAAAACTTTAAAGAAGAGTTTGCGAAAGCTGCTACAACTCGTTTTGGTTCCGGTTGGGCTTGGCTTACTGTTAAAGATGGTGAACTAGAACTTTCCAGCACTGCTAATCAGGATTCTCCATTAATGGAAGGTAAAACACCAATCCTAGGTCTTGATGTTTGGGAGCATGCATACTACTTAAACTACCAAAACCGTCGTCCTGAATACATTAATTCTTTCTGGAATGTTGTAAATTGGGATGAAGTTTCTAAGCGCTACGCAGCAGCAAAATAATCGTATAATAAGTGTGGGTACAGGAAACGAATCCGAATCGTTTCCTGTATCTTTTTTTGTGCAAAAAATAAAGGATCTGCTGTTAACAAATACCAAATGATTTAATTCTACATAAGAGGATTATCTACAGGAAAACTAACCGGAAGTGAAGGGGAGTTTTTATGAAAATGGATAATCAATTTGTCAATAAAATAAAAACAAATAAAGAACTTTATATCCTTTTGTTAATTGGAGCACTTTATTCATTGAGTACGGCTCTTTCCAATACTTTTGTTAATATCTATTTATGGAAACAGTCTGAGGCATTGATCAATCTGGGGATTTATAATCTATCCGTTGTAATCCTTCAGGGAGTTACCTTTATTTTAGCTGGAAAATTGGCTAAACGCATAGATCGTATTATTGTACTGAGGATCGGAATCTTGTTTTTAGCTGCATTTTATATAGCAGTCCTGACATTCAGTTCTACCGACCACCTTTATCTTGTTCTAATTGGTGGTTTACTTGGAATAGGATATGGATTCTATTGGCTTGCTTATAATGTCATGACATTCGAAATTACTGAACCAGAAACTAGAGATACATTTAATGGGCTCCAAGGGATAACTGGGTCTATCGGCGGAATGATTGGTCCTTTTTTTGCGGGATATATTATTACGGTTTTGACTGATAACAATGGCTATCTGTTCATTTTTGGAGTTTCCTTATGTTTGTTTATCGTGGCAGTACTTGTTAGTTTCTTATTAAAAAGCAGAGCAGCTAATGGGAAGTATATGCTGAAGCGTATTCTTGATGAAAGAAAAAATAATAAAGATTGGAGAAGAATTACGTATGCTAATTTTTCGCAGGGGCTAAGGGAAGGGACGTTTCTCTTTGTTGTTTCCGTTTTTGTATTTGTCGAAACGGGTAGCGAAATGGCTTTAGGTACATATGGATTAATTAGTTCAGGAGTATCATTTATTGCTTATTTTTTAGTCAGCAGATATATAAAGGTTCGTTACCGAAAATGGTCGATGCTGGTGGGGGCCATTTTCCTTTATGGTTCAATCTTTTTTCTGATATATCAAGTGTCATTCACTAAACTGCTTACATATGCGTCTATTCTTGCAGTAGCTTATCCCTTATTGCTTGTCCCCTATATGTCTGTCACGTATGATGTAATAGGACGATCCTGGGAAGCGGGGGAACATCGTATCGAATATGTGGTAATCCGGGAATTATTTTTAAATATGGGAAGAGCCGCATCGATTCTTATGTTTATATTGTTCATTAAAATTTTGCCGGAGAGTACCGGCATCAAAATATTGCTATTATTATTAGGGTCCGGACATCTGTTTGTTTATTATTTTGTAAAAGACATCAAGATGTAAGCAACTAAAAGTTGCTGGAATCTTTTACTTCTGTTAATCTTTAAAAATTGATAATAAAATGATAAGAAATGTGTATTAGAAGGGATGGGGACAGTGAAAGTCAGAAAAAAGAAAAAGAAAAAACATGTACCTGTTCGCCTGAATCTACTGTTTTTTGCAGTATTTGTAATGTTTTCTGCATTAATACTCCGTTTAGGAATTGTTCAGATTGTATATGGAGATGACTATAAGCGTGAAATAGAGCGGACAGAGGATGTAACTGTGAGCAATTCTGTGCCGAGGGGAAAAATATATGATCGAAATGGAAAAATCATCGTTGATAATCAACCTTTATATGCGATAACTTACACACGTACACAAAAAACCTCAAGCAAAGAGATGCTTGAAACTGCTGAAAAACTTTCCAAGCTAATTGAGGTTGATACTGATAAAGTTCGTGAAAGGGATATGAAAGACTTTTGGATTTTAAATAACCCAGAAGCTGCTAAAAAGAAAGTAACAGAAAAAGAATATCAGCAATTAAGTGATGGAAAGCTGACAGATGATGATATATACAAATTACAGCTTGAGCGAATTACTGAAAAAGAAATAGATTACAGTCAAAGTGAGTTGGAAGTGCTGGCGATCTATAGCAAGTTTATTGCCGGTTACTATTTAACTCCGCAAATTGTGAAAAATAAAGGAACGACATATGAAGAGGTAGCGAGAGTTAATGAGCAGATTGAATCTCTTCCAGGCGTTGATACAACAACAGATTGGGAACGTAAATATGCGTATGGCGATACGCTTAAATCTGTTTTAGGTAAAGTATCAAGTGCCAGCGAAGGATTGCCCTCTGATAAAACAAGTTATTATTTAGCTCGGGGCTACAGTCGAAATGATAGAGTTGGAACCTCCTACTTAGAACAGCAATATGAAGATTTATTACGCGGTCAACAGGAGAAAATTAGAAATGTAACTAATACATCCGGCGATATTGTCAGCACGGAGGTTATTTCTGAAGGACAAAGAGGTAAGGATCTTGTATTAACAGTTGATATGGATCTTCAAATAGCCACAGAAGAAATTATTGAAAAGCAATTGAAGGAAAAGAAAGCAAGCGGGAATACAAAATATCTCGATCGTGCTTTTGTTGTTGTAACGAATCCTAATACTGGTGAACTCCTAACTCTGGCTGGTAAACAATATGCAGCCGATGATAATGGAAAAATGCAAATGAATGATATGGCATTGGGAACTTTTACTTCATCCTATGCCATGGGCTCTTCAGTTAAAGGAGCAACTATTTTAACGGGATACCAGACCGGTGCAATAAAACCTGGACAAGTCATTTATGATGGACCAATGAAGATTAAAGCCACGCCAATTAAAAAATCATGGAAGAATTTTGGGAATATTAGTGACATTGAAGCACTGAAAGTATCCTCCAATGTCTACATGTTTAAAACAGCGATTGCTCTTGGTAAAGGAAACTATGTTCCGGGAGGCTCTCTGAAAGTTAATAACTCAGCATTCAGCACAATGAGGAATTATTACAGTCAATTTGGCTTAGGTGTTAAAACAGGTATAGACTTACCTGGTGAACAAATCGGCTATAAAGGATCCTCGCAGGGTGCCGGATTATTAATGGACTTTTCCATTGGCCAATACGATACGTATACTCCATTGCAGTTGGCTCAATATGTTTCTACCATTGCAAATGGAGGTAACCGTATAAAACCGCATGTTTTAAAACAAGTCCGTGAGCCAGTGGATGATGATGAAGATAATACGCTTGGACCGGTTATTAAAGAGGTTAAAACAGAAGTGATGAATACTCTTCCAATGAAAACTGAATGGATTGAACGTGTCCAGGAAGGATTTAGACAAGTTACCCAATCCACCGGAGGAACCGCCTACTCTTATTTTGGAAATGCTGACTATAAACCAGCAGGTAAAACAGGTACAGCGGAAGCCTTTTATGATGGACCTAAATGGGAAAAGGGTACTGTACAGCCAGAAACCTATAATATAACCTTTGTTACCTATGCTCCTGCCGATAACCCGGAAATTGCCATGAGTGTAGTAGTACCATGGGCTTACCAAAATTCGTCAGGACATAAAATGAACCTCGAAATCGCAAAAGAAGTTTATGAAAAATATTATGAATTAAAAGAAGAACGAGCTAAACAAAAATAAAAGATTAATAGAAAATTGGGTCTGCCTTGATTTATGGGGCAGACCTTTTTTTATTTACTGCCAGCATAATTTAGGTAAGTATCATTCTTTTGGATTATTATTACAAATAAATAGTGCGGTTTCTAGGATTTTGCAGTCATCTTTACAATAAACTTTTGATTTTTTACACTACGTTTACAATTCTTTAACACAGTATTTAAACTTTATCTTTACTATAGAAAATATAAAGGGTGAAAATTAAAAATTACAAATAAATAGCCAAAGTATATGGGAGGATTGGAAATGCGTAGAAGGAAAACAGCATTTATGATTACTTTGATACTTATAATCGGATTGCTGGCAGCTTGTACCAGTAATAATGGAGGAGGAGCAAAGGCGGGAAGCGGCTCTGAAGAAGAAGGATACACAGGAATCATAAATGCAGCTGGTTCTACAGCTTTACTACCATTGGCAGATGAAGCAGCAACTGAATTTATGGCGAAAAATCCAAATGTATCGGTTACTGTTCAAGGCGGTGGAAGCGGAACAGGTATAAATCAAGTGGCGAGTGGTGCAGTCAATATCGGAAACTCTGATCTACCTTCAGTAGATAAAATTGAAGATGAGAAATTAGCAGAAGAACTGGTCGATTATAAAGTAGCCGGTATTGCGTTTGGCATAGTGGTGAATGATGATGCCAATGTAGATAATTTAACAATTGAACAAATCCAAGGAATCTTCTCCGGAAAAATTAAAAACTGGAAAGAGGTTGGCGGAGCTGATTCAGAAATAAATGTCGTGAACAGACCAGAATCATCAGGTACCCGATATGCCTTTGAAAAAACAATCATGAAGGATGTCAGCATGAATACAGGGGTTGGAACAACTCAGGATTCTAACGGTGCTGTAGAAAACTCGATTAATTCCACACCTGGTTCTATTAGTTATCTGGCTATGAGCTACCTCGCTGAGGGGAAAGGCTCATCCTTAAAACCGGTAACTATTAATGGGGCTGAACCCACAATTGAGAATGTGGTAAATGGCAGCTACCCTTTTTGGTCCTATGAATATATGGTAACGAAAGGCGAAATAGGCGGAGCTGTTAAAGGTTATATGGATTTCATTAGGAGTGATGAGTTTGCCGAAACCGTTACGAAAATGGGATACATTCCAATGTTAGAGCTAGAAAATAAAGAATAATTCCAAGGATGAAGTAAACAGGAAGTCAAACAGCCTGGTTATCATCTGTTTGCCGGAAGGAGCGAAAAGGCTTGAATGATCATAAACCAATCAACTATTGGAAAAGTGAATATATCGGACGGATTCTTGTTACATTATGTGGACTATTAATCGTTGTAACAACTTTGGCTATTATCGTTTTTATTACAGGAAAGGGTATTCAGTCATTTACAAACAGTAATATCTCTATAGTGGAGATGTTGACCTCAACAAACTGGAGTCCCAATGATGGGAAATATGGAGCTTTGATATTTATCATCGGTTCTATACTTGTATCAATTGGTGCCATTGTTATCAGTGCACCTATTGCAATAGCTCTAGCAATATTTACGAACTTTATTTCCCCGAAATTCGGAAAAAAGGTCTTGCAGCCGGTTTTGGAATTGCTGGTTGGTATTCCATCCGTTGTTTATGGTTTGCTAGGTGTGACTTTATTAGTTCCCCTACTTAGAAACACATTCGGCGGAGTAGGATTCAGTTTAACAGCCGGGATAATTGTACTTAGTATCATGATATTACCGACTATTGCAAGCTTGGCAACAGATGCGTTAAAAAATGTCCCGCCACAGCTTCTGGAAGCCTCCTATGGGCTCGGTTCCACGAGATGGCAGGCAATCAGCCGAGTAATCATTCCTGCCGCAAAGAATGGCATCTTTACAGGAATCGTTATGGGGCTTGCACGTGCTTTTGGTGAAGCACTTGCCGTTCAGATGGTTATCGGAAATACGGTTAAATTGCCGACTGGCTTAAATGATCCCACGGCAACGTTAACTGGAATTTTAACGATGGACATGTCTAATACAATGAATGGAACTGCATGGAATAATGCATTATGGAGCCTCGCGCTAATACTTTTAATCATGTCATTCTTATTCATCATGATTATTCGTTTTATCGGGAATAGGGGGGCACAGAAATGAGCGCTAGAACAGTAAATAAAATCTGGACGGGTATTTTCTATATCGTTGCTATTTTTGTCATTATTTTATTGAGTTATTTAGTATTTGAAATACTCAAAAAGGGCTGGGGTTTCTGGGACCCATCTTTTCTGACTGGTCGTTCTAGCAATATGGATGCTGGTGGGGGAATCGGATATCAGCTATTTAACTCTTTCTATATGTTAATTATTACTCTGATAATCTCTGTACCGCTTGGCTTAGGCGCAGGTATTTATTTGGCGGAGTATGCCAAACCCGGAAAGTTATTAACGTTTATCCGATTATGCATTGATACGATGGCCTCTCTCCCGTCCATTGTAGTTGGTTTATTTGGTTTATTGGTATTTGTCACAGCTACAGGTTGGGGGTACACCATTATCGGAGGGGCACTAGCAATTACGATTCTGAATTTACCGAGTTTAACACGTGTCAGTGAAGCGGCAATTACAGAGGTATCAGCCGGTGTTAAAGAAGCCAGTCTGGGACTTGGGGCTACCAAATGGCAGACAATTGTAAAAATTGCTCTTCCTACAGCAATGCCTCAAATTATAACGGGAGTTATCCTGGCAGCTGGTCGTATTTTTGGTGAAGCAGCAGCGTTAATTTTTACAGCAGGATTGACAACACCAATCTTGAATACAGCAGCCGATCTAACAAGTCCGGTTAATCCTTTTAATATATTCAGACCTGCAGAGACATTGGCTGTTCATATTTGGAAATTAAATTCTGAAGGAATTGTTCCGGATGCAACGGCAATCGCGACTAAATCAGCAGCAGTATTGATTATAATGGTATTAATCTTTAATCTCCTTGCACGTTTATTCTCAAAAATTATCCAAAAACATTTTGAAGGCGGCAAAAGTAAAACAAAACAAAAGGCATCTGTGTCTTAAGTGAAATCACCATTACCAAGGGGGAAATTGAGATGATAGAATTAAAAGAAGCCAACCCGGCTAAAACGGAAAAGTCTAGTAAACTTGTTTACGATACACAGGGTTTGGATTTGTGGTATGGTGATCACCATGCTTTAAAGGATATTAATCTTGCCATTAATGAAAATGAGGTTACAGCCATTATTGGCCCATCTGGATGTGGGAAATCTACTTATATTAAAGTATTAAATAGAATGATTGAACTTATTCCAAGTGTTCGTACTTCTGGTGATATATTTTACCGGGGACAGAATATCTTTGATAAAGATTTTCAAGTGGAAGAATTACGGACAAAAGTTGGAATGGTATTTCAGAAGCCAAATCCTTTTCCAAAGTCTATTTATGAAAATGTAGCATACGGACCTAAAATACATGGTATTAAAAACAAAAAAGAATTGGATGAAATTGTAGAAAAAAGCTTGCGTGGTGCAGCAATCTGGGACGAAGTTAAGGATCGATTGCATACAAACGCCAACGGACTATCAGGCGGACAGCAGCAACGTATTTGTTTGGCACGATGCCTTGCCGTTTCTCCTGATGTGATATTAATGGATGAACCGACTTCCGCATTAGATCCAATTTCAACATTAAAGGTTGAAGAACTCGTACAAGAGTTGAAAGAGAAATTCAGTATTATTATCGTTACGCATAATATGCAGCAAGCAGCTCGTATATCTGACAAAACTGCCTTCTTCTTGAATGGTGAAGTCATTGAATATGACAAGACAGATAAGATTTTCTCAAACCCATATGATAAGAGAACAGAAGATTATATAACAGGACGTTTCGGATAAGCCAGATCATTTTGAAGGGAGAATAAAAAATGGTTTTAAGAGAAAAATTCGAGAGCGAGCTAAAGGAATTAAAGCTTAAAGTAATAGATATGGAACGTTTTGCTTCATCTGCCTTGAATAAATCGTACCAAGCATTGCTGAAAAATGATGTAGAGCTAGCACTTTCTGTTATAGAGGATGATAAAAAGCTTGATAAAATGGAAGAAGAGCTTGATGAACTGGCTATCTTGATGATTGCAAAGCAGCAGCCTGTTGCAACGGATTTAAGGCATATTGTTTCAGCTATTAAAATCGGTTCTGAAATTGAACGGGTTGGTGATTATGCAAAGAATGTTGCCAAAACTGCGATTAGATTATCAAAGGAAGAAAAGCCCTTTGTTAATGAGGCTGTAGGCGAAATGCACGCTACTTGTATGAAAATGCTTGATATGTTCAATAAATCCTTTATGGAGGAAAATATTGTCCTTTCTAAGGAACTTGCAGAGCTCGATGATACAGTGGATGATTTATATGGACAGGAAATCCGTAAAATACTTGAAATGAAGCATCCTGAGTCTGCTACGGTTAACGAAAATTCTCAGTTATTGTTTATTGTCCGCCACTATGAAAGAATAGGCGATCATATAACTAATATGGCGGAAGAAACCCTTTATATGATTAAAGGAAGACACTATCATTTAAATGAATAGAATTGTGATAATAAAAATGGAGATTCCCAAATAGGAAGCTCCATTTTTTCTTGTTCCTATTTTTAATGCTTAAAAAAATAATGTCTTTATGCCCTGAAAACCAAAGTATGCCCCAAAACCGATTAGAGAAAGTCCTGAGAAGGCTGATATAGCTTTCAAGCTAGTGTCATTCAGATATCTTCTGAACCCGGTTGTTAGAAAGGCAACGGTAATGTCCCAAAAAGTTAGCCCGAGAAAAATCATCAAGCTGTACACAAGAAGAGAGCTTGTGCCGTACGAAGTAACTGTTTTAGCGAGAACCGACCCATATATCCCTATCCAAAAGAGGATAGATAATGGACTTGTAATGGACATTATAAATCCAGTTAAAAAAGATTTCGATAACGAGTCCTTCGTACGATAATCTTCTAATGAAAGTGTATGGACCCTCAAAATGCTTTCAATTCCGGTATAAATAAGAACAAATCCTCCAAAGAGCCACAGGAAAATCTGGACATAAGGAATCGTAATAAATTGTACAAAACCCAAATAGACCAATAGCATGAATACTCCATCCGCAATCATAGATCCTACGCCTACTATCCAGGCGTGAAAAAAACCGTTTTTGATCCCCTTATCTATTCTGGCTGAGTTAACTGGACCAATGGGTGCCGCCAATGTTATTCCCAACAAAAAATAACTAAACATAATATGTCCGCTCACGCTTTCACTCCATCTTCTTATGTATTAGTAACTTGTACATATTATGAAGAAAGGTGGATAAGTATGTATAACAGTTTTATTGAGGTTGTAAAATGTGTTTAACTAAAACTCTAGCTTTATCTGACTAACGGACAATCCTTAAAGATGTTTATAAATTTGTGACTTGGATATAAGAAAATAACATTTATTAATAAAAGGGGGATTAGAAGAATGAAGAAAAAAGAGTCAGTAGAAGTGGACGGAGTACCTATAACCTATTTTCTGAGTGAAAAAGCTATTCATATAGACAATAATAAAGAATTGGAATCCATTATCCAAAACCCTAAAGAAGCCATTGATCTGGCAAGGAAACTGAAAGCAAACTATCAAAAGAAATACGGAAGGGAATTATCGGTATCTGAGCTCTCTATGGCTATTGAAATCTATGGTCATATCTATCCAGAAAAAATGGCTAAAGCTATAAAAAAACTTCCTTTACCCGGCTTTGTTGATCAAGCGATGGAAAATTTAATTGAAAAGGCCGATATTATCGATTCAGGGGAAGAGAGTATTGATCAAAATAGAAAAATCTGGGATGTTATTGCAAAGGTTATCCCAGTTTAAAAGCTGCCACTTTGATATACTATTTACCCTTCGTTAAAATGGCAGATAAGGCAGCATAGTCCATGTTTTTATAAACTGTATAGGTCCCAGTCTGAATCTTTTTTGTGAGATCCCGATCATTCAAGTAGGTGAAAAACTTTTCAGTATCCTCAATCACGCGCTCATCTTTTAATAGGCTGATAATCTCGTCGGAAGCCATTCCAGGCTTAATCGATAATTTAATGGCTACAGTTTCTTCTTTATTACTTTGTTGATTTCCTGTTTTTAGTTGATTAATAGATTGAAGGTTCTTTTGATAGTCACCCCACTCACTTTTTGATAAAACATGATAACCATCCTCCTGTAGAGTTTTATGAGCGTCCTCGCTTGAAAGGGGCACCTTTTTAGCTGCTGATTCATCTGTGGCAAGATAATATGCAGTAAATACGCTTGTGGCTAAAAAAATACCTGCAGCTGCTCCAGATATGTATAGTCGGTTCAATGAAGATCGCCTGCCTGACTTTCAAGGATTCTAATTACCTCATTGTTTGATAATGCAGATTGCCTGGAAATTTGTTCAATCGATAATCCTTGTTTGTACAAATGAATGACCTGATTTTGAATAACCTCGTGTATGGGCGAGGAATTAGTTAAAAAAGATACCTCCGAAAACGATTCCTCGTGCAGGATTTCCTCCTCAAGTGCACGAATTCGTTTTTTTATTATATACATTTCTTGTATATGCTCTAATGAAAGCTGTTCAATCTCTTTTTCTACTTTAGTTTCCTGTCCTTTATAAAACAACGATAGCAAGAACAGTAAGGCAGATAGAGAAAATAAACAAATCATAATGATTATCATGAATACCCTCCCAAATTAAATTACAATCCCTATTGTACAACAATTTTCACTTGATTTTGGTAAAAATATATGAAAAAGGAAGTATTGCTCATAATTTGGAAGTAGGTAGTGGTACTTCGACAATATGCGTTCATTGTCATCTGGTTCAGGGAGTGTTAGGATTTAAATGGAAGATATTAGTGGTTCGCTAAAGAAGGCAAGATGAATGAAAGGGGTGGGACCGCATGGACCAGTTAGACTCTTTAAATAAAAGTACTAAAAAAGCCAGCTGTAAAAGGCTTGTTGATGATAAATCTGGATTAATTGTACCCTATCTTTGGTGCAAAAACGATCAAGATCAAGAGGGGATATCTGCTGCAGTACAGTTAACAAATAATGATTATTTCGATAGAGTAGATGTAGTCTGCAAAAATGATGGGGATCGGCCACTTGAAATTAAGATATTTTTTGTCCATGAGGCCTTTAGTGAAGTATCAGCAAGTTTTTATAGTCCTGCGGATTCTTTAATCTATTTATATGGTAAGAATACGATAAGCTTATTAAATGGAAATGATTGTGCATCTATTTCGATAATGGAACGAAAACATAAAAAAGCGGTGTACGAATTAATGGAAAATGGCCAAATTATCCACTCTCCTTTAGCCAGAGGTCTAGTTATCTGTACAACGATGTACAAGCTTCTAGTGGAGCCCGGAGTGAAAATGGGGGTTTCTAATTGGTTAATTACAGGCAAGAATAAAGAGGAAGTCATGCTGTTTGATTACTTGGTCAAAAATCAGACTAGCATTTATTAGTGAAAGGTGATATTATAGAAAAGTCGTATAAAATGAAGTTTTGAATGAACTGGAGGGACTCACATGCGTGTAAACATTACTTTAGCTTGCACAGAGTGCGGTGAGCGTAATTATATCAGCACAAAAAATAAACGTAATAATCCTGATCGTCTTGAGCTTAAAAAATATTGCCCAAGAGAGAAGCGTACAACTGCACACCGCGAAACAAAATAAAACAACAGGAGGTTCTCTCCTGTTGTTTTTTTTTGGGATTATATAGAATTTAAGGGGATTTAACGCAATGTTAAAGGGAGAATTAAGATCGACTTATCGGAGTTTATTAGCGGAATTTCCGTCATACGAGCGGGATACATATACATCTAAAATTGTTGAATACTTATTTAGTCATGACATATGGAAGAATGCAAAGACAATCGGAATCACAATTTCTCGGCATCCTGAGATTGAAACGAAAGAGATTATCGAGAGAGCGTGGAAAGAGAAAAAGAATATCGTGATTCCAAAATGCTATCCACACACAAAGCATATGGAATTTTATGACTATCGTCCAAATACGATACTTGAGTCAGTTTATAGTGGTTTAAAAGAGCCCAGACCGGATAAAACACAAAAGATAGAATCCGACCAAATCGATATAATGGTAGTTCCGGGACTCCTATTCTCAACAACTGGATATCGGATTGGATTTGGCGGCGGCTATTATGATCGTTATTTGGCATCATTTTATGGAATCAAACTTTCGCTGGCGTTTATGATGCAAATAAGAGATGATATCCATACAGAAGAGTTCGACATCCCTGTCGACTATCTATTCACAGAACAAGGGGTAATAAATTGTGGGTAACTTAATTATTTACGGCGCTGTTGCTGTCGGCTCCTACGGGGCATATCGGCTTAAAGCTCTGAGTAAATCCGGTGCTCTCGCAGCATTTCTTTTGGGAGCTTTAATTGTTATAGGACTTGGATGGGAAGGTTTACTACTAATTGGTTTGTTTTTTTCCTCATCTAGTCTGTTTTCCAGTTATAAAAAAAGAATTAAGCAGAGTATTGATAAAAAATTAGCAAACGGAAGCAGACGAAATTGGGCCCAGGTAGCAGTAAATGGCGGTCCTGCTGGTATAAGTTCTTTACTTTATTTTATATCTGACGGTTCTGATATTTGGTTAATTTCCTTTATCGTATCAATTTCAGCAGCTACTTCTGATACATGGTCATCTGAACTTGGAGTATTGAGTAAATCTGACCCAATCCATATAATCAGTTTGAAAAGATGTGAACGGGGTACTTCAGGGGCAGTCTCAGTCCATGGAACTCTGGCCGGGCTGTTTGGCTCCATATTCATTGCAGTAATAGCAGGTATACTGTTTAATCTGTCATTTTCAACAATTCTCCTACTGAGTGCATTCGGATTTCTGGGCAGTATTCTGGATACCTTACTGGGGGCTTTCCTGCAAGTCGAATATATATGCCCAGTTTGTTCGGTTCATACGGAGAAAAAAGTGCACTGCAATACACGGACTGTTAAAAGGAAAGGAATTAACTGGATTAATAACGAAACTGTAAATCTAAGCTCAATTCTGATAAGCACTATTTTTTGTATAATAACTTGGTATAGTATCACATAATACTAGGGTATAAAGAGCTTGTATGCAGTGTGAAAAGGTGGTTTTTGTTAATGAAAAAGAATGTAAATCGTGTTGTCCTTGTTGGTACAGGTTTTGTTGGAAGCAGCTATGCATTCGCTATGTTAAATCAGGGAATTGCTGAAGAATTTGTTTTAATTGATTTAAATAAGGATAAAGCAGAAGGCGATGCAATGGACTTGAATCATGGAACTCCATTTGCACCGAATAGAACGAAAATTTGGTTCGGAGATTATTCAGACTGTAAAGATGCAGACATTATCGTTCTAACTGCAGGAGCGAATCAGAAGCCTGGTGAAACACGCTTAGATTTAGTTGAAAAAAATATGAAAATCTTTAAATCCATTGTTGGAGAAATTATGGCTAATGGATTTAATGGGATCTTTCTTGTGGCTGCGAACCCAGTTGATATCCTTACATATGCAACATGGAAATTTTCAGGTCTTCCTAAACATCGCGTACTTGGCTCTGGTACGATTCTTGATACGGCCAGATTTCGATTTATGTTAAGCGATTATTTTGAAGTGGATCCTCGAAATGTCCATGCCTATATCATTGGAGAACATGGGGATACAGAATTACCTGTATGGAGCCATGCCAATGTAGGCGGAAAGAATATGAACGAACTGATTAAAGATAAACCTAATCATTCCATGGAAGATTTGGATAAGATTTTTATTAATGTACGTGATGCAGCTTATGAAATCATTAATCGAAAAGGTGCAACATTCTATGGAATTGCCATGGGTCTGGTTCGTATTACAAAAGCCATCCTTCAGAATGAAAACAGCATTTTGACAGTGTCAACCTTCCTAGATGGGGAGTACGGACAAGAAGATGTGTATGTAGGTGTCCCTGCGATAGTAAACCGTGAAGGAATTTCTGATATCCTCGAACTGAAATTATCAGATGATGAGCAAGAGAAATTTTCACATTCTGTTAAAGTATTAAAAGAAACGATGAATCCAATTCTTGATCAGTTACTATAAGTAGAATAAAAATCCCTCCTGTTCACCAAACTATATGGTAATACAGGAGGGATTTTTACATGAATAAATTCTTAATTATTTTCGTATCTGGCATAATAGGGTATATAGTGTTTCAAAAGAGGTCTTCCATTATGAAGAATCAAGTACTGCGCAACATCCTTATAGCCGTTCTAATGGAATTGCCAATTTTTAAAACTGTGCAAGATCAAACATAATGACCAGAGGAATTATTTCTGTTCCTCTTACGTAATGATAAAATAGATATAGAAACTTTTTAGGGAGAGAAAGTAGGGGAATCCGTGAGTTTTAAAGAAGAATATATCTATTGGTCCTTTATCAATCAATTGATTACGAAAAAAGGGTATCGATTTATATCTGCATCCACTGATCAGCAAGAAATATGGCTTGAAAATCAGTCGAGTCGGATAGATCCCCTAATCCGTATAAAAAGAGAAGATTTGGATTGGTCCAATAATATGAAGCGTGACCGAAATCTTGTACTGCAGAATGCAGAGAAGATTCGTAGGTTTCTTTCCAGGAAGGAACTAACTGTTAAAACCATTTATGTTAGTCAATATGCTCCGGTTGATGATTATTCGGATGTCCTTGGAAGATACTCAAACGAAAGTCGTGCAAAAATTACGATTGATACCATGATTTTTCAAACAGAGGCTATGGAAGAATCTTTGACGGAATTGGAAAGCTTTCTGGGGTTTCCGTTGGAAGTGGTCAACAGGGATTATGAGTTTATAGAAGAAAATGAAATTAACCATCTTAAAGAAGATGCTTTGGCTGCTTCTTACCAAAAGCAGAAACAAGATGAACAAATCTTTAGCCATGGCAAACCAATCTTTACATACTTGTTAATGGCCATCCAAGTTCTTGTGTTTATTTTACTCGAGATGCGTGGCGGAAGTACAAACACTGAAACCCTCATCCAATTTGGTGCAAAGTATAACCCATTGATTATGGAAGGAGAATGGTGGAGATTCTTCACACCCATCTTTCTTCATATTGGATTTACACACTTGATTCTGAACACCTTAAGTTTGTATTTTGTCGGAGTTATTGTTGAGCGTATTTATGGAAGCTTAAGATTTCTGGTTATTTACTTTTTTGCAGGCTTTATTGGTTCGGTAGCAAGTTTTATTTTGATGCCCAATCTATCAGCCGGTGCCAGTGGTGCGATATTTGGCTTACTCGGTGCCTTGCTATTGTTTGGTATACTCCACCCCAATCTCTTTTTCAGAACAATGGGATGGAATGTGATTGTAATTTTGGCCATCAACCTGGTTATTACATTCTCTGCAGATGCTATAGATAGTGCCGGCCATATCGGCGGTTTAATAGGTGGATTCCTCGCAGCAGCGATTGTCAGATTGCCGAAAAATCCTAAGCTTGCCGTGCAAATGGGTGCGCTGCTCCTGACCGTTTTGTTAACAATAGGAGCTTTAGTATATGGGTATTCATCAAATGAATCTGACCATAAATATCATAATGATGTCACTCTTGCTCATGAATATGTGAATTCTAAGGAATATGCCAAAGCCTATGAGCTTATCGAAGGCTATCTAAAGGAAGAAGACGCTCCAGAAGCATATTTTTTAGCAGGATATATAAAGTATCATCAATATGATCTGAAAGCGGCTGAGACGTATTTTCTAAAAGCCATTGAACAGCAAGAAGTGTTTCCAGAAGCATATTATGATATTGGACTGCTCTACTGGCAACTGGGACAAATCGATAAAGCTAAAGATTATATCCAAATAGCAGTTTATCAGGAACCGGATAATGAAGATTATAAAACAACGCTGAATGAGCTTGATTCCGAATAGTTATCTTACTTTAAGGCAGCTGCTGATAATATTCATGTATATTGCCTGATTTATCCTGAATAAGAATAATTAGTTTGTTTGAGTCTTGTTTACGCAAAATCAAGGGGATGGTACTGTCTATCGGATTTATGACTGTACCATCCTGTTTTTTTATTCCTGAAACATAAATGGAATAAAAAGCTTCCCATAGCTTTTCCGTAATCTCCAGACGCTTTTGCTCTGAATATCCGGCTAATAATCTTTTTTCTTCAGTCGAAAACTGTGTCAGGGGAACTACGTGATACCTTGTAATATCAATCTTTTTGTTATCTGTATAGCGATTGAGCACTTTAGTCAGCCTGGAATTACTTACAGAAGACAGGGTAAAGGCCCATTCCTTTTGTTCCTCGGTTTCAGGAGAATGAAATGATTTGGTTGGTCCATAACGTGAAGCAATGACAAACAGATTACTATCAGTTAATTTAAATGAGCTGGTAATCTTGTCGTTTTCCGTATGAATCTCAGCATAATGAATGGTAACCACTTGAAATAAAGAAGATTCATGAGCTTTTACGGTTGTCTTTTGGGATATTCGATCTGTATTCTGCTCCCATTTCTTTGTAAACTCTTTTAAACGACCGTTTTGAAAAAGAAGTGAGAAATCCTGTCTGAGATAACTTGTTTGATTTAAAATAGATTCAGTCGATAACGCAACATCGTACTGTTCTGTATCTTTTTCCTGCTTAGGCATGACAAGGGAAGAGGTTGTTTTAATAAACGCAGCCTTTTGATTAAGTGGAAAATATTTAATAACAGCTATATCCCTTTGTATATAAAGCTGTTTCCACCACATAAAGGTAAATATGAGTACTAAACCGACTATTAGGTAACCAATATATTTTTTCAAAAGGATTCTCTCCTCACTTTAGATTATTGCCTTACGTATATATTCTTAAATGGATGTCAAATGATAAATAGACGGATGCTTTGTCCTAAGCAATATATGTGTAACTCTAAATACATATGCTTTGTTTATAAATGTCACAATTGACGGAATACAGAAAGAAAGTATCTTGAGGAGAACAACTAAATTCAGATATACTAAAGAAGCAGGAAGGAATGTGACAAAAATGAAATCCGTATATGAAATTCAACAATATTTAAAGAGGTTTGGAACCATCATATACATGGGTGATCGATTAGCTGATCTAGAGATGATGGCAGGAGAATTAAGAGAGCTATTTCACTCTCAATTGATTGAAATCAGAGATTATCAAACGGCAATTTTAATCTTGAAACAAGAAATAGAGTATGAGAAGGAAAAGCAACAGCTAAAACAAAAACAATCGAAAAGGTGAATCAATATGCTGGGGAAACAAGATTGGTTACTGGGAATTGATATTGGCGGTACAACGATTAAGCTTGCTTTTATAGATAAAGAAGGGACCATTGTACATAAATGGGAAATCATAACGAGAACGGAAGAAAATGGTCTGCATATTGTTTCTGACATCGGCAAATCTGTCAGGGCAAAATTGGAAGAATGGCAGGATGGTAATTTAGTAGGTGTCGGAATGGGTGCTCCTGGTCCAGTTAATTTTGAGAACGGTTCAATCTATGTGGCCGTGAATATCGGTTGGAGAGATTTTCCTTTAAAGGAGTTGCTGGAAAAAGAATTAGGAATTCCTGCAGTGGTTGATAACGATGCGAATGTAGCATCCTTCGGTGAGTTTTGGAAGGGAGCAGGAAAAGGTACAAATGATTTAGTCTGTATCACTCTCGGAACTGGTGTGGGTGGCGGTGTAATCACTAATAAGCATTTGGTGCATGGAATTAGTGGGGCAGCTGGTGAGCTTGGTCACATAACGGTTCAGCCAGAGGGTGGAGCTCCTTGTAACTGTGGGAAAACAGGCTGTGTTGAAACGATCGCCTCAGCTACCGGTATCGTAAGGCTGGCGTTAGAGAAGATTAAAGAGAAACCAGATTCGGACCTCTCGATTGTTTTTAACGAAAATGGGTTGATCACTTCTAAAGACGTAGTTGATTGTGCTATAGGCGGAGACCAGGCAAGTCAGGATGTCCTTGATGAGGTAGCTAAATACCTTGGACTTGCAGCTGCCAATGTGGGCAATATGATTAACCCCGACATCATCGTAATCGGTGGTGGTGTTTCAAAAGCTGGGGACATTATTTTAAAACCAATTGAGAAATACTTTAAGCAATTTGCCTTTCCGCGGGTTGCGGAATCAACTGAAATCAAAGTTGCATCTCTTGGTAATGATGCGGGTGTTATAGGCGCAGCGGGCTTAATCATGCAGCAACTAGGACAAGAGATTTAAGAGTCCACGTGCTGAGGTAAACGTTAATTACTTAGTAGAATTTAATTAATTTTGGAAGCATTTCAATGTATTTAGTTGAAGTGCTTTTTTATTTGCAAAAGTTTTTATAAAGGAAAATAAAAACCATATGTCGAAATTAATTTGATGAGTATAACATGAAAATCCGATGATAGAGGGTTTGGGGGATGAGGGTGCCGAAGCATATTGTATCTGCAGCAACGGTTGTATTAAACGATGCTGGGGAAATTTTGTTGATTAGGGGTCCGCACCGGGGGTGGGAAATGCCTGGAGGACAAGTCGAGGAAGGCGAGTCACTCAAAGATGCTGCGATAAGAGAAACAAAAGAGGAATCGGGGATTGATATCGTAGTAACTAAATTTTGTGGTGTTTTTCAAAATATAGACCATTCTATTTGTAACACCTTATTCTTGGGTAAGGCGATTGGAGGTACTCCCACTACCAGCCCTGAAAGTTTAGAGGTAGGTTTTTATCCCATAGCAGAGGCATTGGAAATGGTAACCTGGAATAATTTTAGACAAAGAATCGAGTATTGTCTGGACGAAAGCATTCAGCCGTTTTATGTAGAATTTAATGGTAAGTATCGTGAGGGAGCTATAGGTGAATGAAGCCAATCAAAATCAAACAGCGGGTGTCATTTATTTAGTTTTAAAAGGGGGTTTCCATTTGTTTAATAGTGTTCTGTCTCAAACCTTTATAAATTTTGCTGAAAGAGAATGTATAGGCTCCAGCAGGCTATACGAGCACTTATCTATAAAAATTTCTGGAGATGAAGCGCTTTTAGAGATATGTATGAATGCGAGGGAGGGTCAGCCAGTACCAAATCTCTTATTCGGTGCTGTCCACTATCTTCTGTTAAAGGGTAAAGAACATTCACTGAAAGAGTATTATCCTAGTTTGGTTGAGTATCCGAAAGCATATATGGAATCTTATGGACCTTTTAGGGATTTTTGCTTTACTTATCGAGAAGAGATTGAATTTATTCTTAGATCGAGACGGGTTCAAACCAATGAAGTGCGAAGATGTGCATACCTGTACCCCGCCTTTTGTACTGTTCATGAGATAGCAAAGAAACCCTTGGCACTTATTGAAATTGGAACAAGTGCAGGATTACAGCTTCTTTGGGATCACTATTCATATACATATGGGCAAGAAAGTACCTATGGAAATTCAGAATCTAAACTTACAATTTCAGCAGAAATAAAAGGAGAAAATGTACCAAACCTTCCCTTCATGCCGCCGCCAGTTTCAATTAGGATTGGCTTGGATTTACATACGGTTGATTTAAATGTTGAGGACGAAAAATTGTGGCTTAAATCCTTAATATGGCCCGAGCATGCGGAGCGGCTGTCTATGTTTGAAAAAGCTGCAGCCTATGTGAAGGGGAGTTCCTTAAGATTGATAAATGGTGATGGCGCTGATCTATTACCTGACTGTATACAGGATATCCCAGAGAATCATGCTGTTTGTATTTTTCATACACATGTTGCTAACCAAATGCCAATGGATGTGAAAAAGCATCTGTTGGAAACCATCAAGGATATTGGGAAGATGAGAGAGGTATTTCATATTTATAATAATATTCAAGATAGATATTTGCATCTGGATTATTATTTGGATGGCATTCTGAACAAAAATACGATTGCAGAAACCGACGGGCACGGCAGATGGTTTAAATGGTTATGGGAGAGTGAGCGGACAATTAGTCAGTAGGAAATGAAATTCGCCCTTTTGAATTTGTTTTCTTTGACGGGATATTTTTAACTAAATCAATTAATTAGGTATTAATCCAATACGGGTTAATGCCTTTTTTTTTCGTTGACCCAACTGTTTTTCATTCGGTTTGAATTGGATAGTTGAGTGAGGATGTAGGAGGTACTTGTCAAAGGACAGAGATAGCCGCACCAAACCATATGCCGGGGTAGTAAAGGTGCCTGAAAGGTGGGTGAAGTATGTAGGAAAGCAGCTATGCCCCACCTATGAAGTACCTATGCTCCAGCTATACCGGGGTAAAAGTGCCTGAAAGGTGGGTGAAGTGTGTAGGAAAGCAGCTATGCCCCACCTATGAAACACCTATGCCCCATCTACACCCTGCCTTTCCCCAGCCCATACCCCGCTAAATGGCATACTAAAAAGGCTTATACAGTTAAAGGCAACTATAATCAAGCTGTTTTTTACGAATCTATACATAATATCTGTTAGCTTCTGTATTTTTTGATCGGAGTATTCATAAAATGAGTAGAAAAGGATGTGATTCTATGGAAGTCATCATAAAGAAGCCTGATTTATTATCGAGATTGGCCGTTTTGTATTCTATACCGTTCGCACTTTTACGGGAATGTAATTTACATATTAGTAATAATGAGCTATCTGTTGGCGATATGGTTCATATACCTGGATATTGGACAAGGGAGGAAAGGTTATCGTCCTTGGATATCACACACCCTGTAGAACGTGAAAGAATTCAGGTAGCTAATTCAATGGAGAGTATGGAAGAGAATCCGAAGCAATCTGTTAGATTGCCTGTGAAAATTCAACATAGTATTGTGGATCAGACTTGTCCATACTCATCAAGTAAATGCATGAATGACATGGAAATACTTACAACCATCTATCCTTTCCTGCAGATGAAATCTATCGGGAAATCTGAACTTGGCCAGGATATTTGGGAACTGCGAATTGGTATTGGTCCGAAAAAAGTCCATATGAATGCCTCGATGCATGCGAATGAATGGATTACTAGCTTGGTTTTAATGAAGTGGCTGAATGATTATTTACTGGCATTAACAACGGGGACAAATTTAGGAGAATGTTCAGCATTGGAGCTATTCCTGGAGTGTGATTTGTCACTTGTTATGATGGTGAATCCTGATGGTGTAGATTTAGTAGTAAATGGTCCATCTGAAAAAATGAAAAAAGATTTAATTAGGATGAATGATGGAAGAAAAGAATTTTTAGGCTGGAAAGCGAATATTAGAGGAGTTGACTTAAATAATCAATTTCCGGCAAACTGGGAGATTGAGAAAAAGAGAAAACGGCCGAAAAAACCAGCAGCAAGAGATTTTCCTGGAATCGAGCCATTAACAGAAAGTGAAGTGAAATCACTGGTTGCACTTGTGCTGAAGGAAGGGTTCGATCGTGTAGTTTCTCTGCACACCCAGGGAGAAGAATTTTACTGGGGATATGAGAAAAAAGAGCCGGAAATCACCTCTGTTATGGCTATGGAATTTACCGCAAGATCTGGCTACAAGGCCGTTCGCTATATTGATAGCCATGCAGGCTTTAAGGATTGGTTTATTGATCAGTTCAAGAAGCCTGGATTTACATTAGAGCTGGGTAAAGGAATCAATCCACTTCCTTTATCACAATTTGAACAAATTTATCGGGATACAAAACCAATTTTAAATGCTTGTCTTTATTTATAGAAGACAGGAGCTGGTGAACGAAAAAGAGGAATCCTGTTTAAAGGATTCCTCTTTTTCAGATGTATGACGTATACAATTAATTAATGTACAGCAGGATAGCCATCTCTAATGAAGGTCATGATGGCGAACCAGCCAAATACAACGGCAGTACCCAAAGCGAATACTAGACCAAGGAAATTTTTGTTTTTAAAGGCGCTGATTAATGCGAAAATAGCCAAAATGGCAACTAAACCAAAAATAATTACCAATCCCATTTCATTTACCTCCCCTGGAATTATTAAGTAATAAAACCCAATAAATCATTAAATTGTAAAATAAATGCATTCAATAGTATTTTAATTCTTTTCAGATTATTTGTCGAGATATTATAGGCAATTTGGAAGGAATAGGAACAATACAGTATAAGACTCTTTATACAAAACCATCACTTGTGTAAAATAAAAGAAACTAAACTGAGACTTCAGGAGGAAAGACATGAAGAAAACATGGAAAAGAGTTCCTTTAGGACCTTTGCAAACAAATTGTTATTTATATGCCAAGCAGGACGGTGAATGTTTAATCATCGACCCGGGCGAGGAAGCAGAAAAGCTGATTCAAATCATTCGTGAAAAGAAATGGAAACCAATTGCAGTTCTTTTAACTCACGCTCATTTTGATCATATAGGGGCAGTGGACAGGGTACGGGAAGTCTTTAGTATCCCGGTTTATGTGCACAAAAAAGAAACAGAATGGTTAACAAACCCAGCTTTGAACGGTTCGCGATTTTTCCAACTTGGTGAGATTAAGGCTGCTCCCGCAGAAAATGTGATTTCAGAGGAAGGTATTCTAAAAATCGGGGATTTCACCTTTAATGTACTGTTTACACCTGGACATTCACCAGGAAGTGTTTCTTATTATGATAAGGACGAGGCGATTGTATTTTCAGGAGATGCATTATTTCATATGAGTATAGGCCGGACCGATTTACCTGGTGGAAATCATCAACAGCTAATGGATAGTCTTCATAAAAAATTATTAACTCTTCCAAAAGATACGCTTTGTTTATCTGGACATGGGCCGGAAACCATCATTGAAGATGAGATGAATCATAATCCATTTTTAAGGTAAGAGGTGTACTAATTGTAGACCCTCCTTAACAATTAGATAAGGAGGGTCAGGGGGTATTTCCTATAAAATGGGAGGGGCCATTTTAATCTATACCATAAATTTACAATAGGGATAATGTGATGTCAACGCCTATTGTGGAAATATTTATAAAATTAGGTGGATTTATGAAAGACATAATCATTCGGTCCATTGAGGAAACAGAAGATTTATTTTTACCGTATGACAAATATATAGAGTTGGCATTGTATCATCCTGAATATGGCTATTACCAACGGAGAAAAGATAAAATTGGAAGTAGCGGTGATTTCTATACTTCGGTGAGTATGTCCCCTGTCTTTGGTGAATTTATAGGTAAATGGGCAGGAAGGAAGCTAATTGAATCTGACCTGCCTCCCGCTATATGTGAGCTTGGCGGCGGCACCGGGAAGATGGCATGTGATTTTTTGAGAGGATTGGAACTGTACAACCCAGAGCTGGCATCTAATGCAATTTATTATATTGTTGAATCCAGTTCCTATCATCGAGAATTGATTTTAGATACGGCGGCAAAGGATGATAGAATTCGTTTGTTAGATTCTATCAAGGATATGCCACTAATAGAAGGTTTCATTTTTTCAAATGAATTTTTTGATGCTTTTCCAGTTCATGTTTTGATTAAAGATAAGAATCAGTGGAAAGAAGCGGGCGTCACAGTAAAGAATGGAGAGCTATTTGAAACGACCAGAGATCTCAATAATCAGATGATTTTAGCCGTTATAGAGAAGTTGAATATCCCGGAGTTTATTTATCGTATAGAGGTGCCATGCCCAATGATGGTTGCCTACGAGCAAATTGTCGATAAAATGAAGAGTGGATATCTCATGACGATAGATTATGGAATGGATGCGGAGGATTTGTATATACCTGCCCGTAAAAATGGTACCTTAAGAGGATTTAAGGACCATCAATTAATCGGCTCAATTCTCGAAAATCCAGGAGAAACAGATATAACGAGTACCGTCAATTTTTCATTGCTTAAATGTGAAGGGAAGAGAAGAGGGCTTGATCTAGAGTACTGGGGAGGACAACAGTCATTTTTATTAGAGGAAGGGATATTGGATGAGCTGGTTCCACATGCGGATGCAGATCCTTTTTCTCCTGTCGCCAGGCGCAACAGACAAATCAAACAATTAGTTCTGGGAGACTGGATTAGTGATAGTTTCAGTGTTTTAGTTCAATCTAAGAATATAAAAAAACCTTGATTGCTACAGCTCAATCAAGGTTTTACTGTAAATTAATGTCCCGCTCCAGGAGTCATCATGAACGTTGTCCAATAGGTGAAGCCTGCAAAGAAAACTGTTAAATAAGCACCGAAAACATATAAGTACATTCTTTCAGACAATTTTAAATAGCTTAAAATAACAAAGAAACCAGTTTGACCGAAAAAGATGAGTGATGTAGTATGCATACCGCCAACAAAGAACATGACTGCCATAATTCCAGTCCAGAAACCACATACTCTGAACATTCTGTCCATCCCTTAACCTCCCTTATCCCCTTATAATTCCATCACTACTATTATAAGGATATTGTTAAAGAATGTAAACTATCTTAAAATAGGATGACTGAATTGTGTGATTAATTTCCGGCAAGCATCTTGTATGTGCAAGCTTGGCAACCTGCATGATCAAACATATTTTCCTCTTCTATTAATTCGATTGAATCAAAAAGGACGCTGAACATACCGCGTAAAAACTCATAATGCATTCCGCATACGGCTTCTTTTTGCTCAAAGGCAATTTCTTTAAAAGGACAGTTGTGTATTCTAAAGAAAATGGTTGAATGATCCTCAGCTGTTATGAATTCCGGATAGAATCCAGCAGTAGTCGATGCATCTTTTATGATAGAGAGTTTGTGGTCGAAAGACAGGCTGTCCTGACTTTCTCCAATTCCTTTCATATGCTGTTCAGCCAAATCTTTCCCAAATAATCTTCCGGTATTGAATAACGCTTCCTTACCTGCTTCTCCCAGTGAGAACATTGTCTGAAGGGCTATTTTTGCAAGCAGTTGGTAATCGCGGTAAGGGAAGTTTAATTGTATGACATCATCTGATAATCTATATAATCTGCTTGGTCTTCCACCTTTTCCTGTTTTCTTAGTTTCAGAAACAAGCATATTTACATCTTCGAGCTTTGTTAAATGTAAACGCGCAACATTGGGGTGAATCTCAAATATATCCGCAATTTCCTGTACCGTCACCTCGCTGTGCCTTTTAGCTATATGCTGATAAATATAGTATCTGGTCGGATCTGATAATACATTGGTAATTTTTAATGTTTGGTCCATTGTGGTCCACCTCGCGCTCCTTAATAGTTCCATTATAATACAGTCAATCAAGCATTGATATGCTGTTCTTGGCTATTCTGACTCTTTGGAAACATATGTTGTAATTTAGCCACATTTTGATAAATCAATATTTAACATGTATATATTACTATCTTAATTTTAAAATTAATCTGTAAATATGTTAACAGAATAAAAGGGATGAAATATTTCATGATTATGAAAAATTACCCAAATTAACGACGAATTGTGACAGATTTTGAAACTTTCGTTATGCCAGCAGGGATTGAAAAATTAATGTCTAATAACATAAGAGAGTAACATATAAGGAGGTGAAACGAGAATTGCTTACCATCGATAAGTTAGCTGAAAAAGTTGTAACAGAAGCAGTAAAATTCAAAGCCTCAGATATCCACATTGTTCCCCAACGCAAGAAAACCCATCTTTACTATCGGATTCACAATCGCTTATTTTCAGAAGGCAGTTACCAAAGAGACAGGGCCCAACGACTCATCTCTCATTTTAAATTTATGGCCGGCATGGATATAGGAGAAAAAAGACGTCCTCAGTCAGGGGCCTTAACGATGTTTGTTTCAAATAAATGGATTGGTCTCCGATTATCCACCTTGCCTACCCCATACTCTGAATCTCTCGTCATTCGTATTATTCCAAGTTTACAAACTCTCCCAATCGAAGAAATCTCCTTATTTCCAAAAATGTCAACTACGTTAATTTCCATGCTTAAACATTCCCATGGATTAATGATCATCTGTGGACCGACTGGAAGTGGTAAAACTACAACTTTATATTCCATGCTCCATCATGCCAAAAATACCGTTAACCGAAATATTATTACACTGGAAGATCCTGTTGAACATCAGTCCGATGATGCCATTCAAGTCCAGATTAATGAAAAAGCCGGTATCAGTTATTCAGTAGGCTTGAAAGCTGCCCTGCGCCACGATCCCGATATTATCATGATTGGAGAAATCAGGGATGCTGAAACGGCCAGAATAGCGGTGCGCGCCGCTTTAACAGGCCACTTAATCTTAACTACGATGCATGCCAGTGATGTATTGGGTGCAGTTAGAAGGCTTTTGGAATTTGGGATAGACAAGGAGGAGGCAAAGCAAACTCTTTTAGGTGTAACCTCCCAAAGATTATTGGAATTGCACTGTCCTTTTTGTAAGGGTGAATGCTCACCGTACTGCCTTATGGAAAAGAGCAGAGGGCGGGTAAGTGTGCATGAAATGATTTATGGCAATGAATTGGCGAAGGTTTGGGCAGAGATGGAGGGAGATGATGTGAACTTTCATTATCCGGAATTATCTTCTCTCATCAGCAAGGCTGTTGCCTATGGATTTGTGGATCAAAAAGAGTATGAGAGGTGGGTGCATGAGGAGTAATCTAAAGTCCCGATGGTCTTGCAGGGATCAGGCGAGATTTCTTCAGGAATTGGGCGATTTATTGGAGAATGGCTTTACTCTTTATGAGGGTATTGAATTTTCTCTTATTCATGGAAAAAAGAAGTATCGAGAAGAAATTAAGGATGCATTGGAACTATTGAAAGATGGCCATACTTTTAGGGACTTTTTAGAATGGCTCGATTTTGAACAAGAGCTCGTTGGTTTAGTATCCTACGGTGAAAAACACGGACAGCTATCCAAATCCTTGCAGAATGGAGGCGAAATATGGCTTAAGAAAAGTGAGGATCGCGCAAAACTAAAAAATTTATTGTATTACCCAGTCTTCCTACTTGTTTTTACATTTACCTTGCTGCAAGTATTTACAAATTATTTGTTGCCAAAATTCTCAAGTATGTATCAGGGCGCAGGGCAGGAATCAAATATATTCTTAAAGTTATCCGTTTTACTGGCAACCCTCGTTAACAATCTTCCATTTTTTATCATTGTGCTCCTAACCATGCATTTGTTTATATACCACTATTATTTAAAAAAACTATCCAAAATAAAACAGGAATTACTGATGAATAAAATTCCGTTCCTGCGTTCTTTTAGAAAGCTTTCCACAACGTATTATTTTTCTATGCAGCTGGGCTCATTATTAAAGGGTGGTATTTCGATTATTGATGCGTTAACGATTATGAGTCAGCAGGATCCAAAAAGTTTAGTTAAGGAAATAACCCATCACATGATTAAAAGTCTTCAGGAGGGAGATTCATTAGAAAGCATTAGTGGGAATCTCACAATTTTTATGAATGATTTTGAGCGAGTAATCAGCCATGGGCAAAAAAATAGTTTATTAGGAGAAGAACTTCTTTACTACAGCAGATATCTGTTAAATGAGATGGAGATGCAGACTGAAAAATATATAAAGGTGGTTCAACCATTAATGTTTGGCCTTGTTGCCATTTTAGTGATCCTTCTGTATTTGGCAATATTAATGCCAATGATTTCATTGATGAATACGATATAGGAAGGTGTTTTTGATGAAATACAAAAATGAACAAGGTTTTACCTTGATTGAGATGTTGATTGTCATGCTGGTTATATCAGTTCTATTGATTATTACAGTACCCAATGTAATGAAAAACCAGGAAGCAGTTAATAGTAAGGGATGCGAGGCATTCGTAAAGATGGTTGAGGGACAGGTACAAGCCTATAAATTAAAGGAAGATACGCTTCCGACGATGGAGAAGCTTATCTCTTCTGGTTTTTTAAAAGAGGATGTTAAATGTCCGGAAGGAAAAACCGCGGTGATTTCGGATGATGGGACTGTAACTCTTCAGGGACAATAAAAATGGAAAAGAACGAAGAAGGGTTTACGTTAGTAGAGGTGTTGATTGTACTTGGATGTCTGACGTTAATGCTGACTATAGCAAGTGCGGTTACAAGTAAAATGTTTGAAACATATGAACAGCAAGCATTTTTAAATCAACTGGAGAAGGATATTTACTATGCTCAGGTCTATGCAATGGAAAATAACACGTATGTCTTACTAAGATTTGTAACTGACCAAAATGAATATTCAGCTTACTCATACAAAACAAACAGTCATATTATTTCGACTCAGAAGGCCGAATCAATCAAGTTTAAAAAAGTTGGCAATGTGCCAATTACCTATATTCCAGCAGGAAATATCCAAAATCCAACAACAATCTATTTAACCGATAAAAATGGTAAAACGATATACAAGCTTGTCTTTCAATTAGGGAGGGGGAGATTTTATATATCAAAAGTATAAAGAGCATGGATATGCTATCTTGGACCTGCTGATTTCGTTTGGAATACTTATCTTATGCTGCTGTTTATTGCTTCCGGCATATATGGAAAGCATTACGCTAAAAAATGACTTAAGAATGGAGGAAGCCGCTCTTAATAGATTGTTTGAAAATTTAAATGAATATCAGATAAACGGCCGTCCACTGTTTACTGGACAAGCAGAGATTGAGGGGAAAGCCTATACTTTTTATCTTGAAGGGAACGTTTATTATGCAGAGTATAGCAACTCAAAGGATAAATTACAGAAAGTGTATGAAAAGCTGCCTGAAAGATGATGGCTTTACTTTGGTAGAGATATTATTTGCTCTTGGTTTATTTTCGTTATTAAGTGTCTTTATGACGAGTGCACTTGCCAGTATAACAGACTGGCATGTCAGGGATACGAACACAAATACAAGGATGGAATGGAATATCTTTATACGTCAATTGGAACGAGAATTTCAAAAGACAAAAGACTTTGGAGTACCTAAAAGCAATGTCCTTTTACTTGATAAAAGTGGAGAAGAAATAACATATGAAGTCTATAACAATATGGTAAGAAGGCGAGTGGATGGCGCTGGGCATGAAATGGTCCTTCAAGATATTAAGAGCTTTCATGTTAAAAAAGAAGGAGAGTCACTGATCATATCTGTGACTCTTATAAATGGTGATATGTATGAAAAACGGCTGTTCAAACGATACAAATTTGAACCTTCTTAAAAATGAACGTGGAATATTTATGCCTGTTGCTTTATTGTTTTTTTCGGTTATTTTTATCATTTGTATGTATTCGATAGGAAATATGGCTCAGGAAGTGAATTATCATAAGTATCAAACCGAATGGTTAATTACCACCTATCTGGGTGATACGGGTACACATGCTGCAATCTTAATGCTTGATGATGATAGTGTTCCTGAGACAAAAGGGGAATGGATTTATTATAATGGAAGAATAGGCTATCATATAAAACCGCTTGAGAGAGGGTTCTATGAGATCTCATTGGATATTCAGACTGATCATACGGTGAGACGGGAGACGATTACGTACTCAATTGAAGCAAAGAAAGTAGTGAAATGGATAGATAGTTAGGAGTTAGGGGGAGCGAGATGAAAGCCATTTATTTAATTGGATTTATGGGAGCTGGGAAAACGACTGTGGGTAGGGCTCTCGCTGAAAAAATGCGTTGTCCCTTTTATGATAGTGATCAGACGGTGGTTGAACGTACAGGAAGGTCGATTCCGCAGCTCTTTGATGAAGTAGGTGAAGATGGATTCAGGGACCTAGAACAGCAGGCGTTGCAATCATTACCTATCGAAAATTGTATCATTGCGACAGGCGGGGGTATCATTCTTAGGGAAGACAACCGGAAATATATGAAGGAAAAGGGAACCGTTATTTGGCTCCATGCCAATCCGACAGAAATCATAAAAAGGCTCGAGACTGACTCATCACGCCCTTTATTGTCCGGAAATAAAGAGGAACAAATAGTGCAGCTTTATCAAAAGAGGGTTAACCTATATAAGTTAGCTGCTGATTTACAGGTTCATACGGACAGAAAAACAAAAATGGAGATTACAGAAGAGATATTAATGAAAATCACCATAAACTAGCCATCTTTTTTAGAAATTAATGAATAACATCCATGATAAATGGAGATACTTCTGATGGGTGAATGTCGATGAAAACAAATGATTATATAAAATTTTTAACAATTCAGTGGTTAGTGTATATGAAGCAGCCAAAGGAAGTACGTAAAGAGCAACGCCGTCATCATAGAGATGATCGGCCGCCATTAATGAACCATTGGTTCGGAATCATTCCGTTATCAATTGAAATGCTCTTTAAACGTAAGGCGTAATAAAGTTTCTTTAAAAAAGCAGTGGATTTTTTTGCAACCCACTGCTTTTTTGTATTCATTTTTATATCTTCATCAAAGATTAAGCTTTATTCTAAACTATTGTTTAGTTGATGCGAGAATTCAGCCTTAACTTTAAATACCTCTTTTAGATAGCCTGACCGCTAAGATAAAAAAGGCCGCCATTTATGAAGCTGACACGGATTCTGGGTTCATATTGCATTCGTAATGCTTCTTTTTCAAGGTCATACATGTGAGTTTCCTCTTCTTTTTTATCCTCATAAAAATGGTTCAGTAAACTCAAATCTTTATTCCAGCGCACGAGAGCCTCATCAGCCCACCCATGGTCATCCTGATTAATTTTATTTTGGATATAAGTTTTGATACGATGCAATCCGCTTTGATACCGAATAATTGGTGTAAGGGTAAATGTATAATCAGATATTTTAGGTGTAAGCGACAGTTTATCAGCTGAATCAATGAAATTTTCAACGAAAAGACCGTTAATCAGGTTCAATCCTATTGAAAAGAATAAATCCTTTTTTCGGTCGCATTCATAGGAGATATTAACATTTACACCTAACCAAGGAAATAAAGGCATCTGACCACTAGTCACTTTAATCTCCTCAAATAAGCGGATATGCTTCGATAGTCTTTGGGCAGATGCGAATATTTGGTGCAGGCGAGGGGATCCGAAATGTATGAATTCCCCTTTTAAATCAGGAGGAGCTGCCTCTTTGTCGAGGATAAACGTTAAGCTCATCGGATTAGGCACTCCGCCAACTTTCTCGAGATAATGCCAATAAAAAGGTCGGTTCATCAGTTCTTTATCCATATCAATTGTCAACTGCACAGTTAGATGACCTGGCCCTTGATTGATGATTTCGCATTGATTGGCTGTGAAAAATTGAACGAGAAACTCAAGAATTTCCTGTTGCTGCATGTGAAGGCATCTCCTTTTTTAGATCTTGAGCAAGCTGTATTAAAGACGTGAGATTATCCATTTTAACCTTCATCTCACCCTCTGTTTTTGATTTATTGAGGATGTCAGTTAAATGCTCTTCAAGATTCTTAACCTCCAGCCTCGTTAGAATATCATCAAGTTCCCCAACGACACGTTCAAATAATTGAATTTTTTCGTAGAGAATTTTCATAATATGATCCTCAATGGTATTCCTGGTCGCAAAATTATAGATTCTGACATCTTCTGTTTGTCCAAGTCTGTGAATTCGGCCGATTCTTTGTTCCAGTCGCATCGGATTCCAAGGTAAATCAAAGTTTATAATATGATGGCAAAACTGCAGGTTAATTCCTTCTCCACCTGCTTCTGTAGCAATTAAGACTTGTGCTTGTTTTTCGAACAGTTCTTTCATCCAGTCCTTCTTACTACGTTTAAATCCGCCGCGGAATGGAACAGAAGTGATTCCATTTTGCTTAAGAAACCACTGCAAATATAATTGCGTGGCTCGATACTCGGTAAAAATGATAACCTTATCTTTTATAGAATGAATCAATTCAAGCGCTTTTTTCGCTTTTGAATTGCAATCAACCAGTTCGACCAGGTTGATAAGGTTATGTATGGCTTCCTTAAAGCTTAGTCCGGCATCCGGGTTTCGATCGAGCATATTTTTTAACGTAAAGTAGACGGCTTCCCTGCTGCTGCATGCCTCACGCTGAAGGATTAAAGAAGAAAATGTACTCCCGATACCCTCCGGCAATTCTTTCCTAAATGAAGAAACTCCATCATATAGATCCTGTTCCTTTTCGGTGAAATCTATAAAAATTGTTTCAACCTTTCTTTTTGTCCACTCAATGCCGGTATCCTGGCGTTTATTTCGAATCATCACCATATTAACCAATTCTTTTAAATAAGCATCATCCTTTAATGAACGTTTCTTAGCAGAAAAGCGTTCATTAAATTTGGCATAGCTTCCTAAATGCCCTGGCTTAAGCAATGATACAAGATAAAAAATTTCTTCTAGCTTGTTTTGAATAGGGGTTGCCGTTAACAGTAGACAGAACTTTCTCTGGACTTTTTGTACAAACTCATAGTTTTTGGTTTTATTGTTTTTTAACTTGTGAGCCTCATCTATGATGACAATGTCATAGGTTTGTTCGAGTATGGCAGAACGATGAGGCTCTCGTTTAGCAGTATCTATGGAAGTGATTATACATTCAGAATCCCACCCATACCCCTTTCTGTATATGACAGCTGGTATGTGAAACTTCTGATTAAGCTCCTGTGCCCATTGAGATACGAGAGAGGCTGGGACTAGTATTAGTATTTTGCTTGCCAGGCCCCGAATCATATATTCCTTTAAGATCAGACCGGCCTCTATTGTTTTACCAAGACCTACTTCATCAGCTAATATGGCTTTACCATTCATTCTTTCAATGACTTCGGTAGCAGCTTCGAGCTGATGGGTTAAAGGTGTAAATCCTGATAAATGCTTTGGTGCAAGGAGGCCGTTGAAATCTGGAATCAGATTATGCTTTTCGGCATCCAATCCGAGTTTAAAAAGGGAGTAGCTGCACCAGGGGCCATCCTCCATAATCTTTTCCTCAAGCTCCTTTTCCCAATCTTCATCAAAATAGACCTTTGGTGTTAAACTCAATGTGAATCCCAACTTTCTTTATTTAAGCTAGTTAGATAAATGCTTGTTTGTAATTTAACTAAATTCAATAGAATTCTCTTACCTTATATAGGTATAGGTGGTGTCATTAATTTCTAAACAATAGTAGGAGTTTAATCTCCGGCTAAAATCTGATTAAATGCTTTATGCGGATGGCAGAAAATTATAAGGAATTTATTCAGTGACGCCTAAACAATTTTTTTGCCCCAATAAAGCTGAGGTGTTACTGATATTTTTTTAGTTTCCAATCATTCATCGAGATAACGTAAATGTTGCCACCTGATAATTGTTGATGGTAGGATATAAATGTAAGACTATT
Source organism: Pradoshia sp. Z4_20 (assembly GCF_058216035.1). Taxonomy (NCBI): domain Bacteria; kingdom Bacillati; phylum Bacillota; class Bacilli; order Caryophanales; family Bacillaceae; genus Pradoshia; species Pradoshia sp. Z4_20. Next base: position 348,511 of record NZ_JBZAJD010000001.1, read on the forward strand.
TAGAAAACGGCTTATCTCTTGCTTTTTGTTTAGTATGACCAATTTACATAATTATATGAGCGAATGAAGGCAAGGGGAGAGACCGTATTTGCGGCACCGAAGGAGCAAATGGTGAATCCATGAATCTCTCAGGTACAGAGACTCTTGCTGGACGCATCTCTGGAGAGCGCTTCCTTTATTGTGAAGCCACCCAAGAGGAAACGCCGAAGTACGTTACCCGGCGGTAAACTTTCAGGTATCAGGACAGAGCCCCCCCTAATAAGGGAGGTTTCTGTCCTTTTTTTCGTGGATCGCTGAAGGATATATCGCTTCGGTCAAATGTGGAAAAGCGGCGTTTTACTTAATAAGTTAACAAGCAATCATTTAAATGGCATAACAAGCAAGAGAATCCGTATAAAACGAATATTTTAGGAGGGTAAGGATGGGAGAATTAAAGCAGACTCCGCTGATCAGTGTGTACAGGGAGTACGGAGGAAAAACAATTGATTTTGGCGGCTGGGAATTGCCTGTCCAATTTTCGGGCATTAAACAGGAGCATGAATCAGTGCGTACAAAAGCAGGCCTCTTTGATGTATCACATATGGGCGAATTCATGATTAAGGGTGCTGGGTCTTTACCATTTTTGCAGCTGATGATGACCAACGATGTCAGTAAGCTGAAAACGGGCCGGGCACAGTATACTGCTATGTGCTATGAGAATGGCGGAACGGTTGATGACCTGATTATTTATAAAAAAGGTGAAGATGATTATTTGTTAGTTGTGAACGCATCTAATATTGATAAAGATTTTGAGTGGTTAAAAAAGCATGCGAGCGAAGATGTAGAACTAAAAAATATATCGGAACAAATAGGGCAATTGGCATTACAGGGACCGCTTGCAGCTGATATATTACAGAACCTTGCAGAGGAAGTAGATCTCAATACCATTGGTTTCTTTGCTTTTCGTGAAGATGTCATGATAAATGGCATTAGTGTACTTGTTTCAAGAACTGGCTACACCGGTGAAGATGGATTTGAATTGTACTGTAAGAGTGAAGATACAGTGAAGCTTTGGAAAGATCTTTTAGAATTCGGTAAGGATAAGGGATTGGTTCCATGTGGACTTGGGGCAAGAGATACGCTTCGGTTTGAAGCAAAACTTCCTTTATATGGCCAAGAGTTATCTCCAAAGATTACACCTATCGAAGCGGGGATTGGGTTCGCTGTAAAAACCGATAAAGAACATTTTATTGGTAAGGAAGTTTTAAAGGAACAGAAGGAAAATAGCGCCCCTAGAAAGCTTGTCGGAATCGAAATGATTGACCGCGGTATTCCGAGACATGGGTACCCGGTTTTCGTTAAGGATGAAAACATCGGGGAAGTGACCACTGGAACACAATCCCCAACCTTAAAGAAAAACGTAGGCCTTGTCCTGATTAATGTAGAATTCGCTAACCTTGATGAGGTAGTCGAGGTTGAGATACGGGGAAAAAGATTAAAGGCGAAAATTGTTAGTACTCCATTTTATAAACGCACTCAGGCAGGAGGAGTAAAAAAATGAAGCATCGTTATTTACCAATGACAGAGCAGGATACTGAACAGATGTTAACAGCGATTGGTGTAGAATCAATCGATGACTTATTTTCTGATATACCTGAAAAAGTAAGGTTTAAGGGTGAATACAAGCTAAAAAAAGCAAAGTCTGAATCAGCACTTCTGAAAGAATTAACTGAGCTGGCCGAGAAAAATGCCAATCTCAGGACCCATAGTTCTTTTCTTGGAGCGGGAGTATATGACCATTACATGCCAGTCATCGTTGATCACGTTATATCAAGATCAGAGTTTTATACCGCTTATACACCGTATCAACCGGAGATTTCCCAGGGAGAATTGCAGGCTATTTTTGAATTTCAAACGATGATTTGTGAACTGACCGGAATGGATGTGGCGAACTCCTCCATGTATGATGGGGGAACTGCTCTGGCCGAGGCAGCCATGCTCTCAGCAGGACATACACGTCGTAAGAAACTGCTTGTTTCAGAGACAGTGCACCCGGAATCACGGGCTGTTTTATCCACTTATGCAAAAGGCCAATATCTTGAGCTTGAAGTTGTCCCCTGTAAAAATGGAGTGACGGATACAGAACAATTGGCGGGTATGATGACTGATGAGGTAGCTGGTTTTATTACTCAATATCCAAACTTCTTTGGCCGAATCGAAAACTTAGCTGAAATTGAACAAATTGTTCATGAACATAAAGGAATGTTAATTGTTTCAAGTAACCCACTTTCACTTGGTGTCTTGAAACCGCCGGGTGATTTTGGTGCAGATATTGTCATAGGGGATGCACAGCCGTTCGGAATCCCGGCTGCATTTGGCGGACCTCATTGCGGATATTTTGCAGTTACTTCTAAGCTGATAAGAAAAGTACCTGGACGTTTGGTTGGCCAAACGGTTGATGAGGATGGGAAGCGTGGGTTTGTATTAACCTTGCAGGCGAGGGAACAGCATATTCGTCGCGATAAAGCGACCTCGAATATTTGCTCTAACCAAGCATTAAATGCTCTCGCAGCCTCTGTGGCAATGACTGCGTTAGGTAAGAAAGGCGTGCAGGAGATGGCGCTTCAAAATCTCCAAAAAGCGCATTATGCAAAGGAGCAATTAAAAGCAAATGGACTTGAAATTGCCTTTGAAGGACCTTCTTTCAATGAGTTTGTTGTTAAGTTAAATGGTTCTGTAGCTGCAGCTAATAAAATGCTCCTACAAAAAGGCATAATTGGTGGTTATGATTTAGCTTGTGATTATCCTGCCTTAACCAATCATATGCTTGTGGCAGTGACGGAGCTGCGTACAAAAGAAGAGATTGATAGATTTGCACAGGAATTGGGGGATTTCCATGAATAAACAGGATCAGCCATTAATATTTGAACAAACCAAGCCGGGCCGTATCGGCTATTCGTTGCCGGAAATGGATGTTCCGGAGTCAGCATTAACTGAGCTTTTGCCTGAGGAGTTCATTCGCACAGAGGAACCAAAGCTGCCTGAAGTATCCGAGTTGGATATCATGCGTCATTACACGGCACTTTCGAGAAGAAATCATGGCGTCGATTCCGGTTTCTATCCGCTCGGTTCCTGTACCATGAAATATAATCCGAAAATTAATGAGAATGTTGCCCGTCTAAATGGATTTGCACATGTTCATCCTCTGCAGGATGCAGAAGCTGTACAGGGTTCTTTAGAGTTAATGTATGATTTGCAGCAAAGTCTAAAGGAAATCACAGGTATGGACGAAGTCACTTTGCAACCGGCTGCGGGAGCGCATGGAGAGTGGACGGGATTAATGATGATTCGTGCCTATCATGAGGCGAATGGTGATTTTGACCGCGTAAAAGTAATTGTTCCTGATTCTGCGCATGGTACGAATCCTGCCTCAGCCACAGTTGCGGGATTGCAAACTGTTACCGTGAAGTCAGGTCCGGATGGTTTAGTAGATTTGGAAGATTTGAAGAGTGTTGTAGGGAAAGATACAGCAGCCTTAATGCTTACAAATCCGAATACACTGGGGCTTTTTGAAGAACAGATCATCGAGATGGCCGAAATTATTCATGATGCCGGTGGAAAACTATACTATGACGGTGCCAATCTGAATGCTGTACTATCCAAGGCTCGCCCGGGTGATATGGGATTTGACGTTGTTCATCTTAACTTGCATAAGACATTTACTGGACCACATGGCGGCGGTGGGCCAGGTTCAGGGCCGGTTGGGGTTAAGAAGGAGTTAATTCCGTTCTTACCAAAACCGCTTATTGTAAAAGAAGAGAATGGCTATCAGCTTGATTACAATCGTCCGCAATCAATTGGCAGAGTAAAGCCGTACTATGGAAATTTTGGAATCAATGTCCGTGCCTATACGTATATTCGGTCTATGGGACCAGACGGATTGAAGGCAGTAACGGAGTATGCTGTCTTAAATGCAAACTATATGATGAGAAGATTGGCAGAGTACTATGATCTCCCATATGATAAGCACTGTAAGCATGAGTTTGTTATCAGCGGAAAACGTCAGAAGAAACTTGGTGTTCGGGCTCTTGATATTGCCAAGAGATTGTTAGACTTTGGCTATCATCCACCAACCATTTATTTCCCTTTGAATGTGGAAGAATGCATGATGATTGAGCCAACAGAAACAGAATCAAAAGAAACACTGGATGGCTTTATTGATGCTATGATTCAAATTGCCAGGGAAGCAGAGGAGAATCCGGAAATTGTACAGGAAGCACCACATACAACGGTAATCAGCCGTTTGGATGAGGCACTGGCTGCTCGTAAGCCTGTATTGAGATATCAAAATTAATAAGAATAAATTTTAAGCAGCTATCATGACCAGATAGCTGCTTTTTTAGAAGAATGAAGTGGTTCAGGATAGGGAGGGAAATACGATCGAAAATATATTCTGCCTTTCAAATGAAAGAATCATGCTGAGAGAAATGATTAGTAGTGATTGGGTTGATGTACATAAATACGCATCACAGGATATAGTTTGTCAGTATCAGCCATGGGGACCGAATACGGAAGAAGAATCGAAAAAATTCGTGAGCCAAGTAATCGAGGATTCAACACAAAAACCAAGAGCAAGGTTTGTCTTCGCAATTATTTATAATGGAAATATGATTGGGGCCGGAGAACTTACAATACGAAGTTTCACTAATAAAGCTGGAGAAATTGGCTATGTTGTTAATCCGGATTATTGGGGAAAGGGAGTGGCGACAGAAGTCGCGTCTTTGTTAATTGAATTTGGATTTAAGGAACTGAACCTGCATCGTATATTTGCAACCTGTGATCCAAGAAATATAGGTTCAGCTAAGGTGTTGGAGAAAGTCGGAATGGTTAGAGAAGGAATCATTCGCGACCATTTGTTCATGAGAGAAGGCTGGCGAGATTCATTATTATACAGTGTTTTAGAACGGTAGCCTGAGATTAGAGTATCGTTCTAATTTCGATTATTCAGTGCCAATCAGGTATAATGGATAAAAGCATCTCTCAAGTTGAGAATCAGCTAAGTAACCGAAAAAGAGGAACATACATGACTGAACATAGCTTCAATGATTTTAACATAAGTCCCGAAATTATTCGGGCATTAAGTAAAATGAATTATTTTCAACCGACAGAGGTCCAGCAAAAGGTGATTCCAATTGCGATTGGTAATCAGGATCTTATCGTAAAAGCACAAACTGGCAGTGGGAAAACAGCTGCGTATGGAATCCCGATTTGCCATCATATAGAGTGGATTGAAAATAAGCCTCAGGCACTTATCCTAACCCCGACCAGAGAATTGGCTGCGCAGGTGAAGGAAGATTTAACGAATATTGGCCGATTTAAGCGGATTAAAGCAGCTGCTGTTTATGGAAAGCAATCATTTGCTAAGCAGCAGCTGGAGCTTAAGCAAAAAAATCATATTGTTGTTGGAACACCTGGAAGAGTGTTGGATCACATTCAAAAAGGTACATTAAATGTTGATGAACTTCGCTATTTGGTAATTGATGAAGCAGATGAAATGTTGAATATGGGCTTTATTGATCAGGTTGAAGCCATTATAAATGAATTACCTAAGGAACGAATCAGCATGCTGTTTTCAGCAACATTGCCGGATGATATTCAAAACCTATCCAATCAATATTTAAAAGAACCAATCTTTATTGAAATTAACAAAAAAGAGATGACGACTCAGTTGATCGAACACTCTTATTATAGGGTCAAGCATGAAAAGAAAGCGGAGCTGCTAAGGAAAGTTACGACGATAGAGAATGCGGATAGCTGCATCGTTTTTTGCCGCACACAGGAACAGGTAAACAATCTGTTTGATACATTGGTTAAATGGGGGTATTCATGCGGTAAAATTCATGGTGGAATGTATCAAGAGGACCGCTTCGATGTTATGAATCAATTTAAACGGGGTGAGTTTCGATATTTAATTGCCACGGATGTCGCTGCGCGCGGAATTGATATTGAAAATATTACACATGTCTTGAATTACGATTTTCCAGTGGAAAAGGAATCCTATGTACATAGGACGGGAAGAACGGGCCGTGCGGGACATACGGGAGTAGCCATTTCTTTTGTAACTCCTTTTGATGAAGAATTATTGAGAGAGACAGAAGAATATATAGGCTTTGCTATTCAGGTAAAAGAGGAGCCAACTGAAGCAGAAGTAGAAAAATGCAGGCCGAATTTCGAATCAAAAATGTTCGAAAATGAGATAAAGGAAGATAAAACGACCGAATTAAACAGTGGAATTATGAAGCTGTTTTTCAATGGCGGCAAGAAAAAGAAATTGAGAGCTGTCGATTTTGTGGGGACAATTGCAAAAATTGAAGGCATATCTGCTGAAGACATTGGAATTATCACAATTCAAGACCAGGCTACATTTGTTGAAATATTGAACAATAAAGGTCCAATCGTCTTACAGGCTATGAAGAATAAAACTGTTAAAGGAAAGAAATTAAAGGTATATGAGGCATTTGAATAATAATAGGATGCTCACCGATCTAAACAGCCCTTCCGAATCGTTCGGAAGGGCTGTTTTAATTAGATCCATCCTAAAGATCTAATCATCATTCTTGATAACCAAATCAGCTCGTTCTAGCGGGGTAACTTTCTTTATATAATACTCTTCTGCTTTCCAGTATCGATTTTGAAATTTATCGATATTCTCCTGTGTGGTCTTGCTTTCACGGCTGAATCTAGTTACTCTGGAACGATCTAGATAAATCATAAAATCAAAGAATGCTCTCCATTCTTTTCTTTGCAGAAATATACCTTCAACGATAATGAGGGAAGTTGCTGGAATCTGGATTACTTGCCATTTTTGCTTATCAGTGGTGGGGTCATATGCAGGGAGGAGTAACTCAGTTATTTCTTTAATTGATTGAAAAAATTAGCTCTTAGCCTCTCCGCGTCCCATTGGAGTCGGTAATATTCAATCCATTCATCGTGACCAGTGTGATAACGTTTATCTTTATCTACAATAAAATCATCAATATGAAAAAGGTGAAATGATAGACTCTGTTTCTCAAGTGACTGTTTCATTCTTTTGGTAAAAGTCGTCTTCCCAGAACGACTGAGGCCATCAATACCAAGAATAAATCTTTGTCCTACTTTAAGTTCGGGTAATTGATTAATTAGATTTTGTATATAATTCCCCATGTATTTCCTTGCCTCCTGTACTTTGAAATTGTCCTCACTTAAATAAAAGAATTTGATTTTTCCGTTATTTAATCTCCTTTAGAAATATTTTCCTTTATAATTATAGAAAAGGCAATACAAAGGAGGCGGTTACGTGGATATTGCTAGACATTATGAACAGATGCCACCCACTTTTCAAAAGTTACAGAAACTGCAGGACAATCTTGAAAAAGACGGGTATTCTTTAGATTCACTTGGACTAATGCTGGACACGGAGGATCAGAATTATTTCGTCACACCATGCGATGTCATTACATTTGCGTCTACCGGAGCGGATGGGATTCATTTTGGTTTATTGACTGATTTTGGAGCTGTTACTGATTTGGAAGAGGCCTATGTGGTTTATGTTAGCCCTATGGATTTTGGATCAGCTGTTTTTTTGGCTGCTCGTAATTTAAAGGAATTTACGAATCTCCTTTTCACGATGAAGGATGCGATCGAAATCGGAAATTTTCTTTCGATTGAGATGGCTGATGAAGGAGAAGAAAGTGAAGACAAAGCGGAATACGAATATGATGAAGAAGAGTTTTTACAAGAGAGGAAATATGTACTTGGAAAATTAAAGGAATCATTAAATTGTACGGTTATTCAAGATGTAAAGTCATATTATAAGAATCTATTTAAGGAGAGAAAACAGCAAATCGCTATACATACACAAGACGGGATTGGGGTGATTCCGATAAGTAATCAACCAATCACACGCGATAAATACGAATTAGAAGAGGATGTGGAAATTGACGTTCAAGATTTACAGGCATACTTTCAGAAAGCTTCCGTAGAAAATAAACTTGCTTTTGTCAGAGATGCACAAACTCTTGGCATTATAATGGATGATGAAGAAGTCCGGGAGTTCGTTTTAAGTGAGCTAAGGGGACTTGGATACAAGATTGAAGCGGATCGATTACAACACAGTAATGAATCCGATTAAAGAGAAAAGTTTTCCACATATCTGAATGGGTATATTAATAAGTAGCCTCCTTTTGTGGAAGAATATAAAAATTATTAATATCGAGTTAGAGGGAGAATAATGGATTTACTTTTATCAATTATATTGCTTTTAGTCATGCTTTTAATATCGAATATTATTAGCCACTATATTCCATCCATCCCCACCGCTTTAACTCAAATAGCTTTGGGGATTTTATTTGCTTTATTCATACAGGATCTATCATTTGAGTTAAAAGCGGAATGGTTTTTGCTTTTATTTATTGCACCGCTATTATTTAATGATGGACGTCGATTTCCACGCGATGATTTATGGAAAATGCGCTGGCCAATATTGGCCAATGCATTTATTCTTGTTTTTTTAACGACTATAATTGGCGGATATTTTATTAACTGGCTGATTCCCAGTATTCCGTTGGCCGCTGCTTTTGCTTTAGCAGCTATCCTTTCTCCAACGGATCCAGTAGCGGTGAATGGAATTGCCGAAAGGATTTACTTACCGACGATTATTTTACGTCTTGTTCGAGGCGAATCGTTGATTAATGATGCGTCTGGTTTAATTGCCTTTAATTATGCGGTTGCTGCGGTTGTAACAGGTTATTTTTCATTGCGGGAGGCAGCAGCCGATTTTGTTTATGTGGTCATTGTTGGCGCGATTGCTGGTATTATCCTCGGATTATTAGCTATCCTAATCCGTTATTCACTAAGAAGACAAGGGATACAGGATGTTACCTTTTATTCTTTGCTGCAATTTGTAACGCCATTTATTGTTTATATTGTTTCAGAAGAAGTCCTGCACGCCTCTGGTGTAATTGCTGTAGTAGCTGCAGGTATTGTTCATTCCAGTTTAAGTGAAAAGACTGGAATGAAAAGTGCGGAGGAACAGGTGGTCACTGAGAATATGTGGTCGATCATCTTGTTTGTACTCAATGGAGTGGTGTTTTTATTATTGGGTTTGAGTTTGCCTTCTTCTATGAGAGCAACGGTAGAGAATCCTCTAATCAGCAATTGGCTTGTGCTCGGTTATGTCCTGGCGATTGGTTTGGCTATCATGATTATCCGAATTGTTTGGTCCTACTGCTTCTTAAGCATGGGTTATTACATAACTAACAGAAAAGAACAATCGAAGCCCAGCTGGAAAGTGGCCCTTCTAACCGGCTTGACTGGCGTACGCGGTGCAATTACCATGGCAGGTGTATTGTCAATGCCATACTTTGTAGCAACTGGAGATTTATTTCCTGAACGGTCTCTAATTGTATTTATAGCAGGCGGTGTTATTTTATTTACTCTTTTAGCTGCGACTATTCTATTGCCTTTGATCAGTAAAAAAGCCATTGAACCAGAGAGTGATGAAGAGAAAGAGTTTTTAGATGCTCAGATGAAATTAAAAATATTGAGGACTGCCATAAAGCGGATTGAAGAAGAACTAGAGCCGGAGAATCAATCCGCTGGTTACGAGTTAATTGGTGAATATAAAAAGATGATTGAGCAAATTCGCTATGAAAATAAGGATTTAGAATTTATTAAGGTATCGCAAAAAGAGAGAATAGAGGCTCGCTTAGTTGGTTTAAGAGCAGAAAGACATTATATCCAGGAGGCTGCTGCTGATGGTTCTGTAAGTGAAGAGATTGTGAAAAGACTCGAGAAGTCCTTGGATATAAGAGAAAATTTACTCACAGAGAATTTCATGTCCAAAATAACGACTCTTTTTGGCCAATTATATAGGAAGTATAAGCAATATAAGCGTGTGATAACCAAGGAAAACGAAAAGACGGCAGTCCTGTTAAATGATATGCGGGATATTCAGATTCAGGCGACAAAAGCTGCCATTGAAAGTCTAGAAAAATATGTAGAGGAAACGAACAATTCACATGTTTCATCCATCATTTATGAGTATCGAAGAATTATTGATAAACTGAAGCAACCAAATAAAGCCCGTTCAAATAATAGTATGAAGGATCAGCAAAAAGAAGAATTACGTTTCAAAGCTATTGAAGCTGAACGAGCTGACATTCAGCGAATGTATGAAGAAGGCCAAATAAATCGCGAACTGGCTCAGGATTTACGTCGATTTGTGAATTATGTGGAGAGTGTTATGCTTCAGGAAATTGAGGAATAGGCTTGCAGGTGTTCTACCTGTGAGCTTTTTTGTTTACCGTTTAAAGGTAAAGGGAAATGTGAGTATAAGATTTCACATAAAATACATTTTTGGTCAAATATACCACTATCTTAGATGATAAAATTTAGGAGAATAAAACGGAGGAGGCAACCAACATGAAAGTATTTATGATTGGCGGTACGGGCTTATTAGGTGCTGAAGGCGCAAGGGTATTAATTGAACAAGGGCATGAAGTGGCAACATTGTCACTGCCACCTATCCCTGAAGGCAGTAACCTTCCTGAAGAAATGGAGATAACTCTGGGAAATTATTTAACATTGACAGATGATGATATTCGTAAATATTTAACAGGCTGTGACGGATTTGTTTTTGCGGCAGGTGTAGATGAAAGAGTAGAGGCACCATCACCAATCTATTCATTTTTTGAAAAATATAATATTACACCATTAGAACGGCTATTAAGAATAGCAAAGGAATGCGGTGTCAAACATTCAGTTGTACTGGGGTCGTATTTTGCTTATTTTAATAGAGAACTACCCGAGTATGAACTGACGAAGCACCATCCATATATAAGGAGCCGTGTAGATCAGGCTAATATGGCTTTATCCTTCGGGGATGATGATATGAGTGTAGCCGTTTTGGAGGTTCCATATGTCTTTGGAAGCCAGCAGGGACGTAAGCCTGTTTGGGTATTCCTTGTTGAACAGATTCAAAATATGAAAGAAGCTGTCATGTATCCTGAAGGAGGAACAACCATGGTGACAGCGAAGCAGATCGGGGAGTGCATTGCTGGTGCCTTAATAAATGGGAAGACAGGTAATTACCCGGTTGGCTATTATAATATGGAGTGGAAAGAAATGCTGACCATCTTCCATAAATACATGGGAACACCGGACAAAGAAATCATAACAATTCCTGCCTCTAATTATATTGAAGCGATGAAGGCGAAAGCAGAAAAACAAAAGAGTGCTGGAATAGAACTGGGATTGGATACGGCTGAATTCGCAAAAATCTTTACTAAAAATCTTTTCATTGATAAAAAGACAATTGTTGACCACTTTGGTGTACAGCCAGATGATATAGAAAAAGCCATCGGAGAATCAGTTCAGTTAAGTCTGGATATATTGGAAGGAAAAAAAGCCGTAGTTGATATGAAAGCTGAATAAATCTACATGAGAGAAAAATATATATAAAGGAAGGGAAGCTTTGTTTCCTTCCTTTTTGTTATGAAAAAGGTAATGGGTCATTATAAAGAACCTTAACAAAAGGCTGTTTCGTAAAGATTGTGGCTTTCGTATGGAAGGGGAAGTTGGTATGGTTCGTATTATATAGTTCAGCCAGAACTTTCTGGTTGAACTTTTTATATGGATTTATTCTATCAGTAGCCAGGGTAGAATTTACGGGGATGTGGGACTGATATGGATTTCCTCCGCTAAACTGTTCACCCCCTACTTGTATAAATATATATAAGGCTAGGTGGACTGAGATCTTGTATAACAAACGAAGCTATAATACTACTTGGAGGAAATAGGGGGGACTGGTGAATCTATCAGAGGAGTATAAAGAACGAACCCAATTGTGGGCGTAGATAGCATTTTAATAAATTAATGGAGGATTAGTTAAAGAAGAAGTAATATTTACAATAAAGAAAACACGCCGTTTTTTGGGGCGTGTTTTCTTTATCTTTATGCCATTTATGATATCAAAAAGGTTATTACTTCAGAGTATTTTTAGAAAAGCATCTCAAAACGTAAACCTTTGGATTGATTCTGGAGGTCTCTTCATAATTTTCCCGTTCTATTACTATATGGAAATAATATCTAGATTGAGTTCGGATTGCCGAGTGGTAAATAAGAATATGAGCTATTATGAAAAGCCTATTTGTTATCCATATTAATTACAAAAATAGAAGGAGGAAGAAAGATGGCTTTGTTGGTTGGACTGCTTTTAATATCTTTTCTAGGTCTAATCGTAGGTTTGAATGATCCGAACGTTGTTCTTTCATGGCTTCCAGAAACTAAAAGAAATAAGCCATTTGTGTGGCGGGTTTTTGGGGGCGCAATAGCAGTATCTTTTATTTGGATACTGTCACCTTCAGTAATTGATAATTTGCTTCTTATCCTATTTCTAGTATCTATCGCAGCTTTATTTGTGGGCTTAATTAAACCGAGCTTTGTTTTGAAGAGAGCTCCTGAAGCCAAAAGGTTGCATGTAGTAATGATTTTTGGTGCTGCAGCGATATTATGTATTACTTTAAGTTCAATAATTCCTCCAGTAGAAGAGTCTGCTGATAGTAGCGCACAGGTAGAGCAACAGCAAGAAGTAGGTACGGTTAAAGCAGAGGAAGAAAAAACTAAAGCGAAGGAAGAAGCAGAGGCTAAGGCAAAGGCGGAAGCGGAGGCTGAGGCGAAGGAAGAAGCGGAGGCTAAGGCAAAGGCGGAAGCGGAGGCTAAGGCAAAGGCGGAAGCGGAGGCTAAGGCAAAGGCGGAAGCGGAGGCTAAGGCAAAGGCAGAAGCAGAAGCTAAGACAAAGGCGGAAGCTAAGAAAAAAGAGGAGACACAGTTCTCAGGATACAAACTTATCAAAGTGGATGGTGGCGATTTATCTGGTTATCGTGAACCCAATGTTGTCGTGGATATCGGCTATGGGGATCGCAAATATTGGGCGTTTACTAATGAATACGGGCAACTAGTACGTGTCATTGCGGACGAGATTATTCTACAAGATGACAGTAGCGAGCATGTAACATCATCTGGTAGATATTACTCTGATGAGGCAAAAGTTCCGGGTGTTGAAAGTGATAATTTTGATGAAGGACATATCATAGCTGACTCTCTAGGAGGGGTATCGAATGCTTATAATATTACCCCACAAGAAAGTACATTGAATAGGTATGGCGACCAAGCATATATGGAAAAAGTGATTCGTGATGCAGGTGGTGCGACAAATTTTGAAGCAATTATCACCTATCCGAATACAAAAACACAGGTTCCTTCAAGCTATAAGTATACGTATACCATCAAGGGCAACAAAGTTGTAGATAAATTTGACAATGTTAACCCGGATGAAGTAAACCAATCACTTGGTTTAACAGAAAGCAAGTCTTCTAACTCAACCAGTTCAAGTAAAAACTCAACTAGTTCAAGTGAAAACTCAATCAGTTCAAATACAGGCGGTAATATTTCTAGTGTCGATACGAACGGTAATGGTGAGGTGACGATTAAAGAAGCAAAAGATGCAGGTTTCAGTATGCCTATAACGAGTGACCACTGGTTGTACCCTTATATGCGGGATAACGATGGTGATGGGATGGTAGGTGAGTAGGCATCTAAACTATAGAAATATTAAAACCCTCCTAGTCAATAGGAGGGTTCTGTAGTGATAAAAATTACTTAAACTGAAAGAGCGTTAGTCCAATAAGCTACTTCCTTTTTGGTGGGGCTATTTTCATATTAACAAAGATAATAACTAGCTAGAATCCTTACCCTTTCCAATCAACGCATTAGTTTGCCAGGTAACCGTTTAATCCCTTCGGTACAAATAATACTTCCTAAAACACCAACTAAAACGCTGGATGAAATAATTTTAAATGCATAATAAATACCTGTACCTGTTATAAAATCTAGTACTAAAAATTTTTTAATGGTAGACCACCTAATCGTATAGAAAACAACTTGATTATGTGTTTTCATATTCTTTAATCACACCCAAATCATTTTTCCTAAGATATGAATATATAAGGTTGTTTGATTCCACTAACCTGCAATATAAGAAGGAGCAATATTATGAATTTTTGAGGGCTTTATAAAATAATGCTATCTAACAGGGAATTTCATGTTAATGGAAGTAATGGGTTTTAGTGGTACTACTAATAGGTGTTACTCTATTTATGGGATTAATCGTAAGAAAGGCTGGCAAGTAAGCAAAAAGCCATGAGAAACATAACTCATGGCATTCGATTACAAGGTATTAATGCTGTTTATTTGGAAGTTTTTTGCTTGGACGTCCATATCCTTGTTTAGCTTGGTTCTTTTCAGCCTTTTGTTGCTTTTCATGCAAATTTTCTACAAATTCATGAGTGCTTTCTTCTTTCATATATTTCATCCTCCCTCTTATGGATTTATAGTTATTTTCTCAATTTTAATGGAATTCATGCATGACGAAAATAGATTATAATAGAGGAAACGAAAATAAAGGGTAGATGGAGGAAAATAGATGACCGGTAAAGTAGGGTTAGTAATTGGGGCAACCGGATTAGTTGGAAAGGAATTGGTGACAACGCTTTTGGATTCACGTGAATTTGAGAAAGTGATTGTATGGGTAAGGACCAGCACGGGTATTCAACATTCAAAGCTTAGGGAAAGTTTTCCGGATTTTGAACAATTGGATCAGGAACCTCTACCAAGTGATGTTGATTGTATTTTTTGCTGTTTGGGTACAACCATTAAGAAAGCGAAGACAAAGGAAGCGTTTAGGAAAGTCGATTATACATACCCGTTGATGCTTGCAGAGAATGCTAAACAGCACCAGGTTCGTCAATTCTTAATTATTTCTGCAATGGGTGCTGATGAAAAATCCCATGTGTTTTACAGCAAAACAAAAGGGCAACTGGAGACTGCATTGAAACAGCTTCAATTAAACAGTCTAACCATTTTTAGACCATCACTTTTATTGGGGAATAGGCAAGAATTTAGATTGGGAGAGGGATTGGCAGCTTTAGTCAGTAAATCTTGCCCGTTTGTATTTAAAGGTCCTCTTAAGAAATATAAGCCGGTACAAGGAAAAATGGTGGCAGAGGCTATGTATATATGTGCGCTGCAGGATAAAAAGGGTATAAATGAAGTTGCTTCCCATGAGATAGAGCAAATTGCCAAGTATTCCGAAATTATAAAATGCTAAAAGTTCACCATCCTTACAGAATCTGAATGGTTAATGTATAATAGAAATTACTATTAGTAAACAGAGGTTACAAAATGAAAAACAATGAAGAACTTATCAATCAACTGGGATTGCAAGATAAAATCACATTAGAGGATATACCAGATATTGATTTATATATGGATCAAGTCATTCAATTATTCGAGAGTAAATTCAAAATGTCTAAGCGGAATGATGATGAAAAAGTTTTAACTAAAACGATGATCAACAATTATGCCAAGGGTAAAGTATTTTTTCCTATTAAAAATAAAAAATATTCTAAGCGGCATTTAATAGTAATCAGCCTGATTTATCAGTTGAAAGGGACACTCTCTATAAGTGACATTAAAACGATTCTGGGACCCTTGAACACTAAGATAGTAGAGGAAGACTTACAGCTTGATGAGCTGTATTCCAGCTTTCTGCGCCTGACTGATCACAATGCTCATAAATTTAAAGAAGACATACTAGAGAGTATCTCTGAGGCAAAAGAAGAAGGGGTACATTTAGGCGGCACTCTGGATGAGTTCAATGGCGATGTTGAATATTTTGAGAAATTATTAATGATCGCTTCTCTTTCTCATATGAGCCAGCTGTATAAAAAAGCAGCAGAGAATCTGGTAGATGAATTTAACAGTGGTAATAAAACGAAATCATAAAAAATATCCGTTTAATTATAAAGAGCCAAGTGCATACCCTGCATTGGCTCTTTGATTTTATTTAGTTTTAATTTTACCCTTCCATTGTTTGAAGCCGCCCTCGAGTTGATAAAGTTCACGATAGCCTTTTTTATATAGCATCTGAGCAGCTCGTGTGCTTCTCATTCCGCTTTGACAATAAAGATAAACAGGTTTATCTTTGCGGAGTTCCTTCATACGCATTTTCAATTGTGTTGAAGGTATGTTGCGGGCTCCTAAAATATGTCCGCCATCAAACTCTTTTTGCTCACGAACATCTATTAACTGAGCTTTTCGATAGCCAGCTTTAAAGTCCTCTTGGGACAATGTCGTAACCATTTTTTTGCTGGAGAACCAACTGTAGATGGAATATCCAATGATCAATACAGCCAGTACAATTAATACGATTAATGATGTTGGCAATTCAATCCCCACTTTCTCTTTCTGTTCACTTTACTATTATACAGTTCGTATATTTGTCTGGCAAAAAAATTTTCTGGTAATAGTTTACGAATTTGTGATAAAAAATTATTGCATTTAGGAAGGTAGACATATTGTCTTTGGATTCAAAATAATGGTTATATCCATATAGCGTTATTAGAAAGGACAATAAGTTTACAAATCACTATAAATCAAGTATCGTGCATTATGGACAAAATTTTATTTTTTAGGAAAAAAATTTTGGGTCGAAAATGCAAAAACGCTGTTATATGAAGCATAGTTAAGCTTCATAATATGCAAGCTGAGATTTTGTTTATTTTGGTTCAAAAATAGTTAAAAAGAAGATTATATCTTTGATTTTCTTTACTTTTTGTAAAATTTTAATAATTGACAATTTTAGCAGAAGATGCTCCAGACACTATATGTGGTATGGATTATAAAAATACAAATACTATATGTTGAATTAAAATGTAGCCTATGATAACGTAGAGATATTCATTTAAGAACTTAACAAAGATAAATAAAAAAGAGATAATATTATTGGTTGAAGGAGAGATCAAATTGCCTACTGTAACAAATCGCAAGTTGTCTATAAATGTCGAAAGGTTAAATAAAGATATAGCCCTATTTCCGCAAGTTTTTCCGATTACTCCAGACATGAATAAGACGTATAAGGGTGTTTCAAGGCTTGTGATGATAGATCGCTATTCCTTCAAAGATACGGAAAAAATGACACTTAGTAATGGAGATTTTGTTGTACTTACCATTAAAGAAGACCCAAAATTTCCTGCCCGTGGACTTGGGTACATCCAACATATTGATTGGGAAGCCAAGAAAGCACATGTATTGGTTGAAGAAGAATTCCGCTCATCCTTGGACAAGCATGATGAAATTAAAACCGGTCTGATTTGTAAATCACTCGACGTCATTGAAAAACCGCTTGAAATTTATTATGAACAGATTGCGAAACGGAATGCACGCGGTTTGGCTGAAGTTGAAAAAACGGAAGAGAAACGCAAGGAATGGTTTGATAAATTTTATAATGAATTAGTTCAAACGAATTTTATCCCGGCAGGACGTGTGCTCTATGGAGCCGGTTCTGAAACAGAAGTAACCTACTTTAACTGCTATGTAATGCCATTTATTAATGACAGCCGTGAAGGGATTTCTGAACATCGCAAACATGTGATGGAAATTATGAGTCGCGGAGGCGGTGTCGGTACGAATGGTTCCACTTTACGTCCAAGAAACACGCTTGCTCGCGGTGTAAACGGAAAATCTTCAGGTGCAGTATCCTGGTTGGATGATATTGCAAAATTAACTCACTTAGTTGAACAGGGTGGTTCCCGTCGCGGAGCTCAAATGATTATGCTTTCTGACTGGCATCCGGATATCGTAGAATTTATCATCTCAAAAATGCAAAATCCTAAAATTTTGCGCTTCTTAATGGAAGTCAGCAAGGATGAAGTAATTCGTAGACATGCATCTGAAAAATTGAAATTCACTCCGCTCACAATGCAAGAGGAAGCCATGTATCAAGGCATAGTCAATTATAAAAACATCTCGGGGTTTGGCGGATTTAATGAGGCAATCATTAAGGAAGCAGAAGAAAAACTTTCCGCTGGTGGAAATGATACTGTTCATAATCCAGACTTTTTAACAGGTGCCAATATTTCAGTGTGCTTAACAAAAGAATTTATGGAAGCTGTAGAAAATGACGGAGAATATGAACTTCGATTCCCGGATGTTGAGTCCTATAATGAAGAAGATATGAAAGCCTATAATGAAAAATGGGCTGATTGCGGTGATGTACGCGAATGGGAGAAACTAGGTTATGCTGTGCGTGTATATCGTAAAATTAAAGCTCGCGAATTATGGAATTTAATCAATATTTGTGCGACTTATTCTGCGGAGCCGGGCATTTTCTTTATCGATAATGCAAACGATATGACAAACGCTAAAGCGTACGGTCAAAAAGTAGTTGCGACGAATCCTTGTGGGGAACAGCCATTGGCTCCTTATTCTGTATGTAACTTGGCTGCTGTCAATCTGGCTGAAATGACAGATAAAGATCGCAAACAAGTGGACTTGGAGAAACTGAAACAAACGGTAAAAGTCGGCGTGCGCATGCAGGATAATGTTATTAACGCGACTCCATACTTCCTTGAAGCCAATAAAAAACAGGCTCTAGGGGAAAGACGCGTTGGCCTAGGTGTAATGGGTCTGCATGATATGCTTATTTATTGTGAAAAAGAATATGGTTCCGAAGAAGGAAATAAGCTGGTTGATATTGTATTTGAAACAATTGCAACTGCAGCATATGAGGAATCTATTGAAATCGCGAAAGAAAAAGGTAGCTTCCCGTTCTTAGTCGGTGAATCAGAGGAAGAAACGAAAGAATTGCGCACACGTTTTATTAATACAGGGTATATGAAAAAAATGCCTGAACATATTCGTGAAGGAATCATGAAATATGGTATTCGTAACTCACATTTGTTAACAGTTGCTCCTACTGGAAGCACTGGTACAATGGTAGGTGTTTCTACAGGTCTTGAACCATACTTCTCATTCACATATTTCAGAAGCGGACGTTTGGGTAAATTTATTGAAGTGAAAGCTGATATAGTAGAAGAGTATTTACGTCGCAATCCTAATGCAGACAGCAATAATCTACCTTCATGGTTTATTTCTGCAATGGATTTAACTCCTGAGAAACACGCTGATGTACAATGCATTATCCAACGTTGGATTGATAGCTCGATCAGTAAAACGGTAAATGCACCGAAAGGATATTCCGTTGAACAAGTAGAACGAGTGTATGAGCGTCTATATAAAGGCGGAGCTAAGGGTGGAACTGTATATGTAGATGGAAGCCGTGATACACAGGTATTAACGTTAAAGGCTGAAAACGATACGGATCAATCTACTCAGCCGCAACATACGAAGCAGCATGTTGTTCTTATCGACACAATTGATGCACTTGAATCAACAAGCGTAACAATCGGAAGCGAAGTTGGAAATACTTGTCCGGTCTGCCGCCAAGGAAAAGTGGAGGAACTTGGTGGGTGCAATACATGTACGAACTGCGGTGCTCAGCTTAAATGTGGATTGTAAATAAAAAATTGATATAAGTGATAAAAAGGATGGTAAAGATTAACGCCATCCTTTTTTTTATTTCTGAACACACTATCTGTTAAGTAGGTGAAAAACATGAAACCATTTATTCCTCAATTAGTTTATTTTGAACCTAAAGCATTGGAATATCCGTTAGGAAAGGCTTTATATGAAAAATTTCAGAGCCTGCCAGTGGAAATTAGGCAAACCACATCCCATAATCAGATTCGCGATTTGCCCGGTGATAATGAACTGCAAAAATATCGAATCGCCAAATCCACGATGGTGATTGGAATACGGAAGACATTAAAATTTGATACATCAAAGCCTTCAGCAGAGTATGCGATCCCGCTGGCTACAGGATGTATGGGGCATTGTCATTATTGTTATTTACAAACAACGCTTGGCAGTAAGCCCTATATTAGAGTGTACGTGAATCTAGAAGAGATTTTTGAACAGGCAAGTAAATATATGGAACAGAGAGCGCCGGAAATCACAAGATTTGAGGCGGCTTGTACCTCCGATATAGTAGGTATTGATCACCTCACGCATTCCTTAAAGGAAACGATTAATTTTATCGGCAGTACTGAATATGGAAGATTACGATTTGTAACTAAATTTCATCATGTCGATCATTTGCTTGATGCTAGACATAATGGAAAAACCAGTTTCCGCTTCTCCATTAACTCCCGTTATGTTATAAAAAATTTTGAGCCAGGAACCTCTTCGTTTGATGAGCGGTTGGAGGCTGCTCGAAAAGTGGCAGCAGCGGGATATCATCTTGGGTTTATAGTCGCTCCGATATATATGCATGAAGGCTGGGAAGAAGGATATTACGAATTATTTGATCGTTTGAGGCATGAGTTAGGTGAAGAGCTGTCCATGATGAAAATTAGCTTTGAACTCATCCAGCATCGCTTTACAAAGCCGGCAAAAAAAGTTATTCAAGCACGATATCCTAAGACAAAGCTTGAGATGGATGAAACGAAGCGTAAGTATAAATGGGGGAAATACGGTATAGGGAAATATGTCTATCCTGATGAAGAAGCGAATGCTTTGAAAACTCATATAGAAAACTCCATCAAAGAGTTCTTTCCGAATGCAGAAATACAATACTTTACCTAATGTGTTCTAAACCTCTCTCTCCCAGATTAAAAATGAGTAAGTAAGGGGGGAGGGGTTTTATTTGTTTATTGACGGAGTGTTTTCCGGAGGAGGTATAAAAGGGTTTGCTCTTATTGGGGCAGTAATTGAATTAGAGAAGCAGGGATATCGGTTTAAAAGAGTAGCCGGAACAAGTGCAGGCGCAATCATTGCCGGGTTTATAGCAGCGGGGTACTCAGGGAGCGAAATTAATGAAATTATGAAAAGCGTTAAATTAACGAAGCTATTGGAAACAAAAAAAAATAAACATTTTCCACTAGCCAAATGGCTCAAATTATATTGGAGTATGGGACTTTACAAAGGGGATGCCTTGGAGCTATGGATTAAAGAGGTATTGGCCAGGAAAAATATTAGGACATTTGCAGATTTAGCTGATAAACAATTGAGAGTTATTGCATCTGATCTAACAAATGGAAGATTGATGGTTTTGCCGGATGATCTGCCAAAATATAATATAAACCCCAATCAGTTCTTAGTGGCGAGAGCGATTCGTATGAGCTGCTCTGTCCCCTTTTTCTTTCAGCCGATTACGCTTCGAACGGTAGGGGAGAAAAGGGTTATCGTAGATGGCGGGGTTTTAAGTAATTTTCCTATGTGGCTGTTTGATCAAGATAATGTTATCGCTGAGAGACCGGTGCTAGGATTAAGGCTGGTACCAGAAAAACAACAAGCAGTGGTCCATGAGCGTGATATCAATAATGCAATCGAACTTTTTACATCTTTATTTGAAACGATGAGGAATGCTCATGATGCCAGATATATTTCAAGAAAATTCGTTAAAAACATTGTGTTTATACCAATTAAAGAGGCTGGATTTATAGAGTTTTCTATTTCTGACAATCAGCGGCTAGTATTAATTGATCAAGGTAAAGAAGCGGCGAAGCATTTTCTTAAGGATTGGGTTTACCGAATCAGATGATATAAAACAATAAACAAGTACACTTTGTAGCATCTACTAATAGTAGGGTGCTTTTTTTGTCTCAAAAAGAGTGGCTCTTAATAGTTATAAACGATAAGAATATGTTGATATAATAAATTGAATGAGAAAATAAAAACATTTTCTTTATATATTAGTAATATTTTCCATCATATAGTGTATTTTGTATAGGACGTTTTTCTCATTTATTAAACGATTATAATTTTTTAAAATAATGATATTGATAATCATTATCAACTGTTATATGATAAGAACCATCATATGTTGAAAGGGAGTTGTATGGATGAAAAGGATTTCATTTTTACTACTATCATTATTCATCCTGCTCGCAGGATGTTCAGGTGGTGGCACTTCACCAAATACAAATACAGATTCAAAGGCATCTGAAAAAAATAAGACCGTGAAGATTGCATGGGCAGATAGTGGGTTCCCATCTCCATTTACATTTACCTCAAATGGTCCCGGAGGATATTTACGCAGCAGTTTCATTTTCGACTCGCTTACTTGGAAAGATGAGACTGGGGTAATTCCTTGGCTGGCATCTTCCTGGGAAGTATCTGAGGACAAGCTAACATACACGTTTAATTTAGAAAAAGATGTGCAGTTTCATGATGGAGAATCATTAACCGCCGATGATGTTGTCTTTTCATATAACTATTTTAAGAAACATGCGTTCCAGTGGAATGCAGATATGTCTAAAATAGCTTCACTAAAGAAAATATCAAATCACAAAGTTGCAATTACGTTGACCGAGGAATATTCCCCATTTATCACTGAAATTGCCGGAATTCTTCCAATTCTACCAGAGCATATCTGGTCAGAAATCGAAAATCCAATGGAATATACGGAAGAAAATGCATTAATAGGTACAGGTCCATATGTTCTTGATAGCTATAACAGCTCGACTGGTAATTATCGTTACCTAGCAAATGAGGCTTATTTCAAAGGTGATGTTACGGTTAAGGAAGTTCAATATTTGAATGTAGAGAATAAAATGCTCTCCCAGCAAAAAGGGGAAATAACCGGCGGCATGACGTATAACTATACAGAAGTGAAGCAAATGGAAGAACAAGGGTTTAAAGCGCTTCAAAGTAATCCAACAGGAAGCGCAGTTCGTATTGTTTTTAATTTGGAAAATGAACAGTTAAGTGATAAAAGGCTACGTCAAGCAATTGCCTATGCACTTAATCGAGGTGAAATAGCAGAAAAAGTATTGGGGAATTCCAAAACCATTGTTGGTAGCGGAGGGGTAATTCCACCTGATTCGGATTGGTTTAATGAAGATGTAAAAAAATATGATTATGATGTGGATCAAGCAAATGAAATGTTAGATTCACTCGGATATGAAAAAAATAAAAATGGTGTTCGAGAAGAGCTTAGCTTAAAACTTCTGGTTTCTTCTACTCCTCAGGAAGCCGAATTAATGAGATCAATGCTTGCTGATGTAGGGGTGAAATTGCAAATTCAAACAGTAGATACAGCTACTTTTACAACTGCTATGAGTGAAGGGAAATATGATATGGCTTTAACAGGGCACATTGGATTAAGTGGGGATCCTGATTTCCTCCGCTTATGGTTCTCTGGTCAGGCAAGCAATGCATATGCTGGGAATGCTGTATTCAATCATCAAGAATTTAACGAGTTGGCTAGTAAACAACTGTCTCAAGAAGGGGAAGAGCGTAACGAAACAGTTGATTCTATGCAGGATATTTTAGCTGAAGAGCTGCCTACATTAGTGATTTACCATCGCCCGTTCTACTTTGTTTATGATGCTAATGTATTTGATGGATGGTTTAACACATATGGTGGTATTTCAGACGGAATTCCATTAACAGATAACAAGGCAGCGTTTATTGAATATGATTAAAATTTTTAAGCTGTACGGTTCTCTTCTTCTTATCTTGATTCTCTTAAATTTTTTTCTTCCTCGACTAATGCCGGGGGGACCTCTTGAATATTTAGAGGGGCAGGAAAGCGGTGCAACTTTAACAGAGCAACAAAAGAATTCAATGATTGAATATTATGGGCTGAATGATTCAATGGCTGAACAATTTATTGATTATATAGTTGGCATCGTACAGTTTGATTTTGGATTTTCATATACTTATAAATTGCCTGTTAATGATATCATAATGGACCATATTTCTTACACGCTATGGATTGTCGGAATTTCTTCTGTTCTATCTATTGTAATTGGTATTTTTTTAGGACTGTTATCGGGTTGGGTTCATCATAAAAAAGGTGATAAAACATTCATGTCAACAATGCTGGCAATTGGCGCTTTACCCGAATTTTTATTCGGTATGCTATTGCTTATTGTGTTTGGAGTTATGCTGGATATGCTTCCAATGAGCGGAGCCCATACACCGTTTATGGATAGCGAATCAATATGGGTAAAAGTTAATGATGCGGCTAAGTATGCTATTTTACCAATAGTGACATTAACCATGGTAAACCTGACAAGGATCTATTTACTCGTGCGTAATGAAACGATTCAGGTAGCTTCCTCACCTTACATTGAATTTGCGAAGATGAAGGGCGTCAGGGAAATCCGGTTAGTTTTCAGACATGCGTTTAAAAATGTTTTAATACCTATATTTACTCTGATTATGATAAGAATTGGCTACACCTTTACAGGAGCAATCTTTGTAGAGACGTTATTTTCTTACCCGGGAATTGGGCAGTTATTAAAAGAGTCCATTCTTTCACGGGATTACCCATTGATGCATGGTCTGTTTTTATTATTTGCTGTTATGATTTTGATTTGCAATGCACTGGCAGATTCTATTTATCCTAAACTAGATCCACGTGTTAGAGGGGGCAAACATGTTGAAAAAGTTCTATAAGTTCCCTTTACTTTGTTTAGCCGTGGTCATGCTGTTGGCATTCTTTGGTCCATTACTTTCTCCTTATTCAGCAATGGATTATAGCGGAGGATTGTTTGAACCTCCTTCATCTGAGCATTGGCTGGGTACAAATCGTTTAGGTCAGGATATATTTAGCCAATTATTATATGGAACCCGTACAAGTGTCTTAATTGGACTTTGTATTGCTCTGTGTTCGACAGTTTTAAGTGTATTGCTGGGACTGGCAGCGGGATATTTGCCGAAATTCGATAAATTCATTAACGGGCTGGCCAATATTTTATTAGTGCTTCCAAATTTGCTTTTGATATTATTGGTTGTTGCTTTTACGGGTTCCGGTGTAATTCAGCTTGTAATCATTTTAAGTCTTTTATCGTGGCCGGGTTATATGAGAATTATTCGATCCTCTGTTTTAACATTAAAAGAAAGAGAATTTGTAAAAGCATCGGCGCTGTTTGGTGGCAGTTCTTTTTATGTATTGAAATCTCATATTCTTCCGCAATTGCAGCCCATCATAAAGACTAAATTCGTGATGACATTTCAATCTGCTGTTTTGACAGAAGCAGGTTTAGCATTCCTAGGTTTGGGTGACCCGAATGTGATATCTTGGGGAAGCATGTTAAATACGGCTTTCACACAAACATCTATTTTCTTAACTGGCCAATGGACATGGATTGTATTGCCGCCAGTGATTATGCTGCTCATCACATCGGTTTCGCTTGCTTTCTTATTGGAAGATAAACAGAAGAAGTCTTCAAAAACAAAGAAACAAAAGGGTACAACACCAGTGACCGGCAAGTCTCGCGATTTAAATTGTCACTTGGAGCAGGTTACATATGACGAGACTACTATTGTTGAAAATATCGAGTTTACGATCAAAAGAGGAGAGATTGTGAGTTTGATAGGACCTTCAGGCAGTGGAAAAACAACGATAGCCAGAGCTTTGTACGGGTTATTGCCGGCTCAAAACTGGTCTGGTGATGTTACATATGACGGTGAATCTGTTCGAGGGAAATCCTTTAGGGAAAAGCACTATTGGAAAACATGTTCATATATCTATCAGGATGCACGGGCAGCATTTAATCCAGTATTAAAATTAAAAGAACAGTTTTTAGAAACCGGTATAAGTCTTGCGGAAGCTGAGAAGAGTGTTGAGGAAGTCACGTTAAATAAAAACATTTTGGACAAGTATCCGCATGAGTGCTCCGGCGGCATGTTGAGCCGGGCTCTAATCGCACTCTCTTTGGTAAATAAACCAGCTTTTGTGATTGCAGATGAATGCACAAGTGCGCTGGATCCTATATTGAAAAAAGAAGTAGTGGAACTCTTGGAGGAAAAAGTCCGTTCACATGGGATCAGTCTATTATTTATCACGCATGATTTAGATGTAGCGTATGCAATCTCGGATCGGATTTTTAGTTTAAGTGATAAACAACTGATGAAGGAAGTGCAATGAATGTTAAGAGTTCAAGATGTAAATAAAAGCTACCAAAATCAGGATGTGCTTCGGGGAATCAATTTTGAGATTTTGTGCAATGAATTTATTTGTTTGATAGGAGAATCAGGGTCAGGTAAATCTACAACGGCTGAAATTATTATGGGAATTCAATCACCGACAAGCGGACTTGTTGAAAAAGAGCCATGTTGTACGATTCAATATATTTACCAAAATCCGGAGCGTTCCTTTAACCCGTTTTGGACAATGGAGAAAAGTTTAATGGAACCGCTTGTACTTAAAAAGGAAAAGCCGGAATCAATAAAAAAGAAAATAAAAGAATTAATGGCTAAGGCGGACTTACCGACGGAATTATTAGCAAAAAAACCAAGCCAATGTTCCGGAGGACAAAAACAGAGATTAGCTATTATTAGAGCTTTATTAATGAATCCTAAGCTTTTAATAGCCGATGAAATTACATCTGCTCTGGATCCGCAAACAGAAAAGTTAATCATCAACCTATTAAAGAAATTTCAGGTTGAATTTCATATGTCTGTTTTATACATTACGCACCGAATTCAGTCTGTCGGTAATGTAGCAGATCGAATGATGGTACTTGAGACAGGGACCATTGTCGAAAGCGGACCTCCTTCTCAAGTTCTAAACCACTCAACACATCCCTACACAAAAAAATTAGTAGAAGCATGCTACTACTTTGAAAACAAAAAGCTGAGACGACTTGCCCAGCTCCGACAAGCATAAGAGTAGGCACGTAGGGAGGTGATCTTTCCTCCTGCAGTGGCTACACTTATGACTCGAGGAGTTAGGAGTTGAAGCTAGATTGAATAATAAGCTGAGACGACTGATTTAAGGAATGAAGACTAAAAACGCCACGTCGTGTGACAACGTCTTCATGACCTACATCCTGTAGGCCCGCGAAGAGCATAAGACAGAGGCTCGGAAGGAGGCGTTATTCCTCCTGCAGAGGCTATGCTTATGACTCGAGGGACTAGGAGTTGAAGCTAGATTGCATAAAAAGCTGAGACGACTGGTCAGGCCCGAAAAGCATAAGACAGAGGCTCGGAAGGAAGCATTATTCCTCCTGCAGAGGTTATGCTTATGACTCGAGGGACTAGGAGTTGAAGCTAGATTACTCAACACAAGGAGGAGATACAATGGAACTTAAAATACTGGAACTATGTCCGAATCATGCATTTAGTTATAAAACAGAATTATCATCCGGTCAACATACTAAATTAATGGAATATGAGTTTGCAAACATTGAATTGGCTCCATACAATGTTTTAGTTATTACGGATTTTGCAGATCAGGAGTATTTGTATAAACATAAAGAAAAAATAGAGCAATTCTTAAACGAAGGAAAGATTGTTGTCTTTTGTGGCCACTTATTCAGAGCATGGCTGCCAGGCTGTACGCCAATGATGCCGAAGAAGATTCGCGGCCATCAGGATTACCTAGTAGAGGTTCTTGAGGATTCACCGATTTTTAAAGGTGTAAAAGTAGAGGATATGGTATATACGAAGGGTGTTGCAGGTTTCTTTGCAAGAGGTTTTTATTTGCCACCGAAACATGCGGAGATTTGCCTAACATTTACAGATGGTAAGGCCATTACGTACATTGATCGTGAAACAACGAATGGGACAGTTATTGTTCATGCTGGCAGGAGTTTATTAGGATATGGTCAGCGGAAAAACACAACAAACCAAATAACTCCTCAATTTATAGAGGTCCTTAAGAAAGAATTAGTACGCACCAAAGGAGTTGAGGCATAATGAGAAAAATAGCTGTGATTTATGGCGGGCATGCGCCGCATTATAGAACGTTTCATGAGCCAAAGTATGCGCAATTCATAGACTCTCTTATTTATCAGCTTGAATTGAAAGATTTTGATTTAACAGGATTTGATGTGTTGATTGTTCCTTCTCAATTAAATGGTCAAATACTGCTTGATAATAAAGAGAAGTTCTATGAGTTTGCTGATCAGGGCGGTATTATTGTGGCTATGGGTCCACAGCCATGGGGATGGCTCCCTAATCAAAAATGGGAAGAACGCGAGACGAATTTTTGGTGGTGGCTTGAAGAAAATGCAAATAGTGGGTTAGTAACTAAAAATGATGACCATGAATTTTTTAAGTATATTACGCTTGAGGATTCAACATGGCATCAACACGGAGTATTTTGGCCACCAGAGCATGCTACCACACTTATAGCTACGGATGATGGCGGATCTGTACTGTATATAGATGAACAATCAACTAAGGGCACTTGGATTATTACGACTCTTGATCCTGACTATCATTATGGTTCCTATTTTATGCCGGCAACTGAACGATTTTTAGATGGCCTTTTTCCATGGTTGTATCGTGGAGAATTTAAATAAGTCAATTTATCAGTTAAACTTTTAATCTATAACTTATGGATTATCCTTTATTATAATCACCCTAGCTTATTATTCTAATTTTACCCGTTAGGTGAAATAAGGATTAAAGTATCAATCATATATTGTTCTTTAACGAAAGCACGTAAAAAACCGAACTCTTTAAAAAAGGGCCCGGTTTTTTTTACGTGCTTTCTTTCCTTCTATGACAGTCAGTTTGACATCTGACTTTTTCTTAGGTCTGTTAATCAGCTGTTCTTTAGAAATGACGGTTAATCCATGTGTATTATGTCTGCTTCTTTTGGTTTTAATCATTTCATGTTTACGTTTCTTCTTAATTGTTTTTCGGGCTGCTTTCCTGTATGCCTGATACTCTCCACCCGAGTTACCATTCCTGAATCGTGTAATAACAAAATAAATCAACCCAACAACAGCGGCTCCAATGAGTACGTTTTTAATTAGTTGGAACGGGTTATTTATCAAAGTGGAAATTAACCCCAAAACTGCGAAACCAAGAAGGATATAAATAATAATCATCGAATTCTTACGATTCACAGAAAGCACCTCCTTTAAGAGCATCATTGGCATATTTAGGAAAAAATAAACAACAAGCAAGGAAATTATTTTTCTTTTATTATTCTTTACACTATTTTTTCTTCGAGTAAACCTTGTTTGTAGTTATTTTCAGTTTCGAGCATTTTGTTAAATGATACGATGGCTACCTCAATTTGTTCATCGCTTGGTTCCTTTGTCGTTAAAAGCTGCAACCATAGTCCCGGATAACCTAAAAAGCGCAATACAGGAACGTTACGTACTTTATTGGTTAACTGCAGTACTTCGAATGATACACCTAGGACAATTGGTATTAAGGCAATTCGGTTTAAAATACGAATATAAAGGACATCAGAAGGAACGAACATATATAGAAAAACTCCAACAAATACGGTGAATAAAATAAAGCTGCTTCCGCATCGATAATGCAATCTAGATGCGTTACGAACATTTTCCACCGTTAATTCCTTATTGCTTTCAAATGCGTTGATAACCTTATGTTCTGCCCCATGGTATTGAAAGACTCTTTTTACGAGCGGTGTTAACGATACGATATAGATATATAGTAATAATAATGTGAGTTTGAAAAAACCTTCTAATAATACTTGTACTGTTTCTCCGGGTGCTATGCTCTTAAAAATAACAGCCAAAAATATTGGTACTACGGTAAAAAGTAATTTACTGAGTATAAAGGATAAAATCCCAATGCCTGCTACGCCCAAAATCATACCCAGTTTAGACGTTTCTTCTTCTTCAATCTTATGGTCATCTGCTGGGTCAACGTCATATCGATCTGTAGAGAAAGATAAATGCTTGGAGCCGATTGCACTGGATTCTAATAAAGCCACAATACCACGCAGAAACGGAATCTTTTTTAATTTTATCAGCAGGGGATGGCTTGTTTTTGGCAATGCATAGGAATCGAATGATCCATCTTTTCGTTTAATGGTTGTAACGGTACAATGTTTGCCTCCAAACATTACACCTTCTAATACAGCCTGTCCGCCGTAGATTGGCTTATTATCCAATTTATTCATCACTCCATAATGGTTAAGTTGTCTATATTATCTATTCTACAGAATTTTTCTCTATTTCACTAGTGATTGTTTCCATTTCTCTTATGAACTTTGTCTATTTCGCACATACTAGCAGTTGTGAGGTGATTGGATATGGAAACAGCAAAAGAAAAGCTGAAAAAGCCGATGGGCTATTATGGTGTAATTAATTCAGTTGGATTTTATGGAGGATTGCTTTGGGGTGCGATTTTTCAAATCTGTCACTATTTTCATTTTACGGAAATAGGTCCAACATTTCTTCTTCGCACATGGGTGAAAGCCGATTTTGTTAAAGGGTGGATGGGCGTGGTACTGTCAATTTTATGCCTGTGTCTTATTTCTATGCTCTTTGCTTATGTTTACTCCTTTATTTTTCGTAAGATGCAATCTTATTGGATTGGTATTGTTTATGGGATTGCTCTGTGGGGTCTTTCATTCCTTGTATTAAGGCCATTATTTCCAGGAATGAAAACGGTTGGGGAACTATCAGCGGATACCATTGTAACGACACTATGTATCTTTGTCTTGTACGGACTATTTGTCGGGTACTCCATTAGTTTTGAATATCATGAACGGAAACTAGAGGCAGAGGAAGGAAAGAAAGTAAAAGTGGATTCCGTCCAGTAATAGGTAGTCGAATTTTTCACTCTTGTGTTAAAATTGAAAGTATCACTTTAAAACACGGGAGCCTGGTTATGGATAAAAAAATTTATTTAATCAACGGACCAAATCTAAATTATCTGGGGTTTCGAGAGCCCGAGATTTATGGAAGAACGACTCTTGCAGATCTTGAAGAGTCGTTAGCGACTCAGTCTATAAAACTCGGGGCGCAATTGGTGTGTTTTCAATCCAATTACGAAGGAGCGATGATAGATAGGCTATATGAGGCGGAAACAAACTCGGCTTCAGGGATTATCTTAAACCCAGGGGCATTTACGCACTACAGCTATGCGATACGGGATGCGATCGCCTCTATTTCAGTTCCGGTAATAGAAGTACATATTTCAAATGTCCATGCCAGAGAACCTTTTCGTCATCAATCTGTCACTGCCCCTGTCACGAAGGGTCAAATTGTAGGGCTTGGGTTGAATGGCTATGAATTGGCGTTACGTGCTTTATTGACTACTTAATCATGAGGGAGAGGTCTATTCAATGGAAAAAATTCAGAGATTGCGTGAAAGATTAAGTCAGGAACATATTGATGCTATCATTATTACAAACCCATATAACCGCAGATATATTTCTAACTTTACTGGAACAGCGGGAGTAGTCGTAATTTCCCAGAAGGATGCAAAATTTATTACAGATTTTAGATACGTGGAGCAAGCGGGTAAACAGGCAGTTGGATTTGAGATTGTCAAACATAGCGGACCAATTCAAGATGAGATAGCGGCTCAATTGAAGGAAATGAATGCAAAAAAAATCGGGTTTGAACAGGATGACCTTACTTATGCTACCTATAAGTTATATGAAAAAGTTGTGGAAGGTGAACTTGTTCCTGTTTCCAATGTTGTTGAAAAATTGCGCTTGATTAAGACACCGCAAGAGATTAAGATATTAAAGGAAGCAGCAGACATAGCAGATGCTGCATTTAAACATATTATTGAGTATATTCGTCCAGGTTTAACTGAAATAGAAGTATCAAATGAATTAGAATTCTTTATGCGTAAAGCAGGGGCTACTTCATCATCATTTGATATCATTGTCGCTTCTGGTGCACGTTCTGCATTGCCGCACGGTGTTGCAACAGAAAAAGTAATAGAAAAAGGCGATTTTGTCACAATGGATTACGGTGCCCTTTATAATGGGTATATATCTGATATTACACGTACAGTGGCGGTCGGTAACCCAACTGATGAATTAAAGAAAATCTATGATGTTACCCTGGAAGCTCAGTTGTATGCAATGGAGCATATTAAACCGGGTATGACAGGTCGCGAAGCAGATGCTCTTGCAAGAGATATCATAGCTGCCAAAGGATATGGGGAATACTTCGGTCATTCCCTTGGACATGGGATTGGGCTTGAAGTGCACGAAGGTCCTGGACTTTCTGCTAAATCTGATATTATTTTGGAAAAAGGCATGACTGTCACTTGTGAACCTGGTATTTATTTACCTGGAGTTGGAGGAGTAAGAATTGAAGATGATCTCCTTATTACGGATGATTCTAACGAAACCTTTACTCATTCAACGAAAGATTTACTTATTTTATAAGGCTGTAGGAGGCTATATTGTATGATTTCTGTTAATGATTTTAAAACTGGTTTAACAATTGAAGTGGATGGCGGTATCTGGCAAGTAATTGAATTCCAACACGTAAAACCTGGTAAAGGAGCTGCGTTTGTACGTTCTAAATTACGTAATCTTCGTACAGGTGCTATCCAGGAGAAAACTTTCCGTGCTGGTGAAAAAGTTGCTAAAGCACATATCGAAAACCGTAAAATGCAATACTTATATGCAAGTGGAGATAATCATGTGTTTATGGATAACGAAACATATGATCAAATCGAATTGTCATCTAAGCAAATCGAATATGAATTGAAATTCTTGAAAGAAAACATGGAAGTGTCTATCATGATGTTCCAAACGGAAACACTTGGCGTTCAGCTTCCAACAACTGTTACATTGGTAGTAACTGAAACAGAACCAGGTATCAAAGGTGATACAGCATCAGGCGGTACGAAACCAGCTACTGTTGAAACTGGTCTTACTGTTCAAGTTCCTTTCTTTGTAAATGAAGGTGACAAACTGATCATCAATACTTCTGATGCATCTTATGTATCAAGAGGTTAATAAATAGGTGTAAAGACTCCCGGGAGTAAATTCCCGGGAGTTTTTTGTTTAAGCCAAAATATATAGTGAACAACCCCGTCATCCAATTCCACCTTTCCTTAGTTCCGCCATTCCAATTAATTTACTGGATTCTTCTATCTCTATACCTTTTTCCGAATCTAAAGAGATTTTTATTTTACGGTTATAGTCATTTAACCGCGCGTTTGTTTCTAAAAAAGTCATAAACGGCCTGTCCATGAATACATTTTAAATAATGACAGACCAGGCGAGGGAGAGATATGGATTCAATCATTGAATTATTACCTCCGGCTATTGGCGCTGAGTTAAAAGAAATAGCCAAAAATCCAGGGGAAATTGAAGAAATAAGAATTAGAGTTGGAAGACCGCTTGAAGTCATGTTCGGAAATGGAATCACGTATGGGCATAAGCCTGTATTACGGGAGGATGCAGATTTATTTCTTAATAAAGTCAGCCAGTTTTCCTTTTATATGCTCGAGGAAGAGTTGAAACGCGGTTATATAACCGTTCAGGGAGGACATCGGATTGGTTTAGCAGGGAGAGTCATTCTAGAAAATGGAAGAGTGAAGGGACTTAGAGATATCACTTTTTTTAATATCCGGATTGCCAGACAAAAGAAGGGGTTGGTAAATGAATGGGTTCGTTATTTATATCATAATCGATGGCTATCGACTCTGATTATCGGACCGCCGCAAACGGGGAAAACGACATTTTTAAGAGATCTAGCCCGCTATGCTTCCAGTGGAGATCGCTCCTATCCGGTCCGTGCGATGAAAGTGGGAATTGTAGATGAGCGATCTGAAATTGCCGGATGTGTTCAAGGAGTTCCACAAATGGATTTCGGTATCAGAGTAGATGTGCTTGATGGCTGCCCAAAGGCTGAAGGAATGATGATGATGATTAGATCTATGAGCCCGGAAATCATTGTGGCCGATGAAATCGGAAGAATAGAAGATGCTGAGGCGATGATGGAAGCCGTAAACGCTGGTATAACGCTCTTTATAACGGCGCATGGACATTCGCTTGATGATATATTAGCCAGACCCATCATGAAAAACATCGTACAGGAAGCTAATTTTGAGAGAATTGTGGAACTCAAGAGAATAGATCGGCCAGGATGTATATCAAAAATAAAAGATCGTACAGGCAAGGTGCTATTTGATGGGGAAAGAGTGAGAATATGATTAAAATTTTAGGTGCAGTTTTAATTGTTATAGCTACATCCCTTATCGGCTTTGAAGTTTCTAAAAAATTAATCACCAGACCTAAACATATCCGTGATTTACGAGCGGCACTTCAAATTTTGGAAGCTGAAATTATGTATGGGCATTCTCCCTTAAAAGAAGCGGTATTAACACTGGCGAAACAAATTCCTGCTCCAGTTTCAATTCTTTTTTCGGACTTTGCAGGCAGGCTCGGCTCAGCCAATCAATCTGTGTCGGCAGCATGGGGTGAAAGTCTTGAAGTGGTAAGAAAACAATCAGAACTACAGCAAAAAGAAATAGATATCCTTCTCCAATTCGGAGAAACATTAGGTAGACATGATCGGGAGAGCCAGCAAAAACAAATTCAGTTGGCATTGGTTCATCTCGAGAGGGAGGAAGCAGATGCCGTTGATAAGCAGGTGAAATACGACAAAATGGCCAGAAGTCTAGGGTTTTTTGCAGGTCTGCTCATTGCCATTTTAATGATGTAGCGAGAGGGAGGATAGTGGGTTATGGGGATTGATATCGATATTATTTTTAAAATTGCAGGGGTCGGGCTGATTGTTGCGTTCATTCATACGATTCTTGATCAGGTGGGCAAGAAGGAATATTCACAATGGGTCATATTGGTGAGTTTTATTTATATCTTATTTAATGTGGCACAGGTGGTAGGTCAGTTGATTGATCGAATTAAATCCGTGTTTTTATTTCAATAGGAATATTGGGGTGATGAGCCATTGAAATGTTGCAGATAACGGGTGTTGCACTGGTTGGGGCATTTCTGGCAATGATCATCAAGGAACAAAAGCCAAATTTAGCTTTCTTACTTGTTGTATTTGTCGGAAGCGCTATATTTCTTTTTCTGATAGATAAAATCTACGAAATCATTCAAATGATTCAGCAATTGGCCGTTAATGCAAATGTGAATATGGTTTACTTACAAACAGTTTTGAAAATTATTGGAATTGCCTATATTGCTGAATTTACATCACAAATAACAAAAGATGCCGGGCAGGGTGCAATTGCTTCAAAAATTGAATTGGCTGGAAAGATTATTATCCTCACGATGGCCATTCCAATTTTAACGGTCATTATTGAAAGTGTCATTCAGATGATTCCTAACTAATCATTGTGGTGAAAGGTTTAAAGGGGCTGAAGAATAAATGAAGCAATTAAAGTGGACAAGTATCATCATTCTATTTCTAATTCTTAGCTTAAGCAATGGCCAAACAACTCAAGCCTCTCCCACCTCTACTGATTTGCCAGAAGAAACGCAGGCTGTTGAAACATTTAATGTGGGCGATATTCCTCTTGATGATTTAAAACAATTTTGGGATTCGGTTTACGAGGAATATGGAGGTTTTTTGCCTGAGTCCCAAAAAGGAAGCTTTGTAGATTTTATAAGTGGAGAGAAAAAATTCTCTTTAAAAGAATGGCTCAGTGGTATTCTCAAATTCATCTTCCATGAAATTATTGCTAATGGAAAATTACTCGGAACGCTCATTCTGTTGACTGTATTCAGTGTCTTTCTGCAAACATTGCAAAGCACATTTGAAAAAACATCTGTCAGTAAAGTGGCAAATGCAATTGTCTTTATGGTTTTGATGATTATTGCACTGAATAGCTTCTATGTAGCAGTTGATTATGTGATAGATACGATTGCCGCCATCACGGATTTTCTGGTTGCCTTAATCCCTTTATTGCTTGCGCTAATCGCAAGCTCTGGAGGTGTTCTGTCATCAGCATTCTTTCATCCGATGCTCCTGTTTTTAATGAATACGAGCGGAGCGTTAATTGAATATATTGTTTTGCCGATGTTATTTCTATCGACTCTGCTAAGCATAGTCAGCATGCTTTCTGAGCACTACAAGGTCACTCAATTAGCTGGTTTATTACGAACCTGGAGTGTGGGATTGCTAGGTATCTTCATGACCGTATTTCTAGGAGTGATCTCCGTGCAAGGAGTATCAACTGCAGTGGCGGATGGAATTGGGATTAGAACAGCAAAATTTGTGACTGGGAATTTTATTCCGGTAGTTGGAAGGATGTTTACCGATGCAGCTGATACCGTAATTGGAGCATCTCTCCTCTTAAAAAATACAGTTGGGATAGCGGGTGTGGTCATTCTATTGATTATGACAGCTTTTCCAGCTTTAAAGATATTGTTAATCGCCATGGTATATAAGGTGGCTGCAGCGATTTTACAACCGCTTGGAGCTGGGCAGATGATTAAGTGTCTCGAGATTATCAGCAAAAATATCATTTTCGTTTTCGCTGCATTGGCCATTGTCAGCCTTATGTTCTTCCTGACCGTTACTGTAATCGTGGCTGCAGGAAATATCACGATGATGGTTCGATAGGAGGCTGAATGAATGAGTATTTTAACTGACTGGGTAACTAATATAATCGTTTTTATCTTATTTGCGATCATTTTGGACATGCTCCTCCCAAACTCAACCATGCAGAAATATACAAAGCTAGTTATCGGGTTACTTTTGATCGCTGTTTTCATCGCTCCCATTCTATCTATTTTTAATAAAAATTTTACAAGTAACATTCAGGAAAAAATCATGCAGAGCAGTACATGGAAAAATCCAAAATTAGAAAATTCAATGGAAAGTAAGAAAAGAGAAATAGAAGAGACACAGCAGGCATATATATTGGAACATATGGCTGTCCAATTAAAGAATGAAGCAGAAAAGGAGCTGATGGACCAAAGTAATTATGCCATTCAAGATATTACAATTACACTTTTGGATAAGAATGGAGAAATGAATGTAGAAAATATTGAAACCATACACGTATTTGTGGCAGAAAGCCAAGAGTCCAGCTCAGAGGTTGTGCAGCCCGTAGAAAAAATTGATATTAACATTGATCAGAAACAAACCAATATGAATGATATACCGTCATCCGAACTATCCACAATACTATCTAATATATGGGGGATCGATTCAAATAAAATTGTAATCGGATTAAATGAAGGGGGTGATGGGCTTTGAAGAATGATTGGATTCAAAAGATTAAGGACTTATTGTCCAAAGGAGATGAGGGAGGCAAACAAAAGAAAACATATCGGTATCTTGCCATTATTTTAATTGCCGGTATATTACTGATGGTGGCAAGCATGTTTACGAATAAACCCACCTCTGAAAATGGACAAACAAATAAAGTTTTTCAAGCGAGTTCTACGCAAAATCAGAAAGAAGAGGAAGCGGTCACGACCTGGAAATCAACTTCATCAAAAAAGTCTGGATCAATCGGAGATATTGAAAAAATGTATGAAAGTGAATTGAAGGGTACATTGGAAACGATGCAAGGGGTATCAAATGTATCCGTTATCGTCAATATTGACGCAACAGAAACAAAGGTTTACGAAAAGAATTCAGTCGCGCAGCGCCAAACAACAGAAGAAACAGACCGTGATGGCGGGCAGAGAAAGGTTGAGGATTTTTCAACAGATGAAAAGATTGTGATTATACGCGAAGGGGATAAAGAGGTTCCTCTGGTTAGAGAAACGAAGAAACCGGCTATTCGTGGAGTATTAATTGTGGCAAAGGGAGCAGATGATGTTCGTGTAAAAAAGGAAATCATTGATGCGGTAACCAGGGTGCTGGATGTACCAAGTCACCGTGTAGCCGTATCAGCTAAAAAATAAGGATTTTAAGGAGGAAAAATATGTTGTTAAGAAAGCAAACAGTTTGGTTATTGACGATGTTAAGTTTGGTGGCGGTGCTAAGTGTATATTATATAACAACACCACAGGATACAGCGGTAAATCAGGAACAGGATACTCAGACTACGAAAGAAAAAACAAATACAAATTCGTCTAAAGATTCAACTGAAAATGAAGAGTCTTCCACAGTTATAACAAATGAATCAAGTGATTCTATTTTTGAAGCGATGCGTATTGATCTGAATGATGAAAGAAGCAGGCAGAAAGAGGAACTGACAAATAAAGTTGCTTCAAGCGATTTATCGGAAGAAGAGAGAGTGGAAGCACACGCACAGATTGAGGCATTGGCCGAAATGTCCACAAAAGAGGATATGCTAGAGACGATGATTATTGCGCTTGGTTATAAAGACGCATTGGTAAGGGCTGATGGTGATCAAATTCAAATTACTGTAAAAGCTGATAAACAGGATGCAGGGGCTGCAAATGAAATTATCCAAATGGTCACAAAAGAAATTGGCAAAACAAATGCAGTTGCTGTTGAATTTCAACCGGAAAAATAATACCAATCTATGAAACGATATCGGTGAGCTGCCGATATCGTTTTTGGTGTAAGGAAAGAGTTAAAAGCAATTCCCCTCCATAATTGCTAGTTTATATAATTCAAATCACAACTACCAGCAAATGATGGAGCGTAATTAGGTGAACAGTGTTCTCAAAATGTTAGTATTGGCAGGAAGCTATACTCTGTGTAGCCATCAGTAAATAAAAATGGAATCGGACAAGTTGGCGTATCTGAAAAAGGATTTTAGGTAATCTGTGATTATCTGGAATACGTCCAGAGAGATTAGGAAACTCTTTAAAAGCAGGCCGGCAAAATTCTGTTTATATAGTTTTACAGATATTTAACGTAGCTCATCTCAGGGTGGGATTATTAGTTTTAGTAAACAATCCAATAATTTTATATGTAAATAAAAAGGATTGTGAGGTGTTTTTATCGAACTTGTAAATAACCTGCCATAAGAGAAAGCAGAGGAGGGAGTTAAATTAGGAAAGCTTCTAAATTGATCTATAGAGATTTTATTAGTGAAATTTAAATGCTTTTTTTGAGGAAATAAACTACTCACTTCATTGCCGAATCAAGCAGCTAGAGTAAGTTTTGTATGCGCATACAGACTGAATAACTGGATTTTTTTAATAATCTTTTTAACAAAAATTAGAAAATTGCAAAAGGGGTATCTATTTATCAAAATTGAATTTCTACCAGCTATTATAGTATTATATTAGTATCTGGTCATAAATAGGAGGGGTGGTTCCTGATGAAAGTACAGGAAATAAGAGAAATTATAAAATTAATTAACCAAACAACTATTAATGAGTTTGAGTTTGAACAAGAGGGTACAAAAATAAAAATTATTAAAAGTACTGGATTAGAAAACAGTATACAACCAACAGATGCACCAGTGCCTGCACCGGCAGTACAATCTGTATCTAAACAAGAGGTTCAATCTGAGAGTATAGAAGAGAAACCGCCTGTTGTGGGAGAAAAAACAGAACAACCATCCAACCTTCACAAGATTACTTCGCCAATGGTTGGCACATTTTATGGAGCATCATCGCCTGATGAAGACCCATACATAAAAATTGGTGAAAAAGTTAAGAAGGATACAATTGTTTGCATTGTGGAAGCGATGAAATTGTTTAATGAAATTGAGGCTGAAGTTTCCGGTGAGATTGTGGAAGTATTGGTGGAAGATGGCCAATTGATTGAATACGGTCAACCTCTGTTTTTAGTAAAAGCCGAATAGGAGGAACCGACTCATGATAAAGAAAGTACTAATTGCAAACCGTGGTGAAATTGCCGTTCGAATTATCCGCGCCTGCAAGGAATTAGATATTGAAACGGTAGCTGTTTATTCTGAAGCTGATAAAACTGCCCTGCATGTACAAATTGCGGATGAAGCCTACTGTATTGGGCCCACTGCCTCTAAGGACAGTTATTTAAATAAGGTAAATATAATCAGTCTGGCAAAATTAACAGGATGTGATGCTATTCATCCAGGCTACGGCTTTTTAGCCGAAAATGCTGATTTCGCCGAAATGTGTAAAGAATGTCATCTGATTTTTATTGGCCCGTCAGCGGATGCCATTTCAAAAATGGGTACAAAGGATGTAGCTAGAGAGACCATGCGCGCGGCCGGTGTACCGGTAGTGCCAGGTTCGAGAGGAATTGTGGATGATGAAGATGCTGCCATTCAGGTTGCTTCTGACATCGGATATCCGGTCA
The DNA here is from genome assembly GCF_058216035.1 of Pradoshia sp. Z4_20. Taxonomy (NCBI): domain Bacteria; kingdom Bacillati; phylum Bacillota; class Bacilli; order Caryophanales; family Bacillaceae; genus Pradoshia; species Pradoshia sp. Z4_20. The sequence continues at coordinate 388,323 of NZ_JBZAJD010000001.1, forward strand.
TTATTAAAGCGACTGCCGGGGGCGGCGGTAAAGGGATTCGAATAGCAAGAGATGAAGCCGATCTGCTAAAAGGTTTTCGCATTACCCGCCAAGAGGCATTAACTGCTTTTGGCAATCCCGGTGTTTATATTGAAAAATTTATTGAAGATTTCCGCCATGTTGAAATTCAGGTTTTAGGGGACACGTTTGGGAATGTCATCCATCTGGGTGAAAGAGATTGTTCAATTCAAAGAAGAATGCAAAAGCTCGTAGAAGAAACACCTTCGCCTGCAATTGATAGTGAAATGAGAGCCGAAATGGGCGAAGCGGCAGTGACTGCAGCAAAAGCTGTCGATTATACCGGAGCGGGAACAGTTGAGTTTATTTTCGATCATCACAAGCGAAAATTTTATTTCATGGAAATGAATACAAGGATTCAAGTTGAACATCCTGTTACAGAGATGGTGACTGGAATTGATTTAATTAAGGAGCAAATCAGAGTAGCCTCCGGTGAAAAATTATCGGTTGAGCAAAATGATGTTCAATTTAACGGTTGGGCAATTGAATGCAGAATCAATGCGGAAAATCCGAATAAAAATTTTATGCCGTCAGCGGGTCAAGTGGAAATGTATTTACCCCCAGGTGGATTTGGCGTAAGGGTTGATTCGGCAGCATATACAGGCTATTTTATTCCTCCATATTACGATTCTATGGTAGCAAAATTGATAGTCCATGCTCCAACGAGAGACGAAGCTGTTCAAAAAATGAAACGTGCATTATCAGAATTTGTAGTCGAAGGTATTGAAACAACCATACCCTTTCATTTAAGGTTAATGAACCATGATGTTTTTGTTTCTGGAGATTTTAACACAAAATTTCTTGAAACTTATGACGTTATGAATCCATAATAGAGGTAGAAGATTTGGAGGTGTATGACATGGAACAAAATCAAACAGTAGATTTAGAGAGCTATGATGATGGATTGGGCAAGGTTGAAATTGCCCCTGAAGTTATTGAGGTGATCACTGGTATAGCAGCAAGTGAAGTAGAAGGAATTGCCCAAATGCGAGGTAATTTTGCTTCAGGTGTTGTAGAAAAGCTTGGTAAAAAGAATCATGGCAAAGGTGTAAAAGTTGAACTTAATGAGGACAGCATTAAAATTGATGTTTATTGCCTTGTGAAATTCGGTGTATCTATCCCGAAAGTAGCTCAGGAAGCACAGGAGAATATCCGCCAAACATTATTAAATATGACTGCTCTTGAAGCAACTGAAGTGAATATTCATATTGTTGGCATTCAATTTGAAACAGCTAAAGCTGAATCAGATTACCAGGATACAATCTAAATAATTGTATAACTAATGGTGTATAGGCTGCCCTCATTGTGGCACTGACGCACCGACTAAAAAGCACTCAGAACTGAACTTCCCTATATTAAGTTAGGTATTCATCTAACTTTCTTGGGGTAGATCAGCCATACTGAGTGCTTTTATTTTTTGGAAACAAATTTTGTATATAGTTCACTATAAGGGAAATAATGGGAGATCTAAGATGTCGTTCGCATCTGCAGGTAAGTTAATAGTAAATCACTTAATGACAATCTTTAAATGATGTTACTATACTACCTTTACTTGTCATGATGTGGTATGATTTCATATATGATACGAGGTGCACAAAGTTTAGTGTACTTTTCGAAAGTAAAGGAGTAAGAATTATTCATGAAACGCAGAGAGGCAAGAGAAAAAGCTCTTCAAGCTCTTTTTCAAATAGACGTTGGGAAAGTAGAAAGAGAACTAGCTATAGAACATGTGGTGGAAGAATCAGAGGCAGATCCCTATTTGGTTCAATTGGTAAATGGAACGACAGATCAGTTGGAAAAGATAGATAGTCTTATTATATCCAATTTAGAGAATTGGAAATTGGACCGTCTTTCTAATATAGATCGTAATATTTTAAGAATAACTACATACGAACTGTTATTCAACGAAGAAGTTCCGCAGAACGCTGCCATTAACGAAGCAATCGAATTAGCTAAACTATTTGGGGATGATCAGTCTCCGAAGTTTATTAATGCAGTATTATCCAAGATAAAAGAATCTTTATAAATAGAAAAGATGATAAGATTTTAAGGGGGAGCTGCTGTCATGCCGGCACAGATACTTAACGGGAAATCGATATCAGCAACAATCCGCGAAGAGATTGCAAGTGAAGTTGAATTATTAAAAGAAAACGGCATTATACCAGGTCTTGCGGTTATCCTGGTCGGTGACGATCAGGCATCGCAAACATATGTGCGAAATAAAGAAAAAGCATGTGAACAATTGGCGATGAAATCCGAGTTGATCACCTACCCTGCATCTATTTCCGAAGACAGGCTTCTTGATAAGCTTGTAGAGCTGAATCATCGTCCGGATATCCATGGGATTTTAGTTCAGTTACCTTTACCGGGGCATATTGATGAAAAACGGGTAATTGAAACGATTGATCCTGCTAAGGATGTAGATGGTTTTCACCCAATTAATATTGGCCGAATGATGACCAAGCAGGAGGCATTGTTGCCTTGTACACCATTTGGGATATTAAAAATGGTACAAAAAACAGGAATTGAGATTGCCGGTAAACATGTTGTGGTTGTGGGTCGAAGTAATATTGTCGGCAAACCTGTCGGACAGCTATTTTTAAATGAGAATGCGACCGTAACCTATTGTCATTCAAAAACAGTCGATCTGAGACACTTCACTAAGCAGGCCGATATCCTGATTGCAGCGGTGGGAATTGCTAAAATGATTAAAGCGGATGATATAAAAGAAGGCGCTATAGTAATTGATGTTGGTATGAACAGGGATGAATCGAATAAATTATGCGGTGATGTCGATTTTGATGATGTCATACACAAAGCATCTTATATCACGCCTGTTCCCGGTGGTGTTGGTCCGATGACAATTACGATGCTCATGTATAATACGGTTCAAGTTGCTAAAAAATCTTTGTAAAATAATAAAGAGTATGATTATAAAAAGCTGCCGAAAATTGCTATAATAACATTTACGGCAGCTTTTTTATGTGTAAAATAATAATTCGAAGAAGGAGGCCATATATAAAATGGAGAAAAATCAATATTTAACTGTGGCCGCCTTAACCAAGTATATTAAACGAAAATTTGATGCAGATCCTCATCTTGCGGATATTTATGTAAAGGGAGAAATATCAAATTTCAAAAAGCATTCCAGCGGTCATATGTACTTGACATTAAAGGATGATAAATCAAGAATTAATGCGGTGATGTTTGCTAAATCTGCACAATCGCTCGCGTTTACTCCTGAAAACGGGATGAAGGTTCTGTTGCGAGGAGAAATACGTGTTTATGAACCTACCGGCGGATATCAAATGTACATAAAAGAAATGATGCCTGATGGGATTGGAGAGCTCTTTATTGCATTTGAGCAGTTGAAGAAAAAGCTCGAGCAAGAAGGACTCTTTCAAAGGATGTATAAAAAGCCAATCCCCCTGTTTCCGGCTAAAATTGGAGTGATTACGTCTCCAACTGGAGCTGCGATTCGCGATATTATTACGACCTTAAAAAGGCGTTATCCAATTGGGGAAATTTTGATCTTTCCGGCTTTAGTTCAAGGGAAACAGGCAGCACCCTCTATCGTAAAAGCGATTGAACAAGCAAATGAGTATCCGATTGATGTCTTAATTGTCGGTCGGGGCGGTGGATCTATTGAAGAATTATGGGCATTTAATGAAGAAATAGTCGCAAGAGCTATCTATGCTTCTAAAATACCGATTATTTCAGCTGTTGGCCATGAAACAGATACAACGATCAGTGATTTTGTAGCTGATTTAAGAGCTCCTACTCCTACTGGGGCAGCAGAAATGGCAGCGCCAAGGGTAAGTGATATTGCAGAACGGATTACTATAATGGAAACGAAGCTGATTCGTTACTCTAATCAGCGGATTGAAACAGAGAAAAATCGCTTGTCTGCTATTCATAAATCATATGCTTTCAAATATCCCCACCTGTTATATCAACAAAAATTAGAGCAGCTGGATAGAGTGGCGGAGCGTATTTCACGGAACAGCAAGCTTTATTTCGAACGTAAACAAGACCAATTGTTGGCACTCACGAAAGCGGTGGAGCGTAATATTCCATTGAATTCGATATCGAGAAAAATACGTGAAATTGAACAAATAGAGTCTCGCATGACCCGTGCGGCTGTCCATACAGTTAAAAGTAAACAGCGGGATTATTTGAATACGGTAACGCTTCTTGAGGCAGTCAGCCCTCTTAAGATTATGGAAAAGGGGTTTGGACTGGTTTATAAAGATGAAGATAACTTGATAAAATCAACTGAGTCTGTAAAAATAGGCGATCAAATAACAGTTGTTGTACAAGACGGTGAAATCGACTGTACGGTTAATGATATTAGGGAGAGTGATTGATATGAGTAAAAAGGAAGAGGTTGCTATCACATTTGAAGAGGCAATGTCTAAGCTTGAAGGAATCGTGGCGCGACTCGAGGATGGAGAAGTACCATTGGAAGAGTCGATTAATCTTTACAAAGAAGGAATGGAGTTATCCAAATGGTGTCATGATAAGCTTAAAACAGCTGAAGAGCAATTAACGTTAATTATGAAAGAAGATGCGTTTAAGCCATTTTCCATTGATGAGGAGGAGTAACATGGAAGAGTTTGCTTCCTTCTTAAATAGTAATAAACATCAAATTGAGTCAAGGATGGAAGAAATCGTCTCTAATTTAAATACCCCGTCAACTCTCCAAAAGGCAATGGGTTATTCTTTGGAAGCCGGCGGAAAAAGACTAAGGCCTTTATTAGTGCTGGCTGTTTTACATGCCTTTGGCAAAGAGGGAGAGATTGGCCTTGATACAGCATGTGCTATTGAAATGATACATACGTATTCATTGATTCACGACGATCTCCCGTGTATGGATAATGATGACCTAAGAAGAGGCAAGCCAACGAACCATAAGGTATTTGGAGAGGGAATGGCAGTCCTGGCGGGCGATGCACTCCTTACATTAGCATTTGAAGTCGTTGCTAATCAGTCTAAATATGAAATAAACCCGTCAGTCAAACTTGAATTAGTTCTTGAATTGGCGAGAGCAGCCGGAGCTGAGGGCATGGTTGGGGGTCAAGTGGCCGATATAGAAGCAGAGGAAAATGGTGTTGATTTACAGGGTCTTGAGTATATCCATGAAAATAAGACTGGTAAACTACTTGGGTACAGCATTATGGCCGGAGCCATACTTGCGGGAGCAAGCTTGGAACAGAAGGAGAAGCTAAGGGAGTTTTCCCGCCATCTTGGCCTTGCTTTCCAAATCCGCGATGATATTCTTGATGTTGAGGGTTCCGAAAGTGTAATAGGTAAACCTGTAGGAAGCGATGTTACTAATCATAAAAGTACATATCCATCCCTTTTAACAATGGATAAAGCTAAAATAATGCTGGATCAGCATATTCATTCAGCAAGAATATTACTTTCCGAAATTGATTTTAATGAGACCTTATTACTGAAGTTTGTTGAATTGGTAGCAAACCGTGACCATTGATTTGGAAGGTTTTCCATCCAAATCCACTTACCTAGAATTATGATGTATGCTATACTTTTTGGTATCTAAGAGTGGTGCAGTATTCTAGTCGGTCTACCGTTCTGGAGAGTGAGCCTAAAAATTCACTAAAGGGCACATCGATGATGGTTCTTGGATTGGCTCGGGGCGCCCAGCTTTGGGTCGATTCAGGAAGTAAGGAATTAGGGCGATCCACAATGGCATGTGGGCGTTGACCCTGGTTTCGCGGAGGCTTTATTCTGATTTGAAAATAAATTGGAATATTGGAAAACCTGCATAAACAGGAAACTGTGTGCAGCGTAGCCTGCCTTGAGTGAAGTTTGAGGGGATTGCGAAAGGAGCGTATATACATCAGTTGGCCATTGATATATCTACTGCCATCGCATGAAATCGGCTTTGCAAAAGAGGCTAAAGAATTGGTTAAGGGCTGTCGGGGAAATCTCCTAGACTGTTCAATGACATATATGAAGGATTAAGGTACGGACTAAGTGGCAATCCAGTCCAATTGACGGAAACGCAGTTGAGTCAGATTTAAAGGGGAACCGCCGATATGGCGACATTCGGTAACTGACTGGGAAATCCTACTGGACCTAAGCCGTAAAATTAACTTCCTATATGACCACTCTCCTATAAAAATTACTTTAAAAGCTTGCTGATAGCAGGCTTTATTTTGCATATAGGATGGTTAGAGTATATATATTATGAAAAAAATATTGAAAGAATCAGCCAGATGGACAGTTACGATTACCGTTATTACGTTTCTTCTTGCAGCTATATTTACAGTCGTATCTACCGTAGCTTTAAATGGCGTTGGTTGGATAAGTGGTTTGGCGATTGTTCTTAGCATTGTACTTATTGGTATCTTCTTTGATATGATTGGTATTGCAGCTACTGCTGCTGATGAAATTCCTTTTCATGCAATGGCCTCCAATCGGGTACACGGAGCGAAGCATTCTATTCGGATCGTTCGAAATGCCGATAGGTTTGCAAGCTTCTGCAATGATGTAATCGGGGATATTTCGGGTATTGTTAGTGGAACAGCAACTGCAATTGTGATTGTGCAATTATCAATCAGCTTTGACTGGAATGAAGCGTCAGTAGCTGAAAGTGTTGGTTCGATTATTTTAACGAGTTTAATCGCAGCATTGACAGTGGGCGGTAAAGCAATGGGCAAAACCCTTGCTATTCGATATTCAAAGGATATTATATTTGCAGTGGGCAAAGTATTGTACATTCTCGAAGAACATTTCCAAATTGTTATTATAAAGGAAAATAAGGGAAAGAGACTCAAAAGAAAAAGAAATGAAAGTGAGTGATCCTGATGGATATGCTATCCATAAAAGACCCATCTTTTCTTAAAAAGATGTCCAATGCGGAATTGGAGTCTTTGGCACAGGATATTAGGGATTTTTTAATTAAACAACTATCTGTTACCGGCGGGCATATTGGACCAAACTTGGGTGTAGTAGAGTTAACGCTCGCCTTACATAAGGAGTTTAATAGCCCAAAGGATAAATTTTTGTGGGATGTCGGCCATCAGTCTTATGTTCATAAAATATTGACAGGGCGGGCATGTCAGTTTGAAACTCTCCGTCAATACAAAGGGCTGTGTGGATTTCCAAAGATGAATGAAAGTGAGCATGATGTTTGGGAGACAGGTCATAGCTCAACTTCTTTGTCAGCTGCAATGGGTATGGCGATTGCTCGTGACTTGAAAAAAGAAAAAAGCTTTATCATTCCTATTATTGGTGATGGTGCTTTAACAGGTGGTATGGCCCTTGAAGCATTAAACCATATAGGACATGAAAAAAAAGATATGATTGTTATCTTAAATGATAACGAGATGTCCATTGCTCCAAACGTAGGTGCCCTGCATTCTATTCTCGGAAGAATGCGGACAGGAGGCAAATATAACTATGTTAAAGATGAGCTGGAACAACTGCTTAAAAAAATACCGGCTGTGGGTGGCAAGCTTGCTAATACAGCTGAACGTATAAAAGACAGTTTGAAGTATCTGGTTGTTTCCGGAATGTTTTTTGAGGAACTGGGCTTTACTTATTTAGGTCCAGTTGATGGACACGACTTTGAAGATTTGTCTGAAAACCTTAAATATGCTAAAAAAACAAAAGGTCCTGTTCTTTTGCATGTGATTACGAAAAAAGGAAAAGGTTATAAACCTGCGGAAACAGATGCAATTGGTACGTGGCATGGTACGGGGCCATATAAAATCGAGACAGGCGATATAATCAAGGAATTGAATGCACCTCCGGCATGGAGTGCACTTGTCAGCGAGACTGTCAGAAGATTGGCGAGAGAAGACGAGCGGATTGTAGCGATTACTCCGGCAATGCCGGTAGGTTCGAAGCTGCTCGGATTTGCTTCTGAATTCCCTGATCGAATGTTTGATGTCGGAATCGCGGAACAGCATGCGACTACTGTTGCTGCAGGACTTGCCACGCAGGGAATGAAGCCATTCCTGGCGATTTATTCTACATTCCTGCAACGTGCTTATGACCAGGTTCTTCATGATATATGCCGACAAAAATTAAATGTCTTCATTGGAATTGATCGGGCAGGACTTGTTGGAGCAGATGGAGAAACCCATCAGGGTGTATTTGATATTTCCTTCCTGCGCCCTATGCCTAATATGGTTATTATGATGCCCAAAGATGAAAATGAGGGACAGCATATGGTGAATACGGCTATTCAATATAATGATGGTCCAATTGCCATGCGATTCCCAAGAGGAAATGGTTTGGGTGTTCCGATGGATGAAGAGCTAAAAACAATCCCGATTGGTACTTGGGAGGTCCTGCGTGAAGGAAATGATGCTGTCATATTAACATTCGGCACAACCATTCCAATGGCGATGGAAGCAGCTGATAGACTTCAGAAGGATAATATTCATGTGAAGGTAGTAAACGCTCGTTTTATAAAACCATTGGATCATGAAATGCTTGCTGAATTAATGTCTGCCAATTTGCCAATCCTAACAATAGAAGAAGCTGTTCTTCAGGGTGGTTTCGGAAGTGCAGTACTTGAATTTGCAGAGGAAAATGGATTCCATAAAGCTTATATCGAAAGAATTGGAATACCGGATGAATTTGTAGAACATGGCAGCGTTGGTAAATTGCTTCATGATATTAACCTAACGGCTGAACAAGTGGTAGAAAAATTATCTAAGATGACCTATAAAGTGACGAAAAAGGCGTATTAAATATGAAAAAAGAACGTGTAGATGTATTATTGGTTGAACGTGGATTAGCGGAAACAAGAGAAAAGGCAAAAAGGGCAGTAATGGCTGGTATTGTTTATTCAAACGACCTGCGAATGGACAAGGCTGGTGAAAAAATAGCTACCGATGCGCCGCTATCCATAAAAGGGCAAGTAATGCCTTATGTATCAAGAGGCGGCTACAAGCTGGAAAAGGCTATGGAGACATTTACTATTTCCGTTAAGGATAAGTTAATGATTGATATTGGGTCATCGACGGGAGGGTTCACAGACTGTGCCCTGCAGAACGGTGCAAAAAAATCATATGCTGTTGATGTCGGTTATAACCAACTGGCTTGGAAGCTGAGACAGGATCCGCGGGTAGTCGTAATGGAAAGAACGAACTTCCGTCATTCAGTACCTGAGGATTTCACTGAAGGTCTGCCAGAATTTGCTACAATTGATGTTTCTTTTATATCGTTAAAGCTTATCTTACCGGCTTTAAAACGAATTCTTGTGCCTGGAAGCGATGTTGTAAGTCTTGTAAAACCGCAATTTGAAGCTGGTCGTGAGCAGGTTGGAAAAAAAGGAATTATTCGTGATAAAAAAGTACATCTTCAAGTTGTGGAGCAAATTCGAGACTTTGCTATCCAGGAAGGCTATATACTAAAAGAAGCTACTTTTAGCCCCATTACAGGCGGGGATGGAAATATTGAATTTTTATTCCATTTATACTGGCCAGGGGAAGGTTCCGATTGTACACAAGATGTAGTCGTGAATCTTGAGCAGGTAGTTGAAGCGGCACACGAAGCGTTAAAAACGAATAAAGGTGAAGATAAGTGAAATGTTTAATCCCCCGGTGGCTTTGCCATGGGGGTTATTTCTTTATGCAATCCTTGCATAAAAATACATAAAATACATGTACTTTTGTGACAAAATCCGCTAACATTAGGTATGGAAGGCATTATATTGAGAGGTGTCAAACTAGATGAATAAAGGTCAAAGACATATAAAAATACGTGAAATCATTACAAATAATAATATTGAAACACAAGATGATTTAGTGGATATTTTAAGAGCGGAAGGGGTAAATGTTACGCAAGCGACTGTATCAAGAGACATTAAAGAACTGCATCTGGCAAAAGTACCAATGCAGGATGGACGCTATAAATACAGCCTGCCAGCAGATCAGCGCTTTAACCCTTTTCAAAAACTTAAACGGGCATTGGTAGATGCGTTCGTGCGAATTGATTCAGCCAACAATCTATTGGTCATGAAAACATTACCAGGTAATGCTCAGGCAATTGGTGTGTTAATGGACAATTTGGATTGGGAAGAGATTCTCGGAACGATTTGCGGAGATGATACATGTTTAATTATTTGCAGAGATGAAAAAGATGCTGAAATCATATCAAAACGTTTTCTTGATATGCTTTAAGAAAGTTGGGATGAAAGATGTTATTGGAACTCTCCATTCGTAATTTCGCCATCATTGAATCACAAACGCTCTCCCTCGATAAAGGTTTGACTGTACTTACTGGTGAAACAGGTGCCGGTAAATCTATAATCATTGATGCAGTACAGCTATTGGCCGGTGGACGAGGATCGTCTGAATTCATAAGACATGGTGAAGAAAAAGCTGAACTGGAAGGTTTGTTTCAGTTGCCGGATTCATTACACCCAGCCATAGAGAAAGCAAAAGAATTTGGGATTGAATCTGAAGACAATATAATTATTATCAGAAGAGATATGTATACCTCAGGGAAAAGTGTGTGCCGAATCAATGGGAAGATGGTTACAATCTCAACCTTAAGAGAGGTAGGGAGAAAATTAATTGATATTCATGGACAGCATGAACACCAGGAGTTAATGGATCCCGATTTTCATCTCCCTTTATTGGATCAATTTGGCGAGCAGGATATTAAACAATCTCTGACTGAATATCGGAAGCTTTATAAGCAATATAATGAAACCCGTCAGCAAATGAAAAAATTAAGTGAAAATGAGCAGAAAATGGCACACAGGCTTGATTTGATACAATTTCAATTTGATGAGATCCAAAAGGCTGAATTGGAGATTGATGAAGAAGAGCAATTAATGGAGGAAAAGCATAAACTGAGTAACTTTGAAAAGGTTCACCAAAGTCTACATAATTCCTATATGTCCTTAAATAATGAGAATGGCGGACTTGATTGGGTCGGTAATGCGATGACAGACCTACAAGGAATTGAACACATTGATGAACAATATAAAGAGTTATCTGAATCAGTGAAAAATGCGTTTTATATTCTTGAGGATGTAACAAGCTCGATTCGTTCCCAATTGGATTTATTGGAGTTTGATCCTGAAAGACTTCATGATATTGATGCAAGACTTAATGAAATTAATCATTTGAAGCGGAAATATGGTAAGACGATCAAGGAAATTCTGGAGTATGCTGCAACCATTGAGGAAGAGATTGATACGATATTGAATCGCGAAACACATCTTGAAAAATTAAAAACCCAGCTATCAGCTTTAGAGAAAGAAGTAATCCTAGAGGGCACAAATCTGTCAGAGCTGAGACAAAAATATGCACATCTTCTAACGGACGCAATCCACCGTGAACTTAAAGAGCTGTACATGGATAAAGCCGTATTTGAAGTGTATTTTCATCATTCTGGACAAGATCAATCCAATCTTATTGGTGAGAACGGGATAGATCAGGTGGAATTTTATATTTCTGCTAACCCTGGCGAGCCTGTAAAGCCGCTATCCAAAACAGCCTCCGGTGGAGAACTTTCACGTATTATGCTGGCTATCAAAAATATCTTCTCTCAACACCAGGGAATCACATCGATTATCTTCGACGAAGTAGATACAGGAGTCAGCGGACGGGTTGCACAGGCAATAGCCGAAAAGATATACCGTGTGTCGGAAGGCTCGCAGGTATTATGTATCAGTCACTTGCCGCAGGTAGCAGCTATGGCAGACATTCATTTATTTATCTCTAAGGAAATTACAGAAGGCCGTACAAAAACGAATGTCAAACCGCTTGAAAAAGAGGAACGAGTAATAGAGATTGGCCGAATGATTTCCGGTAAAGAATTAACAGCTTTAACAGAAGAGCATGTAAAAGAAATGCTGAATCAGGCTGATCAAATTAAATACAATATAAAGACAAACTGAGGAGCGTTCTCCTCAGTTTTTTTCAATACTATTGTCTCCTCATTAAAATTATCTTATGTAAATATTTTACCATTGTTATTCCTATCCATAATGGGTAGCTTTTTATTTTGTACTTTTGTTATAAAGTCAATCCCTCTCGGCAAAATTATAAGGGTAGCCATAGAAACGAGGAGAGTGAATGGATGAAATCGATATCAATAAGAAAATGTTTCGGTGTATTTCTCCTTGTTTCGCTGTTAGCCGTTATTTTTAGCCACCCAATGCAAAAATATTTTGAAATTCCCACCAAACTTACTTTATTTGAAGGACAAAATAAATCATTTAAAAAAAGCCAGTTCCTTAACGCAGAAGTGGTCTCTGCAAACTCTGGAGTTTTAATTGATAATCGTTCCAAGGCTCTGAATATTAAGGGCTCTAAAAATGGGTATAACCAAGTCGTTTTTAATATTGCAGGTATTCCTGTTAAAACGGTTGACATAGAGGTTTTAAAGGATTTTAAGGTAATTCCGGGAGGGCAATCCATTGGAGTGAAATTGAATACATTGGGTGTCCTTGTGGTAGGCCATCATCAAATAGCAACCGAGAAAGGCAACCTTTCGCCAGGTGAGATTTCAGGAGTGCAAGTTGGAGATATTATTACTGCTATAAACGGGAAACCAATTACCAAAATGCAGGATGTCGCTCCTTTCGTTCAGGAATTTGAGAAGAATAATAAACCGCTGATTGTAGATATATTTCGGGATAATGTAAAATTGACCAAACAATTATCTCCTTTAAAGGATAAGAATGAGAAAGTATTTAAATTGGGGTTATATATTCGTGATTCAGCTGCGGGTATAGGTACAATGACCTTTTACCATCCACAGACGAGAAAATATGGGGCTTTAGGTCATGTTATTTCTGATATGGATACAAAAAAGCCAATTGTAGTGAAGGATGGTCAAATTGTTAAGTCAACCGTTACCTCGATAGAAAAAGGAAGCAATGGAAATCCTGGAGAAAAGCTGGCTCGTTTTGCAGCTGATCGGGAAGTAATCGGGAATATAAACCGTAATTCTCCATTCGGTATTTTTGGACGGTTGAATCGGCAAGTGGACAATGGAGTAAATGATACACCAATGCCAATTGCTTTATCAAATGAAGTCGAAGAAGGACCAGCTGAGATTTATACAGTTGTGAACGGAAATAAGGTAGAGAAATTCGATATTGAGATAATCAGTACTATTCCGCAAAAATTTCCGGCAACTAAAGGAATGGTTTTGAAGGTTACCGATAAAGATTTATTAAGCAAAACTGGCGGGATTGTGCAAGGAATGAGTGGGAGTCCAATTATACAAAAAGGGAAGGTTATTGGCGCAGTCACGCATGTTTTTGTCAACGACCCAACAAGCGGATACGGAGTTCATATTGAATGGATGCTCAATGAAGCAGGTATTAATATCTATCAAAAGGATCAAAAAGCAGGGTAATTCAGCCTGCTTTTTCCTTTTATTGGTAGTATAATGGGGAGTAGAGTGGAGATTTTTCGACAATTGAATAATATTATTTGCATGTTAAGACGAAAACAGTCGAAATAAAGAGGATTCAGGAGCAAAACTTGTATTAATATATAATTTTAAGTATTTTTCATTTTTTCAATGCTTTTTATATTGCAATGTCGAATTTCTCGGTTAGAATAAAGATTAGAAATGATAGAAAATAAAGGAAATGTCTGAGGAGGATATCTGGTTGAAAAAAATAAAAGTATGTGTCGTTGATGACAATCGTGAACTTGTTGCTTTATTGGAAGAGTATATATCAGAACAGCCGGATATGGAGATTACAGGGGTTGCCCATAATGGACAGGATTGTTTAAGCATGCTTGAACAGCAAACGCCGGATGTTTTAGTACTTGATATTATCATGCCGCATTTGGATGGTCTGGCCGTTTTGGAGCGAATTAAAGATTCTCAAAAAGGAACGAGTGTTCCGAATGTCATCATGTTAACTGCTTTTGGCCAGGAAGATGTTACGAAAAAAGCGGTTGAACTAGGAGCGTCATATTTTATACTTAAACCATTTGATATGGATAACCTTGTCAATCATATTAGACAGACAGGTGAAAAGGGTGCTGGCATAGCGAGAACGAGCACATATACACCGCGTCAGCCATCGGAATCTAAGCCTCTAAACCTTGATGCAAGTATCACTAGCATTATCCACGAGATTGGGGTACCTGCGCATATTAAAGGCTATATGTATTTACGTGAAGCAATTTCTATGGTTTATAACGACATTGAACTGCTTGGTTCGATTACTAAAGTCCTTTATCCGGATATTGCGAAAAAATTCAACACTACTGCGAGCCGTGTAGAACGTGCTATTCGACATGCAATTGAGGTCGCATGGAGCAGAGGAAACATTGAATCCATCTCCTCATTATTTGGATACACAGTCAGTATGACGAAAGCGAAACCGACAAACAGTGAGTTTATTGCAATGGTCGCTGATAAGCTTCGACTCGAACATAAAGCATCTTAATCATATGTAATTGACGTACTTGTGATCTAACCCTTAGTGGTGCGACGCGATTAATTAATAAACCTTATGTACCAACTGTCTGGTTTATTATCATAAAGAGGTATCTGTGAAATGAAATTTGCATGGATACTTCTTTTCTTTCTAATCATCTGACCTTTAATCTGGATTAAATACCACATATTAGCTACAAAAGTTTACCCGTTTTGTTTTAACCCCTTCTTCATGTACTCCCCTAGCTTTATGCCTTGCAGATTTTCCTAATCTTGTGAGACTCGAAAATGAAAGAACAGCTACCTTTACGGGAATACTGTTTAATAATTACCTCCAGAGAAAATATCCTACTTCCTCCGGTTTTGTTAGTTTGTATTCTAAATCCTGTCCTATAAAATAGATGCATGAAATAAACTGATATAGGGAATAGGAATTTATATGTTTTGAACGGAGGTATGAATATTGACATTAATATTTGGACATAGAGGATATGCTGCTGTGTATCCGGAAAACACGATGATTTCTTTTATCGAAGCCTTTAATGCAGGTGCAGATGGGATTGAATTGGATGTACAATTAACGGAAGATGGTGAGCTTGTTGTCATCCATGATCTAACGGTTGACCGTACGACAGACTCAGAAGGTAATGTTCGTGATTTTACTCTTGCAGAGATTAAAAAGCTCAATGCTGCCAATAACTCCAAAACTGTAGAATTTGCTAGTATACCTACTCTTCGGGAAGTTATGGAGTGGTTGGCTACAAATGATTTACTATTGAACATTGAATTAAAAAATGGGGTATTTCCCTATCCAGGCATGGAAGAAAAAGTGATTGAAATGATTCGTGAGTATGACATGGAAGAGAGGACGGTTTTGTCCTCGTTTAATCACTATAGTATGGTCTATTGTCATCGATTGGCTCCTGAGATTGAAACAGCGCCATTATACTCAGATGGGCTATATATGCCCTGGATTTATGCAAGCTCGATAAAAGCGAAAGGGATTCATCCAAAATACAAAGCAGCACCTAATGAAATCATTGAGGAATCTATGAAAGCTGGGATTGCAGTCAGGCCTTATACGGTGAACCGCAAAGCAGATATGAAGCGATTATTTAAGGTGGGATGCACTGCATTTATTACGGATGACCCAGATAAAGCGATTCAGCTCAGGAATCAATATCAATAATTTCATCTGAACTTATCCATTTTCGTGGTATATTTATCCATATAGATAAATAGGGGATGATGAATTGTTAGTGTTACTCTGTATCGTCGGCTGCATAGTTATAGGGTATTTTACCTTTGCGATATTTGGCTACTTATATGGCGGTATAATTGTTTTGGGAATAGTATTAGGATGTCTTGTCAGAAGCTTATACCTTATAACTAAGGTACATAATTATCTTTTAAAAGATGAGCCAAGAAAAGATAAAGTAAAAGAGGCCTACCAAAAGTATTTGCAAGAAGGCAGATCATATAAGTAGACTAAAATGGGCAGCCTTTGGTTTAAAATTAGATATATGCGTACATAAATAGATCAACTAAAGTAGGATATAGCAATAGGATATCTTTTGGTTGGAGCCTTTCTAATCGTGATATAGTCGAAGCGTGGAATCGTGTTTCGTGAATAGCATTATAACAGACGAACGTATTGTATACGTTCGTTTTTTAGTATGAAAAAAGGTATTTCGGAAATGGAAAACGAATATATACTTTTTCAGCTAACGGTTAGAAGAGTGGAATGAGGTTACCAATTTTAAACTAATTTGTAAAACAAACTTTACTTTTGGTAAAATTAGTTTTACAATTAACTTAACAAATATTTACAAAGGAGGGCTTGTGTGGGAGGAGAGGGATATTTATTATCAAATAGAATTCGTATTCTAAGAGCCGAACGAAAAATGACTCAACAGGATTTAGCTAAAAGCGCAGGGGTTAGCAGACAGACAATTATTTCGATAGAAAAAGGTAACTATACCCCGTCATTAGTGCTAGCCTTTGATATTGCAGAAGCTTTTAATGTTAGGATTAATGAAGTATTCCAGTATAGAAAAAAAGGGGAGGGGTTATAATGGCAGTGTTTCTGCTTATCGCTATAATCGCGTATATATTGATCTTTTTTGGTTCTGTGTTCTTTAGTGTGAAATTCCAATTTGGAGACGAGAGTAAGGATGAGAGAGGGAAGGGTATATTAAACACATCTTACTCAATTGCTTTCCCGATATTCATATTAGGATGGTTCTTTATTTTTTTAATTGATGAATTTATAACACCATTTTCTTTTGATGGTTACAAAATGGCTATATGGTTCTTATTAACTGGAACCTATATTATTCACGCTGTTAGTTTATATAATTTGAAAAGGATTTCATAAAGTTTACTGGAAGTTCAGCCATTAAATAAAATAGTTTTACCTCTTTTAGAACTAATTGCGAAATTAGGTCAATTAAGGAGACAGCCAATAAAAGCTGTCTCCTTCTTTAGTCATAAGTACCAAGGTTACGAACAAATCCTTTTATAATTCCCTCACCTCCTGCCTTATCCTCATATAGCGATTAATTTAAATAACATTTCAATTACCAACTCTTTTAAATATGTGTCATAAAAAAAGACCAAATCATGTAGGATCTGGTCTTCAAAATTGGTACTTCTATTGGCACCCTTGCAAAACTTAATGGTTGTATGCCTGTAAGGATCACCTGAAATTCATTTACGGACAGGTTTCTCACTAAATCGATTTTGAACTTTATTACGTTTTCGATCGCGATAAAACACGAATCCGGCAATAAAAGAAAGTCCGCCAATAAATAATAGTAAACCTAATAAAAATTGTACCCAAAGGGCAGGTAGCATTGGGCTGAGTCTGCCAAAAATCATGTCTCTCATCCATTTAATTCCGAGTGCGGTTAGAAGGCCCGGAATCAATAAAAGCGCAAAGGCGATTATCCGTTGCAATTCATCACGTCCTGATTAAGTGTATTTCTATCTTCAACTTTATAAAATATAGAAAATTTGTCAAGTTTATTCAAATAACTTATGATAGAGGAAACAATGAAAAAATTTGCACTATTCTGTACCCTCACTTCAAAAGGAGGAGATTGCCTTGCAAACAGTTTTGATTATTGGGGCGGGCACTGGAGGGCTATCCATTTTAAAAATCTTACTTGAGGCAAAGGATTATCAGGTTATAGGAGTGGTGGATCGTCATTCGAGTGCAGTGGGACTTCAATTAGCTGAACAAAATCATATAAAAACAGGTAGTGATTGGGTAGATTTTATCACTGATGGCTCGGATATCATTTTTGAAGTGACAGGGGATGAGCAAGTTTACCAGGATATAGCCCGCCATAAAAGTAATCACACT
This sequence comes from Pradoshia sp. Z4_20, assembly GCF_058216035.1. Taxonomy (NCBI): domain Bacteria; kingdom Bacillati; phylum Bacillota; class Bacilli; order Caryophanales; family Bacillaceae; genus Pradoshia; species Pradoshia sp. Z4_20. Next base: position 406,150 of record NZ_JBZAJD010000001.1, read on the forward strand.
CTTTTAGTTCACGGGCAGATTGCCTTTCTGTTAGCCAATCTGATTCAAGAGAAAGAAAGTTTAATCAGGAAGTCGAAAGAAGAGGCTTATTTACATGAATTAGTTTTGAATGCGACCGATAACGGGATGGTACTTATAAATACAGAAGAGAAAATAATCTTTTTTAATCAGGCTGCAGCAACGATTACGGGTGTCCCCAGAAAACAAGCAATCGGTCAGCACATACATAGAGTTATTCCTGCGTCCCGTCTTCCTGAAATCCTCAAAACAAGAAAAACGGAGAGCAATCAACGGGCTCATTTGGATAAAAATTTAGATGTGGTAACAACCAGAATGCCTATCAAGAATGAAGAAGGCGGTTTACTGGGAGCTTTGGCCGTTTTCAAAGGAATCACGGAATTTACAAGCTTAGCAGAGGAAATTACAAATTTAAAGCATATTCAAAACATGCTCGAAGCTATTATTCATTCGAGTGAAGATGCAATAACTGTAGTGGATGAGGATGGGAATGGAATCTTAATTAATCCTGCGTATACCAGAATTACCGGGTTGACCGAAGAGGATGTCCTGGGCAAACCGGCTACGGCAGATATTACAGAAGGTAAAAGTATGCATATGCAGGTTTTGAAAACAAAAAAACCTGTCCGGGGCGTACGAATGAAGGTAGGGGCATCGAACCGGGATGTGGTGGTTAATGTAGCACCGATTATGGTGAATGGTCATTTGAAGGGAAGCGTTGGCGTCATTCATGACCTTTCTGAAATACAAAGCCTAACACAGGAACTGAAAAGGGCGAGACAAATCATTCGTAATCTAGAGGCCAAATATACATTTGACGATATTATTGGCCAATCTAAAGAGATGAAATTGGCATTGGAGCAGGCGCGTTTATGTGCCCGTACGCCAGTTACCGTATTATTGAGGGGTGAATCGGGTACAGGCAAGGAATTATTCGCCCATGCAATCCATAATGCCAGTGATCGAAAATATAATAAATTCATTCGCGTGAATTGCGCAGCGATATCGGAGTCGCTTTTGGAGAGTGAGTTATTTGGCTATGAAGATGGAGCTTTTTCAGGTGCAAAGCGAGGCGGTAAACGAGGACTGTTTGAAGAAGCCAATAATGGCAGCATATTTCTTGATGAAATTGGTGAGCTTTCTCAAAATATGCAGGCAAAGCTTCTTCGCGTTTTGCAGGAGAATGAAATAGTTCGTGTAGGAGGAACCAAGCCTATTTCCATTGATGTGCGTGTGATAACAGCGACCAATGTCAATCTTGAGAAAGCGATTGCAAAAGGAAACTTCAGAGAAGATTTATATTACCGAATTAACAGAATGCCTATTTATATTGAGCCTTTAAGGGAACGTAAGGAAGATATTCCCCCATTATGCGTCCACTTAATCAAAAAGTTAAATTTGGAGTATGGCCGAAGTATTGAGGATATAAGCGGTGAGGCACTCATCATGCTTCAGGAATATGATTGGACTGGAAATGTAAGGGAAATAGAGAATATATTAGGGAGAGCCATAATTTTTATGGATCAGCATGAAAAAATTATACAAAAGAAGCATTTACCTGAAAAATTATTGAAGGCTGCAGAAGGTTCTCCTAACCATACAATCGAAAAAAGACCAACATTAAATAATAAACAAAGTTTAGCAGATCAATTGGATGAAGTGGAGAAAAGCATTATTATGCGTTCTTTAGAAAAGCATAATGGGAATAAAACTGCTGCCAGCCGTGATCTGGGTTTGTCCATTCGTAATTTTTATTATAAATTGCAAAAGTTTAGTCTTGAATAAACTTGCATGCAGAATTTTTCGTGTGTGCAAATTTTTGCAGGTTCTATGAAAAAAGGATTCTTCTAAAAAGGTCGATTACTCAACAAAATTCATGTTGGCACGATTCTTGCATCTAAAGACTGTGGGTGAACCAAAACAAGGGGCCAAGATGGTATGGCTTGAGTTTTACAGCAGCTATGCTGTTCATAACAAGTCTGCAGAGGAGGCAAGTTCAAAAAGCCAAATAACTTCATTTTAAATCTTAAAGTGTGAAAGGTCAGTAAAAAGTAAAGGTTAGACCGAAGATAGAGAGGGGAAATGAAAAATGGAAATTTTTAAATATATGGAGCAATATGATTATGAACAATTGCTGTTTGTACAGGATAAACAATCTGGTTTAAAAGCTATTATTGCCATACATGATACAACCCTCGGACCTGCGCTTGGCGGCACAAGAATGTGGACATATGATACAGAGGATGCTGCAATAGAGGACGCTCTTCGATTAGCGAAGGGAATGACGTATAAAAATGCAGCTGCCGGCCTGAATCTCGGCGGAGGTAAAACCGTTATTATCGGTGATCCGCGTAAAGATAAAAATGAAGAAATGTTCCGTGCCTTTGGTCGTTATATTCAAGGGTTGAATGGAAGATATATTACGGCTGAGGATGTAGGAACAACAGTGGCTGATATGGATATTATCCATGAGGAAACGGACTATGTAACGGGTATTTCACCTGCTTTTGGTTCATCAGGAAATCCATCCCCTGTCACTGCTTATGGCGTGTACAGAGGAATGAAAGCAGCAGCAAAAGAAGCATTTGGCACAGATTCGCTGGAAGGAAAAGTAATCGCTATCCAGGGAGTAGGAAACGTAGCCTATAATCTTTGTAAGCATCTACATGAAGAGGGTGCACAATTAATAGTTACAGATATTAATAAAGAATCAGTGAATCGTGCTGTGGAGGATTTTGGAGCAAAAGCAGTGGATCCTGAAGATATATATAGTGTCGATTGTGATATCTATGCACCTTGTGCGCTTGGTGCAACTATAAATGATGAAACTATTACGCGAATCAAAGCAAGAGTAATTGCGGGTGCAGCTAATAATCAATTAAAGGAAACTCGTCATGGAGATGCCATTCATGAAATGGGTATCGTTTACGCACCTGATTATGTAATTAATGCCGGTGGGGTAATTAATGTCGCGGATGAATTATATGGCTATAACAAGGATCGGGCGTTGAAAAAAGTAGAGGGTATATATAGCAATATTGAAAGAGTCATAGAGATTGCTAAAAGAGACGGAATTCCGACCTATGTTGCAGCGGACCGAATGGCTGAGGAGAGAATTGAAAAATTAAAACAATCCAGAAGCCAGTTTTTATTAAACGGCCGCCATATACTAAATCGTCGCCGTTAGAGTCACCTGAGAATGAAGAGTCCGTATACGTGTAAACTTGCGGATTCTTGTTCTCTAATAAGGCTCATTTTTGGTTTGTGAATGAGGGTTAACTTAATAACCTCTGACCATGTGGTAAGACCAGTAGAATTAGGATGGAGTTATATGAGAAAGTGTGTATCCCTTAAATATTAAGTACTGAATATAGATGTTAGGATGTGGATTTTAAATGGCAACTGATTATGATTTGGTCATTTTGGGCGGTGGCACAGGCGGCTATGTAGCAGCCATAAGAGGCTCCCAGTTAGGTTTGAGAACAGCTATTGTTGAAAAGGGCAAGCTAGGCGGAACCTGTCTCCATGCTGGATGCATACCGTCAAAAGCACTTTTACGCAGTGCTGAGGTCTACCAAACTATCAAACATGCAGAAGAGTTTGGTGTGGAAGTATCCGAACCTCGTCTAAATTTTCTAAAGGCACAGGAAAGAAAAGAAAGAATCGTTGAACAGCTCCATAAAGGTGTGCAACATCTAATCAAACAAGGAAAAATCGATTTATATGAAGGGTATGGACGCATTCTTGGACCATCCATATTTTCGCCAATGCCAGGGACCATTTCAGTTGAGATGAATAATGGAATGGAAAATGAAATGTTAATTCCGAAAAATGTCATTATTGCAACAGGTTCAAGACCAAAATCCTTGCCGGGTTTAAAAATTGACGGTGAATTCGTAATGACATCAGATGAAGCTTTACAGCTATCCGAATTACCATCTTCTTTGCTTGTTATCGGAGGAGGAGTTATTGGAGTAGAATGGGCATCCATGATGGCTGATTTTGGAGTAGAGGTAACTATACTGGAATACGCAGATCGTCTTATACCAACAGAAGACCGAGATATTTCGAAAGAGATGCAAAGGATCTTAAAGAAAAAAGGTATTAGGATCGTTACTAGAGCAAAAGTAATGCCAGAAACGCTGCAAACTGGACAGGGCGTATCCATATCCGCAGAATTAAACGGAGAAAAGAAGGAATATAAGGCTGAAAAAATTCTTGTATCGGTTGGTCGCCAGGCTAATGTTGAAGGGATTGGTCTTCAAAACACCGATATACAAATTGATAACGGCGTAATAGCTGTTAATGAGTTTTATCAAACAAAGGAATCGCATATCTATGCCATTGGTGATGTGATTGGAGGCATGCAACTGGCTCATGTCGCAAGCCATGAAGGAATCACTGCAGTGGAGCATATAGCTAACCAAAGTCCACATCCTATCCAATACGATTTTATTTCCAGATGCATATATAGTAGTCCTGAGGCAGCAAGTGTAGGAATCACAGAAGATGAAGCTATTCAGCGCGGTCATAAGGTCAAGGTCGGAAAATTCCCGTTCAAAGCAATTGGAAAGGCATTGGTCTTCGGAGAGTCAGACGGTTTTGTGAAAATGATTTCTGATGAAGAAACGGATGATTTATTAGGTGTACATATGATTGGCCCGCATGTAACAGATATGATTTCTGAGGCAGGCTTGGCCCTTGTATTAAATGCTTCAGCTTGGGAGGTTGCTCATACTATTCATCCGCATCCTTCATTGTCTGAAGTGATTAGAGAAGCAGCTCTGGCTGTTGATGGAAAAGCGATTCATTCGTAAAAATTTGAGCAAGGCTTTAGAGGAGGTTTACTAAATGACAAAAAACAGGCATGAAGTCCTGGGATTAACGGACGAAATGGTATTGGAAATGTATGAAACAATGCTGATGGCAAGGCGTATAGATGAAAGAATGTGGCTGTTAAATCGCTCTGGGAAAATTCCGTTTGTGATTTCCTGTCAGGGTCAGGAGGCAGCTCAGGTTGGAGCAGCTTTTGCCCTTGATAGGGAAAAGGATTATGTACTGCCTTACTATCGCGATATGGGGGTAGTTCTAACATTTGGTATGACACCAACTGAGTTGATGCTCTCAGGATTTGCCAAGCAGGAAGATCCAAACTCCGGCGGCAGGCAGATGCCAGGTCATTTTGGTCAGAAGAAAAATCGAATTGTAACAGGATCATCGCCGGTTACCACTCAAGTTCCCCATGCAGTCGGAATCGCATTGGCTGGAAAAATGGAAAAGAAAGATTTGGTTACATTTGTAACTTTTGGTGAAGGTTCATCAAATCAGGGAGATTTTCATGAAGGTGCCAATTTTGCTGGTGTACATAAACTCCCTGTTATTTTTATGGTTGAAAATAATAAATATGCGATTTCGGTACCAATTGAAAAACAATTAGCCTGTGAAAAAGTGTCAGACCGAGCTATTGGATATGGGATGCCTGGTGTCACAGTAGATGGCAATGATCCGCTCGAAGTGTATAAAGCTGTTAAAGAGGCTGCTGACCGTGCCCGACGCGGGGAAGGCCCTTCTTTGGTTGAAACTGTATCCTACCGGCTTACTCCGCACTCAAGTGATGATGATGATCGAAGCTACCGTGCTCGAGATGAAGTGGAAAAGGCAAAAACGGAGGATCCGATTCTCACATTTGGGGCGTATTTAAAGGAAATTGACCTTCTGGATGAAGAGAAAGAAACAGAAATCAATAAAAGGGTCATGAAAATCGTAAATGAAGCAACAGATTACGCTGAAAATGCTCCGTATGCAAAAGCAGAAGATGCTTTGAAGTTTGTATATGCTGAGACGGAAGGAGAGTAAACCATGCCTGTCATTTCATATATCGATGCAATAACCATGGCGATGAAAGAAGAAATGGAACGAGATGAAAAAGTTTTTATCCTTGGTGAAGATGTTGGCAGAAAAGGAGGAGTGTTTAAGGCTACAAACGGGCTGTACGAGCAATTTGGTGAAGATCGAGTAATTGATACGCCTTTGGCTGAATCTGCTATTGCGGGGGTAGGAATCGGAGCTGCAATGTATGGAATGCGACCGATTGCAGAAATACAATTTGCGGATTTTATTATGCCGGCAATAAACCAAATCATTTCTGAGGCTGCCAAAATCCGCTATCGGTCCAATAATGATTGGCATTGTCCGATGGTCATACGTGCTCCTTACGGTGGTGGGGTACACGGTGCCTTATATCATTCACAATCAGTAGAGGCCATTTTTGCCAATCAGCCTGGTTTAAAAATTGTTATGCCATCTACACCATACGACGCAAAAGGGCTTTTAAAAGCAGCAATACGTGATGAAGACCCTGTACTTTTCTTTGAGCATAAACGTGCGTACCGTCTGATCAAAGGGGAAGTCTCCAATGATGATTATGTATTGCCGATAGGCAAAGCGGATGTAAAAAGGGATGGAGATGATATTACGGTTATCACTTATGGACTTTGTGTTCACTTTGCGCTTCAGGCTGCTGAAAAATTAGCTCAGGATGGAATCTCAGTGCATGTTTTAGATTTAAGGACAGTGTATCCCCTCGATAAGGAAGCAATTATCGAGGCTTCCTCCAAAACTGGTAAAGTGCTATTGATAACGGAAGATACGAAGGAAGGCAGCATAATAAGCGAGGTGGCGGCGATCATTGCCGAGAACTGCTTGTTTGAGCTGGATGCACCAATTAAACGTTTAGCAGGTCCTGATCTTCCGGCGATGCCATATGCTCCAACTATGGAAAAATATTTTATGGTCAACCCGGAAAAAGTGGAAAAAGCCATGAGAGAATTAGCAGAATTTTAAACTGATTGCGAAAGGAGATAAATAGCGAATGCCAATAGAACAGATGAAAATGCCGCAGCTTGGGGAGAGTGTAACAGAAGGGACGATCTCGAGCTGGCTTGTAAAGCCCGGTGACCGAGTGAATAAATATGACCCGATAGCTGAAGTAATGACGGATAAAGTGAATGCCGAAGTTCCATCTTCCTTTACTGGAGTAATTAAAGATTTGATTGCAGCAGAGGGAGAGACACTTCCTGTCGGGGAAGTCATGTGCAGTATCCAACTAGCAGGAGAGCCTGATAGTTCTGAAGAGGCACCAAAGGAAGAAAAGAATCATTCTGAGGAAAAAAGTGAATCGCTAATTCAGACCGACCAATCTAATAAGGCACGTTATTCTCCGGCCGTATTAAAATTATCCCAGGAACATGGGATTAACCTCGAAAACGTGGCTGGAAGCGGAGCCGGCGGTCGAATTACTCGTAAAGACATTTTGAAAGCTGTGGAGGGCGGCACTGCTGCTAAGGCCCAAGTTAACATTGAAAATGCTGAACCGAAAGCGGATACTCAGATGTATGAGCCTGATTTGGGTGTAAAGCAAAAATCATCAGGCAGTGATATGAAGATAGAAAGTGGAGATCGAGAAATACCTGTAACTGGTATAAGGAAAGCTATTGCACAAAATATGATGCGTTCTAAACATGAGATTCCGCATGCATGGACAATGGTGGAAGCGGATGTAACCAATCTCGTTCAATACCGTGATTCACTTAAGAAGGAATTTAGGCAAAAGGAAGGCTATAATCTAACTTATTTTGCCTTTTTTGTTAAAGCGGTTGCTCAAGCATTAAAAGAGTTTCCAGAAATGAATTCAATGTGGGCTGGAGATAAAATTGTCAGGAAAAAAGATATTAATATCTCGATTGCTGTGTCGACGGATGAAGCGTTGTATGTTCCGGTTATTAAATATGCAGATGAAAAAACAATTAAAGGGATTGCACGTGAAATTAATGAATTGGCTGAAAAGGTCCGTTCCGGTAAATTAAAGTCCGAGGATATGCAGGGCGGTACCTTTACGGTAAATAATACTGGTTCATTTGGATCCATCCAATCGATGGGAATTATAAACCATCCACAGGCCGCTATCTTGCAAGTGGAGTCAATTGTCAAGAAACCAGTTGTCATGCACGGCAATATGATTGCTATCCGAGATCGGGTCAATTTATGTCTATCACTAGATCACCGTGTTCTTGATGGATTGGTATGCGGAAGGTTTTTGGCTCGAGTGAAAGATATCCTGGAACATATCACAAGCGAAAATACACCGCTATATTAATAGAAAACATGAGGGCACACAGTATGTGTGTCTTCTTTTATTTGCTTGAATCATTTCCCAAGAAATAATTTACTGGATTAAATGGACATTGTATACACCTGTGAATTCATCGACGTTTTTCTTTTCATTTTATTTTAAAGGAATTTTTCTCGGAGTTGAAGAAATGATAGAGTGACTGACGTCTGATTAAGGAGATGTAGCTATGCACTATTTGATAGAACCAATAGCATTTGTGAAGAATAGCAGGAAAGAAATAGTGGATGATGATTGGGGTGCTATTGTATCGTCCATTGAACTGGCTGAGAATATAAGTCAATCGTCTTTAAAAGGTATACACGAATTCTCTCATTTAGAAATTATTTTTTATTTTGACAAAGTGGATGATAGAAATATTCAGTATGAAGCCAGACATCCCAGAAATAATAAAGAATTTCCCGAGGTAGGCGTCTTTGCACAAAGAGGGAAGAATCGGCCGAATAAGCTTGGGGTTACAATCGTTGAATTGGTGGGAGTTAAACAGAGAGTATTAACTGTTAAAGGGCTAGATGCTCTGGATTGTACCCCTATCATAGATATTAAGCCTGTAATGAAAGAATTTTTGCCAAAAGAAAGAGTTCTTCAACCCACCTGGTCAAATACTTTAATGGAGAAGTATTGGTGAATTGATTTAATAAGGACTTAAGAGATTTGCACTATTTTTCCTTTTATTGGAGAAAAAGGTCATTTGCATGATAAGATTAATTAACATACTATTTCGTTAATTGGCGAGGGGAGGGAGCTTTCTTTTAGTAGAAAGCAAGCTATGAATATAAAGGATGCAAAGAATGATAGGTTTCAACAGACAACAGTGGAGGAGTGGGAAAAAGCAGTTCTAAAATCTTTAAAGGGAAAAGAACTGGACACATTACACACTCAAACGTTTGAAAAAATTATTTTGAAACCGCTTTACAATCTGGATTCAGAAAAAGATGAAGTACCCGGTAAACCTCCTTATACAAGAGGAATCTATGAAAATGGCTATCAGCATCACCCGCTAAAAATTTGCCAAGTGGCAACAGGAAGCAATATTAAGGGAACTATACTCGAGGCATTGGAGAATGGGCAAAATACGATTTCCTTTGATGTAAACAAAATGGGCAGTGAAGAACTTATCATACTATTGAATGATTTGCCGATTGAGGACTATCCTTTATTTCTAGAGGCTGGTTCTGGTAACCGGCAGGAAATCATTATGGAAAAGTTAGCTGAGGTTAACGGGCTATCTGATCAACAAGGAGCAGTGGTACGAGATTTAATTACTGAATGGGCTGAAAGAGGGTCTATACCTACTAAAGAAAACAATGCCTTATCTGATTGGTTTCACTATATAAAGAACTGGAATCTATCTTCCTCAACAATAAAAACAATTCTAGTCAATAGTAGGCCTTATCATGAAGCAGGTGCAGATGCCGTCAAAGAGATTGCGTATTCATTATCACTTGGTGCACATTATGTATTTGAAGGCATGCAGGCAGGGTTATCAGCACAAGAAACGGCAGAAAAAATAATTTTTTCATTCTCGATTGATTCCTCCTTTTTCATGCAAATTGCCAAACTTCGAGCTGCGCGAAAGCTTTGGTTTGCGGTTGGTAAGGCATATGATCAGGAAAACATCTTTAAAATGGACATCCATGCACAGACCTCATTAAGAAATAAAACCGGGTTTGATCATTATGTAAATCTCCTTCGTACAACAAATGAAGCATTGGCAGCTGTAATTGGGAACTGTCAGTATCTCACGGTCATCCCATTCGATCAATTGCAAAGAGAAAAGAGTTCTCTTGGAAAACGCCTGGCAAGAAACATTCCACATATTCTTAGGGAAGAGAGCATGTTAATGAAAACAGCTGATCCAGGCGGGGGTTCTTACTATTTGGAGGCTTTAACAGATGAACTGTGTCAACAGGCATGGGATCAGTTTATTAAACTGGAGAAAAAAGGCGGCATTCTTTCAGAGTTAAAGAAGGGGCAAATACAACGAGAGTTAGCAGAGCTAGCTAAAAACAGATTATCAGCGGTAGCTATTAGGAAGGAAAAGATGGTGGGTACAAATGTGTATGCAAATCCAAAAGAAGAACGACCGGATCTCACGCAGAATTTAATGGATACGCAAAGCATTCAAAAGAGTGAAAAAGAAATATTCCCGCTTAAACCAATCCGTTTAGCATCAGAATTTGAAGCTATTAGATCGATGAATTTGACCTGGGGCAATGAGATGGAGCAACGGCAAAGAATCATAGTGATTGGACTGGGCAGCGTCTCTCAATCTAAGCCATATATTGATCTTTCAAAAGAAGTATTGGCGGCAGGGGGTCTGAGTTATACAGAGCGAACCGGAATAGTAAATCAAGAAATGCTGGAAGAGATAATAAGAGGTTGCCAGGGAAGCTATTTCCTGATATGCGGTGATGAGAATCACCTGAATACGCCATTATCCAATTTAAAAGTAGACAGCAATATGCATATTTATGCAGTGGGGAATTTTGATTTGGCTATCAAGGAATTTAATTGGAAGAAAATTGACCGACATACAAATATGATTGACCTATTAACCATATTGTCATCAAGGCAGGGGGTAAAGGCATGAAAAAACCGGATTTTTCACAAATAGATTGGCAGTCTGTCCATGAGGATTTCGTTTCAGATTCAGCAGATATACGTTCGGATATTCCTGACTTTGAAACAAATGAGCAAATACCGTTAAAGCCTCTATATAATCGGGATGATTTAGAACTGGTGGAGCATGTACCGTCCTTCCCGGGGATTGCTCCCTTTACGCGGGGGCCATATGCAGCGATGTATGTAAACCGCCCATGGACAGTTCGCCAATATGCAGGCTTTTCTACTGCTGAAGAATCGAATGCTTTTTACAGACGGAATTTGGAGATGGGACAAAAAGGGTTATCGGTTGCATTTGATTTAGCGACTCATCGAGGCTATGATTCTGATCATCCGCGTGTGGTTGGGGATGTTGGGAAAGCGGGAGTTGCGATTGATTCGATAGAAGACATGAAAATACTATTTTCCGGTATACCACTAGAGAAAATGTCTGTGTCGATGACAATGAATGGTGCCGTATTGCCGATAATGGCATTTTATATTGCTACAGCAAAAGAACAGGGCGTAGATTCATCACGGCTTACCGGTACGATACAGAATGATATTTTAAAAGAATATATGGTACGTAATACATATATTTACCCACCAGCTATGTCTATGAAAATTATTGCCGATATCTTTGAGTATACCTCCGCTCATATGCCGAAATTTAATAGTATATCAATCTCTGGCTATCATATGCAGGAGGCAGGAGCACCTGCGGATTTGGAGCTTGCCTATACACTGGCTGATGGAATTGAGTATGTGAGAACAGGATTGAAAGCGGGCATAGCTATTGATACATTTGCCCCACGTTTATCGTTTTTTTGGGGTATCGGTATGAACTATTTTATGGAAGTTGCTAAGCTAAGAGCGGCTCGCTTTTTATGGTCAAAACTTATGAAGCAATTTGATCCGAAAAATGAAAAATCGCTGGCACTTAGAACACATTCGCAAACATCCGGTTGGAGCCTTGCTGAACAAGATCCCTTCAATAATATCGCCAGAACTTTAATAGAGGCACACGCAGCGGCACTTGGGCATACTCAATCCTTACATACAAATGCTTTTGATGAAGCGATTGCGCTGCCGACAGAGTTTTCAGCTAGTATCGCCAGGAATACGCAGTTATTCCTGCAGGAGGAAACCGGAATTACAAATGTTATTGATCCATGGGGTGGTTCCTATTATGTCGAGTCCTTAACGAATCGTTTAATTGAGAAAGCATGGGCACATTTGGAGGAAATTGAACAGCTTGGAGGGATGGCCAAGGCAATTGAATCCGGTATTCCAAAGATGAGGATTGAGGAAGCTGCTGCACGCCGGCAAGCCAAAATTGATTCCGGTGAAGAAATCATGATTGGAATCAATCAATACCGGACAGAAGAAAAAGAAGAATTTGATATCCTTGAAATTGATAATTCAAAGGTCCGCGAACAGCAGATTAAACGACTCGAAACGATTAAGGGTACGCGTAATCAGGAACAAGTTACAAAAACACTGAATGCATTGACCAAAGCTGCACAGTCTGGAGAAGGCAATTTGTTGGAATTGGCTGTTGAGGCAGCCATTGCGAGAGCAACTCTTGGTGAAATCTCGGATGCGATAGAAGCGGTATCGGGTCGCCACCGCGCTGTTATCCGAACAATCAGCGGAGTCTATGGTTCCCATTATCGGGAGTTAGATAAAATCAATGAAGTTAGAGAATTAACAGAGGAATTTTTGCTTAATGAGGGTCGCCGTCCTCGAATATTAATTGCTAAAATGGGTCAGGACGGTCATGACCGTGGGGCCAAAATTGTTGCATCAGCTTATGCAGATCTTGGATTTGATGTCGATATGGGTCCTTTATTTCAAACACCGGAGGAATCTGCTAAACAGGCAGTTGAAAATGATGTGCATGTCATTGGGATGAGTTCTTTAGCCGGAGGGCATAAAACATTGTTGCCTCAATTGGCCAGTGAACTAAAAAAACTTGGCCGGGAGGATATCGTCATTATTGCAGGAGGCGTCATACCGGAGCAGGACTATGATTATTTATACAAGCATGGTGCTTCAGCTATATTTGGTCCTGGAACCGTCATACCGGAAGCGGCTATCAAAATAGTAAATGAAATTTATAAAAGGCTAGGGTATGAGGAAGTGTCCAGTCATGACAGACCATAATCAGCAATACGAAAGAAAAAGATATAAGAGAGTCCATACGAAGCCCGTTGATACAGAGGAAATTGTCCGGAACTTAAAAGCCGGGCAATTACAAGCATTATCAAAAGCCATTACTTTCGTTGAAAGCAAAGGGGACGTTTATCGTCCGCAGGCTGAAGAGATTTTGCAATCTATCCTCCCCTTTACAGGGAATTCAATTCGCATCGGTATTAGTGGGGTTCCAGGGGCAGGAAAGAGTACATTTATTGAGAATATGGGGCTATTTTTATGTGAGCTTGGGTATAAAGTGGCCGTACTTGCCATTGACCCCAGCTCTTCCATCAGCGGAGGCAGTATACTTGGAGATAAGACTAGGATGGAAGAACTTTCGAAACATCCAAATGCCTTTATCCGCCCGACCCCATCAGGAGGTAAATTAGGCGGTGTGCACCGTAAAACAAGAGAAAGCATGATGATTTGTGAGGCTGCCGGATATTCAGTGATCTTAGTAGAAACGGTTGGAGTGGGACAAAGTGAAGCTGAAGTCAGGGATATGGTAGATTTTTTTCTGCTGCTGACTCTTACGGGTGCAGGAGACGAACTGCAAGGAATGAAAAAAGGCATCCTTGAGCTTGTCGATGGAATAGCTGTTAATAAAGCTGATGGGGAAAATGAAAAGCTAGCAATGCGAGCGAAAGAGGAATACCGTCAAATCCTCCGTGATCATATACCGGCTACAAAGGATTGGACTGTCAGGACGTTTGCTTGTTCAGCCTTGCATAAACAGGGTCTGAATGAAATTTGGGAGGCCATTATAGAATTTTCCGTTTTCACAAAGGAAACAGGTGAATTTTCGAATAGGCGAAAACGGCAGGTCACAAAATGGTTTGAGAGTGAAGTAGAACAGCAAATCATTGATCATTTTTATACCGATAAAGCTGTTAAGAAACTATTACCGATTATCGAAGCAAGTGTCAGAGATGGAGAGAAAATAGTTTCAAAAGCAGCTGCTGAATTATTTCATCTGTATTTTTTTTCGAAGGATAAGTAAAATGTAGAGTAGTACATAAAAAAGATGGATAGCCTTATGGCTATCCAAAAGTTTAGGAGTATAGGGGGTCATCTTAATTAAAGGTACTATTCCCCTGTGTAAGTAAACTAAACCTGTCATCTGGAATATTTTATAAAAAACGGCTGCTCTGATACTATAAGGGTAGCTCCGATAGAAAGGAAGATGTTTAAGTGAGCATGAATTTTAATTTATTTATGAACGACGTGGTTCGCCAGGCTCGTCAGGAAATACAAAATGCAGGTTACAAAGAATTAACAACTGCAGAAGAAGTAGATGAGACTCTAAGCAAAAAGGGAACAACGCTTGTTATGGTTAACTCTGTTTGTGGATGTGCAGGTGGTATTGCTCGTCCTGCTGCTTATCATGCAGTGAATTATGATAAAAGACCAGACCAATTGGTAACGGTCTTTGCCGGTCAGGATAAAGAAGCTACTGCCAGAGCAAGAGAATACTTTACGGGCTATCCGCCTTCCTCTCCATCATTCGCTCTTTTAAAAGATGGAAAAATCATTAAAATGGTTGAGCGTCATGAGATTGAAGGGCATGAACCTGTAGAAGTAATTGAAAATCTGCAAAAAATGTTTGATGAATATTGTGAAGAAGTCTAATCGATCTTACCTCAGGTGAAAAGAGGAAAATAAGCTCAAAAAAGATAAGAATGAAAATGTCTAAATATAATAAAATTCTGTATATAATTTTATTATAATGTTATGGGAGAAGTATCATTTTTTGATACTTCTTTTTTAGTTTAACGCGTGAAAACTCAAGAAAAATTAATTATATATACATAATAATTAAATATTTTGCAAAACAGATTTTATGTGTTAAAATACATTTTGTTGCATATATATAATATTTATTAAATCTTAAAATATAGTTTGATAGTTTAATTGTGTAAGGAAATGAAAACTATCATCATGAAAAACACATTATAGTGGGGGTAAAGGACAATGAAAAAATGGTTGCTTAGTTTATTGACAGCAGTATTAGCAGTTTCGGTATTAACGGCTTGCGGAAGTTCTGACGAGTCAGGAAATGGTTCTGAAGATGAAAAAGTTTTAAAAATGGCTACATCGGCTGATTATAAACCATTCGAATACATTGATACAGCGAAAAGTGATGAAATTATCGGATTTGATGTAGATTTGGCAAAAGCGATTGCTGGGAAACTTGGTTATAAAGTAGAAGTTGTCGATATGGATTTTGGCGGTTTAGTAACGGCTGTGAAAAATGGACAAGCTGATTTTGTTATGGCTGGGATGACTCCAACTGAGGAGCGTGAAAAGAATGTGGATTTCTCTGATATTTATTACACAGCGAACCATATGATTGTCACTTCAAAAGATAACAAAATCGAATCAGTTAAAGATCTGGAAAATAAAACTGTCGGGGTACAAATGGGTTCTATTCAAGAAGAAAAAGCTCAGGAATTAGCTAAAACAACAAAAATGACAGTTGAAAACCGTGACAAAATTCCTGAATTGGTACAGGAAATAAAATCTGAACGTTTTGATGCGGCTATTATTGAAGATTTAGTGGCACAAGGGTATCTTGATAAGAATGAAGATTTAACAGGATTCCTTCTTGAAGGAGATGCAGAAGAAGTTGGATCTGCCATTGCTTTCAAAAAAGGCAGTGAATTGCGCGATCAATTTAATGAAGAGTTGAAAAAGATGAAAGAAAATGGTGAACTTGAAGAGTTAGTTCTAAAATGGTTTGGCGGAGACGCTGAATAATAATTTCAGAAAGGGAGAACCCCTTTCTGAAATTTTCTTTTTATTAACAGTGATAGGAGAAAGTACATGAATCTTGATTTTACAGATATTATCCCTTCCATGCCCTATATAATGGAAGGTGTATATACGACATTGCAAATAGCAGCATTGGCTGCATTGTTTGGTTTCTTGCTTGGAACCATTATAGCTTTATGCAAAATCACTACAATTAAGCCGCTCATTTGGTTATCAGATTTTTATACATCTATATTTAGGGGTACTCCATTAGTTCTTCAATTAATGATTATTTATTTTGCTTCACCGCAATTATTTGGTTTTCAAATTGAAGGGTATTGGGCAGCAGTTCTAGCGTTTTCTTTAAACTCGGCTGCATATATTTCCGAAATTATCCGTGGGGGAGTTCTTGCGGTAGATAAGGGTCAAAGGGAAGCAGCCATGGCACTTGGTGTTCCATACAGCAGCATGATGGCCAATATCATCCTTCCGCAGGCATATAAAAATATTTTACCTGCCTTAATGAATGAATTCATCACGCTTACAAAGGAATCTGCGATCGTTACAACTATCGGGGTAATGGATATCATGAGACGCGCATACCAAGTTGGGGGACAAACCTTCCAATATTTAGAGCCGCTTCTGTTTGCAGGTTTAATCTATTACGTATTGGTTATGATTTTAACGCTAATCGGAAAAATGCTTGAAAAGAGGTTGCAGCACTGATGATAAAAGTAAAAGAGCTATATAAAAGCTATGGAAAGCTGGAAGTTCTAAAGGGGATTTCCACAGAGATAAAAGAAGGAGAAGTGATTGCTGTAATTGGACCATCCGGTTCCGGTAAATCAACATTTCTTCGTTGTATGAACCTAATGGAAAAACCAACTGGCGGACAGATTTGGATAAAGGGTGAGGAGATTACTGCACCGAAAACAGATGTGTTAGCGATGCGTCAGAATGTAGGAATGGTATTCCAGCACTTTTATCTGTTTCCTCATAAGACGGTTTTGGAAAACATCATGTACGCACCAATGAAAGTCCGCAAAGTCAAGAAAGAGCAAGCCAAAAAGGAAGCAATGGAACTATTGGCAAAAGTAGGAATGGAAGATAAAGCGAATGTGTATCCTGAACGCCTCTCCGGCGGTCAAAAACAAAGGGTGGCCATAGCGCGAGCATTAGCCATGAAACCTGAAATTATGCTGTTTGATGAACCTACTTCAGCGCTTGATCCTGAGATGGTGAAAGAAGTACTCGAAGTTATGAAATCACTGGCAACTTCAGGGATGACAATGGCGATTGTGACGCATGAAATGGGATTTGCCAAGGAAGTAGCCGATCGTGTTTTATTTTTAGATGGAGGAGTGATTGTGGAGGATGCCCCTCCGGCAGAGTTTTTCTCGAATCCTAAATCTGAACGTGCTAAAGACTTCTTGCAAAAGGTACTCTAAAAAGTTTATGCTATTAGTAAAAAGATGGTCTGATTTCAGAGCGTCTTTTTTGCATTAAATTGCATGAGAGGGACTACATAAACTATGTTTAAAATCGGATATCGAACCGTTAAAACGGCTATAGGGACTCCAATTGCTATATACATAGCCCAAATAATTGGGCTTCAGAGTTTTGCCTCTGCTGGAATCATTACTATATTGTGTATTCAAAGAACAAAAAAGCGATCGTTCAGGGCTGCCGGTGAGCGTTTCTTTGCCTGTTCATTGGCCATGCTTTATTCCTTTGCATTTTTTGAACTTCTCGGATATACACCTCCTGTCATTGGATTAATGCTGTTGTTTTTTATTCCGACAACTGTTGCATTAAATATTTCTGGCGGTATTGTGACAAGCAGTGTAATTATTTTGCACTTATACGCTTCTAATTCGATTACATTGTCAAGCTTACTTAATGAATTTTTACTAGTTGTCATTGGGATTACAGTTGCCTTTCTGGTTAACTTTTATATGCCGAACATGGAGCGGGAGCTAAAAAAATACCGAATGGATATTGAAAAGCTCTATAGTATTATTTTTAAGGAATTAAGTAATTATTTGGTGACAGGGAACAGTGCCTGGAGCGGTAAAGAGATTATAGATGCAGAAAATTTAATTCGAAAAGCGGTTTACTATGCAGCTTTGGAGGAAGAAAATCATAAAATAGTCGATGATGCCTCGTACTATCACTATTTTAAACTCCGTGAAAAACAGTTGAGTATCTTAAAGAGAATACTGCCTTTAGCTGCTAAGATGGATTTGTCGGGTGATGAGGTCAGTCATGAACTTGGTGAATACATTGGATTTTTAAGTGATAATGTTCATCATCATAATACCGCTAATGAATACATCGAGATGCTTGAGAAGTTAGTGAAGGAAGTAAAAAAGAAAGAAATTCCAACATCCTTCGATGATTTTGAGAAACGGGCCGCACTTTTCCAGCTGATCAAAGAATTGAAAGACTATCTAATAATCAAAAGTACAGTGAAACCACTGCCAAATTCTAAAGAAAAGAAATGAATGAAAACACAGTTCAGAGCCCATCCTAAACAAAAAGGATGGGTGTTTTTTATGAAATGGATGTCACTCTGGTTATTATTGCAAGTAATGTCTCCAATATGGCCTTTAGGACCCAACCCAATTCCCGGGGATCCGTTTATCGTGATTAATAAACAAACCAATCAGCTAGTATTTTATGTTGATAATCAGGAAAGATATCAATTTTCGATTGCTACTGGAAAGAATGATGAAGATACACCAGAGGGTCTATTTACGATTATTACAAAATTCGAGGATCCTGAATACTCCAGAAAGTCGATTCCCGGTAATGATGAAAGAAACCCACTCGGCTCTAGATGGATGGGGTTTGATGCACGTAAAACGAATGGTAGAAATTACGGGATTCATGGAACGAATCAGGAGGATTCGATTGGAAAAAAGGTGTCTGCTGGATGTATCCGGATGAAAAATCAAGAAGTCCAGGTACTGTTTGAATTAGTTCCGCTTGGTACAAAGGTGTACATCTATGATAATTCAGAGCCTGCTTCTTTTTATGCGAGACTATTTCATGCCATAAACGAAAAAACCTCATCTGACTCTCCGTGAAGAGAAAAAGATGAGGTTTATTTTTTATAGGAAAGCTGACAAACCGGATAATAAGGTCACCGCGACCATCGTAAAAATCATAATATAAACGATTATCTTCTGTGTACGCTTTTTAGACATAGAGCTACACTCCTTTTACATTCTTCTATTTGATACTACTATGTTTAGCAAAACTCCTCAAGTCTAAAAAAATTTCATTCACTATTTGAGCAAAATATCTTTATAGAATTTTAAGAATGCTCTATTATTTAAGATAGGAAAATAAAGGGGGATTTGTATGCAAAAGGGAATTGACCATATCGGCATTGCTGTTCGTTCCATTTCGAAAGCGCTTCCTTTATATGAGGGGATTTTTGGTATGGTAAATGAAGGGGAAGAAATAGTCGAGAGCCAGGGAGTTAGGGTAGCTTTTTTATCCACTGGTAATACACGAATAGAGTTATTGGAGCCCTTGAATGAATCAAGTGCTGTTGCAAAATTTATTGCAAAAAGAGGGGAAGGCATACACCATATTGCGCTTGAAGTGAGTGATATTAAAGAAAGAATTAAAGAAATAAAGGATAATGGCATTCAATTGATTGATGAAGAACCCAGACCCGGAGCACATCATACACAAGTAGCTTTTATACATCCTAAGTCGGTACAGGGAGTTTTAGTAGAGGTTCTAGAGAAACCGGAACGGGAGGAATAAAATAGTGGATATGTATGAAAGAATAACCGAACTGTATGATAGAAAAAATGATATCGAGCTTGGTGGCGGATGGGATAAGATTGAAAAACAACACGAAAAAGGAAAATTGACAGCTAGAGAGAGAATCGATATTTTGATGGATGATAATAGCTTTGTTGAACTGAATGCTTTTGTTGAACATCGCAACAGAGACTTTGGTTTGGATCAAATAAAAGGGCCTGGCGATGGGGTTGTAACCGGCTATGGCAAAATTGATGGAAGGCCAGTTTATATTTTTTCTCAGGATTTTACCGTATTTGGCGGAGCATTGGGTGAGATGCATGCCAAGAAAATATCATCCATTATGGATTTGGCTGCTAAAAACGGAGCTCCAATAATAGGATTAAATGATTCCGGCGGAGCGAGAATTCAGGAGGGTGTCACCTCGCTGGATGGATATGGCCAGGTTTTTTACCGCAATGTTATCTACTCGGGCGTTGTACCGCAAATATCAGTTATCATGGGTCCATGTGCAGGTGGTGCCGTATATTCTCCAGCCATTACGGATTTCGTTTTTATGGTGGATCAAACAAGCCAAATGTTCATCACCGGTCCAAAAGTGATAGAAACCGTGACTGGGGAAAAAATTAGTTCAGAAGATTTAGGCGGAGCGAAAGTGCATAATTCTATTAGTGGAAATGCACATTTTGAAGGAAAAACTGAGGAAGAAACATTACGTTTGGTAAGGAAATTGCTTTCCTATCTGCCTTTAAATAATGAAGAAAAACCACCAGTAAGTGAATGGACTGAGCAAAATGATTATTGCCCTGATATTGCTGAATTGGTACCTTATGACGGTATCCGTCCTTATGATGTTAGGAAGGTTGTAAAAGCAGTAGTCGATCAGGATTCCTTCTTTGAAATCCAAGAGAGTTTTGCTCGAAACCTAGTGATTGGTTTAGCGAAAATTAAAGGTGAGACAGTCGGTTTGGTATGTAATCAACCGAAATATATGGCGGGAGGACTCGATATCAATTCTTCTGATAAGGCGGCAAGATTTATCCGTTTCTGTGATTCATTTAATATCCCGATTATTACATTTGAGGATGTAACGGGATTCTTTCCGGGAATTAAACAGGAGCATGGAGGAATTATTCGGCATGGTGCGAAAATTTTGTATGCTTATTCGGAAGCAACCGTTCCAAAATTAACGGTGATTTTAAGAAAAGCATATGGGGGAGCATATGTAGCCTTAAACAGTAAATCGATTGGGGCTGATCTTGTCTATGCTTGGCCGAATGCTGAAATCGCTGTGATGGGGCCACAAGGTGCAGCCAATATCATTTTTGCTAAAGAAATTAACAATAGCCCTGATCCTGAAGCCGTACGCCAACAAAAAATTGAAGAATACCGTGTAAAATTTGCTAATCCATATGTAGCGGCAAGTCAAGGGATGGTCGATGATGTTATCGATCCAAGAGAAACCCGAATTAAATTGGCACAGGCTTTAGAGATGCTTCGAACAAAAAAAGAATCAAGGCCGTCAAAAAAACATGGAAATATTCCGCTTTAATTAAATTGAAGAGTCCTATTAAGGGCTCTTTTCTTGTAAACTATTTTTTTTAATAAAGATTAATTTTATCTGATTATTAAACAGCTGACTAAAAGACTTGTAATTTCTCAATGATACTAACCGTACACCTCATTCCCTGAAAAAGGGAATGCCCAAAATTATTATTTGCAAAGGGAAAAACTGTCTGCCATATGTCAAGCGCCTGCTCTTTTCTTATGAGAAAAACATCGGTATACTTATAAAGTAACTTATTCCTGATAGGAGGAAGACAATTGATTAATGAAGAGAGATTATTACAAGAATTCTTAGAATTAGTACAAATTGATTCTGAAACAAAAAATGAAGGACAAATAGCAAAAATCTTAAAAGATAAATTCAGTCTTCTTGGACTAGACGTTTACGAGGACAATGCAAAAGAACTTACTGGCTTTGGAGCAGGCAACTTAATTTGTACGCTGCCTGGCACTAAAGAAGGTGTTGATACGATTTATTTTACATCCCATATGGATACGGTTGTTCCTGGTAACGGTGTCAAACCTTCCATTAAAGATGGTTATGTAGTAACTGATGGTACAACTATTCTTGGGGCAGATGATAAAACTGGTCTTTCCGTTATGCTGGAAGTTATCCGTGTATTAAAAGAAAACAATATTGAGCACGGCACAATCCAGTTCATCATTACAGTTGGTGAAGAATCCGGCTTAGTCGGTGCGAAGGTATTAGATCGTTCTCTTATTAAAGCTACATATGGTTTTGCGTTGGATAGTGATGAAGCTGTTGGCAACATAATTGTTGCAGCACCGACACAAGCTAAAGTTCAGGCTGTTATTAAAGGTAAAACAGCGCATGCAGGCGTTGCGCCGGAAAAAGGTGTTTCTGCGATTACGATTGCGGCTAAAGCCATCGCCAAAATGCCGCTTGGACGAATTGACGAAGAAACTACTGCTAATATTGGCCGCTTTGAGGGCGGTACTCAAACAAACATCGTTTGTGATCACGTAGAAATTCTAGCGGAGGCGCGCTCCCTAATCCCTGAGAAAATGGAAGCTCAGGTTGCGAAAATGAAAGATGCCTTTGAATCAACAGCTGCAGAAATGGGCGGTACTGCTGAAGTAGAGGTAACGGTTATGTATCCTGGTTTTAAATATGATCATGGTGATCATGTGGTGGAAGTTGCTAAAAAAGCAGCCGTTAAAATCGGCCGTGAACCAAAACTTCAGCACAGCGGTGGAGGCAGTGATGCGAATGTCATTGCTGGACACGGCATTCCTACAGTTAATCTTGCGGTAGGATATGAGGATATCCATACTACAAGTGAAAAAATGCCAATTGCTGAGCTTAATAAGCTTGGTGAAATGGTACTTGCGATTATTGAAGAAGTAGCAAGTCCATCTAAATAATAGTGTTTGTTCAAGGTGCCACTGGATTATTCCGGTGGCCATTTTACATAAAATTGTTTAGTGCCGGATAAACAGTGAATATAAGGGAATAAGAGGGTTTAAAGAGATGGAACAACGTCAAGTAAAAAAAGGCGGAAGAGTCATTTTACATGTGGATATGAATAGCTTCTACGCCTCAGTTGAAATGGCACATAATCCTGAATTGAAAGGCAAGCCATTGGCGATTGCCGGGAATGCAAAAGAAAGAAGAGGGATTATCGTGACATGCAGCTATGCAGCGCGTAAACACGGGGTGAAAACCACCATGCCTATTTGGCAGGCGCAGAAGCTTTGTCCCGGCCTTATCCTGATGGAACCTAATTTTGACCGGTACCGTGCTGCCTCGCAAGGTATTTTTGATTTGTTGCGGATGTATACACCGCTTGTAGAACCAGTTTCGATAGATGAGGGGTATTTGGATATTACCGATTATTGCGGAGATAGATCACCAGTTGAAATAGCCCAGACGATTCAAAAAAGGATTATGGAAACGATGGATTTGCCTTGCAGTATAGGTATAGCTCCAAATAAGTTTTTAGCGAAAACGGCTTCAGATATGAAAAAACCAATGGGAATTACGATTCTTAGAAAGCGTGAAGTTCAGGCTAAACTTTGGCACCTGCCGGTTGGAGAGATGCATGGAGTGGGCCAGAAAACAGCTGAAAAACTATCATCAATAAAAATTGAAACTATTGGTGATTTGGCCAATGCACATGAGGTTTCGCTTAAAAAGCTGCTTGGAATTAATGGGGTGCGATTAAGAGAAAGAGCCAATGGCATTGACAGACGTGTGGTAGATCCGGAGTCGATATATGATTTTAAAAGTGTCGGGAATTCAACTACATTACCAAGAGATGTAACAAACCAGCATGAATTGTTTGAAGTCCTTCATCGCTTGAGTGAAAAAGTATCTGCTCGGTTAAAGAAGAAGGAACTGCTGACCATAAAAGTTCAAATAACGATTCGTTATAAGGATCGAAAAACAGTAACTCGAGGTAAAACCCTTCAAAATCCTATTTATAAAGCTGAAGATCTATATAGCCATGCACGAAATCTTTTTTCAAAGCATTGGAATGGAAATCCAGTCAGGCTATTGGGGGTAACAGCAAATGAAGTAGTTGAGCAGCAGGAAGCAATTAAGCAATTGGACATATTTTCTTTTGATCAGGATGAAAAAGAAGTGAAATTGGATACTGCTGTGGAAAAGCTAACCAAAAAGTTTGGGGATAAAATTATCCGTAAAGGGATAGAAATAGATAACAACAAAGTGGATGCTAATACCAGTTTTAGCAAGGGCTTCTTAAAACGTCCCAAACCTAGGAATGACAAGGGAAACTAATTCGTAGCACTTGCGAAAATAGTGTAAAATTGCTAAAGTTAATACGATTTAATATAGCGAATAAATCAATGAAAGGAATGTTTACAGATGGAAAAACAACAAATCGGTGTAATCGGTCTTGCCGTTATGGGTAAGAATTTAGCATTTAATATTGAAAGCCGTGGATATTCCGTTTCAGTATATAATCGTTCATCCGAAAAAACAGATGCTATGATGAAAGAGGCAGAAGGCAGAAATGTTCATCCTACCTATTCAATCGAAGAATTTGTAAACTCATTGGAAACGCCGCGTAAAATCTTAATCATGGTTAAAGCGGGTGCAGCAACAGATGCAACTATTGCCCAATTAACTCCTTACCTTGACAAAGGGGATATCCTGATTGATGGCGGTAACACGTTCTTTAAAGATACGCAGCGCCGTAATGAAGAATTAAGCAAGCAAGGCTTCCATTTTATTGGGACTGGTGTATCTGGCGGTGAAGAGGGAGCACTGAAAGGCCCTTCTATTATGCCTGGAGGACAAAAGGAAGCATACGAGCTTGTAGCTCCAATTTTAAAAGCTATTTCCGCTAAAGTTGGCGATGATGCATGTTGTACATATATTGGGCCGGATGGGGCTGGTCATTATGTGAAAATGGTTCACAATGGAATTGAATACGGAGATATGCAATTGATTTCCGAATCCTATGCTTTATTACGCCATATTCTAGGGCTTAATGCTGATGAACTTCATGGTGTATTCTCCGAATGGAATAAAGGTGAACTTGATAGCTATCTAATCGAAATCACAGCTGACATCTTTACGAAAAAAGATGACGAGACCGGTAAGCCGATGGTAGATGTAATCCTTGATAAAGCAGGACAAAAAGGAACTGGAAAGTGGACAAGTCAAAGTGCACTGGATCTTGGTGTTCCACTGCCAATCATTACTGAGTCTGTTTTTGCGCGTTTCTTATCCGCGTTGAAAGAAGAACGTGTGGAAGCCTCTAAAGTTTTAACAGGTCCTGAGGTTAAACCATTTGCCGGAGATAAAGCAGCGTTTATCGAATCAATTCGAAAAGCTTTATATTTGAGCAAAATTTGTTCATATGCTCAAGGCTTTGCACAAATGAAAGCTGCATCAGACGAATACAATTGGGATCTTCAGTATGGTGATATTGCGATGATCTTCCGTGGCGGATGCATCATTCGTGCACAATTCCTTCAAAAGATTAAAGATGCTTATGATCGCAATCCTAACCTTAAGAATCTTCTTTTGGACGATTATTTCAAAGAAATTGCATTAAGCTATCAGGAAGCATTGCGTGAAGTAATTGTTGCAGCTGTTCAGGCTGGTATTCCGGTACCATGCTTTACAGCAGCATTGTCCTACTATGACAGCTACCGTGCAGAAACATTGCCTGCAAATCTATTACAGGCACAACGTGACTACTTTGGAGCTCACACATACGAGCGTGTAGATAAAGAAGGCATTTTCCATACTGAATGGATGGAATCTAAATAATATCAATAAAGCAGCTTAAAGATCCTTGTTCTTTAAGCTGCTTTTTTATGTATAATTATAGGAATGAAATCCATTCTAGGAAATAGATTTTAGCAAACCCTCAGTGACTGAAAAGTCATAATAGTTTTAGAACAGTTTGACATCGTTCAAGAGCTGGCATATACTGTAAATAATAAATGGTAAAGGACTGATATTGGGACGATGAGAATCTAATCTTGTTTTCTGCGATGTTTTTTTATAAAAACAGAAGCCTGAAAATTGGATTAGTGTGCCCATAACACGTTCTTTCATTGAATAGAGTATAAATAAAGGATTCAGCTGCCATGGCTGTATTCATATTTGTATACCTCTGTTGATCAACGATGTTCACACCCCAATAGGCTTCTGTTGGGGTTTTTAGTTGTTAATTTTAAGAGGTGAGAATGAATATGCTAAGTCTGAAGGAAATACAAAAAAGCTATGGTGAAAGAACGATTTTAAAGAATATAAATATGATTATAGAATCTGGGGATAGAATTGGGCTGATTGGCTATAACGGGGCAGGTAAAACAACGTTAGCCAATATTATGACAGGAGCAATTCAAGCGGATAAAGGGAATATTAGTTTTGGGAAAGATCATGTCAGTATAGGATATCTGCGGCAGTCAATTGACTATACAGCCAGTATCTTTCAATCCATGTTGGAGACCGGGGCTGAGGCTGGAATGTTTGAGCTGACGAGTCAGCTTGGATTAGAAGGGTCACAGTTGTGGAATCAAGAACGATTGGACCATTTAAGCGGGGGAGAACGTTTAAAGCTTGCACTCGCACATATTTGGTCAACCAAACCTGATTTATTAATTCTGGATGAACCAACAAATCATTTAGACTTTGATGGGATTCTTTGGCTGGTAGAGGAGCTTGCATCCTATCAAGGTGCGGCCATTATCATCTCACATGATCGATACTTCCTGGACCTGGCTGTTAAACGTATATATGAAATTGAGGATGGTATTGCGCATGAGTACACTGGCAATTACAGTGCTTATAAGAAACAAAAAGAAGAAAACAGAAGAATTCATAAACATCAATATGATCAACAACAGAAAGAAATCAAACGGGTAGAAGCGCAAATGAATCAATTGAAGAATTGGTCAGAAAAGGCACACCGTGATTCAACGAAGCATGGCACTGCCTCTGAAAGAAAATTAATGGGCAAAAAAGAATATTACCGAGTTAAGGCCAAGAAGAAGGATATACAGGTTAAATCCAAGCGAAAAAGGCTGGAAGCGGAACTTACAAAAAAAAGAATAGAAAAGCCTGCTGATGAAGTAAAGATTGAATTTGATTTTCAGGCGGCGGACAAGCGCGGTAAACGGATAGTGGAGGCAAAGGATTTAAAAAAGCAATATAGAGATCATACAGTTTTCCAAAGCAGTTATTTTTATATAAAACACGGGGAGTCAATTGGCGTCGTTGGTCCTAATGGCGCGGGGAAAACAACGCTAATTCGGCTGATTCTAGATCAAGAGCCCATCAGCGGCGGAGAGTTATGGAAAAGTCCTACTCTGAAAATCGGCTACTTAAGTCAGGATGTTGGTGATCTGCCGGTTCATAAGAAACCAATTGAAGCTCTTGAACTTTATGACAGGTATTCGATATTTAGGGCGAAAACGTATTTGGCTAATCTCGGAATTACAGCAAGACAAGTAGACGAACCGATTTCCTCTTTATCGATGGGGCAGCGTACAAAAATCAAGCTAGTTCAAATGCTGATGGAAGGCTATGATTTGTTGATACTGGATGAACCGACTAATCATCTTGATTTGCCGAGCAGAGAACAATTGGAGGAGACTCTCTCTACCTTTGCCGGGACCTTGTTAATTATATCGCATGATCAATATTTAATTGAACGTTTGTGTAACAAGCTGTTGGTTATTGATGAAAAGATTATTAACCGCGTTGAAAGCAACAATCGAAAGCCAGTCAGACAAATAAAAGCAATGAATAAGAATATCGAAGAAGAACTTATGGTCGTAGAGACAAAACTAGCTGCAGTCTTAAGTCAATTGAGTTTATTAACACCCGGCGATTCTAAGTACAGTGCATTGGATGAAGAGTTTAAACAATTAATTGAGCAGAAGACTATGCTGAATAGAACCGGAAATTAGCCATTTATCTTAAAGAAGTGCTCTGCAGATATGATTGAAATTATTATGGTGTTCACTATTGGTGAATTTCACGCCCGATAAGTAAGAAGAACCCGCCATCATTTTCTGTGGGCCATCATTTTTTTATAGTATCATTTGCGAGACGTTCCTACTCATGAAGCTATAATTTGATATTCATAAAAAATAAACGAAACTACAAAGAGACGATCCTTTGTATATCGACTCAAAAGTTAGTTTTCCACTCTAACTTTTAGGGGATATTACCACTTGGTCGTCTCTTTTACTATATCTCGTACTTATTTATTTGTATTTAGATGCTAATTTTCTGCCGTAATACCAGTATGTCAGCATCCCAAAGATATACGCAATAACATCCCAAGCATCACCGGTACTCGTTTTTATAAATAGAGGAGTTATGACCTCCCAACAGATTCCACAAAATAAACCGGCAACCAGGAAGTGATGGATCTTTGTTAGCTGAAACGTAGTCCAGTTACTTAGAGACAGAACAAAGTTCAGGTATGCTGCAAAGGAGATGCCTCCTAGGTAGTCATTGAAATGACATCGCAGCAGATATCCGAGGACAGGAATTTGTACATCCGCTTTAATTAATTCATTTACTTGAAAAAGGATTAGCGGCACAATGAAAAATAACAGATCCTTTTTTTGTCTCTTATTTAACCGCATATTGAGAAGAGAACCAATGCGACTATGATTGCGAAAACAGTTGACCAGAAACCCATAAGGCAGTCTCCTTTACATGATAAATTAAGGGGGTTCAATTTTTTTATTGATTTTCTACAAACTCATATTCAGAAACTCTATAACTACATATGTACACCTTAGAATGCTACATAGACTGGATGACCTAGTTCAAAATTATATTCATCCTAAGAGAAAATATGCAGTGTCGTTTCAAGATTTTTTTCTAATGCAGGGAATGTATATCTTTCATATTCTGAGATCGTAAGTACAGAGTCCGTCAGTTTGACCGTTGAGATTTCTGTACTTATCGCGTTAATAGCATATCATCCACAAGGAGAGAAAAAATATCCGCTAACTCTTTATACATGACAACTGACACCTCATCTTTCCTATGATTATACTAAAAATACTACAACTATCTAATACCCTATTGTCGCTTAGAATAATCCGCTTTCATTATTCTAGAAAAATATATTATTTTATTAGAATGATAATTATCTATAAATAGAGGCTTGTTTTTTAGATAATTTAAGCTGGGTATTTTCATCCAAAAAGAGAGAATAAAATGAAATAAAATCCACTTCCTTTTATGTAGAGATGGCTATATTTTGGATTTTGTGACTCAAAGAATATTTTCAGTATAAATTATTATAATATATCAAGAATCTTTTGAAATTAAAAAAAGTTTCATGTATAGTTTAAATGTAGTAGAGATATACATGATGCTATAAAAAGTTGATAGGGCAGAGGAAATGTAAGGGTTTTAGTAAGTTTATTGATTTGTTATTTAGAACGATGAATCTCTTAAAAATTACTTTTCGGGTTTAATATATAGGAATATCAAATTCTATGTTTCTAACTGTTAATAAATCTGGAATCTTACAAGTTATAGAATTCATCGCCCTGATTTATGATCCACACATTAATCTGCCAATTAATTTAATGACGATTAGGAGGATGAACAATGGGAAGATTACAAGATCAAGTAGCCATTATTACAGGTGGAGCGAATGGTATAGGCAAATCAATTGCGACACGCTATGCGGAAGAAGGGGCAAAGCTGGTAATTGCCGATTTCAATGAAGAAGCATTGCAGGCTACTGTCAATGAATTTAAATCGCAAGATGTTGAGATAATGGGTGTAAAAGTAAATGTGGCAGTTGAAGAAGATGTTCAAAAAATGGTAGAAGAAACCGTAGCCACATTTGGCCGCGTAGATATTTTAGTTAACTGTGCAGGTGTATTAGATAAAATGCAGGCCGCTCATAATGTAGAAGATTCAGTTTGGAGCCGCGTAATGGATATTAATGTTGGCGGTGTAATGCGCGGTACACGTAAAGTATTGCCATACTTCCAGGCTCAGGGCAGCGGCGTGATCGTGAATCTTTCCTCCATTGCAGGTTTAACTGGTGGACGTGGCGGATTTACGTATACTGCGGCTAAACATGCAGTTACGGGCATGACTAAAAATATTGCTTCTCATTATGGCCCGCAAGGTATTCGTTGCAATGGAATCGCACCGGCACAAGTTGAGACTGGGTTAACCAGTTCGGTGGATGGTATGGATATGGAAGGATTACAATATGCAACGCGTGGTGTTAGTTTAATGCCTCGTGCTGCTAAGCCGCAAGAAATCGCAGACATTGCCTTGTTCTTGGCAAGTAATGAATCTTCCTATATCAATGGTGTCGTATTGGCAGCTGACGCAGGCTGGTCTGCTTACTAATCAGATTCAAAAAATGAATGGGTATGAAAAAGAGGCTGGGATATAAGTATTTCAGTCAATGATAAATCCGACCTATTAGGTGATATTTCAATAAATATTTCACCTAATAGGTCGGATTTTTATTTGTTTTCAATAGATTGGTTACTTCTGTATACCATTATTAAACTTAGTGGAATGGAGCGGAAGCCACCGACTCCTGCGGGAAATAACGGAGGCTAAAGCCTTCCTCCCCACGGAAAGCGAGTGGCGTAAGCGCGCAATGGAACGGACTTTTTTCCAAATTGGCTCTTTAATAAACAACAAAGTCGATAAATTAGATATCGTTCGTTTTTTCAGGATCGTTTATAAGTTATGTCCCATCCTCTATTATACTTTTGCATTCCTATAAATCATAAGAAAACAAGGGAACCAAATGGATTCCCTTGTTTATGCTTATTACTATGAGTCTTGAACTAACAACTAGCATAAAATAAGAAATCTTAAACTAATTGTACCTCATCACCTATCCGGATTTTTCCGGTTTTAAGAACGGAGGCATATACACCGAAACAATTCTGACGAGTTCTATTAATAAATTTTAATAGAGAAGGATCCTTTTCGCTGTTTTCGGGATTAATGGTAATAATCATGCATCTTTCACAATGTCGGTTAACTTGTATTTCAACCGATTCACCAATCAAAAGACGTCTTCCGAACCAGGTATCTTCTATATATGGTTGCTTTTCAGTTAGATCGAGGACCAAGTTAGGGCGAAACCGTTTATAGTCTATCAGACTTCCATACTGCTTTTTTAATTCTAGAAGAGAAGCATCTGTTACGAGCAATAAATGTTCCACCTCAATTGCGCCTAGTGGCACATCATTCGGGGTGAATTGTACAGGAGTAATACTCCTGTTTGCTGCCGTTTCTAGGTCCTTAATCAATCCAGGGTGATTCCACGTTACTCTTTTTCCTGATGGCGTGACTACTTCGATGGGTGGATAGGTATCCAAGCTGTCAGGACCCATAAAGGATGCTTGGTAACTTGCCATGATTGGAGCCTGAGTGATGGTCAGAAATTTATTTGTACGGCTATTGTCTATATAAGCATGACTGCGATCCCCATAAAGACCATAGGGCATTACATTAGATTCCTGAACATGTTCACCTGTAAAGGATTTAACAGGGTGGCGCATAATTGCTTTCACGTGCCCGATTAACATAGCAACCCGCCTTTATTTATATTTCTTTTTGAACTTCTCGATACTGGTATTTGAACCAATCAGTAAAAAGTCGTCTCCTTCTTGTAATTTGAGATCCGCAAAATGCGATAATATTGGCTGTCCATTACGAAGGACTAAGGACACCGTAATATCGAATTTTCTTGAAAAATTCAATTCGTTCAATGACTTTCCATGCATCGTTTCAGGTACTTGCATTTCAATTGCAGAAATATCCTTCGTGATTTCAATATATTCAATGACACCTGTTAATAATTCCTGACGTGCCACTTTCCGACCAGCTTCTTCCTCTGGAAGGATAATACGATCGGCACCAAGGCTTTTTAAAATTTCCCCGATTTCTCGATTGTTAGCCTTGGCGATGATTTTTTTTGCTTTTCTTTCTTTCAGTTTTTTTGTAATTAAAATGGCCGAAAAGGCATCAGAGCCAATTGCAACAAAGACCGCATTGAATTGATCGATTTTCAGTTCATCGAGAACAAGCGGATCACGAAAGTCACCGACAATCGCATGAGTCGAATATTCATCTAAGGACTCGAGATTTTTTTCACTGCGATCTGTAACGATTACTTCACAATGTTGTTTGTATAATTCTTTTACGATGCCAGTACCAAATCTTCCTGCTCCAATGACTAGATATGATTTCATGAAAAATGTCCCCTTTTTAGCCTACTGCTAAGTCTTCTTTTAAATATCTTGTTTTAACTTTTTCTACTTTAAAAATAGTATAAATGAAACTGAATACACCTATTCGGCCGATAATCATCAGCATGATTAAAATGGATTTTGAAACAGGTGTTAATTCAGATGTAATTCCAAATGATAAGCCTGTATTTGTCAGGGCAGATAACACCTCAAACATCAATGGCTCCAATGGCTGCGTTTGTAACATGGTTAATAAAATCGTAGAACCAAAAAACAATGCCATAAAAGTAAAGAAAACCATAAAGGATTTATCAACTGCTTCCTGAGCAATGGTTTTTTTATAGATAACAACCTCTTTTTGTGATTTCGCTACAGATAATACCTTTGATAATAGTACTGCAAAGGTGGTCAATCGTATACCGCCTCCTGTACTGGAGGAAGCTCCCCCTATAAACATAAATAGGGTCAAACATAAAAAGGTAGTGATTGTTACTTGTGAGACATCAATCGTTGAAAGCCCACCATTTCTTGCTGTTGCCGAAAAAAACAATGAATTCGATAGTTTTTCCCAAATGGAAAGTCCGCTAAACGTATTATTTGTTTCCAAAAAGAAAAATATAGCCATACCGATAAATAGTAGGAGAAAATGAAGTCTTATATTAATCTTTGTAAACAAACTTTTCTTCCTTCTAAAAGATAAGAAGTACTCTACCAATGTCGGATAGCCAAGACTTCCTAAGAAGATTGTTATAGCCGTTGTTATTAGGAAAAGATGATTATGTTTAAATGAAATCAGGCTATCACCGAATAAATCAAATCCGGAATTAGTGAAGCTTGCTACTGCATGAAAGGCAGACACGAATGCCGCATCCCAAAAATCATCATATCGGGGTCGTATCTCCCCTAATAATATAAAGAAACAAATCGTTTCTACTAATAAGGCAATGACTAAAACCGAAATTCCAAGAGATGTAATGGAACTTAGTTTTGACTGGTTTTGGTCCTTGGATAAAAGAAGCATACTTGATACCGTAATCTTCTTGTCCATCACGACAAACAGGTAACTGATTAATACAACAATCCCGATTCCGCCAAGCTGCATTTCCACCATTAAGATGGATTGTCCCACCCTGGTTAATTCTGTTCCTACGTCTATTGTAGTAAGTCCTGTTACGCTTAAGGCGCTTGTGGACAGAAATAGAGAATCCATTATAGAAAACCCGATGGAATTGGACTGGGGTATCCATAACAAAAAGGCAAATAAAATGATAAAACCTATGTATAGGAAGAATATTTGCCGGAATGAGTGGATTGAAGATTTGCTCTGCTGCATATTTATTTAATCTCCATTTCTTCTTTGTAAAGTTAGTGTATTGATTCATAATATAACCCGTTTGCTGTAAAAGCCAATATCATCGTACTATATCTCATAATAAAACACCAAATAACATTTTTTCGTGTTCACTAAACAGTTTTTTATCCTATCACAATTTATACGAATTTAAAACAGTAAAATAAACTTATAGGATTACGTTTATGACAGAAAATCAACCCGTAAAAAAAAATACTAGTTAACTAGACAAATAGATGGCGATTTTTCTAAAGAACTGAATATAAATAAGTGAGGACTTAATGGGAGGGGAACCATTATGGACAATATCCAAAATTTATATGAGCGTTATAAAAAAGGCGAGAAATTTGCTAAGCCCTTTAGCCAAAAGCAAGTGGGGAAGCTAAGTGCAAAAGATCCAACAGAACTGGCATCCAATAACAAAGTGGTTCAGGATATGCTAAAGAAGTATTCACAACAGTTCCAAAATAATAGACATTTTATATGAGCATCTGTATTAAACTTTGACCTTATTACTATATGAATAAGGGCATTTTTTTTGTAAACAAATAAAACCCCTTTAATTAGGGGTTTTGGCAAAGGGCCATTCTTCTTTTTCAACCATAAGTGCATACTCAATATTTTCAGCTTGATACATTAGGGCATAATGTAAAAATAAGATATTTTGTTTATCAATAACATCAAATTGAGAAGAGTAGCTGGACAATATGGTCACCTTATCAGTTCCGCGATAGTTGAAATGGAAAACAAGTCTGTTTTTCTTTATTTTCACAAGGGGAGCCTCCCAGTTTAACACTTCTGGATCGCCGGTTTCTTTTGAAAGTATGGCATATTCCCGTTCGACTCCGATAAGCTGATGTAAATCCTTGGTTTCGCATTCAAAGGCAATATTATATCGTTGTTTATAACTGATTTTAAAGTCCTCCAAAAAGTAATCAAGTGCGGAAAAATAATTCACCTCCATCGTTTCTTCATCAAGGAATGTGAACAACTTTCCGATGCTTGCATCTGAATACATGGCTGACAGAAGGGTTGCTTTTGAGCTTTGCAATTCTATAAAGGCAACTGCAGCCGTTTCTTTATCCTCCACCTCAAATTCCATTTGAAATAGCTTGAAACGTTTGAGCTGCCTCGTTGTACTAGGAATAATTAAAAATAAAATGATCCAGACTGATAATAAGAAGATTCCCTTCAATATGGTAAGCAGAAAGGTGGAGGAAATCAGTGGTTTAATTACATATTCCGTCCACCATGTAGGAGGAACAGCAGTTGAAATAGGAAGCGGTTTCACATCACCCCATAACAATTGATATAGTGTCCAGCCGATGATGAAGAGCAGCCCGCTATAATAAATAAAAGTCAGTATATCGTTTATTAGGTCTTTGATTGATGAAAGGAACTGTTTGAGGACTTCTGCAATCCGACTCACGAAATAGTCACCTCTTCACATTTTACAGGAAAGACCATAAATGTATATGCGAAGAGGTGGAGAAATAGAATAGGTAATTAAGTTTTAATCCATTTTTAAAATGGGTGTCTTATATCCAACCGTATGAATATTATTCAGCTTGACTTTATGGTTGGCATTTTTAATTGCGATATCTCCAATCTTTGATTCAGCCTGTACATTTGATATAGTTGCTTTTGCTACACCTTTACCAATATCGATGGCAGTTGGAGCTGAGTTTTTTATGGAAATAGTACTTAAACGAATGTCATCGGTATGCTGCCTGCCGCCAACTATTTTTATATCCGTACCCGCAGTTTGGAAATTTTCTATTGTTATATTTGCCAGTGTGATATGACGAGATTTATATTGAATGGAAACCATTGGATTCCTTTGATAATCATAATTCGAATCTCCGAGCAGAGTGAAATGGTTAATAACCACATTTTGATAGGCTGATACGACTAGACACCTTGGAGTCGAGCCTTCATAAAGATCTGTGAAAATGGGTGCAATTGCAACGATATTCGTCGCTGTTATATTAAAGGCAGATTTAGACTGTGGCTCTGATTCGAGATGGTGGCCTATGTGCCGAAAGTTATAGGAACGATTATCATGGATAGATATATGTCCGATAATATGAACATTGGAAGCAGCTGATGCAGTACCATGCGCCTTTATTTCAACCCCTCCAAAGCACCTGGTTGAAGAATTATTAATCAGCCAAACATCGTCAGATCCGTCATCTACCTCAAACCCATTTGAATTGGAGAATCCCTTCATGTGAGCTCTGCCGCTTGGATCACACATATGGCTGTTTGTAATCAGAATATGGCTGCTATGATGTGTTGTTATTCCATCATCTCCAAATCCATAGCCAGAAAGATGATCTAACCATATATATTGGCTCGGCCATCTCGAACGTGTGCCATCGCCCAAATATGTATAGTAGGCAGCTGAAACATCAAAACAGTGTAAACCTGCATTACGGGCTACAACATCCTTCACCCATCCATAAGTAACATGAGCATATGTTAAACAGCTCGAACGGTTATTACCGGAACTAGTTCGATCGCTCTGTGGAAGCCTTTCTACATTCCAGTCAAGTGTCATCCCCTGTACGAGAATATGATGATTACCACGGATTGGACTAGAGTTTGTAATAAGAATAGCTTTCTTTGGTGTTTCATTGGCTAATTTAAGAACCGTTTTATCTTTACCTTCTCCTATCAGACATGTGTAGGAGGGGAGCTTTAGTCCCTTAACAATAAAAACACCTTCCGGAATATAAACCATTCGCTTACCTTTACCAAGAGCAGCCTCAAACGCTTTAGTATTGTCTGTTATCCCATCACCAACAGCACCATAGTCGGTTACATTGATCTGTTCCTGGATCTTTTGATTTAAATGCTGATACTCTTCATCTAATTTCTTTTTCCATGCTGGAAAAGGGTGACCGTTCAAGATTGTGAAATCAGCTGGATTTTTTAGCTCAGGCTGTCTGCTTGTTGTCAATAAGAGACGGGGAAATGCATATTTTAAATCCCTTAGTGGCTTCCGATTAGGCATGGAAAGAGGGGAAAACTTATTTAATTTTTCATTAAGCAATGAAAACGTCTCTTTTACCAGACTTGCTGGAGTTTGGTTTGAGGGAAGCCATCTAGATAAGAGAATTTCATTTTTATTTGGATCATGATTTTTCGATAAGTACAACATACTGGAGTTTCACTCCTCACGTGAATGAAAAATGGATGTTATTGTATTCCCTTACTAGATGTAAATTAATCGTAATGAAAATGTAATATCGTTTGTAGGTATCTTAGCATATTATATGGGTATAAAATATAAGAATCATATGTAGAAACAACTAGAGGAATCATGCTTGAAAGAAGGAGACTGCGATTGAGGAAGTTATTTAAAACTGAAGTAGGAAGTTGGATTATCTCTATCGCATTTGCAATCGTCTTAGCTTATCTTGTAAAAACATTTATCATTTCCTTTTTTATAGTTGAAGGAGCCTCAATGGAACCAACACTTTATAATAATGAAAAAGTCTTGGTCAATAAGTTAGCGGCGTATAGCGGTTCAGTTGATCGTCAGGATATAGTAGTCATTCGAGATGATGGAAAAGATAAATACTATATAAAGCGGATTATAGGGTTACCTGGAGAAAAGGTTGAATATAAGAATGACTCGCTTTATATAAACGGCAAGCAAAAAGATGAGCCATATCTGCCTGATGAACAAGGAGAAGTTGATTTACTGAAAATGAATAAAACAGGTGACTTTGATCCATTGAAAGTTCCTAATGATCATTATTTTGTGATGGGAGATAATCGGTTGAACAGCAGGGATAGCCGTAATGGATTGGGCTACATAGATGAAGATGATATAGTCGGTACATGTGAATATGTCATTCTCCCATTTGAACACGCACGTAAAACAGATTGATAAAATTGCATCTCCACATGGTGTGGAAAAGGTGAATGGCTCTCGAGCCATTCACCTTTCCGTTTTTAAATATTGCGTTTATAGGTTTCTTTTGTCAGCACCGGGAATTGATCCACAGGAGCATCGAGTTTTTGTATATTGAAAACCTCTCCATATTTCTCAAGTTCATTGGCTATTTGATCCTGCAACTCTCTGGTCGGAACCTCCACGTTGTATTTAGTACCTTCATGCAAAAGCCTTGGCTCCGTTTCAAAATAAACATAGTACATGGGAAATTCCTCCAAATCATCATTTGGTTATTGTATTCCCTTTTTGAAGTTAACAAAACAATTTTTACATTATAGACCAATAATCTGATATAAATATAGATCCATATAGTCTATCTTTTGATCGTTGCTTTTTGTCTCAATCGTTCCTTCGAAAATGGATTTTCCGTCTTCGAAATTAAAGATGCTTATATAAGGTTTGTTTTTTTCTCCTCTATAAGTGAGAATCATTTTGTTGTGATATACATTTATATTGTGATCAAACATTTCTGAGTTAACTTGGATTTTATGATCCTTTGTGATTTTTTGTTTCTCAAAATCATACGTAACCATAGCGACTATTTTCTTTCCGTTCTCATCTTTAATAGCGGAAACATATAATGAAGTTTGATCATAAGCTATATTAAAACTAGAACCATCTTCTTGTAATAGCTGTTTCGTTAAATCACTCGGAAGGGTCAACCTATCTAATTTCTTTGTTTTATAGTTGTACACATATAAGTCACGGCTAACAGTTTGACTGTTTTCATCTGTATGGATAGTCTTATCTATCTGAAATGTAAAATGAGTACGAGCTTGCGTCGGGTTAGTATCTGTTAAACTGGTTATATAAATATCTTGCTGATCCGTTGATTGTTCAGTTGTCAAAATCGAATTATCGTCAATTAGTTTTTCCTTTTTAAGGTTAATCGTATATTCCTGAAGTATTTCTGTCCCATCTTTCGAATTACTGCGTGTCATGACAAATAATTCATTCGTGGAGATTTGGACATCAAGGATATCAATAAAAGATGAATATTCCTGATTGGGCAGGTTTACTTCAAAAGAGGTTGTATCCTCTGTTTTCTTATTGAGCTGATCAATTTTTAAACTGAAATTATGCATTCCATGTCTGGTAGAAAAATCATACTTGGAGTCGACAAAAATGACTTGATTTGTGTCATTGTACAACTGGTTACTATAAATTTTTCCTCTCATAAAGGAAGAATACTGATTTGCTAAATCTTTCAATTCCGCTGTTTCTAAATATTTTTCCCCGTAGTCCACCTGCTCAAAAAAAGGTAATTCAGATCGATAAGTGGCCCCCTCTTTCGTTACATTAAACGTTTCTGTGAATCCACCTACTTGATAATCTGCTTCCAATGATAAGGTGTCTAAGATTTTAGCATCTCCATTTATTTGTTTGACGTAAAAATCAGGGAGGGTGGAGGAAGAAAAGGCCTGATTTATATAAAATACTGATATGGATAGCACAGCAACAAGCAGGATCAGAATAGAATTTCGATATTTTTTCATATGTTTCCTCTCCTTACACAGTTATTTTCTTATTTAATAAATAGCGGCTTAATAAAATGGAGATAATGCCTAAAATACTGGCTGTAACGCTTACAATGATGATTTGCTCAGATGTATAAATGTAATTACCTATTTCTAATAATTCGATTAATATAATAGGTGCTGATAATACAGCTATAACACCTACACAGTATAGGATGGCAAGAATGATTCCTTTCCATTTAAAGCTGCGCTCAAGCAATATGGCCGTGAATAGGATGCTCAAAGCAATAAATCCTGCACCATAATATAAAACGAATTCTGTGAAGGTAGATGGGAGAATAACCGTAATAAATTGAGATCCCTTGATTAAGCTGCCAATCGATACCTCATGTAAATAATCCGCTGATATAAACCATTTCAAAATTTTTGATTCAATTAGAAGGAGTATCAATTGGATAGATACTAGTGAGAGTACAAGTAGCATTATAGCTGTTAATTTCGAAAAATAAATATTCATTCTTGATGTAGGAATCATTAATAAACGATAGATAAAGGATCCTTTACCTGACCAGTCACGGTACCAAATTAGAAAGATATATAAGAAGATGGCACCTGCACATAAGGCAATCGGACCATTAAACCAAATAGAATTCACATAATTGTCCATGCCATAATAACCAAATTCTTCAATAAAGACTTCTATAGGGACACCATTCGTTAATGATTTATTAGCGTCACTCATGTAGATGTTAGCTTCAATGATTAACCCGGCAACTTGTATAATAAAAACAGCAATAATCAATCCAAATAAAATTTTTGTAAATCGATTTAACTCCATATTCACAAGCTTAAAAAAGCGATTCATCCTCTATACACCTCTCTCATTACATCTACGACAGACTTACCTTCGTTATTTCGAACTTCTTCTGCATTAAATTCTTTATAAACGACTCCGTCATTTAACAAAACAACTTTATCAATGAGGTGCTCAATATCGTTGATTTCATGGGTTGTGATGATAACACCGCGGTCTTCAATCAGGTGGCTTGTAAAGACATCTGCTATTTGTTCACGGCTGAAAATATCGATACCGGAGAATGGTTCATCCATAAGAACATAATCAACATCCAGAGCCAATCCCAATAACAAATTCACTTTCGCGGTATTTCCTTTAGATAATGTTGAAATCCGTATGTTTTCATCCAATTTGAAAAAGCTCAATAATTCATCGGCGCGATCTTGGTTCCAACTCTCATAAAAATCATTCATAAAATCCATTGCCTGCATAATGGTGAAGTTCGAAAGCATCGTGAACGTATCTGGAATAAATGTGATTTTCTCATACGTATCCTTCGTTCTTTTAGTTCCGTTTATAAGAATTTCTCCACCATCAATAGGAGTAAGGCCCATGATGGATTTCATAATCGTTGTTTTACCTACACCGTTTATACCGATTAAACACGTGATTTCCCCTTTGTTGGCTGTGAATGATACATCATCCAATACGTTTTTTCTTCCAAATTTTTTCGTTACATTTTTTACTTCTAACATGAAATCCCCTCCTTACTCTTGTTCCGCATTATATTTTTCTTTGACAATACTCAACAGTTCATCTACTGGTAATTGAATCGGTTTAATTGCCTGAACAAAGGTATCAACGGCTTCAACAATGAGTTCCTGACGAACGCTTGACAATATGACCTTGTCGGTTGTGACCCGGCTTGGGAAATTTCTTTCTGTGTGAATCAATCCCTGTTCCTCCATTTCCTTATACGCTTTTTGAGCAGTATTGGGGTTTATTTTTAGAAGATTGGCAAGCTCACGTCGAGAAGGAATCTCCTCTCCGCTTGCAAGCCGACCGGTCGCTATTTGTTCTTTGAAGTAACGGACAACTTGTAAATATACAGGATCCCGGTTATTAAAGATGATGTTCATTAATTCATCTCCTATGGCTTTTTAACCAATTATTAGTGTGTGTACTATGTAGTTCATACACTTGATATGTGTACTATACAGTTAATACACTAAAACTGTCAATAGGATAGTAAAAAATTCCCTGAAATAGTTTTAAAACGTGTAATTATTTAAGAAGGGTCATGGCAAAATAATAAGGATTCTCTGGGGAAGGAGTTTACTTGTTATGCATAATACAGGCCTGGTTCTAGAGGGTGGCGGAATGAGAGGGCTATATACAGCTGGAGTTCTGAGGTATTTGATGGAACAGGATATATATGTGCCATATACAATTGGTGTTTCAGCTGGTGCATGTAATGGCTCTTCTTATATTGCACGGCAAATAGACCGTAATTATGCGGCGAATATCGATTATGTCTCACACCCGGAATACCTATCCTATAAACGTTTTCTGAAGAAACGTGAATTATTTGGAATGGACTTTATTTTTGATAAAATTCCAAATGAACTGGTCCCATTTGATATAAAGGCTTTTTGTGAAGCAAAGGAACAGTTTGTCGTGGGTGTTACAGATTGCGTAACAGGCGAACCTGTATACTATAGAAAAGAGCACCTAATAAAAGATATTACAACGATTCTGCGCGCATCCAGTTCGATTCCTTTTTTTGCTCCGGAAATCTCTTATGATGGAAGAATGCTGCTGGATGGCGGTGTTGCCGATCCAATACCGATACAAAAATCTCAAGCAGACGGGAATACGAAAAATATCGTTGTGCTTACTGGGAATAAAGGCTATATGAAAGCATCGTCGCTTGATTGGCTTGGAAAAAGAAAATATAAGAACTATCAAGGGCTGCTAAAGGCTCTTCGCAAACGGCATATCGTTTACAATGACACGATCCGCTATTTGGAGGAACAAGAAGAAAAGGGACTTGTCGTCATTATTCGTCCATTAGTGAAATCAGATGTCAGCCGTGTTGAGCGTAACCCTAAAAAGCTGAAAAAGCTGTACAATCAAGGATATGCTGAAGCCAAGGCTGCTTATGGAAAAATCAAACGGTTATTATAATAAAAACCCATCACTTAAATGGTGATGGGTTAACGTTTAGTATGAAATTAGGCTAATTCTGATTGTAAGTAATTCCAGATTAACTGGGCAGTATATTCAATAGAGCTGATATGGGTTCTTTCAAAAGCATGTGAAGCATCAATGCCGGGTCCAATTAATCCGTGTATGATATCATAGCCGGCACGGATGGCAGCAGAAGCATCAGATCCGTAAAAAGGATATATATCTACACGGTAATCAATCTTGTGTTGCTTTGCCAATTCGACTAAATGCTGACGCAGGCCATAATGATAGGGTCCGCTAGAATCTTTTGCACAAATGGAAACACTGTATTCATCCGTAGATTGTCCTTCTCCAATTGCTCCCATATCTACAGCCAGGTATTCAACAGTTTCAGCAGGAATGTTGGAGTTTCCGCCATAGCCTATTTCTTCATTATTTGAAATTAAGAAGTGGGTCGTATAGGGGAGAGTGATGCCTTCTTCTTTTAACTGTTTAATGATATACATCAGTATGCCGACACTCGCTTTATCATCTAAATGACGGGATTTAATAAATCCATTGTCTGTCAGTTCAACACGGGGCTCGAAGGAAACAAAATCACCTACAGAAATACCTAGACCTTCTGTATCCGTCTTGCTTTTTGTCACAGCATCAATTCGAACTTCAATCGTTGCATCCTCGCGTTTAATATCTCCCATTTTCTGATAAACATGGACAGAAGTTTGATTTAAAAGAATCGTCCCTGTAAACGTTTTACCTTCAGCTGTATGGATTTTACAATATTCGCCTTCAACAGAATTCCAACGAAATCCGCCGATCATCGATAATTTTAAACGCCCGCTTGGTTTGATTTCTTTCACCATAGCACCTAATGTATCTACATGGGCTGTTAGAAAACGGTGCTTTGAATCATCCTGTCCCTTGATTGTTGCCAATAGGGCACCTTTATTTGTTTTTACTGCAGGTATTCCTTGAGATTGTAAAAACTGTGCTACATGATCAATTACTTCCGTTGTATAGCCGCTCGGACTTGGAATGGATACAAGGTCTTTTATGTACTGGAAAATTTCCTGGCCATTGGCTTTCATGGTTCCGAATCACTCCTTTTTATGTATAGATTTATTATATACCTTTGTTAAAAAGTTGGACAATAAAGGCAGAAATAACTTGCTTTTTTAGCAGTAGGACTGTAAATTTATAGTTAAATAAATATTCTGAAAAATCTTATCAAGAGAGATGGAGGGACAGGCCCTGTGAAGTCTCAGCAACCGCCAATATGGAAAGGTGCTAATTCCTGCAGGAACAATCATTCCTGGCCGATAAGAAGGGACTCACTCTAATGAAAAGTCTTCTTCTTGAAGACTTTTTTCGTTTTTAAGCATATTTTTATTCACTGGGAAAATGAGTGGATGTAAGTAATTCGTAACTTTGATGGCAAATTAGAGCCGGATGAAGGTAAATCAGAGTAACTGTATTTCGGGGATTAATAAAGAGAGAGGGGTCATACATATGACAACAGTTAAAATCGAAACACTCTTAGCTCAAATAGGCAATCGAAGTGAAACACAAACAGGTACTGTTAATCCGCCAGTTTATTTTTCCACAGCCTATCGCCATAACGGAATAGGGGAATCAACAGGGTTTGATTACATAAGAACAGGAAACCCAACCAGAAAATTATTAGAGGAAGCAATTGCCGAGCTAGAGGGTGGTAAACAGGGATTTGCCTTTAGTTCAGGTATGGCTGCCATTCACTCATTGCTATGTTTATTTTCTCCAGGTGATGAAATAGCCGTCTCTGCCGATCTGTATGGAGGGACATATCGGTTATTTGAGCAAATATGGAAGACGTATGGCATCAAGTTTAACTATTGCCATACATATGAAGATTTCGCTGAATCCATTACGGAAAATACGAAGGCCTTCTTTATAGAAACACCGACAAATCCGCTTATGCAGGAAATGGATATTAAAGAAATTGCTCAACTGACCCAATCTAACAATCTACTGCTCCTTGTGGATAATACGTTTTATACACCCATTTTGCAAAGACCGATTGAGCAGGGAGCAGATATCGTTGTCCACAGTGCCACCAAATATTTAGCAGGACATAATGATGTATTGGCTGGATTAATTGTCTCAAAGAGTAAAGAGGTTGGTGCGCGCCTAGAAGAATATCAAAATGCAACAGGCGCTGTACTGCCGCCATTTGACTCCTGGCTTGTGATGAGGGGAATGAAAACATTGAGCCTAAGGATGAGGCAGCATGAGGAAAATGCTAAGATAATCAGCCGATTTTTAAGAGAAAGAGAAGAAGTGACAGATGTCCTTTATCCTGGTAAAGGGGGGATGATATCGTTCCGGCTGAAATCAGAGGAATGGATCAATCCATTTTTAAAAAGCCTTCGCATCATATCTTTTGCTGAAAGTCTGGGTGGAGTAGAAAGTTTAATGACGTACCCTGCTACACAAACACATGCGGATATCCCTGAGGAAGTGCGTACACAAAATGGAGTCTGTAATTGTTTGCTGCGCTATTCTGTTGGGATAGAGCATGCGAATGATTTGATTGATGATCTTATTCAAGCTTTTGAATCATTATCGGTTTAGGTTATTAGAAATTTGAACTTTACAGGCATTTAGGTGCATCATGAAGGATTCCAGAAGTAATACCTAAAAAGGATAAATTAGAAAATTATGCAAATTAACGACCCGTTTTGATATACTATACCAAAATGGGTCTTTGGGGAGAATGAAAATGGCTGAACTGGTGATTTCTATTAGCAATCTTCAAATGCATTATGGATCGAAAGAAGTACTTCGAGGAATTAATCTTGATGTAAACAAGGGACAAATTATTGGCTATATAGGTCCCAATGGGGCGGGGAAAACTACCACAGTTAAAATATTGCTCGGACTCCTTACAGACTATACAGGCTCAGTGAAGGTCTTTGATAAAGAGCTT
The DNA here is from genome assembly GCF_058216035.1 of Pradoshia sp. Z4_20. NCBI lineage: Bacteria > Bacillati > Bacillota > Bacilli > Caryophanales > Bacillaceae > Pradoshia > Pradoshia sp. Z4_20. The sequence continues at coordinate 450,710 of NZ_JBZAJD010000001.1, forward strand.
TCTGAGGATAGGATTACCTATAAAAATAGAATTGGCTATGTGCCTGAATTGGCAGATTTATATGATGTATTGACTGCACGTGAATATTTGACTTTTATAGGTGAGCTTTATGGCTTATCTTATGAGCAGGCTGACCAAAAGGCTTTTAAACTAATGAGGCTATTAAATATTGAAGAAATGTATGATTCACGAATAAATAGTTATTCAAAAGGGATGAAGCAAAAGGTTCTATTAATTTCAAGCCTTCTTCATAATCCGGATATTTTATTTTTAGATGAACCTTTAAGCGGTCTCGACGCGAATAGCGTTATGGTCATTAAAGAATTGCTTGGACTGCTGGCAAGCGAGGGAAAAACTATTTTTTATTCCTCACATATCATGGATGTCGTCGAGAAAATTAGCAATCGAATTATTTTACTGCATGAAGGCAGGATTGTTGCAGATGGAAGCTTTGCAGAATTACAGGATGTTGGCAAGGAAGGAACTCTTGAAGAAATTTTTAACCAATTAACTGGTTTTACACAGCATCGTTCAATTGCCGAAGATATTGTATCTGTTGTTAAAGAGGATTAATAGATGAAAAAATTTATGAGTTTGCGTGTGTTGGATAGAGGACAAAAGCTCTTTCAGTGGATGGGAATTGATTATCCGGTTATGAGAAGAATTCTTCAGGTTAAGCTTACAATGGATGCCAGAAGAGTTCCAACTTTGATGAATGATGGGTCTGGAAATACAGGTAAGGATTCAAATCAATTTTTAAAATCCTTATGGGTTTATGCGCTTATGGGTCTAATACTGATTCCTTTTATTATTATGGGTGAAAATTATTTTTTCCAAATGAGTATGTTGTTTGCGGTATTTATGTTTTTTATCATTACATCTTTAATATCTGATTTTTCCCATGTGATGCTTGATATACGGGATCAGTCTATTTTATTGTCTAGACCGGTTGATGGGAGAACGGTCTCGGTGGCAAAGCTGATACATATTATTATTTACCTTGGCACAATAACCCTTATTTTTATTGCGCCTGCGTTCATTGCTGCTATTGTTACTCAAGGAATTGGCTTTAGTCTGTTATTTTTGCTGGTCATTATATTGATTGATATATGGATAGTCTTGCTTACTGCTTTAATCTACTTGGTTATTTTAAAGTATTTTGATGGAGAGAAATTAAAGGATTTTATCAGTTATGTACAAATCTCCTTGTCTATTTTAATGATTGTTGGCTATCAACTAACGGTAAGGATATTTGACCTTGTAGATAGGCAAGTAGAATTTACACCAACTTGGTGGAGCTATATTCTTGCGCCTATTTGGTATGCCGCTCCCTTTGAGGTAATACTAAATGGGAATTTTGCATGGCAATATATTCTCTTAATCAGCTTGGCTGTAATTGTACCGCTTGTTTCTGTCATTATTTATATTAAAAATGTTCAAAACTTTGAGCAGTATTTACAAAAGTTAACTAATCATACAGGAGCCTTATCGAAAAAGAAACGCAGTCATTTTTCAATGTTCCTATTACGAAATAAAGAAGAACGAGTCTTTTATCATTTCGCAAAAAACCTCATGAAAAACGAACAGGCGTTTAAACTGAAGGTATATCCATCTATTGGAATGGTTATTATTTTTCCGTTTATTACACTACTCAATCAATTCGGGGAAAATGGATGGAAAGGTATTCAAAATGGCAGCGGTTATTATACAATTTATTTCAGTGCGCTTATGATTCCAACTATTGCTATTGCACTCCGATATACCGATTCATATAAAGGAGCATGGATATACAGGGCCTCTCCATTACAGAGTGCTAAGTCTATCTTTATAGGTACATGGAATGCGGTTATGGCCAAGTATGTTCTTCCCATCTATTTGGCATATAGCTTTCTATTTATTCTTATATATGGAAGTGCTATCTTTTGGGATCTATTGATTGGTCTCTTTACGTTATTTATAATGGCAGTCCTGTCGTTCAGGACATATACAATTATATTGCCATTTTCTAAACCAACTTCTGCAACACAGGAGAATGAGGGGATTAAGACCGTTTTCCTGCTTTTCATTCTTGGCGTATTTGCAGGTTTTCACTTTCTTATAAGCAAGGTTGAGTATGGTTTATATGGATATGGGGGAGTCTTGCTGATCACAGCTATTCTTGTATGGCGATATGGATTTAGGATCGACTTTAAAGATTTAAAGGATTGATACGATTTTAATAACCACTGTGTTCGTATCAAAAAGCGCTGTTTATTTTATTGGTGGTTGACTTTCTTTAAAATCAAAGTAGGCATTTTGTAATACAATTTGATATTCTATACGTACGATAAGCGGATTTGATGGAAAATGGATAGGGGAGTGGAGAGATGAAAGCTTTAATCAATATAGATTATACAAATGACTTTATAGCAGATGCTGGCAAATTAACATGCGGTAAACCTGGAAAGGAAATTGAAGAGTACATTGTTACTTTAACAAAAAGATTCATTGAGGACAAAGATTTTGTTGTATTTGCTATTGATGTACACGATGAGAATGATCCATTTCACCCTGAAAGTAAATTATTCCCACCGCATAATATACGTGGTACCGAAGGTCGTTTATTATTTGGAAATCTTCAAAATGTGTATAATACTAATATTGGACAAGAGAACCTGCTATGGATTGATAAAACACGATACTCTGCCTTTGCTGGTACTGATTTGGAAATTAAATTGCGTGAACGCGGAATCACGGAATTACATTTAGTAGGAGTTTGTACAGATATCTGTATTTTGCATACAGCAGTGGATGCCTATAATAAAGGGTTTAAAATAGTAATACATAAAAATGGAGTGGCGAGCTTTAATGAAGCAGGTCATGAGTGGGCCTTATCCCATTTTGAAAATACGCTGGGAGCCAGTGTTTTGTAATTGAAGGAGGAAGTTTGATGACACATTATCCGGACGACAGCTTTGCTTTGCATACAGACCTATACCAAATTAATATGATGGAAACCTATTTTAAAGATGGGATTCATAATAAAAAAGCGGTATTTGATGTGTATTTCAGGCGCAACCCATTTAAGAACGGTTATGCCATATTTGCCGGACTTGAACGGGTGATTACATATATTAAAGACTTAAAATTTACAGAGAGTGATATTCAATATTTAAGGGAAGAGCTTAAGTATGACGAAGTATTCCTTGAATATTTAAAAGAACTGCGTTTTACAGGCACCATCAGAAGCATGAAAGAAGGCGAGCTCGTTTTCGAAAATGAGCCTTTAATGCGAATTGAGGCTCCGCTTGCAGAAGCTCAGCTGGTTGAAACAGCAATATTGAATATTATTAATTACCAAACTCTTATTGCAACAAAAGCATCACGTCTGAGTGTAGTAACTGGTGGTGAATCCCTGTTTGAATTCGGTACAAGGAGAGCACAGGAAACGGAAGCGGCAATTTGGGGAACAAGAGCCGCTTATATCGGCGGTTTTCAGGCAAGCAGTAATGTCAGAGCTGGCAAGAAATTCGGCATTCCGGTAGTAGGAACTCATGCGCACGCGCTTGTTCAGGCTTATCGGGATGAATATACAGCCTTCCGAAAATATGCAGAATCACATTATGATTGCACCTTCCTTGTTGACACCTTTGATACATTAAAATCAGGTGTGCCAACTGCCATACGAGTAGCGAAGGAAATGGGCGATAAAATTAATTTTAAAGCCATTCGTTTGGATAGTGGGGATTTAGCTTACTTGTCTAAGAAAGCACGCAAAATGCTTGATGAAGCAGGCTTCACAGATACATTAATTACGGCTTCCAATGATTTAGATGAAGCAACAATCCTGAACCTGAAAGCACAGGGCGCCAAAATTGATATGTGGGGTGTCGGAACCAAACTGATCACGGCCTATGACCAGCCAGCTTTAGGAGCTGTATATAAAATGGTCAGCATTGAAGATGAAAACGGCGATATGGTTGATACAATCAAAATCAGTGCAAATCCTGAAAAAGTGACTACTCCTGGCATGAAGAATGTGTATCGGATTATTAATAAGGAAACAAATAAATCGGAAGGGGATTATATTACACTCGAATATGAAAATCCTGCTTCTGAGAAAATATTGACTATGTTCCATCCTGTACATACCTTCATTAGCAAGGAAGTAACAAATTTTGATGCAGTACCACTGCATGAAAACATCTTTGTGGATGGGCAATTAGTGTATAAAACACCAGACTTGACGGTTATTCAACAATTTGCAAAGGATAACCTGGACTTGCTTTGGGATGAATATAAACGGTTCCTTAATCCGGAAAAATATCCGGTTGATCTAAGTCCAAAATGCTGGGAAAATAAACGGGTTCGTATTCAGGAAATAATGGAACACGTGAGAAAAACAGAAGCTGAAGTGAAAAACTGGAGATAATCAGCAATCCACCTTGCCAATAGACAAGGTGGATTTTTTGCTTTCAAAATAAATTTTAGGAAGGGAGTGCTTATACCTTGAAATGGAGACAATTATTTCGTGAGTATCGTAATATCCTTCCGAATGATTTAGAACAAGTTAGAATTAAAGGGATAAGATTACGCAAACGGCGAACCATGCTGAAAAAGAATGAATGTGGCTAAGAAATATTTAATGAACCTGGCATATAGCCAGGTTTTTATTTTTACTGACTAAAATCCGCTATAATATCAGACTGAATGTCGGTAAATGATGAAATGAGGGGAACGAAAATTATAAAAATAGGTTTCAGGATGTATGTTAGAACTTGACTTTTAAATATATAATATTGGAAACAAATGGAAGAGGGTGGGTGCATGAAAGTAGGTTCGTTGATTAAATATTATCGGACTAAGCAGGGATTAACTCAAAGTGAGCTGGTCGAAGGCATATGTTCTGTACCTCATCTAAGTAAGATTGAACATAATGAGAAGGAAGCAAATGACCAAACTATCCATTTATTATTACAACGTTTAGGAGCAGACTTAACGAATGTTTATGAACAAAATAATACGGTGAAAAGATTGCTGGATGAATGGATTGAATGCATCAATTATTTTCAGATTGAAGAGGCAAAAGAGATTGATCGGAAGTTAGATAGTTTGGTAGATTTCATTGCCTATACACCACATTTATTTTTATATGAATTGTATAAAATGAGATATTTATTATTTATTAAGGATACTAAAAAAGCCATTCAACACTATAAATGGCTTGATAAACATAAGAAGAATTTAAATTATCAGGAGCTATATTTGCTTCATTATTATCATGCTATTTGTCTGCTCATCCAAAATAAGTACAGACAGGCCAATGAAGTTTTAGAGGAATTAGTTTCTGCAAGCAGGGATGGGATGAGTGTTTCTGCGGATGTTTATTATCATTTGGCACTTGCTAAATGTCATATGGAACAGCATGGGCATGCTATCTTCTATGCTAACGAGGCACTAAATGCCTTTACTGCCCAATATAATATAAAGCGAATTATGCACACGCTTGTGATTCTCGGCATTAGTTATACCGATACAGGCATTTATGAGGTGGCAGCAGAGTGCTATAAACATTTGAAAAGAAATGCTGAGATCCTAAATGAATCGGCAACTTTATCGATTGCCTATCATAATATTGGCTATTTAAAGCAGAAAAAAGGAGAGCTGAGTGAAGCAAGAGACTATTATTATAAAGCTGTAAATTGTGAAGCGGAGAATGCCCAATCTTCTATGGTGAGCCTTTATGCTTTGGCAGAAACCTCTTATTATTTGGGAGAATGGGAACAGGCGAAAGAGTATTTACATCACTTAAAGAAGAAAGCTCAAGAAACCGGGTCTAAAATATATCAAATGCTGCCCAATTATTATTTATATATGATTCAGGGGGAAGAAGAAAGAGCGATTAGCTATTTAGAAGAGTATACCCTTCCTTATCTATATAATGGGGAATCTCATTATAATGATATTCGCAGTGTTAGTAAAATTTTGGCAGATTATTATAAGAAATCAGGAAAGTTTCAGAAAGCCTTGCAATATATTTATACAGACTACTAGTTAAGGAGGAGAATAGATGAAAAGAAAAGCTCCCATTTTGCCGCCAATCGTATAAATGGTGTCATTTTAGAGAGGGTCAAAAGGACTGATTGTCCAATCAATCAGTTCTTTTTTGTTTTCATTTTTGCATAATTAATTTAGTGGATTATTAAATTATCTGAAAATTTACATAAATTTTATTGGGAAAATATAATTCTACTAGGTACAAACACCTGTTTGTATTAATCGCCAAATAGGTCGCAAATAGGATAGAAAAATGTCGATAGGTAAGAAAAAGCGCAAAAAATATAGTAATTTGTCACAAAAACTAATCTGATAACTTGGGAAAGTTTTTTTATTTGACAAAATAGAAAATAATAATTCTGAATTAATAGTTAATTTGTTCCGTGTTCAAAGAAAAAAATAGCCACTATAATAACGATACAACAAGAAAAGTTCACAGAAAATTCAAAAAACGAGAGGAGACTGAAAGATGAAAAAAAGGAAGATATTTGCTGGAGTTGTCCTAAGTGTATCAATGGCTTTATCTTTTGGCTCAGGAACAAATGCTGAGGATAGGTCGACTGCAAAGGCAAAGGATGTCAGCTCAGAGAAAACCTATCGTGTTCTGATTCAGGGATCTCAGTCAGAAAAAACAAAAGTAAAGAAAAATATGGGGACACACCGAGACTTCAGCAACCAAGGATTTACGACAGATGTTTCTGAAAAAGAATATCAGAAACTATTGGAAAATAAAAATATCGAAGTAGAAAAAGTACCTGAATTTAAAATTGCTGCAACTGTTATAGAAAAAGCTACTTCTGCACCTACAACCCGAGTGCCATGGGGAATTAAAGCAATCTATAATAATAGCTCTCTTACTTCTACATCAGGCGGCAGTGGAATTAAAGTAGCAGTTTTAGACACAGGCGTGTTAAAAACGCATGCGAGTCTTTCATCCAATATTGAACAATGTAAGGATTTCACTCAAACAAGCAGCACGGTTGTGAATGGCTCCTGTGCTGATGGGAATGGTCATGGTACCCATGTAGCCGGAACAGTGGCTGGCAATGGTACTGGCGTATATGGGGTTGCCCCTCAATCCAAAGTATGGGCCTATAAAGTTTTGGGTGACGATGGATCTGGTTATTCAGATGATATAGCAGCAGCAATTAGACATGCGGCAGACCAAGCATCCTCTACAGGTTCAAAAGTAATTATTTCAATGTCACTTGGTTCCAGCTCTAATAACTCTCTCATTAGCAGTGCTGTAACATATGCTTATGGAAAAGGTGTTCTAATTATTGCGGCAGCTGGTAATAGCGGCTATTCTGCCAATACAATCGGATATCCGGGTGCTTTGGCGAATGTAGTGGCTGTGGCAGCTCTTGAGAATGTTCAGCAAAATGGAACATACCGTGTGGCTAACTATTCTTCCAGAGGTAACCCATCCACAGATGGTGATTATGTAATTGGCTTAAAGGATGTTGAAATCTCTGCTCCAGGTTCTGCAGTTGAATCAACCTGGCATACGGGTGGATATAATACAATCAGTGGAACCTCAATGGCAACACCGCATGTATCCGGATTGGCAGCGAAAATATGGGCTTCCAATACAGGATACTCTCATACACAGCTACGCGCGGAATTACAAAGACGTGCGAAGTTAGTTGATATTAAAGGTGGATATGGAGCCGCTACAGGTGATGATTACGCATCCGGTTTCGGTTTTGCAAGAGTACAATAATAATTGAAACTTACGAATCAGCCTCCCGGTTTTTGGGAGGCTGATTGATAAGAGGAATAATTTAGAGAGTAAGAGTAATCTGATATGGAATTCAATGGAATCTGTAAAACTAAGGAGGTGTTTCCAGATGAAAGTATAAAAAGAATGATGCAAAACAACCAAACTTGTGGGGAATTCATCTTAAGCAGAGGAAAATCTACTGACGTGGAGCTGAAATTAGCAAAAGCGAGTATATAAATAGCAGAATCCAGCCGAATTGGACGGAAATCCAGCCAACTGAGTCCGAAAGCCGACTGATATATCAGATACAACGAAACAATTACACTATTTAATTATTCATTACTATCCCCCTTTAGGTAGTTGCCATTAGCAAAATCCTTATAAAGGAATTGATGATAATGAAAAAATGGTTTCGAATGAAAGGATGCGTAGAGTTATTTCGCTCGATAGCCAAGAAAGGAATGCTTTATTTTTATCAATTGGGGTTAGTTAGTATTGCCGGCTGGACATTGGCAAGTTTAGTGATGGCATATCAGGAAGTCTTGATGAATCCGATACAACTGCTCATGGTAACAGAATTGTCTAACCTTGATAAAGGTTGGTTCGTAGCATTGATGACCAATATAGTAACATCAGATGCAAATCGGATTATTGGAAGAGGGCTGTTGTTGCTGATTATTTGGATACTACTATTTCTATTTGTGCCTTTAGCAACGAGGAGTTTAAAGAGCTTCAGATTATTTCAGTTTGAGATAGAGCTGGAGGATGAAGATCCTTTGGAGGAACAAGTCCCTGTCGAAATTTTTCAATATGCACGGTTAAAAATCATTTCTAATATCTATGCCGAAAACAATAAAATGAGTCTCTACCGTTTCTATAATGAACAAGCCGGTTGGGCAGATTATAAAGAGGCACTGGCTTTCTATCTGGAAATAATGGCGGAGGAATACTGGGAGCAGGTTAGGATAGGAATCAATTGGGGGGTATATGAGTGGCAGGCTTTACCGGAAGAATGGAAACACCAGGCTTATATATCAGCAGATAAAGATAAGCCTTGTATAAAGAATAAACAAACGACTGTATATGGACCATCAAAAAACTCCATGATTTATACGTATCAGCATTTTGACACCGTCCTTGTAACGGTTCTTTGGAGTTATACTCATGAGTTTGATGCTATTGACCAGCAATGCATGTATATACTTCATCATGCCTTATCTGATCGTCTGGAAAACATAGAATATGCCATCTGGATTGAAAAAAAAGCAGCCTGTGGTCATTTTTATGAAACTGATTGTGAAATTATGGAGAGGTGAGTATTGGATTGACTGATTATATTATGGACAAAGCCAAATATCGTGCTGAAAAATATAGACAATCGCCAAAAATGTTGAGTATCACTAAAGAGTGTAAAGTTATTGAAATAAAGCCGAGAGCCGAATATGGTTATGCAATTGAGAAAAAGGTGTTTAAAAAGTAGTCCATTCCGCTCAATCTTTATTATTGACTGGATGGTCTATTTTTTTATTTGCCAAAAAGAGGCTAACGTATACCTGCACATTTATCCCAAAGAGAGTAACGTAAGGGAAATTTATTTATAAACAGAGAGGGGACTAGTATGTCCTTACCTAACAACCCAAACATTACCCTTGTATAATAATTGACCGGGAAGATGCCATTAAAATGTTACTGCCTTCCATAGCGATGGAAGTTATGGGTTTATCACATATATTGAATGCAAGGGGAGAGAAACTGTAGTAAAAGCTGTCCATAACATTCAGAAGACTCTATTATGATGGATGATAGCGTTAATCAAACACTTAGGACAACTGTAATATCATAAATTATGCTGCAACTGAAATTGGAAGATATCATTTTGGGCTAGGTTCCGTCTACCTTGTCAGTAGTAGTATCTTTTCAACGTGCCAATGAGGTAAGCCTCCCTTTAACTGAAAGGTTCGACTATTTCTCTCCAATTAGTAGGTACGGTCTCTGTGGAAACAGGGGACAGGGGCTAACATATCGATTGTAAGATTAGTATAAATAGTAATAAAAGAACGTGCTTTTCAAAGATGTTCTTTTTCAATGGCTGTTTTCGTATGTTGCTCAATACAAAAGACTCAATTACCATTTTGTAGTAGTTATAGATAGAGATAGCTGCTTCAACAAACCGAAAAAAGGAGTGCGTTATAGTGATAAATAAACGTTTTGAGGATGTTTATACTCAAGGAAAATGGAGGTTACTAAAATAATTCGTGATAATGAGACAGGAGTCCTATATATGTTTCATTATAACGGCCTTATTTCTGGATTAACTGTTATGGTTGATAAAGATGGAAAACCTTTAGTTAATAAAGATTTTATACCTGAGTCTGGTACTTCAGTGGAATAATGCGTCGGCCACTTCCTTATGGAGGTGGCTTTTTTTACACATATATTTAACCGTTAATCTAAAATGTACTTAAAACCATTTGATTCACTCGTTCTTTGGTTGCAAAGAGTTTAATCATTTTTTGGTCTCACAATATTGACAAGTCATAGATGAAATCGTTTGCGCAAAAAGTGAATATTATTTGACTTTTCAGGATAATTTATATGATTAAATAGGTAAATGAGTAAAAAAAGGTTTGAGATATTACATTCATATGTTAAATTGGAAAAGAAAGGTTTGTGCAAACGTTTTCGTAAAGTGGAAAATTAATAGTTTTTAAGAATAAGGTCACTGGTCTTTTACATATTTATAGAAAACGTTTACTTGAACCAAACATAAAGAGAGAAGCGAGGTAAAAGAATGAAACAAAAAAAATGGTATGCGGGTGCTTTATCAGCTTCACTATTGGCAGCAGCTGTCTTAACGGGATGCTCATCTGAGAGCTCTTCCTCCGGTAGCAAAGATAAGGTAACAATTGATGTATTTCAGTTTAAAGTGGAATTCAAGGATCAATTTGAAGATGTAGCCGAACAATATGAAAAAGAAAATCCAGGTGTAGAAATTAATATTACTACAGTTGGTGGCGGGGAAGATTATGGTGCTTCTTTAAAATCTAAATTTGCTTCAGGCAAGGAACCTGCTATCTATAATGTTGGCGGACCGCAGGATGTTGCAGATTGGAAAGATAAACTAGCTGATTTATCCGATACAAAAGCATCCAAAGAAGCACTAGATGGAACTCTAGATGGTGTAACTACAGATGATAAAATCCTTGGTCTTCCATATAACCAGGAAGGATACGGCTTGCTTTATAACAAAGAAGTCTTTGAAAAAGCTGGTATTAAAGCAGAAGAAATCAGAACAATGAAAGCGCTTGAAGAGGCGGTTAAAACAATCGATACCAAAAAAGACGATCTTGGTATTAAAGCAGTATTTGCTTTACCAGGAAAAGAAAAATGGATTACCGGGTTGCATGCTTCCAACGTCTTTATCTCTCCAGAATTTGAAGAAAATATTATGAATGCTTACAAATCTGACAAGGTTGATTTTAAATATGGAGATCAATATAAAACATACATTGATTTATCCAATAAATATTCTATTCAGCCAACTGTTAGCCTTGATTACTCACAGCAAGTAGAAGAAAACTTCTCACTTGGAAAGGTAGCTATGATTCAACAAGGTAACTGGGTATATGGTTCCATCGCCGGAATTGATGAAGAATTTGCTCAAGAAAAAGTTGGTATTCTACCAATTCCTGTAGAAAGTTATAAAGAAGATTCTCTACCAGTTGGTATTCCAATGTACTGGGGAGTAAACAGCAACAATGATGAGAAAGTTATTGAAGCATCTAAAGACTTCTTGGACTGGTTATATACATCTGAAGAAGGTAAAAAGACAGTTCTTGAAGATTTCAGCTTCATTCCTGCTTACAAAGGATATGATTCTAGTAAAATCGCAGACCCAATATCTAGAGAAGTATATGATTATGCGACTGAAGGAAAAACAATTGGATGGGTATTTATGGGCTATCCAACTGGTTGGGGCGAAGATAAATTGGGTGTAAACATACAAAAATATTTAAGTGATGAAATGTCTTGGGATGAGCTAGTCAAAGAATCTCAAAAATCTTGGTCTGAATCACGCTAATATCCTTTACGTATATGTGATAGAACTGCAAAACAAAGTAGTGTTGGGCTACTTTGTTTTGCTACATAGATAATGGATGAGGTCATAAATTTTGTCAAAATTTTGGAGGGGTAATAATGCGTACTCGCAGTTTTTCCTACTGGTTATTCCTTACACCGGTTCTAGTATCGCTATTTCTTGTCGTACTCGTGCCACTGGCACTTGGTGTATTTTACTCATTTACGGACTGGAATGGAATTCAAACAACCGCTTTTGTTGGTTTTCAAAACTATATTGGTATATTCCAAGAAAAAGAATTCATGGACGCTTTATGGTTCACAGTTAAGTTTTCTATCGTATCGATTATTTTAATCAATGTGATCGGTTTAGTTTTAGCCTTAATTGTAACCTCAAAAATTAAATCAAATAATATCTTACGTACAATCTTCTTTATGCCAAACTTGATTGGTGGACTGATTTTAGGGTTCATTTGGCAGTTTATTTTCACGAAAGCATTTGACGCAGTTGGTGTGGCCCTTGGCTATGAAGGTTTACAAGGCTGGTTGTCGACTACAAATACTGGATTCTGGGGATTAGTCATCCTGATGAGCTGGCAAATGGCCGGTTATATCATGATTATCTATATTTCGTATCTTGAGGGTGTTCCAGAAGAATTAACTGAAGCTGCCGAGATTGACGGGGCGAGCTATTTCCAAAAACTACGCGCAATCATATTCCCGCTCGTAGCACCGGCATTTACCGTTAGTATGTTCTTGACGCTGTCCAATACGTTTAAATTATATGATCAAAACTTAAGCTTAACAGCTGGGGGACCTTATAACTCCACACAAATGGTCGCCATGGAAATATTCCAGACTGCATTTAAGGAAAGCGATATGGCTTATGCCTCTGCAAAAGCAGTTATCTTTTTCTTGATTGTCGCATCTATCAGCTTGACACAAGTATATATCAACAAGAAAAGGGAGGTTGAATTGTAATGCGCAGAAAGCATAACTGGCCCTTGGAAATAACTGGGATTGTATTAGCCTTAATTTGGCTCTCCCCTTTTTATATCATGATTGTTAATTCGCTTAAAACAAAAAAAGAAATGTTTACGAATGTCTTAAGCCTTCCGGAAGCATTTAATTTTGACAACTATGTGGAGGCGTACGAACAACTGGATTTCTTGAAAACACTATTTAATTCCGTGTTAATTACAGTTGTAAGTGTAGGTCTGATTATTATCTTTTCTTCAATGGCTGCATATGCTCTCTCACGGAATAAAAGTAAGATGAGTACGTTTTTATTCTTTATTTTCGTGGCAGCTATGCTGATTCCTTTCCAATCCGTCATGATTCCATTAATTACGGTATTTGGGAAATTTGAAATGCTGAATCGTGCTGGCTTAATCTTTATGTATATTGGCTTTGGTTGCAGCTTGTCGATTTTCTTGTATCATGGAACATTAAAAAGTATATCCCAATCGCTTGATGAAGCGGCTACTATAGATGGAGCTAACAAATGGCAAATCTTCTGGCATATTATCTTCCCAATGCTAAAACCAATTTCTATTACAGTCGGTATTTTAAATACGATCTGGATTTGGAATGACTATCTATTGCCCTCCCTTGTCATCAACCAGGAAGGAATGCAGACTCTTCCATTGAAAATGTTCTTCTTCTTTGGGGAATATACAAAACAATGGCATCTTGCTCTAGCCGGGTTAACTTTAGCCATTATTCCTGTCATCATTGGATATTTCTTTGCACAAAAACAAATTATTAAAGGGGTAGCTGAAGGTGCAGTGAAATAGGATTTACGAATTGAGGGGTGGCTCTGATGGATGTAACAATTAAAGATGTTGCTCGAGAAGCGAATGTAGCACCGTCAACTGTGTCAAGAGTCCTGAAAGATAGCCCGCATATCAGTCTTCAAACAAAACGGAGAGTCCGGGAAATCATGAATCTGATGGGGTATACCCCTAATTTTCAGGCTCAAAGCTTAGCTGGGAAAAGTACACAGGCTATAGGAGTAATTATGCCTGACACTGCCTATCAAGCATTTAAAAATCCTTTCTTCTCAGTCGTTCTACGTGGCATTAGCCGAAGTGCGAATGAACAAAAATATGGTTTGTATTTATCAACCAGTTTTACTCAAGAAGGTATCTATGAAGAAGTTGTTTCCATGGTTCAAGGAAAAAGGGTCGACGGGTTAATACTCTTGTATTCACGTAAAAATGATGAAGTGATTGAGTTTTTAAAGCAAGTTAATTTCCCATTCATCGTAATTGGAAGACCCTTGATGCATGAAAAAAGTATTACTTATGTGGATAATGATAATGTGACAGTTGCTAAAGATGTTACAAAGTATTTGATAGAGATGGGACACAAGAATATTGCATTTATTGGAGGAAATGAAAACTTTGCTGTTACGATTGATCGTTTAAAAGGATACAGGGAGGCGCTGGAAGAGAGTGGACTACCATTTTGCAGGGATTATCTGATTGACGAACATCAATTTAATGATAAAGGTTTTGAATCACTAAAGAATCTAATTAACTACAATCCCATGCCAACAGCTATCATTGCCCAAGATGATTTGACCGGATATGAAATATTAAGTTATTTGGAAAAACTCAATATCCATGTACCAAGAGACCTTTCCATTATCGGCTTTAATAACCAAATTCTTTCTCAGCATTCGAGACCGCCACTGACATCAATAGAAATACATATATCTCGCCTTGGTATTGAAGCAACAAAAAGTTTAATTGAAAAGATAAAGGATCCAAACACATTTCCAAAGAGAGTGACGGTTCCAACACAATTTATTGAACGGGAATCTTGCAGAAACATAAAGTGAATTTTAAAGCTGTCCAATCATTCAACCGAGTAACTGATTGGACAGCTTTTGTTATGGAGAAATACAATACGTTTAGGCGCTTATCCTATTTTAATAGTTAGGGAGATGTATGCTATATAACTAAAAAATATGGAAAGGGGAAATCGCCTCAATTAAGTGCTGTTTTCGCTCAATTATTATGGAAAATCGCTCAATTATATTCAAGGAAAGCTATAGAATAAGATTATTTCTTATCTGTTTGGCTAATAAATGGCTGTTTTGAGCTTTTTTTATTGAAATAAGCATGTAAAAGACTTGATTGAATACAGATGAATGGTTAATAACATCATTTATAGAAAAAATCGATTCAAGCAAGCTATGAATAAGCTGAATCGATACTTTTTCAATTAATATTGAGTAACCTTGAAGCTTGAGTAGCTTTTTTACCATGAGCTACATAATAAAGGCCTATAGCTATAAACGAGATAACAGCCATTGTTAAATAAAGCCCACTATAACCGGAAACCGGAATATAAAATCCTTGAACAAATGGTCCGATCCCGATCCCAATGTCATACATGACAAAGAATGTGGAGGTGGCGAGCCCAATCCGGTGGGGAGACGTCATTTTGATTGCTACAGTTTGTGCACTGGATTGAAAAGTGCCAAGCCCTACACCGATTATAGCGCCTGCTAAAAGCAATGTAATACTGTGGCTTGTCTGACTTAAAACGATCAACCCGATTGTGTATAAAATTAGAGAGGGGTAGATTACTGTATTTTCACCGTATATATCAAACCATTTTCCCGTAAATGGACGCGTCAGTATTAGACAAATAGAATACATGACAAAGAAGAAGCCTGCTGTCGATACTAAATTAAGCTCCTGAGAATAGGAAGTTAAATAAGATAATATACTGGAATATGTAAATCCAATGACCCCAGCTGTAATAGCAATAGGCAGTGCGGCCAGCTCAAAGTAGTCACTTATTTTATGACCTTTCATCGACTTGACTTGCTCAGCTGTAAATTGCATCTTTGGAACATTCAAGAAGAGCGTGAAGATGAAACTTAACGAAGCAAAGACAACGGCAACCGAAAAGACAATTGTATAAGAAAAGGAATTGCTGATCATTAAGCCTAGAAATGGTCCAATAGCCATTGCCAGGTTTGTACTCATCGCGAAATATCCCATACCTTCCCCTCTTCTGGATAAAGGTAATATTTCAGCCACAAGTGTTCCTGTAGCGGTTGATGCGAAACCAAATGAAATACCGTGGATTAATCGAACGATTAGTAAGAGTGCAAGGCTCGACGCCATAAAATAGAGAATAGTTGCTGCTAAAAATAAGGCTAGACTGATCGTAAGCATTTTTTTTGCACCGACCAGGGCAATTCTTTTGCCAGCAATAGGCCTAACTAGCACAGCTCCGATAACAAATATACTTGAAGCGAGTCCGGCTATACTTTGGCTCGTATGAAAAGTAGTAATTGTATAAAGTGTTAAAGTAACCATTAAGCTGTAAAATGTTAAAAAGATAAATAAATTAGCTGAAGAGATTAATAGGAAGTTTTTTGTCCAAAGTCTTGGTTTCTCCATTTGTAGTCACGTCCTTATTCATGCTGTAATTGATGCTGCATTTTGCCAAATATCTTCATCATAATTTTTATTTCATCCTCTGATACACTTGACATTACTTTTTCTTCAAATTCACTGACATGGTGTATGCAGGTGATATAAATTTCTCTTCCTGCCTCTGTTAATTGAATTCTTTTTTCCCGTTTATTATCGCTTGGAATCTGCTCGATAATATCCCGCTCTTGCAGTCTGGTAACGGTTCTTGTAATAGTGGGTTTTTCCACATTCAAATAATTACTAATATCCACGAGGGTGGAAGGTCCATAGTGCTTTAAATAATAAATAATAGCCCATTGTGAGTGGAATAAATCATGCTTGGCTAATTGATCATTCAATCGTTTTGTAAATAATCGAGCTGTCTGCAAATATTGATGAAAAAAATACTGGTGCCCGGAAATAGACAATTGTACCACCACCTCGAATATAGTTACCTAGGTAACTATACGCCGGTGTTGATCATAAATCCAGTAAAAAGCACCAATAAATTCATTTGGATTATTGTTTCTTCAAAATTAGTGTAAATACACTAGAGATGGGGAATAAAATGATGAGATAATTGAGATTAACAGATAAGGGATTAGGAGGTGAAGAAGAAAATTCAAACATAGGAATTAAATGAAGTGTGATCCAAAATGTTTTATATTTTTTTAAAATCCTCGTCTTAATGGAATAGCTTACTAGTTTTCATTACAGAGGCTAGCCTAATCTTTACATATCTAGTTTTTCTATCTGCATGTATCTATTTTGAATTGAAGGAGTAGGGTCTATGGGTGAATTATTTCAGTTACTAAAAAAAGGAAATACAAGTGCAATTACAGCAGCAATCGTCAACTTAGTGATATCTATTATTAAAGGTGCAGCTTATATGTTTACTGGTAATGTGGCATTATTCGCGGAGACACTTCATAGTTTGGGAGATTCAGCTAACCAATTCTTTGTGTTTATTGGGTCAGCGTTAAGTAAAAAAGCACCGACCGAACGTTTTCCCAATGGATTTGGCCGCTTGGTAAATTTGGTTCTTTTGGGAGCGGTATTAATAGTAGGAATCATGTCTTATGAAACGATAAAAGAAGGATATATGCATATTTTACACCCTAGTGAATCTAGTTATTTTTGGGTGAGTATCGGTGTTTTAGCCATCAGTGTAATTCTCGAAGTTTTTGTTTTAGTTAAAGCAATGAAGGAAATTATGCATGAAGTCGGAGTGGAAGCGAAAGGCTTGTCTTTCTTATATAAAAGCTTCACCTATTTTGGTAAAGCGAAGCCTGCAACTAGGCTAGTGTTTTTGGAAGACCTAGTTGCTACTTCAGGTGGGGTTTTAGCGATCATCGCGATTGTCATATCACATTTAACAAACCTACACGCAGCTGAAGGAATTGCCTCCATTCTTATCGGCATGATGATGTTATTTGTAGTTGGTAAAGTATTCTTCGACAATGCAGCAGGTGCCCTTGGTGAAGCTGATGAACTGATGGAGCAATATATTGGCGATCTGGTTCTTCTTGATAAAGATATCAAGGATGTTCAGAAGGTAGTCGTAATTAAAGAGGGCGAGGATTTTCATGTAGAAGTCTGTGTCGAAATTGATCTGTCTTTAACGGTTGCCGATATGGACGATATTAAAGATCGTCTTAAAAAGCAAATCTTAGCGGAAAAGGGCGTTGTTGATGTCATGATCGAATTCGATGAAGACGATGGCCTGGTAAATTGGAACCAAGCTGAGAAATTGCCAGCAGAATAAAAACAAAGCGCTTGATGACGGGTATATGTCTCAAGCGCTTTTGTTTTTAATTATTTAGCTGTGGCATATCCAATTTATATAGTTTTGTATAATGGGGCATCATTTGAAGAAGTTCTTCATGAGAACCGTTCATACTGATTTCCCCGTCTTGAAGAAACAGAACTCTATCCATTTTTTCCACACCCATTAAGTGATGGGTAATCCAGATCATTGTTTTACCATTTAACGTCTTAAATATGGTTTCAAGGAGGCTGCGTTCGGTTTGCGAATCAAGACCGACAGTTGGTTCATCTAGAATAACAATCGGATTTTTTTGTAAAAGTATTCTCGCAAGCGCAATACGCTGACGTTCTCCGCCTGAAAAACGCCCTCCCAATTCATGCATACGCGTTTGATACCCATTTGGAAGAGATTCAATATAATCATGCATCCTAACTAATTTAGCAGCTTCATATACCTCTTCATCGCAAGCATTTGGATTGCCCAGCCGTATATTATTCATAACGGTTGTATCAAATAAATGTGGTTTCTGATGGAGTACAGAAATGAAGCTTGTAATTTGAGAATCTAAAAGAGAAATATCTTTATTTCCTATACTGATTTTTCCTTGATTAGGTTTATATGCACCTAATAAAAGCTTTACGATTGTACTTTTCCCCGCTCCGCTTTTACCCAGCATCGCAATTTTTTCGCCAGGCTGAATGGTAAAGTTTAAATTATTCAATACCTTCTCGTCAGTAGAAGAATAAGAAAAACTAATCTGATTAAAGGTGATAGGCAATGCAGTTTGTGCCTTCAAATCATTAAATTCGCTCGTGTTTTCATTGTTTGTTAATCCTATTAATTCTTTTTCTTCCTGTAAGCCATTCATTCGCTCCAATGAACTTTTATAACTGGAGACCTGGCTAACAGCATCGGATAATGGGGCGAAAGCATCGACTAATGGGAACACTACTAGAATAAAAGCTGCAATCCAAATAGGAGAGAATTGTTCGGCTTCTACCTGTAAGGTAATCCAGCAGGCAAGTGCCACAATAATAACCAATATGACAGCTTGAAAGAGAAAATTACGTTTTCGTTGAAATAGATTGATCTTTGCTTCAAGTACATCAACCTTTTTTTCATCTTTTTCATAACATTCGATAAAATCGGACTGTCTGCCACTAATCATCCAATCACCAATTCCCATAACAGCATCTGTCAGAGATTGATATAGTCCGTTTCTTGCATTTTTCATTTGTGCATGTCTTGCACGCGTCACTAATAGTGATACGAGAGGGAACAAAATAATCAGGACGAATAACAATAGAAACATTAGAAGCGCAAAAGGAATAGAAAAGAATCCTAATGCCAAGACAATTAACATATATAAACCGATGCTTATGATAGACGGAAAGATTGTCTTAATATATAAATCTTGAAGATGCTCAATATCATCAGCCATCACACCAAGCAAATCGCCGGTTTTATATCGGGATTTGAAATCTAAAGCATCTGGTTCAAGTGCCCTATATAAACGGACCCGCATACTCGATAGTATTTTTAAAACAAGGCTATGGCTGCTTAAGCGTTCAGCATAACGAAAGGCTGGCCTTGATACTCCAAACAGCCTTACCAAGACAATCGGTACATACACAAGGAGGATGTTTTCTGGTAAAGTGGCAGATTTGGATATTAAATAGCCAGATGTAAACATTAAAGCACCTGCGCTAAAGAACGTGCCAACACCAAGTACAATTACGATAGTTAAGAGCCACTTATTTTGGGATAAATAAGGACCAACCCAAGAGTTATTGAGAATGGAGATAGAGTCTTTTTTCTTAGCCATGGTGCACCTCATTTCCCCCTATGTGTTCTTTAATTAATTGATAATAATGGCCTTCTTTTTTTAATAGCTCCTCATGACTTCCGATTTCAACGATACGCCCTTGATCTAAAACAATAATTTGGTCCATGTCTGTCATCCAATGAAGTCGATGAGTCGCAAAGAATACAAGATGATCGTCAAATAAAGGAACGATATTTTGCTTTAATTCATATTCCGTCTCTATATCAAGGTGAGCAGTTGGCTCATCAAACAAGAGAATTTTTCTATTTTTATCAAGGAATGCCCGTGCTAAAGCAACTCGTTGTTCCTGACCGCCACTCAGCATACGACCGCTTTCTCCAATCTGTTCATCCAATCCATTTGGTAGGGAATCAACAACTTCTTTTAATCCTGCTCGATCAATAGCCAACTGAATTTCCTCTTCACTGGCGTTTGGAGTGTAAAATGTAATATTGTTTCGCACAGTATCATTAAATAGATAAGGATGCTGTGGAATATATAGCAATTGATCCTGCCAGCTCATTTCTTTAAAAGAGGAATAGGAATGATTGTTAATAGTAACTGTGCAGGATGTAGGGTTTAAAAATCCGCCCAGTACATCAATTAAGGTAGATTTTCCGGCACCGCTTGCGCCAATAATACCGATTTTTCCGTATCCCTTCCATGAAAATGATAGATCATTCAGAGCGGATTGATTGGATTCCATGTGTTGGACTGTCAAGTTGCTAATGGTTAAGGAATCCTGATTTGACCAAGTAGAGAATGTTGTATTTTGTTTTTGTTTTAGATCAAGCGGCCAATTAATAATCCGTTGAATAGCAGACATACTGTTTTTTCCGTCTAAAGTAGCGTGGTAATCTGTTCCGAAGTCCCGAATCGGTAAAAAGTATTCAGGAGCAAGGATTAATACCGTAAGTGCCGGTCCTAATAAAATTGCACCTTCCATAAGCCGAACACCCAGGAATAAGGCGACAATAGCGACTGAAAGGGAGGTGAAGAAATCGAGCGCGAATGTTGAAAGGAATGCAATTCGCAGTGTCCCCATCGTTGCTTTTCGGTAACGTTCACTTACGTTTTTGATATTTCGATCGTACTTTTTACTTAAGCCCAGAAGTCGTAAAGTTTCCAAGCCACGTAAGGAATCAACAAAATGGTTGGAAAGGACTTGATAGGATTCATATTGTTTATCAGCCTTACGCTTTGCTGCAATCCCAAGCATAGCCATAAAGAATAAAAGAATAGGGAGTACAATGATTACAATTCCCGCAGAAGTCAAATCAAGCGTCAGCATAAACCCTACAATTAACAGAGGAATCAGGAACATACTCATCATCTTGGGCAAGAAAAGCTTTAAATACGTTTCAACCTGGGAAACACCTTCTAAAGCCATTGTTACTAAGCTTCCTGTCCCTTCGGATTGGGTGAATCGAGGACCCAATTCAAATAATTTCTTCAATAATTCTTTTCGCATCGCTGTCCCTGATTCGGAGGCAAAGCGATCCATCCATTTATCACGAATAAAAGTCAAAAGGTGGCGTACCAAAAAAGCTAATACGAATAAAAGGAAGGGGATAAGCTGTTCAGACAGCTTTTCCCCATTAAATAAGTTTGTAATCCCTTCAGCAAGGTAGATGGCCTGAATAATAATGGCAATCCCCTGTAATAAAGAAATCACGAATAGGAATGTCATGGTGCTCTTTATTCCTTTTATAGTTAAAATCTCTTTGTTTATCATTAATGACTCACCGGTTCCTTATCAGAAATACGCTTTCTGAATACATAGTAGCTCCATATTTGATAGCCAAGAACGAAGGGAAGTAATATTAATGCTACGATGGTCATCACCTTAAGGGTATATGGTCCACTGGAAGCATTCAATATAGTTAAGTTATATTCGGAACTAATTGAACTAACCATTACTCTTGGGAACAGACCAACAAATAACATCGTAACAGTAAATAGCATAGTTGAAGCCGTCATAGTGAAGGCTAAAGCTTCCCTTTTCTTTGCTGAGAATACATAACCTAATACGGTTGTTACAACTGCACCGAGCAGGAATAATGGTGTAGCGAGCGGCCGTACTTCAAATAAGTCTGTCATTGTATAGGTTAGTACGGCGAAAACTATAAGACCTGCTAATAGAATTAAATATATTTTTGATACTAAAGAACGTGCACGATCACGAATCTGCCCCTCTGTCCGAATGCCGATGAATGTTAAACCATGCACAAGGCATAACACAATCATCGCGATTCCGCCAACAATGGAGTAGGGGTCAAAGTAATCTCCAAAGCTAGCATACATATTTTTGGATGCATCAATTGGCATTCCACGTACAAGGCTAGTAAAAAGAACACCCAATACAAAAGCAGGTATTATACTGCCGACAAATATCATCCAATCCCAGAAACTGATCCACTTTTCATGGACTTTATGTCTGAATTCAAAAGCAACTCCTCGTACAATTAAGGCCAGCAGGAATAAAACAAATGGTAGATAGTACCCACTGAACATGGTTGCGTACCATTCAGGGAATGCCGCAAAAATAGCACCGCCTGCAGTAATCAACCATACTTCGTTTGCATCCCAGAAAGGCCCGATGGTAGAAACCAACTGATCCCGCTCTTTTTGATTACGCGCGAGAAAACGAGTGGACATTCCCACGCCAAAGTCAAAGCCTTCAAGAATAAAGAAACCAATAAATAAAACAGCTACAAGGATAAACCATAACTCATTTAGACTCATGCTCCAAAGGCCTCCTTGTCAAATAAATCTACATCTGGTTTTGTATCAGTGGTTTGGTATGGTCCTTTTTTAATTTGTTTCACAATAAGAGTGATTAATACGACAGCAAGAACAGTATAGGCCCCCAAAAATACAATAATCGATGTTAACAGCTGTCCTGCAGTAACATTAGGGGATACGGACTGTGCAGTCGTATATAATCCAAAGACTGTCCAAGGCTGCCGGCCAATTTCAGTCATAATCCAGCCAGCTGTATTGGCGATAAAAGGAAGGGCTATTGCTCCAACCATTGCTTTTAAATAGAGTGATTGATTTATTAGGTTATTTTTCTTGATAAATAATAGTCCTAAGGCTGCTAAGCCCATAATAATAGCACCAGCGAAAACCATAATGCGGAAGCTCCAATAAACAGCTCCTACCGGCGGGATATAATCGCCTTCACCATAAAGCTCTGTGTATTTCTCCTGGAGTGTATTCATTCCTTCTACAGATCCCTCAAAGCTATTATAGGCTAAGATACTTAAAGCATAAGGGATTTCAACAGACCACTTGTTTTCACGGGTTTCTTCATCAATATTAGCAATTAGCGACCAGCTTGCCGGGTCACCGCTATCTTCCCATAAACCTTCACTGGCTGCCATTTTCATAGGCTGTGAGGACATTAAATGCTGTGCCTGCCAGTGACCAGTAAATGCGATTCCAAGTCCTGAGATCATCGCCACAATCATAGCGATTGTAAATGATTTCTTAAATACATCTAAGTTTTGCTTTTTCAATATTTTAAATGCACTGATCCCAGCTACTACGAAGGCTCCGGTTGCAAAAGCCCCAAAGACCGTATGTGGAAATTCAACAAGCAGCTGAGGATTTGTGATAAATGCCCCGAAATCATTTAATACAGCTTTGCCATTCTCAATCGCAATCCCAACTGGTTCCTGCATAAAAGAGTTCGCAGCGAGAATAAACAAGGCAGAAAAAATGGTACCGATTGATACAAGCCATATAGATAGTAAATGAACCCATCTTGGCAATCGGTCACGCCCAAACATCCATACACCAATGAATGTGGATTCTAAAAAGAAAGCCAGTAAGGCTTCAATAGCCAATGGAACACCAAATACATCTCCGACAAAGCGGGAGTATTCTGACCAGTTCATTCCAAACTGGAATTCTTGGATAATTCCTGTAACTACTCCGACAGCAAAAGAGATGAGAAAGATATTTCCCCAAAACTTTGCCATGTCCAAATAAATTTCTTTTTTCTTAAAAAAATACAATGTTTCCATAATAGCAACTAAAAATACCAATCCAATGGATAGTGGTACAAAGAAGAAGTGATAGATTGTAGTTGCTGCATACTGAAACCTAGCGAGATCCAATACTTCCATTTAACTGTTCACACCTTTCAATTCTTATGCATTGTTCATTCATTCACAAAACAGACGAAAAAAAACCATTTATAAAGTGCTGTCATCTCTATTATAAAAGTAACTAATTATTTTTGCGTGAATGAAGAGTTGGCTTAAATAGTTTAAATTGTTTAGTAGGTTATCCCTATGTATATATTAATAATTAGTTAAATTTACAATGACCTTGTTTATATTAGATATAATAGTCCTATAATTTGCAAATATCTATAACTAAACTAAAATTACTATAATTAATTCAAATTTATGAAACAATATTGTCACAAAAGCTGCGCAAACGAATTGTCATTCATTTGCAAATCAGTTGACAAAAAGAACAGCTTGATTTTAATAAATCAAGCTGAAGAGGAAGATCAAGATTAATATTTTACCAACTTGTAGCCTTTTATTTTGCAGATATGATTCATAGCCTGATTAAACGTAGCAAATGTTTCATTCTTTATTTTTGTTCCCTGGTTTACGATTTGGCGGACAAGAGTAGTGGACAGGCCTGTATATATAGCTTCTGTACCCAATAAAGCAAGGGATTGAGAGATGACCTCCAGCTCTGCCACAATATATTCGTCATCCAGTGAAGTTACGCTAGTAAAATCAATCACCATATAGGAAGCCTGTTTATCAGAGCTTTCATATAAAGCCTTCTCTTTGATCTTATGAAGACGATCTTCAGACAAAAATCCAGTAATGGGCATTAAAAGTACATCATCCAGAATTGTTTTGATGATAGGAGCATACATTTCTTCCATCATCGAATGCCCTTTATGTATTTCTTCTTCATAATCGGTTACATCCTTCCAAGTGAGCATATAACCTGTTAAACCATTGTTGAATGTAAAGGGACTTATTGCAATCTTAGCTGTGTATTTATTGAAAAATATAATTCTGCTGGTATTGGGGAAGGAATCGTTTTCGAGTATTGTCCTCTTGCAGTTCCCCCCTTGATCAAATTCTGCTATGTTTCTCCCGATATATTCTTCCTTACTTGATAAACCGGTAAAAGGACTTAGACATTGAATTAATTTGTCAGCGTAACGATTGATAAATATGATGGTTAATTGATCATCACAAATAAAAATATTTTCTCCTACTGCATTTAATAATTGATAAGTCTCCTCTGATTGAAAATATCCCATAACCTGTCTCCTTATTTTCTTCGTGCTGTATTAACTCTCATTATACGGAATAATATTGGATAGATAAAAAGTTTTACTTTATATATTAAAAAGGGTAACCAATCAAGAGGTTCAAGAGGATGAGTAGATAGCATATGGGAGACAGTACTATTATTGAGGAAAATATATATCCAACTGGTAATAAAAGTTGTATACTGAAAATTGTGAAAAGACAGGAGGTTTTTGAATGAATTACTCTCTAACATGGAATTTGGATAACATATTTCCAAATGGCTCTGAGTCACCTGAATTACTATCAAAATTAGCTGAAATCAAAGAGCTGTTAAATACATACAAAGGGGCAGTAAAAGCTTGGCAGGCTCCTTCAGACGTTAGCGGTACCAAAGAGATTGTTTCTATATTAAAACAAACAGAGGTACTGCAAAAAGCAATCTATCAGGTATCGGCATTTCTTGAATGTGCTACTGCCCAAAATGTCCATGATACAAAGGCGGATCAATTAAATGGAGAAGTATACACATTAATAAGTGAATTCGAAACAGTTTTTACAGGATTTACAATTAAACTTGTCCAAATAAATGATGCTGTCTGGCAAGAAATCATCGAACAACCAGAAATTAGTGAAATAGCTTTCTATATTAATGAGCAAAGGGAACATGGTAAGGAACAATTATCGGAAGCTGAAGAAGCACTCATTAATGCATTGCGCGTAGATGGATATGTCGGGTGGAGTACCCATTACGATTCACTTGTAAAAATGATTGAGATTCCTTATACAAATGAAGATGGCGAGACTGTTCATTTATCAGCTGGCCAAGCTTTTAATAAGATGCACGACGATCCTAATCCAGAAGTCCGAGCGGAAATTTTCAAGAAATGGGAAAAAGCCTGGGGAGAAAAAGCCCCTTTGTTTGCTGACACGATTAATCATTTAGGCGGCTTCCGTTTGGCTAATTATAAAATGCATGGTGTTGAAGATTTTATGAAAGAGCCATTGCAGTATAACCGAATGAAGAAAGAAACATTGGATGTAATGTGGGATGTCATTGCAAAAAATAAGCAGCCTTTTGTAGAGTTTCTTAACCGTAAGGCAAAGCTTTTAGGTAAAGAGAAATTGAGCTGGGTAGATGTTGATGCACCGATCGTAACAACGGAACCGATGCATTACACATTTGATGAGGGAGCAAAGTTTATCATCGATAATTTTGCGAAATTCGGTGATGAATTGCCTAAATTTGCCCAGGAAGCATTTGAAAAGGCGTGGATTGAAGCAGAGGATCGTACTGGCAAGCGTCCTGGAGGATTCTGTACTAGCTTTCCTGAAACAAATGAATCACGTATCTTTATGACCTATTCAGGCTCACCAAGCGGTGTAGCAACGCTTGCTCATGAACTAGGTCATGCTTTCCACAGCCATGTATTAAATGATAAGCCATTCTTTAATACAGATTACGCGATGAATGTCGCTGAAACAGCATCTACATTTGCTGAACAAATTTGCTCTGATGCCAGTGTCCGTGCTGCTGTATCGGATGCAGAAAAAATCACATTGCTCGATAACAAAATACTAAATGCAATTGCTATGTTCATGAACATTCATGCCCGTTTTATTTTTGAAAAAAATTATTATACAGAACGCAAAAATGGATTGGTTTCCGTTGAGCGCTTGAACGAAATGATGGCATCTGCACAAAAAGAGGCATATCAAAATTCTCTGAGTGAATATCATCCAACCTTCTGGGCAAGTAAATTGCATTTCTATATTGCAGAAGTGCCATTTTATAATTTCCCGTACACGTTTGGATATTTGTTTAGCTTAGGGATTTATCACTTATCTTTAAAAGAAGGTAAGTCATTTGAAAAGAAATATATTGCATTATTGCAGGATACAGCTGCTATGACAACAGAGGAGCTTGCGATGAAACATTTAGGTGTAGACCTAACGAAACCAGATTTCTGGCAGGCTGGTGTGGATCTTGCAATTGCTGATGTAAATGAATTCCTTGAATTAACGAAATAAAGGGAGAAATTCCTTTTGTGTGGCATTGTCATTCTTTAGAGGGTGGCAATGCTTTTTGACTTTGATAGATCATTCAAGCATGTAAAGAGTAAACTATAGGATAGATGGTTGAAAAGGGGATTAGATATTAAATGGTTATACGTTCATCAAGAATTGAGGACTACGAACAATTAATAGAACTTGAAAATTTGATTTGGAATTATACAAATACACCGATGCCGATCGTTTGGGAATCAGTAGCCGATTATGCTCAGCATTTTCCGCCGGGAAGCATGTTTGTCGCAATTGAGAACGGGAGAGTTGCGGGCTATATGTCTGTTAAATATCCTACTCCGTTGGAGAGCAATTGTCATGTATGGGAAATGGCGATTGGTGTCCATCCTGACTTTCAGGGCAAGAGTATAGGCAGTAAATTATTGCAGTTTCTGGATGAAGAGGGGAAGAAGCGTGGGATCCGAAAAATTTCTTTAAGGGTATTGTCCACAAATACACCGGCTATTTCTTTCTATAAGAGGAATGGCTATATTAAGCAAGGTGTATTAAAGGGAGAATTTTTTCTGAATGGTCAGTATGTGGATGATATACTAATGTATAAAGAACTCGTTGATTAAGAAGGAGAGGTTGTTTGAGTGATTAAAATAGAGCTCGGCACCGAAGGAGATCAAGCGTTTATCCGAGAACATTTAATTGATTTTAATCGACTAAAACTGCCGGAGTATAATGATACACCGTATGGGAAAGTCACCTATGTGGTAAAGGACGACCACAATCATATACAGGGCGGAATCGCAGCTCATTACAGCTGGGGCAGAATGCAGATTGATTTCCTGTGGATTGACGATCAATTGCGACAAAAAGGGGTAGGGAAAGAGCTTCTGGCAAGTGTTGAACACTATGCAATAGAAAAAGGATGTACACTTCTGATGTTGGATACATTCAGCTTTCAAGCACCAGATTTCTATAAGAAAAACGGATTTTCCGTATTTGGAGTGATTGAAAATCATCCAGAAGGACATCATCAATATTTTTTACAAAAAAGAATCTGAAGTGTTAATTCATCTAATTGATTATTAAATTCTACTACTAAAATATTACTATATTACAGTGGATGCGGTTAAAATCCGCTGTTTTTATATGGAATAAATCAAAAAAAATGGATTAAAAGCCATTCAGTAGAAATTCTTAAAAGAATAGCTCTACATAATTTAGTTTGTAGCAAATTTAACTCCTAACTGCTGAATAAGCTGTAAATCACTCATTTCACACCATTGTTCGGCAATTTTACCATTCTCGATTCGAAATATAATGATGCCCGTTTCTTTAACCTGTTGATTTTCAGAAGGAATGTCCAGTAATCCGCCTTTATAAATGCTATATCCGCTATAGCGTGCAACGACTTTATCACCTTCTTCAATCGTGTCATGAACGCTCCATTTGCGCTCAACAAAAGAGGTGCAATACCAGGATAGCCAATTTTTAAAGTGCTCGATACCGACATAGCCCTCGTCATTTCCCTGAGAATGAGTAACCAAATCCGCTGATGCAATATCTTTTAAAATATCTGTATTCCCGTCCGTAAATACATCCCGAAACCATACTTTAACGATTTCTTTTTTATCAACGCTTCGCAAAGTAAACACCTCCATTTTATCTCATTATACAAATTCGAAACGTCGCCAAAAAAATTGTATTTCTTTTCAAAATAAAAGCTGTAATATTGGAATACAGAGAAGTTGCTCACTTTTTTTGATTACTATTTTCTTATATATAGCTTGTTGATTGTTGTTCAATCAGTCATACAGTATTTTGTATGAACTGGCTAATAATACCGGTATAAATAGAAAACTTAGGATATTAAAATAGTTAGGTTGAATACTAAGCGTAGAGGATGAGGATGATGATTAGCAGTAAATTAGGATTTGGAAGGAGATTCCAAATTTCTATAATCCTGATTATGGTGGTAATCGTACTCTTTTCGGTAATGACCATCCAGAATTTAAATAGCTCCCGTGAGGACTTATTAGAAATTGTAGAAAATCGATATAAAAAAGTGAATTATACTTATGAGATAGAAAAGAACGTCAGTTCATCAAAAATGTTGGTTGGGAGTATTGCGAATGATCTATCAGGAGTAACATCAGCTACTATACAAGATAAACTTGCTGAAAATCATGTCAAGATTGAAGAACATTTTGCAAAAATCCATGGTATGACACTAAATGAGGAAGCTAGGGAAATATTAATGGATTGCGCATCCCTATATCGTATATACAAAGAAAACGAACGAATAATCATAATGGAACTAATACAAGACAATGAGTACGTTAGTAAAAATTGGAAGAAAATAGAGGAATCAAGTTCTAAGCTAACAGAGTCAATAGAAGAGTTTATTAGCTATCAAGAGGAGATGATGGAGGGCGCATTTAAACGGGCAAGTGAAAAGTACAATCATTTGTGTCAGGTTGTTTTCTTGTTAACAATAACTTCCTGCGGGTTAATTGGGTTAATTGGATACTGGGTTATTCGTTCAACAACAAAGGACTTAAAACAAATAACAACTGTATTGAAAGAAATTGATTTAAATGATCCATCGACCCTCCACAGGCTTGAAGTAAAAACGGATGATGAAATAGGTCTGATTGCTGAAGCTTTTAATAATATGTCCGTGTCTTTAGAAATCTACAATAAAAATGAGAAAGCGTATTTGAAAGATATCAAGATACAGAACTGGGTACTATCAAAAATTAATGAAATAACAAGCTTAACACAAAGTGCCTTTGATATAAATGAATTTGCAAAACGTCTTCAAGGGAAGCTTGCACCATTAGTAGGTGCTTCGATTGGGGCGCTCTATTTGAGGGGTCAAGCTGATGAAACATGTTTTTATCGTGCAGCATCCTATGGTGACGGTGGAAAAGATCAATTTAAAGTTGGTGAGGGGATTATTGGGCAGGCTGCTATTGATCAACAAATAGTCCTGTTAGAAGATATCCCGGAAGATTACCAATTACTTTCAACAGGCTTGTTTGAGACAAAACCTAAAGCGTTTTTGGTTGTCCCGATTATTTATGAAAACATCACGATTGGGGTTCTTGAATTTGCAAGTATAACAGGCTTTTCAGATATACAATACCAAGCCATTCAGCAGGTGAATGAATCTCTCGGTTTGGCTATACACAGTGTTCTAAATAGAATGGAAATTGAATGTTTGCTAAATGAGTCAAAAGCAATGACTGAAGAATTGCAGGTTCAGACTGAAGAGCTTCATTCACAGTCAGAAGAATTAATGACGATTAATGAACTTCTGGAAGAACGTGAGCAAGAAGCTATACAAAAAACGAAGGAACTTGAACAGTCCCAGGAAGAATTAAGAATTAAAAATGAACAATTGCAGCTAAGCTCAAATTATAAATCCGAATTTCTGGCGAATATTAGCCATGAACTTCGTACTCCTTTAA
Organism: Pradoshia sp. Z4_20; assembly: GCF_058216035.1. Lineage (NCBI taxonomy): Bacteria > Bacillati > Bacillota > Bacilli > Caryophanales > Bacillaceae > Pradoshia > Pradoshia sp. Z4_20. Next base: position 481,361 of record NZ_JBZAJD010000001.1, read on the forward strand.
ATAGTATTTTAATTCTTGCAGAGATGTTAATAGACATAGATAGTGATTGTTTTTCAGCAGAGGAAAAAGAGTATATTGAATATATTTATTCGGCTGCAGACAGTTTAACATCTTTAATTAACGATATACTTGACCTTTCAAAAATAGAAGCTGGAAAGTCTGAAATCACATATAGCAAAATGAACATCAGTGAGTTGGTTGAAACCTTAAATATATTTTCGCCACAAGCCGAAAGAAAACAACTTGGTTTCACCATTGAAATAGATGAGAATCTACCTTCCTATTTCTATACAGATGTACAAAAAATTCAGCAGATCGTAAAAAACTTACTATCAAATGCTATTAAGTTCACAGAACGAGGAAAAGTGTCTGTGAAGGTGGAAAAAATAATCCATACATGTGATGAAAAAGATAACCATAATACCACTCAATCTGACGAGTGGATAAAAATTGTTGTCATGGATACAGGTATAGGAATCCATAAAGATAAGCAACAAACCATTTTTGAGGCCTTTCAACAGGGAGACGGATCTACTGTACAAAAATATGGTGGAACAGGCTTAGGTTTATCAATCTGCAAAAAATTATCCTATTTGCTTAACGGTCATATATTTGTTGAAAGTGAAGTAGGGAAAGGTAGTGCGTTTACTCTTTATATACCGTATCTACAGAATCAGGAAAATATTAATGTAAATCAAGGGGATCAATATCATCAGATGATAGCAGAAGTGGCTGCGGCTAAAGAACCAAATGATATCCAATTGGACATACTCCATGGAAAAAGAGTGCTTATTACAGATGATGATCAGCGTAACATATACTCACTAAAAGCAATTCTTGAAAAAAAGAAAATGGAAGTCTTAGTAGCTCATAATGGAATCGAATGCTTGGAGATTCTAAAAAAGGATTGCCAGATTGATATGATCCTGATGGATATTATGATGCCTGAATTGAACGGATATGAGACGATGAAACGTATCCGTCAGAATTCAGAGTTTGCATCACTACCGATTATTGCCTTAACAGCAAAAGGAATGAAGGGCGATCGTGAAAAATGCTTAGCGGCTGGTGCATCAGACTATATCAGTAAACCAATTAACCTGGAGCAATTAATATCCGTGATGAGAGTATGGATGAATTAAAAGGAAAATAGATAAGGATTCATTTCAAAAAGTTAATGTTTTTGCCGCTCAATTGGAGTCAATTTGAGCGGCTTTTTTTATGGAAGGACAGAAAAGAAATCTTCTGTAATATAGGTTTATTCTCTACTAGTAGTAGGTTCATTCAGTAGACTTGGAGTCAAATCATTGATTGTTAATTTGAGCTTCTATGGCACTAATTCCTCTTTGAAGGATTTTAATTTTCTAATCTATTTTAGTTCTTTATCATAAATCACAAGCATAGAGGGAATGGTTGTTTTCCTGCTTCACGAATAATATTTTTAACAATTAGGAGGGTTTTAAGCTCTCTTTCTTGAACATAAGTAGTCAAATCGTTTTATAGTTTAAAGGGGGATCGGTATGAATGAGATTGTTGATTACTATAGTGAATTTGATGAGTGGGGCAGATTAGACAGGGAACCAATTGAGTTTCAGGTGAATTGGCATTATATTAAAAAATATTTAACTCCATCAGGTACTGTTTTGGACAATGGAGCAGGCCCAGGGAAATATTCGCTTAAGCTGGCTGAAGAGGGGTATCGCGTTACCCTGTCGGATCTGACACCGAGCTTGGTTGATATTGCTGAAGATAAAGCGCGGGAATTGGGACTGTTTGCCCAATTTGATGGGTTTTATAACATAGATGCAAGAGACCTGTCTGCAATAGAAGATGAACAATTCGATGCTTCATTAATGCTAGGGCCACTATACCATTTGCAGCAGGAAGAGGATCGATTGATGGCGGTAAAAGAATTATATCGTGTAACCAAGAAAAACGGCCTTGTTTTCATAGCATTTATGCCAAGAGTAAAGCACATGTTAAATTCACTCATCTGTCCTGAACATTGGCGGCCAAACAACACGGTGGATGCCATTCGACAGTTTACCGAAACCGGCTGTTTTAATCATGCAGATAGTGGGAGATTTACGGGTGCATACTATTATCGTGTAGAAGATATAGATCCATTTATGAAATCAAGTGGATTTGAAAAAGTAGCTTTAATAGGATCTAATATAGGTTCTATGGTTACAAATCATCAGTGGAATTATTGGAGAGAGAAGGGTGAAGGAGAAATGGGAAAGATAGTAGACCTGTTGATTGAGTATGCAACGGAACCATCCCTGCTCGGTACATCATCACATTTACTTTATATTGGTATGAAAAAATAAAGAATAGAGCTGCCAACTAGTGTGACAGCTCTATCTTTATATCATCTTGAATTAAATAAATGTAGTAATATCTTCTACAGGTAAGCGTACGGTTTTAAAGTAATGATCTCCCTCTGCTTTACCAATTGCGATTAATACTAATGGAATATATCTTTCGTCCACATTGAAATTTTTAGCAAAAGCAGTTTTATCGAAGCCGCCCATCGTAATGGTATCCAGCCCACGATTTTTCGCTATCAGCATTAATTGCATGGAAACAAGACCGGCATCAAAGCTTGCCATATTAGCTCTTGTTTCTAAAGGTGCACCTGGATAGACCCGTTTAACATCATTCACGAGCCTTTGTCTATTTTCTTCGTCAACATAGCCTGCTTCAAACATCATATCGTAGATTTGATCTGCTTTTTTATACATTTCAGTATCCCCAAGGACAGCAATAACAGCAGATGCATTTTCAGCCACCTTTGCATTGTTACCATATAAGGCAAGATCTTTCTTTCTATCCTCATCTTTAACTACGATGAAGCTCCAAGCCTGCATATTGCTAGAAGATGGAGCTAAAGTAGCTTCCTCAAGGATGCTTTTTAATTCTTCTTCGGAAATTTTAAAAGAAGCATCATACTGTCTGATCGAATGACGTTCCTTAATAATCGTTGATAAATCTTTATGTACATTTGACAAAGTAAATCCCCCACAGTTCCATAAATAAAGTTATTATTATATGCTTTGCTTATTTTTAGTAAGTAACAAGTAAATTGTAATGTTGCAACTTACATTTGTCAACTCAATCGCCAGTTAGGAACGCAAACGATATGGATTGTGAAAAAACATGAAGAAAACTAACTTTTTTTTAGGCAACTCCGTATATCTATATTCGAATAAGTGAACATCAATCTACCATTTTGCTATATGGTCTTCAATACAGCCAAGCATTTGCTTGATTGTCAGGATAGTGCTGTCCGGTAAGCGTATTTCTCCGTTATAATAGCCTACCATTTGATGTACTTCTGATTTCACTATAATAGCATCAGTCTTGGCGATCCGTTCATATAGAGGTGTAAAGGTGAGCCTTACACAATCAGTCGCCAAAGAGTCAATCTTCCATGGCTGCATGAAATCATGTTTATTATAGTGAAATTTCATATCTTCACTGATTTTTGTCAGCCGTCCATTAACTAATACGGCATTTTCATTAAAGCCTGTCCCATCAGTCCATTGTCCGCCAAAATTTAGACCAATTACATCATTTCCTTGTTTACCAGATGCCATTCCCCAATTCCAGGTACAGTTTCTTGGCCAGATACCTCGTCCGTAATCTAAGCTGGCATAGCTTTCATCAGGAGTAAATTGATAGGTTTTAGACCCAATAGTCAGCGTCCCTTTAGTAGGAAGACAGTGCATTTTCGTTGTTAATTGAAATGTTTGATCACTCCAGGGTATGACAGCACTCAACGAATCCGTTTCAGGATAGCTAATTTCAAAGTTTGCCAGCAACGGTTTTTCGTTAAAATTAGGAATCTCTACGTTCAGCTGAAAACGATTATTTTCCCATAATATAGCGATGTCCATTTGTTTGGAGGTGAGTTTAGTACTCGCCAATACATCATTAGGGAGCGCTTTATTACTTTTAAAAGGAAATAAGGCTGTTTTCTCAAAAAATGTCTTGGTGTTTAAATCGAGATAATAAACAAAGCAAACCATTGCGAAATCTAAATGGCTGATTGTAGCCGAAAAAAGAACATCTTTATTTGTTATACACCAATAGTTCCATTTCTTTTTACGAAGAAAGCGTCCAGTGACATTTCCGCTGATAAGAGGCTTTCTCGACCAGCCTATGCTATCAGGTATTAAATTACCTTTTTCATCGCATAAATGAACTGGTTCTATTATTTCTCTTTCATTATATATATGACTCATCCTTAACAACCTTTCTATTAGAATTACTATTTGTAGTACAGATTTATTATTAATTTATCATTAGAGGGAAGGTGAGTCTATTGGTGAAAAAACAGCGAGCGGGTAATAGAACCCGCTCGCTGAATCTTAATTAGCGTATAATCGCTTATAACTATCAAAATGTTTTTTATAATAGCTGTTGTTTGTACTAGTAATACGTACTCCGCTGTTATCAGCATGAATAAATTCATTATTTCCTAGATAGATGCCTAAATGGGAGATTCCTTTCTTATATGTACCGGAAAAGAAAATGAGATCTCCAGGCTGAGGAGAACTTACATAATAGGAACGATTAAAGAAACCTTCAGCCGTGTATCTTGGCATAGAATGTCCCGCTTTATTAAAGACATAATAAAGAAAACCGCTGCAATCGAACCCAGATGGTGTTGTTCCTCCCCACACATATTTTGTGCCGATCAAGCTTTTACTGATGGAAATCAGATTAGATGTAAAAGCTGAGTTTCCTATTGTTTCCTGAGCGGAAGAAGACCCGCTTGAAGGTTCGGAAACAGAAGGCAAATCACTTGCTGCCTTTGAAATTTTCAGCTTTTGCCCCACATAAATCACATCAGATTTTAACCCATTCATCGATTTGATTTGTGAAACGGTCAAGGAATAGGTTTTAGCAATCTTACTTAGCGTATCCCCCGACTTAACTGTATAGGTCGTTGAAGTAGCAGTACTGCCGGAAGAGCTTGAAGAGCTGCTTGACCCTGTAGTAGTAGAAGGCTTAGACACCTTTAACACTTGGTTAGGGTAAATAATTGTACTGGATAGGTTATTCCAGCTCTTAAGTTGACTGACTGTAATTGAATGCTTGTTGGCAATTTTACTTAATGTATCGCCAGATTTCACCGTATAAGTAGTAGCAGATGAACTACTGCTGGAAGAACTTGTAGAACTTGAACTGCTAGATCCAGTAGTAGTTGAAGACTTAGTCACCTTTAACGTTTGATTCGGATAAATAACTGTACTCGATAGGTTGTTCCAGCTCATAAGCTGACTGACCGTAGTTGAATATTTACGGGCGATTTTACTTAATGTGTCTCCTGACTTTACCGTATATGTCTGATTGGTAGACACTGATGTACTTCCGGAAGAAGAATGATTGGTGCTTGATGAGGATCCGGAAGCACCTTCGGCCACTTTAATAATTTGACCAGGGTAAATGAGATCATTCTTTAAATCATTCCAGCTCTTTAGTTTACTTACAGTCGTAGAGTGCTTAGCAGCTATTGCTGATAAAGTATCTCCTGATTTAATGGTGTAAGTTTTAGAACTGATAGAACGTTCGGTAATACCGGATGATGATGTACTACTAGATACTGTGATGACTTGGTTTGGATAAATAATGTCACCTGTCAAATCATTCAACTTCTTTAAATTCGAAACCGTTGTTTTGAATTTTGAGGCAATAAAAGAAAGTGTATCCCCCTTTTTAACTGTATATGTCGATGCTGCAGAGGCTTCTTGAGCAAAAGCAGTCGACATGATTGCAGCTGCAGTGAGGGTCACAACTTTTATATGCTTCATTTGAATCAACTCCTTTACTAGCTATTTGATAAAAATACAATATCGTTATTATATTAGCATAGTAAAATTTTAGATTAAAGTTATAAGTATTAATTTTCGCTGTTGTAAGAATATGAGATTAATAAAATTTAGAAATAAAACTTACTATTTTTTATTTTTTTAGAATAATTAACAATAGGAGGAATTTAATACCTGGGTAGGGGGTGAGTGAATATTCTGGTTGCAGACGTACAAATTTAGGGAAGTGTATAATCGATGTAAATTATATTATAGTGAACCATTAGGCAGTTATATATAAACGAGTTAGAAAAAACAAAGAATTAAGCTCAGCAGTTATCCAAAGAAATTAGATATTAGCTTTAACAGTAAGTTATATGCGGATTTTGTGCATATAAAAAAGAATGACCAGAAACAAGGTCATTCTTTCTTTTTGCTTACGCAACATCCTTAATAGTTGCATTCTTTTTCCAAAAGCCTAAAAGAACAGCTGTTACTAGTGAACCAATTAGTATGGCTAAAAGGTACATAAAAGGATTATCTATTAATCCAACAACGAAGATACCACCGTGTGGAGCTGGAGTCGAACAGCCAAATGCTGCAGATAAGGCTCCAGCCGTGGCAGCGCCTATTACAGAACTGACGATGACTCGAATTGGATCTGCTGCTGCAAAGGGGATTGCTCCTTCCGTGATGAAGGAAGCACCCATAACATAGTTTGTAAGACCAGACTTACGTTCCGAGTCAGTGTATTTATGTTTAAAGAATGTAGTGGATAGTGCGATACCAAGCGGTGGGACCATTCCTCCAGCCATAACAGCAGCATGGGGGACACCATTGCCGGCAGCAATTGCTGCTATACCAAATGTGAAAGCAGCCTTATTGATAGGACCTCCCATATCGACAGCCATCATACCGCCGACGATTAAACCAAGGAACACTGCGTTTGTACCGCTTAAGTTTTCAAGCCAATTAGTCAGCCCTTTATTCATGGCCACAACCGGGTCATTAATGATGAATATCATAATTAGACCGGTAATTAATAGGCCAAATAAAGGATATAGCAGTACTGGTTTGATACCTTCCAAAGAAGTTGGCAGCCAATTGAAAGCTCTTTTCACACCAAGAGTTACATACCCTGCAAGGAAACCAGCGATTAATCCGCCAAGGAAGCCTGCGCCTGCCGTTGCAGCTAATAAGCCGCCGACCATACCGGGCATGAAACCTGGGCGATCTGCAATCGAGCTGGCAATGAAACCAGCAAGTACAGGTACTAATAAGAAGAACGCACCCTTGTCTCCGCCGCCAATGGTATTGAGTGCTGCAGCAAATTCATTGTAGCCCGGCGTCGTTGGATCGGTTGGGTTAATTCCGCCAAATAAGAAGGAAAGGGCAATTAAGAGACCGCCGCCGACAACGAATGGAAGCATATTACTTACACCGCTCATGAGATGTTTATATATTTGAGCGCCTATCCCTTTTTTCTCCTGATTCCCGCTATCCTGATTAGTGGATCCGCCTTTGGCTTCGTAAATTGGGGCATCCTGTTTTAAAGCACGGTTAATTAGTTCTTCGGGCTTGCGGATTCCTTGTGCTACAGGAACTTGAATCACATGTTTGCCATTGAAACGATTCATTTCAACGTTTTTGTCTGCAGCAACAATGATTGCACTTGCTTTTTGAATATCTTCAGCAGTGAGAGGGTTTTTGATTCCGGTGGAACCATTTGTTTCTACTTTAATATTTACATTCATTTCTTTCGCTTTTGCTTTTAAGGCATCCGCTGCCATATAGGTGTGCGCAATTCCAGTTGGACAGGCAGTGACGGCTAACACATAACCTTCTTCATTTGCCTCTGCAGTATCCGGTGCAGGTTGATCTTTTGAATCTTCATTTTCAAGCTCATTCTGTTTGGCATCAATAATAGAGAGGATTTCATCCTCTGAAGAAGCTTTCAAAATAGCCTGACGGAAATCATCATACATTAGCATAGAGGAAAGCTTTGATAATGTATCAAGATGAGTATCGTTTGCTCCGTCAGGCGCGGCTATCATAAAGAACAGGCGAGCAGGCTGCCCATCCAATGATTCATAATCAATTCCGTTAATGGAACGACCGAAACATAGGGCCGCTTCTTTAACAGCTGCCGATTTAGCATGGGGGATTGCAATCCCTTCACCGATACCGGTTGTGCTTTGCTCTTCACGTTTCATGATTGCTTCATGATATCCTTTACGATCTTTCAGTTTGCCTGCTTGATCTAGTTTGCTGACAAGTTCAGCAATAACTTCTTTTTTGTTACTGGATGAAAGATTCAGGATAATAGTATCTTTCTTTAACAGGTCTGTGATTCTCATGGTTTCACTTCCTTATAGTTTTTGAATTTCAACTTGCGGGAGAAGAGCTTCGATATGTTCTTTTTCGGCAAGGTCGTAGTTGAATGCTGTTGCACTTCCAGAGGCAACTCCATATTGAAATGCTTTTTGTATATCCTTCGTTTGATCCCACTTCCCGATAAATCCAGCTACTAAAGAATCGCCTGCACCAGTAGAGTTTTTTACATCTCCTTTTGGAATCGTAGCTGTATAAACTCCATCGTGATTAATAAGTAAAGCTCCTTCGCCTGCGATAGAAACAATTACGTTTTTAGCACCTTGCTCAACAAGAATGCTACCGTACTGAATGGCCTCTTTGGTTGTTTCTATTTTCGTATCAAATAGTTCCCCAAGTTCATGATGATTTGGTTTCACAAGAAAAGGATGTTCTTTTACAACATCGAGTAAGGTTTTTCCGCTTGCATCTACGACTACTTGTATACCTTGTGCTGCATATTCCCTTGTTAACTGCTGATACAAATCTGGCGAAATGGAAGGAGGGATGCTGCCTGACAAAACGAGAATATCCTCCTTAGTCATCTTTGAAAGCTTTTGACGGAGTTCATCCATTTTTTCGGCGCTTATGTATGGCCCTAATCCATTAATTTCAGTTTCTTGCCCAGTTTTTAGCTTTATATTGATTCGGGAATCTTCATCGACATTGATAAAATCTTCAGGTACGTTCTCTTTTCTCAAAGCATCGAGAATGAATCCACCCGGAAATCCACCGCTAAAACCAAGTGCGGTTGTTTTTGAACCAATTCGGGAGAGGATACGTGAAACATTTATTCCTTTTCCTCCTGGATATTTAGCTTCTTTGCGCATTCGATTTAAGCCGCCAAGTTGAAAATGATCAACCTCTACGATGAAATCCACCGATGGATTTAGTGTTACGGTATAGATCATGATTTCACTACCTTTATTTTTGTATTCATCTTATACTTAGCCAATTTGGCTGAATCCATCCCGCTGGTAATTATAGTTGCTTGATTCAGTTCAGCCACTCTGGCAAAGGATGTTTCATCAAATTTACTGAAATCGGCTAATATAAAAGCTTCTTTCGATAAATCGATGGCTGATCTTTTTAATATAGCTTCCTCTGGGTCAGGTGTACTGAAGCCCCAATCTGGATGAATGCCGTTTATTCCGAGAAAAACTTTATCAAACCGGTAGTTGTTTATATTATTGATAGCCTGACTGCCAATTATTGCATTTGTAGATTTCTTGATGCGGCCACCAATTAAATACGTAATAATATTGCTTTTCTGAAGTGCAGCTGCCTGCATAATCCCATTTGTGACGACTGTAACGGGTTTATTTTGAATGAAGGGAATCATAGCAAGGGTTGTTGTACCAGCATCAAGATAAATACAATCACCATCATCAATCATACTTACAGCTTCTTTGGCGATTGCTTTTTTTTCGCTTGTTCTGGAAGTGGATTTCTCCAGAATCGTTGGTTCAATGCTGCGTTTTTTCACAAGTTCAGCTCCGCCATGTACTCTCTTTAAAATAGACATGTCTTCCAATTGGCTTAAGTCTCTGCGAATTGTGGATTCTGATGTATGTAATTCTTTTACTAGCTCCTGTATTTTAATGAAGCCATTTTGGTTGATTTTTTCGATGATATATTGCTGTCTTTCTGAAGTCAGCAATCCAATCACCTCCCTACCGTTTAAATATAATGTGTTTATAAATAAAAATCAATCAAATTCATTCAAAATCAATCAAAAAGATTCATGAAGTTTTTAAAAACTATCATAGGGTTAATTCTTTATAGCACCTGAGATGGTTTTTAGATAAAATCCATTATTTAATAAGATGGGTTTAGTATAATCAAATAGAAGAATTTATATTTTGGGGTAACAAAATTGTCTATATCACAATAAAGAGGGTAACTTTATCAATAGAAACCGAAGGGGCAACTTGAGAAGGGGGTTAGTAGAAGATGATTGTATTATTTGATGGGGAATGCAATTTTTGCGATAAGAGTGTTCAATTTATCATTAAAAGAGACCCGAAAGGAATTTTTGTTTTTGCCTCCCTGCAGAGTGAAGCAGGCCAGCAGTTATTAAAGGAATACCATGTTCCTGAAGGAATAGACAGCTTAATTTTACTTGAACCAGATAATCACAAATACTATATGAAGTCTTCGGCTGCCTTAAGGATATGTAAACATTTATCGGGTTTATGGAGTATGTTGTATGTCTTTAAGCTGGTTCCAAGAACTATTAGAGATAGAGTGTATGATTTAATTGCGAGAAACAGAATTAAATGGTTCGGTAGTAAAGATCAGTGTATGTTGCCTTCACCGGAAATTCGAAAAAGGTTTTTATGATGGGTTCTACATCAAAAAAATCCACTTTCGCAGGCGAAAGTGGATTTAATCATTTATTAAAGCATACCATCCAGCAATAATACACGAGACGGAGCAGCATCAATGCCTACCAATTTAAGCGGTGCTGCGACCATAAAGTATTCACCGGCAGGGACATCTTTCAAGCGCAAACCTTCAATAACAATTACATCGTTTGCAAACAGGGTTCGGTGAGTAGGGTGTCCAGGTTGAGCACGTTCAACACCAAGCCCATCGATACCAACACCATTAATGCCAATCTCAGACACATGCTTCGCACCAGACTCACCTAGCGCGATAAATTCAAAGTTAAATTCTTCATCGAAAGAGTTTTTTGTTTTTAAAAGAATGAAGTCACCTTTTTCAATAGGTAAAGACTCAAGATCTTCTTTTTCAACTAACCCTGTTACATGAGTTAAATCAAATACTTTACACTTACCAACGAGACGTTCAAGTCCAATTGTTTCAATAGTAGCACCATCATTCATCATATGAAGCGGGGCATCTGTATGAGTTCCGACATGGGCATCAAGAGTAATACGGGATTCGGTAACATGTCCGTTTGTTACAGTGTTGAAAACTGGCTGTTTGTCCTCAATATTTTTATAAACGGGCATTCCAGTGTAAATTGGCATAGAAACATCATAAATTTTCATATTGGTTTCTCCTCCACAACTTTATTTTAATTTACTCGTCTTCTTCTTCAATTGCCCACCAATGGAAGCCATCTTTTGAGAGCAGTTCATCTGCGCTCTCTGGCCCCATTGAACCGGATGAATAATTAGGGAAACATCCAGCAGGTTGGCTTTCCCATGCACGAGAAATTACATCTGTGAACTTCCAGGACAAGGCTACTTCATCCCAATGGGAAAAGTTTGTTGCATCTCCGCGCATCGCATCGAAAAGCAGGCGTTCATAGGCTTCAGGGGTATTGAATCGGTCGTATTTGGAAGTCCTAAAGCTTAATTTAACTGGTGTTTTTCCGCCTTTTTTAGCATTGAGGTGAAGCGTGATTCCTTCTTTAGGCTGGATATTAATAACTAGTAAATTAGGGTTTAGCTGCTCTTCAGTTCTATAAAACAGATTCATCGGCACGTCCTTAAATTGTACGACAATCTGAGTAGACTTCGCCGCAAGCCGCTTGCCGGTACGGATATAGAACGGTACACCGGCCCATCTGAAATTTTCAAATAACAATTTTCCGGCTACATAAGTTTCTGTATTGGACTCTGGGTCAACCATATTTTCAGAACGGTATGCTGGTAAAAGTTTGTCACCGACTTGACCTTCACCATATTGACCGCGCACAAAGTATTGATCTACTTCATCTTCCTTTATAGGGCGAAGGGAGCGAAGTACTTTAACTTTTTCACTGCGGATCTCGTCAGTCGTTAATTTAATCGGAGCCTCCATCGCAAGCAGTGAAACAATTTGCATAATATGGTTTTGAACCATATCACGCAAGGCACCGCTGTTCTCATAATATCTGCCTCTATCTTCAACTCCGAGAGTTTCTGTAGAGGTAATCTGAACATTGGCTATGTAGTGATTATTCCAAAGCGGTTCAAAAAAAGCATTTGCAAAGCGAATCACTTCAATATTTTGAACCATTTCTTTCCCTAAATAATGATCGATTCGATAAATTTCATTTTCGGAGAATGATTGACGAAGCTGATTATTGAGCTCTTCAGCTGATTTAAAATCATGGCCGAATGGCTTTTCGATAACTAAGCGTTTATAACCGGCTGTATTGGTCAATCCATCTTCTTTTAATCTTGTGGCAATCGGTCCAAAATACTCCGGTGCCATCGCAAGATAAAATAGTCGATTTCCATTTAACTCATATTTTTCATCCAATTGGTCTGCCAAGAGACGCAGTTCTTCATATGATACACTCGCTTGGCTGACATCCAGTGATTGATAGTAGAAATGACCGGCAAATTCAAGCTTTTCTGAATCAGTGCCATGTTCATCGGCAACCGCTTCCTGAATATGTTGTTTAAGACGATCTGTTGTCCATTCGCGTCTGCCAATTCCTATACAGGCGAAGTTTGAAGATAATCTGCCTTTCGTGTATAGACGGAATAATGAAGGGAAAAGTTTCCGTTGCGCTAAATCTCCAGTAGCCCCAAATATCAATATTAATCCTGATTGTTTGTCAATAGTGGGCATTCAGAACCTCTCCTTATATGGTAATTACGATAGTTTATTTTATCTCTTATTCAACTCTTTATCAATGGATTGAATTTTTTCCATCTATACTTAGTTTACAGATAAAGAGGGAGAAAATAAAATATTTTATCGCTATATTAAAAATGTGGAAGTATTCGGATTTTCTCAAATGCTGAAAAAAAAGGAAGAGTGCTGTAAAATAGATGTATTCAAATAGGCTGGAGGAATTAGATTGGAATTTGTATTTTTAGGAACAGGAGCCGGCATACCGGCTAAGCAGCGAAACGTATCTTCGCTTATCCTGCAGATGAATGAAGAGAGAGGGGCAAGCTGGATGTTTGATTGTGGAGAAGCGACTCAGCATCAAATATTACGCACGCCTGTAAAAACGAGAAAAATAGAGAAAATATTCATCACGCATCTGCATGGTGATCATATATATGGGCTACCTGGCTTACTTGGCAGCCGTTCATTTCAGGGGGGGGAAGAACCGCTGACCATTTACGGACCGGTAGGAATCAAAGAGTATGTGGAAACGTCCTTGCGTTTGAGCCAAACTCATTTAAAATATGATCTGTCATTCGTGGAAATAGTAGAAGATGGTCTGCTATTCGAGGATGAGACATTCAGAGTGGAGGTATTGCCTTTAGATCATGCTATTTTAAGCTATGGGTATCGAATCGTCGAAAAAGATAAACCCGGAGAACTACGGGCTGATTTATTAAAAGAAGCTGGAATTCCGCCCGGTCCGTTATACAGCAAGCTGAAAAAAGGTGAAATGGTCCAATTGGAGGATGGCCGCATAATAGATGGCAGAGATTATATCGGAACACCTAAGCCGGGGAGAGTGATTGCTATATTGGGTGATACCCGCCCGTGTGAAAATACTGTCAATCTGGCATTGCACGCTGAATGCATCGTTCATGAAGCTACTTTCCAAAAGGGACAGGAAGAGATGGCCGCTGACTATTTTCATTCGACTACCATTCAGGCAGCCGAATGCGCTGTAAAAGCGGGTGCCAAGCGTTTAATCCTCACTCACATCAGTTCCAGATTTACTATGGATGATGAAATAGAGCTTGTTAATGAGGCCAAAGCTGTTTTTGCAAATACTGAATTAGCGAGAGATTTTTCGGTTTTTAAGCTTTAAAAATAAATCGATAAACTAATAGTAGAGATAGCAGGAAGCGTATGTCCTGCTATCTTTTTTTATTTCTGGGATAAGCATAGTTTTATTAGTTTTAATTAAAAACCCTTTTGTAAGAAAATGTAATACAATTGATGTATACATATATAGGGGGAATACGATTTGGATAAACAAAAGTTTGAAGTATTAATTGGAGATGTGTTTGCTGTAAAACTGCCTGATGGACGGTTTGGTGCGATAAGAATTGCTAAGCACCATCAAGAATTAGGCTCATACCTGGTTATCACAACTCCATATATAGGTGAGGAACTGCCTGTTATTGAGAATAATTGTTTAACTTATATCCTTCGTCAAAATCATTTTTTTTATAAGAATAATCGAGCCCTTGTATGGGTTGATGGAGAGCCTCCTCGGGATTTAATATATATAGGAAATCTTCCTTTGGCGGAAAAGGAAAAAGCTATAATATGCAATTCATTCTGTGAACAATGGGATCGTATTGGAATAGAGGTTTATCATGAATGGAGATGGGAGAATGATCAGGAGAATTTTATTAAAGAAGTTCAAGAGGAACAAAAAAATGATGAGGAAGAAAATCGAAATATAGCTCAAGTACCTAAAAAGATGATGCATGATGAAGAATTTTGGTCTATTATTTCCTTGCTGAATTCAAATGGTAATGGGAGAGAAGATATACTAGAACCGGCCGTTATTGCTTTATCAAAAATGAGTGTAAAAGATATAAAAGAATTTGAGGAAGCATTATCTTACAAACTCTACCTATTAGACACTAGAGAGCATGCCAAAAACATCGGAGAATATTCATATATAGAAGATAATCCAATCAATTTTTCTGTTGATTTATTTTTGTATATCCGTTGTGCAGTGGTTGCAGAGGGGCAGCAAAATTTTGAGCGTACATTAAAAAATCCCGAGATGATGAATAAAAATCGAACATTTGAACCTTTATTATCAATAGCCTCCTATGCTTATGCAACAAGAATGAAAAAGGATTTTGAGTATACATCCGGCTGCAGCTATGAAACTTTCTCAAATATTGCTGGATGGAAGGGCTAAACAGCCGTTTGAGGTGATTCTTTAGGAAAGGTATTAATGCATAAGAGTGCTATTGACTTCCGTTTGAGAGAGAAGATTTTCTACCTGTTATTAAAAATTCTCTGTTGTTTGAGATGTTTTTTTATCTGCGATTAAATGAAAGCGACCCATTTCTTATTTCATTCCAAATGAAGTTATAATATTAATATAATATTTAAAAAAGAATGGGGGACGGATTAGTATGTCTGAGGAGTTATTAGACTTAGCTATTGAATTAGCTAAAAAGTATCATAAGGATCAATTTGATAAGGGCGGTAACCCTTACATTAATCATCCATTAGCTGTAATGAATAGGTTAGACACGGCAGAAGAGAAAATTGTCGGAGTGTTGCATGATATCATCGAGGATACAGAGCTTACCTTTGATGATTTACGAGAATATGGCTTTTCAGAAAAAATTATAGCTGGAATTGATTCTGTGACTAGAAGGGAAGGAGAAGAGAGGGAAGCATTTATATATCGCGCCAAATTAAATGAGCTTGGTCGAACAGTTAAAATAGCGGATTTAAAAGAAAACAGAGACTTATCCAGAATTCCTAACCCACAGGAAAAAGATTATCAACGTGCAGAAAAGTATGAAAGAGAAATTAGAATTCTAACAGAAGATAATTGGATTTATAGCGATGATGAATGGATAGAGATTTTGGAAGAGAAGTGAATAAGGAATCAATGATATCAAACCAACTTATTTAATCATATTAGGAAAAATGATATTAATAAATATGAAAGCAAAAATTTTAATTGATAAAAAAACACCTCTTGATTTGAGGTGATTTTTTTATTAAATATATATGTTAGGCTTGGAAGAAATGAAATGTACTAAAATTAATTTGAATGAGAAATTCACTTTTAAGAATGTAGAAGAGATTTTAGATAATCCACATGTTCCCGGTCTTTATCCAGGATTTTATGGACTAGACTAAGACTTTCTTCATCTAATTTCCCCCTTACTAGGTCCTCACTCATTTTTATCCCATATATATTTTCCCCCTTAATAGCATGTTTTATAATCTCTTCCTTTGAATTGTAGTTTTCAATCAAATTTACAACTTTCGCTTCAATCCTTCCAAATATTCCTTCACTCGTTATAGGTGTACCACCTAGATTTTGAATTCTCTCTGAAATAAGGATTGGTGATTTTTTAGGTCTTTCTGGATCGAAATAAACGAGTCTTTTAATGAGGAATGTTGTAGCTTTTTTATAAAGTGTTCATAGGCGTTAATGGCCATATATGAACCCCGTAAGAATGTGTTAAGCGTCTTAATCGCTTGTTGTTGGTCCAATCATATCACTTCCTTAAAATAATAATTTTACTATGTCCATGTAAAGTGAAAATCATTAGATTGCGGTATCGATACAGCTCAAATGTTAGCAGCTGTTGAAAATAGTGAAACGATTTTATTAGATGAAAACCAATAATAACACTGAGACCTCAACCACTTGCTATTTGGCTTGGAGAAACCGACAGACGGCAGACGGGGAAGTGTTGATTAGAAAGACTCGTCTGGATCATTTATCAAGAGCCGAAAAAGTATTCCGTAAAAACCTAAATGCTTAATCTGCAATAAAGAAATAATGAAATTAAAGTTGTTTTATTGGTGAGGGATGCTTCAATAAAAAAACAATTTAAAGTGGGAAAAACAATATTAAAGTTTAACATAGAAAAAATATATAGAATTTATATGTGAATAAATGTACTTAAAAAAGGGGATTTAGTTGAATAACGGAGACAGCAAAAAAGATATCTTTAAGGCTCAGAAACAAACCTTATAAAATAGAAAAAAGAAAGACCTTCCATAAAGAATGTTGCCAGCACGCGAAATTCTCTGAAGGTCTTTCTTTAAATTGGATTTTCTCCAAGTTTTCAATTGTAATAAGAGATTTTTATAGCTTAAATTTCGCCATTTGCTCCTGTAACTCTGATGAGAGCTTGGATAGAGAGCTTGAGGACAGGCTGATTTCTTCGGTGGCTGCAAGCTGTTCTTCAGTAGAGGCAGCTATATTAGTTGTATGCACTGACACACTTGATATATCCTCTGCTACTTGATTAATGGAATCCGATACAAGGTTGGAGCTGGCCGAAATCTGTTGGACTGAAGCGGCCATGCTATTCACTTCTTGTTCCATTTGAACCATGTAAGCCACAATTTCCTTGAAAGCCTCTTCCGTATTATTGATAACAGACATCCCTTCCTCAACCTCGACCTTTACCTCATACATGGATGAAATCGATCCTTCCATATTTGACTGGATTTCTTTAATAAGGTTGACGATTTGGCTGGACGAGGATTGAGATTGCTCAGCAAGCTTTCGTACCTCATCTGCGACAACAGCAAAGCCTCTTCCATGTTCTCCAGCTCTGGCTGCTTCAATAGCTGCATTTAATGCTAAAAGGTTTGTTTGATCGGCAATGGCTGAAATAGTTCCTGAAATCTTGCTGATTTCACTGGAACTGGTATCCAGCATTTTCAGGATTTCTTCGCTTTCAGTGGCTTTCTTGTAAATAAACTCTATTTGCTGAATGGTCCTGGATAATAATTCATTCCCATGATTTGCTTTTGATACGACCTTGCTGCCTGTTTCGGAGATTTCGTTTGATACACCTGCCAGACGCTGGATAGAGGTTGTCACTTCCTCAAGAGCGTGTACACTTTCCTGAAGTCGAGTATTAGCAGAATCAGACACATCGGCAACATGGTTAATGGAATTGGATACTTCTTCTGTGCTGTGAGTTGTTTCCTCCGAGCTTGCAGTCAATTCTTCGGATGCTCTTGCAACTTGTTCAGTTGAATGGTTAACCTGGGTGATCAGTATCTTCGTATTGTCCACCATTGTATTAAAATCACTTGCCAACTGTCCTAATTCATCCTTGCTTTTATTCTTTAATGGAGAGATTGAAAAGTCACCGGTCGCAATCCGATTTAGGCCTTTACTAACCTGTGAAATCGGTTTGGCTATTTTTGCAGAAAAGAAGTAAGCAGTACAACTGGCAATGATGACAGAGCCAATTGATATTACAGCTACTAACCAGGCAAGCTCAGATGATTTAGATGTAATTTTTGCGACGGGTTTGCTGGATATAATCGTCCATTCCCAATAAGGTTCCCTTTTAACATAAGCTATTTTTTCAACATCACCTTTTTTGGAAGAATACGATATGAAAGCCCCGTTCTCACCTTTCTCAAGAATCAGCTGATCCACTGTTTTGTCTCCGTTTGTTTTAAGGTCTTTATAATTTGTATCTGCGTTTTTAGTATGTAAGGTAAGAGTGCCATCTTTGTCGATTGCAGATAGTTCTCCATCTTCTCCAAAATCATAACCTTGATAAACTTGCTCTTCTTCTCCCAGAATCTCTTCATTTAATTGTTGCTGTGCATCCTCTAAGGAAATATAACCAGCACTCACTTGTTGGTGTAAGAGTCCGATCATTCCAATTGTCATATCAGTGTTTGTTTGGAGATTTTCTTTCTCTGTTTCAATCAATTGATCTTTTGAGATAAAAAATACGCTGATACCGATAACGATTACAGGAATGATTAACGTTATTAAAGTTAACATCAATAATTTAATCTTGATTGAACGAGCTTTTTTCTTTTTCAATATATTTTTCCTCCTATCAATTAGGAAAGTCACAATGGTCTTCAATTAACTATCGGCATTCATTTTTTTGTCTTAACATGAAAATAATGTAATTGTTGTGAAAAATAAATTCTGATAAGAGAAACTGAAGAAATGTTTGTCCCTTTGGTACGGATGTGAAGGAAAAATACTAATCTACAGCTACATCGAATTGTTCCAATATGTAATTATTTAATTTTAGTTTAAGATCTCGTCATTATTATTTTGTATTCTCCTGTCGAATTTTAAGGTTCAAAAAAAGAAAAAGCACCGTTTCTATAGAAACGATACTTTTTTCTTAATTTGTTTCCTGTACTTTATTAAATCAAAACAATGATTTAATCGAAGGAAATTACCAACCGCGACCGTATTGCACAGGAGCTTCAACAGAAGCACGCAGTTCCTTGGCAGCATTTTTAGGCCAATATGGATCACGTAATAATTCTCTACCGATAAAAATTAGATCAGCACGGTTGTTTTGTAAGATTTCCTCCGCTTGTACGCCAGATGTGATTAATCCGACGGCACCAGTTGCAATGTTGGCTTCATGCTTGATTGTCTCACTCATTGGGACCTGATAGCCTGGGAAGCTTGGTACCGGTACTGACATTACACCACCGGAGCTTACATCAATAAGATCGATTCCGTCTTCTTTCATCCAACGGGCATATTGAATATAATCTTCCGGTTCATATCCGTCTTCGTGATAATCTTTAGCGGAGATTCGGACGAATAATGGGCCGTCAAAAACAGATTTAATAGCAGTAATGATTTCTTTTAGGAATCGATAACGATTTTCCGGCGATCCGCCATATTCATCGGTACGAGTATTAACGGCAGGAGTTAGGAATTCATTGATTAAGTATCCGTGTGCGCCATGAATCTCCATAACCTCAAATCCTGCCTTTTTGGCACGAATAGCGGCTTGTTTGAAGGCTTCAACTGTATCGGCAATATCCTTTTTGGTCATTTCTCTAGGAGTTTTCATTTTTTCATTAAAAGGCACAGAAACAGGTGCGATAATTTCACCTTCAAGCTCAGCTTTTCGCCCTGCATGAGCGAGCTGAATCCCGGGAACTGTGCCATATTCCTTCATCATAGCAGTTAGCGTATGTAAACCTTCAATGTGATCGTCACTCCAAATGCCTAAATCTTGATCAGAAATTCTACCTTGCGGAGTAACTGCGGTTGCTTCCACGATGATTAAACCAACCTGGCCGACAGCCCGGCTTGTATAGTGAGTCATATGCCAGTTCTGTATTTTTCCATCACGTTCGTAGCTGGAGTACATGCACATCGGTGACATGACAATCCGATTTTTAAGAGTTATATTTTTAATTGTATATGGTTCAAATAATAATGATTTAGTCATTGATGACAACTCCTTTCAGTAACCAAGTATAACAGTTGGGATTAAGGGGTGACTAATCAAATGCTTCAAATAAAAGGAAGAGAGCATGTGGCCCGGGAATCCCCGAGTACATGCCCCCTATCTTACTTAGTAACCGCCGTAGCCGCCTCCAACATAAGAAGCACCGACAATAATTAACAAGATGAAAAGAACAACAACGAAAGCAAAGCTTCCTACACCTTTACCACCATAAGAATCACTCAATACAGACACCTCCTGTTCATTGCTGCAATAATGGGAGCGAATTCCCATTACATAGCCATCATATGGTTTAAAGTGATAGATGGATTGGACAATATTTAAAGTTGGGACAGCCTAAATTTCTGCAGCAATCATTACTCTCGAGAATTAATGGATTTAAAATTAGCTTATGAAAATTCCTATTTACCTTATTAATATGTTACGAATGTTAAAAGGTCAGCTATTTTGCTATAAGTCATGGTTTTATATAAAAAATATCAAGAACAATACTCGTAAACAGGGAGGAGAATGGCTATGAGAGATCGGAGCTCCGTGGTAATTATAGAAAACAATCAGATAGTACTCATTAAAAGAAGTTTGAATGCTTCTGTTTATTATGTTTTTCCTGGAGGAGGCATAGAGAATGGTGAAACACCTGAAGCTGCAGCTAAAAGGGAAGCCATCGAGGAATTGGGGGTAGGTGTAAATGTTAATGAATGTATTTCAAAAGTAAAATATAACGGAAATAACCAATACTTCTACAAGGCAAAAATTTTATCTGGAACTATAGGCACCGGGCAAGGTGATGAATATACAAACAAAACAAGGGGAAGAGGAACGTACCTGCCAATATGGGTGGGTCTTGAAAAGTTAACATCTATTGACGTAAGACCAATGGAGGTGGCCTTAAAAGTTCAATCATTATTTCATCATGTATGAGGGGAGAGCGGGATTCTAACATTTGCTGGGCTGAATGTTGAAAGCCTACTGGAGTGGGATAGTAAAAAAAGAGAGGATAGTATAATCCTCCCGTTAGATGATTAATGATTGACCATTTTTCTGAATGCGCTTAGAGAAGTGCTGTAATTGATACGCGCATCATATAACTATTTATTTTACTCATATAGAATTTTTTCTTTGATTTTACTTCCTAATTCCTTACCCATACGCTCTGATTGGAGGGTAGCCTCTTGAATGCATTTAATAAAGGCTTCCTTAACGCCATGTTGTTCAAGGATTTGGATACCTGCTTCAGTAGTTCCTCCTGGACTTGTTACCTCGTAACGCAGCATTTGAGGAGATTTATCGGAGGAGTGGACCATTTCGGCAGCTCCCATTAACGTTTGGATAATCAGAGTTTGAGCTTCTTGATGATTAAGACCAATTTGTTGGGCTGATTGATGCATGGCTTCAATTAAGTAATAAATATATGCTGGTCCGCTTCCAGAGAGGCCTGTGACGGCATCCATTTTCTCTTCTTCTGTAAAAACGACCATTCCTACCGTATTGAAAATGTCTTTAGCCAGTGTAAGATGCTCTGGTTTCATATAGATGTTCCCTGAAATAGCAGTGGCGGATTTTCCAACTGCCGCAGATGTATTTGGCATAGCCCGAATAATCGGCATAGTATTCTCTAAAATGGCTTCAATGCTTTGAGTAGAAATTCCTGCGGCAACAGATATAAGTACCATCTTACTGGTTAGATAAGGTTTGGCTTGTTGTAAGACTGTATAAACATCCTTCGGCTTAACGGCTATCAGGATGATATCTGCGTCAGATAGAAGGGAGGACATGTTGCGGCATGGAATAACGCCATAGTTTTTTTTCAAGCGTTCTAGTTGAGGATCATTGTTCCGATTACAGACCCAAAGATCTCCGGGTGAAGTTGCCCCTTTTTTTACAATGCCTGCAATCAATGCTTCAGCCATAGAACCGGCTCCAAGAAAAGCAATTTTTTTATTCATGCTCCTGCCTCCTTTGTAAAAATAAAAAAAGCCCTTCATCCTGTAAAGGACGAAAGGCTATTCTTCCGTGGTACCACCTTAATTTACGAGCATTCGGCTCTAGAATGCTTGCATCTTTATACCGGATAACGCCCGGTCGGACGGCCAGGTTTTCCTGACAGCTCGAAAGGCAGGTTCAATCATCAGTGGGCGGCGAAACCTTACAGCCAACGGGTTTCACTCTCTTACGCCATACATGATTTACTATTCTTTCTCGAACGCTTGTATAAGTATATTTATTTGATATTAATAGAAATTATGCAAAAAAATAGCTCATGTGTCAAGAATATTCAAACTTTATGATGGAATTTTCATACAAATTATGTAAAAATAATTACTAAAATACATAACAGGGAGTAATGAGATGAGTTCGATTACAAGGGTAGCTGAAAAAATTATTATACCGACTCCGTTTGCTGTCGGAGATGTAAATACGTATCTTCTAAAAGGAGATGCTTTAACTCTGGTAGATGCCGGAATTAAAACACAGGAAGCAAAAGAGGCACTTGAACGGCAGTTAAAGGAACTGGGATATAGGCTATCTGATATTGAACAGGTAATATTAACCCACCACCACTCTGACCACTGTGGATTAATTGATGTATTTCAAGAAGATCCATTGTATGGACATGAAGATAACCAGCGGTATCTTAAAAGGGATCCAGCATTTATGAAGGAACAAAAAGATTATTTTACAAGTATGGCAAAGCAATTTGGCGTACCTCCGCAATTGATGAAATATGCCAATGATGTAGAGTCCCTATATACGTATTCGGGTTCAAAACCCCTCACACATTTTTTGAAAGAAGGAGACTGGATTCCCGGCCATCCTGGTTGGAGAGCAATGGAAACCTTTGGCCATTCACAGGGTCACTTATCCTTCTATCATGAAGAGTCAGGTACACTGATTGGCGGAGATTTATTATTGGGTAAAATTTCACCTAACCCGATTCTGGAGGTACCGAAAAGGGCAGAGCAGGAGAGATTGAAGCCGCAACTGCAACTGAATGATAGCTTGCGTCGATTGCAAAATGAAAGACTGACAATCGTATATCCAGGGCATGGAAAGGACATTACTGAACCATACCAGCTAATAGAGAAACGTTTAAAAAATCAGCATGAGCGGGCATTTCATGTTAAAAGCCTCATTGGGGAAGACCGTCGGAACGTCTTGGAATTAGCTATACAATTATTTCCGAAGGCTGTTAAGAGAGATCCAGCACTGGCATTGTTTGAGACATTGGGCCAGCTCGATTATCTAGATAGTCTTCATGAAATTGAAAGTGAAATGGTTGATGGTGTCGTATGGTATTATAATAAATAATGGACCATTAATGAGGAAGTGAAGTACATGAATGAACGAATTCGTGGGAAAATTGTTACGATTACGGGTGCCTCAGGCGGGTTAGGTGAACAAATTGCCAGACATGCTGCTAAAAGTGGAGCAAAATTGGTTTTAATCGCACGGAGTTTGGACAAATTAGAAAAAATCCGTAAAGAATTAATGACTGATTTTAATTGCGAGGTTTATGTATATACATTGGATGTATCCGATCGGAATGCTGTTGAACAGACATTTGCCCACATCAAGAATGAAGTGGGAGATACCGATGTTCTGGTGAACAATGCTGGCTTTGGAATTTTCGAGAAAGTGTTGGACGCAAGTTTAGATGATACAGAATCCATGATCAATACAAATGTGGTTGGACTCATTGCCTGTACGAAAATGGTACTGCCTGCGATGGCAGAAAAGAAATCAGGCCACATTATCAATATTGCATCCCAGGCTGGGAAAATGGCGACGCCGAAATCAAGTGTTTACTCAGCAACGAAGCATGCGGTACTTGGATTTACAAATGCCTTACGTATGGAAATGCATACAGAGAATGTTTTTGTTACATCCGTCAATCCTGGACCGATTAAAACCAATTTCTTTAATATCGCAGATAAAGAAGGTACGTATATCAAAAACATTGAACGCTTGATGATTGATCCGGTCAAGCTGGCAGAAAAAATCACGAATATCATGCTAAAAAATAAGCGGGAAATTAATGCACCAGGCTGGATGAATGCGGGAAGTAAGATTTACAGTTTAATTCCGAGGACGGTTGAAACGCTCGGGCGAAGTCAGTTTAATAAAAAATGATAAGAGAAAATCCACCTAAAAAACAAGGTGGATTTTTTGTTCCTGCAACGACTTGATGCTAGATCCGTTTCATTTTATATAAAGAGATTAGTATTTCCATAACATAGCGATGAACTGATGTCCTGCACCAACTGTCCAAAACATAACATAATCTCCGCGCTTAATACGCCCATCCTGTATCCCTTCATGGAAAGCGAGGAACGGACTGCTCGAACCTGTATAGCCATATTGATCTCCAATATAAATGACCTTTTGGCTTTGGATATCCTAGTGTTGTTCAATGGTTAACTTATCTCCATATGCAAATTGTGAAATACAAAATGCAGCAATATCGGATATCCTCAAGCTATTCGGCTCCAAAATACGGTCAAATAGATCAAAAATAATCTGAGCAGAAAAACTCGCATCGAAAGGGGTAAATTGAATGTATTGGCTGTCAGCATTTGCATTTATGGATTTACTTAATCCTTCCTTTTGATAAATAATCTTATCTACATCTTGATTGATTACTTTCATATCTTTGCAATCTACGATTAAAAGGTATTCTTTATGTATGGCGATACCGCTTGTGCTGTTATCTTTTTTGGAATTTTAATTGATGGGGAGTAGTTCTATTGATGAAGTAGGGCAGGAGGAGGTTTATAATAGCAGCAACGTGTTAGATGGTTACTGGAAAAATGGATGTACATAAAGATAAGAAAGACAAAATTATATAAACATAATACATATTTATTGAAAAATATAGTTAATAATATTTAGATTAATGGGTATATAGTAAATATAGTTATTATAGAATAATATTTTAAAAAATATATAAGAGAGAGGGTGGCTAGTAATGAGTCGTCAAATGATTAATATTTTAAAATGGGTATCAGGCGGTATGGAAGCATTATTAGGTATACCTGTTCTTGGAGGAACAATTATCCTAAGCATGGCATGGGTACCCTTATTTATTATGCTTGCTTTCCATATCATCATTGTAGTCTTTTCGTATAAAGCCGGAATAAAAGCTAACGGAAATATACTGGGAATTGTAACGTCCGTTGTTGGCTTCATTCCTGGTATTGGAATGATTATGCACTTGTTGTCAGCGGTATTCATCCTTGTGGATGCTGCTCAAAATCAGGCTAAAACAGCTGTTTGATAGAATTGAAAATAAACCCGATAAAGCCCTTGAAGGTTTTATCGGGTTTTTCATTAATCAGTAACACGAATACTGCCGGTCTCCGTGCTCAGTTGAACTGTAATGCTTCCATCCCCACTCATATAACTTCCGGTTTTTTTGCCAAAGATTCGTTTACTGCCAATCTCAGAGTCTGCTGTAATTAAGATGTTATTTGGATCCTGATTAATTGTTAAGTCGATTTCTCCAAGTTCATTTTTGGCGATAAGCGGTTCAGTGATTTCATCGGTCGAAATATCAATCGAGCCAACTTCATTATCGACCTGGAGCTTGCCGCTGTATTTTTGTATCTTAATGTTCCCTAGCTCCGAAGAAGCGATTATTGAAGTGGAGGATACATCGCTTATATGAATGCTTCCAACTTCTGATTCTGCATTTAAGTGGGCTGCATTAATCTGAGAGATTGTAATTTCACCGACTTCATTTGATGCTGAGATTCTGTCATACTGTTTTTTTGGCAAATAGACTGTAATATTCTCTGATGATTTTTTAAAATTAACACCTAGAGAAATAGTATGATCCGCCTCGTTTGTAATGGACAGGGTTTCACCGTTCTCTTCTATTTTTATGGGATTGGACATTTTAGACCCAATTGTCTCAACAATAATTTCATCTCCAGATGTTTCTGCCAGCTTGATTGTCCCTACGGTATTATTGACATCAATCGATTGTATCTCTGAACTTTGAAACTGCTTCGTTTGTTTGTCATTCTCATTTTGAAGTGAAAAAAACGATTTTGCAGTCAGCAATGCTCCTGAAAAGCCAATAACGATGAGTATTCCAGCTACAATCAGCCACTTTTTATACATGCTTCATACCTCCCTTTACAACTGAAACATTCCATTTGCAATATTTAATAAACACTTTAGAACTAAAGATGGTTACATAATACATGCCAAACAAGAGGAGAATTCCTAAACCGCTGAACCCGATTGAAAGAAAAACTTCAAATGCATAGGCCTGATTGAAACCCAATATAATACCAATCAGGTGGAGGAATGGTGATAATATGAGACCGATACTTGCCCCCCAACCGCCTAACAATATACCTCCAAGAGCTATGGCAGGACCAAGGACAAAAATTAGATTCAGAAAGCTCAGTCCAATTGTTAATCCAATCGCACCAAAGACGTTTGAGAAGGTCATCTTCCTGTCTATCTCGGCAAATGTATTCGATATATTTAATTCCTTTGCGATTAATTCAGGAGAACCAAGATTATCTGATATTTCACTCTCGGACTTTCCCTCTAATAAACCATTTTCAAAATACTCATTATAATCATTTAAGATGTCATTGCGTTCCTCTTTAGGCAGGGCGCTAAGATGGTTAGATAATTGTTGCAAAAATTGTTCCCGATTCACTGTACTTCACCTTCCTCAATAATTTGATTAACACCTGTGGAAAATGCTTGCCATTCTCTTACCAGCTGCTTCAGGTAATCCCGGCCTTTTTCTGTTAGATGATAGTATTTACGAGAGGGCCCCTCTGTAGATTCCTGTAAATAGGTCGTGAAATATTCTTCTTTGGTAAGTCGTCTGAGAAGCGGATAGACGGCTCCTTCGGAAATTTCAAATTTATCGGAAATCCCCTGAACGAGCTCATATCCATAACGATCCTTGTTATTTAACATAACAAGTACGCAAAGCTCTAAAACGCCCTTTTTGAATTGGACATTCAATCGTAAAGCCTCCTTTCCTTCGCTATTATACATTGTATAGTAGTAACTATAGTATTACACACGGTACTGTTTAATGCAAGGTAGTATGGATGTTTTTGTAAAAATAATTCAATGAGCGAACATGCAATTAAATATTTGAAAATATTTTAAATTTGTAATTGACTAACAATTCAAATAGTAGTAATCTGTGTAAAGACTTACCAATTTACTTATCAATGAAAGGAGGACTGTATGATGAAAAAATCAGTGATTGTTGTAGCGTATCATCGAGTCGATATGAGATTTGTGCAGTCCTCCCGTTTAAATATGATTTAACTCGTTTTAAACGAAAAGACTGCACGTTGCCGTGAGTACTTTTGTCTAACTCAAATGTAAAGATTGGACGTTTTTACGTTCGAATCTTCTTTTGATTGGAGGAAGTATCAACACGTAATCGTTGCAGTCTTTTTTTGTTGGTAATTTTAAGTTGCATTCAAAAAAGGAGGAAGAAAAATGGAATCAAATGTGGTCAATGTAAAAATCTCAAGGGACATACAGGCAAACAGTACGTAGCAATTAAAATGTTCTTCGGTTAAGACAAAGGAGGAGATGGAATGTTTTCGGTTTTAAAGAAATTAGGTTGGTTTTTTAAAGAGCACTGGATTCGGTATACAGTCGCAATCGCGTTATTGAATATCGTAAATGTGCTGGAGGTTTTGCCACCGATGATTGTTGGGATGGCCATAGATGACATGAGTATAGGTGAAATGAATCAGGAGACACTCATGACCTATGTTTGGTGGATGATCGGGTTAATGGTCACCCTCTATATACTAACCTATATATGGAATTACCAGTTATTTAGTGGAGCGTATGTTTTAGAGCGGAAGCTGCGCTCAGGATTTATAGGTCATTTATTAAAAATGACACCAACCTTCTATGAAAAGAATCGTACAGGCGATTTAATGGCAAGAGCAACCAATGATCTTAAATCTATATCCGTTACAGCAGGATTCGGTATTTTAACGTTAATGGATTCTACCTTATATATGATTGCGATTTTAGCAACAATGGCCATTACAATTAGTTGGGAACTTACGCTTGCCGCCATCTTACCTTTGCCGATTATGGCATGGGCAGTCAAAAAGGGCGGAGAGCGAATTCATGAGCACTTCACAGTAGCACAGGATGCTTTTGGTGAACTAAATGACAAGGTCCTTGAATCAGTCGCGGGTGTCCGTGTCATTCGTGCTTATGTACAGGAACGAGCGGATGAAAAACGCTTTGAAGAGATGACAGAAGATGTATATGAGAAAAACATGAAAGTAACGAAAGTAGATGCCATGTTTGATCCGGTTATCACATTCGTTATTGGTATCAGTTATTTAATCAGTCTTGGATATGGAGCCAATCTAGTATTCGCTCAAGCCATTTCAATTGGGCAGCTTGTGACCTTTAACGTATATCTATCGATGCTGATTTGGCCGATGATCGCCATTGGGGAATTAATTAATGTCATGCAAAGAGGAAATGCCTCTCTCGATCGCATGAACGAAACATTATCTTCTCAGGAGGATGTAAAAAATGATCCGAATCCAGTGGATGTCCCGGAATTAGAGAACGTTATATTTGATCAAGTAGTATTCCGTTATCCTTCTTCAAAGGTGGATAATCTAGCCGATATCAATGTCAAAATCGATAGCGGGGATACCATTGGAATCGTCGGAAAAACAGGAAGCGGAAAAACCACATTTGTGAAACAATTGCTCCGTGAATATCCTGCTGGAAACGGAATTCTTTCCCTATCCGATGTACCGATTGAAAAACAAAATCTTGAGGATGTCCGGGAATGGATTGGATATGTACCGCAGGATCATGTTTTATTTTCTAAAACAGTTCGGGAGAATATTTTATTTGGAAAAATGGAAGCAACTGATGAAGAGTTTTGGAAAGCAGTTCGCCTCGCTGATTTTGAAAAAGATATAGAGAGACTGCCGAACAGACTGGAGACGCTGGTTGGGGAAAAAGGTATTGCTTTATCTGGCGGACAAAAGCAAAGGATTTCAATAGCCAGGGCGTTAATTAAAGATCCGGAGATTCTGATTCTCGATGACTCCCTCTCTGCAGTGGACGCCAAGACAGAAACAACGATTATCGAAAATATTCGGAATGAACGAAGCAACAAAACGACGATAATCACTACTCACAGATTATCAGCAGTACAGCATGCAGACTGGATTATTGTACTAGATGATGGAGTGGTGATTGAGGAAGGCACACATGAAATGCTGCTCAATAAGAAGGGCTGGTATAAAGAACAATTTGATCGCCAGCAAATTGAAGCGAATAAGGAGGTGAGCGCCTAATGAACGAACATTTGGAACAAACGGAATCCGGTTGGAAGACGGGAAAACGTTTATATCAATATGCAGTGAAGTGTAAAGGAACCATTATCCTAGCACTAATGATGTTATCCATCTCAGTAGGGGCGGACTTAATCGGACCCTATATCGGGAAAAACATGATAGACAACCATAT
The DNA here is from genome assembly GCF_058216035.1 of Pradoshia sp. Z4_20. Taxonomy (NCBI): domain Bacteria; kingdom Bacillati; phylum Bacillota; class Bacilli; order Caryophanales; family Bacillaceae; genus Pradoshia; species Pradoshia sp. Z4_20. Next base: position 510,861 of record NZ_JBZAJD010000001.1, read on the forward strand.
CATGGGGATTGAATCTCCATGGGTGGAAACGAAGAATACAAAGGATGCCGTTCACTATCAGGGGAGCACATATAAACGTGAGGCCTATGTAGAGGATGGGGAATGGACCGGAAGTGAGGTTGCCATCCAACAGGTTGGGACGACGTTTTTATTCCTAAACCAACCGATAGAGTTTGATGGGAAGAGATCCTATAAAGATGGGCAGCTGGTGATTACTAGTGGAGAAAAAAGAGCAACCTATGAGGCTCAGAAATTGTCAGGAGCACAAATCATGGCGTTTTATCAGCCAGAGATCAGCCGTATAATGCAATTACTTGCTCTGTATTTCGGAATTATGGTTGTGGCATTCTTCTTTCAATATGGGCAGAGCTATTATTTACAAAAAGCAGCGAATCGAATTATTCAAACAATGCGAAAGGACGTTTTTGCTCAAATTCAAAGACTGCCGATTCGCTACTTTGATAATTTACCGGCAGGAAAGGTAGTGGCACGGATTACAAATGATACCGAAGCAATTCGGGAGCTGTATGTAAGGGTTTTAGCTAATTTTTTCTCGAGTACGGTTAATATTATCGGAATTATCATTGCCCTATTTTTGCTTAATGTAAAGCTTGGAATGGCGACATTGATTATTCTGCCGCTGCTCGTTGGATGGACATTATTATTTCGTAAATTTGCTACAAAGTATAATAGGGTCATTCGGGCACGTATAAGTGATATTAATGCCATGATTAACGAATCCATAAATGGGATGAATATCATTCAGGCATTCAAGCGGGAGAAAGAAACAACAGAGGAATTTGAAAAACTGAACACAGAGCATTATGTATACCAAAGTAAAATGCAAAAATTAAATTCCTTGTTAAATGGAAATCTTGTAGGTGCTTTGCGTGTTATTACATTAACACTATTTATATGGTATTTCGGAGGTATGGCAGCATCTGGTGAATCAGTCGTCAGTCTAGGCGTTTTATACGCGATGGTGAATTATTTAAATCGTCTGTTCCACCCAATATCAGGAATTGTCAATCAGTTTGCAAATTTTGAACAGGCGATGGTAGCCGGTGAACGCGTATTTGCACTTCTGGATGAGGAAGGTATTGATGTTGAGGATCAACGTAAGCCACGTTTTAAAGGGCATGTTGATTTTGATCATGTATCTTTTAGCTATAAAGAAGGAGAAAAAGTATTAAAGGATATTCAGTTTGAGGCTAGTCAGGGCGAAACAATAGCCCTAGTGGGGCATACAGGCTCTGGGAAAAGCTCCATTATGAATCTGTTATTCAGATTTTATGACTATCAGGAGGGGGCTATCCGCATTGATGGGATAGAATTGAAAGATATCCCACATCAAACCTTGCGTGAGCATATGGGAATTGTTTTACAGGATCCATATTTGTTTACTGGAACCATCCTTTCGAATATCACACTTGATGATCCAAAAATTTCGAGAGAAGTAGCTGAAAAAGCGTTACGGGATGTGGGAGCTGACCGCGTGTTGGCCAATCTTGAACATGGGTTTGATGAACCGGTAGTTGAAAAAGGGAGTACTCTTTCATCAGGGCAGCGCCAATTAATATCCTTTGCCCGTGCTTTGGCTTTTAATCCGGCTATCCTGATTCTTGATGAAGCTACATCCAGTATTGATACAGAAACAGAAAGCTTGATTCAGGAAGCAATGGAGGTGCTAAAGAAAGGTAGAACCACTTTTATTATTGCACACCGTCTTTCTACTATTAAAAGCGCTGACCAAATCCTTGTTCTCGATAAAGGAAGAATTGTGGAGAGAGGAAACCATGATGAACTCATGGAATTAAAAGGCAAATATTATCAAATGTATGAGCTTCAGATTGGAAAACTTGCAGGTTAATCCTTTGAGTAAAAAAATCCATTTAAAGATAAAACAATAACAACAAGTTAATTAAAAGGATGTATATACTGAAACTAAAAGGTAAAGAGGAAGCGATAAGCTTCCTCTTTTACTATAGTATAAGAAGATATCTAAGGATTCTTATACTAAATTAATCTCGGCATCTATTCTAGTCCATTATTGCCCAATAAGCAGGCTTAAGATTATAATTCGGATCAAAGACAAACGGTGCATCTTTTCCAACGCCATTATTATATTCCTCGGCACGGTCGTCTAGCCATGTATGATTATCTGCAATTCCCCAGAATGTTACGTTACTGATCTTATCTCCTAATCTCTCATACATTTCAAATAACTCATTATACCTGGCAGCTTGACGCTGGAACTCTTCTTCTGGAATATCCTCATATGAAGGATAAGCAGGTCTTGGTGGCCAGCCGTATAAGCTCACATCTAACTCGGTTACTTGATTATCTAAACCAAGACTGGCAAAACGATTAATAGATTCCTCCGTTTCAGCAATGGATGGCCAGCCTAATTGAATATGAGCTTGATGACCCACACCGTCAATAGGGACTTTTTGTTCAAGCAATTCAACAACTAAGTTATATAAATGGGTTTTTTTGGGTTCCACCTCTGTGTTGTAGTCATTAATGTACAGTTTTGCATCCTTTTTTGCATATTTTTTAGCTGTTTTAAATGCTACCTTAATATAATCAGTACCAGTTATTTGATACCAAGGAGACTCACGCAGCTTCTGCTCATTTGATGCATATTCGTCAATCACTTCGTTTACAACATCCCATGAGTCGACATCATTTTTATATCTTTTGACAATCGTTTTTATGTGATTTTCTAAGCGCTGTAATAATAGCTTTTTATTTTTCTCCCGCTGTTTTGGATTGGTTTCTTCGGTCATTTTATTCCCGTTCTTATCAATAAAGAACCAATCAGGTACCTGACTATGCCATACAAGGGTATGAAAACGAACATCCATATCATTTTTCTTGGCGAATTTCACAATTTTATCTGCTTCTTTAAAATTGAATTTCCCCTCTTCGGGTTGGATGGATATAGGCTTCATTACGTTCTCTGCAACAATACTGTTATAGTGACGCTTTAATACATGACCGCTCTTACCCATTAATTGATCGGGTTCGACAGCAGCCCCAATTGTGAAAGAATCTTCGTACCTTTCATATAAAGGGGAAGCTTTTAAAGCACTTAATGGCTTAGCACTCGCAATATCAGTGGAAAAGACAGGAGTTACAAGGGCAATAGCTAATCCGAAACTTAGAAACTTACGTACTAATTTTTGTGACATGTCCTAATCTCCTTTTCATTTAAAATAGAAAGCGTTTACATGGGTATTTGAACATTATTATAGAAGGTATCTACTTAGTAAGTCTAGGAAACAAACTAAGTTGTGAGAAAAATAGGCCATAAATCACGGGGAGAAAACTAGCTGACTAGTTAATATAGGGCTAAATGCATAAAAGAAATGGAGTGCGGTATATAGATTAAATCCAATACTTGCACTTGTTAAAAGAAGAATCACTATAGTTGCTTATGTCTCAATTAAAGATATAGAAAAGGTCATTAAATCGATTAATTGCCTATTATTTAAGGCTGTTGCTCTATTGGGGAGCCGGCTTATTATTACGGAAGTAAAAAAAGATATTCCTTATAGAAATCTTTCGGAATTTACTATATTATGAATATATTGAAATAAGTAAGCGCTTCAAATGAGGTTATATGAACATATAAGTTTTAGCCTACCCATAGTGTAAGATTACAAGTATTTATTCTGTATTTATTGATTTCATGTTATTTAACTAACATAAGGGGTGTTCTTAATGATTGTTAAAGATTTCTTCATTGCTCTTTCAGAAAATCAGCTTTTAAACCGCACAGCTCAAAAATATGGGTTAAAAATGGGTGCCCAAACTGTAGTTGCCGGTACAAATATAGACGAAACAATTGAGAGTATAAAAGAGTTAAATAAGTATGGAATTTCTTGTACCGTGGATAATCTTGGAGAATTTGTGAGTGATAAAGATGAAGCTGTAAAGGCGAAGAATCAAATCCTTCAGGTTATTGAGGCCATTTATGAAAATAAAGTCGATGCTCATATATCATTAAAACCCTCTCAATTAGGGTTGGATATAGATTTGGATTTCTGCAGAGACAATCTGTTGGAAATTTTTGAAGCAGCTGCAAAGTATGATATTTTTATAAATATTGATATGGAGAACCATTCCAGATTACAGCCTTCTTTTGATTTAGTAGATCAGATATCGGAAAAATACGATAATATTGGTACAGTTATACAAGCATATTTTCATCGAGCCGAAAATGATATACAAAAATATAAAAATTACCGCCTTCGTATTGTAAAAGGTGCCTATAAGGAACCTGCTGAATTAGCCTATCAAACAAAAGCAGAAATTGATAAAAATTATATCAATTTGATAGAATATCATCTGTTAAATGGTAAGTTCACCTCCATTGCAACACACGATCATAAAGTCATAAACCATGTGAAGCAATTTGTAAAAGATCATCAAATTCCTAATGAAAAATTTGAATTCCAAATGCTCTATGGTTTCCGCTTCGATATGCAAATGGAATTGGCTAAAGAGGGCTACCAGTTTTGTACGTATGTTCCTTTTGGGACGGATTGGTATGGATACTTTATGAGACGTTTGGCTGAAAGACCTCAAAACATAAGCCTTGTAACGAAACAAGTATTCACCAAAAAAACAAACACGGCTCTTGCGATAGCAGCCGGTGCCTTTTTACTTGGCAGATTATCTAAGAGAAAAAAATAGATATGCAAGAGCCACTACCCTACAAGAGGATAGTGGCTTTTTAGTTAATCTATTTTTCTGAAATATTACTAAAATATTACAATAGAAAAAGAATTGTAATATAATAGGAGTTAAATAGAGATTTATAAAGGAAGATTAAAGAATGCGTAATTTTGCAATTATCTTGGTTACTATTATAGTATCCATAACAGTAATGAGCTGGATCAAGCCGACTTCCAGTTTGGCTGACAAAACCAATGATCAATCAGGGCATCCAGAACTGAACATGGTTACATATGAAAGGACCGTAAAAAAAGTGCCTGAAAAATTAAATGGTAAAGAAAGAAAAGTAGTTTATTTAACAATTGATGATGGTCCAAGTCTTTATACAAAGGAGTTAATTGCTATACTCGATCAATTTGAAATACCGGCTACTCATTTTCTGATCGGAAATAATATGAAGAAATACCCGGATATGGCCAAGGAATATGTCAACCGTGGAGATTATATCGGAATGCACTCAATGAGCCATGATTATAATAGATTGTACAAAAAGGGAAAAATTGTAGAAGAAGTGATGGAAACACAGCAATTAATCAAAGAACAGGTAAATATTTTGCCGATTTTATTCAGATGTCCATATGGATCATCTCCAGGGTTAAATACGAAATTGCGAGATCAAGCTGCACACGCAGGATTGAAAATGTGGGATTGGACAATCGATTCAAAAGATTGGAAGCTGCAAGAGAATCCTTCAAAAATTGAAGGAGAAATTCTGAAGCAATTAAATGGATCTGAGGAAATTATCTTAATTCATGAAAAGAAAGGTACCATTGAGGCATTGCCAGGAATAATTAAAAGTATAAAGGAAGCGGGCTATGAATTTGAAAGATACGAAGAATCAAAACATTTTCCGGCAAACTTCCATAAAGATAAGAGATTATAAGGACGAGGAATCGTATGATTAGAAAGAAAATAGGTATATATCTAGCTTTAATTGTAACCAGTATGTTAATGGCTGTTTTAATTCTACCAGTTATACAAAAGTATGATGAAAAATATTTGAAGGTTCATAATCAAGTGGCATGGGATTTTAAGTCTAATATGAATTATGGGGAGCTTTTTAATACCGAAAATAATAAGCTGCAATCCCTATACGAAATGACAGTAAAAGATGGAGCAGATAACCTAAAAAAGGCTGAAAACCAAATAAGTAAGGCTGAAGAGACAATCAATCAGTGTAAACTAATGGTTGACGAGGACAAATCATTGGTAGAAAACCAATTAATACAAATGAAAGAATCAGAAGAATTACTGAGTAAAATAGATCAGAAAAAAGTACATAAGGAAACATTGTTGAGCCTCCATGACTCACTGATTAACCTGTTACAAACATATAATCAAGCCCTTGATCAATATGAAGAAGTACTTAACTTGGAGCAAAAGATATACTCAGCGTTAAAAGCGGAAAAGGATTTAAAAGAAATAACCGCTATTATAGATGAAGCAAATCAATCATCCGGTGAATTATCTGGTACAATCAAGGATTTAAACGGCTATATAGTATCCTACAATAAGCTACAAATCTAATTTAGACATCTCCCATGGATTTGCAGTTAAACGCTTGGAATAGTTCATTCGCATAATTGGAATCTATTATTAGAGTAAATAGGTAAAAAATGGAGCTCGAAAAATATTTAACTAACATGGTAATATATTTAAATCAGTGTAGAGATATTGGTATAGTTGATATGCCAAAAATATATGTCTTGATGATACGTCTGCCATCTGAATTTTTCATTTTTCGGAGGGTATATATGCATAGAGAAGATAGGTTGCCACAAAACGCAAGAGAAGGCATATTATTTATGCTCATCATTTCAATCATCTCAGTAAATACGATTGCACCAATTATTATGGGATTGGAACGTGGTTTCAGTAAAGAAAATTATATCGAAACCTTAAAGATTATACCATTTATGTGGATCATTGTTGTTTTATTGGTGAGATTTGTTGCTGGACCTGTGGTTGGTAAAATAATGCCTAAATTCATAGGTAAAACAGATGGATTCAATGCAAGAGTTTTAATGAATACATTTTTCAATGTAACTGTTCTATCCGTCCTTTTAACCATTATCGGTACCTGGGTTGGCTCAAAACAAATCAGCTTAGAACCTTTTCAAAATTTCTTTTTGAGCTGGTTTAGGAATTTCGGTGTGGCATTTTGGATTGAATTAATAGTAGCACAGCCAATTGCCAGATTTGTAATGAAGAAAATCCATAAGAGAAAAGCGAATAGAGCAGAGGCAGTTAACGTATAAGATCTGTGAGATTCTCAGAGATTGTGAGATCAATCTGCAAAATAATAAAGTTCAACCAGAACAAGACTGGTTGAACTTTTTATTTTGCTCATTATATTTTTTGTGTCGGTACTTATGTTGGGTGTTAAAAGGCTAGGATATTCACCACAATCTTGATTAGTCGCATGCTATAATAGGCCCTTGTGAAGACAATTGAATAACGAAAAAAGGATAATATGTACTAATTCGGAAGAATATTCTATACAATAGATATAGAGGCGGAATTCCGCTTTACATAATTACTATTTATATAGAGGAGAGGTGAAAAGACTCAGTGTCGAATGAGAATGAATATTTATTAGATAACGAACAAAGTGTTCCAAAAAAGAAGGTCGAAAGACATCCTGGGGAACCAACGACTGCTTTTAAAGGTGCTACCTGGGCGGCTTTATTGGTAGGGATTGCTGCTTATCTAATAGGATTATTTAATGCTTCAATGGAATTAAACGAAAAAGGGTATTATTTCGCAGTATTAGTATTTGGACTTTATTCAGCAGTATCATTACAAAAGGCGGTTAGAGATCGAGATGAGGATATACCTGTGACAGCCATCTATTATGGAATTAGCTGGTTTGCTCTTATTGTTGCAATCGCCTTGATGGGCATCGGTCTTTATAATGCGGGAAGTATTGATTTAAGTGAGAAAGGATTTTATGGTATGTCCTTTGTATTAAGTGTATTCGCTGCCATAACTGTTCAAAAAAATATTAGGGATACACAGAAGGCTAAAGAAAAAAATTGAGTCATTTATGAAATCAAAAGCAGATACTCCTTTTTGTTTCAAGGGCTATCAGAAGTGGCCCCCAAAAGTCGGATATCAATTCTAACTTTCGGGGGTTATTTCAATTTCTATAGGAAATACACTTTCTTTGATAGAATTTAATTATGGAAAATAATTAGAAGGAGTAGAAGAATGGAAGGACTAGTAAAGAGAATTGATACCGTATTTTTAGAGGTAAGTGATTTAGACTACTCGATTAAATGGTATTCAGAAAAATTAAGATTAAATATGAGATGGAATCGAAATGGGTATGCTGCCTTCACAATAGGAGAAACCTCGTTAACCCTTGTTCAATCAACAGACGTAAAACCTGCAAAACACTACCCATTTATTTTCTTTACAACTAACATAGATGAAGTATATAAGTTCTTTATAGAAAATGAAGTAGATGCCGACGAAATAGCTGATTACCCGGATATACGAACCTTCGATTTTAAAGATCCGGATGGTCATATTCTTAACTTCTGTCAATTTAACGAATAACGACTTGATAGCAGGGTATGTTCCCTGCTTATTTTCTATCAATATGAAAAAATGATAGATTCTCTATCCTTTTTATCCAATAAACTGTGCCCTGCGGAATTTCATATAAATGTCTCCGAACAATAGAAATTGAGTGAGGAGTGGCTTTAGCAGCCATTCTATTTCTGCAAATACACCTCAGCTCTTTTTTCTAAACAGCGCTGCAGAAGAGAAACAGCCGCACATATGCACCAATAGATCATCGCTACAAGTATGTACATAGTCATATAATCAAATTCCCGTCCTCCGACGATTTTGGCATGCTGAAATATTTCAGGGACCGTTATCATCGCTGCCAATGAAGAAGCTTTGATTAAATCCAGCAACACATTAGAGAGAGGTGGTAGCGCAATTCGGACAGCCTGCGGAAGGATAATCCCTCCCATGGTTTGCCAATAGGATAAACCCAATGATTGTGAGGATTCCCATTGTCCTTTATCGACAGAACCAAGCGCAGAACGGTTGATTTCAGCAATATAAGCTGCACTGTTAAAACTGAATCCAATAATAGCCGCTTGCATGGCAGTAAATTCAATTCCGATAATCGGAAAGCCAAAATAAAGAATAAAAATAATCACAAGAATGGGTACACCGCGCATAAAAGAGATGTACATGCTGGCTGGCCACCGCAGTCATTTACTTTTAGAACTCCGTCCAAGAGCCAAAAAGAAACCAATGATCAATCCCAAAGCCATACTGATAAATGAAATCAAGAGGGTATTCGATAAGCCTTCAAGAACATATGGCAATGAATCGATTGCTAATTCTGGGTTAAATATATATTGCCATTGGATATCTGCCATATAAATTCCCTTTCAATCACTTATTTAACTGAGTCCAACTGAACTTCTTTTGTAACGTCTGCGCTGTCATAGAATTTTTTAGAGAGCTCCGCCATTGTTCCATCCGTTTTCATTTCTTCCAATACCTTGTTTATTTCGTTCAACAAGTCACTGTTATCCTTTTTCATCAATATGGCTTGATTGCTTGGGTTGTATTTTATATTAGGATGTACGGTAATATCGAATTCTGGAAATGCAGCTACAGCTAAACGCTGAGTATAATAATCATTTAGAATAATGTCAGTTCTGCCAGTAGAAACATCTCGCAAATATTGATCATTTGTTGCATTGTCATAGATGACTTCTTCAGCTCCATGTTCACGTGCCACTTCCATATATGTAGTTGTTGCTTCTCCAGCTGCTTTTTTCCCTTTTAAACTATCAAGATCTTTAATGCCGGATAAATCTGATTTTCTAACGATGGCAGCGCCGAAGGAATATTTATAGGGTTCAGAAAAAGAAAATTTTTCTCTTCTTTCCTCAGTAGCTGTAATATCATTGACAGCGATGTCAGTTTGTCCATTGTTGATGGAGGCTAGCATTCCATCAAAGGCCATTTCAGTAAATTCAGCTTCTAGGTTTAATCGTTTAGCTACTTCACGTGTTACTTCCACATCGTATCCGGTTAATTCATTTGTTTCAGAATCATGATAGGAAGCGGGATATAAGGTTCCGGAAGTTGCAACTTTTAATTTGCCGGATTCTTTAATGGCTTCCCAGCCGGTTTTTTCCTCTTTTTTGCTTTCTTCCCCTTTGTTATTACTGCATGCAGCAGTAACCAAAGCTAGCATTGCAATTGCTAGAATTGATACAAGTCTTTTAAAGCTATTTGTGGTTATCATATTTTCACCTCGCCTACCATTATATTTGAAAAAAATGTATATGTCATTTGGGAATAAACTTGAAAGGGTATCGCGCGAAATAGAGCGTAGAAGAAATGCAAAAGGGAACAAAATTACTAATGAATGGGAGGGCACAGATGAAGGGGATAGCAGGAGTGATGCTAGTTTACTAAATTTAATAAGTTTAGTCTGGTATACAAAGCAATAAAAAAGAAATAAACGGGTGTAGTATAATGGAATGAATAAAAAAAGGTAGTGGAAATTAATCCAAAACCTTTAGCATTTCGGTGATCTTTCTTTTCGTCTCTTCCAAGTCGTATTCCTTTTCTCCAAGTGTTTCTCCATCTTCAGAATAGAAATCTGCAAAATTTTGTCCTTCATACCGCGGAACTACATGCATATGAAAATGTGTTAATTCATCAAATGCTCCACCGTTCTGACAGACTGTAATGCCATCCGGATTAAACAAAATTTTTATCACTTTTGATAGCCTCTTTGCTGCCATCATTACGGAGCTTGCCGTATTATCGTCAAATTCATTAAAGTATCGAACATGTTTTTTAGGTAAAATCAAAACGTGTCCTTCGTTATAAGGATCAATATCTAAAATACAACAAACATAATCATCTTCAAAAACTACATAAACATTTTCTTTTTTATGTGCTAAATTACAGCCTAAACAATTCATTACAGCTCCCCCTTTATTAAATTATATACGTAATTAAAAAAGTGCAGAGGGGAATTTTAGGAATAACAGAATGAAGGTATTGATAAAGGTGGGTAAGGGAGGTGGAATCTTGAAGATTACGACGAAAGTTTCCCTATATATCGGGTTATCCTTATTGCTTCTCATCGTTCTTTATCTGTATGAACTTGAACGACAAATCGACTCACCTGGAATCGAAGGAACAATTATCATTAGCGAAGCCGATGCTGTATTCATTGTGCTCGATTCAAATTTTGAGAATGAGGACGTGGATTTGCCGATTGAGGAGCTGCAAGCCAAATATAAAAATGTCGGGCGTCTATCCATCCATCAAAGTGATTATAGAGGTGAACTAAAAACCGGACAAAGGGTGAAAGTATGGATGAGCCAAACAATGGAATCCTCTCCCCCTATCTTTAAAGCGATAAAACTGGAAAGATTGTAGCAGTATTTTCATTTATTACATTAAAAAAGCCCCGTGCCATAAATAGTACGGGGATAGAATCCTTTGAAGTTCTAGACTATTTTCTTTTCTTTTTCAGCTACGGGGTTTATGCGATTGATTTCAGGAGCATGGTGCTTAGATTTAATCCAGGACCAGCCAATTGCTGCCAGTAAAATAAATCCCACATAGCCCATGATTGGATACACGGTGTTTACCAATGTAGTAAAACCAGCAAAGCTAAGACCAAAACCAATTGCTCCGAATATCACAACTGAAGGATGAAAGAAGCGTCCTTGAGGAATGATTCGCACTGTGAATGCATAAAACATTCCCACGCATGTATTGTAAATCATAGCCAATAGAATAATAGATAGCAGGTTCCCGATTAAAGGTGAGATACTATTAGCTAAAAATAAAGTAGGCATTTCTACAATTTGCATATTAGCCATATCAGTCATCATACCTATATTAATCAGCAGCATGAGTACACCGAGCAGGATACCGCCCATAATTCCGCCAATAGCTGCTTGTTTTTTATTTTTAAACGTTCCGCTAATAACAGATAGCATAGAGAAACCGACAGCAACATTAAAGGATACATAAAGTAATGCGGACATGAACCAATTTGAAGCCGCTGCTTTGTCTAAATCAACATTACGCTCTATGTCTATAGGAGTGATTCCATTTTTAATTAGCGCGTATCCTGATATAAAAATCATAATAACTAATAAAAATGGTGTGATTGAGCTAATGATAGAGATGATTTTCTCTACCTTCAATAGCATGGTCAGGATGGTGATAACTGTCATAAATAGTGAACCCCAGATGGCAGAAATCCCAAACTGTTCCTCAACAATTGATCCTGCGCCTGCTATCATAATTACACCAACGCCAAATAAAAAGAACGATAAAATTATATCCAGTGCTTGACCAAGAAAACGTCCGCAAAGAACCTCGATGATTTCTTTATGTGAGGTGGCTTGCATATGGCTGCTCAGTTGAGAGAGCTGCATGGCAATAAAGGAAAATAAGACAGTTGCCAGCAAAATAGCAGGTATACTGTAAAAGCCAAAATTCGTAAAAAACTGCATGATTTCTTGGCCAGAGCCAAATCCCGCTCCAACAATGACTCCTACAAATGCACCTGCTAGGTATAAACTTTGTTTCATTTTATCAGTCCTCCTTTATGGTAGTTTGGAGGGATATCCAAAAATTAAGTATTCTGATATATTAACATATTCATTCTATTTTAACAAATTGAAGGAAATGGAATTAAGTTTTTGGGAAATCCCGTTATAGAAGAAAGGTTAGTTTGGTAAAATGAGATAAAAGACAGTATAAGGGAGGATTCCATATGACAAGAAAAGTAGATGGAGTTCCAGCAGATACAATGAAGGAAAAGATATATTCAACCATTATAGGCGGGATTATTGGGGATGCTCTTGGTGTACCGGTAGAATTTAAAGCCAGAAATGCCGGCGTTACAGATATGATCGGTTATGGGACCTATAATATGCCTCCTGGAACATGGTCTGATGATACATCACTAACGATGTGCCTGATTGAAAATTTAATTGCAGGAAAAGATGAAAATGATTTGATGAATCGCTTTGTTTCCTACCAGGATAAAGGCTACTGGACCCCATATGGTGAAATGTTCGATATCGGCATTGCAACCGCAAATGCTATTAGCCGTTATAAGCAAGGTGTACCGGCTGTTCAGTGTGGTGGGAAAACGGAATATGATAATGGCAATGGCGCACTTATGCGTATAGTGCCACTTGTATTTACATTATCGAAAGAGCCAGATTTTCAGACGAGGAAAAAGGAAATAGAGAGAATTGCGCATGTCACGCACGGCCATCCAAGATCTACCCTTGGTACAATTATTTATGTGGAATTTTTGCTGAATATGTACGATCAACATTCACCTTTAGAATCCTTGAAAATTGCACTCAATACATGCTGGGAACAGCTTGGATCAGAGAATGAGTATCAACAAGAATTTGCTTCATATGAAAGAATCTTTAGTCTAAGCTTGCTTGAAGCAGACCGCGATGATATTCGCTCGGATGGATATGTTGTTCACTCACTTGAAGCTGCTTTGTGGTGTTTCTTTAAATCTCAAACCTATGAAGATGCCGTTCTTGAAGCGGTCAATCTGGGCAATGATACTGATACGATTGCTTTTATAACGGGAACTATAGCTGGTATGTATTACGGGATGAAAAATATTCCGGAAAAATGGGTGAATGCCCTGGTCAGTCAAGATAAAATCATAGACCTCTGTGATCGCTTTTATGGCTATTGCGTGGAGAAAGCGAAATAATTTTATAGATAAAATATATGAAATCACTAAAATAGACCTGCTCAGGAAGTCTGCAAAAACGACTTTAGGACAGGTCTTTTTTAAAAGGCTTTTTTTTCGCATAGATTGTTGCTCTGAATAGAAAGAAAGAAGTACTTCTTATATAGATAAATATGTCTAAAGGTAGTGAAATCCCATTAATCTCAACCTTTCGTAAAAAGTATGACAAGAATAATTTACTTTTTATGGTATTGTAAAAAGACATATTCGGCTGAAGAGCAGGCTAATCAGATAAATTAAACTTTTAGACGGGAGAAGCTATCTTGATGGTTATCTATAATAGGCAGTAGAGTTTTCTAGGGCTTGAGACTTAACTTAAAATACTTCTATAGCTCATTTTTATTAGCTTGTTAGTAACGTATGCTTGAAAAAAAGAAAGTGGGTTATAGAAAGCAATGAAGATAGAGTCAAGAACGTGTAAACTGGATAGCCTAAAGACGATGCAAATATTTATAGATACCTCTTCATTAGAAATATTTATTAATGAAGGAGAAGAAACATTCACAGCCGTTATTTCCCTAAGCTAAAAGAAAAAGAAATTCTTTTTAGTAGAGAAGGACGATTTGATTTGATGAAATGGGATCTTGCTTAAATAATTTCCTTATCATGACTTGTATAAATGCCTATTATGGCTTTTGTGCAGGTCTTTTTTTGTAAATATAAGTTTTTTCACCCATGACATTGTGTCTAGATGAGCAAAAAGTATTTATTATAAAAGGGATATATTTGCATATGACAGAAAGGGATTCTTTGAAGCTACACATTCATTCTACCTATATTAAAAAAGTACTTTACTCGCATTTACTCTATAGCAGGGTAATAGTATCCTAAGAAATAGTACACAAATTAGAGTACTAAAAATAGAGTATTGTATCAGAGCTTACAATCATTAAGAATATGTAAGGCTAAAAGAAAAGATGGAAGGAAGGTAGATTGATGAATAAGACAGAAGAAATGGTTTCCAACCAGGTTCTGGGTGTATTAAGTGGAAAGAGTAATGAAGATCCATTTTCTGTATTTGCAAAAATGCGCGAGCTTGGGCCTATCGTTTCTATTCCCAACCCTTTGGGAGAGGCAGATCGTCAAGCTTGGATGGTTGTACATATGGATGAGGCAGTCCAAATCCTTAAAAATCATAAACAATTTACTGTAGATCCTTCCTCTATTGATGGAGAAAAGGGTTTTAGAGATAAAATTTATAGCGAGGTAGATACATCAGCACCTGACACATTTTTTACCGGCAAATCAATGCTTTTTGTTGATGGTATGGACCATAGGAGATTACGGATGTTGGTCTCAAAAGCATTTACACCAAGATATATGGAAGGCTTGCGACCGCGTATTCAAGAAATTGCAGATGAATTACTTGATAAAGTTCAATCTAAGGGTGAAATGGATCTTGTAAAAGACTATGCTTACCCATTACCAATTAATGTGATTTCTGAAATGTTGGGGGTGCCATACGCAGATCGTGAAAAACTCAATATATGGTCCTCCGCGATTGCGAAGGGGATGGGCTGGGGGAGACAAGACCCTACTGTAGCAGCCCATTTACAGGAATTTGGAGAATACACCCAAAACCTGGTTGCAGAAAAGAGAGCCAATCCTTCTGATGATTTAATTAGTCAGCTTATTGCGATTGAAGCAGAAGGAGAACGTCTTGAAGAATCAGAATTAATCTCAATGATTACTTTATTAATTTTTGCTGGGCATGAAACCACCTCAAACTTAATCGCAACGGGATCGATGTTGTTGTTTGAACATCCTGAACAACTTGAAGCATTAAAAAGCGATCTAAGTTTAGTTCCATCAGCTGTAGAGGAATTATTACGTTTCAACGGTCCATCTACAAGTGTGGGTCCACGCTTTGCAAAAGAGGATGTAGAGATAGGCGGCAAAAATATTAAAAAAGGAGATATGGTTCTTGTGACGGTAAAAGCCGCGAATCGAGATGAGGAAGTATTTACTGATTCAGAAGGGTTAGACGTGAAGCGGAAAATAGATCATCACCTAGCATTTGGACATGGTGTCCACACCTGCTTAGGAGCTCCGCTTGCAAGAGTAGAGGGAGATATTGCATTTACTACCCTATTAAAACGTTTTCCTGACTTAAGACTGAATGTACCTCAGGAGGAAATTCAATGGCAATTTGCCCTTTCCTCAAAAGGAATCGATTCACTTCCTGTTGCTTTTTAGTATATATAATAGCAAAAAGCCAAGACCTTGATTTAAAAGGTTTTGGCTTTTTGGTTATAAGTATTAAATTAATGCCTTTAAGTTTTATTGTGCTGTTAAACCACCATCAATGATGAATTCACTGCCAGTTGAGTAGCTGGACTCATCAGATGCCAAGTAAAGCACTAAGTTAGAAACTTCTTCAGATTGAGCCACACGTTTAAGAGGAATGTGTTTAGCAAATGCTTCTACGGCTGCTTTTGTATCTTCTTGTACAACCATTGGTGTAGCAATGACACCTGGGTGAATAGAGTTTACACGAATACCGTAATTTGCACATTCGATTGCAGCTGCTTTTGTCATACCGCGTACTGCAAATTTAGTATCTGTATAACCGATAGCACCAGCAACGATTCCGTTCATAGACGAGATATTAACAATCGATCCACCGCCAGCTTTTTGCATGGCTGGAATAACTGCTTTCATTCCTAAGAATACAGAAAGTTGGTTAATATCCACGATACGGCGATAATCTTCCTCAGTCATGTCTAAAATAGATTTTGCCATTGTAATACCAGCGTTATTGACTAAGACATCGACTTTTCCAAATGCTTTTTCCGCTTCTTCTACAACCTTTGCCCAATCTTCAGCACTAGTAACATTTTGTTTTACAAATAAAGCGTTTTCCCCAAGTTCAGCAGCTGTAGCTTGACCTTTTTCTACATTAAGGTCTGTTAAAACTACTTTAGCGCCTTCTTCTACTAATCTACGAGCATGTGCCGCGCCCATACCTTGAGCCGCTCCAGTAATAATAGCAACTTTACCTTCCATACGTGCCATGATGGCATTCCCCCTCAGCGCCTAATATTTAGTATTAGGCATATTATCCTACACTTATAAATTACCAAATAAATGTTCCGTTTGTCCATTATTTAGGATTAAATATCATTATATTTACATAATTTATCCATTTTTGACGAATGTTAAGAAGGCACTGCTTTCATTAGAAAAAAGAAAGTAATATAGTAGAAGATTACTCTCTTTTAAGGATCGTTAATTTATAACTGAATCGAAGTATGGCTAGCTAATAGATTAATAACACAACCAAAATAACTCCCTAAAAAACTGTAGGGAGTTAATTACTGGCTATTTTAAAGAATGACATTTGTCGGATCGTCACTGAGTTGTCTATATCCGAGTATCCAATTCCAAGCATCATCCAGCTGATCGGAGTCAAAATGCTTAGCTTCAATGCCCGGTACCAAATTACTGAGCGTTGCAATCATATTGGACCAACTCTGATCTGCTACAATTGCAATCTTGTTAAATTGATTCATTCGTTTTGTATCGAATTTGATTCCTTCTGCCAGACCTTTAAGGCTGGCTCCATCAACGTTTTCAATGACAGCTAGTAAATTAAATTCCTTACCATCCAATAAATTTTCTTTTACAAAGTTATCTAATTTACGTGCATCTTCTTCAGTCGATTTCCCGTACATTTCTACTGCGATAGTAGAAGGATCCTTACTTGGTAAAAATGTTAGCATTTCTATTCCTCCTTATGCATCGTTTTATTACACAATTCCCCTGTAGAACAATGTCAAACCAATAATTTACTATTTACAGATACTTGAAAAAACCATCATAATACATATGAGCAAATTTTAGGTATTTTATACTGATAAATCAATTAGAAGGGCGGGTAACTTGGACTATATAAAGTGATATAACAATTTTTTTATCTATTCTTTAGTTTTAACGCTCGACCGTAACATGGATTCTTGGCATGGAATAGAAGCGAAAAGGTATTTAGGCCTCTAAAAATCCAAGTGGTAAAGGAAGCGTTAGTAAAACAATAGAGGTGACAGGTATATTGCCATATACCTTGGCAGGATTAACCTATAAATAACATCATAGATTGGAGATATGTACAGTGTTTATGTTTATCGGTATGGCTGGTTTTTTAGCATTTATAGTTTATTTGATTTTGTCAGTGATTTCCGGCTTACGAAAAACAGGTAAGGCAAAGAAACATCTTAAAATGGCTGCAATCATGTTTGTCGTGTTTATGGTTGGTGCAATGAACAGTTCAGATGAGCTGGAAGAAGCTCCAGTGGAAACAGAGGCAACCGTAACGGATGAAAAGCAAGAAACAGCAAAAGAAGAGCAAAAGGAAGAGATTGCTCCTTCTGCCGTAGCAGATGTAAAAAATGCCATTCAAAAAGGGATGGATTATCAGGATTATAAGCAAATAGAGCAAGATCAATTGAACGTGGAAACAGGAGAGACCTACTCAATTGGAAATGGAAATGAAGGACATGTATTAAAAGCGACAGATGGATACGTGGTAGTAGGAACGGACTATTCGAAAGTGCTGTCAGTTGAATCATTTGCGAGTAACGAAGAAGCTAAATCCTATGCAGACAGATTAGTAAAAGAAGCTGAGGCAGCTGAGTTGGCTGCAAAGGAAAAAATCTATGAAGAGTCCAAAATAAAACTAAGCGGTTCAGGTGATGAATCAACAGATATGATTAATCTGCAAGCTGGATTTGCCGTTTTTGAAGGAAACTACACTGGCGGTAGTAACTTCATTGTGAAATTGATGGATGAAGCAGGCAATAATGTAGAATTGTTAGTCAACGAGATTGGCAGCTACAAAGGAAAGACGTTTGCCATGATTAATACGACTGGTAACTATTATTTAGATATTAAGGCATCTGGTAACTGGAATTTCTCTATAAGTCAGCAAATTCCACCAACCCCAGCTGAACTTCCAACTGAAATCAGTGGAGAAGGGGATGATGTTGTTTTTGTAAGAGCCGGCGGCGGAAACTATAAATTTACATCCACACATCAGGGATCCTCTAATTTTATCGTTCGTATTAATGGAACGGGCTTACTTGTCAATGAAATAGGAAACTATAGCGGCTCCACCCGCAATAAACTGGAAAACGGTGATTTTGCGATTGTAGTCAAAGCCGATGGAAAATGGTCAATTAAGATAGAAGAATAAAAACAGCTCAGTAGAATGATGTTTCACCCCGAAAGTTAGAGTGAACTGCACCCCCAATTGTTAAACGTGTGTCTAACAATTGGGGGGCAGTTCACTTTTGGGGTATTTTTGTTTTGAGAAGGCTCTATTCGTAAACATTGTTGTTAATGAAAAAAGAGAGATAGCATACCGCTGTCTGCTTGTGCCTCTGCAGTCGTTAGCATAATAAGGAGGTATTTAGAAGTAGTCAGGAATATCAAGTGATAGCGTGGCGAAAACATTTTTCTTCGAATAATACATGCAAATGCTGTCTTCATATTTTTGACTATCATTTGGTAGAACAACAAAACCTAATCTTTTGTAAAAGTCTATCCCAATATCACTATAAAGGAAAAAGTTATTACAGTTATCATCCTGTTCTAATTTATTTATTGTTTTATTGACCAAAGTAGTAGCATATCCGTTTTTTCTTAAATAAAAAGGAGTAACAATTGAACCAATACCTTTTACAACTTGTTTTCCAGAAAGATTTAGTTCATATACGACGAGGGAGCTTAATAATTGCTCCTGTTGCTTCAAGAACGTACCATTTCCCCTTTTTATACTTACTAGAGTTTTCACACATAGTTATATATTCTTTAAATGGTAATTTATCTCCCCAAACATCATAGCCCATCTTATAAATTTCTATCATATCCTCTTTTGTTGCTTCCCTAATTTTTCTCAAAGTATATCTCCTTGTATTTATACGGTTTATATTTTCTTTTTGATTTTAAGGTTATTAAGACCTCTATTCTAATTGCACTAAACTGTATCTTAGCAACATAAAGAGTTCAACAGAAAGGGATATTAATCCTACTTGTAACAATGCTCTGTTAGTAGTGAATATATATATAATGACTTAGGCTTTAACTTAATAGAAGGACATGACCCTCCGAATTAAATATGATGGCATGAGAACCAAATCTAAAAGTATCATTAAAAGCCAAGTTTATCTCCCATCCTTAGATTATTTTGTTGCATTTTACTAGATAACTTATTCTCCGCCATTACTGTTTAATCCTCTGTTCAGCCATACTAACAAGTAAAATGTGAATATTTTATGTAAAATGATAAGTCTATTTTACTAGTAGAATTAAATTTAAAAGGATTTACATATTTTCATAAAATATATACATTTACATAATTTTGTATATTCTTTATAATGAAAGCGATACCAAAAGAAGGGGTGTTCTTATGAAAGCAGAAAAAGTCATCCATCAATATCAGAATTATCTTGGAAGTGGAATAAAACCTGCGAATTTTGATGAATTTTGGGATAAACAACTGGAAGAGCTTGAACGGCTTCCAGTGGATTATGAATTGGAGAGAGTTGAAATTCCTTCCCGAGTCGCTGATTTTTATAATTTGTATTTTATTGGTGTTGAAGGAGCAAGGGTGAGATGCCAATATGTTTGTCCGAAACAAGTAAATGGAAAAATACCCGGAATGCTTATGTTCCATGGATATCATGGAGACAGTGGTGATTTTGGCGATAAAGTAAGCTGGGCTGCTGAAGGCTTTTCTGTCCTTGCTATGGATTGCCGCGGACAGGGCGGGCTTTCTGAGAACAACTCTAAAGTAAAAGGAACAACGATGAAGGGACTCATCATCCGCGGTGTCGAAGAAGGGCCGGAAAGTTTGTATTTCCGTTCTGTATTTCTTGATACTGTACAGGCTGCCAGAATTTTAATGTCGATGGATGAGGTCAATGAAGAGGAAATATATATTCAGGGTGCCTCACAGGGCGGAGCTCTATCATTGATTTGTGCAGCGTTGGAACCAAGAGTGAAAAAGGTTGTTGCGCAATATCCATTTTTAAGTGATTACCGTAAAGCTTTTGAATTTAATATTACTTCTTCTGCCTATGAGGAACTTCATTATTGGTTTCGTTTCCGTGATCCGATGCATGAGCGTGAAGATGAATTCTTCAACACTCTTGAATACATAGATTTGCAACACTTTGCACCGCGAATTAAGGCGGAAGTAAAATGGGCGATTGCCCTTGAGGATGATGTTTGTTATCCAGCCCAGCAATTTGCGGTCTACAATCAAATCACTTCGCCAAAGGAAATGATTATCTTTCCGGAATATGGTCACGAATATTTGCCGAAGCTTGGTGACCGCGTAAAGGGGTTCCTATTATATGAATAAATTGATTAAAGTAAATAAAAACAAGCTTGAGTTTCATCTATCAAACAGTAAAGTAAGTTATTTATTCCGCGTGATGGACCAAATCAATCAGCTGGAGCATTTATATTTTGGGAAAAGTATTCGTCATCAGGAAAACTTCGACTTTTTAATGGAAAGAGAAGTACGTCCATCGAATAATCAGTTTGAGGGTGATCATACTTCATCACTGGAACATATCAGACAAGAGTATCCTGGTTTTGGTACCTCGGATTTTCGCTACCCAGCACAGCAGGTTCGCTATCCAGCGGGTGACAGAATCAGTCGTTTTGAATATGCAGATTATCGAGTCATGGAAGGGAAACCAGTCCTTGATGGTCTGCCGGCTACATATACGGAATCTCCTGAGGAGGCAGAGACGCTCGAAATTCTGCTGAAGGATGCGTATTCTGAGCTGACATTATATATATTCTATACGATTTATAAAGATCGGCCGGTTATTGCCAGAAGTGCTAAATTTACGAATAATGGTTCTGAAGACTACGAGCTTGAAACAGCGATGAGCTTAAGCATCGATTTTTCAGATGATAATTTTGAATTGATTCACTTAAATGGTGCCTGGACCCGCGAAAATCATCTTGAAAGGAAACCGGTTATAACAGGCGTCCAATCGATTTCCAGTACACGTGGAGCAAGCAGTCATGCTCATAACCCATTTATGGCGTTGGTTCGACCCGAGACAACGGAGCATGCCGGTGAGGCATATGGCTTCAGTTTAATTTACAGCGGTAATTTTCTCGCCCAGATTGAGGTGGATACATACAAAGTAACAAGAGCGATGATGGGCATTAATCCATTCCAATTCGCATGGAAGCTGAAGCAGGGTGAAAGTTTCCAAACACCAGAAGCCGTACTGGTTTATTCTGACTCTGGTTTAAACGAAATGAGTCAGGCATTGCACGACCTTTATCGTACTCGATTGGCGAGGGGAGTTTGGAGGGATAAAGAACGTCCGATTCTTATTAACAACTGGGAAGCGACCTATTTTGATTTTAATGAAGAAAAAATTCTTGAGATTGCACGTAGTGGTGCTGAGCTTGGAATGGAGCTGTTCGTCCTTGATGACGGCTGGTTTGGTCAGCGTAATGATGATAGCTCTTCATTAGGGGATTGGTTTGTTAATAGTGCTAAATTGCCTAATGGAATGAAGGGGTTATCAGAAAAGATACACGCCTTGGGATTAAAGTTTGGTCTATGGTTTGAACCGGAAATGGTCTGCAAGGATACTAAGCTATTTAAAGAACATCCAGACTGGCTAATCCAGGTTCCGGGCAAGAGACTATCTCACGGCCGAAATCAGTTTGTCCTGGACTTTTCCCGATCTGAAGTAGTCGAAAATGTATACGAACAAATGGATGCGATTCTATCAGACTGTCAAATTGACTACATCAAATGGGATATGAACCGCTATATATCAGAGGCCTATTCCATAGCATTGCCGGCGGATCAGCAAGGAGAGGTATGGCATCGTTACATTTTAGGTGTTTACTCCTTATACGAGAGGCTGATAGCGAAGTATCCTGATATATTATTCGAATCCTGTGCAGGCGGTGGAGGACGTTTCGATCCAGGGATGCTCTACTATGCACCTCAAGGCTGGGCAAGTGATGATACAGATGCAGTTGAACGGTTAAAAATTCAATATGGAACTTTATTCGTTTATCCATTATCCAGTATTGGCAGTCATGTATCTGCTGTTCCGAATCATCAGGTGGGAAGGACAACAAGCATGGAAATGCGCGCTAATGTTGCCTTCTTCGGTACATTTGGATATGAGCTGGATATTACCCTTCTATCGGAGGAGGAAAAGGACCAGATTAAGAAGGATATTACCTTTTTCAAGCAGCATCGCGCTTTGATCCAGCAAGGGACATTTTTCCGGTTATTAAGTCCGTTTACCAACAATGAAACGGCATGGATGGTTGTTTCAAAGGATCAAACGGAGGCGATTGTTGGCTATTATGAGGTTTTATCAAAGCCAAATCGTCCATATGAACGATTAAAGCTAAAAGGATTGGCAGAGGACAAAATGTACCAAATCAATGGAGACGGGAAAAGGTTTGGCGATGATTTAATGCAAATCGGTCTTCTTTTCGGAGAAAACTTTACCGGAAAAGCGGATGAATTTTGGTCCAGAGAGAAAACGAAGGATTACAATAGCAAACTATTTTATTTGAATTCAATAAACTAACTGTTTAGGAGAGAGGCAATCATGAAAAAGTTTCCGGATAATTTTTGGTGGGGTGCAGCTACCTCTGGTCCCCAAAGTGAAGGTAGATTTAATAAAAAACATGCAAATGTATTTGATTACTGGTACGAATTGGAACCCGAGGAGTTTTACAAACAGGTTGGACCTGATACCGCCTCCAATTTCTACAATAGTTATGTAAAAGATATTCAATTAATGAAGGAAATTGGTCTCAATTCTGTCCGGACCTCAATTCAATGGACAAGATTGATTGACGATTTTGAAACAGCGACTGTCAACGAGGATGGTGTTCGCTATTATAATGATGTGATTAATGAGTTCATTAAGCAAGGAATCACGCCTGTTATGGCACTCCACCATTTTGACCTTCCGGTTGAGCTATACAAGAAGTATGGCGGCTGGGAATCAAAGCATGTAGTTGACTTGTTTGCTAAGTTTGCGGGCAAATGCTTTGAGCTGTTTGGCGACCGCGTTAAGTACTGGTTTACTTTTAACGAGCCGATGGTCATTGTGGACGGCCAGTATTTATATCAATTCCATTATCCAAAGGTGGTTGATGGAAAAAAGGCAGTCCAAGTTGCGTATAACTTAAATCTGGCTTCTGCTAAAGCGATTAAGGTTTTCAGGGAGTTGGGTCTTCATAATCAGGGTGCAAAAATTGGAATCATTCTCAACCTGACTCCATCCTACCCGGCATGCAATAAGGAAGAAGACGTAAAAGCAGGGAAAATTGCGGATCTATGGCGCAATGAGATGTTCTTAAATGCGGCTATATATGGAGAATTCCCGGCACAATTGGTTGAGATTTTAACAAAAGATAAAGTGATTTGGGAATCAACGGAGGAAGAACTGGCGATTTTGAAGGCAAATACGATTGATACCCTTGGTGTTAATTTCTATCATCCGTCTCGCGTAAAGGCGCCGGATATCTCACCAAACAGTACAGCCGATTGGATGCCTGACCGTTATTATGATCATTATGATATGCCTGGCAGAAGGATGAATGTGGACAAAGGATGGGAGATCTATCCGAAGGCGTTGTATGATATCGCCATCAATATTCGTGATAATTATAAAAATATCGAGTGGTTTGTGTCTGAAAACGGAATGGGTGTTTCACGTGAGGAACGTTTCCTGAATGATGAAGGCATGATTGAGGATGATTATCGGATTGAATTCATTGAGGAGCATCTAGAATGGATCCATAAAGGAATAGAAGAAGGGTCAAATTGCTATGGTTATCATTTATGGACACCTATTGACTGCTGGTCATGGAAGAATGCGTACCGTAACCGTTATGGATTTATTTCGAATAACATCCATACGCAGGTGAAGACCATCAAGAAATCGGGTTATTGGATTAAAGAAGTTAGTGAAAATAATGGATTAAAGTAAGTGATTGATCAAGCACCTAATTTATATAGAATAACGGAACTGATTATTCCAAGGGAGCAGGAAGTGAAAATCATGTCATTACTTGTTTTTGATATTGGCGGTTCGGCTGTAAAGTATGCGGTTTGGGATAAGGAAGAAATAGTAGATAAAGGATCATTTATCACTCCATCTACATGGGAGGAAATGAAAACATCCTTATTGCAGGTTAAACAGAAATTTGCTAATCAGTTCATGATTGAGGGAGTTGCAATCAGTTCACCTGGAGCTGTCAATCAAAGAAGAGGAGTCGTGGAAGGAGCAAGTGCTGTTCCCTATCTTCATGACTTTGAGATTTACCCTGAGCTAACAGAGCTATTCGGTTGCCCCATTTCCATGGAAAATGATGCGAATTGTGCAGCGCTTGCAGAAGTTTGGAAGGGTGCAGCGAAGGGGCTGAAAGATATTATTTTTGTAGTAGTCGGCACGGGTATTGGCGGTTCCGTAATTGTCGACGGGAAGATTCATCATGGGAAACATCTTTTTGGTGGAGAATTTGGGTATATGCTTCTGAACCACGATGAGACCTTCAGTACATTAGCAAGCCCGGTCAAAATGGCTGTCCGCTATGCGAAACGGTTCAATCTGCCAAGCGGAAAAATTAGCGGAAAAGAAGTATTTGAACTGGCGGAGCAGGGTGACAAAATAGCAATAGAGGAAACAGAAAAGTTCTATTATAGCCTGGCACAAGGAATCTATAACTTACAGTACAGCTATGACCCTGAAAAAATTATTATTGGCGGGGGAGTCTCGGCTAAACCAGATTTGATTCCACAATTACACCGTAAATTTAAGGAAATATTAGATAAGGTACAAATTGCAAAAATTGTTCCAGACATTGCTATTTGCAAGTTTAAAAATGATGCCAATCTTATTGGAGCAGTATACAATTATCAACTAAATCACGGCGAAAGCAAATAACAAACAAATCCTGCATCTATACCATGCAGGATTTTTATTTGGCCCTGTTTATAAAGGTTATTGCGAAGGGTTAGTAAAGGAGAAATGTTTTTGGTCTCATTTGTTTATTCATGTCCATCTGATTGTTTAAGTGAAATGCTTCGCAAACACGTTCAAGTATACTTGATGACCTCAATTTAGTACCTATGGTAAATAGGTTAATCAAAAATATTACTTATAAAGCGAATGATCATCCTTGGTATAAACATTAAAATCTCCCAAATTATTTCACCAATGATCTCAAACAGGGATTCTTTAAAAAAGCCGTTTCTATTTCTCCTTCTATGTCTCATCTTCTTTTAACTCCTAATTAAAAATGATTGATTTGGAGCAAAACATTTACCTTTAAACAAATTCTCTTTCATTTCTTAATCGAACAATTAGCTAGATGAAGAAATAGTCTTCCGCTGCTATCAAATAAAAGAGTAGTGCACAAATAAACCAAATTAAGTAGCCTCTACGATTTGTTTCTTTTACTAGATAATTTTCTATACCATTTAATAGGAAGCTAGTTCCAAGCATAAGATACATCCAATAAAATCGACTAGTATACAACACTGGAAACGAAGCAATACCCATGCCAATCCATACAGTAATTTGTGCATACATAAGAGGTTTAACTGGATGTTCAGCTTTTTCAAAGAACAAGCTTATAATATTTTTCATAATAGAATTCATATTTTTCCCCCATAGATCATTTCAGGAACTATCAGTTCTAAATTAACTTCACTGTAATAGTTTACCATTTTTTAAGGTTATACAACTATACTAATTGAGCTAATATTAATGAAGAGGGATAAAATAAGGCTCTGCTTAAACAGAGCCGTTTATTTATTCTGGAAGTCTTTTTATTAGCTCATAACACATGCGGCCGTTATGATAAAATCCTTTCCAGGAGTCAGCGATATTTTCAGGTGTTTGGTATTGATCATTTCTGAGTGAGGAGATTACCTCTCCGTGCTCATCTATCCTTGAGAACCATTCTCCTCCCGTACGAGGGTCGTGAATCTTTTTCTGAATATACGTCCAAGCACGTTCGCTGAGTTGGATAAATTGTTCATCTTTAGTAAGCTGATAAGCATTATAAAAGCCGATAACTGCCTCTGCCTGCGCCCACCAAATCCTTGTCTTATGTATGTTTCCCTCTTTTTTAGCATCATAGATAGATCCATCCGGATCAATGCCTTCAACTGCAACCTTGTAAGCAATCTGCTTATTCATTTCTACAATATCTGGCCGGTCAAGACCGGTTATATGTAGGGTTTCGGTTAAGAGCCAGCTCGTTTCGATATCATGGCCGTAGGAGTACGCCTCTTTTGTAGACTGCCAGTTTTCATCAAAAGCGACTCTGCAAACATGTTCTGTAGGGTGATAGATTTTTGAATAAAACAAATCCAACAGATAATTGATTTTGCTCAACAGCTGCCTATCAGGCCAAACACTATATAAATTTGTATAGGCTTCTAATAGGTGAAGATGACTGTTAGTAGTAAAAACAGCATTAGCACCTTCATTCAGCAGATGATGCTCGGTCTGTATCCAGTCCTGTGTAAATTCCTCTTTGTAACCTCCGTATGTAGTAGAAAAACATGTATCTTCAAGAAGATGAAAAAGATCAATGGCATAGGTTAAGGCTTCCTTATTGTCAGATGCCTTGACATATTCACTAAGTCCATAAATAGCAAAGCTTTGTGCATAGATGTGCTTGGTTGAGATGAGAGGCTGCCCAAGGTGATCGACAAGCCAATAGATTCCTTTATGTTCTTGGTCCCATAACGCATTAATCAAGAAATGGTAGGAATGCTCAGCGGCCCGCAAATATTTTTCATCTTTCGTGAGAAGGTAAGCGCCCGAGTAGCTCCACAGGTGACGTGCTCCTACCACACCTCCTTTAGGACTATCTTTGTGCATGGTTAAATTATAATCTAGAATTCCATATGATCCGCCATTATCATAATCTAATAGTTTCATCCAAAAGGGGAGAATTCTTTCGTTTAATTCCTTTTTAAATTCAATCTTTTCCAACTGGAACAGCCTCCTCATGTTCTTCGACAATATTTTGGATCCATTTCTTAGATAACGTTCGTTTTACACCGAGAAGAGCCCGTATGATTTCATGTGAGCTTGCAAGGGCATATATAGCAACTTAATATAGCGTCTGCTCTAGGTTTTCTTTGATCATTTTCCAGGAAATAAACTCCTTTTTAACAAGCAACATGAAAAGAAAACTTGTCTGGACGAAATCATATTCAAACTGGAGATGATTAATAACTGAATCGTGATTGGAATGGTGAAGTAAAGCATTTTACGGTAGTATTCTTGTTTATGATCCATATCTGCACGTACTTTCAATTTTTTAATTTTTCTTTACGAAAATAAATGGAAAATATATAATTAATTTACAACAAATGTATATACTTATCAATCTATTAATATTACTTTTTGTTACATTTTGTTAAATCATTTGAAAGGAGAATATGATGGATTTTATTAAGGGATTTAGCTTTGGTTATATGAGTAAGCGCGGAGAATGGGAGGATGTGAAGGCAAAACAGTCTTTAAAATCTTTAAAAGAAAGATGCGGAATTGATCATGTCGTTTTAACGGTTGTGGCAGAGCAAGATCGACCCCAGTCCACTGTAATTAACTGGAGGGAACATCCGAATGTGGTCAGTGATGAAGAAATCATCGAGATGGTCCATTTTGCACAATCACTGGGTTTAAAGGTTATTTTAAAACCGATGGTGAATGTTTCGGACGGGACATGGCGTGCCCATATTAATTTCTTTGATACCGATGTTCCGTGTGAGCCTAAATGGTCTGAATGGTTTGCCTCTTACAATGAATTCATTCTTCATTACGCGAAACTAGCTGAAGAAACGAAGTGTTCCATGTTTGTGGTCGGCTGTGAAATGGTCAATGCAGACCGCCGTGAAAAGGAATGGCGTGATTTAATAAATGAGGTCCGGAAGCTGTACAGTGGACTTGTTACTTATAATTGCGATAAGTACCAAGAAGATATTCTAAAATGGTGGGACGCTGTTGATGTGATCTCTTCTAGCGGTTATTATCCGATTGATAAATGGGAACAAGAGCTTGACCGTATTGAAAGCGTTGTCAAGAAACACACTAAACCATTTTTCTTCTGTGAAGCCGGCTGTCCGAGCTGGGAGGGTGGAGATTTGCTCCCAAATGACTGGACATTAAGAGGGAAAGCAGATGTCAATGTCCAAAAAGAGTGGTACGAAAAGATGTTTAGCACAACGGTAAAGCGAGATTGGGTAAAAGGATTTGCCTTATGGGACTGGAAAGCTCATTTATATCCTATAGAAAAGGCAGATTCTGATCAGGACTATGCTGTCTATGGAAAGCCGGCAGAAAAAGTTATTTATCGATATTATAAGGAAATCTTTTAATTTACAAGACTGAAAGATTGTCTGTTTTGTTGATAAAAAGTTACAACATTTCAAAAGTATTACTTTTTTGTAATAAAAGACTATACAAACTAAAACATAGGATGCTACAATATTTTTGTAAGCGTTTACCAAATTATACTTTGGAGGGGACTGGAATGAAGAAATTATTCCGTATGGGGGTTGCCGCAAGTGCTCTGGCCCTTGCATTAACAGGTTGCAGTGATAAGAGCAATAGTGATTCCGATTCTAAAGAGTCAGGAAAAGAAACAATCACTTTTATCAACCACAAGACAGACTGGACAGGTAATGGGAAATGGGATGAATACATAGCAGAGTTTAATAAAAATCATCCCGATATAGAAGTAAAAGTGGAAACGATTACAGACTATGCCGGTCAAATGCAAATTAGGATGAACTCAGAAGACTACGGTGATGTGTTCATGATTCCAACAACGATTAAGCCTGAAGACAATGCAAACTTCCTTGAGCCGCTTGGTAAACAGGATGAATTATCAAAGAAATATATGCTTTTAAGTGACCGTTCTTATGAAGGTACTTCCTATGGTATTCCGATTGCAGTTAATACGACTGGTGTCATCCTTAACATGAAGGTATTTAAAGATGCAGGTATTGATACTGTTCCAACAACACCAGAAGATTTCGTAGCTGCATTAGAAACAATCAAGAAAAAGAACGCGGATGTAACTCCTTTATACACAAACTACGCTTCCGGCTGGACATTAACTAACTGGGACTTCATCCGTACAGGTGCTTCCGGTGATCCGGATGTTACGAATAAAATGGTGAAAGATAAAGAACCGTTTGCAGATGGTAAAGTAATGAACACAAGCTACAAACTTTTATATGATTTAGCGGAAAAAGGCTTAACTGAAGCTGATCCTTCCACTACTGACTGGGAACAATCCAAACAAGATTTGGCAGACGGAAAAATTGCTGTTATGGTTCTAGGCAGCTGGGCAATTGAACAAGTTCAAGCTCTTGCTGAAGATCCAGAAGATATTCAGTATGCAGCGTTCCCAATTACCGCACAAGATGGCAAACAGTATGCAGCGATTGGCGGAGACTACAATATCGGTATTAATGCGAACAGCAAACAAAAAGAAGCTGCTCGTAAGTTCGTAGACTGGTTTATTGATGAATCTAACTATACTAAAGATACAGGAGCCATCTCTCCTAAGGTTGGCGAAGAAATGCCAGCAGCTCTTAAAACGATGGAAACAGCTGGAGTAGAATTTATCCAGGCTAATCCATCACCTAAAGGAGAAGAATCTCTATTTAGTGACATCAACAACACATCTGAAATCGGTATTGATACAACAGAAGCAACGAAGCAACGTATTATCGATGCGGCAAAAGGCAATACAAAAGAATCCTTTGATGCCATTATGAAAGACTTGAACAAAAAATGGTCAAGTGCAATGGAAGAGGTTGGCAAGTAAGGAGAATCATCTTATTGAATATACTGGGGTGTTTGCAGAATTCATACTGTAACACCCCAGTTCCTCTAATACAGAAGGATTTGAAAAGTATCTTTGTCCATTAGGGCCAGCTAATGAGATAAGAGGAGTAAAAGCGATGAAAAAAATAAATTTGAGTTATAAGGCGCAGCGTCGTATTATCATTTTTCTGTTTTCAGCTTTACCTGTTTTTTTGCTTTTATTATTTTCTTATTATCCGCTAGTAAAAATGCTTCAATACAGTGTTACGGATTGGAATGGGATTAGTCCGACGAAGGAGAATGTTGGTCTCGCCAACTATTTAAAGGTCTTTACAAACCCAGAGTACTTTTCAGTATTTAAAGTCAGTCTCTACTATTTTGTAGCGACATTTATCCAACTGGGAATTGCTTTATACTTTGCCACGATCCTAACTTTCAAGGTGAAATTCGCAAACTTTTGGAAGGGTATTTTGTTTTTTCCGTACCTTTTAAATGGAGTGGCTATTGGGTTCATCTTCTTGTATTTCTTCAAAGCCGGAGGAACATTGGATACGGTCATGACTTTCCTTGGGTTAGATAGTCAAATCCAATTATGGCTTGGAGACCGTTCTATAAACAATATGTCCCTGGCGTTTACGTCGATTTGGAGATATATGGGGTTCAACTTCATCATATTCCTGGGAGCTATTCAGTCCATTGATCCTGAAATTTATGAAGCAGCGGAAATTGATGGTGCCAGCCGGTTCCAGCAATTTTTATACATTATTTTACCGAGTATCAAACAGATTGTGTTCCTGAATATCATTTTAGGAATAAGCGGTTCCCTAAGTGTATTCGATATCCCATACATTATGACGGGTGGATCAAATGGAACGAAAACCTTTGTCATTCAAACAATCGATACAGCCTTTAAGTACCAGAAGCTAGGACTGGCGTCTGCCATGGCCCTCATATTGTTAGTCATTGTCATCGTCGTGACATTAATTCAAAAATACATGACTAGAGAGAAAGAGGTGTGACCATGAAGGCAAATGTCAGTGTGACAGAACCAAAGATTCCAGCAAAGCAGGATCATGCATACAACATTAAGAAACTGCTTGGCGCCATTGTAAAATACGGCAGCTTACTGCTTGGAGTAGCGGTTGCTATTTTACCTGTATTGGTTGTGTTTATTGGATCATTCAAGTCAAAAGAGGAATTCCTGACAACTGGTGTTCTTGCTTTACCGGAACAATTTACGTTTGACAATTATACAAGAGCATTCATAGATGGCCAAATGACTGTTGGGTTTAAAAATACGCTTATCATCTTTATTGTTTCAATTGTAGGAAAACTCTTGCTTGGAACGATGATTGCATATGTTTTGAACCGATTTGATTTTAAATTGAAGAAACCTATTATGGGACTCTTCCTCCTTGCAACCCTGATTCCGGCAATCACTACACAGGTTGCAACATTCCAGATTATTGAAGGAATGGGCTTATTCAATACGATTTGGTCGGTTATTGTGCTGAATCTTGGCACAGACGTAATAGCTGTCTATGTATTCCTGCAGTACCTTAACAATATTCCAGTTTCATTGGATGAAGCAGCAATCATGGAAGGCGCATCTTACTTTCAAATTTACCGCAAGATTATCTTGCCTTTGCTCAAAGCTCCAATGATTACGATTCTTATTATTAGCGGTGTGGGAATCTACAATGACTTCTACAATCCATTCCTGTATATGCCGTCACCTGAATTGAAGGTTATTTCAACAGCGTTATTTGCCTTTAAAGGACCATATGGAACGGATTGGCCGGTCATTCTGGCGGGTGTTATTATCGTAATTACACCAATACTAATCGTCTTCCTGGCCCTTCAAAAGTATATTTATAACGGAGTTTCTGGTTCAGTAAAATAAGTATTTCAAGTCCATTATAGTAGAGGAAGAAAAAACTGCTTGAAAGGAAAGCCCTTCTTTTCAAGCAGCTCTTTTTATAAAGGTATTAGTTTGTCAGAATCTTAGGGATGAAAACAATTTTTTTGGTCGCAATGATTAATAGAGGCGGTGCCAAAAAAATAAAGGCGACTAAATTTACTTTGATTATCAATGTGAAAGCTAAGATCATCAGCAATATAACCAGGCTACGGAGTGGATGGCGAATGCAAGTATCAAAAGCCAGTGCATAGATCCATTTTGCGGAATGAGTATTCCGTTGATCATGAGCAAGGAAGTAAATGCTATAAATAGCAATGGTCCATAAAAGAAAAGTCCAGATCAAAATCGGTATTTGCAGCGATGTTAAGATAGGCAAGGCCTCGTGAAGCGGTGGATAGATAGACATCAGCGAAAGTCCGCTGAATAAAAATAATAGAAACGATAACCCTATATAACTTTTATTCTTATTATAGGATTCTTGAAAAGCTGAACGGATTGAATCATCTTCTTTCCGGTGAATGAGTTCAACAGCATGGATCAGTCCAACTGAAGCGGAAACAAATCCATAGATGATTCCACCTCTAACTATATAAAGCCAGAAATAATAGCTGGAAATAGTATATTGAGAGACGAAATCAATAAAAAGTTTTATCAGATTCTTCATGTTGGCCCACCCTAACTTTTACAATATATTCTATATATACCTTTAAATGATTACAAATTCAAGGGAAAGTTATAATCATTTAAAGATATAAGTATAATCATATCTTCAAGCATGATTTGATATTTCGATGTAATACGTTATATGGAATAGAACAAAGAATCAGGGCATTGATTACTATAATTTGCATACCTTTACTTTTACACTATATTTTTCCTGTGATAGTATTTATGATTGACTTATAAGAAGCGTTTAGGAAGGTGTTAGGAATGAACAAGTACGAGGCCATTGCAAATGAAATGAGGCGAAGGGTAAAGAGTGATTATTACTCAAAGGACCAGCCGATTCCAGACGAATATACTCTTTCGAAAGAATTTGACAGCAGCAGGGTAACGATGAAAAAAGCTTTGAATATTCTTGTTACAGAGGGGCTTTTATATAGGAAAAGAGGACATGGTACCTTTATTATCGAGCCTCCATTTGATGACAATAAAGTGAATATCATCAGTGAAGAAAATATTGGACTATCCAATCTGGCCAATAATGATGAGGTAAAAAGCAAGGTAATTGCCTTTGAAATTCAATTTCCCTCTGAGCAAGTAGCCAGTAAACTAAGGATCAGCCTTGATACACCTGTCTATCATATTATTCGTCTCAGGATTGTAAATGATGAACCATATGTAATAGAAAAAACATACATGCCGGCTAATCTGGTTCCCGGTATTAATGATGAGGTTCTTCATTCTTCCATATATAAGCATATTAAAGAAACACTTGAATTAAAAATGGGTGGAGCACACCGTAAAATCAGAGCATGTAAATCAAATGAACTGGATCAAAAATACCTGGATTGCAGAGCTGACGATCCTATCTTGGAAGTCGAACAAGTTGCCTTTTTGATTACTGGTATACCATTTGAATACTCTTTCTCACGGCATCATCACGACAAGTTCGTCTTTACAACGGTAACGGTAAATCGATAGGAAACCGCATAATTTGGCTCAGAAAAAGAAAAGGTGACTCTAGAGAGAATAGGGTCACCTTTTCTTATTGTAAGAATAACTTGAGTTGTACAAATCTTATTGGGGTGTCTTTATAGATATTAAGTTTACCTCCTATCAAAACTATTTTTAAAAGGAGGCAGAATACCTTATTGCTAGTAGGAAAACTGTAATTCTAAAGTGGGTGTCTATGGTTTATTTAATGAATGATTCAAACGATTAATTTCTCGCTTCCAAAATAGATACTGGAAGACCCAGAACATTAAATAAATGACCACAAAGATAAGGAAGTAAAGTGAAAATCCTATAAAGGAATGCTCCATCCAATGGGAGTAATAGGCGACAGGAAACATGGCGATGGTAACTAAGCAAAAGTGTAGAGTTGTTTGTTTTGTAAGACTCCAATTATCATGTTCAAAAATGATAGAGCCTGCAGCAAAAGCAACTCCTAATAATCCGCTTAAAATAAATTGCAGTAGATAGGCATTTAATTCTGTACCCATGGTCTCTATTAAGCTGGGTACTACAGCGTAAAACGTCCCATCCCCAATGCCAAGTGAAATGCAAAGGGTTATAAAGGTTGATATAAAAACGCCTAGCGGAAATCCTATTGCCCCTCTTACGATAATTGTCTTCATCTTCATCACCTCATATTCCTAAATGTTTTTTTATCTTATTAATATAACGCCTCGAGACATATGATTGATCGCCGGTATTGAATTTCAGAGTGATTGTTCCGCTTATGCTCATATCTAAGCTTTTAACTTTTTCAAAATTGACAATCTCAGAGTTTGAAATTCTGATGAATTGTTGGCGCGGGACCATTTCTTCTAATTGGTATAATCTTTGTCGTAAGCGCAATTTTTCATTATTTACTTGTGCATAAACATATTGACCTTCAGTATAAATCCGCAAGATATCGTCCATTTGTATCAAAAGAATTTCATCACCTTTATAACCCATCAGTGATTGGTATTCATTGCCTGAAAGTTTTTCAAGTAAACTTGAAATTTCATTTGTCATCTCACTAGCATGTATGACGATTTTGGGATCTTTACATTCACTATCTAACTGGATTTCTATCCTCATATTCCACCCCCACCCTTTTTTATGGATCTTTCTCCCTTTATTATAGGAAGCAATTGGATATAGTACTACAGCATTTATATACCTGGTCAGATTTTTAATATATATGGATGAAAATGAATAATGGCATGATAAAAGTGGAACCAATCCTTAGGGATTAAACCCGTAGCCAATGCGAGCCGAAGTTTAAGGGGATGAACTTAAATGACCGAAAACCTACAAAGCAGGGGACAATCCTTTTTTAATGAAGAAACAGTTAGTTAGGGTTAGATGAGAAGCAAAAATGCTTTATTCAGCGTGAAAGATCTACAATTGATAATCTCCAGATGATACTCAAGAGAAATCGAATACACTCAGTTAAATTTGAATTGATAATTGGAAGTAAAGGTGAGCTTAAAGGTAAAATCAGCACAAGAAACAGAGATTCATCAAAATTGACGAATCTCTGTTTCTATACAGTGGATTTTTTATTTTCTTCGGAAGAATGCTAATCTAAATCTTTATTGAAACGCGCAATTGATACCGATTAATCAGTTTTATCTTTCAGAGGCTTCATTCTAATTGATGCGATAACGAGTACGACAATTAAAATCATACCGAGATATCCAAACAGTGGGTAGAAAAAGGAAACTAACTGCTTGAATCCAAAGAAGCTTGCAGCAAAAGCGACGAGTACAGATATAACCACGAACCAATTGTATTTTTTCGTTTTCGGGGTAAAGAAGCGTGTACCAAACGAAAAGAACATACTAACAGCTGAATTAAAAATCATGCCGAATAGAATGATGGAATAGAGAACTCCAAAAAGTGGCGATATTTGATTGGCCAGCCCTAGTGAGGGCATGTCCAAGTGCCCTACCTTATCAACTTGTGCAAAGATGGCTAGATGATGCAGGACAATTAAGATTCCTACACCTATACCTCCCACCAGTCCTCCAATCGAAGCGATTTTCTCCTTGGGTTCATCTCCACCCATTACCAGAGTCATGGACGCTCCCATTGCGATTGCAAGTGAAACATAATTAATGATAGAACTCAGCCAATGATTTGTAGCCGAAGACTGTTCGTTCGCTATAGAGTCCAGCTCAAAGAAAGAATATTCCATGGTCACCATACTATGTATAAATAATACGACCACTCCCAATATGAGAAAAGGGGTTATCATAGCAATAACTTTTACAACCCGGTCTACGTCGGAAAGGATTGTGATTAAAATGAGAATCGTCATGATAATGATGCCAACGAAACTTGGCAACCCAAACTGCTGATTGAAAATAGACCCTGAACCAGAAATCATGACAATTCCAATTCCAAAAAGGATAAATACGAGGATAGAATCGATGAGAACGCCGAGGTAACGTCCACTGATTTTGTAAATAACTTCCTTATGTGAGTCTGTCTGAAGCCGGCTGCCCAGCTTAGTTAAAACCATTCCCAAATATCCGAACAATAGGATCGAGAGAAAGGCTCCAATCGTTCCCTTCATTCCAAAACTAGTAAAATACTGTAAAATTTCTTGTCCTGATGCAAAACCGGCACCTATGATAATTCCCATAAATGCACTGGCTATTTTAATAATATTCTTCATGTCTCCTCCATTCGTAGTATTATAAAGAATTTGAGGCACGGTTCAGCCACTGCTTCTGAACCGGAATAGTCCTCAATAGAATTATTTTCCCTATATAAATAGTGTTAAACAAAAAATATGAAAATAGAAGAATTTGTTTGTGAGAAAAGAGACAGCAGTGTACAGGAAATAATTAAGCTTTTTATAAGATGGGAGGTTAGTGCAAGAAGGATATTAGGAGCGAAAAAAAGAATAGATTATGCAATACATAATTCCATCAAATTAAAGGAGTGAGTAGTTGATGAATATTCGTATTTTAGAAGAGTCCGATGCTCATTTATATCAGAAAGTGCGATTGAATGCATTGAAAATGAACCCGGAAGCATTCGGTTCAACCTATGAGAGAGAGGTGGGATATTCATTAGACATGGTAAAGGAACGAATAAAACCAACAATGGACAAGTATATTGTTGGTGCCTTTGATAATCGGAAATCTTTAATTGGCATTGTTACCTTTGTGCGTGAAGACAATCTCAAAACCAGGCATAAAGGGAATGTTTATGGAATGTACATAGCTCTAGGCAATCGAGGTCAGGGTTTAGGAAAGTTATTAATGAATGAACTTATTAGTAGGGCGAAGAACTCTGAAGGATTGGAACAAATCAATTTAACGGTTGTATCTGATAATCACTATGCAAAGAAATTATATAAGTCGTTGGGATTTGAGGTCTATGGTATAGAAAGAAATGCCTTAAAGTTTAATGGCCGATATTATGATGAGGATTTGATGGTACTAAAATTAGCAGTGAAATAGAGATATCTTTATGATGACTTTTCTTTATGGAAATAAGAAGGAAAGCTTATGGATTATGCTATTGGTCAATGACTTATAGTGAACATAAGTTAAGAATAAAATTGAACTATCAAAATCCAGTTTGTAAATTATTCCACAGATTTTAAAATCGAAGGTAATAAATTAATCATAGATTTAGATAAGGTGTAGGGCAGGGAAGAAGGATTTAATAATAAATTAATAGAAAATATTTTATACAGGTTAGTTAACAAGATGGTTTTCCAATTTAAGGCGGTGAGGTTATGAATGATAAAATTCTTAAAAGCAGTAATGATTTTGAACATTTGGTTAGGCTGATTGATTCAGTTCCTCAAAAACAATCAACTTTGTTAATTGGGATAGATGGCTGTGGAGGTTCTGGGAAAAGCACACTCGCTGATAAGTTAAAAGGGAGATTATTAAATACAACTATTGTGCATATGGATGATTTTTATTTACCATCTTCTCAAATTCTAAAAACACTTCCAAAGAACAAGCCTATAGGTGCAGATTATGATAGGAGGCGTATTTTAAATCAGGTTCTTGAACCCATAGCTCAAAATAAAGAAGGACATTATCAGCGATATGATTGGATAATGGATGGTTTAGCGGAGTGGCATACTGTTCCAGTTGGGGGAATTGTCATAATAGAAGGTGTTTATGCAATATGTCACGAATTTTTTAGTAAATATGATTTAACGATATGGGTTGAATGCCCACGAGAAACAAGGCTTTCACGAGGTCTTGAAAGAGACGGAGAAACAGCACGTGATAGGTGGGAAAATAATTGGATGCTATCAGAAGACGTTTATGTTGAAACCTATAAACCTTTTGAAAAAGCTAACTTAATAGTAAGTGGTATTGAATAAATATACTAACATCAGGATAAACAGATTTTTATCTTTTCTAAAGAAGGGTAAATATTGAGCAATTGATTCCAGAGAAATTTAAAACTGAAAAAGGGTATAAGGATAGAATTTGATTTCATCAGTACAATTTCTATTATGCTAATTGGCTAAGAAGAATTAATGTCTTTTTGTGTTGAATTTCTTATTGGAATACAGGAGCAGGCTAACGGAATAAAAGTGGTGAAAGGAGGAATCAATTTGAAAAAGAAAAAAAGACTTTTAGTAGTCGGCTTGCTGGTATTATTAGTGATAATAATATTTCCGCCTATATTAGGACAAATGGTACACAATAATGATTCGCCAAAATCTGCAATAAGAGATGAAATACTTAAAGACGGGCATCCATATCAAAGTTTCTTTGCTTTAATAACGAAGAATGATTATAAAGATAAAGTATACGGACAGCTATACAATGTAAATTGGTTTGACTACGACAATCCTACAGGACATACGGCAACACTGTGTTATTCAACAAAGATAGAGAGCGGAAAATATGAAGTCTCTTGTGGTACAGGGCCATAATACATTAGTCCGATTTCCCTTGAAGCCCTATGACCAGCTCTATTTATTATTTCACAAACGGAGCAGTTTAGTAACATGAGGTTTTAACTAGTAAAGGTAGCAATGTTCTATTACATAAAACCAAAAGTGTGGAGAGAAAATATGAAACCAAATTATACTGACTTAGGATACGCAGATAAAATGGGTCCGAAATTAAGAATGTTAGTAGAAAAACAGCTATGTGATGACCTCGTTTTTTATGGAATAACGGCGAATAAGTTTAAATTTGATTGGTCTGAAAGTTGTATAGAGGGTAACGATGCCAGTTATTTAGATGGGGTCATGGAAAACTTCTCGGGAATTAATATATTTGATGAAAAAGATAACCATATTGCAGAGGGATGGATGGAGTTTATTTATGAGCCAACTTATAACGTTTTCATTTCTTATTGGGAATTTCTTACCTACTTTAATGCGGGGATAGAAATTGATATTAAAGATAGAGTAGGAATCCCCCTTCATATTTTTAATAAGATTCCAGTAACGATACGATTTAAGTATGAGACGAAGCTACTAACAGATTTTTAAATTATATCAAGTTATGAATAAATGTAATTAAGCAACCAGGGGCATTGATCAAAGAAGGATTAATGTCTTTTTGTGTTGAATTTCTTATGGAAGTAAAGGGGGCAGATTAGTTCAAGAGTGTTGTTTAACTATTGCTCAACAATCGGTCATTTAATGGAATAAGGTTGAGTGAATCATATCTAAAATTAGATGTTCATTGTAACGTTGATTTTAATTCACTAACATTAAGAAACTGTAAATATAGAACTTGGTTAATACATAGTCTATAACAATACGTCATTAATAGAAAAGGGGCATTCAATTGAGTTCTTTGAAATTTAGTATTAGTCGGTTGCTTTTGTACTTTGTACTTGTATCATTATTTCTCTTTGTTTCGGGTAATGTCGGACAATATTTGACTGAAAATCAAGGTATGGATCGACAAAATAGTATGCTTTTACAAGGAGTAACCTTTAGCGGGTTACCCCCTCTAGATTGATATTCGGAATCGCGTTGCCTTTTATTTTAGTCATAACAGGAATTATAACAGCTTATTTATTTGGTGGTATTAAAAATGTCAGCTTGAACCTGACAGCCACTGTTATAATTTCCATTTTAATTAATACAGTGACAGCATTTATGTATGAAGCGTTTCCAGAAGAAGTCTTTATCCGTGGACTAATATTTGAAGAATTGCATAAGAAATTCCGCTTCATGATCTCATTGATTTTACAGCCGTTAATCTTCATTTGTGTACCGGTTACGGTGATGGCATTGGAGTCAATATTCTTTAGTAAACCATTTATAATAACTATAGATTATATTATATTGCTCTTTACATTTGGAATTGCTCTACAGTTATATAGAAGGTATACAGGAACACTATGGATGAGTATAATCTTCCATGTCGTTTATCTTGAAGTGGCTAGATATATATCCATGGGAGGTATGTATGACCAAGACGTCGCTCTTTTAATATTCGATGAGACATTTAGTGGATTCATGACTCTATACCTATCATTTCTGTTTATAGTGGTATTTAGTGTAGTGGTGTTATCATTTTTATTACTAATTGATAAAAGAAAAAATACGCTATAAATATATTCACTTTTTCTTAATGCCTTTTTGTGTTGAATTTCTTATAGCAGAAACGGGACAGGTTAGCGGAAGAAGGATTTCAAACAACCAGTAGAGAATAGTAATAAAGGTTTTCATAAAATCAAGGAGATGGTT
The DNA here is from genome assembly GCF_058216035.1 of Pradoshia sp. Z4_20. Classification (NCBI taxonomy): domain Bacteria; kingdom Bacillati; phylum Bacillota; class Bacilli; order Caryophanales; family Bacillaceae; genus Pradoshia; species Pradoshia sp. Z4_20. The sequence goes on from NZ_JBZAJD010000001.1 coordinate 551,555, forward strand.
CATTTGGAGAAACTTGAAAACTTAATTACTTGGGTAGATGAAATAAAGAAAAAAACGGAAGCAGTGCCTCCTCATTATATATTCTAAAAGATAACGAAGTAATATTGGAACACTATGATTGTTATCATTCTAATTCTCCTGACTCGGCTCCAATCACCCAAGTTTCTCAATTTAATGTTGCTTCTGCCAGAAAGAGCTACCTTGGTTTAGTCGTTTCATATGCTCTTTATGAAGGGAAAATCAAAAGCCTTGATGACTACGCAATTGATTATTTCAGGGAAATGGATGAACAATTGCTAGGAAAAACAACAATAAGGCATTTAGTCACTCACTCCCATGGGTTACATGAAAAAGAAGATGGCACTATTTTTCGAGAGTTTGAACCAGGTCAAGGTTGGGCTTATAGAGGAATCAATGTGTTAATGATGACTCGGCTGGTAAATCGTCTATTTAAAATGAGCTTTCCAGACCTTTTAGAAGAACGGGTATTTTCACCTTTAGGTTTTAAAGAAACAGCCTGGCAAACGAAAGAGAATGAATTATTAGTTAAACAAATTGATGATCCAGATTCGGAGGGTTCATTCCATCTGGGAAATTATAGTGATGGAACGGAGTCAAACTTACATACTTCTGCTAGGGAATTTGCAGAATGGGGTAATCTTCATTTAAACAGAGGGTTTGCAAAAGGGAAACAAATTGTTCCAAGTGAAGTAATTGAAATTGCCACACAAGTCCAAAGTCCTTTTTACAAAGATCGTAAACTTCCTCAAAATGGTTTGTTTTGGTATGTGCAAGGTATTCCAGCTGCCCATAGTGAGCTCGGTGATCGGGTTCCAGAAGGATCTTATCAAATATTGGGGATAACAGGTCCAACTGTCCTTATCATTCCTGAATACAGAGTGGTCGTTGCAAAGATGTATAACAAACGATATAACTATGGCGGAGACGACTACCTTTACTACCTCAGAGAATTTAGTAATATAGTTGCTGATACTTTTCGGAAGTAAGGAACGGTAAGGGTTTCGCTCAATATATCGGAGGATTAATGCTTCTATATATTGAACTTCTTATTAATAGAAACAGGCAGGTTAGCCTGAACCATTTGTAAAATAGTTATAGGTATATCCGCTAATCCAATTTATCCCAAGGTCCTTTTTCGTTACTTAACTCAACAAAAAAAGGAAACAACAAAATGAAAATAAAGCCAGGGCCATAATTGCTCATAAACTGGAATGATTCTGCTTTCATATATTGTAATCTATTACAATGAGGACAGTTCTTACCATCAAAGGGTCTATTGATAATTGACCAAATTATTTTAGCTTGCAATTTTTTATTACAATTAGCACAGCGTGTCATTTTGTCACTCCCTTTTATTAGAAATACGTGGAAAATTAGCTTAAGTTTCAAAATATAAAATGTAATTCATATTTGGAGTGAACTTTTTTATGAACTTAATGGGGGAGTTTAGCTTGTTAAGGAATGTATGACAGAAACTCAGACCTAGGGGCATCGATAGATGATTAAAGTTAAGTTGTTTTTCTACTACTTTTTAGGATTATTAGTCTTAAAAACGAGCGAACTAATTCATTATACTAATCCACATAGTATTGCTTGGTTCATGTTAATGATTTCATTCATTATTATAATAGCCGATAAAATATATGAATTAGCAAAGCTAATAGAACCGTCATTGAAGTTCACATTTATAGCTGTGATATCAGCGATTATATTTTCTAATCTGGTCTTTTATTTCGATAATTTATTATCATTTTTTGATATGAAATAATTGAGGCGTTGTTCCAAGAAGTTTAAGATATATTTAAATGCATTTGAAAAAAATAAGAGGTGAATTTTTATGAGTTGGAAACTCAAAAAATTTGATGAGTTAACAAATATTGAACTATATAATATTTTAAAAGAAAGAACTTTAGTTTTTGTGGTGGAACAAAATTGTCCTTATCCTGAAGTTGATGGTAAAGATCCTTTTTCATATCATCTTTTTAAAGAAGACAATGGAGAAATCGTTGCATATTTAAGAATTGTACCCGCAGGTATTGCTTATCAAGAAACTTCTATTGGAAGAGTTATTGTAAAGAAAGAATACAGAGGAGAAGGGATTGCAGGGGAACTTTTAAAGAAAGGACTAGATTTTATCCAAAACGAATTAAAAGAAACAAAGGTTAAAATTCAAGCCCAAGATTATTTAAGAAAATTCTATACTTCCTTTGGTTTTCAACCTATATCCGAAACATATTTAGAGGATAATATCCCTCACGTCGATATGATATTACAAAAATAACACACTCGTTATTACCCGGCTAGGGATTGGAGTTATATCAAGGTATAGAAGAGATTGAAAAAGATTACATTTCAACAAACAGAAGCATTGATCTAAGAAGGATTAATGCCTTTTTGTGTTGAATTTCTTATAGAAGTAAAAGGGCAGACTAGCTTAATTAAGATTCGGTCTGGTTTTACAAAATGTTACAAATGAACTAGGTTTTTTGAAGAAGTTAATTATTTTGGTTGGGAGGATATTGAATTAATGAGTAATTGGCTATACATACTTTATGCTGTAATTTTAGGAATACTATCTTGGTTTACGGGGGAAGTAGTAACATTTGTTATGTTAGGGGTTATTCTTATTGCTTTAAATAACATAAATTCCCTCTTAAAAAGATTTATCTTCAAAATAATGTGAGAAGCAATAACGAAGATAATTAGATTTGATAATATTTTTTTTATAAACGGGGCTTTGATCTAAGAAGGCTTAATGTCCTTTTCTACTGAACTTCTTATGGAAGTAAAGGGGACAAAGTTCATATCCTGAATTAATAAATAGGATTTTCGTATTATAAAGATAATTCATTTAATATACTGTTAAGATAAAGATAGGAGATGTTTGTGTGAAAGACGTTAAATTAGTAAGATCCCGCTCTAACAAAGTATTATCGGGTATATTTGGAGGTTTAGCACCGATTTTAAAAATCGATGTAACCATCCTGCGGCTTGCATTTGCTTTCCTCTGTATATTTTCAGGTGCATTTCCTGGATTAATTATTTACTTAGTGGCGAGTGTAATTATTCCATTGGAAGATGAAGAATGGCCAAATTCTAAATAAAAAATCATAATGTATTTTTGCAAATGCATATTCCCCGTACATTTTTCTATGTATTGGAATATGCGTTTTTCATTAGAGAACTTATTCGCTTCAATTGTTGAGTAATTCCGAATCCCTTTCTCCGTAAATACCTTCAAAAAAATCTTTTCTCGACCCTCTCTGTATTTACCAAATACAATTTCAACGATTGGAACGATTTAATGAAATACTTAAAGATTATTACTTATGAACTTTTTGTGTTTTTAGTTTTTTATCTTCTATTCTTGCATATTCGAATTGCTCAAATTCCTAATCAAACTGTACCAGATAATGCTGATTATTTAATTATTCTAGGAGCAAGGGTGATTGGAACTGATCCTTCGCCACTTCTACAAGAACGAATTAACACAGCTGCTGCCTATCTGGAAGATAACCCATTCAGTCGCTATTGCTACTGAGGGACAAGCACCCAATGAAAGCATCCCTGAAGAAGAGGCTATTAAAACAGTCCATATAAACAGAGGAATAGAGGAAAATAGGATCAAGTAAAGATTCTTCTTTAACTAATAGAGGTGTTGATCCAAGAAGGATTAATCCCTTTTTATGTTGAATTTCTTATTGTAGAAATGGGGAAGGTTTGTTCAAGAAGGTTATAGGTGATTATTTGTGTTCATCATTGGGACATATTCTTGCAGAGTTTAAGAATCTTAAGGCAAAACTACATTAAGGAGCTTAGCAATGGAAAAATGGGATTTATATGATAAGCATCGTAATAAAATAGGCAAACAAATAACTCGTGGAGATGATATGACACCAGACGAGTTTCATTTAGTAATACACGTTTGTATATTTAATTCAAAGGGAGAAATGCTTATTCAACAACGTCAGCCCTTTAAGCAAGGTTGGTCGAATCTTTGGGATATCACTTGTGGTGGAAGTGCTGTTGCAGGCGATACAAGTCAGCAGGCTGCTTCAAGAGAGTTATTCGAAGAGTTGGGTATTCATTATAACTTTGAAATGATACGTCCGCAATTTACTATTAACTTTGCGCGTGGATTTGATGATTATTATTTAATTGAATATGATTTAGATTTGAATGATTTGACGTTACAGACTGATGAGGTGCAAGCAGTGAGATGGGCTTCAAAAGAGAAAATCTTAGAGCTAATCGAATTAAAAAAATTTATACCTTATTATGAGAGTATCATTGCGTTTCTTTTTGAGGGTCGAAAGCATTATGGCTCTATTCGTTTTTAAATGAAACGTGCAAGGAATCAAATATAAACCTTCATATACAAGCGATTATATGATCCCCCTGAAAAATGGCTTTATTTAGGTGGTTGTACTTTAAACTTAAATTATTAATGGAGTGGATTAAATGAAAATACAAAGTAAATTACCTAAAAGTGACCCGCAGTTACATTTACAGTTAATTAAAAATAGATGGATTCTATTGAAAGAACCCAAAGATTTAGCAAGTGCTATTTTGTTATCCACCCCTTTAATGATTGTCGCAGCAATCATCTCTATTGGTGTAATAAATATCTATTCTAGTATTTCTTTGAGCGATTTTGGCCTAACGCCTGATGCAATCTCAATTACTATTAACTTGAGTAGTGTTTTTTTGTTAATTATATTTTTAATACTTCACGAATTACTCCATTTAATTTTCATTCCAAATTTCACAAAATCAGAAAAAACATATATAGGATTGACGCTGTTCGGAGGTTTTGTGTTAACAGAAGAAGAGATTTCAAAATCAAGATATATCTTCATTTCAATTGCTCCTTTCATTATTATTTCAATAATTTTGCCACTTGTATTAAGTTCATTTGGACTATTAACAACGACATTAAAATTTTTAATAATATTAAACGCAATGGGATCATCAGTTGATTTACTTACTCTTCTTCTTATAATTAAACAAGTCCCAAAAAATGCAATTTTAAAAAACAATGGACCAAACACATATTGGATAAAAACAAAGTTCCTCACATAACAATAGGTCCTGATGCTCAATGGTTAAATATAGTTGAATACAATGAAAAGGATGAAAGAAACGAAGTATTTCAATCGGTGGTGGGATTGATGTTGAATAAAAGTAGAGTAGGGACAATTTTAGGAATTTTATCTATATTACCAGTGATAGTAAGTATTATTTTTTTCTATACAAAAAGAGGACCGATTGCTGATATTTACCTTTTTATTACTATTGTCAGCATTTTCTTCATTATAGGTATTATACTTGCCGGAATATCTTCAAGGATGTCTATAGGTCGCATAAGCAAATTATTAATCGGATTGGTCGGGATAATTACAAGTCTAGCGGTTATAGTTGTTGCTTTTCTATTATTACTAGCTATGGGAAGCATTTTAGCAGAATAAGGATCTCAGTAGCCTGCCTTGTTCTTTTTCCGCTAAAGGGGAAGGTTAGTTCAATATGTTTAATAGATCAGTATGAAATCCTTACTTCAATGCAGGAAGTAAGGATTTTCTTCTTGAATAAATAAAATTAGGGTATTTTGAAATTTTTATGTGAATGGGAGAGGTTAATATGTCGATTATGATAGTTAAAAAGGAGTTTAAGCTTGTTGGATTAAAAGGTATTGGGGAGTTTGTTAACTTTGGTGATGAAGTACCCTTGCTTGCAAAGCAACTATTAAGTCGCTCAAACGAAATCCTAAATCCGATAGAAACCGAAATTGCCTTATTTGAGCCCAAAAAGGATGAGGGGCATAAGGTGGGTCATTATTATGTAGGCTTAATTGTGAGTGAGAAATTATATGAAGTACCAACAGGAATGGATTATATTGAAACAGATAAAAGTTACATAACTACAAGAGGGAATATAAATTGGGAGAACTTCATTTGAATTTATTGAATTGGGCAGTAAAACAAGGTTATCAAAGAGACCTCGATTCTTATATTGTGGAGACATATCACCCTATAGGAGAAGGGGAAGAGGAAGTACAGATTTACTTACCAATTCAAACTTAAAATTAAAAATCCTCTTCAACAAACGAGGCAGGTTAGCTGAATAAGAAATTTGGTTTTTTTGTGGTAGAATAATCTATAAATTAAACGGTTAAGGTGGCTTTAATAATACATTTAGCGATAAGGGGAATTCACCTTGGAAGTTAAACTATTAACAGAAAATGATTTAATTAAATGTACGGACACATTTATTGAAGTATTCAATGATGAGCCTTGGAATGATGAATGGACATTTACAAAGGCTAAAAAATATTTGCTGGACTTTTACCAAACACCTGGATTTTTAGGCGTTTTAGCGGTAGAAAACAATGAAATTCTCGGCTTTATTTTTGGTGTAAATAGAGTATGGTGGAGCGGAGATGAGTTTTTTATTAATGAAATGTGTGTAAGAAAACAATGTCAAAATAAGGGTATTGGAAGAGCGATGTTAAATCATTTGATAAAAGAACTTCATAGCAGCAATATAAGTAACATTACACTTCTCACAGATAGAGGTATACCTGCCGAAGAATTTTATAAGAAAAATGGTTTTGAAGAAATAGAAAGAATCATTTTCTTGCATAGGAACATCAAACTATCATTATAGAGGTGGATGAATATCCAAAACGTTAGATTAATTGCCACTCTCTACGTCTTTCTGAGTATCGTTTATAAGCTCATTTAAGAGTTTCTCAGCTGTCTCATAGTCTTTTACCATAAGAGCCTCTTTTACGTCTTTTAAATCTCTTAATAACAGCCTAGAATAGCTTTTAAAAATTAGTTCATCTTCCACATTGTCAGCTCCTTAATTAAAATCATAAGGTGTTAATTATATCTTATTTTCTGGTTTTTGTCTGAAAAATAAGTAAAACATAAAAGGCGATCAGTTAATGTAACAGGTTTGGTTCAGGGGCATTACTTCAATATCAAGGGCTGAGATCAGCTCTTTTTTTGTAATTCAGCTAACGGGGCAGTTTAGCGGAAGAAGAAACCGCCTTATTATAGTGATTTACTTTAGACTAAATGTAATAAACAGGTGATTTTCTGTTGGAGTGGGGATGGAAATGATAAAGAGAAAATATGCAAATCGTTCAAGATGGAAACGTGTCTTGGATAAAAAATATGCCCAAGCGTTTCTTGATACCAAAAAATTCAAGGGCTATATAACTTTATTGCAACTAATGAAAGTTGCTGAACCATTATCCTTTCGATATGAGGAACAGAATATATGTATTGTTGATGATGGCTATATGTGGCTTCAACAATTCCCCTTAGAAAAAAAGCATTCAGTAACAACAATGTTCGATAATAACGGAAATATCGTGCAATGGTATATTGATGTTTGCCTTGAAAATGGTGTAGAAAATGATATCCCTTATTGGGATGATTTATATTTAGATATCATTTTGTTGCCTTCTGGTGAAGTAATTCAAAAAGATGCTGATGAGCTTGAAGAGGCTCTTTTAAATGGAATTATTGACAGGTCTCTTTACGAGTCGGCGTGGGATGAAGTACATACCCTAACTGAGTTAATTAATACTAGGAGCCTTGAATTGCTTGATTTATCTCATCATCATAAAGAATTCTTAGTCAATGAATTAAAAAAGCTTTATTAAGCTAACGGGGGCATTGATCAAGGAGGATTAATGCTCTTTTTTGTTGAATTCCTTATTGTAGAAATGGGGCAGGTTATATCAATAATATATGGTATATTATGGTTAGTGTGGTGGTGGAGAGGTTTATTAAATTTTATTACAGGATGGTGTTTATTTGGATAGTAATAAGAAAGTTAAATTATACTTTGCTGGTTATTTTGTGGTATTTCCAATAATATTTATCGTCAGTTCTTTCGTATGGAGGGCAATGATTCTAAATAAAGAAATTGCAATGGTAGCAACAGATGCTTTGTCTATAATAGGTATTTACTATTTAATCATTAGTATAATTTCTATATTTGTATATATAAAAAATATAAAGTCTTTATTATCCAAGTAACAACTTTAAGTAGCTATTTATCAATTATTTATAAACAGTAGTAGGAGGAATAAGTATGTATGAATATAAGTTTGTGAAAGTCGAATTTAAAAGATTATCAGGGAAACCTACTGAAGATTATCGAGAATTAATTAAAAATCACGCAAAAGAAGGTTGGAGATTTGTTCAGATTTTCGCTCCTGATTTCGTAACTTCCGGGGTTGCGGTAGGTACTTACTATGAACTAATTTTCGAAAGACCACAACATACATAAACTAACGAGGCAATAGCAGAAGATCAAGGCTGTCAAATTGATGGTCTTTTCTTATGCTGCTAAATGGGCAGTTTAGTTCAAGTAGGAATATCTGAACTATACATATTGTGGAATGTAAGGGTGAGTAGATGATTAAATATATTAAAAGTATTAATAATGCTTTTTTTACAGTAACACTATCTAGCTTAGCTGTGTATTTAGGAAATAAAACAAGAGATATTGATTTACCTGTTTTTCTGTATGTAGCCTTAGTTTCGTTAGCAGGTCTCATAATAACTTCTTTGATAATTCATTCGAAAAAAAGGAAGGAAACACACAAAAAATAAAAAATCAGGCTAACTTCTCCTGCTTTTTTATGCGGTTATATAATTCTTGATAGATTCTCATACTCGTTTAATCGCTCAATTTCTTCACCTTTCAACTGATGTAGCTAAAAAGTTGTGGAGTGAGCGTGGTGAAATTTATAAACGGGAGCGTTGATCCAAGGGTGAACTGCCCCGTTCTGTTGAACTCTTTATGTTACTAAAGGGGCAGGTTAGCTCAATAAGAAGTTAAAATTGAACTTTTAATGTTTGTTACTTATTTTCAAATTGGAGATATTCTAAAATATTTCCGAAGGGGTCTCTAAAACTAATATATTTTCCTGGAGGACAATTAGTTGGATCATCTACAATAAAATCTACTTCTTTTTCTTTTAAGAATTTAACCGTTTCATAAATATCTTCAGTTCGTAATCCTAATACAACTCCTGAAATTTTATTATCTTGATTATACGGCGTATTAACGTTCTCCTCTAGAATAATTGGTAACTCTCCGTGTACAAGTGATGCAATATTAGGACCATACTGCTTATTTAATTCAAAACCTAAAGTATTGGTATAAAAGTCAATTGCAGTGTTTAAATTTGGAACGTAAATGCTTATAACACAAACCTGATTCACCATTTTATTCCTCCTATTTTTAGTGTTATGGTAAATATTCAACACTCATTAATAAAAACCTTTTTTAATTCCACTCAATGTCTTATTAAAATAAACAGCTAATAATTATGAATATCAAGGCATTGATACAAGAAGGGTCAATGCCTTTTTCTGTAGAACTTCTTATTGTAGAATCGGGGCAGGTTAGCGGAATAAGAACTTATTCTTCCTCCCAATAATGGGGATAAAGAGTTAGATTAATAACAAAAATTTATTCAAAAGAATGGGAGGCAAAGAAGTGAATAGGAGAGTGCTAAAAGATGCAAAGACAATTCTAGCTTTTACTATAGCTTTTGCGTTCGAAATTATAGGAATAGTATTAGCAGCGAAAAATGAAGATGGTTGGGTAGTGTTTGTTATTTTTGGTATGCTTTTAACGTTTTATGGTGTGAATAGAGCTAATCGACTTTATAAGGAAAATTAATATTAATGTTTACAACCATATCAAGGATATTGATTCAATGAATAATGCTCTATTTTTGAATTTCTTATGAAAGTAAGGGCAGGTTAGTTTAACAAACATAGTTTATAATTTTAGTATTGTTTATTGGGGGGTTAATAATGTTAATTAGAGAGATACAACCCGTGGATGCCGAAAAATTTATATGTCTAATTAAGCAAGTTGAATCTGAAGCTAAGTTTATGCTTATGGAAGCAAGAGAAAGAAAAACCACTCCTGAACAACAGCGTAAACAATTAGAACACATCAAGCGGCAAAGTAATTCAACAATATTTGTTGCAGAACAAGAAAAGGGAGAACTTGTTGGCTATTTAATAGCCATTGGCGGTAGTGTAAAGAGAACAAAGCACTCTGCATATCTCGTGGTGGGTATTTTAGAAAAGTACAGAGGTCGTGGTATAGGTACAAGTTTATTTCAAAGATTAGAAGAGTGGGCAAGAAACTCTAATATATCAAGATTAGAGCTAACAGTTGTTACTCAAAACTAAGCAGGTATTTCTTTATACCAGAAAAGTGGATTTGAGATAGAAGGTATAAAAAGAAATTCGTTGTTAATCAATGATGAATTTTATAACGAGTATTTTATGTCTAAAATATTTTAATCTTACTTATTAAACTAACAAGGGTATTGATCTAAGAAGGATTAATGCCTTTTTATGTTGAATTTCTTATTGTAGAAACGGGGCAGGTTAGTTGAATAAAGAGGATTGAAAGGAAAGGGAGTTATAAAAGGTGGACTTATTATTCTGGATAACTATTGTTTTCATAATAACGGGATTTGTTATTCTCGCTTCTATGAAAAAAGGTATGGAAAGTAAGGTAGCTTTTATAAAAGCCAATATGGAAGACGAGGAAAATTCATCAAAAGCCAAATCCGTAATTTGGTGGATATGGAGTACCGTTGCTTGGGGCATAGTGAGTATGTTTCTTGTGATTTGGTGTTTTAAGAATTACTTTGGAAACTATTAGTTTCAAATGTATTTAAACTAACGGAGCCGTTGTTTCATTTTAAGGCGCTTTTTATGGTTTGTATTATGGATTTAAGGAAGATAGTTGGTAGTCGCCATCTTGTTATGACGGGAGCAAGTGTTATTCTTTTAGATCAGAAAAAAGGCTGTTATTACAATTGAGGAAAGATAATAACTTCGAATTTATAAATCAAGAAATGTTTTAAGGAGGATAATTATGAAATTTTGGCTTAAAGCACGTGAAGATTATTATAGAAGGCCACCCGTAACTGAAGCTGAATTAGAAGAAGCTGAAAAGGAACTGGGACATAAGCTCCCTGAAACTTATCGTAAGTTGCTATTAGAACAAAATGGTGGGTCTATTCGATTTAATGCTCTCCGTTTAAGAAAACGCCCAATAGATGGAAACTTTTTTGTGGAATTTGATCATCTGCGTGGAGTTGGAGAATGGCCTGGTATTTTAGATACAGCTTACATGACTGAAGAATGGAATTTACCTAAAGGACTTGTCTTATTAAATGGGGATGGTCATACTTGGTTTGCTTTGGATTATAGGAATAATAGATTTGAGCCTGCTGTTTCATACATTGATACAGAAGGAGATTTAGATTTTGTTTTAGCTGATAATTTTGATGAATTTATAAAGGACTTATACATCCAGGAAGAGGGGCTATACTTCTTTAATCCTGACGAAGAAGAGGATTACAAATTAGATGCGATGCCAGAAGATGAATTAATCTCTTTATTACAATCAGGTCATTTTACTAAAATCATAAAAGCACTGGATAATTTATTCTATTACCCGAAAAATAGTATTACAGAAAACTATGTCCTAAATTTATTAAATGAAACCAAAGAGAAGGTTCAAGATAAGATAGGATCAACTTTATTTCAATACATAAGCTTCCAAAGGATTAAATATGATCTTCCTATTGTAAATAAGATAATAGATGAGTTAAAGAAACACCCTAATGTTGCCCATTATTCAACTCTGATAAGCGAATTTATTAAAGAAATGGAAGAGGCAAAAGAGGAGCAAATTTTTGATGATGATGAATATGAAGTAGTACCATATGAAGATGAATAATATAGAGGTAAAGAAGAATAAAAATATTTAAATAGTGAAATTGAAGTTAGAAGCTCTCAGGCAACTGGTGGCTTTTTTCTATAAATATTTTTAATGAAAGGGGAGGATTGAATGGAAATGCACATCTTTATCGGACAAGCTTGCTTTTTTTTTGACAATTTTTTTTGGCGCTTTACCTTTTAAAAACAAACCTCCAATGGTGGTACGCAGCACCAAGAAGCTTATTTGTTGTTCCGGGGCCACAAAATTATTGATGCTTTTTTTATTCTCATTTTAATTAGAGTCGTTTTTTTGTTAATTTAATTTTAAAAACTTCACTAATCTCACTTCATAAAAGTGAAATAACACAATTAATAACTCTAATAAAAAAAGATTAGTATTACAAAACTTTCTGATACATCGCTTTGTCATATTGATTTAAGAATTTTATATTCGAAAGCAAAGCCCGATTTGTATAGTTCCTTTTTAATGATAAAGGTTAAATATCAAACTTTAATATATCATTTTGTGATATAAGTATGGACATATATATCACAAAGTGATATATTGATCTTAAATAGATATATCATATTATGATATATCGTAAAAGGATATAGAAGGTGATACCTTGAAGAAAACGGAGCAATTAACTGATTCAATGTTTTATATTATGGCTGCTTTAACTAAGCCAAGACATGGTTATGCAATTATGAATCTAATTGAAGAAACAACAAATGGGGCCATTAACGTAGGGCCAGCATCCATGTACACAATTATCAAAAAGCTATTAAAACAAGAATGGATTTATTTGTATGATGGGTCGGATTCAAGGCGTAAAACGTATCTGCTTACTGACAAGGGCAGAGAAGTATTAGAGGAAGATGTAATCATACGAAAACAGATGATTCAATTAGCAGAAATGGGATTGAAGGAGGGAGAAGAATGAGACAAACAAAGTATATTATGTCAGAGGGATTAGCTTTTGCTGAGGATAAGGACATGGAAAAATTACGACGATATTCTTTGAAGGGATGGCATGTCAGTGATTTTAAGTTAATGGGTTATACACTAAAAAAAGGCGAAAGCTCAGATTATATCTACAGTGTAGATTATCGATCTTTAAAAGAAGATGATGAATATTTTGACCTTTTCTCAGCCTCAGGATGGTCACATGTTGCCTCCACAGGAGATATACATTTATTTCGAGCAAAACCCGATACAAAACCGATTTATAGTGATCGAGACACAGCTGTTGAAAAGTATGAAAGTTCAGCTCGTTCAATCAATTATTTTGTGATTCCGGTTGTTTTAATCACACTACTTGCTTGGGTTGGAACAATGCTAAGCTCTGGTATATTGCATTCAATACTTATTGTAACCGCAGTTATTTCTACTGCCATTGCCATTCCAGCAGCTATGACTATTATTGCAACGTACAATAATAAATGGAGTATAAAGGAAAAGAAAGGGTTAGTTAATCTTCTTAAAACTATACCAGTCATCCTCTTTTTAATAGCTGTTTTTATGTTGCTATATGTCCGTGATATCGGAGTTAACATTTTAGCATCTATGATTATTGGAGCATTCGCATTTCCAACTGTTATTTGGATCATCATGTCCCTTTATCATAAAATAGGGAAGAAAGCTTAGTATAGAAGTCGAATAATAAAGCTTATAAATATTATATATAGTAAGTAAGAATAGGTGAATTATATATAGAGTTTTTTTATAGATCTAACGAGGGGGCGTTGATCCAGGATGGATTAAGGCCTTTTTAAGTTAAACTCCTTATGATTAGAGTCGGTTTCTTTGTTTTATATGTAAATCTAATGTAAGATATAAATTGCATATGTAAACTATATCTTACATGAGTAAGGTGGAATATATGAAAAATAATGTAAAGATAACACGAATGAAAATTTCAATGACTCAAGAACAATTAGCAAGAAAAGTAGGGGTGACTAGGCAGACGATTGGATTGATTGAGAAGGGGGAATATAATCCGACTCTTCATCTTTGTGTTGCAATAGCAAAAGAACTTAATAAAACATTAGATGAATTATTTTGGGAGGTAGAGAGTTGATGAAATCCTGGATATCTTTTTTAATGCCTGATGATGAATATAAGGAAAAAAGGATGCTATATTTCTTCGCGGAGGGTGGGGTACTTCTTTTCCTTTTCCTTGTACTAACAATGTTCTTAAACAAGTTTGTTTCAATCGACTTAGAGATAATTTTACTGTTAGCCATATCCATATTCGTTCTATATATATTTACAAGGTATATTGTAGCTGGTATTGAATATACGGAGGTTGCAACAAAAGTAGCTTATAGGAAAGAGTTAAGAGTTATTTTTACTAAAACAGTTACATTTTTTGTTATTTTCACTCTACTGTATTTACTATTGGTTGATACGCCTTCAAGTATTAGCGGTTGGAGTGAACTAATAGGGTTTACATTATTCGGAGGTGTAGTGATGTTCCTCATCAATTATATTTCATTGAAACGTTCTTATAATAAAAATAAGGAACTGTTATAAAGGAACGACACGGGTGTTACTCTATTTCAAGGGCTGTAAACAGCTCTTTTTTTATGCAGCTATCGGGTAGTTTTGCGGAGGAAGGATTTTTCTAATTAATGAAGAATATTGTAAAAGTAAATACTGTCAGACAGTCTAGAATTATTAAAGGAAATCTCCAACTTAAGAATAATATTAGGTAGGTTTATAAAGAATTGGGGGAGTTTAGTTTGAAGGAGAATCAAGCAGAAATATCTAAAGTTTCACCCGAGGATTTCGGAGAATCTTTTCTGAATGGAATGTATTCAACCTTATATCACCAAACAACAATTGATTTTAAAAATATTGTACCTTTACAACAATTCATTGAATATGGAACAGATTTTAATGCTGGAGTCGAAAGGTATACATTAGAAATGGTTACTAATTTAATAGAAGGTATTAAACAATATATCTGGTTAGACAATTCCAGGGAAAAAGTTATAAGTGTATCCTTCGGAGAAAATAATACAATTTACAGCCTATCTCTTGCTCCTTTTATCACTCATCCTGAAAGTGATCAGATATATACAATGAATAAATATATTATGCCGATAAAAGGTGAATGGTATGTTTTCTGGGGTGGAACTAATCAGTTTATCAATTATCACTATGTATATGAGGATCAAAGATACGCGTATGATTTACTTATTTTGAAAAACGGTAAATCTTATAACGATGACCCAAAGAAAAATGAAAACTATTATGCTTATGACAAGGAAATATTAGCCCCGGCAGATGGTGTAGTGATAAAAGTGATAGATGGAATCGAGGATAATGTGCCAGGGGAAATGAATCCTGAACTTCCTGAAGGAAATTGCATTACAATAGAACATCAAAATAACGAGTATAGTATGCTAGCTCATTTGAAAAATCATTCTATCCTTGTTCAAGAAGGAGAAAGAGTTCAGAAAAGACAGGTTCTTGGTACTTGCGGAAATTCTGGTAACTCAAGTGAAACTCACCTGCATTTTCAAGTGATGAATTCAGCTGATTATTTAAAGGGAAAATCAATCCGTATTCAATTTGAAGACGGAAAAGAACCCATTCAAGGTGATTTCATTAACTCTCTGTGAACTTCAGAAATCAGTAACTAATCTATCAACTGACAACCATATTCAGTACAAGAGCTGTATGATTAGCTGTTTTTTATGCAGCTAAGGACAGGTTAGCTTTAGAAGGAGATAAAGGGAGTGATAAACCGGTGTTTACGAGAAAGTTTCGTGAAATATACCCAGGTCAAATTTTCGAATTATATCTTCAGCAAATTAAAAAATATGTTTACGGTGTCATTGTAGCGGGCGATAGACGAATAAAAAAAGATGACATAAAAATCGCATACATAGAATCTTTTACTGAACAGCCAATAAACCTTCAAGAAATAAGTAAAGATATAGTGATAAAGAATTTCTTATTTATTGCTAATTCAGGAATTGCTTCAATTCTAAATCATTCCTGGAAGTATGTTGGTTTTTATTCAAAACCGATAATGGAAATGGAAGAACTGAGTAAAGTGGAATATGTTATAGAATTTATGGATAACTTTTATAGAAGTGTTGGTAATAGCCTCTTACCCTTATTTGATTGTGAAAAAATAAGTGAAGAATATAAAAATATCCCGAATCCTCTTGGATTGTTCGGGACATTGCAATTCAAGATTACTTAATAGATATTGCAAACAATCGATTGTAAGTAAATGAATTGTTAGGTTTTTGGAGCATAAAATCGAATTAAAAAAGTAGTTAAGATGTTGAGAATAAAATGAAGGAGGGCTATTTCATGTTGTTTATGATTATTGTTAAAGCTTCAAAGAATTCAGAAGCTGGGAATCTTCCAAGCCAGGAACTCAGGGAAGCCATGTCAACCTACAATGAGGAATTAGTAAAGGCTGGCGTGCGGGTTATGGCGAAAGGACTTCATCCAAGTTCAAATGGGGTTCGCCTTTCATATCCTAAGCCGGGAGAAAAGCCAGTGGTCACTGATGGACCATTTTCGGAAACGAATGAAGTGATTGCGGGATTTATTCTCATTGATGTGAAGTCTAGGGAAGAAGCCATCGAATGGGCTAAGCGAATGCCTGATCCACAAGGATTTGGTGAAGGTCAAATTGAGTTGCGACAAGTCATTGAGTTTCCTGAGTAAAAGTAATCAATCTAGCGAGTAAATCTATACAAATGTTCTCGACGAAATACGTATGTCCTGTTATTCGATAATCGGGCGTTAATAGACTAGATAGAATAAAAGAGACAATCACAAATGGTCTTCTGAAAAGATGTGAGCCATCCTATTACCGCCTGATTACCTCTTTCATTGGGGTAAGTTGGTCCCCAGAATTTTTACGTTCCGTGTTGCCGCGATTGTTCCCTCAGTCGTAGCGCTGATGTGGGTCGAATCTTTCGTCCAAAACCCTCCTTATCCCAGCAAATCACGATGTTTTACTCACATTTTGTCTCAATGGTCGGAATTATATTTTACCTCCCAGAAAATTTCTTTCACTCACCTTGTTTTTCCTTAGATTCAATACATAACCCAAAATATAAGTTGGAGGAGTTTAATGAGATTAACAAAGATAAATAATCTTTACCAGCTTTCCTTTATGCCGAATCTTTTTCCTGTTAATTGTTATCTCATCGAAGAAGAGAAGTATTTAATCGTAATCGATGCAGGACTTCCTTTTTGTAAAAAAGCAATTTTAAAGACAGCAAAGGTTATAGGAAAGCCGATTAAGAAAATAGTGTTAACACATGCACACACTGATCATGTAGGGGCTCTTGATGGACTTACTCAGGAGCTTCAAGACGTTGAAGTATTAATTCCCAGACGAGAGCTGAAAATTCTAAAAGGAGATGCATCGTTAGAGGAAGGTGAAGGGAATATGCCTATAAAAGGCGGTATTCCCAAAAATATAAAGACAAATCCGGATACCCTATTACAGGATGGTGATCGGATTGGATCGTTGATAGCCATTCATACCCCGGGTCATACTCCAGGAATGATGTCGTATTTAGATATTAGGGATCATAGTTTAATAGTCGGAGATGCTCTTCAAACAAAGGGCGGAATAGCTGTAGCTGGTGATACTCGATGGAGTTTTCCTTTCCCGGCATTGGCAACCTGGAATAAAGAAAAAGCAATCGAGTCCGTTGAAAATTTGTTGGATTATAAACCTTCTTTACTGGCAGTCGGGCATGGAAATTTAATAAGGAATCCAGTAAAAGATATGAAACAGGCAATTGAAAGAGCAAAAAGTCGTTAACAGGGACATGATGATGGAGTCAGCAAAGTTAAGCAAATACATAGGGGAATGAAAAAAATACAAATTGAGATTAGAGTAGTAGATTCAAATGTAAAATTTAGAAAACTATTTAACTAATACTGGATTATTAATATAAGGAAGGACCTGCTCAAAAGTCTATGAAAAATGACCTTTGAACAGGTCCTTTTTCGTGTGGATGACAAATTGTTTATCATATACCTCCTGTTAGCGGGTTAATTAGCAAAGATGGGGACTTTGTTACTAATTTATAAGGGTTTGCCAACCTAAATAGGAAACTTTATTTGTAAAGAATGGATTAAACAAGAAATTATTTGAATTTTTTGATAAAATGTTTTTTAAGCATTTCAATACATGGTATCTTATCGACAGTCAGAAGCACTCCAAGTATGAATTTACCTGAATAAATGGGAGAAATGCTTGTTTATGTAGGGTTTACCTGGTTCTTTTTTCTCTGGGGCTTTGCAAATGATAGGAGCAACTGTGTTCAATGAATCCTCTGACAGGTGGAGTGATATGCTGGAAAACGTTATGGCAGAATAAGGGGATTGTTAGGAGAGTGATGCATGATGAGCTATGAGGAACAAATTTTGGGGTGGTATCATCATTTTCATGAACATCCCGAAATCAGCGGAAAGGAATTCGAAACAACCAATACAATTGCCGAGATATTGGATAGTTTTGGGGTTCGTTACGAACGTTTTTCTGATTGTACCGGATTAATTGCAGAATTGGGAGAAGGTAGTGGTGCAGTGGCGCTGAGAGCAGATATTGATGCGCTATGGCAGGAAGTTGGAGGTATCATGCAAGCGAATCATTCATGTGGGCATGATGCCCATATCGCCATGGCACTCGGTGCGATTCTCTATTTGAGGGAACAGCCGCTGAATCGTAAATATCGTTTTATTTTTCAGCCGGCCGAGGAGAAGGGAAATGGCTCGTTATGGATGATTAAGCGAGGTGTAATGGAGGGCGTGTCGGTATTGTTTGGTATGCATGTGCGTCCAGAAGAAGAACTAGCATATGGTCAGTTTACTCCTTCTATCCACCACGGAGCCTGTATCTTCCTCGAAGGGAAAATCAGAGGCACTGATGCACATGGAGCAAGGCCGCATCAGGGAAAGAGTGCGATTGATGTGATGGTTGCTATCCATGGTTATCTGGCAACTTTATATGCTGATCCTGCAGAGAACTATTCTATTAAGCTGACCAAAATGATAGCTGGCGGGCAAAACACTAATATTATCCCAGGCAATGGCTCATTTGCGATTGATGTCCGTGCGCAGTGTAATGCTGTTTTAGATGAAATGATAGATTCTATCGGGAATGGTTTAAATCGGATAGCTGAGCTCTTTGGTGTACACATTGATTATGAATGGAAGGATTATACTCCAGGAGCCACTGTTTCAAAAGAGCCAGAAAGGTCTGCAAGGGAATCAATCATAAAAGTTGCCGGAGAAGAAGCTTTAGAAGAGCCAATCATCACGTCTGGAAGCGATGATTTTCATTTTTATAGCCGGAAGCATCCAGAGGTACAAACAACTATGATCGGAATCGGTGCCCAGGTTAGCCCGGGATTGCACCATCCCAAAATGCAGATACAAACAGACATCTTAGATCTCGGGGCAAGGGTACTTGCGGAAGCGATGCAGCTTGTCCATATAAAAGTATAAATAACGTTTCATTACGGATTAAATTCAAACAGGGGGAGAACAGATGGAGAGAAAAATATCTTTTGGGCTGGCAATTATACCGTTAGTAGTGCTGATAGCAGTTATGGCTATTACAATTATTGTTTTTGAAGAGGGACCACATATCCCGTTAATAGTTGGTACAATCACGGCCGCACTTGTGGCATGGATGGCCGGCTACAAATGGGACGAGCTTGAAGAGGCCATGTACAATGGAATTCGTTTAGCATTACCAGCTGTAATCATCATTATGTTAATCGGTCTGGTAATTGGATCATGGATTGGCAGTGGCGTGGTCGCTACCATGATTTATTATGGATTGAAGATCATCAGTCCTTCTCTTTTCCTGGTGTCAATTATGCTCATTTGCTGTATTGTTTCCATTGCCATCGGTAGTTCTTGGTCAACTATGGGAACGATTGGCGTAGCTGGGATGGGGATTGGCTTAAGTATTGGGATACCGGCCCCGATGATTGCGGGAGCGATTATATCAGGTGCCTATTTTGGAGATAAAATGTCACCATTATCGGATACAACCAATTTAGCAGCCGGATTGACCGGCACTGATTTATTTGTACATATTCGCCACATGTTTTA
Organism: Pradoshia sp. Z4_20; assembly: GCF_058216035.1. Lineage (NCBI taxonomy): Bacteria > Bacillati > Bacillota > Bacilli > Caryophanales > Bacillaceae > Pradoshia > Pradoshia sp. Z4_20. Next base: position 571,472 of record NZ_JBZAJD010000001.1, read on the forward strand.
CACAACCATTCCAGGTCTAATCATTTCGTTAATTGTATTTGGGTTCTTGGGGCGTGACTTCGGCAAAGGCAGTGTGAGTACAACTGATATTGAACAGACACTAGCTGTCTTGCAGGATGAGTTCCTTATTTCCCCTTTCTTATTATTGATTCCACTTATCGTCATCATCTTGGTGGCTAAAAAAGTGCCAGCCATACCTGGCTTGGCGATTGGGGTTCTTTTGGGCTTCCTTACTCAGGTATTCGTACAGGGAGATACATTCGCTGATGCTATTTCAGCCCTGCAAGCAGGGTATGTAATTGAAACCGGTAATTCCATGGTGGATGATCTCTTCAATGGCGGCGGTTTGGACAATATGATGTACACGGTATCCATGGCCATCGTGGCAATGACATTCGGAGGCATGCTCGAGCATACGGGAATGCTGAACGCAATCGTTTCACAAATTCTTAAATTAGCAAAAACCGCAAAAAGTCTCATTATTTCTACGATATTATCTTGTTTTGCGACAAACGCTACCTGCTCCGAACAGTATATTTCCATAGTCATTCCGGCACGTATGTTTTCAAAAGCGTATCGTGATAAAGGACTCTCTTCCAGAAATCTATCCAGGGCGCTTGAGGACGGAGGGACACTAACGTCTGTTTTCATCCCATGGAATACATGTGGCGTCTTTATCTTCGGTACTCTTGGTGTAAGTGTATTTGAATATGCCCCATACGCGATTTTGAACTTTGCCGTGCCGATTATTGCGATTCTTTATGCGATAACAGGGTTTTCAATTGAAAAAATGAGTGATCAAGAAAGAGCAAAGATTGAAAAAGAACTTAAACAGCAAAAAGAGGATACAATTACAGTATAAGGGGACTTTCATATGATTAAAGCTATTTCACTATATGCCATCCGCCTGCCTCTTCATGAACCATTCGTTGTCAGCTATCATACATATCACGATATGCCCTCCATTATTGTGAAAATGGAAAGTGATGACGGTTTTATTGGTTTTGGGGAAGCGGTTGCAGATGAACATGTAACAGGAGAGACATGGGAGAGTACGTATAGTCTTCTCAAGCATACATTAGCGCCGCTTCTAATTGGTCAGGATCCAGGTGAATTTGAACGTATACATGAACGAATGAATAAAATGGTATACGGAGCCCCTGCAGCAAAGGCGGCTATTGATATTGCCTGTCATGACCTAGTGGCCAAGAAACTGGGGGTACCGGTTTATCAGCTGATCGGAGGACGTTATCATGATCGTTTTCCAATCACCCATGTACTAAGTATTCAGGAACCAGCTGCAATGGCGGAAGAAGCGGTGCTGAAGGTGTCTGAGGGATACCTTTCCTTTAAGATGAAAGTTGGCAAACAGGTAGGGCAGGATATGGAACGAATTCGTGCTGTTCGCAGGGCAGTTGGGAATGAAATCGCCATTCGTGTCGATGTTAATCAAGGTTGGAGGAATAGCTCCAATGCATTGAGGGCTCTCCCGTCTCTTGAAAAACTGCAAATAGACTGGCTCGAGCAACCAGTGCTCGCTGATGATCTTGAGGGTATGGCTGAATTGAAAAAGAAAGCACGCCTGCCATTAATGGTTGATGAAGGTCTAAAAGGTATAAAGGATATGAGAGAGGTTATCCAAAAGAAAGCGGCTGATAAAATCAATATAAAGCTTATGAAATGTGGGGGCATCTATCCAGCTGTGAAGCTTGCCAATCAAGCAGAAATGGCTGGAATCGAGTGTCAAATCGGGTCGATGGTCGAATCGTCCATTGGCTCGGCCGCTGGATTTCATGTTGCTTTCTCCAAGAAAATCATCACATCCGTTGAGTTGACAGGACCTTTAAAATTCGCAAAAGATGTTGGGAATTTACACTATGATGTCCCGTTCATTGAATTAAATGAAAAAAGCGGTCTCGGAATTGATGTGAATGAAGATATACTTACAGAATTGACCGTTCACAGAGATGTTGTTCAATGAAAGGAGAGACTTTAGATGATCGATAAAGGCATGTTTCCCGACGGACAAGCTTATGTTGTTCGCCGTTTAACAGAGACCGATATTCCAACTGTGTTACGTTTGCAGGATAAAGTGGTACAGGATCTGGATGATAAAACGAGCCTTCAGCCTCTTTCAGAAGAGGAGTTCCGTTACATAACGAGTGGTAATGGTCTATTAATCGGCGTATTTGTTAAGGAAGAATTGATTTCATTCCGCGCTTTAGTTGTGCCAGATACGATGGAGGACCATTTGGGAATCGATGCAGGCCTGCCAGAGAGCGAGTTGGATTTTGTTATTTATCAAGACATTAGCAATGTGGATCCGGACTGGCGTGGATTGAGCCTGCAACGCCGTATGGCAAAATGGATCATGGATGAACTGGCACGTAGCAAACATCCCTATAAATATGTATGTTCCACAGTTGCTCCGTTTAACATCCCGAGCCTAAAGGACAAGTTTGCTCAAGGAATGGAAATTGTTGCATTGAAGCCTAAATATGGAGGGAATTTACGTTATATCTTCTTTAAGGAACTCGAAAGCTCGAATAACCGAGAAGGAGAACCGGTATTATGCCAAATGGCTGATACGAAGGGACAGCAAAAGCTACTCGCAGAGGGCTATCGTGGTCAAAAGCTAGTAGTGATTGATCAAGTATACTATGTGGAATTCCGGAAATGAAATCTAATTAATAGGGCTCTGTCTCTGATTTTTTATTTGTATAAGAAACAACACGTATTTTGGTATGAAACTTCATTATATGAATGAAGTTTCATAACCTACCAGCTCCACCACTAAGGTGCTTAGTGAACTATACTCTTTGAGAGGCCAGTATCTAATCACTGAGGTTCTATTGTTTCATTTATTTTTTTAATGATGCTCAAGTTTATTTTAGCGCTAAACGGGGCGCTTTGAGTTTTGTTTTTTTGACTTCTAAGAAGGTTCGTAAACTCTTAAAAGAGTGAAGAACAGCGGGAAGATGGGGATACGATGGAGAGGGAAAATAACAGTAAAAAGAGACTGCATACCTTCATTCAAATGTCGAAAAATATCACTTCAAACAGTAGTTTAAATGAATTGATTAAAGATATTATTTCAGATGTGATTGATGCGACTGAAAAAGCAGATGCCGGTTTCTTATTATTATGGGATGAAAAGGTACAGCTACTCCGCATCGAGGCCGCGGTCAACTTTAAGGAAGAGATGTATCTTAAGAATACATTGCTTTCGGGTGAAGGGATAAGCGGTAAGGTGTTTGCAAGTGGAGAGAGTATGTTACTTCATGCGGAGGAAATTGCTAAAGCAATGTCCAATATGCGCCATCAGACGATGGAATATTACTTAAAGTCAACGGTCAATACTCTTATGCCCGTGAGTTGTATATCTGTACCACTTACTCATTTGAATCAAAAAATTGGTGTGTTAACGATTGATAACTTTCTTAATGATGATTCTTTCAATGAAGAGGACGTCGAGTTTTTAGAAGCAATTGGTCATCAGATTGCCATTTCTATTGTTAATGCGAGGGCTTTTTACGAGAAACAGAAACAAGCCAATCAGCTGGAAAGAATCCTGTCTGATCATAATCAATTGAATAAGGCTGCACTAAAGGAAAATGCACTGCAATCTCTTGTCAAATGTTTGGGAGTATTGATTAAGGAACGAATTTTTTATTTTGATTCACTCTGTCGTTTTGAGTGTTCCAGCACGAGTGGAGAAGAGATTTTAGAACCCTTAACGAATTGGCTGCACAAGCAGGATAAACGTAAAATGAGCTCAAGTGATCTTTATCCGATTCAAATAAATGAATGCCCTTATGGATATGCTCTTTCCATTGAATCATCCTTTGGAACAGCAGGGTATTTGGTCGTTGAAATGAGGGAAAGTAAGACTGATGTCATCAAGGAATTGGTAATTAAACATGCAGTTTCTTTGATTGCCATGGAACGGCTTAAGTTTCAGGAGCAGACAAAGCATGCTCGTGAAGAAAAGGGAGCTATCTTAAAGGAATTATTAAATCATAATTTAACTGCGGATGTTCAAAGCTCTCTAGTCAAGTACGGAATGCCCGTTACAGGACAGTATTGCTTTCTGTCGGTGACCAATAATCGTTTTGATTTGGGAGATGTACTGGAAATGATTACGTTGGAGAATGAGTTGGCTCAATTGTATGGAAAGAACCATTCTGTCATGACCTTCCTGCAGGAAAAATCAATTGTTGCTTTGATAAATATCAGGCATTCAATCAAGGATCCAAAAGAAGAGGTTCAAAGATTATCGAAACGACTTCTTGCTCTGTATCCGGATCATTTAGTTAAAACGGGCAGGATTGTCCGTTCATTGCAGCATGTCGGTATTTCTTATAGAGATATTGATTATGACATTCATGGAAAGAATGGATTAAAAACGTTTAAGGACATAGGGTTTAAACGATATTTAATGCATATGAATGAAGATGAAGCAAGGTATTTTGTCGAAGAGATGCTTGGTGGTATTCTCTTGCAGACAGAAACTGATGAAAAAAATGAACTTCTCGAAACGTTGAAGACTTATTTGCATCTCAATAAGCATGTGGGAAAAACAGCTGACGCATTACATGTTCATCCCAACACGATTTATTATCGTCTTCAGCAATTAAAGGATCAATTGGCTTGTGATTTTGATGATTGGGAGCATGTGATGAATCTATATGTTGCATTGTTTTTATATGAAAGAAACAGCATCCTCCAATAAAATGGATGCTGTTCAATCATTATAAATAAGTAATAGGGTGCACGTTCTTTTTTAGTTCTCGGACAGATATTTCAAAGTCGCTGAGCCAAGTGTCTTGGCTGCAATTAACATGGCCCGCTCATCGAAATTGAATTTTGGATGGTGATGCGGGTAAATTTCTTGACCATCTGTATGGCCTGCTCCGGTGAAAAAGAAACAGCCTTTCACATGGTTAAGATAATAAGCGAAATCTTCTCCCCCCATGATTGGTTCACAAACACGGCAAAGCTTTACGTCCTTAACAGATTTTGCTGCCTCCATTAAAAATAAGGTTTCTGCCTCATGATTCACGACTGCCGGATATCCGCGTATAAACTCATACTCATATTCAGCATCAGTGGCAGTAACAGATGCTTTGATGACATTCTCGAGCTCCTTTTCAATGAGTGTCCTTGTATCCTCGTCAAATGTCCGGACAGTACCTTTTAAGAAAGCGGAATCGGCTATAACATTAAAAGGGTTCAATGCCTCAAAATGTCCAACTGACAAGACAGCGGGCTGCAGAGGGTTCACGCGTCTTGAGATAATCTGTTGGGCATTGACAACAAATTGGGACGCAATCATAATCGAATCCTTTGTCATATGTGGTTCAGAGCCATGTCCGCCATTCCCTTTAAACGTCACTCTAAACTCGTCAGCAGCAGCCATGATTGGACCGCTTTTAACCATCAGGTTTCCTGTAGGCTCAGTGGCCCATAAATGAGTTCCGAATATGACATCGACACCCTCAAGGCACCCATCTTTAATCATGGATATGGCTCCGCCTGGAGCGAGTTCTTCTGCATACTGATGAATAAAGACCACAGTCCCTTTAAGTTGGTCCTTGATTTGATTAAGTGCTTTTGCAAGAATCAGTAAAGTGGCGGTATGGCCGTCATGGCCGCAAGCATGCATCACGCCATCCACTTTTGATTTGTAAGGAATATCATTTTCTTCTTGAATAGCCAGTGCATCGAAGTCAGCCCGCAAAGCTACCGTTGGTCCTGGGGCTGCGCCGTGCAGAACAGCAACAACCCCTCGTTCACCAACTTCAGTACGAACATCATGGCCAAGTTTTCGGTGGAAGTCTGCTATATAGATAGGCGTTTTGACTTCCTGGTAAGATAATTCCGGATGTTGGTGCAGATATCGACGAATTTCAATCATTTCCTGTTCGTAAGACTCAAGAAGTGAGAATAATTGTTCCAATTTTATCCCTCCTTTGTTTTAAATATGAAGCGGTTCTCCAGGACCTAGTGGTAAGCCAAGCAAGTACCAAATCGAGAAGACGATGATCCAGCCGATGGCAAAAAAGATCGAATAGGGCAATAGCGCTGATATCAAGGTACCCATCCCAATATTCTTATCGTGCTTTTTAGCAAATGAAAGTAAAATGGCAAAGTAGGCGAGCATCGGCGTAATCGGATTTGTAATAGAATCCCCGATTCGATAAGCCATCTGCGTAAAGCCAGGACTGTAACCTAAGTACATGAACATTGGTACGAAAATGGTTGATAACAAAGCCCATTTGGCGGATGCACTGGCAATCAGTATATTGATGAAGGCACAGATAAATATAAAACCAATAATCATCGGTAGCCCGGTGAAATTCATTGCTTCAAGTAATCCAGCACCTTTAATGGCAAGAATTGGCCCAATATTGCTCCAGCTAAAATAGGCAATCATTTGTGCTGCAACGAACGCAAGCACGATAAATGAAGACATACCGGCAATCGAACTGAATAATTTTTCGGCAACGTCTTTATCATTTTTAATTGTCTTTGCACCAATCCCATAGGCAAGAGCTGGTAGCAGGAAGAAAAACATCATAATTGGCACCATGGATGACATGAAAGGAGAATTCAAGATTGAACCTGTTTCAGCATCACGGAGTAAGCCGTTTTCCGGAATAACCGTAATCAAGATGACAATTATGTAAGCAAGCAAGGTGATTCCAGCGTACCTCAACCCTCGCTGTTCAGCTGGTGTGATGGCATCCAGATTTTGCGCTGTTCCTTCATATTTCGGAAAGCGTGGTTCAACAAACTTCTTTGTGACCCAAGTGGCAAGTACGACGAGAAAAACGGTCGAGAAAATCAGGAAATAATAGTTCATTGCCGGATTACCAACATAGTTGGGATCGACGGTTTGTGCTGCTTTTTCGGTGATACCCGCTAATAAGACATCTAAGGAATTGATAATTAGGTTTGCGCTATAGCCGCCCGCAATGGCTGCGTATGTGGCCACCATTGCGACAATCGGATTACGGCCAAAGCTCATGAAAATCAAGGCCGCAATCGGTGGGAAGACAATGAAGGCTGCATCCGCTGCAATATTCCCGATGATGCCAGTGAAGATGATGGCCGGTAAAATTAGTTTCGGTGGAGCACTTAAAACAGTTTTTTTCATGAAAGCCGTGATTAAACCCGTTGATTCAGCGAGACCTACACCAAGCATGATTACAATCACTAGGCCGAATGGTGGGAACTCTGTAAAGTTACTGACCATATTCGTCAGTATTTGAATAATTCCTTCTCGGTTCAATAAATTAACTACTTCAATTTTTTCTCCTGTACCTGGTGTCGTTGCTGAGACATTCAATAACGATAAGAAATAAGAACCTAGTAAAATGATGAATGACATGATGACAAATAGTGTTACCGGGTCGGGAAGCTTATTACCGGTTCTTTCAATACTATCGAGAAAGCGGTCAATCCATTTTTTCTTTTGGGTATTATTAGGCGGACTCTGATTTGTGCGTGTTTTTGTAAATAAGCTCATTCCCTGCCTCCTCTTTCAATGTGTTTAAATATTTAGAATATTTACATTATATTAACAAAATGAATCCATATCTATGGAGAAATCTACAAAATATTTCAGGATTCTTGTGCTTTTATACGAAAAAATATGTAAAGGCTTACAAAATTCGAGAAAATAAGTAATTGTTAAAAGCTAATGGATGTATTTAATATCAAATAAATGTCCAACCAAACCTTACCAAAATAGTAAGCTATTGTACTGACTAAGCACTTGTTCAAAAAGATAGCTTAAAGATGAAAGGTTTGATGCATTTTAAGAGAAGAAGCAACATCTGCTTATAATTTGTGTGATTTTTCTAAATTACCTATAATTAGTTTGCGAGAACAACTAAGAATAGGGGACTGAGTATGCGTACAATTAAAATTTATGATCGCAGTGATTTAATTGAAATCTCTTTTGATGATATTAAAAAGTACCATGGCTATGCGGCTTATATGGCGTTAGGGGTTGGGTTCCGTGTAGTGGAAGCAGCCTTTCAGGAATTGTTTGGAGATGAAATTCCGAATCGGAATGATCTTTCCGTTCAATCGGGGCACGGGGGACCTGGATTCCGTGATGTATTCGAGTTTATTACTCGTTGTAAAACGAGAGGGGTCTATACAGTGGATGTGAATTATCCTGTCGCTCAGTACGATCCATATCGTGCGACCAGCTATGCCTATATTTTCACAAGACAAAATGGGGAATCTGTAGAAGTTTCGTTAAAAGAAGACTTTTTACCGCCTATTTTCTATGATTATTTGAAAAAAGGTCGCGAGGATTCATTTACAGCGGAAGAATATGATGCCAATGAAGCGCTAAAAAAAGAATTAGGTAACCGAGCTTACGAAATGCCGATTGAAGAATTATTGAATGTGAAGCGATTAAAATAATTATTTGCATTGGATTGCATAGTGGATAAATCTTTGTCCGGCACATTATAGCTTTGTCAGAGTGGTTCGTTCAGGGATGAATGATGGATTTATTACTTATGCAAGAGACTAATAAGTAAAGAAGGACCTGTTCTAAAGTCTAGGAATATGACTTTTTGAACAGGTCTTCTTTTGTGCAATGGTATGTTATTTATCCTATAAAACATATAAATAGAGCTTGCAAAAATATGATATGGATGCAGTAATCCCTTTCAGCATGTGACTCAATAAAGTCTCGATAACAATCTATCTGATTATTTCTCCGTATTACAGTTTTTCAATAGAAAAGGTGGACATATTAAGAAATAGAGGTTTGTTATCTTAATATAAATAATTTTCAGATAAATAATTGTAGAATTAAAATATCTAGTATATAATTCGTGTTATCTGGTAAATAAAACGTTTTTTGGGAGGGTCTTCATGTTTACACTCGTAGGTTCAATTGCTCTATTAATAGTGGCTTATATCGTTTACGGTAAGTTTGTGGAAAAAGTGTTTGTTGTGAATGACCAAACCCCGACACCGGCCTATACGAAAGCAGATAATATGGATTATGTGCCGATGCCGGCTTGGAAGGGCTGGACGATTCAATTATTGAATATTGCCGGTTTGGGTCCAATCTATGGGGCAATCACAGGAGCTTTATATGGTCCAGTGGCGATGGTTTGGATTGTTCTTGGATGCATTTTTGCGGGTGCTGTTCATGACTACTTTGCTGGAATGCTCTCCGTTCGTCATGGAGGAGCGCAATTTCCTACCCTCGTCCAAAAATATTTAGGAAAAGTTATGCGTGTATTCACAGACATTATTTCAGTTGTGTTGATGATTTTAGTAGCGGCTGCCTTCACAGCGGGACCTGCAGCTGTTATTGCGGCTAAAACAGGCATAACATTCATAGTGGCGGTTATTATTATTTTTATATATTTCTTTTTAGCAGCAATTTTACCGATCAATAAAATTATCGGTCGGATCTATCCTTTATTCGGTGCTGTGTTATTGATTATGGCAGGTGCCGTTTTAATCTCATTAATAAGTTCAGATATTAAAATGCCTGAATTGTCTTTTACCAATCTGCATCCAACGGAATTACCCGTATGGCCGTTGTTAATGGTGACAATCTCCTGCGGTGCTATTTCCGGTTTCCATTCTACACAAAGTCCGATTATCTCACGTACCTTGAAAAAAGAAACAGAAGGCCGGAAAGTATTTTATGGAGCTATGATTGGGGAAGGAATCATTGCTTTAATATGGTGTGCAGCTGGAATGAGTTTCTATGGAGGAACCGGCGGTCTTGGAGAGGTTATGACATCCGTTGGTCCAGGCGGAGTTGTCGATGAAATCTCAATTGGACTCTTGGGTACTGTAGGTGGATTGCTGGCTGTGCTGAGTGTGATTATTCTTCCAATCACAACAGGGGATACATCCCTGCGGTCAGCTCGAATGATTGTTCTTGATTTCCTTGGCTCCCGTGTAAAAGGCACTCCAAAAACGGTAGCCGTTCTGGCAACAGTCGCGGTCACGGTTCCGGCTTTTTACCTTTCAACCATTGATTATCAATTTTTATGGCGGTATGTAGGTATGACAAACCAAATGGTAGCGACTGTCATGCTATGGGTAGCTACCTCGTATTTATTAAAAGAAGCGAAGTTACATTGGATCTCAGGCTTACCAGCTTTGTTTATGACAGCCGTAGTCTTTACTTACCTGATGGTTGCACCGGAAGGGTTTGGACTGGATTATGATTTATCCATAATCATTGGATTATCAGCAACAGCAGCTGTCGGATTATTTTACGCCTATCAAATCATGAGGTTTAGCAAACTGAATGTTCCTGTGTTAGATGAAAAATTATGATCCTATGCATTCACTCTACTGCAGCAATGTGGTGAGAGTGAATGCATTTTTTGGTTCTGCTTAGTCCATTTACTATTCAGAATATAGGTATAGATAGATTATAAAAGATTAATTCAGGATGCCTCATGGTTGTTCAAACTTGTTATATCTGAATCGAATTCATCTCTCTTGAGATTAAGCTGGAAGGTGGAAAATTCTTTAGAACTATTAAATACTCAAAGGAGTCTGGTTCTATTTTCCTCTTTTATCAGTAAAGTCTGATATCTTAGCTTGGTAAGTGGATAAAGTTAGATTTAAGAAGTTATAATCTAAGTATAAGGGAATAATTACCAACCAACTACGCGATTTCGAAAGTCCTTGCTTTACTGTTTGACTATTAAATGGCTAAGGAGGAGTGAGATGCTTTTAGAAGGAAGACATGAAACATCTAAAACATATTCATAGACCATTTCTAAAGTAATTTGGAAGCAGGAATACCAAGCGAAGAAAATCTTATAGAATCACTGATTAAGGAGGATAAACAGTTGGTTAGAAAAAAGCTCGTTATTTTTATTATTGTCATATTAGTCATTGTAGCTGGTTTGTTTCCCTCTGTTACACGTTCCCCGATAGAGGCTAAAACGCCTGGAAAGGGTGAACAGTGGGTCGGTGCATGGTCTGCCAGCCAAGTAGCTGCCTGGAAAACAGTTGATTGGGATGGTGGTATTTCACGAAAAGGATTTAATAATCAAACCATCCGTATGGTTATCCATCCCAATGCATCAGGTTCTGCCGTTAGGATTCGTTTGTCCAATGAATTTGGTGAAAAACCGTTAACATTTGCAAAGGTTACAATCGCGAAAACGAAAAAAGGTTCAGAAGTAGTTGCCGGATCAGTGAAACCTCTTACTTTTGATCGAAAAAAATCTGTCACGATTCCAAAAGGAAAAATGGTTTACAGTGATCGCATCCCTTTTAAGGTTAAGGATGGAATGGACTTAACAATTAGTGTCCATCTCCGTGGTGATAGCGGTCCAGTGACTTGGCATAATACTTCTAATCAAACAACCTATATTTCAGAAGAAGGAGATTACTCAAGCGAAGTGAGCGGAGATTCCTTCACACAAACCTTTGATTCATGGTTTTGGTTATCAGGAGTGGATGTAAGGGCTGAATCTAATAAGAAACCACGGGTGATTGTGGCGTTAGGTGATTCAATTACGGATGGCTATTTATCGACTTTAAATGAAAATCGCCGTTGGACGGATGTTTTAAATGATCGTCTAGACCACGAGATTAAAAATCAAACCTTTTCCGTCCTTAATTCAGGGATTTCCGGCAATCGAATACTGACAGATTCCCCTATCTTTGGTGAAAAAGCCCTTTCTAGACTTGAGAGAGATGTGTTCTCGCAAACTGGGGTTACGGATATTATCCTGTTAGAAGGAATCAATGATATTGGTCATGAACCGCATGTGTATGATGCGAAGAAAATCATTGCTGGAATGAAGGAAATTGCAAAACAGGCTCATAAGCACGGACTCAGGATATATATCGGTACATTGACACCCTTCAAGGGCTATGATGAAGGGAATTATTACACCGAAGAAGGGGAGAGAACTCGTCAGGAAGTGAATAAATGGATCCGCAACAACCGTGTATTTGACGGGGTGATTGATTTTGATCATGTGTTGGCTGATCCAGAAAATCCCGAAAAACTTTTAGCAGAGTTCGACAGTGGAGACGCCTTGCACCCCAATGACCTGGGATTAAAAGCCATGGCTGAATCAATTGATTTATCCATTTTTAAGAAGCCATTAAATAAGAAGTAATAAGTAGATTATTAACTAGTGCTGTATCGTTGTGATTAATATGCGAAAGGGTGAGCATTGATGAAAAAAGTAATTGGTCTGTTTTTTGCTGTGGGATTTTTACTAAGTGTGAATTCATACTTTTTATCAACAGCAAGCGCAAAGCAATCAAATGACGTTAAAATCCCTGTTTTGCTTTATCATGTAGTGAAGCCTAATCCGGATCCTGCCAATCCGTATCAATTCAATCTCAAAGAATTTGAGAAGCATATGGCATATCTTCATAAAAACGGCTATAGGACATTAACAATGAAGCAGTACTTCAACATCCTTGATAAAAAAGCAGCTATGCCTAAAAAGCCAATTCTGCTGACGTTCGATGATAATTCAGATGATTTTTATCCATATGTTTATCCAATCTTACAGAAATATGGAATGAAGGCAACTCAATTCACAGTTTCCGATTGGGTGAATGGCAGCTGGAATATGACTGCGGAAGAGATATTAACCGTTATGGAGAATGGAATTGATATCCAAAACCATTCGGTCACACATACGTACCTTGCAGATTTAAGCAGGGAGGAACAATACGCAGAAATTGATGATGCCACGATTGCTCTAAAAGAGTTAACGGGCAGGAAAACAAATGTATTCGCCTATCCTTACGGAAACTATAATGCCGAAACAATTTCTATTCTGAAAGAACTGGGATTCAAAGGTGCTTTCAAAGTAGGAGGAGGACTTAGTACAGATAAAAGTAACAGAATGGAATTACCTCGAATTATGATCCTTCAAGAGCATACGTTAGATGATTTTATCAGAATGATTAATACAGGATATTAGGGGATTTGGTAATGCCGGGAAGTCCGGCTGGCTGCATTGCAAAAGCACCGAATTGGTGCTTTTTTATTTGAGTGGTATTGAATCCTATAATGCAGTAATTCTGATATATCACTTTGAGTATAACAATGAAATTAATTCAACAGATACTTTCGATTTTATTACTGCTACAAATTATGTGTAAGAAAAGACATAATAACACTGCATATGATATTTATGAAAATGGAAATATAGAAAGTTATTTCTATGTAGAAAATGGTGTTAAACAAGGAAAGTATGTGGAGTTTTATCCGAATGGTAATATATGAATAAAAACTCAGCACAAGGTTATCAGGTGGAATTCTTCGAGAATGAAGAGAAAAAATATGAGTCTGAATGTATTGCCGGAAGAAAGATGACTTTTAAAAAGTATGATGAACAAGGCAATATATTAGAACAAAAAATGCACCAAGTGAATCGGATATACTATATGCTAAAAGATTTAGTAGCGAAACAAAAGCATAATTAGGTTTATAAACTATAAATATTAAAGGTAAGTTAATGAATTTGATCAATTTTGGTATGTATGTGGGAGAGAAATATGACGATTAAAATAAGTACGTTCACATAGGGAATGTAATTCTTTATCAAAGCCATCATCTAGGTTTATTTTGACCGAGCGGTTCGCCTTTTTGAGAGAGACTCTAAAGAGGGCGTAGTAGATTTTGAGGAAACAATAACAAAAGGAAGGATACATGGGCTCATGTATCCTTTTCTAGTCCTTATAATTCTATCCAATGGTGACTGATTTTTTATATTGTAAATGTCGCCCTTTGGTGAACTTCGGCAAATGCTGTTTATGTGCCTCTAGTAATTCGGACGTCATATCCCAAATCTCTTCTAATGACAGGACGGAGGAGGCGTGAGGATCCAACATAACTGCTTGATAAACATGATCAATATCACCTGTTAGAACGGCTTCTACAATCAGCTGCTGTACATTAATATTTGTCAAATTCATAGCGGCAAGCTGCGTAGGTAGATCCCCGATATGGGTTGGTTGAATTCCGCGTTTATTGACCAGGCAAGGGACCTCAACGCAGGCATTGTTAGGCAGATTCGTTATTAAATTGGTATTTAACACATTTCCCCATATTTCACGGTTAACACCTGTTTCCATGGAGTGTATAATCGGAGCCCCATATTCGTGACTTTCCTCTGTATTAAAAGGAATATTATTTTCGATTTTCTCTTTTGTTTCTTCAAAATGCTTTAAATTAGCTTCGCTTCGTCGGATATATTCATCAATCGGAATAGAGAAGTCCTCAATAAGTGAATCTCTTTTTATGAAATAAGGTGTGTACTCGGAGAGATGTTCACTTGATTCTGTTATGAAGTAGTTCAGCCTATTCATCATTTCAAAGCGTACTTTATCTTTTTTATAAATGGCTGGATTTTTCATCGCCTCGAACAAAGCAGGGTACAGATCCTTTCCTTTATGCTTTAATTCCAGAAACCATGCCATATGATTAATTCCTGCAACCTTATATTCCAGTTCTTCTGCTGGCAGATTCAGATATCCAGCTAATTCTCCCGCGGTGTTTTGTACGCTATGACAGAGCCCGACTGTTTTGATAGATGTCGCTTTTTCAATGGCAAGGATAAGCGCAGCCATTGGATTAGTATAGTTAAGTAATAGAGCATCCGGACAAACTTCCTCCATATCCTTGCAGATGTCTAAAACAACAGGAATTGTCCGCAGTGCTCTAAATACTCCGCCTACCCCGAGTGTATCTGCAATGGTTTGTTTGAGTCCGTATTTTTTAGGGATTTCAAAATCAATTAAGGTGGATTCATGCATGCCGACTTGTATGAGATTGATTACATAGCTGGCACCTTTTAATGCATCCAGTCGGTTTTGATGAGCTTCTACTGTTGCGATGTTTCCATTTTGCTCTATTAAAGAAAGGGCCATTTTTTCTGCAGTTAGCAATCGATCTTCGTTTATGTCCATTAAGGAGAAGGTTGTCCCTATTAATTCTGGATAACTAAGAATATCTGAAATAAGTCTTTTGGCAAAAACAACACTTCCTGCACCGATTATTGTTACTTTCATTTTAAAAATCCCTCCAATTTTAATTGATTATCCTTTGATTGAACCAGCTGAAAGACCTTTAACAAAGTGTTATTGTAGCACCAGAAACAGAATGACCATCGGGATAACTGCCATGATTGAGGCAGCGGCAACTAAATTAAGCCTGCTGGAATTTTGCCCAAAGAAGCTGGATAAAGCGACGGTTAGCGTTTTAACCTCATCAGCCTGCAAGAAGAAAATAGCAAATTGATAATCATTCCATATGTAAACACAGGAGATGATTAAGATTGATGCTGTGACAGGCTTCAATAATGGAAAAACAATCGTAAAGAAAATTTTTATATTACTGGCTCCATCCATTTTCGCTGCTTCTTCTAGTTCTCTTGGAATCGTAGATCGTATAAAGCCTGTGTAAAGAAAAACAGCGAGCGGGGTGTAAGCAGCAACATTATTTAAGATTGCTATGGCATGGGTATTCATCATCCCTAGGAAGTGTTGGTACTAGATAATATATCACAAATTAAAGAAAATTAAGTTAATTATAGAATAAATGTAAAATATATCCAATATAATAAAGCGACAAAAAGTCCAAGAAAGGGGCATGAATGAATTTGCAGTAGAAGATTATTAAAAAAATTTGAATAGCAAAAAGTCTTGCATTTGAAGGTAATACTGTTCAACAAGTTACTAGAAAAGAAGCTTATGTACAAAAGAAACTCCAAGGAGAATACCTAGTATCTAGTGTTATCGCAAGGCAAGAAACAAGTGAATAATTTGAGAATTTTTAAGACCGCTGAAAGGAAATGTTAATATCTAAATTTTAAGAATATTCTTGACTATAATAAAAGTTGTACTTATAATTCGATTAACAGCATGGGAGAAAATAGGAGAAAATGAACGCGAAGTAAGTAAATGCTATGGGTGATTTGTTACAAATAAAGTGGATTTTATAGAAAAATATATAAAATACCAGGTTATTAATTACATGATGTTAGTAGGGAGAAAATGAGAGTTAAAGATCAATATTTTTTAAAGCGGCAGAATCAGAGTTTAGTTCTGGAATACATAATTCAAAATGGACCAATCTCTAGAGCTGAAATTGCCAAACATACGGCCATGAGTCCAACGTCAGCTTCCCGAATTGTTGCCTCCTTACAGGAGGAGCAGCTTATTAAAGAAGTCTATTTGGAAACAGATGAAGTGGGACGAAAGGCAACTTATTTTACGGCTAATGAGAACTCAGTTGTATTTGTTGGAGTTGAAATTGATGTAGGAATTGTTCGGACTGGCTTGATGAATTTAATAGGTGAGTTAATCGTCTTACGCTCGTTTCAAACAAAAACAGAATATTATGAACATGTTGTAGAATTTATCGGACAAAAGGTAAATGATTTGATCAGTGAACAACAAATTGAAAAAGTTCATATTGCTGGTGTTTGTATAGGTCTGCCAGGATTAATAGACAATGAAAAAGGTACCTTGGAGTTCTCAGCACAGTTTAGCTGGAGGAATGTTCCTCTTAAACAAATGCTTGAACAAAAATTAGACTTGAAAGTTTTTATTGATAATGAATTAAAGCTAAAAGCCTTAGCAGAGTATGTAAGTGCTTCGTTACCTTATAAGAACGTCGTGATGCTTGGGTTTGGTAAAGGAGTTGGTTCAGCTCTGATTACAGATGGAGAAATCTTTCGGGGTACAAATAATATGTCGGGTGAAATCGGTCATATGACCCTGGATCCCTACGGTACCTATTGTCCGTGTGGTAATTTTGGATGCTTACAGACATATATTGCTACCGACTTTTTACTTGATGAAGCATCAAAAACACGACCAATGAACAGTATGGATGAGTTGGCTGAAGCTTACAGGAAGAAAGAAAAGTGGGCCGTCAATATCCTCGAAAAGGCTGCTACCTATGCAGGGTTAGCAATTAAGAATGTTGTTTGTGCGTATAATCCGGATGCAGTATTTTTATCAGGCACTTTAATAGAAGATTACCCAGAAATAGCGAAATTGATAATAGAGAAACATTCAAACAGTGCTTGGTTCCCCGAATCATATTCATATGAATTGCTTGTTACTCAAATGAAAGAGATAGGGGTTGTTAAAGGTGCAGCACTAAGTGTGCAGCGGAAATTAATCAAAAATTTGAACTTTAAGGGTGATTTTTAAATATGCTATATCCTGTGATTGCAGAGGAATTCAGAAATCATCAATTAGAAAATATACATCAGGGTGTCATATGTATTGTCAATGAAAATAAAGAGGTTATTTATCAAAAAGGAAATACTAGCAAACCGTTTTTTTATAGATCGGCTATGAAACCTATTCAGGCAATACCCGTTTTCACAACAAATATTATGGATAAATACCATCTCACTGACGAAGAAGCAGCATTATTCATAGCTTCTCAAAGAGGTGAGAAATACCATGAAGAAGCTCTTATTCGTGTAAAAGAAAAATTGGGTATTGCGGAGGATCGTTTGGTTTGTGCAAGCAGTTACCCTTTAAATGAAGCGACGAAAACGGAGTACATGTTAGCAAACAAATCTAAAAGAAAATTGATGCATAATTGTGCTGGAAAACATTTGGGATTCCTAGGATATACAAAGATGAAAGGATTAAGTCAGGAAGGGTATGAACGACCTGACCATCCTTTACAAAAAGAGATATTGCATTATTTGTCTGAATTATCCGAAGCACCTATTAATGAAATTATATCGGGAACAGATGGCTGCGGAGTACCTGTTTATGCCGTGCCACTTGAGAATATGGCCATCTCTTACTTGAAATTTGTCAGACCTGAGTTGATAGAAGAACAAACTGTAAGAGATGCCGTTATACATATCGGTGAGATCATGAATGCTCACCCTGAAATTATTGCTTCACATGATTTTATATGCAGTGTTTTATTAAAAGATAAAAATATTATCGCAAAAGGGGGTGCTCAAGGGGTTTATTGTCTTGTATTAAGAGAAGAAAAGATAAGTATTGCATTAAAGGTCCTAAGCGGGACTGAATTGCTTTGGCCATTATTAGTGGCGGAAATTCTTAAAAAACTAAACTATAAAAATGAAGATACCATTCGTAATTTACTTCAGTTAAAATCAGATACCATTTTAAGTGATGACGGCAGCGTTGTCGGTGAAACAAAAATCTACTTATAAAATGCTTCGGTTTACAATCCAGGTAGTCTGAGATGGGCAAAAACACTGCAAACTATATTAACGTGCAACATTAAACGATGTCTATGGTCACAGGGGTATGAAGAGTCTATTATTTCGTAAGTCATAAGCAAACTAAAAATAAAAGGTTAAGGGAGAAAAATATGAAGAAATTTACTGTTTTAGTATTTATTCTGACTCTAGCACTAATTAGTGCAGCGTGTAGCAGTGAGGAAGCAGGTACATCAGGAAAAACAAAGAAAGCTTCAGGTGACAAGGAAATTACAATCGCCATTGACCAAAACTTTATCACTCTTGATCCACATAATGCAGGAGACACCGTATCCATCTTTGGGATCCGTTCCATGTACGAAGGATTGGTTAGTTTTGATAAGGATATGAAAATTGTTCCTGCCCTGGCCGAGTCATATGAAATTAGCAAAGATGGATTAAACTATACGTTTAAATTGCGTAAGGATGTAGCATTCCATGATGGAGAACCATTTAACGCCGAGGCAGTAAAAGCCAACTACGATCGAATAATGGATGATGCCAATAATTTGAGTGCGAAACGTAGTTTGAAATTTGTAAAATCGATGGAGATTGTTAGTGATTATGAAGTTTCCTTTAACCTGTTAGAACCTTTTAGTGCCATGATTAATAAGTTTGGGATGGTACCGATGATTAGCCCGAAAGCAATCGAAAAAGGAACAAAATATATTGAGACAAACCCTGTAGGTACTGGAACATTTGAGTTTGTTGAATGGAAACAAGGTAAAACGCTAGAAGTTGAAAAATATGCAGAGTACTGGGGCGGGGATCAAACAAATGTAGAAAAAGTGAAATTCAGCCCAGTTCCTGAAAATGGCTCTCGTGTGGCTATGTTAAAAACTGGTGAAGCTGATTTTGTATACCCAATGCCACAGCAAGATGTGAAACAGTTCAAAGATAGTAAAGATGTTACGATTAATGAATCGCCATCCTCCATTGTGCGATATGTATCCATTAACACATTTATGGATCAATACAAGGATTTAAAAGTTCGTCAAGCGATGAACTTAGCTGTGGACAAAGAAGCTTATATACAAGTTGTCAAATCTGGGTTTGGACATGTTCTTGATTCGACGATGGCTTCAGAAACTCAATATTATGCAAAACAGAAAGCCTATGAATTTGATGTTAAAAAGGCAAAAGAGCTAATGAAAGAAGCAGGTTATGAAAAGGGCTTTGAAGCAGAAATCTGGGGTAATACAAGTTCGGAATCTTTAAAAGGAATGGAATTTATTAAGCAGCAATTAGCGCAAATCGACATTGACGTTAAGATTAAGTCTATGGAAGAAGGAACTTTATCAGATGAGATTTATACACCGGAAAAGCCGGAGGATGCAAAGGTGCAAATGTGGTATGTTAGCTGGTCACCTTCATCAGGTGATGCTGATGGTGCCACTCGCAGTTTGTTCAGCAACGAGTACTTCCCGCCAAATGGTGCCAATACTGCTTACTATGATAATGATAAAGTTACAAACTGGATTAAAGAAGCAAACACTAAAACAGATCCGAAAGAGCAAGAAAAAATCTATCATGAGATTCAAAGTACTGTATTTCAAGAGGCACCTTGGATTTTCTTGGCTTCAGATGTTAACTTGTCAGCACACGTAAATAATTTAGAAGGTGTATATGTCGCACCGGATGGCTCTATCAATGTTTCAAAAGCGCAATTAAAATAGGTCAATTTTTAATATCATCAACCAAAGAAAGGGCTTATGAGAGTAAGCTCTTTCTTCATACATAGGAGGTGTTTTTCTTTTGTGGCAATATATAGCGAAACGTCTTGTTAGTCTTATTCCGTTACTCCTTGTTGTTTCTTTTATTGTATTCATGTTTATTCACATAATACCTGGAGATCCTGCCCGGCTTTTAGCTGGGAAAGAAGCAACTGCGGAAGAAGTAGAAATGGCGAGAGTAAGTTTGGGTTTGGATAAGCCATTATATGAGCAATATTTTGTTTATTTGAAGGATCTGTTGACGGGTGATTTGGGCTATTCGGTAAAATCTGGGGTAGCAGTGAGTCAATTGATTGGAGAACGAATTTTACCAACCTTGGGTCTAACTTTTTTAAGTATTACCTGGGCACTGGTAGTTGGAATCTTAATTGGAGTGGTTTCTGCAGTATATAGAAATAAATGGCCGGATCATCTGGGAATGTTTACGGCTGTATCCGGTATTTCACTTCCAAACTTTTGGGTTGGTCTTATTCTTATTCAAATATTTTCTGTGCAGCTGGGTATTTTCCCAACCGGAGGAGCGGACGACTGGAAAAGCTACATTATGCCTTCATTCGCTTTAGGTGCGGGGATTATGGCCATGATCGCCAGGTTTACGCGATCATCCCTTGTGGAGAGTATGAAACAGGATTATATCCGGATGGGACGTGCAAAAGGATTAAACAGCAGTCAAATTATTTTTGGGCATGCCTTGAAGAACTCCTTAATTCCGGTTGTGACTGTTGCCGGACTGCAGTTTGGCTTCTTGCTTGGTGGTTCTGTTGTGGTTGAAAAGGTATTTAGTTTTCCGGGGCTTGGAACTCTATTAATTGATTCTATTCAATTCCGTGATTATCCTGTTGTACAAGCTGAAATATTATTATTCGCCTTACAGTTTATTGTCGTCAATTTGATTATAGATATTGTGTACAGCTATTTGAATCCAAAAATACGGTATGAGTAAGGAGGGAAGATCATTATGAACAATCTTCAAACGGAAACTACTTTTGAAATAGAACAAATGAAGATGAAAGGTAGTCATCCCTTCCTTCAATTCTGGCGTTTATTTCGTCGGAAAAAGCCAGCGGTTATCTCTTTCTACTTTGTCGTATTCCTGTTCATTATAGCTATCATTGGCCCATATGTTACGCCTTATAATGCGGCAGAACAAAATTATACAAAAATACTTGAGACATCTTCTGCCAGTCATTGGTTTGGAACAGATGAATATGGACGTGATATTTTAAGCAGAATCATGGAGGGGGCAAGAATCTCACTTTCAGTCAGTATTTCCGCTGTTACACTTGGTGCGATTGTTGGAAGTATTTTGGGATTGATTAGTGGCTTTATTGGTAAATGGGTTGATAAATTGATTATGCGTGTTTGTGACGTACTCTTTGCGTTTCCAGAATTGATTTTGGCTATTGGAATTGTTGCTATTTTAGGACCTGGTTTAAAAAATGTGATTATTGCGGTCGCTTTTTTCAGTGTTCCTTCATTTGCTAGGATTGTTCGCGGAGCAACATTGGAAGTAAAAGAAATGCTATTCGTTGAAGCGGAAGAATCACTTGGTGCAAGCCGGCTGCGAATCATGTTTAAACATGTTTTTCCGGAGACCTTACCGACTATTATTGTTTATTATACGATGAATGTTGGTACAGCCATTCTGGCAGCAGCAAGTTTAAGCTTTTTAGGTTTAGGTGCGGAGCCATCTTCACCTGACTGGGGGGCTATGTTAAGTGTTTCAAGAGATTATATTGGTACCGCATTTCATTTAGTGTTTTTCCCTGGTTTAATAATTTTCTTAACCGTTTTGGCTTTTAATCTATTGGGTGATGGATTACGAGAAATGCTCGATCCAAAAATGAAAGACTAGGAGTGTTTATATGCCAGATTTACTAGAGGTAAAAAATCTTAAAACAGGCTTTCAGACGGAAGATGGCTTCTTACCGGTCGTACAAGGCATCAGCTTTCATGTCAACCAAGGTGAAATCGTCGGATTAGTTGGTGAATCAGGCAGCGGGAAAAGTGTAACATCATTATCGATCATGCGTCTGTTCCATGATACAAGCGGCAAGGTTGCGGATGGCGAAATTATATACAAAGGGGAAAATCTATTAACATTTTCGGAAAAGAAAATGACAAAATATCGAGGAAAAGAATTGTCAATGGTTTTCCAGGAGCCGATGACCGCCTTAAATCCTGTATTGACCATCGGGAAGCAGATGAGGGAAACGATTATGCTTCATATGGGATTGTCCAAAAAAGAGGCACATCAGTATGCGACTGAAAAACTAAAATCCGTTGGAATCCAGCGGGCGGATCAAGTCATGGGTGACTATCCTCATCAGCTTTCCGGTGGTATGAGGCAAAGAGTCATTATTGCAATGCAAATCTCATGTACCCCTTCATTACTTATTGCAGATGAGCCGACTACTGCGTTGGATGTAACGATTCAGGCGCAAATATTGAAATTGATGGAAGAGATTCAACAAAAAACGAATATGGGCATTTTACTTATTACGCATGATCTTGGCGTTGTAGCTGAAATTTGTGATCGTGTTATTGTGATGTATGCTGGGAGAATTGTGGAGGAAGCGAGCGCGGTTGACTTGTTTGAAAATCCGAAACACCCCTATACAAAAGGACTGATGGAATCGGTGCCTAAAATCGGTTCTAAAAAAGACCGGCTGAATTCGATTACTGGAACTGTTCCAAACCCGAACAACATGCCAAAAGGATGTAAGTTTACACCAAGATGTCCTTTAGCTATGACCATATGTCATGAAAAAGAACCAGAGTTGATGGCAGCTGGCAATCATTCTGCAAGATGCTGGTTACTGGATGAAGAGGTAAAGAATAAGGAGGAAATGCTAAATGTGTGATGATATTTTAATAGAAGCAAAAAACATTAAAAAGCATTTCCCGATTAAGACTGGCTGGTTTGAAGAGAAAAAGTACGTAAAGGCGGTTAATGACGTTTCCTTTCATATAAAAAAAGGGCAAACATTGGGACTTGTTGGTGAATCGGGCTGCGGCAAATCTACTACCGGTAGGCTGCTAAATGGACTTATTCCAGTAGATTCCGGATCTATTATTTTTAATGGAGAGGACTTATCCAACGCAAGTAAGCAGGAATGGAAAAAATATCGTCAGAAAATGCAAATGGTGTTTCAGGATCCCTATGCTTCCTTAAGTCCGAGGATGAAAATAAAGGATATTTTAAGAGAACCTCTGGATATTCATTTTAAACAAATGTCTTCCAAAGAAAAAGATAAACGCGTAGAAGACCTTCTTGATAAATGCGGAATCAGTAAATTCCATTTGGATAAGTATCCGCATGAATTCAGCGGCGGACAGCGCCAAAGGATTGGAATTGCACGTGCTTTGATTTTACAGCCTGAGTTGATCATTGCCGACGAGCCTGTTTCTGCACTCGATGTCTCCATCCAGGCACAAATCTTAAATTTAATGAAAGATTTACAGAAAGAGTTTAACTTGACCTATTTATTTATTTCTCATGATTTAAGTGTTGTAGAACATATTAGTGACCGAGTCGGTGTCATGTATTTCGGGGATTTGGTTGAAATAGGAACAAAGGAAGATATTTTTAATCATCCAAAACATGATTATACAAAAACACTATTGTCCTCCATCCCGCAAATGATTCCAAAGGCAAAAAGAAAACAACTGAATTAGAAACTTCATCGTCCATAGATTATTAATAAGTGACTATGCAAGTAGAATCAGCCTGACTCAATTTAGAGCAGCTGATCGCTTTTCATATATGATGCGAATGAGGAGAAGGAAATGCAAATAAACATTGTACCGATTCATGAAACAAATGATAATATCGTTTATTTTGAAGAGAAGTCTTGTATTGAATTTGGTAAAGTGCAGCTTATTACAAAAGGAGAGGAATTGATCGTCTATATTGGAATTGGTCAAGATTCTCTCTCAATGGAGGATATTCGGTTTTTAGGCGGCATTTCCCGAAAAAGCCTGATAAATGCCAAGGTTGCAGCTGTTTCGGCAGAGTTTTCATTGATTATGGAGCGGGCGGAGAAACCAGAACTTGGTCAGGTCATTAGCTGTTTTATGGAAGGCTGGTATTTGGCTGAATATCAATTTACACCCTATAAAATGGCTGTAGAACTAAATCAGTTAACCATGCTATGGGAAGATGAAAGGTTAATAGAATATGATCGTACAGCACGTATCAGGGCAAATGCAGTCAATCTTGCCAGGGATTTATGTAATGAACCGGCCAATAAATTAACACCCACTGCATATGCTAAACGGCTAAAGCAAGTGTTCCATGGAACAGATGTATCCGTTCAAGTGATTGATGATCATGAATTATTAAGTAATCAATTTGTCGGGATTCATACAGTAGCAAAAGGAAGTAGTGAACCGGCAAAGTTTGTTGTCCTGACGCTTGAACGTGATGTTAGTAAAGAAAAAATTGCTTTGGTCGGTAAAGGTGTGACATTCGATTCGGGCGGAACCAATGTTAAGACCGGTAATGATATTGGTGAGATGAAAATGGATATGGGCGGGTCGGCTGCAGTAACAGGGGCAATGAAGCTGCTGGCTGATTCCAACAAAGCGGTAAATGTGGTGGCCATTTTGCCGCTTGTTGAAAATCTTGCTGATGGAAACGCATTCTTGCCATCAGATATCATTCGTTATCGAAATGGACTTCATGTAGAAGTTGGAAATACAGATGCTGAAGGACGATTGATTCTGGCAGATGGATTGCTCTATGCACAATTACTCGGCGCAAAAACCATTATAGATATCGCTACTTTAACTGGAAGTATCGGAAGTGCCCTTGGTTTAAAAGCCGCAGGTGTATTCAGTAATGCTGAGTCGGACTTGTGGTACTATAAACAGCTGGGTGATCAAACGGGTGACTATGTTTGGCCAATGCCTGTGTTTGACGACTATTTATATTATTTGAAAAGCGATTGTGGAGATATCAATAATATGAGCAGCTCGCCTTATGGAGGCGCGATTACGGCTGCCTTATTTTTAAAGCAATTTGTAGAAAAAGGAACTAAGTGGGTTCATATCGATATGGCGAATACGGTCCGTCCATGGCGTGAACAGGGATATTATGTACCTGGGGCATCTGGCTTTGGTGTAAGGCTACTATTTGAAATGGTCAGTTCGGAATTGTCTCTATCATAATTTTGACCAATTGAGGGTGTCTAGGAAAAAATATTGATGATTTTATATGGAGGGATAATTGTGGAGTTAGATTGGCCAGAGCATTATGGTGATCCGTCCTGGTTTATACATGACCGATTCGGTATGTTTATTCATTGGGGCTTGTATTCTTTACGTGCCAAAGATGAGTGGATCATGACACAAGAGAAAATCTCCAAAGATGACTATGTACGATACTTGGAACAATTTGAGGCTGACCTTTTTGATGTGAATAACTGGGTAAAACAAGCTAAGCAAAGTGGTATGAAATATATAGTCTTAACAACAAAGCATCACGAAGGGTTTGCCTTATGGGACAGCGCCTATACTGATTATAAAATCACGAACACACCATATGGAAAAGATGTAGTAAAGGAATTCGTAGAAGCATGCCGAGAAGAAGGTATGAAAATAGGATTCTATCATTCGGTCATCGACTGGCATCATCCACATTTTACGATTGATGGGCTTCATCCAGCCAGGGAAGATGAGGCAGTGAAACAGGAAGAACGAGATATGAAGATTTATCAAAAATATTTATATAACCAGGTTGAAGAGCTTGTCACCCAATATGGTAAAATTGATTACTTTTGGTTTGACTTCTCCTATGACGACCGAGATTGGGGATGGTCGAAAGGGAAAGGGGCAGAGGATTGGTGTGCAGGAGAAATTGAAACATTAATCCTTAAATATCAACCCCATATGATCTTTAATAACCGTATGGGATTGAATCGAGGTGTGTATACGCCTGAGCAATATCAGCCTACAGGAATTTTAACAACATTGGATCATAAACAACGTGTATGGGAAGCTTGTCAAACTTTTAACGATCGGTGGACATATAACCCGAATAATCTAAACAGGAAATCAGCGGAAATGATTATTAAATTACTGATAGATACCGTTTCAAAAGATGGTAACCTGTTGATGAATTTTGGCCCGACCGCTAGAGGTAATTTTGATAAGGCATCCAGCAAAATACTTCAGGAAATCGGTGAATGGATGACCTATCATAAAAAGTCGATATATGGTGCTGGTTCAACCGAATTAAATCCGCCTCAGGACTGTCGTTTAACAATAAAGGATGACAGGCTGTTTATTCATATCTTTTCTTGGCCATTTAGAACCATTCATTTAAAAGATTTTCCTTATGAAATTAACTATGCACGCTTTCTGCATGACTATTCAAAGGTTCCGGTAAAACGTTTTGATCCAGAAGATTTAATTCATCATGATCGACCAGTTATTGCTAAGGATGAGGTTGTTTTAGAGTTACCTGTCATAAAGCCGGATTATGTGGTGCCTGTAATTGAACTTGGTTTAAAAAGATAGACTTATAACGTGGAAATAACTTCAGGCATACAATCTGGAGTTATTTTTCTAAGAATCATATTTAGCTGATAATGGATGGTTGTTTGCCTATTGTTATGGGGTAAATAAGGACTTTTGCAACTGTGAAAGCGTTTCTTATTCTTATCAACTAACAGACTATACTATTCTAAAGGATGAATTGCATGAAGCAAAAAATAATTGGAGTTGATATTGGGGGAACCAATGTCAAATTAGGAATCATCAATTTAAATGGGGAAATTTTATCTAAATGGGAAATAGAGACCAATAAACAAAATCAGGGAAAATATATTATAGATGAGATATGGGCATCCATTCTACATAAGGTAACAGCTGACGAGCTTGAACAGTCCATTCTTGGTATTGGGATTGGCGTTCCGGGTGTGGTGGATGAAAGACAGGGAAAAGTTTTGGAGGCTGTGAATATCGGCTGGAAAAACTATGAATTAAAAAAATACTTCGAAGAGAAAACATCACTCCCTATTTTTGTGGAAAATGATGCGAATAACGCCGTACTCGGGGAATGCTGGAGAGATGCGGAGAAACATGATGATATTATTCTGGTGACTTTTGGAACAGGGATAGGATGTGGAATTATTGTTGATGGGAAAGTTTTGCATGGCCATAAAGGGCTGGCAGGAGAAATTGGTCACTTTGTTGTTAACCCCAATGGATACCCTTGTAAATGTGGCAGGAGAGGATGTTTAGAGACCATAGCATCCGCGACAGGAATTGTACGGGAAGCTATGAAAGTAGTGGATCAAGAGCCAACCAGTAGAATGGCTATGCTTTATATGGAAGATAATCATTTGACAGCAAAGGATATATTTCAGCTGGCCCAAGAGGGAGATGCGCACTGTTTGAAAATCATCCATCAAATGAATGATAATCTTGGACTAGTTTTGGCTAATGTAGCAACAGTTGTAAATCCGGCTAAAATTTTAATTGGCGGCGGACTGTCAAAGGCCGGTGATGTTTTTTTAACAGGGATTGCAGCCTCTTTCAAGAAACACGCTATTGAATGGATCGGTGACAATACGAAACTAGAATGTGCTAGTTTAGGTAATGACGCTGGGATAATCGGGGCTGCCTATTTAATAAGGAAGGCTGTCTATTTGGAGGCAATGAAATGATAATTGAGGTAATTGCGACTCGATTGAAAGATGTGAAGGGAGCAGAATTATTCGGTGCTGATCGGGTGGAGCTCTGTCAAAGTATGTCTGAGGATGGCCTGACACCGAATTATGGTTTAATCAAGTTAGCGGTTGAATCAGTGGGAATTCCTATTAATGTTATGGTTCGTCCGCATAATGATTCGTTTGTTTATGATAGCGATGATTTAAAGGTAATGTGTGAAGATATCCGAGTGATAAGAAAAATTGGAGCAAATGGTATTGTCATAGGGCCATTAACAAATGAAGGTGCTATTGATGAAGATGTACTGCAAGCATTGCTAAATGAAGCTAACGGACTGGAAGTGACTTTCCACCGTGCTTTTGATTTTGTAAAAGACCAAAAAGAAGCAATTGCCACTATATTAAAATACAAACAGATTACAACGATATTAACAGCTGGGGGAAATGGACTGGCAACTGAATTTATGACTAATTTAGCGGGACTGGTTGAACATACAAAAGACACTCATCTAACGATTATGCCAGGGCATGGTCTGCGTATGGAGGATTTGGCAGAATTTTATCAAGTGGTGAAACCAAACGCCCTGCATTTTGGTACAGGAGTGAGAGTAGGTCATACATTTGCTAATGGAATTTCGAAGGACCAAATGAAAGAGATTCGTGGGCTTTTAATGTAGTATCAAGCTAATAACCTTGTGATAGAGGTAACCTAATTAAGTTTGACTGACTGAAAAAAGGGATATGGTTGTAACAAAATGGTATCCTTAAATGCCTCTGAATTGTTGCTAATGGGTAAGATAATGAGTATTTCACTTTTATGATTTTATATTTATAGAGTTATTCAGAAAGTGATAGAATAATATACCTGTGTTTGTAGCTAGATAATGTACTAGACTATATAATGATTTTATTTACTTAAAGAGGAGTCTTCCATTTCTTTGAAGTCTCCTTTATATTTATCGCTCGCATTCAATTTTATTTTTGACGATAATTTTGCATAGTTAGAACATTGGTTTGGTTTTAATTGATGTACTATATATTTTTTTGTCATAGCGGGTGTATGGCTGGTATGATGAAATTACACCTTTGATAGTCATAGGAGGTTCTTATGTCAAAATATAACGTAAACAATACGACAGTAAGTAATCTAATAAGCTGGATACATGCTGGTGAAATCGCTATTCCTGAAATCCAACGACCATTCGTATGGAAGGCTTCGAAAGTTCGAGATTTAATTGATTCCCTCTACAATGATTACCCAGTAGGATATATTATTACGTGGCAGAATCCAGACACTCGCCTGAAAGACGGCAGTATCTCAAGAGGGAAAAAAATTCTCATTGACGGCCAACAACGGGTGACGGCTCTTATGGCTGCAGTTGCTGGAATGGAAATCGTGGATGACGATTATCGAAAAAAACGCATTATGATTGCGTTTAATCCTATTGATGAAAAGTTTGAAGTACAAAATCCTGCCATTACGAAAGATGTTAGGTGGATTCCAGATATTTCAACCGTATTTAGTCAAGGATTCGATCAATTTGGATTTATGGCGACCTATTGCGAAGCAAATCCTGAAATCACGATGAATGAGTTGAATCAAGTAATACAAAGGTTACAGAAAATAAATTATAACAGTATAGGTATTATCGAGCTTTCTCATTCGCTTGATATTGAGACAGTTACTGAGATTTTTATTCGTATTAATTCAGCCGGAGTTGTTCTAAGTCAGGCCGATTTTGCAATGTCCAAGATTGCATCAAATGATATGTATGAAGGAACGTTGATTCGTAAAACAATTGACTACTTCTCTAACTTGATGAAGAATCCTGGTGTCTACAATAATATTGTGACGAATGACAGTGATTTTGCTGCATTGCCTCGTTTTCAAAAGCTTAAATGGTTAAAAGAATATCACTCAAGTGTGTATGAGCCAGGATATACAGATGTCCTACGTGTTGCATTCACTTATAAATTTAGGCGTGGGAAGTTGTCGGATCTAGTGAGTCTTCTATCCGGACGGGATTTTGAGGCTCGAGTAAACCGTGAAGAGATTGCAGAAGCTTCTTTTAAAAAGTTGGAAGAAGCTGTAATGGATTTTGTTGATGAAACTAATTTTAAGAGATTTATTATGATTGTGAAATCTACTGGAGTTATTCATAAATCTTTAATTAGGTCACAAAATGCATTGAATTTTGCATATGCTTTATTCCTATTGTTAAGGGAAAAAGGAGTAAACGGTCCAGAAATTAATCATATCGTGAGGAAATGGTTAGTCTTTTCACTCTTAACTGGTAGATATTCAGGTTCTCCAGAATCGTGGTTCGAGTATGATATTAAACGGTTTGATACTCACGAAGATCCAAAGCGCTATCTTGAACAAATAGAGGCTGGTGAGTTGTCTGATGCTTATTGGAACCATGTTTTGGTTACTCGACTAGATTCCTCTGTAAAAAGTAGTCCATATTTCAATCTGTTTGTAATGGCTCAAATTGTAAACAAGGATCAAGCTTTCCTTTCCAAGTCAATTACAGTACAGCATTTAATTGAAGAACGAGGAGATGTACATCATCTTTTCCCGAAAAAATATTTACAAAAGAATGGGTTTAATAACCGAGCACAATATAATCAAATCGGCAATTATGTCTTCACTGAACAGGTGGTCAATTTGGCAATCAAAGACCAATCACCGAAAGACTATATGGAGTTAGTCAAGGAACAGTGTCAGACGGGCAATCTTAAAATTGGCGAAATAGTGGATTTCGAAGAATTAAGGGCCAACTTGGCAATGAACTGTGTACCAGACTCTATATTTTCAATGACAGCAGAAGATTATCCAGCTTTTCTTGAAGAGAGAAGAAAAATGATGGCACAAAAGATAAAAGAGTATTATCAGGGATTGTAATATTATTAAGAACTAAATTGGTTTCTTTGTATCTATACAGGAAACAAAGGAGTCCAATTCAAGACGTTGAGGTTTCTCATGAAGAGAAGCCTCTTTTTCAATTTTATTACATGCCGATAAATATATATGTGATAATCTTATCATTTGAATATCAAAACCTATCCAAAAGTAAGCTGTATGTTTTTAATTTGGTCGGTTTACCACAGTGGTAGGGATTACTACTATTAGTATTTGCCGTCCAAAGCTTCGTTCAAAAAGAACGAAGCTTTTTTGATCAATGATTAAGAACTGTATAAAATGAAAACTTTGTGAGGAAATGTATTTAAAATAATGGGGGCATTTGTTAAACTATTACCATAATTACCAATGTTAACAAAAGGGGCATAAAGGGATGGGAATTTATTTATATAAGAAGATATCTTGGAATTTATTTTTCTAGCACTGCAGGGTTTATTTATCTATCTTTATATAAGGAATATAAAGGTAAAATATAAAAACTAATAAGTTCAACGACAAATCCGTTGTCTAAAATTAAAGTAGTGCGTAATAAAGATCTAGGAAAAGAAAAGTCTTTAGAATATGTAGGATTGTTTATCTTACCTTTTATTACTGTCAATAGCTCAGTGAATATATTAGCCATAGTGGTGATAATATGTATAGTAATAATTATTATAAAAAGGTTTGGTTTATTTTATTTGAATTTGCCTATCTTGCTTTTTGGGAAATTACAACACATAGAAACAAATCGAAGAGTTGAAATGATAGTGCTAACACCTCGTAATTTTACTTTTCGAGCAAATGAGGAATATGATGTAAGAAGTTTTATTAAATCTTTAAATCTGTATATATATTTACCAGATATTTAAAACGGCGTTTTATTTAAACTTTGCCATCAACTAAATTCATTCTAAAATCAAACCCACGCATTTTGATTAATCTTTTTTCAAAACGTGTGGGTATCTTCTATTATAAAACTACATTTTCAGCATAATTTGAATCAAACTTTATTACAGACAACAGCAAGATTCAATTGTTTATTTTGCTAAAGTCTTTATAGGACAAACGAGGGCTTTAGTTAAACAACGAGACAGCAAAAAGGCTGTCTTTTTCTTATGGCATTAGCAATAATTCTTACGAAAAGAGCATTTTCAAAATATGAGATAGTAATATAACGAAAAAAGGACATTGTATCCAAGGCAGTTAGTGCCTTTTATATTGAACTTTTTCTACTATATAAATACTGGAAACCAGAGCGCACGGTCCGTTTATCCGACAAGTGGGCGTACAGATATTTATTTCGTGTGCTTACAATCAAATCGCGAGCTTTGGCCGTAAAGCAACACGGTTCATTTGTCTTTTCCGGAACGGACGCGAGGACAACGATTTGTCGCCGTAGGAAGTGGAGGGGAGGGTTTTCATATATAGGAATGGACGCCAGTCAATTCCGAATGAGCACCGCAAGCGTAAGCGCAGGGACAAGGAGGGCGAAGCCGACGTAGTAAGGGGGACGTATGACAAGCGCAGCTTTTCATACGTTCCCCCTTATGCTCTTACCCCGATACCGTACCGAAATTCCGCACCGTCCATCGAACAGTCTCTCACGCGTAGGTGCGACTACCTCGGCGATACTTCGGGACGACATCCATCCCGAGTTCCCGATGACCCTCGGCAACCGAATCGCGAATACGGCGTATGACGGGCTCCTCGGGCGTGCTGCGGGGTGGTATTCACGCGAAAGAAGGGGAGGGAGCTGTTCGATAACGGTTCGGGGAGGTTCGAGGAAGCTGTCAAAAAAAGAAGATAGAGAAGCGGACCGCACGGGGAGTGGATCGTCAGGAAAAGAGAATCAATCAGCTGTCATTCATTCAAACATCGTGGACGACACGGAGGCGGTTGTATGTCAGCGAAACGGTCTTTGTACGCACTAATGTGAGAGCTAAAAAGGTAAGAGAAACCCGCATTTCATGTGAAACATCATGGCGAATCGATTCATCATCCAATACCGAATGCTGTGTTAAATACTGTGCCGATGACGGTTTGACATCCGGTGCGGAATACTTGCTGTAGGCTTTTCTCAAACGATAATATGAAATATAACAATATTTCATATTATCGTTTGACAAAACAAATTTATAATGATTTAATATGTAATATAAAGATATTACAAAAAATGTTATCGGTATTTTAGGGGGTGGTTAATTTGGAGAAGAGAAAATTAAAAGAGTTCGTAACATTCGTTCCAGGTATAAATCCAACAAGGGCGCAAAAAAAGTTCGGATTTAAAGTAATGAATTATTATGACCAGCCGTCTTTTGAAGCTGATTATACTCATGAGGACGTAGTGGTTGACGATAGGAAAAAATCTTTATCTCAAAATAACCCATCGTTAAATGAAGGTGATGTTGTTATCAGTAACTCATTACAGCTTGCAACAATGGTCGGTAAAAATAATGTTGGTAAAGTGTTGTCTCTCAACTTCACAAAAATAGAGTTTGATAGCGAACAACTTGATAAGGGATATTTTCTTTTCTTGTTTAATGCTTACAAAGATGTGAGGCATCAGAAAGAAAGGGAGCTACAGGGGAATGGTCCTGTCCTAAGAATTCCACTTCGTGCTCTTGGGGAGATTAGCATTCCTATTCCTCCTCTTGAGGAACAGAAGAAAATAGGCGCTATTTACGCAGAAACATTGAAGCTGCAAAGTAAGTTAAACAAATACGCAGAATTGACCGAGCGGTTTGCGAGCTCAATAATAGAAGAAACCTTAAAGGGGAAATAGTCAAATGAAAAGCCAATCGGAATTAGCATTTGAAAATGAAGTTATCGATTATTTGACCAAAATCGGTGGAGTAAAACAATGGGAATACAAAAAAGAAATAAAAACAACCGAACAACTCTGGGATAACTTTAAAGTGATCCTAGAACAAAATAATCGTGGTCGATTAGATGAACCATTATCTGTCACCGAATTTAACCAGGTGAAGAAAATCATCACTAGTATTGAATCACCCTATCAGGCCGGACAATTTTTGTATGGTGTGAACGGTGTTTCTGAAATTGAAGTTGATCTTGACAATGGCAAGCACGTGTTTTTGACAGTATTCGACCAAGCCCAAGTTGGCGGTGGAAACACAGTTTATCAAGTGGTAAATCAAATAAAACGGCCAAAAGTTATTGATGGTAAGCCTACCCGTCGGTTTGATGTGACGCTGCTTATTAATGGTTTGCCAATTATTCAAATTGAATTAAAGAAAGCACTTCACAGTACTACAGAATCCTTAAACCAGATGGAACAGTACATTGCTGAAAAACAATTCAGCGATATTTTTTCAACCTTGCAAATTCTAATCGCGATGACACCATTTGATATTCGTTACATGGCAAATACGCCACTTAAAAGCTTTAACCGAGCATTTGCTTTCAAATGGCAAAACGAAGATGATGCTCGCCCTATTCGTTCATGGAAGACATTTGCGGATAAAGTGTTGTCAATTCCAATGGCTCATAATTTGGCAACACGATATATGGTACTTGATGGTACTAAAAACAAAGAAAGTATCAAAGTCATGCGTCCTTATCAAGTCTATGCCACAAAGCGAGTGCTTGATAAAGTTAGGAAATTTGACTTCAAATATGATGATGGTAAATTAGGATACATTTGGCATACTACAGGCTCAGGTAAGACAATTACAAGTTTTAAGACAGCGTGGCTTGCCAGTCGTCTATCTAATGTAGATAAAGTTGTCTTCTTAGTTGACCGTATTGCGCTCACCAACCAAACAGCTGATGCATATAAAGCCTATGATCCTGTTGCGGGTTTTGAAGGGAAAACTGGTGTTGTGGGTGACACTGCCAATATCTCAGACCTACATCGCAAACTAACGAAGAAAAGCGATAAGAACATCATTGTGACAAGTATTCAAAAGATGTCACGGTATATAGCGCGAGACAGCTTCAAGCAACTTAATGAAAATATTCTTTTTATCGTTGATGAGGCCCACCGCTCCACTGGTGATGGTACTGAAAATGAAGGTATGCTCGAAACAATCCGAAAAGCTATTCCTAATTCTGCTTGGGTTGGTTATACTGGGACACCAAAATTCCCTGAAACACAAGAAATCTTTGGTGATATTCTACATGCTTACACCATTAAAGAAGCGATTGCGGATAAAAACGTCTTAGGGTTTAACGTAGAATTCAAGGAAACGATCGAGGCTCCCGAAGATCCAACCGAAGATGATATCGATGATAATGTTCGTGGTAGTGTTTACGACTATAGCCCAGAACATGTGAACTTGGTAGTTAAAGACATATTCGATAACTGGAAGAAACGTTCAAATGACCGTAAGTATAATGCCTTGTTTACAGTCCACGTTGGTGGTAATAAAGCAAGTACACCAAGAGCAATGGAATACTTCGATAAGTTTGCGGAAGAGAATGCGAATCGTCCTGCAGATCAACGACTTAAAGTTGCGGTGAGTTTCTCGGTAGATACATCCAATAGTATTCATCAACTGAAAACGAACGAAAACTTGCACAGAGCCATCAAAGCCTATAACGGAATGTTTGGCACAGCTTTTGATATGACGACGGTTAAATCCTACACAGAAGACTTAGCACGGCGGCTTAACAAGACAGCTGATGATGGTAACTATTTAGATTTGGTAATCGTTGTGGATCAACTTTTGACCGGTTTTGATGCTCCTGAGATGAATACGCTCTATATTGACCGAACACTTAAGGGTGGGAACTTGATTCAGGCATACTCACGTACAAATCGAATGCATAACCTTGTCGACAAGCCTTGGGGAAATGTCGTGAACTATCGTTGGCCGGAGCAAAATGAGTATGAAATGAATAAGGCTTTTGCTATTTATTCAAATCGTGCATCTGCCGACGAACAGCTTTCACTGGAAGAATTGAAGAAAGGCAACGAAGAGTCTGGTATCACTTCCAAACCATTTAGCAAGGTTCAAGCTGAAATGCAAGAGGTCATCAAGAAGCTTTCAACGCTAACAGACGATTTTATACAATTACCACCAAGTGAAAAAGCACAAGATGAAGTCTTTGAGAATCTGAAAGAGTATAATCGCTTGTTGAGTCAGTTGAAACAATATACCGAAGACGATGACAAAAATCCTATTTCTGCCTATGATAATCCTGAAGAGTTCTATGAACGTTTAGGTATTACCGAAGAGCAAGAAGTCATTTTAACTACTGTAATAGCCGGTGAGTTGAAAGAACGGCGTGCGAAGCGAGAAGACATTGATATTTCTCAAGTCAATCTCTCTATGGTTCATATTCATGATGTTACCATCAACTATGATTATTTGATTGAGTTGATCGCCAAGATGGCTGACGAAGTTCATGCGAACAATATGTCCAAAGCGGAGAGTACACGTGATGAAATCCATCTTGAAATAGCCAAGTCTGACAATGAAAAAGAAAAATCTAAGATGCGTAACTTTGTATCTAAGATTTTCACGAAAGAATTTGAATTTGATAGTTATCCAGCACCAACAAGTGTTGAAAAAATGAACCAAGCAATGGATAAAGCACAGAAGGAAACGAATATTCAACTTGTAACGAACTTCATCCGTGAATGGGGACTTGATAACAGCATAAAACCTAAGGAACTTGAAATGTTGATAAAAAAACACCGATTAGGTCAGGAAGATATGGATAAACAAGGTGAGTTAACAGCAATCATGAATGAAGCAAAAGCTGATTATAAAGAAATCGCAATTGAAAAGATTGCAAAATTGACCTGGGTACGATATCGAATTGAATTCCGTAAGGCATTTTATAAATTGGCTGACGAAATTAAGAAGGGAGAATAGTCAAGAGATAAAATTAAGCATCCTACAAAAAGGAGATCGGAAAGTGAATTTATACACAGAACGTCATGGATTAAGAAAACCAGTTGCGCGTACTAGTGAAATTTCAATAGAAGTTTATAACTTGCTATTAAGTATTTGCCAAAAATACTATAAAAATCTAACACATGCCTTTAAGCTACAGCAGCATTGTTCTTTTGTGGGCCAGGATTATATTGAATTTAACCGTAGTCAATTTGAAAATAGAATGGCAATAAAAATTCCTAATATTCTTAGGGATGAGTATGGTCAAATAGCTGCCCCCCAAGATAATGATGATTATGATCAATATTCATTAATCGACCTTATAGAGTATGTTGCTCAAAATATAAAGGATATTTCTGAAGGATGGAATAATGAGCTTTACAAAAATTATTGGTATATTCATTGTTTGGATACAACGAATGTTTTCGACGATTATCGAGATGAAATAAACGAAATTTTTCAAGAGTCGGGGTTGTTGTTTACATTAACCGAGGGGAAACTTATTGAGCGTATAGTAGAAAACACCCCGCTTTCATCTGAAATAGAGACACAGGTACAGCAAATTGCTGAATATGGGATCAGAGAATTGATGAAAGATGCAATTGCATTATACAAAACACCAAATCCAGCTGCTCGCCAAGATTCAGTTGAGAAAATATGGGACGCCCTTGAGCGCCTGAAAACATATTATACTAATCTTGATAAACGTGGCTCTGCAGCCAAAGTGGTAAATGATATGAGCAATGGGAAGACTGAATTTATCAAAATTTTTGATGCTGAATTTAGGGCGCTAACGGACATCGGTAATAGTTTTAGAATCCGTCATCATGAGACAAATAAAATAGATATTACTGATAATCTCCACTATGATTACTTTTTTAACCGCTGCTTGTCGTTAATTGCTTTAGCAATTCAATATTTAAAATAAAAGGAGATTAGAAATGAGTGATAAAATAACAAAATCACCTCAAATCAGATTCGTAGGATTTACAGATGCTTGGAATCAGTCTAGGTTATCGGACATATCTGAGCGTGTTATACGAAAAAATAAAGAATTGGAATCTACTTTACCATTAACTATATCTGCTGAGTATGGACTTGTAAATCAAGAAACGTTTTTCAATAAGAAAGTCGCTAGTAAGGATGTAAGCGGATATTATCTTGTTAAAAATGGAGAATTTGCTTACAACAAAAGCTATTCAAAAGATTATCCATGGGGAGCAGTAAAACGACTAGAAAAGTACGATATGGGTGTTCTTTCAACTCTGTATATTGTTTTCAAACCGAAAGAAGAAATAGATTCAGACTTTGTCGCGGTGTATTATGAAACAAATAAATGGTATAAGGAAGTTTCAGTGCGTGCAGCAGAAGGTGCGAGAAATCACGGATTACTAAACATTTCTGCAGCGGATTTCTTCGAAACGGAGCTGAAAATTCCAACTGAGAATGAAGAACAGCGAAAAATCGGAACGTTCTTCAAAGAGCTAGTCTTGCTCATCACCCTTCATCAGCGTAAGTTGGAACTGTTGAAGGATACGAAAAAGAGTCTACTTCAAAAAATGTTTCCGAAGGATGGAGCAAGTGTTCCTGAAATTCGCTTTGCAGGATTTACTGACGCTTGGGAACAGCGTAAGGCTAAAGAATTATTTAATCCGATAGTAGAAAAAGGACATGAAAAATTACCAGTTTTATCTGTGACCCAAGAGTTTGGTGTAGTTTATAGAGAAGAAGTTGGAATTGATATTAAATATGATCCTGCTACATTAAAAAATTATAAGGTTATACACCCTGGTGATTTCGTAATTAGTTTACGTTCGTTTCAAGGGGGATTTGAATTATCTGATAAGCTAGGTATCACTAGTCCTGCTTATACTATTTTCAAGCCTAAGGAAACTAAAGAACATGATAATTTATTTTGGAAAACTCAATTTAAAACATTCAAATTTATTGAGTCACTCAAAACTGTAACATTTGGTATTAGGGATGGAAAATCAATTAGTTTTTCTGAGTTTGGAGATCTAACATTATATTTTCCGTCAAATAAAGACGAACAAGTTAAGATAGGGCAGTTTTTTAGTAACCTCGACAATCTTATCATCCTTCAACAACTTGAGTTAAATTCGCTCAATAATTTGAAGAAATCGCTACTTCAACAAATGTTTATATAAGAAAAGGAGCTTACACAAATGAGTAATGCAAAAGATATTACATCAAAGCTATGGGGAATGGCTAACAAACTGCGTGGGACAATGGATGCAAGTGAGTACAAGAACTATATTTTGCCTTTTATGTTCTATCGCTACTTATCAGAGAATCAAGATGAATACTTAAAAGTTAATGATTTAGAAGAGTTCTACGAAGTGGTGGATGACACTGAAAAAGAAGATTATCTTGAAGAAATCAGTAAGGGTATCGGATATGCGATTGACCCTGCATACACTTGGGACAAAATCGTATCAAAAATTGAAAATCACAAAATCAAAGCTAGTGATTTCCAAGACATGTTTGATTCATTCAATACAAATGCCAAACGTAACGCAGTTGCAGAAGCTGACTTTGCTAATGTATTCTCAGATGTTAACCTCGGGGACACACGTCTTGGTACAAGTACAAATGAACGTGCGAAAGCTTTGAATGATATCGTTTTGATGATTAACGAGTTTACTTTTAAAAACGATTCAGGACGTGACATTTTAGGTGACGTGTACGAGTATTTGATTGGACAGTTTGCTGCCAATGCTGGTAAAAAGGGTGGGGAATTTTATACACCTCATGAAGTTAGTCAAATCTTAGCAAAAATTGTCACGAATGATGCTGACGGTACTGGCGGTCAATTCCGTGTTTATGACCCTACAATGGGATCAGGTTCACTTCTTTTAACGGTTCAAAAAGAATTACCAAATGGTGATGAAGAAGGAAGCGTTGAATTTTACGGGCAGGAGTTGAATACTACGACTTATAACTTAGCTCGCATGAACTTGATGATGCATGGAGTAAATTATCGCAATATGGAGCTGAAACGCTCAGATACACTTGAAGCTGACTGGCCATTTGCTGAAAAAGATGGCACACAAATTCCTTTGAAGTTCGATGCGGTCGTATCAAACCCCCCATATTCCCATAAATGGAATACGAAAGACGTTGATCGGGAAAAAGATACACGTTTCAAGGGTTATGGTGTAGCACCAGCATCTAAGGCAGATTATGCTTTTGTTCTGCATGGACTTTATCATTTAGATAAAGCTGGAACCATGGCTATCGTATTGCCGCATGGCGTACTCTTCCGTGGTGCGTCTGAAGGTAGAATCCGTAAAAATATCATCGATAACAATCTGTTAGATACTGTTATTGGATTGCCGGCTAATTTATTCTATGGCACAGGGATTCCAACATGTGTGCTGGTGTTTAAAGGTCGTGAAGCTCGTAAGAGAAAAGATATTTTATTTATTGATGCTTCAAATGAGTTTGAAAAGGGCAAGAACCAAAACAAACTATCTGCCGAGAATATCAATAAAATCATCGAAACTTACCGTAACCGTAAAGATGTTGAGAAATATGCTCATGTGGCACCTTTGGATGAAATAAAAGAAAATGATTACAATTTAAACATTCCACGTTATGTTGACACGTTTGAAGAAGAGGGAGTTATGCCACTTTCACAAGTGGCTCAAGAGTTGACAGAAGTAAAAGCAGATATCGCAAAGTCATATGATAACTTGTTTGGACTTTTGAAAGAGTTGAACGGAACAACCGATGAAGCCAAGGAAGAACTGAGTAAATTTATCAGTCTTTTAGGTAAATAATAGTGTTAGAAAAGTGCTAAGGAGAATTTTAAACCTTGGCTCTCTTCACAAGTGCTAGGGAATAGCGTAGCCATTATTTCGACTCGACCATCGGTATTTAGCCTGCATAAATGAGAAATTAAATAGGTTCACTATATATAGCCTGCCAGCGAATTTATTTTGAATACCCTTTGAATACCCCTTATGAAAAATTGGGTAAAGTCCCAAGAAGCTAATAAGGGGAAAATATTGATTAAAAGTGGTTCAATAATTTTTATAAACTGGAAATTATTCTCACTTTTGAAAGAACGAAAAAAATACGGTTAAAACGATGGCCGTTGGGCACCACAACTTTTAAACGTTAAAATATCTTATAGAATATCTATGATTTCAAAATCAATAAGTCTTAAGTAGAATAGTAGGCACTAAAAGAGTGTTTTTAGAAAGATATTCTCATAAATATTATTTGAATAATCAATTCAATTTTTAGGTGAAGTTCTGTCATTATTGGCAGAGCTTTTTATTTGTAAAAAGGACTGATTCCTCTCGTAAATGATGGGACTAGCTTTTGGTTTCTATTCTCAATCCTAATTTACATACACTGTTTTGTTACTATAACTTCGCGTTTTAAAAAGATTGGGATAAAACTATGGAATGGTGGTTTTAACTAATTGGTACAAGGAGAGCGATAAGAAAACAAATAACTTTTATATTACTGGTTTTACATTCTTTGACTTTTTTGTAGTATAATAGTGAAAGAGTTTGATGGAGATATATAAGAGAATCTCTGGAGCAATTTTACACTACTGCTTATTATAGAATCAAATTATGTGTAAGGTTATGTAGTTTGTCTTTAATCTATATTCAATTAATTTATAATAATGTTTTAAGGGAGCTAAACTGTCTTTATGAATAATCTAAGTGTAAATTTTTTAGATGATATTATAAATAGGTTCAATATTGAAAGGGTAATCGTCTCACCTTATGTACACACCATGGGTTGGGCCTTCTTGTCAGAAATTGAAAATAATAATTTTATATTAAGGATATATTTAATAGAGAAAGAGAGTGAAAGCCTAGCATTTGAATTAATTAGCGAATTATCTGCTTTTATGTTTCCTACACAAGTTGAAATGAAAAATTTTTATG
The DNA here is from genome assembly GCF_058216035.1 of Pradoshia sp. Z4_20. Taxonomy (NCBI): domain Bacteria; kingdom Bacillati; phylum Bacillota; class Bacilli; order Caryophanales; family Bacillaceae; genus Pradoshia; species Pradoshia sp. Z4_20. The sequence continues at coordinate 612,832 of NZ_JBZAJD010000001.1, forward strand.
AACAATTATTAAATATGTCTGCATTAGAATATATGATTTTAATAAATGAAACTAGTGCTATCAATCGTCATTAACTAATATACTATGTTTTATGAACTATATAGGAAGACTTGTCATGTATTATTTTCCGCATTATCCTTTCATGATACATTAAAAGGATTGGGGATAAATGATAAAGCAATCCAATCCTTTTAGTCTCATAGATTGCTTATATGAAATATCACTAGTAATCTTCACCATTTTTAATTCACAAAACCTGCTTCTAAAAGTTGTAAGCATTGCATTTAGAGTCTATTTATTACTTAAGTTTTGAAGAGGCTATGCAGATAATTAATATGATACTATATTTAGATGTATACTTTACCAAATAAAGTCAGGAGACATCCATGAAAATCGAGAAAAAGCTTATTGTTAATTCAGATAATGGAAATTTATTAAATGAACTGATATCTTCTTTAAATCAATGTAAACGGTTTATTTTAGTGTGGCATTTATTAATTTTAGTGGGTTGCAGCTTTTGTTGGAGGCTTTTAAAGAGGCGGAGGATCGAGGCGTTCGTGGGCAGATTATTACGTCCACTTATTTGAATTTCACTGAAGCTAAGGCGCTTAAGAGAATTAATGAATTTGAAAATATACAGTTGAAGGTTTTTGAAACTCATAAGACAGTTGGGTTTGAGTACGAGGACTATTATAAGATCATTATTGGTTCCTCGAATATTACTCAGAGTGCATTGAAGAGTAATATTGAGTGGAATGTAGAGATGATTGTGAAGGAAGACACTCAATTTCTCCAGGATGTATTAAATGAATATGAAGTTCTATGGGATAGTAGTACTAAACAGATGAAGAATTTATTGCTAAGTATGAGGACTTTTTGAGTAAATTGAGTGATTTTACAAATAATCAATCATTCATCTATGGGAGTATATCACCCCTAATAAAATGCAGAGACAGGCTATGGAGAATTTAGAGCGGATTCGCTCCTATAGGGAGAAAAAGGCATTAGTGATTGCTGCTACTGGCACCGGTAAAACCTATATGTCTGCTTTTGATGTCAAAAGCTTTAAGTCTAAGAGATTACTCTTTATTGTCCATCGGGAAGAAATTTTAAAGAAAGCAAAGGAGACATTTGAAAAGCTCCTACCTAATGAGAACTTATCCTTCGGCTTATTGATAGGGAATACAAAGCAAAAAGATGCTGATTATATTTTTGCTACGATCAATACGATCTCAAAGTACCACCAGGATTATCGACCGGATGAGTTTGATTATATTATTTTTGACGAGGCACACCATGCGACTAGCCCTAGCTATCAAGTGATCTTTGAGTATTTCACTCCAAAGTTTACGTTAGGAATGATGGCTACACCCGAACGTAGTGATCAGCAAAATGTGTTTGATCTGTTTGATAATAATGTAGCGTTGGAGGTTCGTTTACATGAAGCACTTGATAGCACTTGATGATGTGGCTGAAATTATGAAGCCATGAAATGTTAATCAATGAGTGGATTTTATCATTTAGAAAGTAAATTTCTAAGATTATGATTGTGTAACAAAAAAAGGGGCGTTGTCTTTAGTGTGTGAATTATCCTTCGCGATTTATTTGTATTTTAAAGCTCATCATACCTTGTATAAAAATCTATTATTTAATAAAAGAAAAAAGCCCTTAATATAAATGGACAAATTAAAAGGGCTTGTAGTGCATTAAGTAATTGCTGTATAGACAGAATCATACTAATTAGTAACATCAATAAAATCAAGACATGAATTTTTGTGATTATAGCTGTATTCTATAAGTCGAATATTCTGCCATTCACTACTCTTATATTCAGGTCTATAGCTTTGTATATAAGTTCTTTTGACATTAGAGCTGCTCGCATAGTCTTTTACGCTTGTTGGGATTTTATGTGCGACCAAAAAGGCAGTAATAGGATAGGTGTTTGCACATTTATTCCTACTAATCCAGTCTACATATTTTAGTAGTTGATCTACATATTCATTTTTTGCGGTTCCTTGCTTGACTTCGATGATTAAGTAATCTGTTACACAACCCATATTAAATTTGTCGTATTTATAGGCAAAGATATCAATGCTATCCATATATATTTTTGGTTTTTTTGGAGATGCAACCATTTGATGTGAGATAACATCCCAGTTTCCAAAAATGCCAATTGTCTTTTTAAGTTTATTGGATAATTGATACAACAAACCAACTTCAATTGCCATTTCGTTTGATAATTTACCCTGCGAATCAGCTACATTATTTAGTATATCCTTAGGTGAAAGGCTGTAATGATCAGGAGAGTGGCTTAGCATTTTATTTTTTGCTTTATTATGAAAAAACGTATATTTTGATTGAATGACATTATTGATGCTAGTGCTTTTATTCTTACTAATAATAATGTCCTTTAAAGCTTCATTTTCTTCCTTGTCAATTTTAATGAAGCTTAACCTTTCATTATTAGGAAGAGAGATAAATTTATATGAATTTGATTGTAAAACCTCGTCCATATCTACCCCGGTATTAAAGAAGAATGGAGATGGTTTAAACGTACAAATCCATCTTAGTTCCTTTTCTTTGCCCCAATCTTTATCATCCCATATTAGATATTTAGAAATATCTTCGTATTTAATATTATTATTATTATTATTATCGTTGATTAATCCAGGTGTATTTGCCTGAGGGTAATTTAAAAACTTACAATCATATAATGGATAATTGTTTTTATTTCGATTTTCTTTGTTGATTAGTGGGACAAGTTCGCCAATTCCATAAATCATTCTTTTGTGAAAGAAATATACATTCTCACCAGGTTTCATATTCATATAATCGCCAAGAGTAGAAATTGCTGATGTATGCCATTTATTAATAATCGATCTCCCATTGTTGGTATAAGGTTTGACCTTAGTGGAATAAAGTCCGCGGGTAATGCATTGTCTCATGGATATGATAGAATTTAAATTGAATATATATCCGGCCATAAAACCAACTCCTGTCTTATACAATGATGAAAGGAAGATGCGAAACGATACATTATGAATTTCTATTCGTTGATAATCTTTCCAATATAACTATTGTTTAACCAATAACACTGCTTTGTTAGTTTTTCTCCAGTAGGAAGAGTGATCTTGTCATTTCCGTCTTTACCCTTTGGTCGAATATGAGCTACTCCATTAAAATCACTTTTAGGTAGATTGTTGAATTCTGCTAGCTTGTTTCCTCTTTTTTTGTATTCTATTTGGATGCCTTCTTTTATAACACGATTTACTTCCTCCCAAAGCTGCTTAATTTCTGTTTCGATAGTGGCGTGTGGCATGTTCCATAGTTTGATGCCTTTAAAAAATAGCTCTCTATTAGGGTTTTGTTTTTCCGTTACCTTATATTCAAACACGGTAAATAGAAATTTAGTTTCGGTGAATTTTTGTCGAATATAGCTTTCTTCCCATGTCTCTGTTGTCCATTGATGAAAATTAATGTTTTCAAATGACATGCTTTCTTTTGGTTTGCCTGAAGGCTCAAGGCGCACAGTCTTAAATTGGATATTTGCTTTCGCAAACTCTTCAATAGAATCCAGTTTGGTGCCTTTTACCCCTAAAATAGCGCTAATGAGCGTGGCATTAAACTGTTTTGCTTTTGAGTTATAAGGGATATTTAAACTTTTTGATATTTCGTTTATTGTCATTCCATAATAAGGAGAGAATCTATTTTCTAATAGCTCTTCCAATGTCTTTGTTTTTAATTCATTTGTATTCGTAAATCTGACTAAATCTTCATCTAATATATGCTTTCTAAGGAGTGCAGTCATATAGGATCCTTTTAAGGAAAAGGCTCTTTGCATGGCAGGTATATCAGAATAGGGCTGTTGGCGTAATGAAGACTTATTCGTTCCTTTGGTACACGCACCAAGATAGTTTGTATCTCCTTCAGATAACTCATGGGCTTTGCCGTCTCGTATCTTATTAACAATGGTATGCCAATCCTGTTTGATGATTTGTAAATCTGCTTCAGAAAAATCATGTAATATATTTTTATAAATTCGTAAATCCTTTTGGGGAATGTTAGGTAACCATTCATACACCATCAGCAAGATGGTTTGGTTCTTTTTCCAAAAGCTCGATGTTTCGAATATTGTTTTTACCTCGTCCATGTAATTGATAATATTTAAAACAAGACGTTCCTTGGCTGATATGCTTCCGTTTTTATTCCGTTTAAAAGCAGTTACCTTTAATTCAACACCAGCCTCTTCAAAGTCTGCTCGTGCATCGGAATTTACTTTATATTCAAATAGACTTTCTTCGATTACTTGACCTAGGCTGCCTTTTGTCTCTTTTTTAATGCGACCGGTTTTATCAATCTCTCCAAATGTTTTGCCAATTGCTTCTTCAGCTTTTTCGTAAACTTCTTCTGGTGTATAATAAATCATTGTCATTCCTCCCTTGAAAGAAAGTGAATTTAAGTTGTTTAGATTTATCTCATACTTATATTGTAAATTATTTTATGCGAAATTTGTCGTGCTAAGTGGTTGATCTTTTTGTGTTTTTTTATTATAATATGATGTAAGTATTAAAAATACCGAAAGGATGTTCGGTTATGATGAAAGCAATTGAGTTGTTCGCTGGAGTTGGAGGCTTTCGTCTTGGACTTGAAGCAACAAAAGGTTTTGAAGTAATATGGGGAAATCAATGGGAGCCGTCAAAGAAAACACAAGACGCGTTTAATTGTTATTCCAGACAATTTTTTGATAAAGGTATTCATTCCAATGAGGATATAGCTACAGTGGATGAAAGGCAATTTGTAAATCAAGGTATCGAATTAATTGTTGGTGGATTTCCTTGCCAGGATTATTCAGTAGCCAGGTCTCTTTCTGGAGAAAAAGGGATACAAGGTAAAAAGGGCGTTTTATTCTGGGAAATCATGAGATTAGTTCGTGAGATAAAACCAAAATATATATTGCTCGAAAATGTTGATCGTTTGCTTAAATCTCCATCTAAACAAAGAGGTAGAGACTTCTCCATTATGTTAGCTAGTTTCCGTGATGAGAATTATTCTGTTGAATGGAGAATTATTAACGCGGCTGAATATGGACAAGCACAAAGACGACGTAGAATATTTATTTTTGCGGTTAGAAATGATACACCTTATATAAAAAATAGGGAAAATATTGATGGTAAAAAGATGCTACATGAAAAAGGCTTTTTTGCTAATGCTTTTCCTGTTCTGGAGGAGTCATCTCAAAAGCATCTACCTAATACCATTATCCTTAAAGAAGATATTGTTGAAGTATCAGATAACTTCTCAACAAATTATCGTAATGCTGGTATCATGAGAAATGGAGTCATTTATACTGAGGAATTAATACCGGATAGCGAGAAACCAGTAACATTAGGTGAAATTCTCGAAACCGGTGTAGATGAGAAATATTATCTTCATGAAGCAGCATTAGAGAAGTTTAAATACCTGAAGGGCCCAAAACGGATTGAACGAACTTCTGCCAGTGGGCATAAATATACATTTTCAGAAGGTGGTATGGCTTTTCCAGAACCGTTGGACAAGCCAGGTAGAACAATGCTGACTAGTGAAGGGACCGTTAATAGAAGTACACATGTGGTAAGAGATCCAGAGACAAACCGGATTAGAATCTTGACTCCGGTAGAGTGTGAACGATTAAATGGATTCCCTGATAATTGGACTGTAGGCATGTCAGAGCGTATGAGATACTTCTGTATGGGAAATGCGCTGGTGGTAGGTTTGATAGAAAGAATGGCTAATAGAATATTAGATATTGAAGAGGAAGATCAAGCAGCAATTAAAGTGAATCCTCATCAATTGGAACTGTTTTAAGAAAGGTTGTCCTAAAAAGTTAACTAATGACTTTTGGGACAGCCTTTTTTGTATATAGCCTTCCCGGCCAATCAGAATCCTTGGTATGATAGTATACTGAACATTTAAAGTTGAATGTAAAAAAACTAATTTAAGCCAGAATTAATTTGTAAACTTTAGGAGTAACTAGAAAACATAACATAATTTCATCTAATTACAAGGTACAATATATCTAAAATTACCTAAAAATTTAAAAAATATATGATAAAATTACTAGTATAAAAATATTTCATTTTGGTTGTATGGTGGTGAATGGCATGGCCATTAAGAATTTAAAAATACTTAGTAAAAGTGGTCCTATAGATATACCTGATTGGATTAATTTTGCATTTGAGCTAGGTGCATTTCTCCATGATTATGGTATTAAGTATAGAAAATCTATTAGTATCATACTCTCTCTTCCTTGTGAACAGTTTTTTTCATTATTGATTGCAATGGGAATTGCAGATAAAATATACTCCAAAAATAAACAAATGAGATCTGTAAAAAAAGCAGTAATGAGCTTAGAACAAGGTAGCCGAATAATTTATAAGGATAACCGCCCCGCTAGAAAAGTCTCAGTAATCTCAGTAGAACCTAGCCCGGTATTTGAAAATGAAATGATACTTAAGGTGAAAGATGGAAATGTAGATTTAGGCATTCCAGAAAGGTATTGGATTGATAGAGTTATTCTTTTAGATGAAGAATTTGATGAAATTAAGCGGACGCGTAAGGTGAGTGAAAGGCAGAAAGTTGGTCTGGCCAATAGTCGTTTGTTGAAAGCCCTCTATACACCTAACCAATTACATAAAGTAGAGTTTTACCCTGGAGATTCATTTTATATTGTAGGTAATATTGGTCAGATTAACGAAAATATGAATAAAGACATATTTATTTATGAGGATATAAAGGGAACACTAAGAGACTTCCTTTATTTTGATAACAGCAACAGTTATACAAACGGAAAGCTCTTTTCATCAAAGATGAAGAGAAATGATGTAGAAATTAAAAATCAAGTTCCAGTAATTTATTCGGACTTATATAGCTTTATTAAACAAGATAAACATTTTGCTGATAACCCTAAAATTATTTTATTAAGCAGAACTGACACTGAAAGTCGATTGCATGAGATGAAGGGGAAATTTAAAAGAGAATTATTGCAAGATGATTACAAGATAGTAACTGAAGAAGTTGTAAGCTATTTGAAAGCCAATGAGACTCAGATACCTATTGGGATAGAGTTCCTTGCTTGGAGGTAATCTTTTATGGATTTTGATGATTTATTGGACCTATATAGTACAGATAATAGAACGGTCTTATTTAAGCATATAGAAAATAATGATTTATTAACTTTTGCGAATGCCTTAGAAAAGCTTAGAGTAGAAATTCACTACAAGTATGCAGATGACAATTATTTGAGTGAATGCTTGAATTCTTTGAATAAATTATTCTATAAAATTGCAAGCAGCTTATTGCCTTATAATAATATCTTTAGTAAAGAAGTTGTTGAACAAGTGATTACAAGATTAATGCAAATAAAAAAAAGTTATCCTGCATTATTTACTAATAGTGTAATTCCACTTGCAAAGTCATTTAAGCAATTAATAGAGAATACAGAAAATAGCTTGTATGAATGCATATGCGAATATATTAACGGAAAAGCTGAAATGGGCTTAAAAGTCGGAATTGTCACAAAAAGGGCGATATCAACAGATGAAAGATTTTTGATTCAAAATAGATTGGCTTCATACTTAAAGGTAGGTTATTTTACTGATAATAGTTATAGGAAAGTTATAGAATTCTTTGATGAGGTAGTGTTTGTAGGTAATCCAGCTTATTTTGGTGATTATGCAAAAAATACTTTTAAAAGTAAGGTTGTGACTTTTATATCCTATAATATTTTTGCTCATTCAATAATTCCTAACAGTATATTTGAAGATATAGATAAAGATAGTGTATGCAGTACGGTTTATGACAATATTTCAATAGGAGCGCCGTTGAAAAAAAGAAGTAATCTTACGTTAGAACATGAAGAGGTATTAAAAAAATCAGTAAGCAAATTCTTGGAGCAAGAGAAGAAGACTTTAAACGAAAATCCTCATGTTGCTGTTGAGGCATCTATAATATATCTCGAGAATAACCGTTTCTTATTTACTTCGAGAGATTCTAAAATAAGAGTGTTTTCTCCTAATGAAAAAGGCGACTTTATCAAGCATCTAAATTTCAAAGACATTGAAGAAGATGACTATATAGTTATCAGAAATGATAGAGATACTAAATTAATTGCAGAAGTGGCTGACAATGATGTTCTTAAGGAGAATTCTGAAAAATATCGTTCCCTTCAAATAGAATGGAAGAACAAACTGCGTTATAACGTAAAGAGAAAAGGGATAAAAAAAGTCAGTGAAATATTGATAAACAGATATCACATAAGAACTGCTTCCGTTACTTCATTAAGGTCTTGGTGTGATGAGCACTCTATTTGTCCAACTGAACTTCCTAAAATCTTAAAGGCATTTAAATATGATGAGGATAAGATAAGAGTAACTTATAGAGCTATGAAGGAAATTCAAACTGCCCATAGGAAGGCAGGTAGAATTATTTCGAATAAGTTAATGAGAGAACTAACAAATGATATATTAAAAGAATTGCAAGAAAAAGGGTACTACACTTTTGAATCAAGAGAATTTAATGGAGCCTCATTTAATATAGAAAGAATTGTGTCAATAGATCAAACAGGGCATTTAATATCGCCATACAATCTTATGAAACCAATCAAAATAGACTAGGAAGGGAAGGGACAACTCAATGGCTATCTCACTAGATCAATCGCTGAATAATCGCCAAAAGGTATTGGATACTGTTAAAGAGGAAATAATTGGACCTGGATATATAAGAAATCACTATATAAAATTCAATCCTATTGGCACAACAATATTTGAATCAAAAGATGAATTGTACAAACCTTATTATTGGGAAGTCGCCGGAATTAAAGAAGAAATACTTCAAAGAGAAACACCGAGCCAAAGATACGTGAGCGGTCTTTTGTTTCCGTTAGATCAATATGATAGTGATGAATTTGCCCTTGAAACTCCTATCGTCAATGAGTCTAATGAGGTTAATGAAGATGATAAGATGGAAAAATTGTTTGATTATGAAGAAGGTATAGAGGCTACAGAAGATGATGGAGAAGAGGAATTATTTCCACAAAAAAATGATTTTAAGCCATCTACTATGGGACTGACCTTTTGTGTGAGTAAAGATCTCCCTGAACTAAAAGTAAGAATAGAAGGTGGCACATATATACAGCACAGTGTAAAAGTTAAAGATGATAGCCATACGATTCAATGGTGGATGAGGGAAAGTGTGGAAGGAATATGGATTTTACCTCTAAACAGTCTTGTCAGTCAAAGACAAATGGAAAAACAAGTTGAAATGAAAAATAATAAGGGAGAAAAAATCTCTTATTATCATATTCAATTCCATGCCCGACTTCGTGAAGTTAAAGACAAATATATAATTACCATAAGTGTCACAAACCGTTCTTCAGTTCATAAATTCAATAAAGAACAGCTGATATTATTTCAAGCAAAAATGTCTATAAGTACACCAGATGAGTTCTCTTTTTCTGTTTATCCAAAACAATATGAGATGAAGAAAATCTTCAGTGAAGAAGAAGCTTCCACTGAACTGCTATATCGTAACGAATGCGTTTATGCTTTTGGACATGGGTGTGCTGCGGATTGGGAACAAAGCTCCAGAAAAGTCCGGCAATTATCGACTACTTTTATGCCGGAATATGAAGCATTGAGCATGACACCAAATGTATTTGTCAATCAAGATGGGGAAAGAGTTGAACTTAAAATTAAAATGAGTGATCTTGCTGGTCTTTCTAGTAATGAATCACCAGAAATTATACTAATGCCTTTAATTGAAGGATATAGGGATTGGATAAAAAATAAATCAAAAGAGGTTGATCATGTTCCTGAACAATTAAAGCCAATTGCTAGAAAGAATTTAGGTCTATGCAAAGAAAGTCTTGAAAGAATGGAAAAAGGGCTTGAGTTGCTTAAGGATTCACAAATATTAGAAGCATTTCGTTTGGCAAATTTGGCAATACTTCTTCAACAGGTTAATGGTAAAGTTAGGCGGTTTGGACGTGTCGAGGATAAACAAATTATTTTTAATAAATCTTTTAAAGAAAGCGTAAATAATGAAATTAAACTTAAGAACGCGGATAATACCTGGAGGGCATTTCAGATAGCCTTTATATTAATGTCAATTGAATCATTGGCTAATGAGGAAGGCGAGTCAAGAGAGATTGTCGATTTAATTTGGTTTCCTACTGGTGGCGGAAAAACAGAAGCTTATTTAGGTGTAGCGGCCTTTCAAATGATTTTGAGACGTATGAGGAATAAATTGGATGCTGGCGTAGATGTAATGATGAGATACACACTTAGACTTCTGACGGCTGACCAGTTTCAACGATCATCAAGGTTAATCTGTGCTTTAGAATACATAAGAATAAATTACCGCTCAAAACTGGGGGATATACCATTTTCTGTCGGGATTTGGGTAGGTTCCAAAACAACTCCAAATACTAATATGACAGCACGTAAAAATCTAATTAAACTTCAAAAAAACGATAAAAATGCAGAGCGATTTATTGTTAATAGTTGCCCATGGTGCGGGGCTAATTTAGGTTACTATGATGAAAAAGGCAGTAAAAAAAGGCACTATTTTGGATACAAAATTGAAAATGATAAATTGGTTGTCCATTGCCCGGATAAAAATTGTCACTTTCATGAAGAGCTCCCGATATATATTGTTGATGAAACTATATATGAGAAACGACCTACATTCATAATTGGGACTGTTGATAAATTTGTTCAGTTGGTATGGCAGCCAAAGGCCAGGTCACTATTTGGAATTGACTCAAACGGTGATAGGTTTATTAATCCACCATCCTTAATAGTGCAAGATGAGCTTCATTTAATATCTGGGCCGCTTGGAACATTAACAGGGCTCTTTGAGATTCTAATAGAAGAATTATGTTTGAAAAATATAGATGGAAAAACAGTGAAGCCAAAAATAATAGCAGCTACAGCGACAATTAAACAATTTGAGGAACAGGCGCTCGCATTATTTGGCAGAGTAAACGCTAGGCTTTTTCCAAGCCCTGGACTTGAAAATGAAGATTCATTTTTTGCAACTCCAGCAATTAATCAGGAAACTGGAAAGCTTATGCCAGGTCGGAAATATGTTGGGGTATATACAATGACCGCGCGAATAATGACGTCACAGGTCATGACATTTTCGTCTATTCTTCAATCTATGACGGAGATTAATGATAAGGAAAGAGATCCCTATTGGACCTTACTTTCATTCTATAATACTTTAAGAGAATTGGGTGGCGGGCTGACATTAACTCAAACAGATATCCCTCAATATTCAACTTCAATGGCATTGAGAAAAGGGCTTCGAAAGGATATAAGATATATAAATAATGTTCTTGAATTAACATCCAGAAAGAACAGCCATGAAATTTCAAAAACAATTGATGATTTAAAACAAGAATATAGAATTGATAAAGAACAATCAGATAATGCTATTGATTTATGTCTTGCATCTAACATTATTGAAGTTGGTGTAGATATTGATCGTTTATCGGTTATGGCTATAGTAGGGCAACCAAAAATGACAGCACAATATATTCAGGTGAGCGGTCGTGTAGGAAGACGATGGTGGGAAAGACCCGGGCTGATATTTACCTTGTATTCCAACACAAGATCCAGAGACAAATCCCATTTTGAACATTTTAGGGAGTACCATCAGAAACTATATGCGCAGATAGAACCTTCCAGTGTCACTCCTTTCTCTGATGCATGTTTAGATAGAGGGTTGCATGCAGTTATTGTAGGATATTTACGGCAAGCATTAAGTGATGATATTGCGAGAGCCCCTGATTGGAAAGAAATTCAGAAAAGATTAAATGATAAAATTGTCCCTTTTTATAATCGTTTAATAGAAAGAGCAGAGCTGGTCGACCTTGAACAAGTTGAAGAATTGAAAAGCAGGTTTATGGAGATATTGAGACGGCTTGAAAAAGGAGAGTATACAGCGTGGAAGGTAGATTCTAAGGTTAATGGCTATATGTATCCTGCAGGTACTGTAATTCCCCACGCATTAAAAGCAAATGCTGAGTCCATGATTAATTCAATGAGAAATGTAGATTCAGAATGTAGAGGACGTATTGCAACAATATATAATTCTGATAACGATGAAAATAGGGATAACAGTTGGGAGGCTTTGTTTTTATGAGAGATTTACCTTTAAGGAGAGGTCAGTTAGTAACGACATTTGGTCCCGGTGCTCTTGTTATTAGCCCTGAAGGAGAATCAGCATTAGTCGGTGCTCTTGATAAGTGGTATTATGACAAAAATGAAAATCGGATTGAAACCTTCCATGAATATGAAATACAAGAACCTAGATTAAAATCGTTATTGAAGATTAAACACTTGTTAATGCCTCCAGATTTCAGACCAGGTTATCTATATAAAAATGAAGGAAGTGCAATAACTCAGACAAATACGGACTTGTATATCCCACTATTGCGCTTTCCTACTTGGCATTACTGTCCGAAATGCAAAACATTACATCAGACTTCAATGTCATCTAGAACAAGTTGGCTGGATTGCAAAGAATGTAAAAAGCAATTGAAAATGATCCAAGTACCATTTGTAATGGTCTGCAGTCAAGGTCACATATCTGATTTTCCGTGGAAAGAATGGGTTCATGGAGATGAGAACGCCTCTTGTGAAGGACAGATGAAACTCCTTTCAACAGGGGGAGCAAATCTTGATTCGCTCAAAGTTAAGTGTTCCTGTAAGAAAGAAAGATCTCTTAAAGGAATTATGTCTCGAAAAATCACCTCTAATCTTGATGAGGACCGGGTTAGCCAGTTAAGTAAAACGCTAAATAAGGATAATGAAAAATTGTATCAATGTCCAGGTCATACACCATGGTATGGTTCTGAAAATGATTTTGAAAGCTGCTCTGCTTATCCGATAGCGGTATTAAAAAATTCTATAAATGTGTACTATCCTAACACAATAAGTGCCATTCATTTACCGAAGGAAAATCCAGATGTAGAAAAAATTATTGATATTTTTGAGAAAAACGGGATTACTGCATCTTTACTAGCTGATATTGATAATGTTGAAACAAAGGTGAAGTTGGTGACAAAATTATGCCCTCCTGAAATACGATTTTATAAAAAATCGGACATTAAACTAGCTATTTTGTATATTGAGGGCTTGATAGACAAAGAGAATGTATCAGAAAGTGTAAGTAGTGAAAAAGCAGAAAAGGAATTAAGAAAAAAAGAATTTGAAACACTTATTCAAGAAATTGATACTAAAAACCTAAAGGTAAAGAAAGAATGGAGCTGTGATGATGTAAATGGAGAAGATACTGCTCCTGTCTTTAGCATGATAAATAGAATAACGAAATTGAAAGAGACAATTGTTTTAACTGGATTTAACAGATTGATAACTAATAATCATGGTGCTCAGAATCAAATTATCAGAGGTAAGCAATTATTATTTAAGAATCCAAACTCACAAGAAAATAATTGGTTACCTGCCTATAAAGTTTATGGTGAAGGAATCTTCTTTACGATTAACAGTGAAAAATTGAAGTTATGGGAACAAAGAGATGATATCAAACATTATTTTAATAAGTTACTTAAACGTGCTGATAAAAGAAGAGTAAGTGCTGACCCGGATATCTTAAGACCTAGAAATGTTCTTCTGCATACATTGTCGCATATTATTATTGATGAGTTGGCCTTAACTTGTGGCTATAATTCTGCATCTATTCGTGAGCGGCTATATCTAAATGAAGAGCAATGCGGAATCTTAATCTATACATCCTCAGGTGATATCGATGGCACGTTTGGGGGTCTTGTAAGAATGGGAAGAAAAGAAAATTTCTTTCCGGTGGTATATAAGGCAATTGATAAAGCACGGTGGTGTAGTTCTGACCCGGTTTGTTCGGAGATTGGAAAATCCTCTGGTCAAGGTGTAAATAATCTTAATGGTGCTGCATGCCATAGTTGCTCGTATTTGCCTGAAACTTCATGTGAACTAGGGAATATCTTTTTAGATAGAGCATTGCTTATTGATCCGAAACTAGGGTTTTTTAATGATAGTATTTGATTTTTAACGTAATAGAGACCTAGAAGTGACTATTCACTTCTAGGTCTCTACCATACTATAATTTCTTTAAATATTTTAACCTCATTAGATTTTAAAAATGAAATAGTATTTTCCCGATTCTATTTGATCCTCGATTTGAACGTATTAGATTCATTTTTTGAATTATATATTGATTGCCTCCATCTTCTCCATAACGAAAGTTATCAAGATTGGTAAAACTGGATTTGGATGTCTCTAAACCCATCTCATCTCTACGTGTACGCATAAGAAACCCTCAATAAAAGCCATATACGCTACCTCTCTTATCCTCCTATATTTATATATTTTTCACTAAATATTGGAGTATCCAAAAAATAGAAAATAGAGCATGCATTATATGATATAGAAAGAAAAAGGGGATTGCTCTTTGATGTTATCTAGGGACTATGAAGGGTATAGAATAAAGAAACCAAAATGAGATGTGATTACTTATGTATACTCAAATTTCTGATGAAAAAAGAAAAAAGATAATGGGCTCTATACATGGAAAAGGGACTAAGCTTGAAAATCGGGTATCACAAGAGCTATGGAAATGTGGGTTTCGCTTTCATAAAAATGTGAGAAGTTTGTATGGTACGCCTGATATTGCAATCAAGAAGTATAAAGTTGTAATTTTTATAGACTCGTGTTTTTGGCATGCATGTGAAATCCATGGAACACTACCAAATAAGAACCACCCCTTTTGGATCAATAAATTTAATCGTAATAAAGAGCATGATATAGAAGTGAATGATTATTATAAGAGAAAGAGATGGAATATTTATAGGGTATGGGAGCACGATTTAAAGAGAGATTTTTATGGTACGGTTGATAGAATAGAGCGTTTCATATTAGAGGCTAAACAAAGTCATTTTTCACAGAAGATTATTCACTAAACAGATTTTTGATTTTTCTTCCGGACAAGCGTAACGTTGATGATATTTATTATTGAATTAGAAAGATAATTGTATTATGAAATAATTAAAAGAAGATAAAGATAAAAGTTATTTAATGGTGTAAAAAAAGCTGTTATCAAACTTGTAACTTAGTAGAGCAGGCTGTCATACAACCTGTTTTTGCATTCTGCAGGAATTTGGTTAATGAAAACAGGTTGCAGTCGTGTCTTTTCATAAACTAAGAAATTCTATGCTACTCATAAGCTATAATCTTTGCTATTACAGTCAGAAAAAAATTACTTTTCTGATATAATTATATCAAGAGTATTAATTAGATAAAGGGCGTGTATATAGTGAGATTCATAGATTTGATGGCGGGTATTGGTGGAAGTCGACTAGCTTTTGAACAGGTTGGAGGGCAATGCGTATTTTGCTGTGAAATAGATGAAAATAAAAGGAAGACTTATGAAATTAATTTTGGCGATAAACCATGTGGGGACATCAGGGATATCGATGAACAAGATATTCCGGATCACGATATATTGATAACTAGTTTACCTTTACAGAGTTTATCCAAAATGAAGAACAGAGGGTCAATGGAAATACAAAAACCACTATTACATGAGATAGTGCGAATTCTTAATGTAAAACAACCCCGTGCATTCTTAATTGAAACCGGAAAAGCTCAACCTTCACATGAAGAGACCTTCAACAATATGATTCAATTATTAAATGATTTAGGATATATGTTCATTACCAATTAATAAATGCTAAAGGATTGATTCCGCAAAATAAACAGCAAGTATATATGGTTGGTTTTAGAAATAATGTTCATTTTGAGTTCCCATATATTCCTCAACAGGGACCTGCTCTAGAAACAATTTTGGAAGATTATGTAGATGAGAAATATACTCTATCTGATAAGCATTGGCACAAAATCCAAGAAAGAATGAAACATAATCCATTACTATTAGTGGCGGACAATAGGTCAAATCCTAGGAGATTAACACCTAGAGAATGTGCGCGTTTGCAGGGATTCCCAGATGAATTTTTCCTTCCTGCTTCAGATTATCAAGCATATCGCCAATTAGGGAGTAGTTCCGTAGTACCGGTTGTTAGATTGATTGCTAAAGAGATAGTCCGAGCACTAAATCAAAAAGAACAAACTAACTTCCTTAATACGGGAATTGATATAAAAAAGAGAAATATTGGTAATTGCTCTATTAAATTTAAAACTGAAAAGGAATTAATGGATTACACTCGACAAATCATCGGTAAAAGTTTTAAAGAAATAGATAAGAAAAATATCCTCAAAAGAAGTAGTAGTGATAAGGGAAGACTTGGTAAAGTTGTTGAAACTGGGTTCTATGGTTATGAACTTAACAACCGCTGTGAAGCTGATTTCGGTGAGTTAGGAATTGAATTGAAGGTTTCTGGCTTTAATACACTTCAAGACGGTTCCTGGTCAGCAAAGGAACGAATCTCCTTGAGTATGATTAA
Organism: Pradoshia sp. Z4_20; assembly: GCF_058216035.1. Classification (NCBI taxonomy): domain Bacteria; kingdom Bacillati; phylum Bacillota; class Bacilli; order Caryophanales; family Bacillaceae; genus Pradoshia; species Pradoshia sp. Z4_20. The sequence goes on from NZ_JBZAJD010000001.1 coordinate 629,327, forward strand.
CTATAAGGAGATAATACATGAAGAATTTGAATTCAGTAGGCTCATTTCTAAGAACAGAAAACTACTAATCATTTGGTATGAGTATGTTAAGGGGGTTCCGTATGAAGATTTTATTATCCGTGATTACCAGTTGTACGATATGTCAATCGATGAGCCGATTATACGGAATGATTTCTATTTAATCAAACATATGGTAGAAGATGGTCTTGCTCATAAATTATCTGAGGGACAATCCGTAATTTTGGGAGCAGCTACTAAAGGTCAAAAAGGACAAACTGCAGAACAACCTAATTCTCCTATTCTTGCTCCAACAAGGGCATTTTCACTAAAAAATTCTTTTTTTCGCGGTGTTTTAAGGGATCATACGCAGGGGATAATGAGGCACGGACAATCTGTTGATTTTGTCACACCTGAAGGTTTTGTTTGGGAAAAATTAAAGCCTTATAAAGGCATGACTCAAATGGATATTTTAAATCATTTTATTAAGAGAGATTTAGATAGAGGAGTACCTAAAAATGTGAGTAAAATGGTATCGGATAGAGTGGTTGGTAGGGATAGTGAACTGCCAGAGGAGCATGAAGTGTTTAGTAAATCCACTTTTATCATAAAGAATATTCCGATTATGAGTGATAATTATCCTCTTGAGAAAGCTACTTTTAGTACTTTACATGTTACCGATTTTACTTCTCCTTGGGAAGAGTCAGAGTGGAAAAGATTTTTTGAGGAGGTAACTTTTATCTATATTGCTTACATCGGAGTAAAGGATGGTAAGGAGTTAAAGAATGGTGACAGAATATTGGATAGAGTATTTAAAATATCATTTACCGCTGATGAAGTAGAGAACTTTGGCAAGACATACAACATGATAAAAAGAGCAATTGAAGAAAAAAATACAGAATTTCTTCCTACAGCTTCTTCTGATAAAAACGGTGAATATAAGATTGTTATTGCCCAAAAAGGAAGAGTTGGCGGAGTTTATGACCGATTTCTTGGTGGTAAGCGGGAAACGTGTTTTATGCTAAATAAGGAATTTCTTCATAGGAAATTTAATGAGGCTTTGACCTTATATTAGTTTATATTTTTATGATTTATGATGCCAACTTTATTATTTAAATTAAGGTTATTTTATGGGAGACGGAGAAAGATAAGTCATTCGAACGCAGAATTTTTCACATAATGAATTATTTAACTTAGCAGGTTGTTAATCAGCCTGCTTTTTTTTGTTTGTTTTCTGGTAAGTTTTCTTAGAATAGGGATTCCAACAATTAAAACATTACAACATGTGATAAAATAAATACTAGAATAATTGTGTCGATTTAACTAGAAAATAGGCAGGTGAACAAGAATGCAGCAGTATGCATTTGAATTTATAGATAAATACAAAAGCGGCTGGGCAGTACTGGCGGAAGAATTTGAGAATAATTTGTTTTCTGACATAGATTCATCCTTGATAAAAGCTCGTAAACTATGTGAACTGATTGTAGAGGAAATTTTTCGTCAGGAGAAAATAGATTATCCTCGTTTTATGAAGCATGTAGAGGCTTTAGCCGTGCTACGGAATGCGGGTGTTTTTGAGGAAGATATATTCAAATCTTTCGATCGTATTAGGCGGCTTGGAAATACAGCAGCCCATGAACATGGGAAGGTTTCAATCATTGATGGGTTACATGCCCACAAAAATCTTTATGACTTATTAAAGTGGTATGTGGAGATATATGAGAGTTATGAAGCAAAAATACCTGAGTATAAAGAACCAAGGCCTGCTAGACCTCAAGATATATCTGAACAAGTAAAGCATATGGTAACCGAGATGATTCCGCGTTATATAGACAAGCTCAGCATTGAAGATACGAACCCAAAATCAGAGACACATGTGGTTGTGGATGATTTACCTGCCGTACATGGTTCTCATCTTTTGTATCAATTAAGCAAATTAAGAGAATCATCTCAGGATGCTGTTGAAGGATATAAGGGGTTAAGTGAGTTTAAGAGGTATTTACATGTTAAGCGACCGTTGGAGTGTATGCTTGAACAGCATATATTGAAGGCCGCAGAGGCTTCTTGCGGTCAATTGATATTTGTTTGCGGTAGTGTTGGAGATGGTAAATCACATCTTTTGAGTTACTTATCTACAACTATGCCCGAGGTATTGGAGAAGTTTACGATTCATAACGATGCAACGGAGAGCTTTGATCCGAAGATGAATTCATTAGATACGCTTGCTAAAGTGTTGCATCCATTATCGGATTCACAAATTGAACAGTCAAATGCAAAGATTATACTGGCTATAAACCTAGGTGTTCTGCATAATTTCCTGGAATCTAAATATGCGGTCAATGATTATCAAATACTAAGAGATTACATCAATGAGGCGAATGTCTTTGAACCGAACACCATCTCTGTTATAAAAGAGCATGCGCATTTTAGTCTCGTCAACTTTGGTGATTACAATATGTACGAGTTAACATCTGATGGACCAGTCTCCTCCTATATAACTGAATTGTTTTCTCGTATCACTAATCCTGTTCCGGAGAACCCTTTTTATAGAGCCTATCAAAAAGATAAACAAAAGAGTGGAACCAATACATTACTCTTAAATTATGAAATATTTTCTTCTAAATCAGTTCAAGAGCAAATTATTAAGCTAATCATTAAGACAATTATCAAGGATAAAATCATTTTATCTTCCAGAGTTTTATTAAATTATATATACGATATTTTAGTTCCTACAACTATAGAGGAAATGATGACGACAGATTTTTTGGACATGCTTCCTAATTTACTTCCGAACCTGGTCTTTGAAGGATTCGATAAATCTCCTTTTCTTAAGGTGATGGCTCATCAGGATCCAATTCATCAACGTTCAATCGATATAGATAGGAGCCTTGTAGAACTCCATAACAACGGGAGTTATTATGTTGCTTTCCGCAATGTAATTCATGATTTAGCAGCTCAAGAGTGGATAGCTTTTCTGAAATCTATTGAAGACATCGCGTATTTAGATAAAGATACAAAACGTGAATTGAGTGAATTATTCATTCGCTCTTGCTATTTATACGAATCTTCATTGCAGGGAGCTTTCATAGATACCATTTATACAGATTATACTAAATACTTGTATGCGTATAATACAGGGCAAAAACGTCTGTTACAAAATTTGTATTTTGATATAGATAAATCAATCTATCTATGGAAGGGTACACCAAAGACAAATTATCTATATTTAGACGACGAACGGCATCAATACCGCATTGCAGAAAGATTACAATTGAAGAATGCACCTTTAGCTTTGCCTGCGATAGATACAGGTGTCGTTGAAAGGTTTACTTCGTCACTTGTGTTAGGGTTCCGATGTGATCCGTTTGAGGAAATACACGAGGTGGAGATTGATTTACCACTGTATGAATTAATTGTCCGTGTAATAAATGGTTACAAGCTAAATAAAAAGGATCGAGATGATTCTATAAAATTTATTGAGTTTATTGAGAATCTTCTTCCTTATGGTAAACAAATGGAGGAAATACTCATTACCGATACAGATAGCGGTCATACATTTTTGCTTGAATATGATTCTGATTTTGAAACATATTCGTTTAGCAGGGAGTTGTGAATAGATGGATAGAATCGAAGAATTAAGAAAATCATTGAATGTTAAGAATAGTAATGGGAAAAAGTCCTTGAAGCATTCAGTGAAGCACGCTAATTTTCTCCCTTTTCAAACACGTAATCCAGAAAGAGCAAAGTTTGGAAACGGGTTTGCTCCCGTACTGGGAGAAACATTCCGTAAGATAGATGGTTGCCAGTTAGCTGAGAACCTCGATACAGCATCTTTGATTGAGAAAATATGTAATGAGGTAGAAGCCAGTGCAGAAGATAGGCTGAGTTTAGAAAAAATACTTGAGTCCTATCTTGGCTCTTCTTCTTCAATCCGAGAGTTTCATCCTAGAGTATTTAAATATATTCCTCTATCTGCTACCAAAGAATATGTTGGTGAACGAGAGATAGCGCAATATATAGTAGATTCTTTAATAATGGATAACCGGGAACTTACTGACCTAATGGAACTAACGGATAAGGAGCATGTATTAACGAGATTAATATGCTCCAATCTGCCTGAACTGCCAAATGTAAATGTGGACACTATTTATCCTCCAGCCTTTCCATATGTTCAAGGGATGTTTAGGGAGGATTTAGAATTCTTATTAGATAATCGGGAGTTCTTGATGTCGCATATCAATTTATTCCTAGCTTACTATTATTTCTATGCGGTATCTCAGTTTACTCTTAAGTTGAATCAATTTGAAAAGATGAACCCAACTCAACCAACCAAAATCTTCTATAATGTTGACTGGGAAAATTCAAATCGCAATCGACCTGCGGTAACAAAAGGTTTTAAGACTATTACTGAATCTGCCAGGAGGCTTTTGATCCATATCAACACTTTAGAGCAATTAAATATCTTGTTGAATTCTAAAAGCCTTCATTATGCAGATTTGCTTACCAAATACGAATCATTGGATGAAAGAGAACAAAAGCAAATTATCCAAGATTTTAATGAATGGATTATTGAATATTCAGATGTAGCTATAGGTTCAGTTGAAGGTATAGAGAAGGTTACTTCTTTTGAGGAATGCATCCATTTATTGCATAACCAAATTGTAAAGGCCTATGAAAAACCGTCCATGCAGGGGGGGACAAGCAGGTATGCTCTTTCATTGACGGAAGTCGGGCGTCTGTATTTCCTGAAAACGAGAGGATCACTAGGGCACACCTTAAATGTCACTCAAGATTTTCTGTTGCTACTGACTGCGGTATCAGTTAAATATCAAAAAATATCGTTAAAACAATTGTTCGTTGAATATGAAAAAAGAGGAATATTCTTCGATCGATATTCTAGTGATTCCATTATTGAATTGCTAAATAAATTGAATCTCATCGAGAAAAAAAGTGATAGTGGAGATGCTCAATATGTTAAACCAATTTTATAATTATATGGCAACAAAACTCATAGACTATTTGAAGCACGAAAAGGTACAACCTGGTGAGAGATACTATCTACAATTTGATCAACTTGATAATGTCATTGACTTCTATACAGTACTGAAAGCTGCAGAGGAAGCTCAACCCTTTACTTATCAGCATGAGCAAGGGTCACCCTATAATACGTTTTATTTAGATATCGATGGGGTTCGTGTTGTGATAGCTGCAACAATTAACGGTGTAACCCCGGATTATCTGGTAACTATCCGAAATTCAGTTAGTGATCAGGAAGGTACATGTGCTAACACGGCATTAATTAGCATGTCGCACTTTTCCTTGGATAGTATCCAGGGGGGAAGTAAGGACCTACAAAGTAAGGGGATGCCCTTTAACATCAGAATGGTTACACAGTACATTAAGGATGAACTGAATAGCGAGAATAACTTCTCGTTCGCGGAAAAGGAAATTATCCATTATCATCTGGATAAAAAATTGGAAGATTTAGTCGTACAGACGACGATATGGGACTATGCAGACATCATTTCCTTGTTCCAAAAGGGAAGGATCGATCAAGCAGACTTCAAGGCAATGAATCTTTTCCCAGATCCAGAACTGAATAAGGAGACATATATAAAACCAGCTGATATTCAAGCACGATTACAGGAGAACTCCAAGCTTTTCGAACTGGTGCAAAGAATACATGATTATGAAACCTTGGATACGGAATTAGATAAATATTTTGATGAAAAGATGGTTTCAAAGTTAAAAAAGAACGATTGGTACGCTAATGATTTGATGCCAGTTAAAGCCTCCTTCGATAATAGTAAGCAGATGCATTTGAATTATGTTGATACTCAAACCAAAAAATTAAATAGGGGCTTGAACTTTTGGGAAAGGGCCCATTCACATACTAAGACTGGACAGAGAAAGCGCCATATTATCGTATTTTATGAAGAAGGACAATCTTCAATAGAAATGACGTTTGAATTTGATGATTACATCAAAAAGCAATATGTCCATAAAAAAAGTGAGCCATACTGCGATACTAGTGGGAAGAAACTCAAAGTGAGTTTACCGATTGTTCAAGGCTCTGTTCATTTTTATCAAATTAAATACAAGCATAATAATGAATCAAAGTCTAACTATGAATTTAACTTCTGTGTGGTTCCTTTTTCCGAACATGAATTGTCTGGTATTGAAACGAAATACGAGATTAAGGTCAATAGTTCTGGTTCAGCTATTTTCCTGAATTATACGGGCGAAGAAATATTAATCGGTAACGTAGGAAACATCATTAATCACCTGATTAAAGAACCATACGAAACCATTCGAAAAGAGGAAGAGACGGCGCTGAAGATTGAAATGGATCCAAGTGCATGGGAAGACGATAAACTTACTTTCACATTACAAATCGGCCAATCTTATCTTCCATTTGAAATTAAAGACTCTGATATCAGGTCAATTCCAATAGATGCACGGCGCGTTGCAAAATTAAAACGAGAAAAGAGAGCGCATTTTGTTCTTGAACATGATTCTTTGCGTCAGGAAACGGCGACTTACTATCCTCATGAAGATTTTAAATCAAAATTAGCTATTGAAAAGCAATGGGTTGAATCAGGTACCTATCAAATTGTCTCCGGTACAGCTGTGGAGTTGTTGTTGCCTGAAGAGGTTAAACAAGCGTATAACGCATTTTTATCCTATTTTGTGTCTAACAATCGATTGCCTAGTCTGAGTTATATGGACGATGAATTAAAAGAGTTGGCGAAAAGGTATATCGATAGTGTAACGGAGCATATCGAAGCAATCGAAGAGGATACGTTGGTATCTGAACAACAGCAAAACCTGTTTAAATTAGGAACCTATGTTGATGTTGATAGAGTTTGGCTAACACCGTTACATCCTTTAAATGTAGCATATCAATTATTCTTAGAAGAACAGCTGCAGGATGAGGAATTAGATTATGTCATACTGAATCGTTTACATCCTAATAACTTGTTGCCGTTTATGTATGCTCCAAATGATGAATTATATAGACCATCACTAACGAGCAAATATGCAGAATGGCATGAGTATGAGCCTGAGAAGCAAATATCGGTAGGAACGGCAAATGAATTCCTGGCTAAAGTCGTTGAAGAGAAAATCAGGCAGTTTGTGACACACTTTGATTACTTATTCTTGAGTAGTTCTAAATCACCTTTATTATTAAACGTTGTAGAAATTAACAATGATAAAGAGGTGGTACGGGGAATTTTTAATTTTATGCAGTCACAGCTTGAGGAAGTTGGGCCCGATAAGATTTTGCCTGTTGAAGTAGCCTTGTATCGTAACACTGAATCACAAAGCTCCTTTGAATTATTGTCTTCCATACAGACTCCAGCAGAATTAAAAGAGACTTTCGAGATAGATATTAAATCGAAAGATTTAGATGCAGTGGATGTTCTAAGATTGATTAGAGAAAATATCCACTATTATCAAAATGAGACGAAGAGCAATATGGAGTTCCATTATAGCCATATCTCTTTCTTTAAGCTTCCTACTCAGGATATAGAAGTTTCACATCCTATGAATCAAATGGATGCAGGAATTTCTTTGAACGGATTGCTATCATCGGTTGTAGCAATATCTAGTGAATCAGATTATCGAACAGGCTTTGGAATGCAAAATGGGCCTAAGGAACCTAGTTATCTGGTTAAAATTGCGAGTAGCTATAATGAACTTGCCTTTAACATGAAAAATGAAGGGAAGAATTCATACAGCAAGAATAAATCAATTGTTATGAGTACCTCTTCTCAAAATCAAGAACTACTAAAAAATCTTTATAAAGCATCATTCTGGGTAACGTTTGTTGAACCGGGTGTTGATTTGGATTTCTTCCAAGATTCAACAAATGATTTGTTGGTTATTCACTATAATGACCAGCATACCTCATCGGACCGATATGATGCGATTACGGTGACAGATAAATCTAATCAGTATAAGAGTGTAATAAAGGATTATATCCATGATCATTCCTATGCCATAACAGATTATAGTATTGACCAGGCAATCAAAGCATTTAATTCAATAAACGGCGAATGGCTGTTGCGCATCATAGGTAGCAAGGGACATTTTGCTCGGGAAAAAATAAGCATTGTTTCAGCAATGAAGTATCTAGAAAGTTATCTTTATCACCCTTCGATTACATGGATACCTGTTTCCTTGGAGGAGATTCTACGGGTCGCAGCTGCTGTTAATCTGACAAAACGGGACGGAATATTTTCAACTAAGAATCTGAAATCCTTCGGAAAGCATAGCGATGATATCTTGATGATGGGAATTGAGAAACGAGAAAATCAATTATTCCTATACTTATATCCAGTAGAAGTAAAAATAGGGCGTCTTCAAACGAGCAAGGCTCACATTCAAATTGAAAAGACGGCTGCATTATTTAGGGAATTTTTGGTTGATATACCAGGGGAGCATAGTTTTAGAAAGAAATTTTATCGAAACTTCTTTGCCCAAATACTGTTGTCGAATGCGAAGAAAATCTATTCAAATGGATTATGGTCTAAAGAGAAATATAATGAGATACATGGCCTAAAAGCGCAGCTTTTGAATGATGAATTCACTATCGGTGAAAATCTTGCACCGTATATTGGCAAAGGTGCAGTACTCCATTTCAGGAATAATAGCGGATTTAGGTCTGCAAATATGAATGATGAAATTATGAACCTGATGTTCATTGAAGAAGATGCGTATGCCGGTCTTTCCGCTTCTATAGAAACTATCGTTGAGAAAATGACTTCGGGGTATATGGATTTTGTTCCAGCTAAGTTATTGGTGAATGTATATGACCCCGATAGCCTGGAATGTGTGCCATCCTCAGACGAACTACGTGTTGAAATGGATATAAAAGATGATGAAAATACCCACTATGATATAGAGGAACATGCAAAGATTGTTGAGCAGAGCACACTACCGGAGGAGACTACAGAGAGTCATGCTATTGTTGAATCTGAGCCTAATCTAGATGCCCTTGCAGAAGAACCTATCTTGGCTGATGTTCCCGAGGAGATAATTACTCCTAATGAAAATGTTGATGAGGATCAGACAGAGGTAGTACAAGGTGTTGTTCCTTTGGAAGAAATTAGGGTTCCTCTTGGCGTTATTCAAGGTTCTAATCAAATCGTGAATTGGGAATTTGGCCATAAGAACTTAGCCAATCGTCATCTATTTATTACTGGAGGATCGGGCCAAGGGAAAACATACTTTATCCAATGTCTTCTTTGGGAGCTTGCAAGACATGATATATCGAGTATTATCATTGATTATACAGATGGATTCAAAAAGTCTCAGCTAGAAGAAGAGTTTAAAGAGAATCTTGGTGATCGACTCGAGCAATTCATTGTGCTCGCTAAGAAATTCCCAATCAATCCATTTAAGAGAAATAAAAAGGAGTTAGATGAAGACTTGTTCATTGATGAGGATGATTCCGATGTAGCGGAACGGATGAAAAATGTCATTGGTTCTATCTATACAACGTTGGGGCCTCAGCAGTTGAATTCTATCTATCAAGCTGTCATGAAAGGAATGTCCATTTATGATGATAAGATGAACTTTGAAATTCTTCGTGAATTATTGGAGGAGGATGGTTCTGGGCCAGCTAAAACTGCCTTGTCCCAAATGAACTTGCTAATAGATAAAAATCCTTTTGACTCAAATCAAAATATGGATTGGTCCTTCTTAGAAAAAGAGAAGGGCAAAGTATTCATCATTCAATTAACTGGCTATTCTCCAGATGTCCAGAAACTAATAACAGAGTTTATTCTTTGGGATCTCTGGTATTACAAATTACAACATGGAAATAAACGAATTCCTTTCCCGGCAGTGCTCGATGAGTCACAACGCCTTGATTTCAGCGTTAATTCACCTAGTGCTAAAATCCTTACAGAGGGACGGAAATTCGGCTGGTCAGGTTGGTTTGCGACCCAATCGACAAAGGGTTTCTCATCTGATCAACTAAGCCGTTTGCAAAACTCTGCTGTTAAAATCTATTTCTCTCCTGTAGAGAATGAAATTTCGACCATTGCAGCTAATATAGCTGCAGACTATAAGGACCGAAAAGAATGGGAAACTAAGCTAACCAATCTACAAAAAGGCCAATGCATCATGTATGGTCCGATTTTGGATAGGAATGGTAAATTGATGCCTTCTAGACCTTATGTAGTTAATATATTGTCATTTAGTGAAAGATAAATAAATTATCTTAGCCCTTTAGCTATTAGTTAAGGGGCTGTTTCTCCTTTCATTCATGTAGGTGCTCCAACCATCTAGCTTTTTAAATTTGCAGCAAAATCATCAGCTTGATTTCGGTGTTTATTCAAAACCTAGATAATCCCCAAAAAATTTAATGTAATAAATATCCTAAAAGTACCCCCAGTAATAAGTAGGGTAAATTCTTTTGATATGTATTTTCAACTCGTTTCTTTAAGTAGGATAGCCATAATTGTTAGTAAGGATATCGATCAGTGATTTCAGTATCCATACAGCCGTATGAATCGATAATCGTGTACATAAAAGGCTGTTTGGTGAGAATACTTTGTTGCACGTCTTATCTAATTTTATTGGATTTAGTATAAATTTATAATTATATATTAAAAATAACTTTATGAAACAGTAAAATATGTATACAAAAAAATAAAGTGTGATGGAGGTTCTAATGGATTATAAAGAAGGCGTTATCTTTATGGGAAACCTTACAGCTAGTATGGAAAGTAATCAATTGTACTCAAATGTTTATAAACCTATAGCGGATATTCAAGATTTGATAATCTATTATCCTGGGAGAAAACGCCCGGAAGATTATAAAGTTGAGCATAATGGAAAAAACACTACACATGCAGATATTGTGAGATACTTGCATGACGTTGCTCTTCAAAATAATGCTAGTATATTAGTAGATTTTATAATGGATATCTATAATAACGGTTTATATGCAAATCATAATTTACCAGTTAATCTTACGAATGTTAATCTAAATGGGACAAGCTTGTCTACTGAACAGCTTAAATACATAATATATTGGATGACTCTTCAGGAAGAAATAAATTATCCACGACCAAGATATCAAGGTATTAAATTACCTTTTAGTAGATATATTGAAGCTATTATTTCTGCAAATCATCCACAAATTATTAATTTGAAACAAGTTCTCCAAAGGACAAATAATCACAATAGTGGGTTACCGATTAATTTGAAAAAAACCACTTTACCAGCAATGTATGTAAAGGCATTAGCTTCTCTCTAATATAATCAAAAGTTTAGCATGATATTGACAACCTTTTTTGCTCAATTTAGATGGTGCTGATAGTCTGTGTATATTTATATTGATAGAATGAAGGCAAAGAACTATCAAGATAGAAAGGGGAATTCAAATGGCAGATACAAGGAAGTTGGTATTATTCGGAGAATATAATAGAAAAGAAGTACATGATATATTTGATCCGTTAAGTCCTTATACGCCTGGGGCTGGTACATGGGGAATTCACGGAATCGTCAAAATCCCAAATAGAGATAAGGATTATGTTTTTTTTGTGACTTTTGGCCAATCTGTAGCAGGACATGATTTCGAGGAAGAAATTACGGAAGAAGGAGTACTTACGTGGCAGTCACAGCCTAGGCACAAGTTTAGTGATATAGTAATTCAGAACTTAATTAATCATGATCATTTAAAAAGTAATATTTATCTTTTTTTAAGGACCAAAAAAATAAATCAAAATAGCAAAAAGTCGGAGCCGTTTAGATATTTGGGGAAATTAGCATACATCAGTCATGATATAGAGAGAGAAGCACCGGTATATTTTAAATGGCAGCTTCTTGATTGGAGTACACCATCAAAAAATGTCTTGAAAAATATGGATTTAAAACCTTCTTTGACTGTCGTGGATACAGTTATAAGTGAAGATAAGTTAGTTGAAGCTATGGTACCCAAAAAAAGGAGGGAGCGGGTAGGAATTAAAACAAATCAATTTAAAGCTCGTCATGTAGATTTTGCGGAAAATACTGAGAGAAATAAAAACATTGGGTTGAAAGGTGAATTGGCTGTATTAGAATATGAAAAATCATATTTAATCTCTCAAGGTCGTAATGATTTGGCTACCAAGGTCATCCATACTTCAATTGTTGAAGGTGATGGAGCGGGATATGATATACAGAGTTTTATGCCAGATGGTAGTATGAAGTTTATTGAAGTAAAAACAACCGTAGGAGGAGAGTATACACCCTTCAATTTAACAATAAATGAGCTGGCTTTTTCAGAACAACATCCTGAATCATATGTATTGGTTAGAATATATGATTACGATTTAAAACATAATAGTGGAAAATTCTATGTTTTAGAAGGAGATATTAAGCAAAAAGTTGAGCTTCAGCCTATTCAATTTAAAGTGAAAGTCTAAAATATTAAAGAATAAAAATATATAACTTGCAGAATATAGACGGCATAAATAAAGACATCTTGTTTCTGGGTAGTAGAAGAAAGAGAAGTCTCTTTGGCTTCTCTTCTTTTTATGCGATAGAATTAATATATGAACTTTCGTATGCTCTGTTGCAACCTCATCTTCGATTTGAATGTGGCTATTATTTATTTTTCTAATAATATATTGATTGCCCGCATATTCTCCATAGCGAAAGTTATCGAGATCAATAAAATCATAAATGGTTTTGTAAGTTTCTAAATCCATCATTTCTACATATAAGAAATCTTCAATAAAATCCATTCAAACTGCTTCCTTTCTAAGAGTGTAGATGAAAATAATTCCAAATTAATATGATTATTATATTTTTAAATCATATAATCGACAATAAAGTGGTCAAACCCGTGTTAAGGAACTCATTTTTACTGATAGCTCAACTCTAGAAATATTATGTCGATCATAATCGATATTATGAAAATCACTGCTTACTGGACAGATCTTTACTCAAATAAGCACAAAAATTAGATTCAAACTAATTAGATTGGGAACAGTCCATTTCAATGTAGATAATCTGTTTGGATGAAGTAGGAAGGGGAAATGTTGATCCATCATACTGAAAGGACAACTATTCTGACCTATCAGTATGATTACAACGTGAGGAATAGTAATTTTTAGAGATTGGCATGAAAAACTGATTATAATAAACGCTGTTAATCATCATGCATATTCATTCTGTAAGATGTATTGTAGGGATGATTTGAATTCAACGATACTTTCAAGTTCATAGGTAGAGAGAACCTTTGCCAGTCTTGGTTGAATGCCGATTAGTTGGATCTTACTTCCTGCCATAAATTGAAACGTACGGATGAGGTCGATTAATTTTTTGATACCATCATCTTTTACCTCACCAACAGCTGTTAGATCAATCAGGATATTTTGGTATTCTCCATTAAAGACTGAGTGGAGGACATGCTCGGATATCAAGTTGATTTTTTCAGATGTGATGTCTCCGAATAAAGGGATATAGCACATTTTATTGGACAGAGGGATAAAGGGTCCGGAAAGTTTGTTTAATCGCATAAGTACGTCCTCGAGTTTTTCCTTTTGCTCGAGCAATTCAAAATCTGTGTGTGCCAGTCTTTCTTGCAACTCTAAAATTTTATCAAGATATACTTGATTGTTCTTTTCCTTGGAGACAAAAAGGATGTGTATTCTTCCGTTTGAGTCATCTGATAGATATAGATCAAATAAGGCCAGCAAGGACTCCTTTGTAAGAACATTTACTTCTATTTGTTTGGTACTTTCATTTGATAAATTTGCTTTGATAAACTTGTTCATACTTTCTTCATCAATAATCCCTGTAATATCAGAGGTGTTCAAATTAAATAGATTAAATGACAGGGAATTGTATTGCAGAATTTTTCCTTTATCGTCTACTGCTATATAGGGAAGTGGTAGTGGTGTGTCAATACATTGCATTTTTTGTCTCTCCTATAGAATAATCTTTTAGCCACGTCTCTATATCCGATAAATCCGTTACGATGATGGGTTCTCCGCTCGAGTACGTTTTTAAATCATATTTATTGCCCAATCTGCTGCCAATAAGGATTTTTGGAGGCACAGGTAATGCCTCGAAACTGTCTGTATATGATTTCAACTTTGGTAAATGGGTTACAATGGTCAAGGAAAGTCCGATGACATCAGGTTCCCATTCAATGGCAGTATGTAACGCATATTCAAGGGGAAGATTCGGTCCAAAATACTTGGTTTCCCAGCCATATTCCTCGAATAATTGAGCGGCCATTTTTAGGCCGATATAATGTTGCTCTCCTTCTATACAAAGAAACATGGCTTTTTTAGTAGTAGGAGTTTGGTTTAGATTATGCTCAAACGCCAATCTGGATAAAACAAAATCACAGGTAGCTGTCGCTATATGTTCATCGGCTACTGTAATCTCATTGTTTTCCCATAAGTCGCCAATTCGTTGCATAGCAGGTGTTAGGAGTTGATCATAGATATCTAAAGTTGAAAGATGTTTAAGAGATTTAATATAATCCCAGGATTTATTGTAATTGCCAGAAAGTAAGATGCTGGTGAAATCGATAATCGATTGCATATAGTTATGCCTCCTCTTTGGCTTTTTCGCACTCAAGAATGTCTATGGCATCTGTTAAAAATGATATGTATATTTTCTTTTTTATATCTGGCATATCAGAAATTTGCTCTAACTCTTCTTTTAATATCACGAAATTATCCAGCAGTGTTTGTGTCTTCATTCCGTATTTTTGCAGGATTCCATTTAACCAGAGGGTATAATCCGTAAATACCTTAGCATTATCTAATTCAAAGGCCGTTTGTAGATGATCAAGATGGTGTATGTTATCTGCCCGGCATTTGTCTTTTCCTTTATCACCATAGCGTTCCTGTAAGGATGGATCGAGTGCATAGATTCGTTCTGTCACTTGTTCAATGAATAGAGTTGTATTCATTACTTGTAGACCACCTTATATTTTGTCACTGTAGGTATAACACCGGCTAATTCTTGATCAGGATACTTTTTCTCTAAGTCGTGAATTTCTTTGAATTGGCTGCTCCTTACCCAGTTAAGATAATCCTCTTTCTCTTCAAATAGTAATTGAACGGTCAATTCATCAGGATGTTTCTCGTTCTGTAAGAGGAAAAAATCAATGAATCCGGGAGCTTAATCGACTTTCCGGGAACGGTTTCTATAAATATTTATAACTTCCTCGCTTTTTTCTCCTGGTACCTTAAATGTAGAAAATACGCTAAAGATAGTAACACTCCCTTCTAATTCATAGATTTTTATATGATTTAAACACTACATTCCTTTTAAAATTATATAAAATAGAGTCCTTTTCACAAATACAAAATATTAAGAAAAAAGAGTCCATATTATGATGAACTCTTGATAGAATTTGTTAATTCGTTGATTTACCTTATTAATCTGTTACAGATGGTTTGATTTGTTTCATATTCACCTTATCAAAAGTTGAACCTTCCTGTCCATTGACAGGGGGAGGGTTGAAAAGGAACAAAAAAGAAAAAGCACGTAATATAAGCGAGTGTAGACGGGATTCTTTATGTGGATGGGCGTAAATGGTCGCAAGAATGGCATCATCCGACCATTGAGTTGAAAGATGAAGCCTTGCCGGAGCGGCAAACTATTTTTCGAGTTTAGCTATGAGAGCATTAGAGCAACTGAATGAAGCTGAATGCTAGATGATGAATCGAGCATGACCCTGTTTCGTTACTAGCAGGGTCGTGTTTTTTATTATTTTCAGATTGAAAAAGAGTTTTCCAATAAAGACATGGCAATATTAATAAAATCATTTGCATCTCCTAAGCTAATTCGATCGTCCATTTTTTATAAATATAATGTCTTCTATATCTTATGTTAAAATCCAATCTAGCATTTTATTATTATCCGAAATATTCCACCTTTAGAAGTATAAGTTTACTCCGACAAACTATTTAGTAAAATCAAACAGTATTTAAGTTAATGCCATTTTTGTTTACTAGAATGATACCTGAATGAACGTAACAACGCCTCTTCCTATCGATTTTTTAATTTAAATCTAAATAGTTTGGCACTTTTGTGTCCGTAATAGACTATTAAGTTACTTTGGTAGCTCTTTTATCCAATCTTTAATGGATATTTATTTGTTTTTATACTATTGTGTAAGTATGGGAAGGAAAAATTTTCATGTAAATGCGGTCTAACTCGCTTTTTGATCACGGATGATGTGATAGTGTGAGCAATATTCCGTAAAAAATAGATTGAGAGTAAATAATTCATTGAGGGGTGTAAGTATGATTTATTCATGGGAAACAAGCACAACCGAAATAAAAGATTATGTCTATAAGGTTTTAGAGCAAATAAAAGAAAGTCTTCAAGATAATTTTAAAGGGTTCTATGTTCATGGTTCACTAGCTATGGATGGATTTAATCCGCAGTCCAGTGATATCGATCTTATTGTAGTGACTGAAAATCCACTAACCTTTGAGGCTAAGAAAGAGTTAGTTAATTATTTTCTATCCAATTCCGGAAAACCATTTCCGATTGAAGTCAGTTTTTTAAACAAAGATCAACTAAGAAATTGGCAGCATCCTTGTCCGTATGATTTCCATTACAGTGAATATTGGAGAGATAAGTATAAAGAGGATGCAGACTACTATCTTAATAAAGCAGACTTGAAAGATCCAGATTTAGCTGCTCATATCACGATTCTTCATAGACGTGGGATTTGCCTTGAGGGTCCTCCAATTGAAGAAGTTTTCCCGCTAGTTCCCCAAAGTGATTATCTATCATCCGTAATGGAAGATTATCGGGAGTGTCTTGTTAACTTAGAGAAGGATCCGAAATATTGTGTGCTAAATATGGTTAGGGTGTATTGGTATGTAAAAGCAGGAATCATTACTTCTAAACAAGAAGCGGGTGAGTGGGCAATTAATACACTGCCTAAAATGGTAGCTGAAACGGTACAAAAGGTTATGGATGGCAACAGGCCGGAGGAAAAGGAACTGCAGGAATTCAAGGATTATATAGACAATAAGTTGAATAACTAAAGGTACCTCCTCCTTATTTGTTAGAGACATGGCATAAGTGACCTCTACCCGATGGAAACTTTAACGAGGGCTTGGTTTTCAATCAGGCAACGAAAACAAATAGTGAAATAAGGAATTAATGAAAGAACACAGGACTAATTTGGGACAACATTATGCGAATAAATCACTCGACTTAAAAAAGCCTTTAAATAAGGCTTTTTTTGTGTGTCGCATTCAGAAAAATAGTGTTTGCCATCTGTAGACATAAAATTTAAAACAAAGATGAGAATTTATTATTTCTAACCCTCTATAGCTCAAAAACTTCCCCTCTAATAAAATGACAATTTTGTTAACTATCCTGTTTTGAAAAATCTATCTTTTGGAGCGGTGTATATCCAACAATGGGTTATGCACTTTTAAAAATTTAAATATTCTTAATATGTATATTAATATAATTAATACCAATAATTACATTGATTAAAATAATCTAAATGTTGATAATATTATAATGTAATATGATTTTCCAGAATATTTTAAGTTGCAAAAATTATTCTGGAAAAGGAAAGGAGGTATTAAGGGATACTCTGATACAGCTTTACAAGCTGTTCGAAAAAACTTCATAAGGGTGTGTGAATCATGATTTCGAGTCGGAGTAAGTACTACAGGAAGAAACGCATGAGAAAAAGAGTATTTTCAGTTCTGACGTTACTTTTTCTTCTTGTACAAACAGTTATAACTCCAGCAATTCAGTATGTTAATGCTGATAGTACAACAGTTATCTCTAATACTTCTTCTGCTCCAGAAGGCGAAGTACTAACAGAAACAGAAGTGAAGACAGAAGAGGTAACAGAAGAAACAACGGACGGAGTAACAGAAGAAACATCAGAAAGTACAACTGAGGAGGATGTCGCAGATTCTGAAGAGAGTGTAGAGGAATCTGTGAAAGAGTCTGAAGAAGAGGTTACCACAGAAGAAAAGACGGGTGAGTCTGCTGATAAGCAAGAAGCAGTAGTAGAGAATGCCAAAGAAGAAAAAACTAAAAGAGTGCAGAAGTCAGCTGAAAAAGAAATAGCTGTAACTGAAGAAGCTGAATCAAAAGATTTGAAGAATTCTAACTCTGACAGTGAAGCTAAGGCAAAAGAATCTACTGTGGCAGAGAATGATGACGGAGCGACAACAAAAGCTTCTACCTACGATCATATCGATGTTGTGATGGAAACAGGCAATATCACTTTCACAATCGATGGAACTCCTTATACAATTAAAGGGAATGTTATTCAAAGTAGTATTGTGGCTACCTCCGGTAATCAAGAGTGGAAAAATTTTAGCAAAGGAACATGGGATTCTAATAGGAAGGATTATGAATACCGTAAAACAAATATCTCAATTAGTTCTGCTGCTTCAGTAACGATTTCCTGTGATATTCAAATTGACACGACTAATTTAACAGCAGCAACCATCAACATTCTTAAAGAGCATCTGGGTATGAGTGATGCAGGCGTTATTCCATATCAAGGTACATTTACTGATGCGAATAATGTTTGTGGTGGAAGTGGAAATAGCAGAGGATTTGACTTTGAAGTTTCCGGTAAACAATTAGGTGAATATTTCACTACTGGTACATTGACTGTAATCAAAAAAGACTCTGAAGAAAACCCAACTTATTTAGCTGGAGCTAAATTTAAGCTGCTTGATAAGAATAATAAAGAACTTATTACTCCTGAAACCAATGCAGAAGGTATTGCCACTACAGGTAGTGATGGTAAAATAATCTTCACTTCAGTCCCATTTGGCAATTACACTTTAGTTGAAGTAGAGGCTCCAGAGGGATATAAGCTGTCTGATCAGAATACATGGCCTATTGTAGTATCAAAAGATAACAGAACAGTAGAAAAGGGTGTAATAAACAAAGAACTTACTGGATCTGTTGTTGTGAACAAAGTCGACAACAGTAATGATCCGAAGCCATTAGCCGGGGCTGAATTCACATTGACTGATGCGAATGGGAACAAAACTGTAGAAGTAACCGGAGAAGATGGAAAAGCAATCTTTACCAACCTTAAATACGGAGCAACCTACAAGGTTCAAGAAACAAAAGCACCAACAGGCTATGTAATTGATAATAGTGATAATGCAACAAAAGAATTCACCATCTCTAGTGATGAAGCTCTAACCTTTACTTTTGTAAATAGAGAGATTGTCGGTTCAGTCACTGTTACAAAAGTAGATAAGAATGATACTACGAAGAAATTGTCTGGAGCGAAATTCACTTTGACGGATGCCAAGGGAAACGAAACGGTTGAGGTAACTGGAGAAGATGGAAAAGCTACATTTGGCAATTTGGTTTATGGTAAATACACCATTAAAGAAACTGAAGCGCCGGAAGGCTACGTCATCAGCAATCAGGAGAGTAAAGAAATCAATATTTCCGAAGATGGTCAACTGGTTGAACTGGAGTATGAAAATAGGGCAATCAAAGGCTCTCTTCAAGTATTAAAAGTCGACTCTGTTGATAACACAACCCCATTAGAAGGGGCAGAGTTTACAGTTTACGATGAAGACGGAAATGAAGTAGACACAAAGGCAACAAATAAGGACGGTCTGGTGATATTTGATAACTTGGCATACGGAGTAAAATACAAAGTCAAGGAAACGAAAGCACCTGACGGCTACATTATTAGTGATTTAGCTAGCAAAGAGTTCAATATCGTAACAGATGGACAAACTGTGAATCTGGTATTTGCCGACAAAGCGATTGAAGGATCTGTGAAAGTCTTGAAAATGGACGCTCTTGATAACAGAACGCCGTTAGCTGGAGCAGAGTTCACTCTTTATGATCAAGATGGCAAACCTGTACGCACTAAAACGACTGAAAAAGACGGTCTGGTAACATTTGATCACTTAGCATATGGTGTGAAATATACCGTTAAGGAAACAAAAGCACCGAAAGGCTATGTTCTCAATACTGAGAAAATTGACCCATTCACCATCACTAAAGACGGTCAATTGGTCGAACTCACAGTAGAAAATAAAGCGATTGAAGGATCTGTCAAAGTAATTAAAGTAGATTCTGAAAGCAAGGATCCAATTGCAGGAACAGAATTTACTCTAACCTATCCGGATGGTTCAGAAAAAGTGATGGTAACAAATGAAAAAGGTGTCCTAACTTTTGGTGATTTACCATATGGCGGCGAATATATTGTGAAGGAAACGAAAGCTGCTAAAGGATATCTACTAAATGAAAAGGCAACAGCAAATTTCTCCATTACTAAAGATGGCCAAGAAGAGGTTTTCACTTTTGAAAACACAAAAGGAACCCCTGGTCTTGAAGTAGTAAAATCAACAGATAAACCTGAATACAAACCAGGTGAAACCATCCATTATACAATCAGCGTGACGAACACTGGTAACGTTGATTTAGAAGGTATCGAACTTGAAGGTCTCTTCAGTAAAAATGGGGATGACAGCATTGAGCAATTGAAACTCAAAGAATACGCAGGTCCATTTAACCTTAAAGTTGGCGAAAGAGTTACGTACACAGTTGACTATGTGATTCCGGAAACAGACCTGCCGGATACAGAGTATACAAACGTCATAACAGCAATTGTAGATGGCATGGATTCAATCAGCGATGAGGTTACTGTCATTGTTGATCCAACCTACGCTCTTGAAGTGAATAAAAAAGCGGATAAAGAAGAGGTTAAAGTCGGAGAAACCATCACATACACGATTGCTGTGACAAACACAGGCAAGCATGATTTGACTAATGTGAAGGTAGTCGACGAAATGGTTGGTCTTGATACGACTGTTGAAAAACTTGAAGTTGGCGAAACCAAAACATTTACAGTTGAACATGTGGCTGCAACAGAAGATATTGGAGAATTAACGAACGTTGCGGTAGCCAAGGTGATTGTGAATGGTGAGGAAATAGTTGAGGAAAGTTCTGAAATCGTTAAGGTATCTGAGCAAGATGCTCCGGCCCTTACAGTAGAAAAAACAGCAGACAAATCTCAATACAAACCAGGCGAAACGGTAACTTACACAATCACGATTACGAACACAGGTAATATTGATTTGAAAGGTATCAAACTTACAGACGTCTTCAGTAAAGATGGAGATGACACTATTAAGCAATTGACATTAGAAGGCTATGATGCTGAAAATGGTTTTGATTTAGCAGTTGGTAAAACAGCTACATTCACAGCTACCTACGTCATTCCAGAAACCGACCTTGCTGATACAACGTATACAAACGAAATCACAGCAACTGTAGACGGTGTTGACATGAAACCGGTAACCGATGAAGAAATTATCACTGTGGATCCGTCTTACGCTTTTGAAGTGAATAAAACCGCTGATAAAGAAGAAGTTAAAGTCGGGGAAACAATCACTTACACCATTAAGGTAATCAACATAGGTAACATAGCCTTGACTGATGTGAACGTAGTCGACGAAATGGTTGGTCTTGATACAACAATCGAGAAACTTGAAGTTGGCGAAACGAAAACATTTACAGTTGAACATGTGGCTACAACCGAAGACATTGGAGAATTAACGAATGTAGCGGTAGCGAAGGTGATTGTGGATGATGAGGAAATTGTCAATAAAGATTCTGTAACTGTTCAAGTATCTGAAGAGGATGCTCCGGCCCTTACAGTAGAAAAAACAGCAGACAAATCTCAATACAAACCAGGCGAAACGGTAACTTACACAATCACGATTACGAACACAGGTAATATTGATTTGAAAGGTATCGAACTTACAGACGTCTTCAGTAAAGATGGAGATGACACTATTAAGCAATTGACATTAGAAGGCTATGATGCCGAAAATGGCTTTGATTTAGCAGTTGGTAAAACAGCTACATTCACAGCTACCTATGTCATTCCAGATACAGACCTTGCTGATACAACATATACAAACGTGATAACAGCAACTGTAGACGGTGTGGATATGGATTCTGTAAGCGATGATGCGACTATTGTAGTTGATCCGACTTACGCTCTTGAAGTGAATAAAACCGCTGATAAAGAAGAGGTTAAAGTTGGAGAAACAATCACTTACACCATTAAGGTAACCAACACAGGTAATAAAGCCTTGACTGATGTGAACGTAGTCGACGAAATGGTTGGTCTTGATACAACTGTTGAAAAACTTGAAGTTGGCGAAACGAAAACATTTACAGTTAAACATGTTGCTACTACTGAAAATGTTGGTGAACTAACCAACATTGCGGTAGCAAAAGTGGTTATTGATGGTAAAGAAATAGTTGGGGAAGGTTCTGTAACAGTTAAAGTATCTGAAGAGGATGCTCCAGTAGTTGCACCGGATCAGGATAACTCTGCTACAGATCAAGAGGTTCAAGTTTTAGGTCAAGATGACACAACTGCAGATCAAAATGATCAAGCTGTAGACCAGGAAGAACCAACTATTATTGAAGTGGTACAAAACTTCATTGAAAATCCTAAAACTGGCCAATCTACATTAAATATTCTGTTGGTTTTAGGTGTATTCCTTATCGCTGGAAGCGGCTTGTATGTTTGGAAAAGAAAACACTGAGCTTTTAGAGTAAGTGAATATTAACTAATAGAAAACCAGCTTGGGAGATTAGTTCCTCAAGCTGGTTTTTTAGGTTTAAATTAATATCGAATCCCAACTAAAAAGAGAAAAAGCGCCATGCTCGCCTTCTTTAATAAACCAAAAAGGTGACGTTTGCTTTTGTTGATAGGTCAGGAAATCAGTCCTGTAAATTCAAAAAATACTCCACTTTAATTCCACATCTTATCCATCTGAAGAGCTTGCTGATATTTAGTTTTATTAGAACTAAAAATATATTAATATAACTATTGTAAATAATTACATTAGTTATAATTGTTTAAAAATTAATAATATAGTGTATTAAATAGTTTATCAGAATAATAATTATTTTATAATATTATTCTGATAAACAAATATAAAGGAAAGGAGATATTCTTTGAAATTGATTAGATAAAGCTTTAAAAGTGCTCCAAAAACTTCATAAGGGTGTGTGAATCATGAGATCGACTCGGAGTAGGTACTACATGAAAAAACGCACGAGAAAAAGAGCATTCTCAATTCTGACATTGCTTTTTCTTCTTGTGCAAACGATTTTAACTCCGGTAACTCAGTATGTTAATGCTGACAGTACAACTGTTGGAATCAGTTTCGACAATCCATCTGCTCAAGAAGGAGATATGCTAACAGCGACACTTACTGACAGTGGAGAAGATTCTGGTACATTAACATTCTCTATACCAACTGGTTTGAGTATTAAGGAATTTACTGAAGGTCAAGACAATATTGAAATCAGTAATAAAGATGCTCAATCCTTAAGTTTTACTTGGAAAGAAGAAAGTAATCAAGTTGTGAAAGTGCAAGTATCAGCTGATACAGCTGGTGACTACATGCCACAACTAACTTCTCAGAACGGAGGTACTCAATCTGTTGCGATTCAGGTCACATCACCAGAAGTGACAACTGATGAAACAGAAGTAACAAACGAAAAAGTAGAAGCAACAGCGAAAGAAACCGACGTACCAAAAGAACCAGCAAAAGTTACAGAGGAAGAAACTGAAGACAAGGACGAAAAAGGAACTGAAGAAACAACGGAAAATGTACCTGCTGATATTCTGGCGGTAAATGAGTTGGAGGAAAATGTTCAAGACAGTGGAAACAATGAGGATAGTTCCACTGGAGGAGATAATTCAAAATCTTCCGCAGCAAGTAGGGCATTAGAATTCGTACCATCTAATGACGGAGAACTTGCTGATTCTAATGCGAATTTATCTGCAAGTGGAGACATTAGGTTACCTATTACGATTCGTGATTTTAAGGCGGATGGGTATCTATTTGAAATGAGTTTAAATTCTACTTCAGGTAGAAAAAATATGGTAAATGGACAAATTGGTGAAGATAAAAAGCCTGTTTTTAATCAGAATATGATTGATTATACACGGTTTATGTTTTACCATAATGCTCCAAGTCTTACAGATGAACAAATTAATGCAAAACTTGATGAGTTATTCAATAATTCAGCGAATAATATGTCATTATCAGCATATTTACCGCTGAATAAAAACAGTGACGGAACATATAGCTATCACAGTAATCATTTTTATCCAATTGATGATCTGCTGTTTGGAAATGAATATAGACATCACAACTATCATTTCTCCCTAGAAATGCATACAAAATTCACTTATAAAGGTGAAGAAAAGTTTACATTTATAGGTGATGATGACGTATGGGTTTTCATTAACGGTAAGCTAGCTATAGATTTGGGTGGGGTTCATAGCGAACAAGAAGCTACCATAGATTTGGATAAGATGGCTAGTACGTTGGGGCTTGAAAAAGGAAAAGATTACGATTTTGACTTTTTCTATATGGAAAGACACACAACTCAGTCTAACTTAAAAATTACGACATCTATTCAATTTGAACCAAATGTAAGTGCAGTGAAGGAGGTCAATAAGACTGAGGCGTTAAATGGAGATGAGTTAACGTATAAATTCACAGCATCTAATACAGGTGAAAAGAATGCAACAAATGTTATTTTGTCAGACACTCTTGATCCAGGATTATCATTAGTCAAAGATTCAGTAACTATTAATGGAAACCCTATCGAAGTAATCACTAATGGGAATTCTGATGTTAAAGCAACCTTCGATGAGAGCACTAGGGTTCTAACAATCCCAATTGGGGATATGGCGGCTGGCACTGAGGCTAAGATTAGTTTTAAAGCTAATGTTAGTGTCGATGACTCACTGTTCGATAGTCAGAATAAATATGTTATCCGCAATACTGGGCAAATCGATGGAACAGACACGAATGAAGTTACAACAACAATAACTGGTCCAGAGAAGACGAGCGTCAAGGTCAGCAAGGTTTGGAATGACGCCAATAACAAGGAAAAACTCCGTCCTGAAAAAGTAACTGTGAAGCTGTTAGCTGATAATCAAGAGACAGGAAAGACAGTTGAATTAAAAGAAGGAAATAACTGGACTGCAACTTTCAGTGGGCTAAATAAATACAAGAGCGATGGGGGAAAAATCAACTACACCGTGGTTGAAGCTGATGTAGAAGGATATCGAGCATCAATCATTGGAGATGAGACCGATGGATATGTGTTAACCAATACCTTGCAGACTTCAGTGAAAGTGAGTAAAGCTTGGGACGATGCAGACAACCAGGACGGAATCCGCCCTAACAAAGTAACGGTGAATCTACTGGCCAATCGAGAAGCGACAGGCAAGACAATTGAGTTAAATAGCAGTACCGGCTGGACTGCCACTTTCGATGGGCTAGATAAATACGCTGAGAATGGAGCGGAAATAAATTACACCGTAGCTGAGTCTTCTGTTGAAGGCTATGAAGTTTCTATCAGTGGAGATGCGACGAATGGCTATAAATTAACCAATACTCATAAGGTAGAGAAAATCGATATCTCCGGCAAGAAAGTCTGGGAAGATGGCGACAATCAGGATGGAAAACGACCTACATCTGTTACCATTAACTTGCTAGCTAACGGTAATCTTATTAAAACTGTCACAGTGACGGCTGAGGATAACTGGGAGTTCACTTTTAATAATCTTGATAAGAATGCAAATGGAAATAAAATCGACTATAGACTAACCGAGTCAACGGTTAAAGACTATAGCACCAAGATTGACGGAACGACAATTATCAATACCTACACACCTGAGCAAACTTCTGTGACGGTGACCAAAGCATGGAATGACGGGCAAAAAGCGGACAATCTCCACCCTGACAAAGTCACCGTGAAGCTGCTGGCTGATGGAGAAGAGACTGGCGAGACTGTTGAGCTAAGCCCTGAGAATAATTGGACCAGCACATTCACCAAACTTCCTGTGTATAAAGACGGCGGGAAGAAAATTACCTATACCGTAGCTGAGTCTGAAGTTGAAGGCTATCGAGCATCCATTACTGGAGATGCAAACATAGGTTTTGTGATAACCAATACGGAGCAGACTTCTGTTCAAGTAACGAAGGTATGGAATGATAGCAACAATAAGGACAAGCTTCGTCCAGAAAAAGTATCAGTTAGTTTGCTGGCTGATGGGGATGAAACGGGAAGAACCATTGAATTGAATGGTAAAAATGAATGGAAAGCCGCATTCCTCAAACTTGATAAATACAATGAGGAGGGCAAAGAAATCATCTACACCGTAGTTGAAGAAGAAGTCGAAGGTTATCGAGTATCTATCGCTGTAAATGCGACTGATGGTTACGTGATAACCAATACGGAGCAGACTGAAATAAAAGCGAACAAGGTATGGAAGGATGCCGATAACAAGGACAATCTTCGCCCTGAGAAAGTAACGGTGAGCTTGTTGGCTAATGGTGAAGAGACTGGAAAAACGATTGAATTAAAGGATACGAACAATTGGGTAGGTAAATTCTGCCAACTCGATAAATACGATAAGGATGGGGAAGTAATCACCTACACTGTGGCTGAATCTAAAGTGGATAGTTATCAGGTATCTATCACCGGTGATGCGACCGATGGATATGTGTTAACCAATACCTTGCAGACTTCAGTGGAAGTGACGAAAACGTGGGATGACGCGGATGACCAGGATGGAATTCGCCCTGACGAAATCACGGTGAGCTTGTTAGCTAATGGAGTCGAAACAGGTAAAACCGTTAATTTAAATGATACAAATAACTGGACAGATAAATTCCTCAAACTTGATAAATACAATGAGAATGGGGAAGTAATCACCTACACCGTAGCCGAGTCCGCTGTTGAAGGCTATGTGGTTTCAATTAGTGGAGATGCTGCCAAGGGATTTGAGTTGACCAATACCCATGAGGTGGAGAAAACCTCTATCTCTGGTAAGAAGATCTGGGATGATGGAGACAATCGAGATGGAAAACGTCCAGAATCTGTCACTATTAACTTGTTGGCAAACGGTAATCTGCTCAACTCTGTTACAGTAACGGCTGAGGACAACTGGGAGTATACTTTTAATAATCTTGATAAGTATGCAAATGGAAATGAAATTGCCTATAGCCTAACTGAGAATAGGGTTGAAGATTATAGCACCAATTTTGAAGGAACGACAATAACTAATACCTATACACCTGAGCAAACTTCTGTGACGGTGACTAAAGCTTGGAATGACGGGGACAATGAGGGCAAACACCGCCCTGAGGAAGTAACGGTGAGCCTGATGGCTGACGGAAAAGAGACAGGCCAGACGGTTGCGTTGAACCCTGATAATAACTGGACCAATACTTTCACCGAGCTTAATGTATATAAGGACGGTGGAAAGAAAATCATCTATACCGTAGCTGAGTCTGATGTCGAAGGCTATCGTGTATCTATTACTGGAGATGCATCTCAGGGTTATGTAATAACCAATGCTGAGCAGACATCAGTAAAAGTGACCAAAGTTTGGGACGATGCAGATGATCAGGACGGACTTCGTCCTGAGGAAGTAACAGTGAGCCTGTTGGCTGATGGTAATAAGACAGGTAAGAATATTGTATTGAATGGTAAAAATGATTGGACTTACACGTTCACTGAGCTTGATAAGTACAAGGAAAGTGGAGAGTTAATTGACTACACGGTAGTTGAACCCGAAGTGCCGAATGGCTACACCGATACTATCACTGGAGATGCAAATGAAGGTTATAAAGTATATAACATTCATCTGCCGAAACAGACTTCAGTGAAAGTGAATAAGACTTGGAATGACGCGGACAACCAAGATGGAGTTCGTCCGGATAAAGTCACTATGAGTCTATTTGCGGATGGTAAAGACACAGGCGAAACAATTGAGTTGAATGATGAAAATAATTGGACTGGCGTTTTTGCCCAACTCGATGTGTACAGGGATGGTGGTCAAGAGATTTCCTACACTGTAGTTGAGTCTAACGTACCAAAAGGCTATACCGATACGATTACGGGAGATGCTGCTGAAGGATTTAAGGTTACCAACACCCATGATCCTGAAACAATCGACGTTTCCGGTACAAAAACATGGAATGATGCCAACAACCAAGATGGTAAGCGTCCTGGAAGCATCATGGTGAACCTATTGGCTGACGGTAAGAAAGTTGACAGCAAGACTGTCACTGAAGAAGATGAGTGGACATACAGTTTCACCAACCTACCGAAATATAAGGTGGGTAAGGTAGGTCAGGAAGTCGAGTACACTTTAACCGAGGAAGAGGTCAAAGAATACAAGACAACCGTAAATGGCTATAACATCACCAACACCCATACACCTGAGAAAATCGATATCTCTGGAACAAAAACATGGGATGACAACAAGGATCAGGATGGTAAACGTCCAGAATCTATCACGGTGAATCTGCTGGCTAACGGCAAGAAAGTCGATAGTGTTAACGTGACGCCAGATGAGTATGGCAACTGGAAGTATACCTTCAAAAATCTTGACAAGTACGCTGGTGGTAAGGAAATCAAGTACACTGTGACTGAGGAACCTGTTCCTGGATACAAAGAAACAATTAAGGATTTCGACATCGCTAACAGCTATGAGCTTGGTAGCGTAATGGTGAATAAAGAGGTGACTGGAGTATCTGAGGATTATTTGGATGCTGCTGAATTTACCTTCATTATTACAGGCCCAGATGAGACTGAGCAAGAAATCATCATACCTGCCGGAGATAGTAGGGTACTTAAAGGCTTGAACCCTGGTACGTATACCATCAAAGAAGTTAAGCCTGATCAAGCTTGCAGTAACGAATCTTATAACTATCTAGGAACAAGCTATCAAGTCAGCGGTGCGGAAGAATCTGTAGAAGCACTTGAAGGTCAAATAGTGGTAAGTGAAAACAACAGAACTGTAGTAACCTTCACTAATCATTATGAGCCGGTTGGTGACTTGAAAGTAGTTAAGATCGATTCTGCAGATGACGAGAAAGTCTTGGAAGGCGCAGAATTTACGCTTACAGATAAAGATGGCAATGTCCAAACTCTAACTACCGATCAAGAAGGGGTAGCGTTCTTTGAGAACTTGCCATATGGAGAGTATGAATTAGCAGAAACGAAGGCTCCTAAAGGGTATATTTTTAAAGAAGGACAAAAATGGACAGTTACAATCGAAGATCAATCTGTAGTTGAAATGCCAATCCAAAATACCAAAGGAACGCCTAGTCTTGAAGTGTCCAAAACAACAGACAAACAAGAGTACAAACAAGGTGAAACCATCCATTATACAATCACCGTGAAGAATACAGGTGACATTGATTTGGAAGGAATCGAACTTAAAGGCATCTTCAGTAAAAATGGCGATGCTAATATTGGACAATTGGAACTTGAAGGCTATACAGGTCCAATTAATCTTAAGATTGGCGAAAGAGCTACGTACAAAGTTGACTATGTGATTCCGAAAACAGACCTTGCGGATACAACATACACAAATGTGATAATTGCAACTGTAGACGATGTGGAGATAAATGATGAAGTTACTGTTATCGTTGATCCAACTTACGCTCTTGAGGTGAATAAAGAAGCGGACAAAGAAGAGGTTAAAGTCGGAGAAACTATCACATACACCATTACGGTTACGAACACAGGTAAACACACCTTAACTAATGTAAACGTAGTGGACAAAATGGTTGGTCTCGATACGGTTATTGAGAAACTGGAAGCAGGCGAAACTAAAACCTTTACAGTCACACATGTGGCTACGGCGGAGGACGTTGGAGAATTAACGAACGTTGCGGTAGCTAAGGTGGTTGTGAATGGTGAGGAAATAGTTGAGGAAGGTTCTGAAATCGTTAAGGTATCTGAGCAAGATGCTCCAGCCCTTGATGTAGAAAAAACAGCAGACAAATCTCAATATAAACCAGGAGAAACTGTTACTTACACAATCACTATTACGAACACAGGTAATGTAGATTTAAAACGTATCACTCTTAAAGACGTCTTCAGTAAAGATGGAGATGACAATATTGATCAATTGAAATTAGAAGGCTATGATACCGAAAATGGCTTTGATTTAGCAGTTGGTAAAACAGCTACATTCACAGCTACCTATGTCATTCCAGAAACAGACCTTGCTGATACAACATATACAAACGTGATTACAGCAACTGTAGACGGTGTGGAAATGGATCCGGTATCTGATGAAGCTACGATCATAGTCGATCCAACTTACGCTTTAGAAGTGGATAAAACCGCTGATAAAGAAGAGGTTAAAGTTGGAGAAACAATCACTTACACCATTAAGGTAACTAACACAGGCAACAAAGCCTTGACTAATGTGAACGTAGTCGACGAAATGGTTGATCTCGATACAACAATCGAGAAACTTGAAGTTGGCGAAACCAAAACATTTACAGTCAAGCATGTGGCTACTACTGAAAACGTAGGAGAATTAACGAACGTTGCGGTAGCAAAAGTGGTTATCGATGGCAAGGAAATAGTTGAGGAAGGTTCTGTAACAGTTACAGTATCTGAAGAGGATGCTGCAGTTGTTACACCAGATCCTGAAGAACCAACTATTATAGAAGTGGTACAAAACTTCATTGAAAATCCTAAAACTGGCCAATCTATATTAAATATTCTGTTGGTTTTAGGTGTATTCCTTATCGCTGGAAGCGGCTTATATGTTTGGAAAAGAAAACACTAAGCTTTCAGAATAAGCGAATACTAATTAATAGAAAACCAGCTTGGGTGGATTAATTCCCTCAAGCTGGTTTTTCTTATTTTATGAATGTTGTATTAATGGTAATCCACTCTAAGACGATTTTATATAAAAATTGACTTTATAATAATGATTCCAGCTTACTAATCCTTGTCCTGCTTAGGTAGAAAATATCTCTATTAAATTTAGAAGGTAATATAATTTCTATTTATGATAGTAGATTGTTTAGTAGAGGTGTAAATCTTAAGATGTGAGATTAGTAAGCCGGGGTTAGTGTGTATTAAGATTTCTTAAGTCTGTCATAAAATCTTCGTAAAGTTCTTTTTGGCCCAAAGACTTGGCCAGGTTCATAAGGTCTAAGTAGTCGTCCGTTTCTAGGGCTGTTTCGTCTAAGCTGTGGAGATAATCGTACCGAAATGTTCTTTTCCTTAGGTTATAAACTGGTTTTCTGAAATAGACAGTAGCTGTTTGCCTGGTATTGTCAATTTGGGCAATGACCCCTTCTACCTTTTCGCCTTTTTCCATAATAAATACGGGATTACCAACCTTGAATGTTTTCATCTTTAAACATCCTTTATCATTGATTTTTATACTTCTTTATATAAAATATATACCCTTTGCTGTAAATTAGTACTCAATTTAATAATTTTCAAAGAAAATAATAAAATATTACTAGAAAGCATGAACAGTGTGAGAGATTTGCCCCATCTATATTACAGATATGAAATAAGCTAATCTACCAATCCGATGAATTACTTCCATTTAATTATGGGTATAAGCAATAGATAGGATTAGAGAGGATTGGGAGGGTATTGTATGAAATGGAAAGGCAGAAGGGCCAGTACAAACGTGGAAGACCGCAGAGGGATGAGCAGTAAAGGGATCATCGGCGGTGGGATTGGCGGTATTATACTATTGTTGGTGATTACGTTTCTAGGTGGAAATCCTGCTGAACTATTGAATCAGCTGGGAGGAGGAACATCTACCAATACTACAAATACTGAGTATGTTGGAACGCAGGAAGAAGAGGAACTCGCTGAATTTGTATCAGTCGTTTTAGCTGATACTGAGAAGGTTTGGACTAAGCTTTTTAAAGAAGAAGGGTTGGTATATGAAGAGCCTACTCTCGTTATCTATAATGACAGTGTTCAATCAGCCTGTGGAACGGCTGGGTCATCTGTTGGCCCATTCTATTGCCCAGGAGATCATAAGCTTTACATAGATTTAAGCTTTTATAATGAGCTGAAAAGGGAGTTTCAAGCACCGGGTGATTTTGCGATGGCCTATGTTGTCGCCCATGAAGTCGGCCACCATGTACAAACCTTATTGGAAACCGACAAAAATCAGCAGCGTACAAGCTCTAATGACTATTCAGTACGGTTTGAATTACAGGCTGATTATTTAGCCGGTGTATGGGCTCATCATGCAGAGAGTATGGATTTACTTGAGGAAGGGGATTTGGAGGAGGCTATCACAGCAGCCAGTGCTGTTGGCGATGATACAATCCAAAAAAGGGCTCAAGGGTATGTGGTTCCGGAGAGTTTTACTCATGGTTCATCTGAACAGCGGATGCGCTGGTTTAAAAAAGGATTTAATTCCGGGAATTTAGAGGATGGGGACACCTTTAATGTGAAAAATCCATAAGGAAGAAAAGAAGGCCTGCTTCGCGAAGCAGGTTTTTTGTTTTTATCTATTTTAAACAGGAAAAGAATAATCGATATCGAACTAATAGAGTAAACCATTTAGGAGGAGAAAAAATGAATCGTCTAAACTTAGTAACGCTTGGCACAAGGAATATTATAGAATCCCATCGGTTTTATAAAGAATTGGGCTTTGACATGTCCATGATTGGTCCGAAATCTAGTCCGCATGTTATTTTCTTTAAAAATGAAGGGTCCCGTATTTCCTTGTATCCATTGGAGGATTTAGCGCGTGATCTTGATAAGAGTAATCCACCCAATTTAACTTCTGCTTTTTCAGGAATTACGCTAGGCTATAATGCGAAATCAGCCGAGGAGGTAGACCGTGTTATGGAAAAAGCGGAGCAGGCTGGCGCAAAAATTGTGAAACAGCCTGAAAAGACAGACTGGGGCGGATATGGAGGTTATTTTACAGATCCGGACGGATATTATTGGGAAGTGGCATATGGTGAGATGTGGCAATTTGATGAGTCCAACATGTTGGTTATTGAATAGAATTGGAGGATGTTAATCTACCTTTATAGGTACAAAAAAACTTTAGTTACCTTGGAACCGATATTGCTGGCTCTACGTTACGGTAATCGCTCATACAGTTCATTTTTGTGTGATTTATCTTTTGACTGTATGGGTACCTTTAGAATTGGATTTTGCTAGTCTAAATGTTTTCTTCCAGTCTGACCATAGAATTTACTTCTGCTTAAACATTCTTATCCACTTTGTTACGGGAGGCAATAAAAAAGGCCAACCTTTATAGGTTAACCTTTGATTGTTTACAAACCATTTGAATAAAATTTTCAACCGCGAAGGCTGAGACTCCAAGAGCAGCTGAATAGATGGATAAATTGGAAAACTGAATCTGCAGCTGGGATTTGGAAGCGTCCAGTGCACATTCTCCTGCAACATGTTCAACTTCATTCTTCAATAGATCTTTTGCCATAGCAAGGCGGTTTCCGATAATGATTTGCTCGGGATTCAGCGTGTTCGCGATGCTGGCAATGCCAATCCCAAGGTACTTTGCTGTTTCTGTAAAGATTGCTTGTATCTGTTTATTGTTCTCTGCTTGTTCAATTAATTTTTCGAGCGTCCATTCTTCACTTGATGGAAGCAGGGTGGAGGCCTTTTTAATCAATGCCTTTTCAGAAGCATATAGTTCCCAGCACCCTTTGCTTCCGCATGAACATGGCAATCCATCATATTGAATAATCATATGGCCCATTTCACCGGCAAACCCATTGGATCCACGGTAGAGTTCACCGTTTAAGATCATTCCAACTCCTATTCCAATTCCGGCACTTATATAAACCGTAGTGTTTGATGATTGTCCGGGACCTATCATTTTCTCCGCAAAGGCACCTGCATTTGCTTCATTTTCGATTATGACAGGCAGATTAAATTCGTCCTGGATTTGCTTCTTTAATTGCTTCTGTTTCCAATCTAAATTAGGAGCGAGCAGAAGTTCCCCGTCTATGTTCACCATTCCTGGAACAGCCAGCCCAATCCCGACGACCCCATATGTACTAGCAGGAGCTGAAGTGAGGAGGGAACGAATTAAATCATTTATAATCTGTACAGCTTCGTCATAGTTTGGATTCATAGCTGGCTGTTTGAGTTCTTTGATGATGTTGCCATTAAGGTCTGTAAGGACCCCAAGTATGTAATTCACTCCAATATCAATGCCAATCACATGAGCAGCCGAATGTTGAAAGAGAAGCATGACCGGACGCCTGCCGCCGCTCGATTCCCCTGGCCCCGTTTCATAACAGATATTCGCTTCCAAAAGCTCGTTGACAAGGGTGGAGACCGTGCCTTTTGTCAGGCCGAGTTTTTGCGCTAAATCAGCTCTTGATATAGGTGCATCATCTCGAATGGACTCCAATATTTTTAGTTTATTATTGATTTTAATGGTTTGCTGATTCCACTTCATATCTATACTCCTTCTTTCTATCTCTATTGTTAGTTATACCATACTCTTTCAAAACAAAAAACATAGTTCATCCGCCAGGGGAATGTAAGCTAAATGTAACGAAATAGATGAACAAAAAATGTGCAGAGGCTTTTCATAAAGACTGGTATGGGTTAGACGCGATACTTAATCATTCAGGAACCTCTGCATTCTAACGAGAATGTAATATTATAATTATTTATAATATTAAAATAATAATTATTATTATGATATAATTTTTTTATCTATTAATATATTTGGAAGAGGGGAGTTCTTTGGCTATTAAGATACCATCGATGTTGTTTTCTCTATGCTTATTGATTGTCCTTGCAGGTTGTTCGGACAAGAATGGTACTTCCACTTATCGGGAGCATGAAGTGAATGATGATGCGTATGTTATGTTAAAAGGTACGGACCTGTATATGAAAGAACATGAGTCTGATATCGAAAAGGTTGATTCAAATGTTAGGGAGGATACGATTCATTATCGGGATGAGCATCGCGGGCTCATGTATATAAATGGTAACGATGATTTGTACAGCTATAAAGATGGGCAGAAAAAAAGAATAGCTAAACAGGTTTCTGCCAGTAGAATACCGTATCTGCTTTCCTTTGATGAGAGCACTCTTGCCTATTTGACTGATGAAAATAATCAGTTATACGTGATCTTTGATGAGAGTAAACCTCGGAAAGTTCGTTCAGATATTGTCCAATACAGATTATCTATAGACGGTAAACGATTATTCTATATCAATGAAAATATGGACTTATATATCTTTACAAAAGATAGCGGTGAAGAAAAAATCGCTTCAAAGGTGGTTAATTTCCAGGAATCAGAGGGTGGTACCAGGTTACTCATCAGTACGGATGATGGTGAATTATACATCAGGGATTTAGAAAAGACTGAGAATGTCCATCTTCATGCAGATAGCCATGATTACGGGGGATTTCAGGTTGATGATTCTGGGCACTATTCCTATTTAGCAGATTATCAGGGGGATATAGGGGAGCTTTACAGCCTATCTGCTGAAAATGAACCAGTTCGAGTCGCTTCTGATGTTCTCGATTATGAAATGAAGGAAGATTCCTATATTTATTTAAATGGAAACCAGCAATTGCTTATGAAGCAGATGGAAGATCAGAAATCTGATTTACTCGCAGAGGGAGTTGTGGACTTCTTTATACTCAATGATGATATCTATTATTTAGATGAGACACAGGCGATGTATAAAGTAAAACAATCAGGTGTTCCTGAGGAAATTGCCCCCAATGTGATGATGGATTCCAGCAGCCGGCTTTGCTGGTCCATTGTAGATGATAAAATTATTTATTTATCTGCTAATCATTCTTTAATTCTAGATGGAAAGAAAATAGCGGATGATGTCACCGGTTTCGTGTCATATGTGGACCATGTCGTTTACAATACCGAGGATGGCCAAATAAAATCCGTAAGTGTTCATGACACGGATGAACTACAGACATTTGACCATGCTGATTCCTATACGAGGATTTATTACGGTAATCAGCTGGTCTATAGCAAGACATTATCTCTCGCAGATATAGACGGTATTTGGGGAGTAGAGGGCACGGAAGAGGAGAAGTTGGATGGGTATGGAGAGGAATATGGTCCATACTTTTTCGAAATCATTACGGGTGCCGATTGTAATATGGGGTATCTTGTTATGTATGATGAAGAGGAAGAGCTTGTATTGGAATTGAACATAGAAGACTCCGACTCTGAATATATTAAAGTGGATACAGATGTGGAGGATACGTCCTTCATGTTCAAAAAAGTAAGCGAACAGGATTTAAACTTCATTTTTGATGGAGATGAATCCGACCCGCTGCCTCTTTATAAAACTACTGTGGATGAACTTGAGCAGTATTATGAACAATATCAACTTGCTTATTTTTAAGTAGCAGCATGAAAAGAGATGTTTAGATTAGTCTTTCGGGGGCTGATCGACATCTCTTTTTTGTGGTGTAAGAGAGGGGTACTTTTTCAGGAGTAATTAGTGTATAGTTTGATAGATTCGCTCAATCACTGTTATGCACGCTCAATGGGTAAAATTTTCGCTCGATTGCTTATACTTTCGCTCATAAAAATGAGGGTTGGCCCAATTATTGGCTGTTTTCGCTCAATTATAGTCTAGGTCGGCTTGATTAAGACTGAGTTTGGCTCTATTATTCTCGTAATCGGCTCCATTACAATAGAATTCGGCTCGATTGCTTGAAATCTTTGATTCCATATCACCTAATAGAGAGAATTACCTCTTGAAACTGGCAATCTAGTTAGCATCCCTCGTTGAATTCAATGAAAAAATAGCATCTGGCGCATTATTTAGCCAGCAACAGAGACACACGTTAAGCCGCCTTACGCTACAAACGAAAAAACCGGTGGAGGAAACATCTTAGTTTCCTCCACCGGTCCATCCATACGAAATACATTAATTCGCTGCAGCTTTTCTGCTCTTTGCGGATCTGAACAGATTGGATGCTGTATAAATGATTAAGGCAATCCAGATAAACAGGAATGATATACCTTGAATCAGGGTGAATGTTTCATCGTAGATCACGACAGCCATCACTAGCATGAGGGTTGGAGCTAAATACTGTAAAAATCCAATCATCGTATAACTGATTCGTTTCGTTCCTTCGGCAAACAGCAATAACGGAATTGCGGTTACAATCCCCGCTCCCATAAGAACTAAATCAACTTGGGTACTGTATGATAAAAAGGAATGCTCAGCAAAGAATAACAGATAAATGAGTGCGAATGGTGCAATGATCATCGTTTCGAGTGTTAAGCCTGTCCACGGATTGATTTGAACCATTTTCTTAATGAGTCCATATAATCCGAAGGTCATTGCCATGCATATAGCAGGCCACGGGATTGAGCCCTGGCTCCATGTCAGAATGATTACGCCAATTGCCGCAGATAATACAGCTATCTTTTCGCCATTGCTCAGCCTTTCCTTTAGGAAGATGGTTGCCAGTATGACATTGACGATTGGATTGATATAATAGCCCATGCTGGCGGATAAGATATTATTGCTATTGACTGAAAAAATAAAGATAAACCAGTTGGCTGAGATTAATAGGGTTGCCAGGGTGATTGCTAACGTCAATTTAGGCTGTTTAAGGATGGTGGTGATTTCCCCAAAAACATCCTTTGACTTTCCGAAACAAAAGACGAGCAGCACCATAAACACAAAGGACCATAAAATACGGTGTGCCAGGATTTCCAAATCAGATACATCACCGGCTAATTTCCAATAGACAGGTAGGCATCCCCATAAAAAATAAGCTCCGCCACCAGCTAAAATGCCGAGCTTTTTCTCTTTTGCTTGATTCTCCATGCTTACACTTCTTTCTACTATAACATTCATTTATATCAACCTATTATACTGCTGAACAGTTGAAACGAAAATATTAATTGTGATAGTTATCATTATAGTTTTACCTAAAGGAAGATGAACCTGGCAATCACAACAGGTTCATCTTCCTTCGTTCTGTATCTTACAGCCTTGGGTCGACCGGGTCTGATTCGAGAGAGAGTGTGCCAAGGACACATTCATGTACGCGCTGCAGGGAATCTCCGTTGACAAAGCGGCGAATGCCTTCTACTCCGAGAACAAATTCACGTAACGCCAATTTTTGTTTTTTGGAGGTGTTTCTATTTTTCAAGCGTGCTAGATTAGCAGGGGATAAATAATCCATCCCATAAATAATCGATAAATATTTTCTGCCTCTTACTTTAATAGCGGGCTGCAACAGCTTACCTCGTTCTTTAGCGATAAAAGTTTCAGGCTTGATGACAATGCCTTCATGTCCTTCCTCAGTCATTTCCCTCCACCATTCTATGACATCTTGCTCGCTCGCCTCGCTATCGATTACTTTAAATTCGGTTTCAATAAAGAATTTGGATAGAGCGGCTAATTCACGATTCATGTGCATATGCCATAGATGCGGTTGGTCAAAGAAAGTTTCCTTGCTGTGGGCTAGGACATGAAAGGGAGCAATCTGAATTTGGTGAATATCCTCGACCTCCCAGCAATAGGTTTCATATACTTTTTTGAAATTCTGCGCATTTGCCAATTTTTCAATATATTCGTTTAGCCAACTGTGGAGTTCGGAATTTGTTGATACGGCCTGTTCCAGCTTGTTTTTGAGAGAATTTCGATCCATGATGGCATTTTCAGCAACATGCGCATATTGGTTTTGGATAAGCTCCTTCGCTTTCAGATTCCACGGCATAATTTCCGCATCCAGCAAAACAAAATCCGTATTATATTTTTCGAAATAGCCATGATTGATCAAATCAGAATGTAATTCGTGAACCACTTTCTCTTCAGTGATGGAGTCAAAGAAGCGTCGGCCTCTTCGCGTATAAATAACACCAAGCGTTTCATATCCAACATAATGAAGAGCGGAGGGCAGATCCTTGAATAGTAATAAAACAGCACGGCTGCCCATATGTTTCTTTTCGGCAATCATCTTTTGAATACCATGATTGCGATAATAATCAATCGCTTCTTTTGGATGCTCTAAATAATCCGGCAGCTGAGAGGGCTTTGGAGTAGGGCTCATGGTTGGCGGAATATAAAGCAATTTCTCTATAGGGATGGTGAAATGCGAAACTGTATCAATGGCAGCCTTCACATGCTCCTTATACAATTTTACTTCACCGAACTCTTCTGTCAGGACAGAATACCCATTTATAAAGCTGCCGATATTAGGCGGATTTAATCGATTCCTTTCCCATTCCATCAAGGGGTTGTCATCGCTGTTTGAATAATCCTGCCGGGCTTTTACGCTGACGAATTTTTCCTCCGGATAACGGAAGGCAGTGAGCTGGCCGCCAAAAACAACACCCTGATCTATATTTATCGTGTTATTGATGCGCAGGGGCTGAGGTTTCGGATCATGTCCCCATATAATAAGCGGGCTGCTGTTATGATTAACAAACCAATCCTTCCGGCGGGGTTTTCCAGCTTCATCAAAGCCGTCCGTATCTCCATAACGGCAAAAATCACTGATTTCTTGAGATTGTCTGCCGATATAGTCATCCTTTATCCCGGCATGAGTACAAACCAGTACAGGTACGTCATTTTGTAGAAACACATAATGAGAAGGGGCCTCTATCAGCATCTTCTTCATCTTATTTTTAAGTAGATTTGCTTCCTCAGAGCTGTACTTGTCTTCAAATTGTTTAAACTCGTCTGCTGTCTGCTCATCTCCGTGCTTGAGGGTAACCTTACGTCCATCCAGCCAGCGGGCGATTTTCCAGCCGTGATTGCTATCAATCATGTATGCCAATCCATGTTCTATATGACGCTCGAAAAATTGCATTGTTTTTAAAGAGTGGGGGCCGCGGCTCATAATATCTCCAACAGATACAAGCCTTCTACCATCCGGATGAATGTACAAGCCACTATCTTTAGCTTGATAACCTAGCTTTTCGAGTAGTTCAATCATTTCCTCATAGCAGCCATGTATATCACCAATTAGATCAAGACCGCTGCCGACATCCATATATAGCGGATTTTCCAGCCTGTGAAGAGAGACTTCATTTATATCCTTAATTCCATAGATTGCTCGAAAGCCTTCCTTTTTGATAAAACGTTTTTCGCTTTTGAAGGTCTGGTATTGCTGTTTAATTCGTCGTTTTCCTCTTGGCTGCTCGCGCTTTTCATCCCGTTCAAGAAGTGTTTGTTGATCCGTATCCAGTATGAGGGCAATGATAGGCAAGTGGTGCTTCCTGGCAATATCAATATATTTCTTTCGATCATCGGCCTTAAGATGAGTGGCATCAATGAAAGTTAGCTTATTTAACTGACATCTAGCCTCTATGACAGAGTACATGACCTCAAATGCTTTTTTTGAGATGGAATGATAGTGTTCCACTAGATAATCTGCTTCTGTTTTGGAGCGGTTCTTCCAATCTATAAAATCGGTATCCCCAACGATATGCCGGAAAGTATCTGAACTGACAACCTCGGAAGGGAGGAGTGTTTGATTACTGATTAATTTGGATAACAGAGTGGTTTTACCTGAATTGGAGGGACCGACTAAAAGGATAATCCCTGCGCTTGGTATGTTAATGTTCATCTGTTTGGCCTTCCTTTCGTTTGAAAATGCACATTTGAGTAGGTGAGCCATACTGTTCATGAATATCGCCAATTTCTTGAAACTGAAGATTGTATGGCTGATTGGCCACGTTCATCCTGCACCAGTCCTCAAATTGCTGCCTCGACCATTCAAAGCGATGGTCTGAATGGCGGAAGTGTTCATGTAAGTCATATACAGCGTTGTAGTCTTTATTTGGTGTTGTGATAATAAGAGTTTTTGGCCGATAATCCTCCAGGATCATTCTCATGATTTTGGGTAAACGTGCCTCATCAATATGCTCAATGACCTCGCATAAAATCATGCAATCCTTATTCTTTAAACGTTCATCATAATAAAAAAGCGAACCCCAAATCAGTGTGGGAGAAAGGAATCCTACCTTGCCTGCCACTTTTTCGAACCTTTTGATTGCCTGTAATGTCATATGCTCAGATGGCTCGACTGCCAGGATTTCTTTAACTCCATCCAGAAATCCTAGTTTGAGAGAAAGCTTTCCCTCACCTGAACCCATATCTACAATTGTCTCTTTATCATCAAGT
Organism: Pradoshia sp. Z4_20; assembly: GCF_058216035.1. Classification (NCBI taxonomy): domain Bacteria; kingdom Bacillati; phylum Bacillota; class Bacilli; order Caryophanales; family Bacillaceae; genus Pradoshia; species Pradoshia sp. Z4_20. The sequence continues at coordinate 670,301 of NZ_JBZAJD010000001.1, forward strand.
TCACTGACTGTTTTCAGTATTTTTTCATAGCGAAGGGCAGCCAGAGATGGTTTGGATGGAGTTTTTTGCTCCTTATCCAGCTTTTTAGGTGCTTCTGTTGGTTCATATAATTCCTTGAATCGTAAGGCCCTTTGTAAAATAAATGACCTCATTGGATGATCCTCAAGCCATCCTTGTCCATAACGTTGAAGCTTTTCAACTTCCTTCTCGTCTATGTAATAGTGCTTATAGTTATCAAGCACAGGGATGAGGACAAATAGCTGCCTTAAAGCATTTTGCAGGGTTGTTACCCCATCCAGGGTGATCATTCTTGCCGATTTAGTTGGGGAGGACGTATTTTTACCATGTGTGATGGCGATTTCAAACCCCAGCGGACTAAATAAACGCTCTATTTCTTGATCAGTTAATTCTGATGAAACAGGTCCAAGGGTAAATTGAAAAGGAAAAGTATGGCTGACCCATTGTCTATATTCCTCTTTCGGCTGTCCATTCAGGGCAGTTCCAAGAGCGTTACGTATAAACGAGCAGAAAATACTGCTTACGGCAAATTCACGATCATTTATATAATGTGTGATTTCATATTGATTGGACTGATGATCCAACAGCTCGATTGGATCGGGTGTAACAAATATAGTCGCTTCCACTTCTTTTTCTTCAAATCTACTATAAAAAAGACGAACTAAATGTCCTTTACTGGACCGTTCATACAGGGAGGTTGGGTTTTTAGCAAGCAGATAGGATAAGACTTGTACATGATCACCGGTCGCTTTCATAGTTAATTGCATCGTATCACTCCGATATGGAAAATATTAAAATAATAAACTAATAATACCATTTTAAGCTATGGAAGGTTACATATTATTTTTGGCTCAAAGAGGGGTTTAGCAATGGAGGATAGAATAAATGAAGTGGACTTACTGCCAGGAAGGAATCTGCAAGAATAGCAATGAGATACTATACAGAATGCAGAGTAGCTTTGATTTAAGGGGATGGGAAATTTGATTACACTCTATATAACCAGGCATGGAGAAACAGTTTGGAATACGGAGAAAAGAATGCAGGGAAGATTAGATTCACCTTTAACAGTAAAGGGTGTCCAAAATGCGATTTCACTGAGCAAAGGACTGCAGGATATTGATTTAACAGCTATTTATTCAAGCCCGAGTGGCAGAGCAGCAGATACAGCAACATATATTATGGGTAATCGGGATATTCCGCTAGCCTTTGATGAAAATCTACAAGAAATTAACATGGGAGAATGGGAGGGAGAAACACAAGGAGTCATCGAGGCTGCCTATCCAGACGAGTTTGATGCTTTCTGGAACAATCCCCATTTATATAAGCCTGTAAAAGGGGAAACATTTGTAGAAGTTAAAGAACGGGCGGTGAACATATTGAATCGTATTCAGCATGAATATGAATCAGGCAATATCCTGATTGTTACTCACTCCGTTGTCATAAAATGCTTCTATTCTATTTTCAAAAACACCTCTATTGAGAGCCTATGGGATCCTCCTTTTATCCATGATACGAGTCTTACTGTTGTAAAGATAGAGGAAGATGGTTTTAACATCGTCCTAGAAGGGGATTTATCACATAGACAGATTATTATATAGGATGTCTATATCAGAAGGAGGAAAGGTAGGCTGATTGAATTTATCATTTATTTGTTTTAATAGAGTTTATTTTCAACCAATCTATGATTACTGCCATCATAATACCCAGTGTATACCGCAATAGATCTATCCACAGAAATCCCTTACCGAGGATTAAAGCCCCGATGGTTGTGTTTCGTATTTGGTTAATCCATGCTGCTTGATATAACTGGCTGAATTCAATCCCGAAGCTGAATAGGACGCTGAACCAAAAAGCAGTAAATGGTTTCTTTTGAACGAAAAGAAATCGAAACCCAAAATAGACCATCATTGCCTATAAAGCATCTCCGGCATGCTGAGCTACAAAAGTATGCAGGATCGAACTATATATACGGGAAGCTAATCCGAGAATGATACATAGAGTAATGGCTGCTAAATAAAAGAATCTATTTATATGGTTGGTTGGATTCATATTCATTCACTCATTTACTATTTTTTATAACGGCAAATTTTAATCTATAAGAATATAAACATCTATCAAGTAATTTTTGAAATATTCTTGATATAATTAAAGTAACAAAGGATTATCATGCTTTGCAACACAGAAACTACTAAGAGATATGAGGGATGGCCTATGAAATTAATATGCTTTGGTGATAGTTTAACTAGGGGAGTATCCTATGTTAAGGGTCGTTTGAGAATTTTAAGAAATAATTATCCTGCCTATTTACAAAAGCTTATGTCAGAGGATAAATTGAATCCAGAGATTAGCCGGGCAGAAGTGATCAATAAGGGAGTATTCAATGATAACTCTGATTTACTTTTATCCAGACTTGAAAAGGATGTTATTCAAGAAGAACCGACCTACGTGATTATTGGGATTGGCGGGAATGATTGTGACTTTGTTTGGAAGGAAGTAGCGGCTAAACCGAATGACGAGCATCAGCCAAAAGTGCCTCTATCACGGTATGCCAATAATTTAAAAGAGCTTATTACCAAATTAAAATCAAATGGAATTACACCGGTTTTAACCACGCTGCCTCCATTGGATCCGGCTCGCTATTATCAGACAATATCCAAGCGTTTCGGTACAGAAGTGAGTCAATGGATATGCAAGGTGGGGGGAATAGCCTACTGGCACAGTAAGTATAATCGAACCGTAAAAAATATAGCAGAAGAAATGGATGTATTCCTGATTGATGTAAGGAATGCGCTGAAAAACAGAGGTCAGTTAAAGGATTTAATCAGTGAAGATGGTATTCATCTGACCGAAAAAGGCTATAAGATTATGGCGGCTGAGATTTATGATAACTTAGGTAAGCTAGCCCCGCAAAAAGTACTGCAGGAACAATAATTTTCGCTATTATGATGAGATTGAGAGCGGAATAGGGTAATTACAATAGGGCGCTGATGAAAAGCATATAATCGTATAATTAAAAGGAGACCTCTCAATTGAAAGGTCTCCATATTTATTATTCAGCTGATATTAATTCTAGTTTACGCAGTCTTTCTGCAACCTCTTCCTCAGTTAAGTTATGCTCTACAACATAACGATTGCGAGGATGTACACGACATTCATCTGTACAGCTGCGCATATATTTATGCTCATTTTCTTCACTGCAAAGAATTTGATCGTTACATTCAGGGTTTGCACAATTAACGTAGCGTTCACACGGTTCACCATCGAAGTGATCTCTTCCGACGATCACATGTTCTACTTGGTTAATTGGAACAGCGATTCTTTCATCGAATACATACATTTGTCCATCCCATAATTGACCTTGTACTTCCGGATCTTTCCCATATGTGGCAATCCCGCCATGGAGCTGACCGACATCTTTAAATCCTTCTCTTACTAACCAACCGGAAAATTTCTCACAACGGATTCCGCCTGTACAATAGGTTAGGACGCGTTTTCCTTCAAACATTTCTTTATTATCACGAACCCATTGAGGAAGCTCGCGGAACGTTTCAATGTCCGGCTTGATGGCGCCGCGGAAATGTCCAAGTTCATATTCATAGTCATTACGCGCATCTAAAACAATTGTGTTTTCATCCTGTAAGCCCTCGAAAAATTCTTTTGGGCTCAAATACTGCCCAGTTAATTCGTTCGGATTAATATCATCTTCTAAAGATAAATGAACAAGCTCAGGGCGTGGTCTTACATGCATTTTTTTAAACGCATGACCGTCCGCTTCATCTATTTTAAATACAATCCCTTCGAATTGAGGATCGTTCTTCATCTTATCCATATAAGCATTTGTTTGTTCCACAGTACCGGAAACCGTACCATTAATTCCTTCTTTGGCCACAAGTATACGGCCTTTCAGTTCAATCCCCTTACAAAATGCAAGGTGTTCTGCCGCGAATGCAGCTGGATCTTCAATTGGAGTATAAAAATAATAAAGCAAAACTCTGTATGGTTTGTTTTCTGTCATGGTTCTTACCACCTATTTTTTAATATTTGCAAGATACGTATTCAAAAGGTGATTTTTAGATACTTTTCTTACACATCAAAACATTATAACAATTGTTAGTAAAATGTGCTAATTAAACAACTTATTTCCTCTGGAAAATAAAGAGATAGGTGGTTAGTGCATAAAAAAACACCAATTCTTCTATTGAAAAGAATTGGTGTTGATTAGAGTTCTTTAATCCGGGAATACAACGATTGTTCTGCCGCGTGCTTCCCCTTTTAGAAGGACAGGAAATACATTTGGCAGTTCTTCGAGCGTTACTTCTTGCTGGATATGATTCTCATACTGATTGAGCTTTAAATCAGTAGCTAAACGTTCCCAAATTTTTTGGCGTGTATTCATCGGGCATTGTACAGAATCGATGCCTAATAAATTAATCCCTCTTAATATAAATGGGAATACAGAGGAGGGAATCTTCGTGCCAGCCGTCAGTCCGCTGGCAGCAACAGAACCGCCATATTTAATTTGGCTTAAAAGAGATGCTAAAGGTTCCCCGCCAACAGGGTCAATACCAGCGGACCAACGCTGTTTTCCTAAGGCGCGAACCTTACCGTTGTATACTTCATCCCTTGAGATTACATTCGCAGCACCGATTGATTTTAAGTACTCAGCTTCCTCTAATTTTCCTGTGCTGGCTTCAACGGTAAATCCGAGTTTTGCTAAGAAGGAGACCGCGAAACTGCCTACACCGCCTGTAGCTCCAGTAACAATCACAGGACCTTGATCAGGAGTTACCTTATTTTCCTCCAAACGCTGGACGGATAATGCAGCGGTAAATCCAGCTGTACCAATGATCATGGCTTCTTTGAGAGTGAGCCCTTTTGGCAGTGAGACAACCCACTCAGCAGGAATATAAGCATATTCCGCATATCCTCCATCACGGGATACACCGATTTCGTAGCTTGTAGCAATTACCTCATCACCCTCCTTAAAGCGAGTGTCAGTCGATGAAATAATCGTACCTGCTAGGTCGATGCCTGGTACCATCGGGTATGAAGTCACAATATTTCCATTCGGAATTGTAGCTAGGCAATCCTTATAATTTACACCTGAATATTTTACTTTTATGAGAACTTCGCCATCTTGTGGGGTATGTAACGGTTTTTGTATAAATTTGATTGCTGTTTGTTCATCCTGTTTATCTACGATTAACGCTTTATAGCTTTGACCCATTATTCTTACCAGCTCCTTTTCTTCACTATATACCATTATATAATGAACGTTGAACCTTCTTTGTAAAAGTGATTTTTGATGATTTGTTTTATTTACCATCGCTTTAATAGGTATAATCTTGCAAAAGAGTTTCAAAAAAATCATGATTTGAAGAAAAATTTAAAAATAATTGAGGTAATCGTTTGCACTTCCGTTCAGAACCTGTTATTATTAGGTAGAATTATTTTTGTTTGATGCGGTTGAAAGTTGAACAATTATTGTCGTCTTACGATCGAAAAGCAAGGATAGTAATACAATTGTGTGTTAGCACACTAGGAGGCAACAAAAAATGGAACATGGTAAAGTAAAATGGTTTAACGCAGAAAAAGGTTTCGGATTTATCGAACGCGAAGGTGGAGACGATGTATTCGTACACTTCTCAGCTATCCAAGGTGAAGGTTTCAAAACACTTGACGAAGGTCAAGAAGTTACTTTTGAAGTAGAACAAGGTCAACGTGGACCACAAGCTACTAACGTTCAAAAAAACTAATCTGATCGACACATAAATAAAACAGATCCTGGTTACAGGATCTGTTTTTCTTTTGTCTAAGCTTTGTTTGAATGAGTATTATTAGTATGTATTTCCTGAGGATTGAGAATTAAATTGTACGGAAAACTATCTATCTCTACTAGAAAACGTTTATACACAGCGTTTTTATTTAGGTGAAATGTGTATCCCTTCATCACTTTTCCACTCAGCATAAAAAATGCTTTTTAAATCAAAACCTTTATTATTCAACTCACTAATCAACCAATTTTCATCAAATCCACATTCTGCTAAATTATCACGTATAATTTTCCCATCGCTAATAAGGGTTCGCGGTAGCATGACTTGTTTTTCAGTAAGGTTTAAATCCTCGATTGTCGGATTTTTATATTTAGATTTCAGAGCGATACTTATTTGACCATTAGATTCTAATATTGCATATTCAACTTCCCTTACAGAAAAGACACTTTTTTGCCGTAACATGCTTAATAGTTGATGTAGATCCAACCTTGCTTTTTTGACGGCTTTATAATCAATTATGCCATTTTTAATTAATATAATTGGCTTTACCTGAATGAAAACTCTAATCTTTGAAAACTTAAGTGTGACATACTCTAAAATAATCATTAAAAAAGTCCATATTCCAACTGCATATAGATATTTTAAAATACTTACACTATTTTCATATATGATATGTCCTAAAAAATCATCGAGCAAAAGAATAAAAACAAAATGGAATGGGGTTAATTGGGAAATGGAGGTTCTTCCAGTTAAAATGAGTATGATGTTTAGAGATATAAATCCAACCATTACTTTCATTGCTATTAATCCTAAACTTATCAAATCCACGTTTCTATCCTCCGAAATTCTCACAGTACAGTAGTGTTTATCTTCTCATTATGCTTAAAAAAGCATTGAATATACAAATGAGCTATTACCTGAATTGCTAACCCAAAATGGTTCTTATGCTAATTTGGTGAAGTCTCCTAAGTTACGAATAATGGCATTATCCATTCATAATATAAAAGTAGAACATTATACAGCTGAGAGAATTAGTGTAACAGCGTGAAATATAAACCATATTAAAACGGGTAGATAGAACTGGAAGATTTAGAAATAAATATCGGGGAATTAATCCAATGGGGTTTAATGCCTTATTATATCGAACTTCTTTTGTGTTGGTATAGGGTAGTTTTAGGGGAAGAAACAAAAATGCCCTGCTCAAGGCGAAGAGAGCAAGGCAAATGAAACAGTAAAGCATAAAATAGTATAACAGTTTTAAAGGTTGACTAGATTATAGCATATAATTAAAAACGTGGCTAATATATTTATCCTGTTAATTTTAGTAAAATTCATTTTCGGTATGTACGTTGATTTATAAGTACTAGTTTTCTATAATTAAATGGATATATATGGAGGTGAATCCTGCTGAGACCTAAGCTTACTAGAAGTAGTAGTGTCCAAAGTTTTAGGGATTTTTATTGGTTGAAGGAAGAGTTGCAATCATTTTGCAGAGAAAATGGACTTGCTGTTTCAGGCTCAAAGATTGAGATTTCCAATCGAATCCTTTCTTGAAACAGGAGAAATAAAAAAGCCGATTAGAAAAGTAAAGGCCTATGTAAAACAACAAACACCAGAAAAAAACTTAAGCCTCGATACAATCATCAAAGAAAATTACCGTTGCAGTCAAGAAGTAAGAGCATTTTTTCAAACGGTCATTCCTACCTTTCATTTTACGACCCACATCTAGGAATATTTTAAAAATCATGCCGGGAAAACCTACCGTGAGGCGATGACTACCTGGTGTGAGGAACGAAAAAAAGATTCATCCTATACGAAAAAAATTCCCCCACAATTTTATACAATCAATTCATCCGTGATTATTTTGCTGACCCGGACAATCAAGGGAAGTAGTACAAAGATGCGGTAGAAGCCTGGAAAAAGATCAAGCAGCTTCCTGGCAGCAATCGCTATTCATCTAACCATGTGTGAAGAATTCTAAGATCTGCCTATCAAACATATAGGCAGGAAAAAGGAGGTTGCATGAAACGATTTAGTTTGTTGTTTACGTTCCTATTTGTCGTTATCTGCATTTTTAGCGCTTGCTCCACGAACACACGTCTAGAACTGGTCAGTGCAGAAGCAGAGATTGTGAATGATAAAAAAAACAAAACGGGATCCACTATTCTGCAGGAAGGTGAGAACGCAGGAAAAGAAGTCGTGCCTACAGCCCTGTATTACACATTTGTGATTAAAAATGTAGGAAATAAAAAGATTGGAGACATAAGTAAAGGAGTAGGCTTGGAGGCTAGGATTGAACCTGACGAAAAATTAGTAACCGCCTCTAATGAAGTGATGGGCTTTAATATTTTTGAACCGGCAGATTATGAAGGTTCAGGCTTGGGCTTCAGCTATTCCTATACTGCTATTATTGAAGAAAAAGAAACAGGAGAATTCACCATCTATTATGATTTAGGCGTTGAAGAAAAAACAGAGGAAGTTCTTCCAGTACCTTCTGTAGACAAGTTAGAACATTTAAAAGAGAACGCACTGGAGGCAACTTTAATTGTATCCTTGGGCAAAAAAGAAATAACTCGTTTTGATTTGAGTAAAAAGAAATAATAGCTGTCTTGGTAGAGTTTAGCAATAGTTTTATAAAATAATCCAGCAAAGAAAAACAGAAAGGCCCGGCTTATAAACCGAGCTAATTTTTAGTTGATTGCCCTGACAGTTTATCTAATTTATTTTCAATTCGATCTAGCTGTTCCTTCCGCTTTTTTGAAGAACGAAAGAAAGATACAATCATCACAATAAAAAAGATAACAACTAAAATTGAAAACAACTGATAAATGATGTCACCGATGTTCAACATAAAATCCACCTCACTTTAGAATATTATGCCATTTTTGCTTATGGGTTTTTTCCTCTTAAGGTAAGAATCTATTTAGTTAAGAGTAAATAAATCATTTATCACCTATGTGTGTGTTGCCCTCAGAAATTCTATATAAAATTTTTGCAATATTATGAACTATTAAAGGAGGTGAAATATTCTTGGTAGCTGAAATGACGTATCAGGTCCGTGTGGCTGATTTTGAACAAGGCAGGAAATGGTATGAAGTATTTTTGAACAGGACACCAGATCTTGAGCCGCATGCTGATTTTGCAGAGTGGGAGATAATTCCCGGGGGCTGGCTGCAAGTCGCTAAAGGGACACCGGCAGAAGGAAGTGGTCCGCTTCGGCTTGAGGTTACATCTATAGAAAAAGAAAGACAAAGAATGATGGAAGAGCTGCATATTGATTTTTTTGAAATCTACTCCCGTGAAGGAGTACCAGTTAAATGGGCCACATTTACAGATCCATGGGGAAATCGTTTAGGCTTCTTTGAAAATATGAACGAAGAGATGTAGCAACCTAAATACAATTAGATAAAAGGCAAAAATATGGAGTATTTATTAAGAAAACGTACCGAAGAGGATATAGAGGACTTTTTATCTTGGACGTACGATAATTCAATTCAGCAAGAAAAGATAGATAGCTTTAGGCAAAGTGTGCAAAAAGAACGGGAATTATCGGTAGTAAATGAATGGGGTGAACTTGTAGGTAACTGCGAGTTTTTTGATGTAAGCGATGAGGATGAAGCGGAGATACTGGCAGTTGGAATTCAGATGAAGCCATCTATGACTGGAAAAGGACATGGCCCTGCTTTCTTCCATGCCATTGTGGAGCAAGGGAGATCCCTTTTTCACTATGACCATTTAGAGTTGTCCGTAGTGGACTTTAATCACCGGGCCATTAAAGTGTATGAAAGAGAAGGATTTCAACAAGTGGGAGAATTCATGAATGACATAAGAGGAGAATCATATCGATTTATCATTATGGCGAAGGATTGGTAATGACCAGATTGATTACAGGGAGGATGGCATGAAAAATAAGTTAATAAGAGTTGGTACATTTTATATTCCTGTAAAGGATGTTAAAGAGTCTTCAGCATGGTATGTAGATAAGCTTGGAGCAGAATTAAGCTATAAAGATGAGGATAAATCGATTATTAATCTTGCAAATCAAAGTTTTTTCCTTGTTCATGCACCAGATGGCGAAAGTTCTAATTTTATAGACAAGCATGGAAGTGAACGTTTTTCGATTACCTTTGAAGTAGATGGATTGGAAAAGTTAACAGAGCTTCATATGGAATTAACGGAGAAGAATGTAAGGGTAGGTGACATTGAAGATCGAGGGCACCCAGGAAGGAATTTTGTTTTTTATGATTTAGATGGTCATATATTTGATGTCTGGAGTGAATTAAGTCCAAGATTTAAGGACAACTATTCGCTGTAAGTCGTTATCTTTCATATGTTTTACATAAAGTTGGTTAGATTGATTGTGTATCACAAAAAATGAATATGAGGAGTATGTTTATGTTTACATTTCCAAAGCCAGATGTAGAACAATTGCTGCGAACTGTTTCTATGATTGATTTTGCTGTCAGCCCCGATGAAAAACAGATTATCATCAGTACCAATATAAGTGGAAAATATAATCTTTGGGCGATGAATATGCCTAATGCCTTTCCATATCGGCTGACCTTCAATGATCAGCCATCTGAGTATTTACTGTATGACCCAAAAGGAAGATTTGTTATAGCTGGCTTTGATCATGACGGTGATGAGAATACTCAATTTTATGCCATGCCGACATATGGCGGTGCCTTGATGGAGCTAGTTTTTCAAGAGAATACACGTAATTTTCATCCGTTTCTATCGAAGGACGGCGAGCGATTATACTATACATCTACCAAAGAAAATGCGTCTTTCCTCAGTAGCTATTGCTTACAAATGGACACGGGGGAAGAGACAAAAGTATTGGATGGGAACGGAGGCATTACCATTCTAGCGGAAGTGAGTGAGGATGAATCCGTTATTCTCTATACCAAACAATTTTCTAATACTAATTCTCTATATTATGTGAAAAAAGCGGATGAAAATATCCTGCTAACTCCGCCAACTGATGAGGAGCATACCGTTAGTGAAGCTGTTTTCGTTTCGGATCAGGAGGTCTATTTAATCACGGATTATGATGCGGATTTTTCTTATTTAGCAAGCTTTAATTTGGAAACCAGGGAGTTTACTAAGCTTAAAGAATTGCCACAGGAGAGCTTCACCAATCTTACATACGATCAGACAAACAAAATAGTCTATATTACTGCTGAAAAAGGAGTGCGGGATTATTTATATGCCTATCATATTGAGAATCAAGCATGGGTGAAATTGAACCCACCATGTGACCTCCTAACGAAAAAGGTTGTTTCTAATTCTGGTTCCCTTTATTTGCTCGGAAAAAGTTCAAACACACTTGCAAATATTTTTAAGCAGGTTGGTGAGGATGAATGGGTCGGAATTACTGATAATACCCTGGCTGGTGTTCAGAAGGAGGATATAGTAGAACCCGAGATTATTACGTATTCATCTTTTGACGGTCTTCCAATTGAAGGGCTGTTATATAAAGCAAAACCAGAAAATGATAAAGGAGAAATGGTTCTTTGGGTCCATGGGGGACCGCAGTCTGCCGTACGGAAAGGGTTTACTCCATTCTTTCAATATGCTCTAGATAATGGATATAGTATTTTTACTCCTAACTTCCGTGGTTCGAAGGGATATGGATTAACATTCACCAAAATGGTAGAGCGTGCCTGGGGTGCAGGAGCTCGATTGGATATTATCGCTGGTCTGGATTGGCTAATTGACCGTGGATACACGAAGAAAGGTGATATCTTCCTGATCGGAGGCAGTTACGGTGGATATATGTCATTGCTTTTACATGGACGCCATGCTGATTACTTTAAGGCTGTGGTAGATATTTTTGGGCCATCCAATTTATTTTCCTTTATTCATTCAGTGCCGGAAGATTGGAAACCAATCATGGATGCTTGGGTAGGCCACCCCGAAAAAGATCGCGAGAAATTGATAGAATACTCACCTATTACCTATATTGAGCAGATGACAAAGCCAATGCTTGTTATCCAAGGTGCCAATGATCCAAGAGTTGTAAAGGCGGAATCAGACCAAATTGTGGAGACTCTTAAGGAAAAGGGGAGAGATATCTCCTATATGGTCATGGAGGATGAAGGACATGGATTCTCTAAAAAGGAGAATGAAATCGCTGTGTATCGCAGGGTTTTAGCTTTTTTTGAAGAGCATCGTCTTGTGGAAGTAAAATCCTAGCCTAGATTTTCTCGAGCGGCGAAAAGTAATGTACTGGAGTTTGTGGCGTTTTCCTTATGAAGAAAATGAATTGAGATTTTCGAGTGGAGGGACTAACGTGAAGCGTTCTAAAGTAAAAGAATGTCCTCAATGTGGTGAGAAAGAGCTGGGGATCGGGAAACATACCGGATATGGAGTCATGTACCCCAAAAATAAAGTAAGTATAGGTTCAGAGATTGAATACATGATTTGCACCGGATGTGGATTTATCATCGAAGGCTATGTGAAAAAGCCGGAGAAATTTAAAGAAACACTTTACTGAGAAAGATGACTAAAAAGAAAAGAATTAGCTGAATAAAGTGTTGACCCTATTCAACGCTTAAACCCAGGGAACATAAACTTACTGATATCAAAAATGCTTGGAATTATATGATCCAAGCATTTTTTGTCTGGTTTCAACAAATAGGGACATTTCATGAGGTACCAGAAATATAAGTTTATTTTTATATAGGGAAGATAGCCTTAGGGCAATCTTGTTTCCAATCTTCAACTGTAGGCAATGTATCGCCAAATTGTGTTTCCCAGTGTTCGAAGGATTGCCATGTTTTTGGACGTAAGGGTAATTCTTTGTGCCACGGGCGTGGCTCCAAAATATTTAATTCAGGAATGTATTTATCCATATCCGTATATAACTCAATGACATGCTTATCGGGATCTAGATGGTAAGACGCGATATTGTGACCAGCTGTATGGCGGCTGGGTCCCCAAATTGTTGGTATATTGTGTTTCATTAAAATATCAGAGCTGTCATATTTATGAGCGGGATTGCGTAATTGAAAGGCAATATGATGCATGTACGATTTTTTACCTTGAATGATATTAATCGTATGATGATCTTCATTACATGTTAAAAAGTTGGCTAAATCAAGTATACGGTCGGTTTTGTAAAAACCTAAAATATGGTGGTAGAAGTCCACCGTTTTCTTCGCATCTTTTACGCTGATTGATAAGTGGCCCAATTTAGTAGGAATAATACCGGATGTTGCGTATCCGGGAGCGCTGTAGTCTATACTATGATATAAAAAAATGCGGTTTCCATCCGGATCATGCAACTGCAATTGTTCAGGTATTCCAACTTGTCTATCATGGACAAGCTCACTTACGATTCCTTCTTCTTCTAAAAGGGATTGAACGTATTCTAATGATACTTCAGGATTTACTTGCCATCCGATTCCTTCCATGAAACTTTCGTTACTTGGTTGAATGACAATATTATGATGTTCTGCACCTGTACTGATATAGGCAACTCCGTCTCCTCCGCGTTCTACAAGCTTACATCCGAGAACAGTGATATAGTAATCGACCATGGCCTCAACATCTTTCGAAAAAAACGTCACAAACCCTAACCGGAAAACTGAATCATGTGGACGCCCCTTTACTTTACAGCAGCTGCCTGTATTATTTTATTTTCTTGTACACCTAAATCAATGGAACCATCCGTGCTTTTTATTTCGAGAAGCATGATATCTCCAGATTTTAAATAACCATTGTTTTGTTGAGTTTCAATAAAATGGTCAATTTTATCCTGATGTGAAATTGTATTATCATAAATATGGTTGATGATTTCAGAATTTAAACGAAGACATACTCCACCTGGGGTACCTGTTAAAATTAAATCACCAGTTTTTAAATTAAAAATCTCTGACATCTCAGTCAGTGTTTCCGTCGGTTTAAATAATAATTGATCAGTTAAAACCCTTTGACGTGTTTCACCATTTATTTGTAAATGTAATTCCAATTGATTCAAGTAAGGAAATTCATCTTCATCGAGTAAATAAATATATGGTCCCACCGGACAAAAACCACGATAACTTTTTCCTTTGAACCATTGCTGTTCCAGAATTTGAACATCACGCGCCGAAATATCATTGGCAATCACTATTCCAGCAATATAATGGACTAAATTATTTTCTGTAATTTGGATGGGCTCAGTAATGTCAGTTTTAATAATTAATCCCAGTTCGATTTCATAATCCAATAGTTGAACATGAGTTGGGCAAATAATATCAGCAGCGGCAGATGTTAAGGTACTGGATGCCTTTGTGAACAATAAGTTATATGGTGGCTTTTGCTTAGTAAAACCAGCTTCTTCACGGTGTACGCTATAGTTTGTACCCTGACAAAATATATTTGCATCATCTGTTACGGGTGATAGGATTGTGATTTCATCTGTATAAATAATTGTTCCGGTGTGTTTTGCCCGCTCAATTGCCTCTCGACCGTTAGATAGTAAGTCATGTAAGGTTTCAGCCTCGTGTTCAACAATGCGGATTTGTTCACTGAAAACACCCCAATATGTACGGTCTGATTGTTTGAATCGAAGTAATTTTGTCCCCATATTTTGATAGCCTCCCAGAAAATAATTTGTTTGTTTAAGTGTAGATGATAGAAAAGGCACTTAACTAGAATAAGAATTATTGAAATACATAATGAAATTAAGTAAAAATCATTGAATCAATCTAACTGGGGGAAGAACTTGGCTTACCGTTATCTGATTATGCGACTGGACAAAATACCAAGGTTGGAGGGAATTGGTAATATCGTTTCTCGGAATTCCACATTTACGGAATTACTCGGCAATAAAGTACTATAAAATAAAAATGATCTCATAGGGACTCTCCTTATGAGATCATTTTTATTCTCGAATTAGGTAAATACTTACCGTTAAATAATATGTGTGGTCTTTGAGGTTGCGTTTGATTGTGAGTCTTTTTCTTTGATGAGAGTCGTGACCGCAGACCAAGCAATCGCTAAAAGGAATAGGCCAATAGATGCTAGAAGCAGAGTGAATCGGCCGTTTTCCTGGCCTGTTATATTAAGTAAAAACTGGTACATAAACGAACTGGTAATACCACCTAATCCTTGGGCCGCAGCAGCGAATCCTACAAAGGAAATACCCTTCGCAAGGTTTGACAATTCAGATACTCGGGCGAGTACGCCTGGAATCACAATTCCTAATCCCATTCCTCCAAGAAAACTAGCCATATTGATCATCATTAAAGTGTTTGCATAATAACACCATAAGATACCAACAGCGGTTAGTAAAATTCCAAAGGGAATATTGAAGTTTGGCCAAAGTTGGCGCATGGGACCAAAGAAAAGTCCGACAACCAAGGTACCAAAGGTGAATAAAGAGATGGCAAAACCGGCCTCCGTAGCATTCCCAAGGTTTTCCGCTTGGATGATAATAGAAATATTTGTTACATACCCAAACACCAATGCTGTGAAGATAACTTGGCCAATCGTAAAACCATAAACGGTTTTTGGTGCAGAGAACAGGATCTCTTTAAAGGATGCATTGTGTACTTCTTGTTTTTTAGGCTCAGGCAAATATAAGAAGGTGAGTGCTAAAATCAAGATCGGGAATAAGTAAACTAAAAAGCCAAACTGCCAATTGTACGCATCAGCCAGCATACCTCCGACTACCTGGAAGAAAATCGCTCCGATACATGCAACTGTGGATGTTCCCAAACCAATTAAGAAATCACGATCACGACCATCAAAGAAACTTGTGATAATATCAACCGATAATGGTAATGTAATGCCGACTCCAAGTCCCAATAGTCCACGGAAGGCAATAATTAAAAAGAGATTATCAATGAAAAATGGCATGATACCGCCAATGATGAAGAAGGCTAGTCCTGTAAATAATAATCCTCGTTTTGAGTACTTATTAGCCAGTTTCCCATAAAGCAATGAAGGTATTATTTGAAAAAATCCTGGGATAGTAGCAATTAACATGACTACCGACGGATTGTAGTTTGGGAACGCTTTAATTAAATCGGCCATGATAGATCCTGCAACCCCGGCAGCAACGTCCTGAAATGCAATTAAAACAATTAAAAATTTCAAGAAAGCAGTACTCTTTGCCTTCGCCATCTTTTAATACCCCCCTGTTTTACTATTTCTATACGCAAGCAGCCTCACTACTATCCTCTTGTTATAACAACTCATGCGATAATCGTCATGAAGATGAGCAGAACTCCTTACGTTTAGATTACACTCGATAATAGCACAGATAATCGAGGCATAAATCAATGATTTTTAGGGGAAAAATTCATTGATTTTGTAAAAAGATATTTGTTTTTTACTCCATTAAATAACGAAAAATCAATATGGCAAAGAGCATAAAGGTGTAAATTAGACTATTTTAGAAAGTATATAAAAATCTGCGTATCTCACTAAAATTTATTGAAAAAAGAGAGCTAATCAATTTCAATTTCACCAAGAATAATTAGAGAGTTTAAGAGCAACATCAACTCAAAGGAGTGCTTGGAATTTCTTAAGTCTTTTTGTAGTAGTTCTTCTAGCTTTTGAATTCGATAGACTAATCCGCTCATGGATAAATTCAAGTCCAGCATGGTTTGTTGCAAATTCCCGTAATTGTTTAAAAATGCGTAAAGAGTTTTAAGAAACTCCTCTTTTTTATTTGGCTTCAATGATAGGATGGGCTCTAATTCACGTTGCGCGATTTCGATAATGATAGAGCTATTAGTTTGGTTAATGATTGATCCCATCACACTTGTATCTTCAAAATAAATGATATCACTGGCTTTATTGACATTAAGTGATGTAATGGATTGCCGTTTTGCCTCTGGAATATCGTCTATATCATGGATAGCCCGGCTTAATCCAATACGGAATTCATGGTTTTTGAATGTACGATGCAGGTGTTTTAATATATTTCTTAGTATTTCTTGTGTTTTATCAATTTTTGGGAATAAAAACGTCACTTCTTCCTGAAATTCTGTAATAAATATAGGGATTTGATGCATTTCTAAATAAATAGTAAAAGACTGGATTATTTTATTAATCATGATGGAATCTTTAATAGGAATGCCCTTTTTGGTAATGCGTAAGTTTCCAATATAGAAGTCTTCATTTAAATCTATCTGGAGTAAATAACTGCGATAAATCATATTGCTTTTGGAAGTATACTGCTGTTGTAAAAGTTGCTCGAAAAAATACGCTTTCATGTTCTCGATTGCTTCTAAGCTCGACTTTTCATTCAAATAACATAGTGATATGGAATTAGCAGCACGCTGTAGAAAATTCATTTCATCTTTGAAGTTATGGTCAGTTGACCGATAAATAAACGAAATATATCCAATAATTTGGTTTTGGACATTTATGGGGCTGATCAGGCGAATATGTTTTTCGCAGTTTACTTGAATAGAGTGCATCGGCTCAAGATGCTGCATTAAAATCTTCCCTGAACGTGTTTGAGGCATCTGGCTGGCAAAATCTAAGGTTAACTCATTTAATTCTTCTTCAGTAATTCCAATTAAGTGATGGGTATTAAAATTTAAATCCTGAAGGATGACTGGAACGTTTAAATTATCATAGATTGTTTCTAAAATTTGTTCTATTCGCATACCTTGGGCGATTCCAAGGGTTAAGTTGTTATGGAATGAAGATACCTTCTCGGTTAGTTTTTTCTCTTCATACAATTGTTCATATGTCTGGTTTAGTTCATCAATCATACGGGATTGGTGAATTTTTTTAAATTGTGCCTGTGTTGCTTCATCCCAATTCTCAATCATGCGCATTTCAAAGGCACATTCATCATCCCCTCTAGCTTTACATGTGACCTCTACAATATAGATTTTACGTTTGGTTAAGTAGGATGTGTAACCACTTGAATAGCCTGCTAATGTATGGCAAATACAGGTTTGGCTTTTTCCGAAATATTTGGTGTGTTCAGTTACTTCGTAAGAATTGATCCAAACCCCCTTTGCATGCATAAAACGAACCGTATCATCGGGATTCAGCTCTAAAATGCGATTGGAGATTAAATCTGTAATTTGTCCGGAATTGAGATGGTAACCTGATGCGCTATCAAGCTTTTCACGCAAACTTAATGGACGCTGTTCTACTTCTTTGGCATGAGTGACCCCGATATTCCATCCATAACGCTGTAAGAAAATCTTTGCATGCTCCAAACCTAATGTTTCTATTAATTCTTTTCGTAATAGTCCAATCGTATTGGCTGTTGTAAAAAGTTCTTTATCTGCTATATTAGTAGAATTTGTTGTCATAAGAATACCTCCTCTAACTAATAAATACTTAATTGAAGCGCTTACAGTATATATTAGCAGATATAATTTTAATTTTATAAAAATTTTGAAAATACTTTATCTAAAATCCATTAGTGCAAAGTGCCTAAAAGATAATCGGTAAATTTGAGGTGATATTTTTCTATATGCCAGATTGAAGGAATGCCAGATTAGGTAGGGGAAAGGCCATGGGATTAGAGGAACTGATACAGATAATACCATTGTATTTTATTTATGATTCGGTAGTTTTTATTGGAAATAAGGTTGAAAATTCAAATAATTTAATCAGACTTTTATGAAAGTAGGTTTGATAAATTAAAGATACATTCAGATAAGGAGTTGAACATATGGATACAATTTTAAAAGAAACAGAATTGGATCTTATGACAAAAACGAAAGCGGTTGCAGATGATATTCGCAAACGTGTTAAGGAAACTGAAGAAATTCGCAGAATTCCAGAATCGACTATTAAACAATTAAAAGACAATCAAATTTTCAAAATGCTTCGCCCTAAACGATATGGTGGACTTGAAGTCAGTATTCAAACATACAGCCAGGTTATTGTTGAAATTTCAAAAGCCTGTACGTCTACAGGATGGATTGCCTCCTTATGCGCAATACGAGAAATGATGGTGGCTGAATCATTTACAGAAAAAGCTCATTTGGAGATTTTCGTAAACGATCCTGAAGATGTATTATTTGCCGGAGTGTATGAGCCACGTTCTTGTGAAGTGAAAAAGGTTGATGGCGGTTACCTCGTTGAAGAAGGACATTGGATGTTTTGTTCGGGATCTTTACATGCAACATGGGGTTATTTTGGCATGTATTTGAAGAACGAACAAGGTGAAATTGAAAAGCAGTTACTAGCAACTCTGCCGTTTAGTGAATTGGAAATAGAAGATGATTGGAATACATTGGGGCTTCGTGGTACTGGTAGTAATGCAGTCCGTATGAAGAATGTTTTTATACCCGATCATCGTTGTACATCCTTTGTAGACATTTTAAATGGAAACTTTCAATCAGAGCATTTACGGGATATCCCATTATATCATTCTGCTTTGTTTCCATGTTTAATTTTATCGCTTGGATTGCCGGGATTAGGGGTCGTAAAAGAGATGCTTGATAAGTTTCATGCTAGTTTGCCGTATCGTACAGCCCAGCATATGGGGGTAAAAATGATTAAGGATGCAGCAAGCACGCATTCATTAATTGCTGAAGCAACTTTAAAAATCGAAACAGCCGAAATTTACTTAATGAATATTGCCAAAAAAATTGATGAATGGGCAGAGAAAAAAACAATTATGCCAAGTGATGAGAGATTAAAAGTACTGGCAGATATCGGCTATAGTAACAAATTAATGAATGAGGCAGTACAACATATTTTAGCAGCAAGTGGATCAGGATTTGTATATGATGCGAGCCCAATGCAGCGATTGATTCGTGATTTTATTACATTGCATTCCCACCGTTCATTGTCGACGGTTATTACCCAGGAAAATTATGGGCGTCAGCTTGTTGGTCTACAACCTAATGCGGTTCGTTATTAAGTAAATTTTATTGAAAAATAAGCAGTTATTAGTGAACTTTTTATATAGTTTACCAGTACTTAGTTCCTTAATATAAAAAATGAGGGGGATTCTTACTCATGGGACCGCGAATTGCCCAATTAGGTTATGTTGCTCTTGAATCTTCCGATATTGAAAAATCGGTGGATTTTTTTCAAAACATCATTGGTTTAGAGCTGACTGAAAAAGTAGGCGAACAATACTATTTCAGAGCCTGGGGAGATTTTCAGCATCATACATTATCAATCTCACCCGGCATTAAGGGCAAGGTGAAGCATATCAGTTTTCGCACCAAATGTGCAGAAGATGTGGATTCGTTTGCAAGCAGACTGAATCAAAAGGGCTATGAGATTGAATATGTGCAAGCTGGAACGACACCTGGTATTGGCAGAGCGATTCGATTTATGGCAGCTTCCGGGCATAGAATTGAATTGTTTTATGATGTCGTAAAGACAGAGGTAGAAGAACATCGACGTTCTGTGCTCAAGAATCAAACGTATAAAGCATGGGCAAAGGGTATTTCACCAAGGCGTTTCGATCATGTCAATATTCATACAGCTGCGCCGGAGAATACAGCTTATGATTTCTTTATTGAAGAATTAGGATTCCGCATGAATGAATGTATTGAAACCGAGGATGGGAAAATATTGGCGGGTTGGATGAGCGTTACTCCATTGGTGCATGATGTCGCACTTGTTGCTCATGAATCATTGGAAACAACAGCACGCTTCCATCATATCTCCTACTGGTTGGACAGTTCAGGGGATTTAATGCGGGCAGCTGATATTTTAAAAGAACATGACCTGAAATTCATAGGACCAGGTAAACATAGCATTTCGCAGGCTATCTATTTATATGTTATTGATCCGGGAAGTGGATGCAGAGTTGAATTATTTACAGGTGGATACTTAATATTTGAACCTGATTGGGAAACAGTGGTTTGGCGCCCGGAAGAAAGGGCTTTTGGCAATACGTATTGGGGAGATAGCATTACGGGAAATCCGTTAATTGTTCCAACAATTGAAGCATAGGGAGGCATGGGTAAATGGCAATGACAAAAGAGGTAACCATTACATCAAAGCATCTGAAAACAGGTCATTATACAACATGGATAAACGAAGCTGGTAAAGGAAATGCAGAAACCATTTTATTTTTACATGGTTCTGGACCAGGGGTAACATCATTGGCTAACTGGAATTATGCATTACAGGAATGCGCTGATTCTTTCTATTGTTTAGCACCAGATTTATACGGTTTTGCCCAAAGTGATCATCCGGCTGAGCCATTAAAAAATCGCCAAATGTGGATGGATTGTTGGATTGAACAAATCATAGAGTTGCTCGATTATTACGAATTAGAGAAAGTGCATGTTGTTGGAAACTCCTTAGGCTGTTCTATAGCCCTGGAATTGCTGTTGGAGTATCCAGAGCGTTTTGACCGAGTTGTCCTGATGGGGCCGGGTGGTACACCAAATACTAAACTAAGTTTTGAGCTGGCACGTGCTAAAGCATTTTATGATAACCCGTCAAAAAAACGACTTCAACAAATTATGAGCTGGTTTGTCTACGACAAGGAAGCAATGCAGCCAGTCATTGATGGGCTTACGGATTCCCGATATGAAAATGCAATGCGTGAAGAAGTTCGCCGTTCAAACAATTCTATTTTTTCAACGGCTGCTGTCCCAGTCCCAACCGTGGCATTACGCAGAATTAAGAACCAGATCTTACTGGTCCATGGCCGTGATGATCAAGTATGTTCGATTGAGTCAAGTTATTATTTATTAGAGCATCTAAATGATGCCCAACTCCACGTTTTTAGTAAATGTGGGCACTGGACACAAATTGAAAAGAAGAATGAATTCAACAATCTTATTCAGCAATTCTTTAAAGGTATTTTATGAAACTCTTATTAAGCGCTTACAAGATGGATAGGAGTGAATAAAATGAGCGAAGCAACAGACATTGTGGTGGTTGGGGCTGGAAATGCTGCTTTGTGTGCTGCGATTGCGGCAGCAGAAAAAGGAGCCCATGTGACGGTACTTGAAATTTCTTCAGAAGAAGAAAAAGGGGGAAACACGGCTTATACACATGGTTCGATTCGCTTCGCCTACAATGATGGAGCACAGGTTCGATCGCTAATGCCAGAAATGACAGATAAGGACTTCGAAATAACGGAGTTTGGGACATATATAGAAGGAAAATTTTTTGATGACTTGTGCCGGATGTCCAATTATCGCACAGATTACGATTTGGCTTCCATCATGACAAAGAAGAGTTATGAGACTGTACTATGGCTAACAGAGCACCATGTGAAATGGCTTCCGATTTATGGGCGCCAAGCTTATAAAATGAATGGGAAATTCGTGTTTTGGGGCGGCATGGTCATTGAAGCTGTGGGTGGAGGAAAGGGCTTAGTAGATTCTCTGCATAATGAAGCCAAGCGTTTAGGCATAACGATTCATTATAATACAGCAGCGGTCGAGCTTGTCACTGAGAATCGGACGATTGAAGGTGTGATTGTCCGTTCGAATGGAAAAGAGCGCAAAATAGCTTGTCAAGCAGTCGTGCTGGCATCCGGCGGTTTTCATGCCAATGTTGAAATGCGAACAAAGTATTTGGGGGCTGGTTGGGATACTGTCCATACACGCGGCTGTAAATACAATGTTGGTGACGGCCTGCGAATGGCCATGTCATTAGGTGCACGAACAACCGGCAATTGGTCTGCGGCACATGCCGTAAGTGGTGATCGATACTTAGCTGATTATAAAGAAGGGTTTCAAAAATTGAGCTTTCCATTCGGAATTATGGTCAACAAGGATGGCAAGCGTTTTATTGATGAGGCTGCTGATTTTCGCAATTATATTTATGCAAAAGTAGGACGTGAAATTTTAAAACAACCGGGTCAGCATGCATGGCAAGTGTATGACGCTAGAGCTAAACCTTATTTACGTGAAGAATATAATGGTCGTCATGTTTCAAAAGTGGCTGCAAATACACTCGAAGAATTAGCAGAAAAAATGGAAGGCATTGATGCCGATAGTTTTTTGAGAGAGATTGAGAGGTATAATGACTCGATTGATCAGAATATACCATTTAATCCAAACCAGTTAGATGGGAAAAAAACAACAGGCCTTTCTGTTCCTAAATCAAATTGGGCGAATCCAATTGATGAAGCGCCGTTTGAAGCATACGAAGTTACGTGTGGAATTACCTTTACTTACGGCGGTTTGAAGATTAACAAACGAGCGCAAGTGATCCACAATGATTTCACGCCTATTGAAGGCTTATACGCAGCCGGTGAAATAGTAGGGGGATTATACTATGACAATTATCCTGGCGGAGCCGGTTTAACCTCAGGTTCTGTATTTGGAAAAATTGCTGGGGAGAATGCGAGTCTATATAGTACGAAACGAAAAAATAAGATGTCGATTGTGAATAAAATGTAGTTGTAAACAAAGGAGGATTCTTATGACGATTTTACAAAGAAAAGTGAAAACCGGAGATTATGAAACCTATTTTCATGAAGGAGGTTCGGAAAATAAAGAAGTTGTGATATTAATTCATGGTTCCGGACCGGGGGCAAATGCAAAAGCAAATTGGCAATTTGTTTTAGAAGATTATGCGAAAGATTTCCATGTCATTGCACCTGATCTAGTTGGCTTTGGAGAAACGGATCATCCTGAAGTATATCCAGAAAACGGAGTACAGTGGATGTCATGGCGTATCAAACAAATTTTAGATTTAATGGATGTTTTAAATATTGAAAAAGCGAATTTAGTCGGCAATTCACTCGGTGGCGTCGTATCCATGTATTTAAATATGCAGGCTCCGGAGCGGTTTAACAAAATCGTATTAATGGGCGCCGGTGTATTGTTAAAGGAGCCGACACCTGAATTACTAAAATTAACAAACTTCCACTTAGATCCGAGTAAAGAGAACTTACGCAATCTATTAAGCTGGTTCGTTTATGATTTAGATAAAATGGAGGATTTCGTGACCCAAGTGGTCGAAGCACGTTTTGAAATGTTCCAGCGTCCAGAAATTTTCCGTTCTTATCGTGAAAACTTTACCAAGTCATCCTTAACCGAAATGCTGATTCCACAAACGGCACTTGAGAGAATGAAAAATGAATTTTTATTAATCCATGGTTACTACGATCGGTTTGTTCCTTTACAAAGCAGCCTTTACGCTTTAGAACACTTACCAAATGCCGAACTGCGCGTATTTAAAAAATGCGGCCACTGGGCCATGATTGAGCAACGTGAGGAGTTTTTACACGCAACCAAACATTTCTTTACAAAGGATAAAACGCAAGTTGAAATTTAAGAATATTCAAAAAGTGGGGGTGAACTTATGAGTGAAACTATAGTAAAAAGAGAAGAAATCAGCGAGGTATTAATCGAAAAGGCGCGTTCGCTGCAAAAGCAATTACGTGATGCAACCCTTGAAATTGATCAAACGAGCAAAATATCAGACGAGATTATTCAGGCGATACGTGAGAACGGATTACTGAAAATCCTTCGACCAAAAATGTTCGGAGGCTTTGAAACAGATATGCGTACGTATTTTGATGTAGTCACAGAAATTAGCCGCGGAAATCCGTCAGCCGGCTGGTTCGTATCGTTAAGCAATATTCGTGATTACATGATTTCATATGCATTTGGGCGCGAAGCTCTGCACGAGATTTTTGGACCGAATCGTGACCAGGATGTCGTTCTAGCCGGGAACTTCAAACCGATTCGTATTGATATTGAAAAGGTCGATGGTGGTTATTTTATCAAAGATGCACAATGGCCATTTGTTTCTGGATCTCCATATGCAGACTGGTTCTACTTTGGGGCACCGGTAGATGATGGGAATGGCGGAGTAGAAATGGCGATTTTAGTCATCCCACGGAGAGATGTAGAAGTAATGGATGACTGGAATGTAGTTGGTTTACGTGGTTCAGGCAGTAATAGTGTAGTAGTCAAGGATGTCTTTATTCCTGACCATCGTGTGTCATTAGATCGACTGGCACAGCAAGGTCACTATATTATTGAAGAATTACAGGGGAATCCATTATATCGAACGCCGTTTGTGCCATCCTTAACCTTGTCTATTGCAGCCCCAGCACTGGGAATTGCCCAAGGTGGATTTGATCTACATAAGGAGCGTGTGTCAAAAGCAAGCATTGGAAATACCTTTTATTCCAAAATGAGCGAGGCTGCCGTGACACATTTACAAATTTCTGAGACTGATATGAAACTGGAATGTGCTCGCATGCTGTTTAATCAAGCTATCAATGATTTAGATGATTATTCAACACGCGGACAGGATTTCACACAAAAGGAAAGTATTCGAATCAAAGCTATGTTTGGATATGCCAACCAGCTCTGCAAAGAAGCTTTTGATCTCATGCTTGCAGGAGCAGGATCTGTATTTGCTTACAATAATAATGTATTCCAAACCTTTTATCGTGATTTTATTTCTATGCATTTACACGGCTTCATTACTCCATCGAGTTTATTAGAGACATATGGACGCACTATGTGTGATTTGGAACCAAATACGTATTTTGCTTGATTGATAAATAGGAGGTAGGGAAAATGAGTAAACCGGAAATTTCAAAATTAGGGCATTTTGGATTAGTAAGTACAGATTTAGAGAAATCATTATGGTTCTTTAAAGAAGTTATTGGTTTGGAAGAAACAGATGTTCAGGATGGTGTGCATTATTTGCGCGCTTGGGGGGATTTTGAGCATCATACATTAACGATTCGTGCAGGAGAAGAATCCCATTTGGATCATATTGCCTGGCGTACAAAACGTCGTGAAGATGTGGATCTATTTGCGGAGCAGTTGCAAAATAGTGGTATGACAATCGAATGGGTAGAAGAAGGGGCAGAAAAAGGACAGGGGAAGGCATTTCGCTTTAAACTCCCTAGTAATCATACATTTGAAATTTACTTCGATATGGAAAAAACCTTGGCTTCACCTGAAACACGTTCTGTATTAAAAAACCAAACACATAAGTCTTGGAATCGTGGGGTTTCACCCCGAAGGATTGACCATGTTAATCTATTAAGCTCTCTTCCGGCTAACGAGCTATCCGATTTTATGCAAGAACACTTAGGTTTCAATTTACGGGAATATGTAGAAGCACCGGACGGTACCTATGTAGGTGCCTGGTTAAGTGTGACACCGCTTGTCCATGATATTGCATTTAGCTTTGATCCGAATTCACCATCCACACATGAAGTTCACCATATTGCCTATTGGTTGGATAACGCACAGGATTTATTGCGTGCAGCTGATATTTTGAAGGAGAATGGAATTTACTTCAAAGGACCAGGGAAGCACGGAATCTCGCAGGCTATGTATATTTATGCCATTGATCCAGGCAGTGGGGTAAGGCTGGAGATCTTCACAAATGGTTATCTCATTTTTGAACCGGATTGGGAGCCAATTCGTTGGACAGTCGAAGAAATGGAGATTGGTTTCACCTATTGGGGAGACCAAATGGACGCCAATACTGAAAACAATCCAACCATTAAAGCATAAAAAGGAGGTTAACCAAATGGATGATCGTTTATTTCGAAATGCAATGAGTAAGTTTGCTACGGGCGTGACCGTCATAACAACAGAGCATGAAGGACAGGCTCACGGTATGACAGCAAATGCATTTATGTCCGTCTCACTCGATCCGAAATTGGTTGTCATTTCAATCGGTGAAAAAGCGCGTTGTTTAAATAAAATCCGTGAAAGTAAACAGTTTGCGGTCAATATTCTGGCAGAGGATCAACAAGACTATTCAATGATTTTTGCTGGACAGAAGAAAGACGGTGCTGCTATTACATTTGATCGATTGGCGGATGTTCCGGTATTAAGCGGTGTTTTGGCACAGATTAGTTGTGACGTTGTTTCAGAGTATGTTGAAGGAGACCATACCTTATTTATTGGTAAAGTCCGGGCAATCCAGCTTGAAGATAAAAATCCCCTTGTATTCTTTGCGGGGCAATACAGGTTATTAGAGTCTTTAACCGTTTAAGGAGGCCATTTAAATTGGATATTCAAAAAGCAGCTTTCGATTTACTTGTAGCTGAACGTTTGAAAACACCGATTGAACCTTTTACATCGTCAACCGATCTCTCGGTTGACGATGCTTATCGTATTCAGCTTTTGCAAATTAATGAGAAGTTAAAAGATGCACATTTGGTAGGAATGAAGATTGGTTTAACAAGTAAAGTTATGCAAACGATGTTTAATGTCGATACTCCTGATTTTGGGCATATTTTAAATACGATGGTATTTGAAAATAGACAGACACTTTCGGTTTCTCAATTTATTGAACCGAAAGTTGAATTTGAGCTGGCCTTTGTTTTGAAGGAAGATTTAAAAGGTCCTGATGTGACCAGTGAACAAGTTTTGGCAGCGACTGAGGCAATTGTCCCTGCCATTGAAATCATTGATAGCCGTATTAAGAATTGGCAATTTAAATTTCAGGATACGGTTGCAGATAATGGATCCTCTGCCGGTGCAGTATTGGGGGAAAAACACCCTGTGCCTTCATTGGAGCAATTAGCTAATATTCGAGTTGTCGCCAAGAAGAATGGTGAAGTATTTGATGAAGGTATGAGCAGTGCAGTGATGGGAAATCCGGCCAAAGCGGTGGCCTGGTTGGCCAATATGCTTGCAGACTATGATATTACTTTGAAGGCAGGGCATTTTATTTTAGCCGGTGCGATTACGGCTGCGGTACCATTTGAATCAGGAGATGTCTTTGAAGTGGATTTTGGTTCCTATGGAGAAGTGAAACTATCTTTTACGGAATGAGGTGAGCATATGGAAAAGTTGAAAGTAGGAATCATTGGTTCAGGAAATATCGGGACAGATTTAATGTATAAAATCGAACGATGCGATGCTTTGGAAATGTCAGTTATGGTCGGGATTGATCCTGAATCGGAAGGTTTAAAGCGAGCCCGTGACCGGGGATATGTCACAATTGATAACGGTATTGAGGGTTTATCTGAAAAAATGGAACTGATCGATATCGTTTTTGATGCAACAAGCGCTTATGCTCACAAGGCAAATTATGAAGCTGTTAAATCAGCGGGAAAGAAAATGATTGATTTAACACCGGCGGCAATTGGACCATACACGGTGCCGCCGGTTAATTTAATGGAACATTTAGATAAAGATAATGTCAATTTGGTAACTTGCGGAGGCCAGGCTACGATACCAATCGTTCATGCAATTGGCCGGATTGTTCCTGTAGAATATGCAGAAATTATAGCAACAGTCGCAAGTAAAAGTGCAGGACCGGGCACACGCGCCAATATTGATGAATTTACAAGGACAACCTCTAAAGCAATAGAAGTTGTCGGAGGAGCTAAGAAAGGTAAAGCAATCATTATATTAAATCCAGCAGAACCGCCGATTATCATGCGCGATACGGTTCATGCCATTGTGGAAGCGTCAGGACAGGAAGCGGAAATTACACAGTCCATTCAAACAATGATTAAAGAAGTTCAACAATATGTACCTGGTTATCGGCTGCGGGGAGAACCTATTTTTGAAGGGAATAAGGTTTCTGTATTCCTCGAAGTAGAGGGTGCAGGAGATTTCTTCCCTTCCTATTCTGGGAATCTGGATATAATGACAGCTGCGGCTGCCCGTGTAGCTAATGAAATGGCGAAGAACATTGTGATGCAGGGAGGTGCTATTTCATGAGAGATATTCACGTATTAGACGTATCCTTACGTGATGGGAGCCATTCAATGAAACATGCTTTCACAGAGCAACAAGTCCGGAATATTGCGAGTGGTCTGGAGCGAGCGAATATTGAATATTTCGAAGTGGCACATGGAGATGGACTAGGTGGTTCAAGTCTGCAATATGGTCTATCTGCGGTTGATGAACTGAAATTAATAGAAGCTGCGGTAGAAGAATGCACCAATGCAAAAGTGGCTGTGTTACTCATTCCGGGAATTGGGATTAAAGATGACCTGAAAGAGGCGGTAAAAGCAGGTGCTAAAATGGCAAGAATTGCGACACATGTAACGGAAGCTGATATTGGAGCGCAACATATAGCCATGAGCCGTGAATTAGGTTTGAAAACGGTTGGTTTTTTAATGATGGCCCATATGGCACCGACAGATGTTATCGTGAAGCAGGCTCAATTATTTGAGAGCTATGGAGCTGAGATCGTATATGTGACCGATTCGGCAGGAAATATGTTACCTCATCAGGTGACAGAGCGGATCCGTGCATTGAAAGAAAATGTCGGAATTGAAATTGGTTTCCATGCACATAACAATCTATCTCTGGCTATGGCTAATTCATTAGCCGCGATTGAAGCAGGTGCCACGTATATCGACGGCTCACTGCGTGCACTTGGGGCGGGCAGCGGCAATACACAAACAGAAGTCCTGGTAGCTGTTTTGCAAAGACTTGGTATTCAAACGGGTGTTGATTTATATAACATAATCGATGTTGCCAATAAGATGGTTGCGCCCATCCTGCCAAGACCGCAAGAAATCTCAGGTTCCAGCCTTATTATGGGCTATGCGGGAGTTTACTCAAGCTTCTTATTACATACAGAAAAAGCTGCCCGACAATTTGGAGTGGACGAACGAGATATTTTAATAGAATTGGGTGAACGCAAAACGGTTGGGGGACAAGAGGATCTTATTTATGAAGTTGCCCAGCAATTAATGTTAGCTAAATAGATCTATAGCAATCTCTAAGAGAAAAGAAGGAAGATTAATTAGCGATCTTTCTTCTTTTTTCAAATTCTATCGATTTTTTGAATCATGAATGGTAGTTCCACTAAGAATTTTACCATTTGTAAGATTAATTGGCAGATAAGGTTTCAGGTGGTAGGGGAAATACTTTACTGGTTTTTAGATTATGGTGATGATGGCTTCTGTAAGGCACGGACATCCGAGTAAATGGATTTCATGCAGTTAAATTTTAATGAGGGATGGTGAATAGAAGAACTTCGATTAAATTGACACACTATCCATAAACGTAGGTGATGAAAATATGAAAAAATGTGGACAGTATCGTGCTAAATTTGGTAAAGGCCCCATTTGGCACGAAGCGTATGGAATTATGTGGCTGGATATCGCTTCTAAACGAATTATTACGTATAATCCCGCAACTGAACAAGAGAATGTATATGATGCTTTAGGCTGGATTAAGGCGATCATTCCATTAAAGGATGGAAGATTTATTGGTATATATAAAGACGGTTTATATCATTTAAACTTTAAACAGGGAATTAAGTCTCCTTTTGTTATACAGGAATCATGGAATAATATGTGTTATTTGAATGATGGAAAGTGTGGACCTGATGGACAAATTTGGGTTGGTTCATCGGATGGCTTTTTTAAAAGCTTTAAAGAATCACCTCATACTGCCTTTTCGCAATATCCTTTTTCGAATTCAAAATTATATTGTATAAATACGTTCGGTAATGTTTCAGTACAAGTGGATGGAATCACGCTATCTAATGGATTAGATTGGGACAGGAAAACAAATAAATTTTATCATATTGATTCGTCGAAATACTCTATTTACCAATATCAACTTATGGAAAACGATCAGATTCAATTTGAAAAAATTGTGTATACATTTGAGATGGATGAAGGGTTTCCTGCTGGCATGGCAGTAGATGGAGAGGGAAACTTGTGGGTTTCCCTTTTTAAAGGTGGAATTGTGGCATCCATTTCAAAAAAGCCGACTCGTATTGTTTGTATCAATCCGAGGAAGATGCAGGTTATTAAGGAAATTGTGATTCCCTTATCCCATATATCTTCGTGTACGATTGGCGGAGAGAAAATGGATACCTTATTTGTTACCACGGCCTATGAACCACTTTCTGAAGAAAAAGTGAAGCAGGAACCGTTTGCGGGTTATTTATTACAAATGAAGATTGAATCTATCGGTGTAGCAAACTATGAATTTGCACTGAATAATGAAAATAGTAAGAGATAAAATTCGGTATATTTTTATGGAAAATCAATTAGTTTTAAGAAAAATGCTGTGTAGCTATCCGTATTGTTGTTTTGTAAGATTAAAACGAAGTAAGCGGAAGGCTCAGATAAATAGAATTGTAGCAAGGAGGTCATGGAGAAGATGAAGCCGGAAATTGCAAAGCTTGGGCATGTTGCACTTGTGACAAGTGATTTAGAGAAGTCACTATTCTTTTTTAAAGAAGTCATTGGTTTGGAAGAAACAGAAGAAGTAGATGGTGTCCATTATTTACGCGCGTACAGTGATTTTCAACATCATACATTAAGTGTTGAAGCTGGTGACAGCGGTTACATTAAGCGGATCGGCTGGCGTACAAAAACACCTCAATGTCTGCAGGGATTTAAACAGCTGCTGGCAGATCAAGAGGTTGAAGTAACAGAATATCCAAAAGGGACAACAGTAGGTATTGGAGAGTCCATACGTTTTAAAATGCCAAGTGGCCATACTTTTGAATTGTATTATGATGTTGAAAAGCCAAAGGCACTCAATGGGCATGCTTCCGTTTTGAAAAATCAAGTTTATAAGTCATGGAGGAAAGGGATCTCTCCACGTCGTTTTGATCATGTTAATATACACACATCTACTGATGCTGATCAATCTTATGACTTTTTAATCGATGTCTTAGGATTCAATATGAGAGAGTATATGCGTGGGGATGAGGGGATTTTGGCAGGATGGTTAAGTGTTACCGCATTGGTACATGATGTTGCCTTATTAAAGAAAGACACGTTACCAACCCCTGCACGCCTACACCATATTTCATACTGGTTGGATGATTCGCAGGATATTTTACGTGCAGCTGATATTTTAAAAGAAAATGGAATGACGTTTATCGGTCCTGGAAAACATGGTGCATCACAAGCAATTTACTTATATGTCATGGACCCGGGCAGTGGCTGCCGGGTGGAACTGTTTTCCGGCGGTTATTTAATTTTTGAACCAGACTGGGAGCCGGTTGAATGGACATTGGAAGAACGCTCATTATGTAACACATATTGGGGAGATACCGTCCAAGATAAAGAGCTTAACAATATTACTATCGAAGCGCGGTAATACCTAAAAAGGCAGGGGAGGAATATGAAAACGATTATTGTCAACGAGAAAAATCTATCCATAGTGCAGGAGAATAGTCAGCAGAATGTCATGGCTTTAGGATTTTTTGATGGAGTTCATAGAGGTCATCAAAAAGTAATTATGCGTGCTAAAGAAATAGCAAATGAGAAAGATTGTTCTCTTGCCGTAATGAGTTTCTTTCCACACCCCAAAACGGTGTTTTCAAACCAGGAAGTTGATTATTTAATGCCAATGGAACAAAAGGCAGAGCGGCTAAAAGAGTTGGGTGTAGATATTTTTTATATTACTGAGTTCACGAAGGACTTTGCTGCTCTTTCACCAGAAACATTTGTACAAGAATATTTAGTGAAGATGCAAGTGAAACATGCTGTGGCTGGCTTTGATTACACCTATGGTAAAAGGGGAGCTGGCACCATTCATACGATTGCCCCGCACAGTCAGTTTAAGATTGGTGTTGAAGTTGTTGAAAAGTTTGAGATGTATGGCTCAAAGGTGAGTTCAACCAACATCCGGGAACTTCTTCAAAATGGTCAGATCGACACCGTCACAAAGTTACTGGGCAAGCCTTATCAAGTCAAATACTCCTTTAAAGAAGGCGTTGCGCCGTACTATACACTTCCTGAAAAAGGTCTGTATTATGTAAGCATTATTTTTGAAGGAAGAATGGTTTCGCAAACAATTTATGTACAGGATTGCCACACTATACTTTTTAATCGAGAATTCTCCAATCAAGATTGTACAATCATTTTTCATCAGCGAGTAACCCAGCATGAACAAGTAATTAGTTAAGGGATTGAACTGATATGATATCAAAAACAAAACAGTTTCAACATTTATTAAATCGTTCTGAAACATTTATTTTGCCAGGTGCTTATGATGCGATGACTGCCCGATTAGTCGAAGAAGCTGGATTTGGAGCTATATATGCGACAGGTGCAGGAATATCAAATGCCCAGCTAGGTTGGGCCGATGTTGGTTTAACCACGTTAACAGAAATTGCACAGGTAGTTGCCTGGATGGCTGATGTAACAACTGTTCCTCTTGTAGTGGATGCAGATACGGGGTTTGGCAATGCCATTAACATGCAAAGAACGGTCAGAATATTGGAGCGTGCCGGTGCGGCAGCCATTCAAATCGAGGATCAGGTGATGCCCAAAAAATGTGGTCATTTTAATGGAAAAGAAGTGATCTCTAAAGAGGAGATGATAGGAAAAATAAAAGCAGCCCTTGATGCTCGGGCCGATGAAGACTTTGCGATTATCGCGCGTACAGATGCACTGGCGGTCCATGGGATTGAAGAAGCGGTTGACCGAGCGAATGCGTATAAGGAAGCTGGTGCACATGCCATATTTGTTGAGGCACCAACTGCCATCGATCAGATAGCATCCATTCCAAAGTTAGTGCCGGATATTCCTTTAATATTAAACTTGGTGGAAGGCGGTAAAACACCTCTTATTTCAAAAGAAGAAGCCCAGGCAATGGGATATAAAATTGTGCTTTGTGCCAATACAGTGTTACGAGGTGCCATTAAAGGGGCAATGGATGCACTGCGAGTGTTGCAGCAGGACCAATCACAAGAAAATATTCATGACTATATATGCTCATGGAAAACAAGACAGGAGTTATTTAAATTACATGAAATAAATGAATTGGAAGTAAAATATTCTGAATCTTTAAAAAGTGGTGATTCCAGATGACTGAAGTAGATTACGATTTAATTATTGTTGGTTGTGGTGCAGCCGGAACAGCCACGGCTTTGGCGGCTGCTGAAAAGGCTAAAGAATCAGGAGAAAATATGTCAATTGCTATTCTCGAACGTGCGCCATTTGAAAAACGAGGCGGGAATACACGGTGGACAGCAGCTTATATGCGCATGGAAAACATTGATACACCTGCTCCAAACTTCGTTGAAGACATGTTGAATTTTTCGGATCAAGCGATGGGCCGCGAATATGCAGAGACCTTACAAAGCGAAGCAGGACCGACACTGCGTTGGGTTGAATCAAAAGGGGTGGATTTTGATTTTCTGCCAACCATGTTTTTGACAGCTTCACGTCCGCGTTTACTGCCTGTTGGGGGTGGGCGTGCCATCATCGATACCCTAAGTCAGCGTGCCCGTGCTTTGGGAGTAGAAATTATTTATGAAGCAGCAGCCTGGAATTTGTCCCTAAATGATGAAGGAGCTATTAACGGAATCTTCGTACGTTCTGCAGATGGAAGCAGTATGCATTTGAAAACAAATGCTGTTGTTTTGGCTGCTGGTGGATTTCAGGGAAATAAAGAAATGATGGCCCGGTATATAGGCCATGACGCTCATAAAATACCTCCCGTATCAGAAGGAGGGCTCTTTAATAAAGGTGAAGCTATTCGAATGGCTTTAAATATTGGGGCAGCGGGGAATGGCCAATTTGATTCCTTCCACGCTGAAACGGTTGATCCACGCAGTAAACGTGAGGAAGCCGGAGTCATGTTGTTTCCGTATGCTATTTTAGTAAATCAAAATGGAGAGCGTTTTACGGATGAGGGTGTAACCACCATTGATGAACAATATGAAGAAGTGGCCCGTAAAATCTTCTATACCTGTGAAAATCATATTGCCTATATGATTACAGATCAAAAAATGTATTCGATTCCAAACTATGAAGAAGCACTTCAGACAGATATACCAGCAGTTGTCGCTGATTCTATTGAACAATTGGCCGAAAAACTAAATGTGAATTCAGAGAATCTCGTAAAAACGGTGGAGGAATTTAATAGCGCTTGTCCGGAAGGTGAATTTATCTATAACCGGTTAGATGGATTAGCAACCAATGGATTGACTTTAAATAAATCCAATTGGTCCATTCCTATCAACGAAGGTCCCTATATTGCTTACCCAGTTCATTGCTGCAATGTGTTTACAAATGGCGGATTAGCTACTGATACAGATGGAAGGGTGTTAACGGGAGATGATATTGCTATTCCGGGTTTATATGCAGTTGGTGAAACTTCAGGCGTATACTACGGGAAATATCCGGGTGGTACATCTGTGCTTCGATGTCTGGTATTTGGTCGACGGGCTGGTAAACATGCGGTCTCGTATATTTCCAGTTTCCAAACAACCCGGTAAAAAGGAGATGATTGGGTGGAATTAAAGGGAAAAGTGGCTCTTGTCACAGGTGCAAGCCGTGGAATTGGTAAAGAAACCGTCGCTTTATTGGCTTCTCGTGGCGCGGATATCGCCATCTGTGCACTGGATCAGGAAGAGTGTGAAAAAGTTGCTGATTTTATTCGTACAACCTATTCAGTAAAAGCGATAGCTGTATCTTGTGATGTAGCCAATCAAGAGGAAGTAAAAAAAGCCGTATATGAGGTTAACAAGCAATTGGGACCGATTGATATATTAATTAACAATG
Organism: Pradoshia sp. Z4_20; assembly: GCF_058216035.1. Taxonomy (NCBI): domain Bacteria; kingdom Bacillati; phylum Bacillota; class Bacilli; order Caryophanales; family Bacillaceae; genus Pradoshia; species Pradoshia sp. Z4_20. The sequence goes on from NZ_JBZAJD010000001.1 coordinate 705,434, forward strand.
CAGGTGCCATGCTGCTAAAGCCATTTACAGAAACGACAACCGCAGAATGGATGAACATGTTTGATGTTAATGTACACGGACCATATTATTTCTGCCGTGAGGTTGTGGACTCGATGAAAAATCGCCAGGAAGGGATTATTATAAATATTTCTTCCATTTGGGGAACAAAAGGCGGTCCCAATCGCAGTGCATATATTTCCTCTAAGCATGCAGTTATTGGTTTTTCAAAGGCATTGGGAGAAGAATTGAAACCTTTTGGCATACGCGTTAATGCAGTTTGCCCCGGTCCGGTAGACTCACAAATGACGGATGCATTGGGGACTAACATTGATAAAACAGGCTGGCTGCAGCCGATTGATATTGCTCATGTTATAGCTGATTTAGCACTGCCAAAAAGCAAAGCTATTACCGCTACTTCGGTTGAGGCTTTTGGTGCCGGAACGCCTGTCGGTATAGCAAAATAAATAATAAAGGGGATAGGATCATGAAAGAATTTACTTATGCTTACACGCAACAAACGATTACATTGGAACTAGCCAAAGCTATGCTTGAAAAAGCAGAGGAAAAGGGAAGAGAACTGGGAATGAAATTTGCGATTTCTATTGTTGATAAAGCAGGTAATTTAAAAGCATTTTCAGCAATGGATGGAGCACCTGTATTGGCATTGGAGATTTCTCAAAACAAGGCATTTTCAGCTGCAGCATACAATCGTGCAACCCATGAGTGGTATGATCGCTTAAAAGATGATCCACCTTTAATGACAGGTTTAGTACATACCAATCGCCTGGTCGTTTTTGGCGGCGGTTATCCAATTCACGTTAATGGTGAGTGTGTAGGCGGAATAGGCGTCAGCGGCGGTCACTATACGCATGATATGCAGCTTTGTGAGGCAGGATTAAGTGTAGTCGAGGCAGTAAAGGAAGTGTAGCTTTTTGAATCAGTTTGATTTGATTATTGTTGGTGCTGGCATGGCAGGTCTTTGTGCAGCTGTTGAGGCATCAGAGCGAGGTGCCAATGTTGTCATTTTCGAAAAGCAGGCAGACATCGGTGGCAGTTCATTGCTTAGCGGTTGTTTTATGGCGTTTGCTGAAACAGAACTTCAAAGTAAGCTTGGCATAAGTGATACTACCGAGAGTTTGATGAATGATTTGTATGTTGTCGGTCAATTTAAAAATGATAAAAATCTGGTTCAGGCATATGGGAAACATCAGCTTTCCACTTATAACTGGTTAGTTTCACATGGAGTAATATTTCAAAATTGTCAGGCCGTAAGTGGCCATTCAAGCCCTCGGGGGCATACGATCATTCCTGATCAGGCCATTCAAACACTGAAAAACCATGCTTTGAATAATGGTGTTTCACTGCATGTTAATAGTCCTGTCGTACGTTTGCTAACTGAGCAACAAAAAGTAGTGGGTGTACTTTATCAACAAAATGGCGAGCAAAAGGAATGCTATACATCTAAAGGGGTCGCTTTAACCGCAGGTGGATTCTCACAAAGTGAAGATTTATTAGGAGCCTTTGCACCACAGCTTGAACACACAATCAGGTTAGGTGGAGAAGGGAACCATGGAGATGGCATTAAATTAGCAGCTTCCGTAGGTGCCTGGTTAGAGGATTTTCCATACTTAAAAGGAACATACGGCTTTCATCCGAGTTCTACTAATCAAAAGAAACGGCAGGCTCATGCCTTTTATAAAGGCGGCATCATTGTGAATGAACAGGGGAAACGATTTGTTAATGAGTCGATTTCCTACAAATTATTGGGTGATGCTGCATTGCAGCAGCCTAATCAACATACATTTCAAGTTTGGGATCAAACGGTTATGGATCAGGGTGTCGAACATGATGCGCTATATGATTTTCAATTATTGTTTAATGAAGGCTTAATTATCCAGGCTGAGACACTTGAGGAATTGGCCGAAAAAACAGGTCTCCCAAGTCAATCTCTTCACCAAACGATTGACTCATATAATAGGCATCTTATTACCAGTGATGACCCATTCGGTCGTAACACATTGACCCATACATTTGGTAAGCCACCCCCGATTCAAACCGGTCCTTTTTACGCAATGGAAACAGTGACTGCTATGCTCGCTACATATGCAGGAGTTCGTGTAAACGAGGATGCAGAAGTTTTAAATCCGTTCGGCGACCCAATTAAAGGATTATATGCAGCCGGAGAAATGGTGGGTGGCTTCCATGGAGCGGGTTATATGACAGGGAGCTCGCTCGGAAAGGCAGCTATTTTTGGACGTATTGCTGCTGAACAAGCCCTTCGAATAAAGGAAGAGGAGGTAGCGCGATGAAAATTTGGCATCAAAGCTTAACTTCCATTGAAGACATACCTGAATATCGTGATGCGGTCATACAGCATGTATCCAAAATTGCTCGACCAGATGTTGATGTCGTCTTACATGGAATGACAAAGGAGACTTATCCTGCTCAATACCCGGGGCACTATATTACCTACAACTATCTGCAAAGCCTGCATAAAGAGCAATTTATTCGAAACACATTGATTGCTGAAAGGGCAGGGTATGATGCTGTTTTTATAGCTACCATACCGGATGTCGGCTTGATTGAGGCTCGTTCATTAGTGGACATCCCGGTTATTGGCTACGGCCAGGCATCCATGCATATTGCCTCAATGCTTGGAACAAGAATAGGCATCGTGAATTTTTTAGCTCCACTGGCAGATCAGTTACGTTTTAATGCGAAGCAATATGGTCTTGAACAAAAATTGGGCCCGATTATTCAGGCGGATATTGGATTTTATGATATTTTGGAAGGATTTAAAAATCCTGAGCCGATTTTGGAGAAATTTAAAGCTGCCGCAAAAACAGCTATTGCCGAAGGGGCAGATGTCATTATTCCTGGAGAAGGTCCGATGAATATATTTTTAGCAACCCACGGTATTCATCATATTGAAGATGTCCCGATTATCGATTCATTCGGCTCGGCCATTAAAATGTGTGAATCACTTGTCGATTTGCAGAAAATTAGTGGTATGACGACTACGCGAAAAGGGTATTATCATGCAAAACCACCCGAAGAGATTGTTGAAAAACTGCGTGACTATTATCAGTTGCAAGCTATAACCAAGGAAATGGATTTTGGATTATCCGTGCGTGAGTTTGCTGCTAATTAATACAATTGAGCATGATTATATTGATAGAATATAGCATAAAAGGTCTTTCCTAAGTTTTTGGAAAGACCTTTTGCGTACATTATTTTGTTGGAGCTGCTTCTTTTACAGACGCTACTCTAAATGTAGTTTGTTGGCTTCCTAACATAGGAGAGTCCTGTTTAGCTTCATCCGGTTTGCCTTCCGGACGTTTGTGCGCTTTTTTGAAGGAGTCGCTGTTTTTCCAGGCAAGGAAGCTTTCTTCATCCTCCCAGTACATATTGACGCTCATCTCATCATATTCTGTCAGGCCCTCTGTAAGTAAAACCTCTACTTTAACAAATCCTTTAAATTTATCTAATTCGTTACCGGAAGTGAAACGGCCTGCCATTTTTTCTGCGAAACCTGGTTTGGTTTTAATTTTGTTTTGAACAACAATCATGTGATCATTCTCCTTTTATTTTTATTTTTCTGGAAAATATATCAGATTACTTCTTTGAAAATCACTCTTACACTGCTATTATATATCTTTTTCGAAGATTTTGAATTCATTATGCTTTAGGATTTGCTAATCATGGCTCTATCATATTTTTTCTATATGATTGAAAAGCATTGCATGATGAAATAACCAACATAGTTCGTTCATCCTTCTATATAACCCTTCAAATAGATTAGTAATCAATTTTTCTATTATTTTTTGCAAAAAGATCTTAAATTAAGAGTTTTCGAGACTTACGAGTCAAAATTTGAGTGACTAAATGACTGTATAAGCTAGATTAGTCTAGTAATCCAGCCGATTTTCGCAGGAATTGAGCGGAAATTGATATTAATTGAGCGGAATTCCATATAATCGAGCGGAAATGGAGTGGAATTGAGCGATTTTCGTAATAATTGAACGAAACTCAACATAATTGCTCTAATTTACTTATTTATGAGCGAATTGAAAAGGAGAAAAGTGAAAATAATAGTAGATGAAGCGACTGTTTTTAAAACGTTTTCGTAAATTTTTATGGTGAACTATGTCCGTTGTCTTAAAGTATTTGCACGCTTGCATGGACTTATACATAAATTGTAAATAATTTTCCATTGAACACGAACGTATATTCGCTTATCATTAAGAATATAATAAAGACGAACATACATTCTATTTAAAAGAAGGTTTTTACATGATTGATTACAGTACTTTACCGCATCATTATGTTATGTGCGTGGATATGAAAAGTTTTTTTGCCAGCTGTTCAGCGGTGATGATGGGACTGGATCCGCTTGAATGTTATTTGGCTGTGGTGAGTGACACGGAACGGAGCGGCAGTGTGGTGCTGGCTTCATCGCCCAAAATGAAGAAAGAGTTTGGCATCAAGACGGGCTCAAGATTGTTTGAGATTCCGGATGATCCGCGCATTATAAAGGTTAATCCTAATATGGCTACGTATTTGCGTATCTCTACTGAAATCAGCCGTTTATTCAATCGATATGTACCTAAAAGCGCAATTCATACGTACAGTGTGGATGAAAGCTTCTTAAAGGTGGATGGGACGACTCGTCTATGGGGAGATATCGTAGAAATTGCTGAAAAAATCCAAGATGAAATCGATCGGGAATTCCAGCTTCCATGCGCGATTGGGATCGGTCCGAATATGCTGCTTGCTAAGCTGTGTCTTGATTTAGAAGCCAAGAAAAAAGGAATTGCCCAATGGACCTATGAGGATGTACCAGAAAAATTATGGCCCTTATCCCCCTTGAGCGAAATGTGGGGAATCGGAAAGCCGATGGAAAAGAAACTGAATGGAATGGGGATTTTTTCAATCGGTCAATTGGCGCGTTATGATCTGGAGACGCTTGAAAAGAAGTTTGGGATAATGGGCAATCAATTGTACCACCATGCCTGGGGTGTTGATTTATCGGATATCGGTGCTCCGATTATGGAAGGACAAATCAGCTTTGGAAAAGGCCAGGTATTACTGCGTGATTATAAAAAGCCTGAGGAAATCAAGCATGTCATTCTGGAAATGAGTGAGGAAGTAGCAAGAAGAACACGTGCAAGCGGGATGGCGGGCAGAACCGTCAGCTTGGGAATTTATTATAGCCAGGATGAATTTGGAGGCGGATTTCATCGCTCTATGACAAGAGAAACGCCGACCAATATTACGATGGATATTTATGAAATGTGTTTAACCTTGTTTGAACGGTTTTATACAGGCAAAACAGTTAGGAAAATTTCTATTACACTTTCGAATGTTATCCCCGATCGAGAGATGCAAATCAGTCTATTTGACCAGGATAGCTGGCGCAAACGCGAACTTGGCTTTGTGATGGATCGAATGCGTAAAAAATTTGGATCGAATGCGATTTTACGTGCCGTGTCGTATACAGAGGCAGGAACGGCCAAGCATCGAAGTACGTTGGTTGGAGGACATAGAGCATAACAGACAAGTGAAATGGAGGCTGCAGGGAATGATTCGAGATCGCGGAAAAATAAAATGGACATCAATGATGCTTCCTGAACACGTAACAATGCTTAGAGCATGGGCACATGAGGACAGCTATGAAACAAGGAATGAGCTTGATGAACAGCAAGTGGAAGCGATGAATACGATAATTATGGAGGCTTTGGAATATGGGAAGCCTGTGATGATCCGCTATTACCGTACAGCCAGTCGCCGGTACGGTACGGTGGAAGGACATATTCATTATTGCAATGAACAGGCTCAAAAGCTTCATATCGTTGATGAGGACGGAGATGTTTGTTTTGTATTTTATCAGGAAATTATGGACGTACAATTGAAAAATTGATGGCCTGCAATTTGCTATAAGCTTATGCATATGTTGGTTATGGCTCTTCTTTTTTGTTCTAAATAAACTTTACTACCCAATTTTGAGGACATGAAAACGCAAATATTAGACAAAATTCCACAAAAAGTTTACTATGTATATAGACCTAGAAGTAAGAAATATACAGATAATGAATTTTTAACATCGATTTCAGTTCTGATAACTTTGCCATGGGATATCAAAACAAAAGGGGTAAAGAAAAATGGAAAAAGAAAAATATAGCACGATTTATCAAGCACCTTATGGATTAGTTATAGGAGAGTTAAAAAAAGAAATGACTAAAGAAGATGCTGTAGCATTAGGGCAAAAATATTGCTCAGAGAATGGTTTCAGTTATAAAGGTACGTATACTGGCGATGAAGCAGTGGCGGCTTTACAAAGTTTGATACAAAAACATACGAGAGCAGTTCATTAAGCTGAACGTTCATTTTTAAGACATAGAGGCAGTGTTCATTGAATGCTGCTTTTTTTATTTCAGATTTAATTATTAACAGGTTTGCGGGTTAAGTGAAATCGGGAACCTATGAGATAAATAGAGAGAAAGCATGGTGGACAACAGTGGAAATTACATGGACAGACGCAGCATTAGAAAAGGTAAAAGACAAGCTGACAGATCAAGAAGGCGTATTTTGTTTGAAGTATGAAACAGAAGGCTGTGGCTGCGTAGTAAGCGGTGTAACCAATTTATATTTTGTTAAAGAAACTACTTCTCAAGAAGTAAAATGGGAAACCAATGCCTATCCTGTATGGTTAAATAAATATCATGAAATCTTTTTAGATGAAAAGCTTATTATTGATTATTCCAGCAGTACAAATAGCTATCAGCTGAAAAGCCCTAATCAGTATTTAAATCCAATGATGAATGTCATCTTTCAATAGGCTCTATAAGGAGAAAATTCAAAAGGTTCAGTCAGAAATTTTGACTGAACCTTTTTTTAAACGAAAGCAAAGGGAAATCCCACTCATTTTTTTGTATAAAACACCTTAGAAATAAGCAGCCCAATTACGCCAAGTATGATGAATAATATTGCTTTCCAAACTACATCTATACCTGATAGGTCGTAGAAAGTAACTTTTAATAGCGTAATAAACAGGAATATTAAGCCGATGTTTTTCCAAACTTTTTCTTTAAAGTAACTAAATAACCCGTATGTTACTCCAACGATAATGATCCAAGATAATGACAAACCGATATTCTTAATCATTAAAGAAGAATCATCTGTGAAATAGTATGCCATTTTGCTTATAAATATGATCAGTAATACTTCTATTATATAGGGTAAAGTAGATTTCATTATATTTCTGTCGATGATTTTTGTTATTGTTTCTTTTATATAGAGAACAAAGAAGAAGCTGATTATGATCATCCATACAACAAAAGTTTCTAGTGATAGCATGTATCCCGGCTTGTCGAATAATTGTACCAATACGGATAAGAGCAGTATTATGCTAGCTATTGTCCCTAATATACTCTTCCTTATTTGAGCAAAATAGTAAACTAGTACGGCTTGCATGGTAAAGAGGATTAATTTTGATGATGGATCAATCACTATATCGTTTAGCAGTATAAATATGTAGAACATCGAAATAACAAAGAAAATGTTTTTTAGTTCAGTGTGACTTTTATTTTTCACGTAACTAAGCAAAGAGTATACGATGGCCATTATTGAATAGAACGTGTATTGGTAGCTTGGTGTTTGATCAAACACATCAACTCCGATTAAGAGCATGAATAATGAACCGATCGTGATAGCTGGAATATACATATTTTTAACAAATATGTTGTTTGTTTTAAATGTTAAATAAATAATAAAGAAATGCTGAATAGCGATTGTGAGGAACGTTAAGGTTGAAATTTCCCCACTGCCTACTAATCCAAAAAATAATACAGTGAACATAAATGCATAGTTTGCCACATTCCAAGTGATTTTATATTGCCCTCTAAGAGATTCTAGTATTAATCCTATAAATACAGCAGTTTCGTATATATAAAATACATATTCATTCCCTTTGTCTCCTGCAAATAGGAAAGGGTAAAAATAAGCACCTACTCCTATAATGGTAAGCAAGGATTGAGATTTGTATTTTCTCGATAGATAAACTCCTATATATATTCCGAGCGCTAATAAACATACAGTCACATAGAATGGGATAATGTGGTACAAAACATTACCGGAGAAGACAGATATAAGATAAACAATTATACTTCCGCCTAACAATACTATTCCTAACGTATTCTTTGCCTTTTTATATTGCTTTTCTCCAATGATATATAAGAATCCAGCTAATAAGAAACCAACTATTACACGAACCACGGGATTTATCCATCCGTTTTCAGATGCTGCCATAAAAGCCCAAATAACACCTAAAATAAAAACGAATATAAATATTCTAGGTAACCAAGTTGAGATCATAGATTCAAAGCTGATTAATTCTTTTTCTGGTTTTATTTCAGGTTTTTTGATATTTCTTTTTATCTCAACTTTTTCACTTTTGTTTTCCACATTAAGATTAACTTCATTATGTATGGTTCTTAACTCTTTTTTTAACTCCACTAACTCTTCTTCCATATATCTTATTCGTTTGGATAAATCATAAATTTTATCGTCCAACCATTCCGCCTCTTCTCTGTTTAATCATTTACACACCTCTAAACTCAGAATTTTCAGTATCTCGTTTCCCTTATTATACCAGTATTTTTTCTGTAAACATATGCTAAAAGGAGGTGGGTATTAATAATTCAATCTTTATGTTATTTACGTTTCGAATCCTAATGTGTTTATTTAAATTTTCCCTTTTTCACTAAATAGGTCTAACAGTATGGGAAAAACAACTTTAAATATTCAGATTATTGTGTTAGTATTAATCATCTTTAAAATGGAATTTTATAGGAGGTTTGTTATGTTAGTCTTTGTCCCGGTTGGTTTAGGTGTAATTATTGGCATTATCTTTATTGTTATAACTTATTTTCTTAAGAAATATCAAAGCACTTATACAAAATTGCCCCCTTTTTTATCCTTACTAACTTCTGTTGTGATTTTCATCATCAGCTTTCAAGTAAGGGGTTTTGAAGGTGCTGCATATGGAATACTTGCAATTACTCTTTTATTTTTCACACCGTTTATCTTTGCTATGTCTTCTATAGGCAAAAAAAAGGATGCATTCTTGTAAACAATGATTAACAGTTTTATCAATAAATTATTAGACGTTGAGAATAAATGTATTTAAACAAACAGGGCGTTGATTTAAGAAGAATTAATGCCTTTTTGTGTTGAATTTCTAATGGAAGAAGGGACAGGTTAGCTCAAAAGGGACTATGATAAAATTACAATAATAAATGTATATAAAAACCAATTAAGGTTTTAATCCGGGGAGATAAAGTTAATCGAAAACGATTTTATGGGGGATATTTAAATGATTAAATATAATGAAGGTTATTTATGTGGCTGCTGTGGAAAGTTTCACGATGAACTCCCTATGAGCTATAGTAGCCCTGTTCCTGACTATTGTTACGATATACCATTAGAAGAACAAGAAAAACGGATTGAAATGAATGATGATTTGTGCATAGTGGACGATGAACATTTCTTTATACGTGGATGTATAGAAATTCCTGTGAAAGACGGAGATGGACCGTTTATTTGGGATGTCTGGGTTTCATTGAGTGAAACAAATTTTAATAAAACAATTGAATATTGGGCTGTGGAAGGAAGAGAAGATAAACTAGAACCGATGTTTGGTTGGTTATCAAATGATATTCCATGTTACCCGAATACAGTAAATTTAAAAATAAATGTACAAACTCGACCACTTGAGTTCCCCCCTTACATAGAGGTGGAACCAACTAAGCACCCCTTAGCTATTGAACAAAGAAAAGGTGTAACAATGGAACGTATAAAGCAGGTTGCTGAAGAATTATGTAATGAGGAGGAACAATAATACCTCATTCTAATTCAGCTGACGAAGGCATTGATTCAAGAAGGTCAATGCCTTTTTATAATGGGCTTATAATTGGATTGGTAAAGATCAACGAAGTATCAAACAAATAGGGCGTAATAAAAGAACTCATAAGATAGGATATCAAAGGAGATTCTAAATAATAGAATTGCTTTTTTCGACATGGACAAATTTTCAGAGCGAGTATTTACCAAAATGGTAATTATATTTAAGGAGATGTGATAAATGCTTGGTATTTTACTTTTGATTTTGGGCTTGGCGGCGTATCTATATTTTAAGCGTCAAAAAGAAAGCCCAGTAAATCGAAATCAACAAACGACGCGTGAGGCTGAACCAATAAAACAAGAAACTATACAGACCGTTATGCCGCCAAAAAATGAGACTGCACAAGACGCTGAAATCTTAAAACAAGAGCAAGCGCCCGTTGTATCTATTGAACCTGTTGAACAATCAAGCCCGGTTGAAAAGCTGGAAAAAGAAACCGTTACCGTTACATTTTCAGATGGAACAACTAAGGAATATAACCTTAACTTAACACTTAATGACAGCCATATTTGCTTGTTATCTGACGGCGGGAAAACGTATCATACACACGTTAATTGTTTTAAGAACTGGCCTGCCGAATATCAAGAAAATTTTAAAGGATGGAAAGCAATAGCAACAGATGAAGCAGAAAAAATGGGCTACAGAAAATGCAAATATTGTAATGAAGCTGATAGAACAGAATGGGACTATTACAAGGACACTAAACCCCTTAAAACTTTCACTGTCACTCATAGGGATGAATTTGCTATTACAGAGATTTATAACGTAGGTAATGAAGTAAATACGGGCTATGATTTTGAAAAGGACAAAGACACGTTAGAAATAGACTATGAAGAAATTTGTTATATGCCAAAAAGCGCAAGAGATTTCTTTGATGAGAATTACGGCGATTATAAAATGTTTGTATTAGATGTGTATGAAAATGACAATGGAAAAGTGAAGCTTAAGATTGGAATATTTGAGGAATTAGGGAAAAATAATTGATGATAAAGTATAAAACCGCCTAATGGATAGGCGGTTTTATTATATGTAAGGCGAGGGTATCCTTAACGGGTTCTGTTGTGTAATACAAAAATGAACCTATTTCTAAGGTAAAGAAGTATAGTTATTAATTTTAGATATACATCGAGCTTCTAAAGTGTTAGATAAGAACAGCCCATATCTCTTATGGTTAAGTAAAGTCGATATTTTGATTTTTACATATGTTTAATTAACTAAGGGGGCAGTAATAAGAAAAGTAAGGGATATGATATAGAACTTTGTAGAATATGAAAAATCAGAAGAAGTTTTTAATTTCTATACCAATAGATTAGATGAAAAGGGACGATAGATAGTGGAGAGTTGCATTAAAACGAACTGGAGCATAGATCTAGGGAGGATTAATGTTCTTTTCTGTTGAACTCTTAAGGAAGAAATGGAATTCGCAATGGTTATTATTGAACATGAGCTTTCTGGGAAACGAGTTGAAACTATGAATGGTTTTACTGTTAAAGGCAATCAAGGCTTTATCCGAATTGAATCACAAAATATAAGTGGTTTTCCTGAAGATACAAGTCATTTTGGTGGTTATGATGCTGTGGGCATCGTTGAAATTAAGAGCGGAAACTATTATGTCTTAGGTGAATTGTGGTTTACGACTGGGGATATATATAAGTTTTATAAGCAATTAGATAAGTGCTATCGTGAACTTAAAGGAATGGCTACTTTTTGGAATTACGAAACTTCTCTTAAATTAGAGGTTGTATTCAATCAAATGGGGCAAGTTGTTTTACAAGGTTACTTTAAGGAAAAAGCACATATGGAAAATGAATTACACTTTGAAATGGAATGTGACCAAACTTTTTTATCCTCAACATTAGAGGACTTGAGATCATGTTGACCATTACGGAAATACAAATGGAATAAAAAAGTAAGTTCTTATCTTACTTAGGGCATTGTTCTAATATCAGGAGCTGTGTAGGGGCAGGTTAGCGAAAGAAATAATTATTATAAGATATATAATACAAATGCCGTATAAAAGGAGGAGAAATGATGGAGCTTTTTGTTGGTCTTATCACTGCAGGGTTTCATTTTTTGCTTGCTTATATCATTTGGGGAAAGGGGAAAGTTCATATTTTAGCAGGATATGTGGAAGGTCAGGTTAAAGATAAAAAGAAACTTTCAAAGTATGCGGGCATATTATTTATTGGCCTGGGCATTATATCTGTTTTTTTTCCTTTGGTTCCGGACAGTTTTTTCTATTACGTATTTGCATTATATATTTTATGGCTTTTGATTGGTATTGTTGTTATCAATGTCAAAATAAAATAGAACATATCCTTGGTCAACCTTATAATACGAATGGGGTTTAGTTGAATAACGAGTTAAATGAACAATAGCAAAAATAATCCTTACGAAAACAGCCATTAAAAAAGTGCCACCCTAGAAGAAAGGGGGCACATGTGCTTTAAGAAAAGAATCGATTACTTTTTCATAAGCTTCAGGATTCGTATTATAGGATTGGGCATGTTGGCCTTTTTCGGCTAGGTATAGCTGTTTCGGTCCTTTTTTGTGTTCATATAATTCCTCGCTCATGGTTGAGGGAATATACGCATCCTCTAAACTATGGATAAAAAGAACAGGGCTTTTAATATTCTCTACTGCCTTTAAAGGAGAAACCTCTCTAAATGAATAGCCATCTCTCCGTTTAAGCCACCAATCCCCGAAGGGAAGAACCATCCATTTTGGAAGACGAAAGTCTTTTTTTAGGCGGTAAGCTATTTGCTCGGAGAATTCGGAGAATGGACAATCCGCTATGTAAAAATCAGCTCCATCCTCAACGGTGCCGGCATATAGTAACAGGGTGACCGCACCCATTGATTCACCGTGGATACCAAGCAAAATATCATGACCCTTTTGAGCCTTTAATTCATCAACAATAGCGGCAAGATCATCTTTTTCATAATATCCGTAGCTGCTTGTTTTTCCTTCCGAATCACCATGGCGGCGATGATCATAAATGACGGTGTTAAATCCTTTTTTTGCAAATAAATTGACATAGCGAATCGAATTCCACTTATTTTCAGTGATTCCGTGCGCAATGATCATCCATTTTTTTGATTCCTTATGTGGTTCTGCAAATATAGCATGAATCCGGTATCCATGTTTGGATTGAATCCATTTCTCCTCCTGAGGCAGTTTTTGAAAGGAAGCAGTGTCAAAACGGCCTGCCTCGATTTCACGTTTCCGAACGACCTCAACATCTTTTCGTTTCATATACATCAGCATGTTAGAGAAGAATACGCCAATTCCGATTATGTATGCAATCATGACACCGAAGATAAAATACCATCTTTTCTTTTTCAAATGAAACCCTCCGAAAAACACATTATCATCCTTTAGTTTACCATTCTGCAGAGAAAACAAACATTGAAATAATAGGCAGATTCACAAACGAAAAAACCCTATATTGCTATAGGGATAGATGCTATTGTTTAATTATTGTTTAGTGGCATGCATGAGCCAGACAAATGTATTTAGCTGCTCAAATGTTACATGAAATTGATGCTTTTCCAGGATTGATTTCAAGTAAGGGATCGTCGTGTAATATTCAGTTCGTAAATCCTCTGCTAATCGATCGAAATTGTTGCGCTCAGCGTTATCAATGACCGCCTGCTGATCCTCTTTCGTTAAAAACATCGTATCCGCAAAAACGATTTTTCCGCCTGGTGTTAGAAGATTGGAGTATAGAGCAAAAGCTTTCTCTTTTTCCTCATCGGTTAAATGGTGAAAGGCATAGGTGCTTACAAATGTGTCGACTCCATTTTCAACCGGAAAGTGAAAGAAATCACCGTCTACAATTGATAAGGATCCGAGCTTTTTCTTTGCCTTTTTTCTCATTTCTGTGGAAGGCTCAATTCCGAGAACTTGGTTTCCTTTTTCCAGTAGCCGTGCAGTCAAATTCCCTGTTCCGACTCCGAATTCGATTACAGAGCCATCCGCATGGGATGCAACTGTTTCTAGGATTTGTTCATAATGTAAAAAAACATCGGTATATTGGTCATCAGAACCGGATACCGTTTCATCATAATTAGCAGCCCATTCATCAAATAGCTGGTCAAATTCTCTGCCCATCATACCCCTCCTTTAGTTCCTAATAAATCATATCATATTTATATGAATAATATGGTATAAAGTTACAATTTTTACCTTAAATAGGAAAAAGGAAATAGAGGCTATTAAAAAGTATTAAAACCATACCTGACTTAATTTGACTGACCCATTATAATAGAAAGAAAAAAGGAGCTAATATCCGATGATGAAACATAAACCATCCAAGAAAAACGATGATGGCTCAATTAGCTTGGGAGATCTGCTAAATCAAGATATTTTGAGCCAATTGCAGAATAAAAAAGGTGAATTAAAGGAAGAAGAGCAACGTCGAATACAGCAAATGGAAAAACAAAAGCGTGAGGAACGAAAACGCCGCGAGAAAAATAAAAGCTTTGAAGAGCTATTAAATGAGAGCAATCTGAACTGGAAGCAGTTTAAGGGATAAAGGAAGGGACCACCCTAAATGTAATGCACTCTTAAAAGGAAGTTGAACACTACCTTTTCGAGGCACTGCAAAGCAGGGTGGTCTTTTTATTTGTATAAGTAAATAGTTCTAACCACTATTTACCATTATTTCTGCAAAAAATTATAGGTTTCTCCACAAAATGGTTACATATTACGCAGAACTGGCCGATATAGATAACGGGAAGATATATCGGGAATTTTTGGAGGAATTTTAGAGATGAATATCAGGCGAAAAATTGTTATCACTTTTATCAGCGTTACTGTTTTAAGTTTAATAGTAGCTGCTGTTCTCGCTTACAATCTGTATTCGAATGAAAAGCGCATTCAGGAAATAAATAAGAGTTCCTTAGAGATTGTACTACTAACAGATCAAATGAAAGTCAATGTTATTCAGGTGCAGCAGGTATTCAAAGGAATCAGTGCTACGAAAGGCTCGGACACGATTGATACTTATTCGTTGGCTGATACGTATGCAGAAGAATTTAAGAATCATGCCGAGGATTTAAAAAAACTGGGTGTATCATCCGGAAAATTGGATTCATTAGCAGATTCCTTTACCGAGTTTTATCAATCCGGGCAGCTAATGGCTGAGAGTTTCACAGAAAAGGGGATAGAAGCTGGTAATGAGCCTAAGGTGATCTTTACTCAATTTGAACAAACTATGGAACAGCAGCTTGGTGACTTACAGAAACAGGCTGTTGATGGAATTCATAAGGATATAAATCAATTGACAGAGCAGACGAGAAAGGCCTTAACGACTGCGTTAACGGTTTTTGTTATGAACCTAGCGATCGGCTACACCATGGTTTATAGAGTGACACGTCCGGTTACTCGGGGAATAGAGAAGTTATCTAAACAAGTCATGTTGATTGCCAAGGGAAATTTAACAGAACCAATTGTTGCAGAAACAAAGGATGAAATCGGCACACTTGCGAGTGGAATGGAACAAATGCGTACAGAGCTTGTGTACTTAATAGGTGCCATCAAGGAATCATCTGATAAAATCCATGCCAATACCGTTAAGATGGCAGAGGGTACTCAGCAAACCGGTGTGGCTGCTGATCAAATTGCCACCACTGTTTCGTATATCGCATCTGGAATTGATACTCAATCACATAAAGCTAACCATATCTTTGAGACAATGGTGAATATTACAAAACAGGTTGAAACAGGGACTTATTTTACAAAAGAAACATTGGGCAATGCAGAGGAATCATCACTTATAGCAAGGGATGGACAAGTGATGATTCTCGAAGGACTGCAGGTATTAGTAGCACTTGGTGACGATATTGCTCATGCCAACGAACAAGTGAAGCATTTAGGCGAACGAGCAAATGAAATTGAAAATATAATTCGGTTTATTACAGATATTTCGGCCCAAACGAACCTATTGGCTCTGAATGCAGCTATTGAAGCCGCAAGAGCGGGGGAGCAAGGGAGAGGCTTTGCAGTAGTGGCAGATGAAGTACGTAAGCTGGCCGAACAGACAAATAAAGCTACTGAAGAGATCAAGGATTTAATTAATAAAATTCAAAAAGACACATTTAACACGATGAACGTTATGGAAAATAATTTAAATCAGTTCCGTACTCAGGTTGAAACAGTGATGGAAGGCAGCAGTACACTGACAATCATAAATGAAAAGGTTGGGTATACAAAGAATCATTTAGAGAAATTAACTGAGTCCTTTCAAATGATTAATGAAGATGTTAAAAGAGTTGAGGGCATGATTGAAGAGACATCCACAACCATTCAGGAATCAGCGGCTTCTGCTGAAGAAGTTTCTGCATCCGCAGAGGAACAGAATGCGATGGTAAAAGAGACAGCAGAATATGCTAATGGACTTGCTCAAATTACAAATGAACTTATTGCTCTGACAGGGAAATTTAAAACTGAGAAATCAATGGAAGAATAATGGAAGGCCCTCATCACTGAAAAGTGATAGGGCTTTTTTGTAAGAAAGTACTATTTTCTCCACGGCAATAACCAATAGGCTTTTTATTCATATACTGTTACTGACTTATGCAGATAGAAGGTGAACAGGATTGCTGAGGGCAAGAATTGGAAATCATCAGCGAGAATGGTTTGGAGAGCTGGAGCAATATTTCCATGATTTTCGCAAATACATTATAGGAAATGACAAAACGTTTTCAACCCCATACGGAGAAAAGCCGATTATATATGCGGACTGGACAGCAAGCGGAAGATTATATAAACCGATAGAGGATAAAATCACGAAGGAATTTGGACCGTTTATGGCAAATACCCATACGGAATCAAACCAAACCGGCTCATTCATGACGAATGCGTATCATCATGCAAAGAAAATCATAAAAGAGCATGTAAACGCTGGTCCGGATGATGCGATTCTTCTTGATGGCTTTGGAATGACGTCGGTCATTAACAAATTTCAACGTATACTTGGCTTGCGCATACCAGAAAAATGGGAATCGAGGCTTGAACTAAAGCCTGAGGAAAGACCGGTTGTATTTATTACCCATCGGGAACATCATTCCAACCATACCTCCTGGCTTGAGACGATTTCCGATGTAGTTATCGTGGAACCTGATCAAAAAGGGAATGTCAGTCTGGAGCAATTAGAACGGCAGTTACAATCGTATTCAAACAGACCGTTGAAAATCGGTGCTTTTACCGCATGCTCCAATGTAACCGGACTCATTACTCCATATCATGAACTGGCAAGCGTGATGCATAAGCACGGTGGTATCTGTGTGATAGACTTTGCTGCATGCGCTCCATATGTAAATATCAATATGCATCCCGAGAATCCTGCAGAACAGCTGGATGCGATTTGTTTTTCTCCGCATAAATTCCTGGGCGGACCCGGTACGAGTGGTGTTTTAATTTTTAATAAAAATTTGTATCACAACCACATACCTGATCATCCTGGCGGCGGCACTGTCAATTGGACGGATCCGTGGGGAAACAAAAGCTATTATGAGGATATTGAAACGAGGGAGGACGGTGGAACACCAGGAATCCTGCAATGCATTCGAACAGCATTATGTATAAGGCTAAAGGAGGAAATGGGGGTAGACAATATGTTGGCAAGAGAGAAAGAATTGCTTTCCATCCTTCTTCCGGGATTGTTATCCATACCTGAAATTAAGGTTCTCGAACCAGAGAAAGAAGAACGATTGGGTATTATTTCATTTATGATTCCGGGGGTACACTATAATCTGATTGTTAAACTATTAAATGACCGGTTTGGAATTCAGGTACGGGGCGGATGTTCCTGTGCGGGAACGTATGGGCATTATTTATTGGGAATCTCCAAGGAGAGTTCCCAACAAATCATGGAATTGGTTGATCAGGGCAATTTAGAGGTTAAACCTGGATGGATTCGATTTTCCATTCATCCAACCATGACGAATGCGGAAGCCTACCAATTTATTTCAGCCATGAAATGGATTGTTGACCATTTCGAAGAGTGCCAGCAGGATTATGTGTATGATTCAAAAACGAATGATTATTTTTATTGTGATTACCAACGGGAAGATTTCGACTGGTTATTCTATGTATAGGATAAAAATAAGAAAAGGAATCAGGCTATTTAGATGAAATAGCCTGACTCCCGTTTAATCGCGATGTGTCTCATATTTATTTGCTTTAGTTAAGGAGCGCAATAGTTCCAGCTCTTCGGCTGCTAACGGTTTGCTGTTTATAGCCTTTATATTTTCAAGTAATTGTTTTTCGCTGCTTGCCCCAGGGATCACAGCAGCTACCGCTTTAGAAGAGAGGATATATTGTAAAGCCAGTTCATTCATGGAACGGCTCGCTATTTTTTCTTGAATGGATGGAAGCAGAGACTCTAGCTCCTCATATGTATAGTCCAAATATCCATTTTCACGGATAGAATCGGAAGCTTTATTTAACATTTCCTCTGTTAAAAGGCCTTTTGCTACAGGACCTCTGGCAATGATGCTGATTTGATGCTCCTCCAGTAATGGCATCCATTCCTCCGGTCTTCGATCGAGAAGACTGTATTGCATCATGACCGATATGATACTTGAGTGGTTTGCAAATTCCTTGATGACATTGGGACGGATGGAGGAAATGCCGTACTCACGTATATAGCCTTCTTTCTTTAATTCTTCAAAGGCGGAAATGGTTTCATCCAAGGGATCGTCTATTGTACCGCCATGAAGCTGGTATAAATCGATATAATCGGTCTGTAAACGCTTTAGGCTATCCTTTACGGCCTGCTTAATATAGGTTCGCGAAGGGTCCCAGGACCATGAAGTTTTCTCGTCATTCCATCTGTTACCTGCCTTTGTAGCTAATATCAGGTTCTGTCGATATGGTTTTAACACCCTTCCGACCATTTCCTCATTAAGGCCAAAATCATACAAATCGGCTGTATCAAAATAGTTGATTCCGTGTTCGATAGCTGTCTCCAGTATTAGTCGGGCTTGTTTTTCGTCTTTGCCGAGAGACATGCATCCTAGTCCCATCTCCGTAACATATAAGTCAGATTCTCCAATTTGTCTCTTTTTCACAGGAAATCTCCTTTCGCTATTACAGTGTGTCTTTTCTTTATTGTAATGGAAGGAGTTAAATCCGTCATTTTATTTGCCGAGCGGCCTGCAGCCAGTCCGTAACATACACATATTGATTGCTATATTGCTTTAATTTCTCTTTTACTTCCCAAGCTTTTCCGCTCAAAATGATTTGATTGTCACTGATCCATATTTTCATAACGCACCCCTTTGGACATGCTATATGGTAAAATGTATGAACAGAGGAATGCTTTTTAGAACAAAAGGAGAGATTTAACGATGTACAAATATGAAGAGAAAACGATCAAATCAGAACCTATTTTTAAAGGAAGAATTTTAGATGTACGTGTGGATGAAGTGCTTCTTCCGAATGGAAAGACGTCGACCAGAGAATTAATTAAACATCCTGGAGCGGTCGCAGTGATTGCCGTTACAGATGAAAATAAGCTCGTGCTTGTTGAGCAATACCGTAAGCCGATGGAAAAAGCGTTAGTTGAAATTCCTGCCGGTAAATTGGATGCCGGTGAAGATCCAAGAGATTGTGTGGTTCGCGAGATGGAAGAGGAAACCGGATATGCCTGCGAGTCCATTGAACATATTATTTCCCTCTACACATCGCCTGGATTTGCAGATGAGATTGTACATATTTACCTGGC
The DNA here is from genome assembly GCF_058216035.1 of Pradoshia sp. Z4_20. NCBI lineage: Bacteria > Bacillati > Bacillota > Bacilli > Caryophanales > Bacillaceae > Pradoshia > Pradoshia sp. Z4_20. The sequence continues at coordinate 725,128 of NZ_JBZAJD010000001.1, forward strand.
TAAGGGTCTTTCTAAAAAGGAAGATGCAAGAGGCCTTGATGAGGATGAATTCGTGGACTTGATGGAAGTCACATTAGAAGAGGCTTTGGAACTGATTAAAGAAGAGAGAATTCAGGATGCCAAAACAGCCTATGCGGTTCAATATTTACAGCTCCAAGAGGCACTGTCTAAATAAATGAAGACATATTACGCGGATTTTCATATTCATGTGGGGAGAACGAAATCTGGGAAGCCTGTCAAAATTACAGGAGCGCGGACCCTAACGATTTCAACTATTCTTGAATATGCTGCGACAAGAAAAGGACTCGATATGGTTGGGGTCATCGACTGCCATGTTCCTGAGGTGATAGAAGAACTTGAGGGGCTCATGGCAAAAGGAGAGATGAAAGAACTCGAGGGCGGCGGTCTTCAACATAAAGACGGTACCGTTTTGATTCCTGGGAGTGAGATTGAAATCAATGATGCAAACTGCAAAGGGCCCATTCATGTGCTGGCTTATTTTCCTACTCTTGAAAAAATGAAGCTGTTTTCGGAATGGTTTGCAGCGAGAGTTAAAAATAATACTCTCAGCTCTCAGCGTATTTATGAGAGTGCTACCGTATTGCAGAAAAAAGTAAAGGATTTGAGCGGGTTATTTATCCCTGCACATATTTTCACTCCCCATAAAAGTTTGTACGGCAGAGGGGTCTTAAAGAGCCTAAACGAGGTTCTGAATCCAGACTGGATTGACGCTGTTGAGCTGGGGCTCAGTGCTGATACGACAATGGCATCCAAGTTAAGCGAGCTGAACCGCTATCCCTTTTTAACAAATAGTGATGCACATTCGTTGCCAAAGCTGGCTCGTGAATATCAAAAACTGTTGCTGCAGGAGCCTAACTTTACCGAATGGCATAAAGCACTTCAACAAGAAGAAGGACGTGCCATTTTAGCTAATTACGGACTGAATCCGTATTTAGGTAAATACCATGAAACAGTTTGCGAGAATTGCGGCGAAACTCTAGCTGTGTATTCAGAGCGCTGTCCTTATTGCGGCTCTAATCAGGTGACACGTGGAGTAGCTGAACGTATCAATGATCTTGCAGATGCAGAGCTGGGAGATGTTCTGCAAGAGAGACCGCCTTATATTCATCATATCCCGCTTGAGTTTATTCCAGGGCTAGGACCGAGAACATTGGATAAATTAGTAGCTGGTTTTGGTTCAGAAATGGCTGTCATCCATGAAGCCAGCCTGGAGGAGCTAAAGGGGCTAGTTCCTGAAAAAATAGCCATGCTCATCTATCAGGCACGGGGTGGTACATTGTCTCTGCAAAAAGGCGGAGGCGGTATTTACGGGAAGATTATTACGGATTAATGGAGAAAAAGGACAGTGAATAGCATTCACTGCCCTTTTTTCTATTTTACAAATCACTTCTGATTTTAGAGAAAATGCATGTATCACGAAGGGAGGTACCTGTAGAATCATAGCTGTCGTGTCTTAATGTCCCTTCAAGAGTGTAACCCAGTTTTTCAGGAATCCGTCTGGAGTTTATGTTTTTTGAATCACAGCGAATTTCCACCCGGTTAGCTAGTAATTTATCGAATGTGAAGTTCGTCAATAATTCAACAGCCTCTGTCATATATCCTTTTTTAGTGTAACGAGAATCCATCCAATATCCGATCTCGAACTTTCTTGTTTCCCAATTCATTCTATGTAGTCCGGTGGAACCAAGGAAAATATTATCTTCTTTTCTCATCACATATAGACGTATATCTTCTCTTAAAATAAACTCTGCCTGTGCTCTTCGTAAATTGTCCTCTGTCTCCTCTAATGTCTGATCTCGATTAGCCCAGGGCATCCAGGGTTTTAAATCTTCTTTTGAAGCCAATATGGCATCATGGACCATAGGCCCGTCTCCCGGTTTGCAAGAACGCAAATAAATTCGGCTTCCATCAAGTTTTTCTGGTATGTCCATCAGGATCGGATTCATGCCAATCTCCTCCTTTTATGTAAATTAAAGAGATTATATCATACTATTTAGACTAGTAAGAATTTATTTTTTACTAGAATACAATCTCTAGTAAATACATAGAATCTAGTAATGGAACCGGAGAGGAGAATTCCCCTGTGAAAAAATCGTATTATAAAAGAGCTTTGCTTTTTCATATTAAAGATCATTTATCTATTTTCATTTTTATTATGGTCCTATTCCTGATGGGAATCATTTTTGGGGCAATTATTGTCAACAGCTTATCTTTAACTCAGAAAGAGGACCTGTTTTATTATTTGTCTCAGTTCTTCGGAGAATTAAAGCAAGGGAAAGTCAGTGCAAGCAGTGAAATTTTCATCTATAGCTTTCAGGAGAATGCGAAGTTTATTATCTTAATGTGGATTCTTGGAATCTCGATTATCGGGTTACCAATGATTTTAATTCTTCTTTTTATAAAAGGAATCGTGATCGGCTTTACTGTCGGTTTTTTGGTTAGCCAAACAGGGTGGCAGGGCTTTATGCTTGCGTGTGTATCCATTTTACCTCAGAATATCATCCTTGTACCCGTAACCATTATCATGGCATCATGCGCCGTCATTATCTCCATTAAAATGATTAAACGCCAATTTTTAAAATCAAGCCGCGAAAAATTAAGGCCTTATTTTTTCCAGTATTCTCTGTTGCTTGGAATGGCCTTAGTGTCTTTTGTTGTTGCAGCCTTGATTGAATCCTTTTTATCACCGGGGCTAATGAAAGCTGTAATTGATAATATGAGTTAATAATAATTATTAGATAATAATCATTATTATAAGTTGTTTATAATTATTATATTTTACATGGACGTTTTTTTTGCTATACTATAAATGGTGATAGAAGGCCGGACTCATAATCCCTTTTTGCCTTCTTCTATAATATGATGATGAAATCCGGACAGATTCAGCGGCGAGGAGGAAAAGGGTTGGAATCTAGATTAGATCGAATAAAAAAGCAATTACATTCTTCAAGTTACAAGCTGACGCCGCAGCGAGAGGCCACGGTTAGAGTGTTGCTCGAGAATGAAGAAGACCATTTAAGTGCAGAGGATGTATATTTGCTCGTTAAAGAAAAAGCACCGGAAATCGGTTTGGCAACTGTATATAGAACGCTTGAATTGCTTACTGAGCTTAAAATAGTAGATAAAATTAATTTTGGTGATGGGGTATCCCGTTATGATTTGCGACAAGAGGGAGCAGCGCATTTTCATCACCATTTAGTCTGTATAGAATGTGGAGCAGTAGATGAAATTCTTGAAGATTTATTAGATGATGTAGAACCGATTGTTGAACAGAAATTCAGATTCAAAATTAAGGATCATCGCCTGACATTTCATGGGGTTTGCCATCGTTGCCAAGATAAAAAAGAAGAGCCGGAGACTGCAGGGTCCGGGAATAACCATGCAAGATAAGCCTTTCCGTTGTGGAAAGGTTTTATCTTTTACTCATAAAACGTGGATGATATGTATAAAACATGTCCAAACAGGCATAAATTGATAAAAAGGCCTGGAGGACTAGAGAATTATGAGAAATTTGATTAAATTATTTTGGCAAACAAGCAAGGTATTCATCATGTTTGTTGGCTTTACGATATTATTTTATTTTGCTATTGTTTGGTTTAATGAGGAATATGAAAATTATCATCGCTATGACGAGCCTAAGGGAACGGCTGTAAAGGTTTTTCAATCCATCAATGATGAAGAGGAGCCTGGATGGAGAGAAAGACTCTTTCTATTTTATTTAGATGGGGAGTAAATGAAAATGAAAGATCCATTGCAGGATTTTATCCATTATTTAACAATCGAAAAAGGGTTGGCTAAAAACACCCTCCTATCGTATAAACGAGATTTGGATTCCTATTATAAGTTTTTGAAAAATCAACAAATTGACAACTGGAAGGACGTTTCCCGTGTTCATATTGTCCAGTTCCTGGGTAAATTAAGGGATGATGGAAAATCGTCCAAAACGCTGGCACGCCATACAGCTTCCATTCGATCCTTCCATCAATTTTTATTAAGGGAACGTATTTCGGAAACAGATCCGTCTGTCTTGATTGAAAGCCCTCATACTGAGAAATCATTGCCAAAGGTTTTAAGCCAGGAGGAAACGGAGGCATTGCTGAATGCACCTAACCCAGCTGACGCTTTCGGTATACGGGATAAGGCTATTTTAGAGCTGCTCTATGCAACTGGTATGCGGGTTAGTGAATTAATAGAGTTAAATATTGATAATGTACATATAGAAATGGGATTTGTTCGCTGTATAGGGAAGGGAAATAAAGAGCGAATTATCCCGGTGGGGCAAATGGCCCTTGATTCGATTACCACCTACTTAACATCAGGTAGACCTAGATTGGTTAGCCAAAAGAATAAATCGGATGCTTTATTTTTGAATCATCACGGCGGACGTCTCAGCCGCCAAGGGTTATGGAAAATTATCAAGAAGCTTGCTGAGCAGGCGAATATTCAAAAGTCATTGACACCTCACACCCTTCGCCACTCATTTGCCACTCATTTACTAATGAATGGTGCGGATTTGCGGGCTGTTCAGGAGATGCTCGGACATGCTGATATCTCGACAACACAAATATATACACATGTCACGAATGTCCGTTTAAAGGATGTATACAGTAAGTTCCATCCCCGAGCTTAAAAGGGGATTCTCTAAGTTTAGGATAGTTACGGCGGCCTCCGGTAAGGGATGCCGTCTTTATTTTTGAACACGTTTCTAAAAAGAAATAAGCAGTAGGTCTAAAGACTTTTTGAATATTGAGTGAATACCGAAAAATAAAACTATTAAAATTTGGTAAACTTAAATTGGCAACGTTTCCCCGGTGATGTAAAATAAAGAAGTCAGACCTCTGACGCCTGCAACTTTTGACCCGTAAATTCCACTGAAATTTATGGAAGATTACAGGCGTTGAGAAAGGGTAACCTACATATAAAAGAAGCTGGAGGTTTCAGGTATGAAATTTAAGCGAGTATTTTTAACTGTAATGGATTCTGTTGGGATTGGTGAAGCGCCAGATGCAGAGAAATTTGGCGATAAAGGTTCGGATACACTTGGACATATAGCTGAAAAAATGAATGGGTTGAACATGCCTGTCATGGGTAAATTAGGCTTGTCAAACATCAGAGAAATTAAAGGGATTCAAAAGGCAGAAAAGCCAATGGCTTATTATACAAAAATGCAAGAGGCATCCAATGGGAAAGATACGATGACTGGCCACTGGGAAATCATGGGGCTGCGCATTGATACACCGTTCCGTGTATTTCCGGATGGATTTCCGCCGGAATTAATTCAGGAGCTGGAAGAAAAGAGCGGCAGAAAAATTATTGGGAATAAACCGGCGAGCGGTACAGAAATCCTAGTAGAATTGGGAGAAGAACACGTAAAAACCGGAGCATTAATCGTGTACACTTCTGCTGACTCCGTTCTGCAAATTGCAGCTCATGAGGATGTAGTACCTCTTGAAGAGCTCTATCGTATCTGTGAAATTGCCAGAGAAATGACTCTTCGTGAAGAATATATGGTAGGCAGAATTATTGCTCGCCCATTCGTTGGAGAGCCTGGTGATTTCAAACGTACGCCAAATCGCCATGATTATGCGTTAAAACCATTTGGACGCACGGTAATGAATGAGTTGAAGGATAGTAACTTTGATGTAATCTCCATTGGGAAAATTGCTGATATCTACGATGGCGAGGGCGTAACAAAAGCGCTTCGCACAACAAGTAATATGGATGGAATGGATAAGCAGGTCCAAACATTGGACATGGACTTTACTGGTCTAAGCTTCCTGAACCTTGTTGATTTTGATGCTGTATTTGGCCACAGACGCGATCCTATTGGGTACGGTAAAGCATTAGAAGAGTACGATGGAAGATTGCAGGAAGTACTGGATAAAATGAAGGAAGACGATCTGCTAATTATTACAGCAGACCATGGTAATGATCCGGTTCATCCTGGAACAGACCATACGAGAGAATATGTTCCTTTACTTGTATACTCCAAACAATTTAAAGAAGGTAAAGAACTGCCGATCCGCAGTACATTTGCGGACATTGGTGCAACCGTTGCTGATAACTTCGGTGTGAAAATGCCTGAGCATGGAGTAAGCTTCCTTAAGGAACTAAATTAAAAGGAGAGAACAGAATGTTTGAAAAAGTAAATGAAGCAGCAGCGCATATTTTAGAGGTATCCGGTCAAAAGCCGGAACTAGGATTGATTCTTGGTTCAGGGTTGGGAGTATTGGCTGATGAAATTGAAAATGCCACTGTAATCCCATACAGTGAAATACCTCATTTCCCAGTTTCTACTGTTGAAGGACATGCCGGCCAACTTGTTGTTGGAACGCTGGCAGGCAAAACAGTAGCGGCTATGCAGGGGCGTTTCCACTATTATGAAGGATATTCCATGCAAGAAGTTACATTCCCGGTACGTGTTATGAAGGCAATGGGAATGACGCATATTCTTGTAACAAATGCAGCAGGCGGAGTAAATGAAAGCTTCAAGCCTGGTGATTTGATGATTATCACAGATCATATTAATTACATGGGCGCACACCCATTAATTGGACCGAATCACAGTGAGTTTGGACCAAGATTCCCTGATATGACAAGTGCTTATACAAAATCATTAGTGGAATTGGCAGAACAAGTTGCTTCTAAACAAAATATTGCGATTCAAAAAGGTGTTTACATTGGATTTACAGGTCCTACTTATGAAACACCAGCAGAAGTAAGAATGGCACGTATTTTAGGCGGAGATGCAGTGGGAATGTCAACAGTTCCTGAAGTTATCGTTGCTGCTCATGGAGGCATGAAGGTACTCGGTATTTCATGCATTACAAACATGGCTGCTGGAATCCTGGATCAGCCTTTGGCACATGACGAGGTAATTGAAACGACTGAAAAAGTAAAATCTACGTTCTTGAACTTAGTGAAATCAATCGTATCAGAAATGAAAATTGAAGCGTAAGTAAGTTTTAACAGGAGGCTATCTAATAGTTTTTATTAGATAGCCTCTATTTTTTTACGGTTAATAGTAGGAGTAAGATACCATGCGTAATGACATGCTAGGGTAAAATGAATAAATAATTCACTTTGGCCTGATATAAATTGCTCTAGTGTCCAAATTTGATTCAATTACTGTGTAAATCGTTCGTTCAAATGCTTAATGATCGCACAATAGCCATGCTAATCGCTTAAGAGTCTTACATGATCGCTCAATCACCAGAATTCCCGCTCAATTAACCTCATTTTCCGCTAATTGCTTTACCGTTCGCTCAATAAATTGAAATATCGCTCAATTCCACTCCCTTTTCGCTCAATTCCTTTCAAAATCGAACTATTGCTATAAAATTTCGCTCAATTGTTTATAGGTTGCCTGTTATATAGATGAAATTTAAATACTGATTATAAAAAGCAGACTGAAAAGTCTTCGCTTTAACCAATTTCCTTTAAAAATAAGGATGTTTTTATGATTTACAGGCTCAAATTTCTCTCCTCTCGAGTTTTGCTCGATAATTTAATTTCAGAACATCTAATGTTAGTTAATTTGGTTCTACTAACACAGAAATAGCTGAATTCCCTTTGAAATTAAGACTGCATATTTAAAATCTTCATTCAAATTAATTAGGTCCTCACCAGGAAATATAATTTTATCTGAGATAAGATTCTGGACTGTATAAAAGTAGTGTTGTTGGTAAAACTGGAATTTATCATGAGTAGGAGGTCTGTCCATGAAACGGTATGTTTCAGCTTTATTAGTAGTAGTGTTCACTTTAAGTATGTCTGTACCATCATTTGCAGCCGAAAAAACAAAAACGGCGGAATTAGATTTAGCACCTAAAACGAAGTCAGCAATACTGATAGAAAAGGATACGGGTTCTGTCATATATGATAAAAATAAAGATGAGCGGCTGTCTCCCGCCAGTATGACGAAGATTATGACTATGCTGTTAATCATGGAGGCATTAGATCAAAAGCGTATAACGATGGAAGATAAAGTTCGAACAAGTGAATATGCTGCCTCAATGGGTGGTTCGCAAATCTTCCTTGAACCAGGTGAGGAAATGACAGTTGAGCAAATGCTTAGAGGAATTGCGATTGGTTCAGGGAATGATGCCTCCGTTGCCATGGCTGAGAAAATTGCTGGAAGCGAAGAGGAATTCGTGAAAAGAATGAATGCCAAAGTGCAGGAATTGGGATTGAAGAACACTAAATTTCAAAATTGTACGGGACTGCCGACAACTGATCATTACAGTTCAGCATTTGATATGGCGACTATAGCAAAAGAGTTACTAAAGCATGAGGAAATCACAAATTTTACGAGTTTATATGAATCTTACTTACGTGAGGATTCAGATAAAAAATTCTGGCTTGTGAATACGAACAAACTGGTGAAATTTTACCCAGGTGTGGACGGATTAAAAACAGGTTTTACACATCAAGCAGGATATTGCTTAACCGCAACAGCTAAAAAAGATAATTTACGAGTCATTGCAGTTGTATTTGGAGCTGAGAATCCAAAGGAACGAAATTCTCAAATTACAAAAATGCTGGATTATGCCTTTGCTAATTATCAATCACGTCCGGTCTATAAGAAAGAACAGCCTCTTGCACTTTTGAAAATTGAAAAAGGTCAACAGAAGAAAGTAAGTCTGGTCACAAACGATTCAGTTTCTCTTTTAAATAAAAAAGGGGAAGACAATGTGAATATCCGTCCGAATATCGTACTGAAAAAAGATGTACAGGCCCCAATCAAAAAAGGGGATCAGCTTGGTGTCTTAAAAATGATGAGAGACGACAAAGTAATTTCAGAAACCCCTCTTATTGCATCAAAAGATGTAAAACGAGCAAGCTGGTTTGATTTATTTAAGCGTTCTTTCGGCATGTTTACCCATACCGGCGACGAATAAGCATTGGTATGCGAAATTAAACGAATAGAAAGAGAATATCACTAGTTTTGTCTTTAAGAAGGAATTGAAGTGGAGCTTGGCGAAAATCACCACTATACTTTCTTTGAAGGGGGCAAAGGTACTGTGAGTCTAGAAATTGATATGAAGACGATTGAGGATATATTATGTATTCGCCTGAAGGGAGAATTGGATCATCATACGGCGGAGGATTTAAAGAACAAGGCATCTCAATTAATAGAAACTGGTGGCATTCGCCATATCATTTTAAATTTGGGCGAGTTGAGTTTTATGGATAGCTCCGGTCTTGGGGTGATCTTAGGCAGATATAAACAAATTCAGCAATTTGAAGGGGAAATGATTGTTTGTGCCATCTCGCCTTCTGTTCATAGGTTATTTGAGATGTCCGGAATGTTTAAAATTCTTCGTCTTGAATCTTCAGAGGAAGCAGCTATACAGGGATTGGGGGTAGCGTAAATGAAAAACGAAATGGCTATAGAATTTTCTGCATTAAGTCAAAACGAATCATTTGCACGGATTACGGTGGCAGCTTTCATCGCGCAATTGGATCCTACACTTGATGAGTTAACCGAAATTAAAACGGTTGTATCGGAGGCGGTCACCAACGCGATTATCCATGGATATGAGGGAGATGCCAAGGGCAAAATCTATATCACTGCGATATTGGATCTTGAGGAAGAAAGAGTGGAACTGACAATCCGGGATAATGGCATTGGAATCAGAGATATCGATGAAGCAAGGCAGCCTTTGTATACAACAAAGCCAGAATTGGAAAGGTCCGGTATGGGCTTTACCATAATGGAGAACTTTATGGATGAGATTTATATCGATTCATCCAGAGGTGAAGGAACAGAGGTAAGGCTTATGAAAAATCTTTCCAAAAGCAAAGCTTTATGTAATTAAGGAGACTAATACAATGGATGTGGAAGTCAAAAAGGGTAAAAAGACCGCCCAGCTTAAGGACGAAGAGGTAAAAACACTTATACTTCAAAGCCAGCAAGGTGACCAATTAGCTAGAGACGAAATCATCCAGAAAAACATGAGGCTTGTATGGTCAGTTGTACAAAGATTTCTTAACAGAGGATATGAACCAGATGACTTATTTCAAATAGGGTGTATTGGTTTATTGAAATCTGTAGATAAATTTGATTTATCCTATAATGTTAAATTTTCAACCTATGCAGTTCCCATGATTATTGGAGAGATTCAGCGTTTCATTCGTGATGACGGCACGGTAAAAGTCAGTCGTTCATTGAAGGAAATGTCCAACAAAATCAGAAGAGCGAAGGATGAATTATCTAAGCACTTCGGACGGACGCCAACCATTACAGAAATCAGTGAGTATTTGGATTTATCACCTGAGGAAATCATTATGGCACAGGAGGCAAGCCGATCGCCTTCTTCAATCCATGAAACGGTTTATGAGAATGACGGCGATCCGATTACCTTGCTAGACCAAATAGCAGATAGTTCAGAGACAAAGTGGTTTGAAAAAATTGCTTTGAAAGAGGCAATCGCCTTATTGGATGAACGAGAGAAATTAATTGTTTATTTACGGTATTATAAGGATCAAACGCAGACGGAGGTTGCAGAGAGGCTAGGAATCTCCCAGGTACAAGTATCTAGATTAGAAAAAAAGATTTTAAATCAAATGAAAGACCGTATGGACTAGAGTGCTGGTTCGTACGGTTTTTTTTTGCGATTGAATGTATCTCTCTATAAACTAATTTATGATTTTTGGTATGGTTCCTGATTTTTCTAACCATACTATAAATACATGTGAATTAAGGAAATGGGGATGAAAATATTCATGGAGGAATGTGTTTATATCCGTTTAAAATATCGGGCGAAAGTTTTGCCGAACCATCCGATAAGACTTTCGGATATTGCCAATATAATTGGGACAGACGAAGTAAAAGAAAAGGTTGGAAGTTTAGTTCTGGGTGAATTTTCGAAGAATAAAAATGTTTTTATTCTGGATGTAACGGTTGTTCTCCAAGCAATTTTTCAGCATTTTCCCGAAATGAAAATGGACACCTATGGCCCATCGCAAACAATTGTAGAGGTAGAACGTAAAACGAAGAAAGTATCGAACCTTTTGTTTATTCTTGTGTGGATTGTCCTTTTTATAGGGGCTGGCTTTGCGATTATGAATTTTCATGAGGATGTCAGTATGAGGGAGCTGCATGAACGTCTCTATTATATGATTACCGGTAAGCATTCTGCAAATCCACTTGTATTTCAAATACCCTATTCATTTGGACTCGGAATTGGGATGATTTTGTTCTTTAATCATATTTTCACAAAAAGATTAAATGATGAACCAAGTCCAATGGAAGTAGAGATGTTTAACTATCAGCAGGATTTAGATCAATACATCATTATGAATGAAAACAAACATTCGATTACTTCCGTAAAAGATGACTGAGTTCGTTTTTGTGCTGATAGTTGGATTCTCAGGTGGGGTATCGGTCGGAGCCGGATATGTGGCTTTCCTGACTGTCCTTAATATTATACCAAGGCTTACACAGCTTACGAAGGTTCAATCTGTTCATTATTTTGAAAGTGCGGTTATACTCGGAGCAATAGGTGGGACCATATCCAGCTTATGGGACTTTTCATTGGGATTAACTCCGATACTCCTATCAATCATGGGCATATTTAGCGGCGTTTTTAACGGGATGCTAGCAGCAGCTTTGACAGAGGTTTTAAATGTCTTTCCGATCTTGGCAAAAAGAATCGGAATGCAGGAGCGGATTCTATATATTCTGATGGCGCTTGTTCTCGGGAAAATAATGGGCTCACTATTTCAGTGGATTGTTTATAATCAATAAAAGTCATAGGGCGGTGAAAGAGTTGAAAGGGAAGCGAAATATCATCATTATCACAGATGGAGACGAATATGCGAAAAGAACGATCGAACATGTAGCAAAAGAAATCGGCGGTCGCTGCATTTCATCCTCCTATGGAAATCCAACAAAAATGGGCGGAGCTGAACTGATTAAACTCATTAAATCTGCAGCCCATGACCCGGTGTTGGTTATGTTTGATGACAGTGGTCTGGTCGGAGAAGGGGCTGGTGAGCAGTTAATGAAATATGTTGCGGAACACCCTGATATCAATCTTCTTGGAATTCTTGCCGTTGCTTCAAAAACGAAACAGGAAGAATGGACAAAAGTAGATGTCTGTATTGATCGCGAAGGGAATCTTACCGGATTTGGCGTTGATAAATTTGGAATACCAGAAATGGATGTTAAACGAATTAATGGAGATACAGTCTATAGTATCGATTCTATTCATGCACCTATTGTTGTCGGTATTGGTGATATAGGCAAAATGTCTAAATATGATGATATTGCTAAAGGCAGTCCCATAACACTTAGTGCTGTAAAACTGATTCTCGAAAGGAGTGGATACCATGCAGGCCAATCAAAAGGAGAAAACACCCATATCGAGTGACATACAGGCCGTAAAGCAATACATGGAGAAAAATGTGGGTCTTGGAGTAAGTTTTGATTTAGGGGTAAGAGAAATCCTGATTCGCGATACAATGATGCAAATGTATTATGTGAATGGTTTGTGTGATACCAGTTTTATCATAGAGATTTTAGAGACATTGACTGATATTAATGAACAAGAAGACAATGCCTTGGATGTCCCTATCTATGACCTCGTTAAAAATCGGCTAGTACAACAATCTGTCGAGGTTGTTCAAACGATGGATGAAATGGTAGATCAGGTATTGTCAGGCTTGATCTCCATTATTGTTGCAGGCAGCGGAAAAGCTCTGATCGTAGATGTGAGGAGTTATCCGGGGAGACAGCCCCAGGAACCGGATACAGAGAGGATCACAAGAGGAGCAAGGGACGGTTATGTTGAAAATATTATTATTAACACTGCCTTAACACGCAGGAGAATTCGCGATGAACGTTTGCGATTCGAAATTATGCGTGTTGGAGAACGCTCCAAAACAGATATTGCGATTGGATATATTGATGGGGTAGCTAATCCGAAGCTCGTTAATATCATTCGGGATGAACTGAAATCAATTGAAATTGATGGATTGACGATGGCCGAAAAAACGGTTGAGGAATATTTGGTCAATCAAGGGTATAATCCTTATCCAATGGTTCGCTATACCGAGCGGGCAGATGTAGGAGCCAACCATTTACTCGAAGGGCATGTCCTTATTTATGTAGATACGTCGCCAAGTATCATGATTACACCGACGACCTTTTTCCATCATGTCCAGCATGCAGAGGAATACAGACAGGCAGCTTCAGTGGGCACCATTCTTAGATGGTTCCGTTTTCTCGGTATTTTTGCCTCTCTTTTTATATTGCCATTATGGTTATTATTTGTATTGGAACCCCATTTGCTACCAGAAACTATGAAGTTTATTGGTCCGCAGGATGATGCACATGTTCATATTCTATTACAGATTGCTGTAGCGGAGGTTGGAATTGAACTGCTCAGAATTGCTTCGATACATACACCTGCTCCTTTATCATCAGCCATGGGACTTATTGCTGCCGTCCTAATTGGTCAAATAGCCATAGATGTTGGTTGGATGGTACCCGAGGTATTACTTTATGTAGCCATTGCATCGATTGGCAGTTTTGCCACTCCAAGCTTGGAGCTCGGCTTGGCCAATAAATATATGCGGTACCTGATTTTAATATTAACTGCTTTGTTCCATGTACCCGGGTACATGATTGCCAATACGCTCTTCGTTTTTTTCCTAACCAGATTAAATACGTTATCTACACCTTATTTATGGCCGTTTATCCCATTTGCACCTAAAGCGCTTTCGAATATTATTATCAGAAGGCCGGTGCCTGGCAGACATTTAAGACCGCGGATTTTACATCCGGTGGATCGTACAAAATAATTCATTTTGAATTAGGGTATTAGTGTGATAAAGTAGTTATACTATTCAAAAAATAGACAGCATTAATGGCTGTCTATTTTTGTTATAACGTCAAGGAGGAGTTTACATGCACTTTTATGGGACAGGAAAAATGAGTGAACATGGCCATTTAGAAATAGGGGGAGTAGATACTGTTTCTCTTGCAGAGCAATATGGCACTCCCTTATACATATATGATGTGGCTTTAATTAGAGAACGGGCAAGAATGTTCAGAGATACGTTTGGCAGTCTGGGTGTTGATGCTCAGGTGGCCTATGCGAGCAAAGCTTTTTCTTCCATAGCGATGTTTCAGCTTGCTATGGAAGAAGGGCTATCTTTGGATGTAGTTTCTGCAGGCGAATTGTATACAGCCCTCCAGGCCGGATTTCCGGTTGAACGGATTCATTTACATGGAAATAATAAAAGTGTTGATGAATTAGAAATGGCGCTTGAAGCGGGGGTTGGCTGTATCGTAATTGATAATTTTCACGAGATTGCTATTTTAGAAGAGTTGTGCAAAATGAAAGGTAAACGATGCTCCATACTTTTACGGGTAACTCCTGGAATTGAAGCGCATACTCATGATTATATTCTAACAGGACAAGAGGATTCTAAATTTGGATTTGATCTATGGAATGGCCAGGCGGAACAAGCTCTGCAAATTGTACTGCGGAGCGAGTATTTTGACGTACTGGGTATACACTGCCATATTGGTTCACAAATATTTGAAACAACCGGATTTATTTTGGCCGCTAAAAAGATTAGTGAACAAATTGCGAATTGGAATCAAACATATGGATTTTCACCAAAGGTTTTAAATTTAGGTGGTGGTTTTGGAATCCGTTATACAGAAGAGGATGAGCCTATTCCTGTCTCTCGCTATGTAGAAGAAATTGTGAGTGAAGTAAAATCCGATTTTGAAGAAGCTGGTCTGTCTATGCCGGAAATCTGGATTGAACCAGGGCGCTCATTGGTGGGGGATGCCGGAACAACCATTTACGAAATTGGATCAAGTAAGCATGTGCCGGGAACTCGTAAATATTGGGCGGTTGATGGAGGAATGAGTGATAATATTCGTCCTGCTCTCTATCAGGCAAATTATGAAGCTGCTCTTGCCAATCGCCTGAATGATGAAGTATTTGAAGAAGTAGCCATAGCAGGGAAGTGCTGTGAAAGTGGGGATATGTTAATTTGGGATCTTCCGCTGCCTAAGGTTAAGCCTGGGGATCTGCTGGCGGTCTTTTGTACAGGTGCATATGGTTACTCAATGTCCAATAACTACAACAGGCTCCGTCGTCCTGCGGTTGTGTTTGTAGAAAATGGGGAATCGCGTCTTGTTGTGAGAAGAGAGAGTCTTGAAGATCTAATAAAAAATGACCTGCCATTATATGAATAAATAATGAGAGGCTGCCATTTCCGGCAGCCTCTCATTGTATTAGGAGAATAAGGATTTAATTGCGTCGATTAGACTTACAAAAAATGCTTTTAATTTATCAAGGAAGGATTGCCCTTCTTCTGATTGAAGATAATTGGTCACTTTATCTTTAGCGGCATTTATTTGCTCTCCAACTTTGTTCCAGTCAATTCCTAGATCCTGAAGCTTGTTAAATAAATCGATTAGGCTCTGGATCTGTTGCTCCGTTAACGTGATGCCAAGCTGCTCTGCTGCCTTTTCGATGATGCTGCGCAAATCAGCATCATTTTGAGGCGGGTTAACAGCGATCTCTTCTTTAATGGACTCAACCAGCGATGTAGCTTCATCTGTACCGATTTGGTCACCTAGTTTGGCTGTTTCAACCATTTCTTCATTGGCGGCTTGTTTTTGTTCCTCAGATATTTTGGTGTCTGTTGTCACTTCGTATGCTTTAATTAAGCCCGTTAAGGCAGCTGTACCGGAAACTTCAAAAGGAGCCGTTACATAAATCTCTGCATCTTTTATACCGGCAGTCGCCAAGGCGTTTTTATACATATCTTCTGTTACCCAATTGATATTTTTCGTTTTGACCGTAATCCCGGAACCTTTGGCAGCAATCGTAATGGATGAAGAGGAGATTGCTTTTGTTCCAATCAGTCTGCTTGCAATTTTACCATCCAAGTATTTATGCTCTTCTGAATTAGAAACTGTTACAATCTCTACATCCTTTGGAGCGTCCATTTCAGCTAACAATAATTTTTTTTGTTCCTGAGTCAGGTTTTCGCCAAGTGTAACGACCATGTCGCCTCTTTGCATATCAGCCAAAGCTACACTAGGGATGAGAAAACTAACTGCCAACAAAACTGACATTAATTTTAAAAGCTGTTTTTTCATTGTGATAACCTCCCGTACCAGTTAGACGTAAAAAAATGATAAAAGTTTCATTTTTTTATGTAGTTATAGTAATCTAGGCAAACAAATTGCCAATTGTGTTAACTCTGTCATATTATAATGGAATTGGAAGATTGTCTATTCTTTCTTGCATTCTTTTACAGTTATTTCTATCCATTTTGGCTATATTGTATAGGGTACGAATCGTTAGAATTGTATATATAAAGCCTTTTTGGGATAAAATGTATGTCTGTTGTCTAGCATGGCAAAGAAAGGACTTTGCATTTGTGTCAGTTGAATTCATTGTTAAAAACTAGTATGATAAGAAAGATTATTAAATACCATTCTATTATTCTCATTTAATGAGGGATCAAACATGTTAATTAGATACAAGAAGAGCTTTGAAAAAATCGCAATGGGTTTATTATCTTTTATGCCTGATGAAAAAGATTTAAAGAAGCTCCAGAATACTGTTAAATCATATGAAACAGAATCAGACAGGCAACTATATCTTTGGAAACAAGATGAGGACATTATAGGTCTGATTGGGGTAGATTTGGATGGAAAGACGGTTAGGGTAACCGATTTATCCGTTAATCCCTCTCATAGGGGACTGGGAGTTGGCCATGAAATGGTAAACTGTCTGATTGAATTATATGAGGGATACGAAATTATTTCCAGAGATATAACAGCGGAGTTTATTTCAAAATGTCTGGATTGTGAAGCCGATAATAAAGCATGAAAATAGAGAAACCCTTATTTAAGAGGGTTTCTCTATTTATTTTTGCTGCGCTTTTGAAGTTGCTTGAATCGTTCCTGAATGACATCTGTACGATCACGGGTAGAATGCCTATTCACTAATAATGGATCAGTAAGATTGCTGCTGCAATTCCATGAATATCCATATTCTTTGCAAATGGTTTGGCAGGCCGCGAGCAAATCTGGATCTTCAATTGGCAAAAATGGACTTTTGTATGGTTCATTGTTTTTTAACCTATGTATGGAGTCAGTCAGTAATTGGAGTAAACCATTTGAATCCATACCTAATTGATTCATTTCTTCGGTATGTTTGTTTAAAATTTGCTTTGATTTTTGTAAGGTGCGAATAGCTCCTGATTCATTATTTCTGCGGTAATGATACATACCGACGGCCAGCTGGATAAATCCGACCCATACAGATTCTCGATCTAACGGGAGATGTTTTTTCCAGTACTCTTCAAGTATTTCATGGCATTCAAAATAATCTCTGCTTCCATGAAATTCGGCTAAGTACTGAATGAACTCAATTGGGTAGTTCATTTGGTTATTGTCACCTCAATATCTCTCTATGATTATAGATAAATATACATGAACGAACATGGATAAGAAAAGAATAAGGATTTTAAATGGTGAGAAGAGCGGGATTATCTAGCTGATAACAATAGAAACAGGCTACCTAGTCGACAGCCTGTTCCTTAGATTCATCATTTAATTAACACCAAGCTACTCCAACAATTACGAGTAGAATGAATAACACTACGATTAGCGCAAATCCGCTACCGTAACCTCCAACTGCGCCATCTCCCATTTGTGAATCCTCCTCTTTGGATCTTTTCTTTACATTGTCATACTATGTAATCCATACTGGAATGTATGGGCTTTTGCCCACCTTTTAGAAAATCAATTTGTTCATTCTATTGGAAAGAAGCTTGAGTTAAATTATACTTAAACTAGTTGAAATAAGTAGGAGTGCCTATAAAGAGATGAGTTATAAAATAAAGATAGATGCATTTGAAGGTCCACTCGATTTATTACTGCATCTAATAAATCGATTAGAAATAGATATTTATGATATTCCTGTTTCTGAAATCACCGAACAATATGTTGCCTATATCCACACCATGAAGGAGCTGGAACTGGATATAGCCAGTGAATATTTAGTCATGGCGGCAACACTTTTAGCTATTAAAAGTAAAATGCTCCTACCCAAACATGAAGAGGAATGGGATGAGGAAGAGGATGAATTCTTGATGAGTGACGATCCTCGTGAAGAATTAGTTACACAGCTGCTTGAATATAAAAAATATAAAGAGGCGGCTGATGAGTTTAAAAATATGGAAGCTGAAAGGGCGTTATTATTTACTAAACCTCCGATTGATTTATCGCCATATACGGAAGATGTAAAAACGGAACGCCATGACTTAGATGTCAGCCTTTATGATATGCTGAGCGCCTTTCAAAAATTAATGAGACGAAAAAAATTAAGAAAACCGTTACAAACTCGAATTACACGTCAGGAAATTACGATAGATAAACGGATTCAGGAAATAAAGGATTATCTTAAGGAAAAAAGAGAAAAGGTCTTATTTACCTCTCTCTTTAACACAGAGGAAAAAGAGCAGTTAGTTGTCACCTTTCTTGCTGTCCTGGAATTGATGAAGCAAAATGAAATTCAGGTGGAACAAACAAATAACTTCGAGGAAATTTTCATAGAATGGAAGCAGGAGGATTTTACAATTGGATATTGTTAATTGGAAATCAATATTGGAAGCACTACTTTTTGCGGCAGGTGATGAAGGGTTATCTCTTGAGCAAATTTCATCCGTATTGGAAGTGACAGAAGAAGAGGCAAAAGATGCGTTATATGATCTTAAAGAGCTGTATCAAAATGAAGATCGGGGAATCTGTGTTGTTGAATTGGCCGGTGTCTACCAATTGGCGACAAAAAAAGTGCATGCCCCCTATTTGAAAAAGCTTGTTGAAACACCTTCGGCAAACACACTATCGCAGGCTTCCTTGGAAACATTGGCGATTATCGCCTATAAACAGCCTATAACCAGAATTGAGATTGAGGCTATCCGCGGTGTCAAAACGGAACGTCCTTTACAAACCTTAATGGCCAAGGCTTTAATTCAGGAAACAGGTCGTGCGGAAGGGGCGGGAAGGCCCTATTTATACGGAACGACCAAGGAGTTTTTGGATTACTTCGGTTTAAAATCTTTGGACGAGCTGCCGGCGCTACAGGATGACACAGATGATGGATTTAATGACGAGGAAGCAGATTTGTTTTTTCATAAATTCCAAGAGATGGAATAAGGAGGATGAAGCTTGAAAATCTTGTCTTGTATAGGATATGAGTTAGAAAAGGAAAAACCCAATTCACCTGAGGATTTTTTCAATCGTTCAACCGTGACATACAAGCAAAATGGAAAAATAAAAGAATTTCAGGTTATTTATCTTCGGTATTTTGAAGAAGTTTTGTTAGAACAAGAGGGTGAGTGGGTGTCCGAGGTTCAGGAATTACTGACAGGATATACGTTAAAAGATATTATTGCCCTCCTTTGTTTGTTGCAAAATTCGCATTTTCATGCAAGGAAACGGGTATATATAAATTCTGAGGCGATCTTTTTAACTATTTTCAAGGATTTACCATATGCCCAGATAAAAGAAATTTTAAATAAAATGCAGAAAAATCCAGAAGTTTGAGCTTGAATTGTCGTATAATAATGTAAAATATTCCTCCCTGAACGTTAATCAACAATAAAAAGTAGGTTGAATATGGTAAACTATTTAGTAACTGAGCTTAAAAGAAACGATTATGGCCAGGGAAGGTTAAGAGTTTGTTTGTCCTATTAGAAAGTAAATGAACACAAGGAATAGTGGAGTTTTACATGATCAAAGGGTTTGAATTTTTAAGGGAGGGTTCCGGTTGGGTAATACATTAGTGAAGAGCCAGTTGGAGGATGTAACAACATTTTTGGAGCAAACAGTACAAACTCTCGAGATTTACATGAATGAAATGACAATTGAACGTTTGATGGAGGAAAAAAGCGGCGATGAGCTCTATTATAAGGGCTTGTTTTCAACAATCCGTAAGCTGCTGGTTTATTGTGAAGAAGGCTTAGAGGCTTGCAGGATTGTCCTTAAAAACGAACCATTTAATAAAGGTGCTGCAGAGCGAGTTCTTTACCGCGTATATCATAAATGTATTGAAGAATATTTTGCTCCAAAAAGTGATTTATGGTTTGAGGACAGCCGTTCAGCGTATACAGGGCGCAATTGTATAAAATTCCGTGAAGAAGCACCAGAAAGCTTGAAAAGCCTGATTACAAAACTGGAATTTGATGTTCAAAAAATCAGAGAAGAACTTGAATACTATGAAACCGATTATCGAACAAAGATGGTTCAATCAAATTAACAGGATATAAAGTGCGATTACGTATAGTGTAATCGCATTTTTATTTTGGTTTATTTTTAATTGGAAAGTCATACCTATTTCATTGAAAAAATAAGAATTAAGTCAACCTCCTTTTGAATATTGTTGTATGACGGGGAGGTTGATGAATATGAATCCTTTTAAAAAGTATTGGGAAGAGGTAGATAAATGGAAGACAGCGGTTGTTGATTGGGCGGCCGATCAAGAGGAGTCATTTAGGAGTATGATCATGGGCCGAGTTGATCATCTCACGGCTTATTTAAACAGCATGAAAAATAAAACCCCATCCCAAAATGAGTTAATAGAGCTTCAGAATATGATGAAGGAGCTGGATGAATCTGTTCAAAAGGCACATAATGGCGATTCATATGTACCGCCTGGAAGACATGCCTTGCCGCCATTGCCATACTCCTATGATGCTTTGGAGCCCTTTATAGACCGTGAGATTTTGAGATTGCATCATACTATTCATCATCAGACATATGTCGATGGTCTGAATAAAGCCGAAACTAAAATGAAAGAAGCCCGCGATAAAGATGATTATGACCTTTTAAAGCATTGGGAAAGAGAAGCTGCTTTTCACGGATCAGGACATTATTTGCACACTATATTTTGGTACAATATGAAGCCTGATGGCGGTGGGGAACCAACAGGTGAATTAATGAACTTTATTAAAAGAGATTTTGGCAGCTTCACAAAATTTAAAAAGGAATTTACCGAAGCTGCTAAAAAGGTTGAGGGTGTAGGCTGGGCGATTTTAGTTTGGTCCAACCGAGCCCATCGGCTGGAAATTTTACAATCTGAACGGCATATGATTCTGACGCAATGGGATACAATCCCTTTATTAGTATTGGATGTTTGGGAGCACGCGTATTATTTACAATACAAGACTGACCGTCCGGCTTATATAAACAACTGGTGGAATTTGGTTAATTGGAACAATGTTAGCGAACGATTTGAACAGGCACGGAAAATTGGCTGGAAAATATATAAGAAATAAAAGTACGTTCAAATACGCCAGGTTTATTTTTGAAGGTTGACCAAGACTTTGGTTGACCTTTTTAGTTGAGGTCTAGTTTATCCCCTTATACTTCCTTACCTGAGCAAGTCTATTACTTCCATTATTTGTGATAATATGATGGGAGGGAGGGATAGGCATGAGTTTAATAGAGCATCGGAGATCGGCTCCGGATTGTGTGAAGGTAATGGTGCTTACGGTAAGTGATACAAGAGATGAGCATACGGATCGAAGCGGGCAGCTTATGATGCGTTTGTTGCAGTCAGCTGGACATATCATTACGCGCTACCAAATAGTGAAGGATGAGCAGGATGTTATTCAGCAGGAACTCTCAGCTGGGTTGGAGGATAGAGAGGTTGATGCCATTATAAGTAATGGCGGTACTGGGATTGCCTATCGGGATGTAACTATTGAAACAATTAAGGGTTTACTAGATAAAGAAATGCCAGGGTTTGGTGAGATTTTTCGAATGCTGAGTTATCAGGAGGATATTGGTTCCGCAGCTATTTTATCCAGAGCCATCGCTGGAGTAACTCAAGGGAAGGTAATCTTCGCAACACCTGGTTCCACTGGCGCAGTGGAGTTGGCAATGAATAAATTGATTTTGCCGGAGTTAGCACATGTCGTAAGAGAACTGAAAAAGGATCTATAAGGTATAAAAAAGATGAAGCCTTCATGTAATAGGTTTCATCTTTTTTAGTCAAATAATGATTCACTGGTGAGGTCTATTGTATTTAATTTTCTGATAATATAAAATGGAATACAATCCATTATCTGGTCGGCAGATTGGAGAACGTGTAAGACTATTAAAGAGATGAGTAGATAGTTCGTTTAAATAAAGGAGCCAATGAACATGGGTACCCGATTTTCTAGGCAAGAGTTGTTTAAGCCTATTGGCTGCGATGGTCAAATACGCTTGGCTGAATCAACAGTAGGTATTATCGGTTGCGGTGCACTTGGATCGGTAATAGCGGAGACACTTGTTCGTGCAGGTATAGGGGCGATACATTTAGTGGATCGTGACTTTGTAGAAATGTCCAACATACATAGACAGCAGTTATTTGTGGAGAAAGATGCTTTAAATCTGACAGCTAAAGTGATAGCTGCTGAGCAACGATTGAAGGAAATCCGTTCAAATGTTCACCTCTTTACGTATTTAGAAAATGCAGATGGTACACTCATTGAAGACATAGCAGAAAAATGTGATATCTTGGTAGACGCAACTGATAATTTTGAAACAAGAATGGCTATAAATGATGCTGCACATAAATATGGGATACCTTGGGTGTATGGGGCCTGTGTAAGTGCGAGTGGCACTGTTTTCACTTTCATACCGGGTAAAACGGCTTGTTTCAGATGTCTTTTCCCGGCTTTGCCCTCGTTAAATGAAACCTGTGATTCGGTTGGAGTTATTGCTCCAGCCGTTCAAATTACAGCAGCCCATCAATGTACAGAGGTTATGCAATGGTTAACTGGTCATCCGGAGAAGCTGCGGGGAAAAGTATATCATTTTGATGTTTGGAATCATACCAGCTTAGAGGTTGGAGTATCTCGTATTAAAAAAGAGGATTGTCCTACATGCGGGCATTGTCCTGTATATCCTTCGCTCGAAAAAAGTGAAGAAATGAAATCGATGGTGTTATGCGGGAGAGACACTATACAAATCATCCCTCAAGCTAATCGCCGTGTATCTTTAGAAGATGCAGAGCGACTGGCAATAAGGCAGGGATATCGATTTAAAAAGACTCCTTATTTTATCCAATTTCATACAGAACAATATCGAATAATCTTGTTTACAAATGGGAGATTGTTAATACATGGGTTGAAGGATAGCACGGAAGGACGAAATTTATTTCATCAAATGTTTGGGTAGTACAGTGTCGGAAAAAGGTCATGGAAGACTGGACAACTGTGTCTAGCTTGCTGCAGGAGAAATGGAAGGAAGTCCATTCGGTTAACTTTTATAAAATATATAGCTAACCGAAAAGTGTAGCTAAACCTTCAATTTATCTCTTCAGCTACGCGTGTAATCACCGTTTTTGCCACCAGTCTTTTTCAAAAGCATGGTTGGCCCAATGACCATTTCTTTACCGGAGGCTTTACACATATCATAAATGGTTAATGCTGAAACAGATGCTGCCGTAAGTGCTTCCATTTCGACACCGGTCGCACCTATTGTTTTAACTTCAGTAAGAATACTAATTTCATAATGGGAGTTTGCTTCATCTATTTCCCAATTGAACTCGATATTGATACCAGATAGCGGGATAGGGTGACACATAGGAATAATAGAAGATGTTTGTTTGGCAGCCATAATTCCAGCAACCTGGGCAACGGCAAAGACATCTCCTTTTTTATTTGAATAATCAAAAATTTGAGCATAAATATGTTGGTTTACAAGAATAGAAGATTTAGCAAGAGCAGTCCGAACGGTTTTATCTTTATGGGAAACATCAACCATTTTGGCACGACCCTGTTCATTGAAATGAGTGAATTCTGTCATGGAAAAACATCCTTTCTATATGATTTATCCATAGTATAGCATTCTATTTGTAAGGAGATAAAAGAATGGTAGAAAAAAGAATACCAATTCAAATTTCAGCAGCAATAGAGAAAATTATGAAGGAAATACAACCTGCTTCAGCTGAAATTGTCCCTTTGTCAGAAGCATATGGCCGAATTTTAGCGGAACCGATTATTGCTAAACATGATGTTCCTCCATTTGATCGATCGGCATATGATGGATTTGCCATTCATTCCTCCGATTCAGTTGGAGCCTCAGACGGGCATCACGTATCCTTTCAGGTAATTGATGAGGTTGGAGCTGGATATATTTCTAAAAAGACACTTGCTCCCAGAGAAGCCATTCGGATTATGACCGGGGCGATGATGCCTAAGGATGCAGATGCTGTTGTTATGCTTGAACAGGTGATAGAACAGGAAGATCACATATCTATTTATAAATCATTTGAAATGAATGAAAATGTTTCTCCTAAAGGAGAAGATGCCAGGAAAGATGAACGGCTTATTGAAGAGGGGGCGTTCATTACTCCAGGTGTGATTGCGTTGTTGGCGACCTTTGGATATACGCACGTGAAAGTAGCCAAGAAGCCAGTAGTTGGTATTTTATCTACAGGTACAGAATTATTGGCAGTAGAGGATGATCTTGTACCAGGCAAAATCCGCAATAGTAACGGACCCATGATTAAAGCACAGCTGAAACGGATGGGAATTGAAAATCATACATATGGTATTCAAGCGGATAATCTAAAGCAATCCCTACAAACAGTGGAAAGAGCAATTGAAGAGACAGATTGTCTTATTACAACTGGTGGTGTTTCAGTTGGAGATTTTGATTTTATGCCAGTCATTTATTCACATCTTGGAGCGAATGTCTTATTTAATAAAGTAGCCATACGCCCAGGTAGTGTTACGACAGTAGCAGTGAATAATGGAAAGTATTTATTTGGTTTATCTGGAAATCCATCTGCCTGTTATTCGGGCTTTGAATTATTTGTTCGTCCTACCCTGTTAAAAATGATGGGTAGCTGTAAACCGTTTATGCCAAACGTAAAGGCTGCATTAGCAGAAGATTTTTTGGATGCTAATCCGTTTACTCGTTTTATTCGAGCAACGTATGAAGTAACTTCTTCAGGATTAAGCGCGACTCCTGCTGGTTTTAATAAATCGAATGCGGTTACATCCATTGCTAGGGGAAATACATTTATCGTTCTCCCCGGTGGAAAAAAGGGCTGGAAGGCTGGAGATGAAGTTGATTTATTGCTATTGGGAGTAGAGGAAGGTGCATCTCGATGGATGCTATGAAAGTTTGATTAATCGTAGGTTTATAAAAATAGGGGAAAACAACACTTATGGGAACCGGTTGGATATTATCAAAAAATCTATGTCCGTCAGTAAACATATGATGTCGCAGTCGGTAGAAGAAGAGTCATTGAATAGATGGATGCTAGTGATGGATGCTAGATTATACAGGGATGTGATGATCATGAAACCATTTGAAATAGTTCAAGATCCAATAGAGGTTCAAAAATATGCAGATTATGTATTACACGAGGGAGCGGGCGCAGTAACCGTGTTCTCCGGTCATGTAAGGGAATGGACAAACGGTGTTCGAACATTATCCTTGGCATATGAAGCGTATGGACCAATGGCTGAAAAAAAGCTGGCGGAAATTGGTAGAGAAATTGAAATGAAATGGCCGGGTACACGAGTGGCGATTGCTCATCGTATTGGACAATTGGAAATATCAGATATAGCCGTTGTTATAGCTATTTCTTCACCTCACAGAAAGAATGCTTATGAAGCAAACGAATATGCGATTGAACGGATTAAACAAATTGTTCCAATTTGGAAAAAGGAGATTTGGGAAAATGGGGAAGTATGGGTGGGGAATCAACATAAAAAGCCATTATCAGAGGAGTCAATAAAATGATAAAAATTCTCTATTTTGCAAGTATGCGAGACTTGACCGGTAAAGCGGAAGAGAACATCGAACGAATGGAATGGTCTGTCCGAGAGTTGCTGCAATGGGCAGAAGAAACCTATCCAAACTTCGAAAAGCATTCAGTCCTTGTTGCGATAAACGAAGAATATGTGACAGAAGATGAGAAAATTAGAGATGGAGATGTGGTGGTGTTTATACCTCCAGTTAGTGGAGGTTAAAGAAAACGCGTTTTTACAACTGTTAAGGACAGTAAGAGTTAGATGGATAAATGAAATTCCGCCGGAGAATACAAAGGGTGGTATTTGATAATATCAATGACCTGGAAACCGAATGAAAAGAAGGGAATAACCATGACCTCACAGTCTTTATTGGATAAATTAAAAAGACCGATTCGTGATTTGCGGCTATCAGTTACGGATCGCTGCAATTTCCGCTGTACATATTGTATGCCTAAAGAAATCTTTGGAGATGATTATGCGTTTTTAAAGAAACAAGAGCTTCTGACATTTGAGGAGATAGAACGAACAGTCCGTTTATTTGCAGGTCTTGGTGTAAAAAAGCTGCGTTTAACAGGCGGGGAGCCCTTATTACGAAGTCATTTATCTAAATTAGTTGAAAGGTTAGTGAAAATAGAGGGAATTGAGGATATTGGTTTAACTACGAATGGTCTTTTGCTTTCAAAGTATGCTCATGACTTATACAATGCTGGGCTAAGACGTTTAAATATTAGTCTTGATTCTTTAGATAACGAAGTATTCGGTCAGTTGAATGGTCGTGGCATTCAGCCCTCTATTATTCTTCGTAATATAGAGAATGCCGTTAACCTTGGCTTTCAGGTCAAGGTTAATATGGTCGTACAAAAGGGAGTCAATGATCATGATATCATCCCAATGGCTTCTTATTTTAAAAAGATGGGTGTAACTCTGCGCTTTATCGAATTTATGGATGTAGGTAATGATAATGGATGGAGTTTCAAAGAGGTTGTAGCGAAAAAAGAACTATATGAAAAGCTGTCTAAGGTTTTCGATTTAGAGGCTGTTGATGAGCAATATTTTGGAGAGGTAGCTAAACGCTATCGCTATAAAGATAGCAAGAGCGAAATTGGTTTTATCACATCCGTGTCGGATTCTTTTTGTTCTTCCTGTACAAGGGCACGGGTTTCATCGAATGGACATCTTTATACGTGCTTGTTTGCCTCAAAGGGCTATGATTTAAAAGAATTAATCCGTAGAGGTGTAACAGATGAGGAACTGCTGGACCACATTCGTCAAGTTTGGGAATTGAGGGCGGACCGTTATTCTGATGAACGGACGGAACAAACGATATCTAATAGAAAAAAGATAGGGATGTTCTTTATAGGTGGTTAATAGATCAATTTACTAGATTTTTTTAGTGAAGTCCTAAGAAGGACTGGTCAAGGAACATAGGCTAAGAATATCACGTTATGAGGCTAAGCCTTTGTGACCCACACCCCCTGTTACCCATCTTAAAGGGGATCCATAAACCCTTGAGGAACCAGGAGACTAAGCTGGATTAAGTGAAATCAGAAACGCTCTTCATTAAAATTAGACTGAATCTTGAGATGATTTCTGTTTAAGTAGGTATACATCAAGGAGGATTACATGGAAAAATCTGTATCGTTTTTTACAATGCTATTCCTTTTAGTCATTACTCTAGTTGCATGTTCTGAACAAGAAGTTAAAGAAGAAAAAGTAGAACTAAGAATTTCAGCTGCAGCTAGTTTGCAGGATGCGCTAAGAGACATTCAAGCTGTTTTTGAAAAAGAAAATCCAGAAATGAATATTACATATAATTTTGCTGGCTCCGGTGTGCTTCAGCAGCAAATCATGCAAGGTGCTCCTGTGGATTTGTTTTTATCATCTTCAGAAGATAAGTTTGAATCATTAATTACGGCAGAAATGATTGCGGACGGGGAGCATATCAATTTATTAGAAAATGAACTTGTTTTAATTGCTCCGAGTCCTAATGAAACTAACAAAATTAGTGGTTTTGAAGATTTAATGAATGGAACAATCGATAAGATCGCAATTGGTATTCCTGAATCTGTTCCTGCAGGAAAATATGCCAAGGAAACATTAGAAGTACTAGAAATATGGGATGAGGTAAAGAGTAAACTCATTTTAGCAAAAGATGTTCGACAAGTTCTGTCGTATGTTGAAACAGGTAATGTAGACGCTGGTATTGTATATAAAACAGATGCTCTTGTATCAGATAACAGTAGGATCATCTCGACGGCAAATAAAGAAAACCATACACCTATTATGTATCCTTTAGGTATTCTAAATGATACAAAATTTCCTGTTGAAGCAAAGAGATATTATGACTTTCTTCAATCGAAGGAAGCAACGGCCATATTTGAGGAATACGGATTCATAGTGAACTGAGGAATGAATATGTTACATGAATTTTTATCACCTATTATTCTTTCAATTGAAATAGCAGTGGTTTCGGGAATAATTGTTATCATATCAGGGACATTTATTGGCCGCTATTTAGCTATGAAATCTTTTAAGGGAAAAGCGGCTTTTGAGACATTTCTTATGTTGCCTCTAGTTCTGCCGCCATCAGTAGTAGGATTTATTTTGATTGTCTTGTTGGGAAAGCAAAGTATCATTGGACAAGCAATTGAGTGGATTTTTGAGAAGCCAGTCATATTTACTTGGTGGGCGGCTGTCATTGCTGCTACGATTGTGGCTTTTCCCCTTATGTATCAATCAGCTAAGTCTGGTTTTCAAGGTATTGACCATGAAATCGAAGATGCTGCTCGAGTAGATGGAGCAAGTAAATGGCAGGTTTTTCTTCATGTTTCCCTTCCGTTAGCATCGAGAGCGCTTATGACGGGCGGTATTTTAAGCTTTGCTCGAGCATTGGGGGAGTTTGGCGCTACTTTAATGTTTGCTGGAAATATTCCAGGCGTTACGCAAACAGTTCCGATAGCTATTTATACAGCCCTTGATTCGGGCAACATGCTCATGGCATGGATGTGGGTTTTAGCTATATTCTTACTATCTTTTCTCATGCTGTTCGTGATTCAATTAAAAAAAGAGTGAAGATTCATCACTGATCGTAAATGGGCAACGAAGTTTACATAAACTTTTAGTTGCCTTTTTTTTATGTAATTATTACCTGAAGAATTTTAGCATCCTCCTTCATACATAATCTAATTCACTTATCACTCACCCTGAATAACCTGTCTTCGAATATTTAAGAAATTAAGCGCATAGACTTGTACAAAAACATGAAGGGGACGAGTGTGGTGAAAGTGTACTCTTTCAAATATAAACGTAAGAAATATAACTCGAAACGTAATCTTTCAGTAAAGAACGATCCAATCCGCTTAGTGTTATGGAAGCTGGCAGGCACCATCCTCATTATGATTTTGTGTTTGGCAAGTTTACTTTCGCCGATAAAAACAGTTTCTGCACAAGCGCAAGAACTTGAAAGAATCCAAACAGGGGCTAAAAGTGCAATTATGATTGAGCAGAGCACCGGCCGGATTTTATATGAGAAGGATGCCCATACAAAACGAAGGATAGCGAGTATTACTAAAATTATGACCGCAATTCTTGCGATTGAATCGGGGAAGATGGATAAAACTGTAACGGTGACAGATGCGATTTTAAAAGCAGAGGGATCGGCGATCTATTTGCAGGTAGGAGAAAAAATAAAATTAAGCGACCTTGTTTATGGACTTATGCTCAGATCAGGAAATGATGCGGCGATTGCCATTGCTGAATATGTGGGAGGAAGTGTGGAGGGTTTTTCTGCATTAATGAATCAGAAAGCAGAATGGATTGGCATGAAGAACAGTCATTTCACCAATCCGCATGGTCTTGATGATTCTGATAACCATTATTCCACAGCCTATGATATGGCAATCCTAACTAAGTATGCGATGGGGAATAAAATGTATCAGAAAATTGCCGGAACTAAGATCCATCGGGCACCCAACCCGAATGAAGTATGGGACCGTGTTTGGAAAAACAAAAACAGGCTGTTAACGGAAAAATATAAATACACCACAGGCGGTAAAACAGGTTATACAAAAAAAGCGCGCCGCACGCTAGTGACAACTGCATCCAAGGATGGATTGGATCTTATTACGGTTACTATCGATGATTCTACAGATTGGGCTGATCATATAGCTCTTTTTGAGGCGGGATTTAACAATTACACATTAACTGAAGTAGTACCGCGTGGAGACATAAAAACGATAAAAAAAGGATTTTATAAAAATAAAGCTTATTTAAAATCATCGTTATCCTACCCGCTTACGCAAAAAGAACAAGAGGAGGTCGAAGTAAAGTATGAACTGAAAAAGCCCAAAAAACAGTGGAAAAAAGGAAAAAATCTTCCGGCTAAGGTTGGAAAGGTGAATTTAATTCTTGATGGACAAACGCTTATATCTAAACCGGTTTATCTACATAAAAAAGATCAAACTGTCTTCGATATATGGAAAGACGTCTTCTATACTTTTTCAGGTGTAAACACAAATGGTTAATTATATATGGGTCGGAATCAGTATAATTGGAATCATTTATGCGATGTTTACTGGAACAATGGCGGAAGTTAATGAAGCGATCTTTAAGAGTGCAAAAGAATCGGTCACTCTATGCTTCGGCCTTATGAGTGTCCTTGTTTTTTGGCTGGGCATCATGAAGATTGCAGAAGAGGCAGGTCTATTGGATAGTTTAACACGTTTGACAAAGCCAATCGTATCCAGGCTTTTCCCAGATGTGCCGCCAAATCATCCGGCAATGGGATATATCGTATCCAATATAATGGCGAACACATTTGGACTGGGAAATGCAGCTACACCCCTGGGTATAAAGGCGATGGAACAATTAAAGGACTTAAATGGCGGAAAGGATACAGCAAGCCGCTCTATGATTACGTTTCTGGCATTGAATACCTCTGGGCTGACGCTTATTCCAACAACCGTCATAGGAATCCGCATTCATTATAATTCAGCCAATCCGACAGAAATTGTCGGCCCGACCTTTTTGGCAACCGTCATTGCAACGATAGCAGCTATTATTTTAGATCGGTACTTCTACTGGAAAAGAGTAAGAAAGGGGATGGATTGATGCACTGGATCTCAACCATATCAATTTGGATGATACCTGTGGTTATCTTGCTCATCCTTGTCATGGGTGCCATAAAGAAGGTCCCGACCTACGAGAGTTTTGTGGAAGGCGGAAAAGATGGGATAAAAATCACATTTTCGATTATTCCCTATCTCATTGGTATGATGGTGGCCATTTCTATTTTTCGTGCTTCAGGTGCTATGGATTTGCTGATAGGCTGGATGAAACCGGTATTAAACTTCTTAGGTGTGCCTTCAGAGGTAGTACCTTTAGCCTTAATAAGACCCATATCGGGAAATGCTTCTCTCGGCATGGTCAGTGATTTGATTGCCACATATGGACCTGACTCTTTTATAGGGAAGGTTGCTTCCACAATCCAGGGGAGCACGGATACAACCTTATATGTCTTAACTGTTTATTTCGGTGCAGTAGGAATTAAGAAAATGGGAGATGCTTTAAAGGTGGGATTGTTAGCTGACCTCGTCGGGATTGGTGCGGCAATCTTATTAGCTGCTATTATGTTCCAATAGACACAAATTTGTCACAAAATGCTAAAAGAAGTGAAAAAAAATAGTCAGATTTAACAAAAATCGGTATAAAAAGCCGATTTTTTTGTGTTTCTTAGTAAGTAATGAAATAATATGCGTGATAGGACATATCACTTTCTGCAAAAACAAAGTATAATGAACAACTAGGTAGAATGCCTATTATTTGAGTAAAGAATACAGAAAAAGTAAAATTAGACAGGTGATTAAAATGGAAAGATTACAAAAAGTGATAGCACAGGCAGGAATCGCCTCCCGAAGAAAAGCGGAACAGTTAATCGTAGAAGGCAAAGTAACTGTTAACGGTAAGATTGTAAAAGAGCTTGGCGTTAAGGTTGGCCCAAATGATCAAATAGAGGTAAGTGGAGTACCTGTAGAAAAGGAAGAACCGGTATATTTTCTGCTTTATAAGCCAAGAGGTGTCATTTCCGCTGCCAACGATGACAAAGGGAGAAAGACCGTAACAGATTTATTTCCACTGATCAAACAACGGATTTATCCAGTAGGCAGACTGGATTACGATACATCAGGTTTGATCCTGCTGACGAATGATGGTGAGTTTGCCAATGCCCTGATGCATCCAAAGTACGAAATAGAAAAAACGTACGTAGCGAAAATTCAAGGTATTCCATCCCGCGAAATAATAAAGAAATTGGAACGTGGTGTTCAATTGGAAGACGGTAAAACAGCCCCTGCGAAAGCTAAATTGCTATCAATGGATCGCAGAAAACAGTCCTCTATTGTAGAGCTGACGATTCATGAGGGCAGAAACCGCCAAGTCCGCCGTATGTTTGAAGCGATTGGGATGCCCGTTATCAAACTTAAACGTGAAAGATATGGATTCTTGACGTTGCACGGTGTTAGTCCTGGAGATTACAGAGAGTTAACACCACATGAAGTAAAGCAACTGCGTTCTATGGCGCTTCATAAAGATAAGTAAATACAACCGTAGCGCTGCCCTAAATTAGTGCCTTTCTGGCAGCGCTATATTCTTGTGTGTCTAAAGCATAGCGGGAGGGAACTTTTTTGACCAAACAAAAGCGTAAATGGATGAGAATAGGGGTTCTGGCCCTTTTAGCTGGAGCCGTCATTTATGTGGTATTTTCGAGTTTAACCATGGACAAGGAAAAAACCCTTAAAATGAATGAAACCGCTCCAAACTTTGCTCTGACAGATCTTGAAGGGGTTAAGCATGTGTTAGAGGATTATAAGGGGCAGGGAGTGTTTCTGAATTTCTGGGGGACGTGGTGTAAACCATGTGAATATGAAATGCCTTATATTCAAAGTCAATATGAAGTGTTCAAAGATAAAGGTGTACAGGTATTAGCTGTCAATGTAAATGAATCTGATTTTGTCGTGAATAAATTTGTTCAAAGACATGGGCTTACTTTTCCGGTTGTCATCGATAAGGACAATCAGGTGCAGCATCAGTATCTGATTAATCCCTTGCCGGCCACATTTTTAATTGATAAAAATGGTAAGGTCGTAGATTCAACCACTGGTAGTTTAACTGAAGAGAAGATTCAAAAGATGATGGAGAAAATACAGCCATAACAAGGGGTAATAAGGATGAAGGAAATAACTTGTGAATGTGGTCATGTTAATCCATATGGAACGATATTTTGTGAAGCATGCGGTAAGGTGCTCAATAAGGAAGAAGAAGAAAAAAAATTATTGGATATGAAATATGAAGGCAGTGCCAGAAGATCGCAAACCTACAATAAATCAGTAGTTGATAAGATTTGGAATTTTTTCTCATCCGTAAAGGTTGGCGTAACCTTAATCATTCTTCCATTAATTGCAGCTTCTATCGGTACCATCTTCCCGCAAGAAATGTATATTCCAAATGGAGAACCCGCTGAAACGTTTTATGAAAGTAAGTACGGCTGGTTTGGTGAAGTGTATTATGAGTTAGGATTACATAATTTATATAGTTCATGGTGGTTTTTACTGTTAGTGTCCCTCTTAGGAGTTTCACTTGTTATCGCCAGTCTTGACCGCTTTATTCCGCTATTCAGAGCTTTAAAGAATCAGAGAGTAATCAGGAATGAGGGTTTTTTACGCAGACAGCGGATTTTTGGTGAAGCTGATATAGCAGAGGAAAAAGAAAACTATGAATTAATCAAAACGAGATTAAAAGAAAAGCGTTATAACATAAGAGAAGAGAACGGCAATATTTTAGCAGAGAAGAACCGTTTTTCGAGGTGGGGTCCTTATGTTAATCATATAGGCCTGATCATTTTCTTAATTGGCGGAATGTTGCGTTTTATTCCAGGGATGTATGTGAATGATTACCTCAGAATTCAAGAAGGTGAAAAGAAAGCTGTACCTGGAACGAATGGTGAGTACTTTGTTGAAAACCATAAATTTACTGTAGAAGTTTATGATAAAGATAAGGAAAAAGAAGAGTTTGAGGCAACGCTTGACCGGGTTGGTACGGTCGTAAAAAATTATCAAACAGATGCCACTCTTTATCAAGCGGTAGGGGATACCTTGCCAGGGGAAGAAGTAAAGCTTGAAAAAGTTAAAGATTATCCGATACGTGTAAATGAACCTTTGAAATTTGATTCCTTTGCTTTATATCAAACATCCTACGAGGAAAACATGACTAAAATGTCATTCACCTTAATTGATAAAGCAACTGAAAAGGAGCATGGCAACTTAACCGTTGATTTGAATAATCCGAAAGATAGCTATGACCTGGGTAATGGGTACTCCGTGCACCTGGAGAGTTATTTTCCTGATTTTGAATTTAATGAGAATGAGCAGCCGACAACAAAGAGTCGATTTCCAAATAACCCTGCGTTTATCTTCAAAATGGTATCACCAGAGCATCCAGAAGGAGAAGTTAGCTTTGTTGCGATTAAACAAACCCTTGAGCCTTTGGGTGAGACCGAATATAAACTTAAATTCAAAAATATAGAGACAGGTTTTGCAACTGTATTAACAGTACGTAAAGACCTAACTTTATGGGTACTTGCGCTCGGAGGGCTTATCTTTATGATTGGCGTTATACAGGGGGCTTATTGGAATCATAGGCGTATTTGGATTCAAAAGAGTGGGGATAAAATATTTGTGGCCGCTCATACGAATAAAAACTGGTTTGGTATCAGGCGGGAGATTAATGAAATATTAGAGGGGACTTCTATTCCATTACCGTATGATCAAGCCGAAGGGGAAGAGATTCAAGAAAGAGGGGGAAAACAGAGTGGCGACTTTAAGCAGTAATTTGCTATATATTGCTTTTGTGCTGTACTTAATAGCAACTTTTGTATTTGCGGGATCCATAAAAGGTAAGAACGATAAGTGGAGTTATGAAAAATGGGCAAAAGCTGGAATTATTATCACTATTATTGGATTTATTGCACAGCTGGGTTATTTTATCACACGTTGGATAGTGTCAGGACATGCTCCTGTCAGTAATCTATTTGAGTTTACAACATTCTTTGGAATGATGTTGGTTGGAGCATTTATAATGATTTATTTCATATATAAAACAGCCATTCTGGGAGTATTCGCGCTTCCGATTGCGCTGTTAGTTATTGCGTATGCCAGCATGTTTCCACGGGATATCTCGCCGCTTATTCCGGCATTAAAAAGTGATTGGCTGTATATACATGTTACTACTGTAGCAGCGGGAGAAGCTATTTTAGCAATAAGTTTTGTGGCCGGATTAATTTATCTGATACGGGCTGTTAAACAAACGAAAGCATCAAAAAGTACGTTTTGGCTGGAAGCCGTTTTATTAGGATTAATTTGTACGATTGGTTTTGTTGTATCTACTACTATGTTTTCTATAGCTGATTATAAAACTGAATATACTTGGGTCAATAAGAGCGGTGCAGAGCAAACAGAGGAATATAATATGCCGGCGTTGTTTGTCCCGAAGGAAGCAAAATTGGTTTCCGGTACAGGGATGGATCCGTTAATTGAATTGCCATTAATAATCAATTCAAAAAAACTGAATACAGTAGTTTGGTCCATCATGATAGGTGTCGTGCTATATGGAGTGTTGCGTTTAATTTTACGTAAGCGTATAGGAGCAGCTATACAGCCGTTGGCAAAATCAGTGAATTTAGATTTACTTGACGAGGTTGGATACAGATCCATTCTAATCGGATTCCCTGTATTTACTTTGGGAGGGTTGATATTTGCCATGATTTGGGCCCAAATAGCCTGGTCAAGATTTTGGGGTTGGGATCCTAAAGAAGTATGGGCTTTAATTACATGGCTATTTTATGCAGCATTTCTGCATCTGCGCATATCGAAGGGGTGGCATGGCGAAAAGTCAGCCTGGCTTGCAGTTATAGGATTTATTATCATTATGTTTAATCTTATCGCGGTGAATTTAATTATCGTTGGATTACACTCATATGCTAGCAATTAAGAAAAAAGAGGACTTCCAAGTATGGAAGCCCTTTGTTCTTAACTCTTCTTTAGAAAATCAGGCTTAAGCTATTAACTGCAATTATATTCCGATTTATGATGCTTTTACTATTTTTAAGTTGGATGACAACTGAATAGGAAGTTAGGCAAAATCTTATATTAAAAAAATCTGGTTGTATGATAGATATTATTTTTCTATAAATTTAACTTTATAGAATCGCTTTATTTATGTAAATATTCACTTTTCTATTCCTAAATATTTAGTATGCATGTATAATAAAACTGATATCGTGGATAAATTTGTATCGTTATTAGTTAATGCTTAAGGAGGTCCGGGTGATGGAAGAGAACAACATACGATTGCTTATAGTAGATGATGAGGACCGTATTAGAAGACTATTGAAAATGTATTTAGAGCGCGAAAAATATACAATTGATGAGGCTGCTAATGGGGAAGATGCTTTAGAACTTGCTTTGGCGAATGATTATGATTTAATCCTTCTGGATTTGATGATGCCTGGCAAGGATGGAATTGAGGTTTGTAAAGAACTGCGTGAAAAAAAGGCAACACCTGTTATTATGTTGACTGCTAAAGGGGAAGAAATAAACCGAGTGCAAGGTTTTGAAGCAGGCACGGATGATTATATCGTAAAGCCTTTTAGTCCAAGGGAAGTAGTCTTACGAGTGAAAGCATTGTTAAGAAGGTCATCGAAAAATTCCTATATTCAATCAGAGACCTCAACTAAAGATGTTGTCGTCTTTAATCATCTAACGATCGATAATGATGCGCATAGAGTATTGGCGGACGGTGTAGAGGTTGCATTAACACCTAAAGAATATGAACTATTATACTTTCTCGCTAAAACCCCGGATAAAGTGTATGATCGGGAACAATTGCTAAAAGAAGTTTGGCACTATGAATTCTTTGGGGATTTACGTACCGTTGATACACATATTAAAAGATTAAGAGAAAAATTAAATAAAGTATCTGAGGATGCAGCTAGAATGATTGTAACCGTTTGGGGTGTTGGTTATAAATTCGAGGTAGTCAACGACTAATGTTTTGGAAAAGTGTAGTCGGGAAACTTTGGATGACCATTATTTTGCTGTTTTCCTTCGTTCTATTCATCTTAACTGTATTACTGCTGGAGTTTTTCCATAATCAAAGTATGGAGGAAGCTAAATCTTCTTTGTTTCGAACAGCCAAACAAGTTGAAATGATTTTAGAGGAACATTCAGATATCGAGCAATCAACACAAATTGTTTGGCAAATCATCGATCCGAATAAGGATATTGTTATTATTTTAGATGATACCAATATATACAGCAGTTTGAATGATTTGAATAAGAAAGAAGTCTATCAACTCTTTTCTCGTGATGAAACCTTAAAAAAGTCATTAGTGAATGATAGACAAGTTTCAGAAACCACTTATCTATCGTCTATTTTGGGCGGGGATAATGTTACTCAGGGTACAATTGTCGGAATTCCAATCACTAATGACGGAATGGATGGCGCCATCTATGCATTTCAGTCTGTAGACTCGAGTGAGAGTACAAACGCACAAACGACAATCTTCATCTTGATAGCTGTCGGGATAGGGATTGTTTTAACGACGATTTTTGCGTTCTTCCTGTTATCAAGAGTGACTGCTCCGCTTAGAAAAATGAGGGAAGCAGCATCTGAATTGGCCAGAGGAAAATTTGACATGAAGGTTCCCATTTTAACAAACGATGAGATTGGCGAATTGGCGATTGCATTCAATCAAATGGCACGGCAGCTGAAGTATAATATGACGGCATTACAGCAGGAGAAAGAGAATTTATCGAATATTTTAATTAATATGGCTGATGGAGTGATCATGTTTAACAGAGACGGTGAAATTCTTGTAACGAATCCTCCAGCAGATGACTTTTTAAGGTATAGTTTTTTGGATGAAACCAATCAAAAAAAACAGTCTGGAAACCAAGTCCCTGATGCATTAAGCGATTTATTCCTCGAGGTTAAGGGAACGGGAAAAGCTAAAATAGCCGAGATTACCACGCAGGGGCACGATTGGGTAATACTTATGAATCCCCTTTACCGTCAAAATGATATCCGTGGAGCTGTAGCTGTATTAAGGGATATGACGGAGGAACGCCGGCTTGATAAGATGAGAAAAGATTTTATTGCCAATGTATCGCATGAGCTTCGTACGCCTATTGCTATGCTTCAAGGATATAGTGAAGCAATTATAGATGATATTGCGGAAACAGCAGATGAGAAAAAAGAAATGGCACAGGTCATATATGATGAATCATTAAGAATGGGACGCTTGGTTAATGAACTCTTAGACTTGGCTCGAATGGAAGCAGGACATCAGACTTTAAATATTGAGGAAGTAGAAGTTGGCAGCTTTCTTGGTAGAATATCGAAAAAGTTCCAGCGGGCAGCTCAGGAAAAAAATGTTGATGTCTATACAACCCTTGACCATCCTGAGGCGCTTGTTGAGCTGGACCCTGACCGCATTGAACAGGTATTCACCAACTTGATTGATAATGCCCTGCGCCATACACCTGGGGGAGGTGAAGTGCAAATTATCCAAAGAACATTGGATAATGGTACTCAATTTGACGTGAAGGATTCTGGTGTAGGTATTTCTGAGGAAGAGCTGCCTTTTGTTTTCGAAAGGTTTTACAAGGTTGATAAAGCAAGAACAAGAGGGAGATCTGGCACAGGCCTTGGCCTTGCAATAGCAAAAAATATTATTCATGGTCATGGCGGTAAAATAGATGTCTACAGCAAGGTTGGACAGGGTACGACATTTACATTTTTCCTGCCAGCGAAAAAGTAGAATTAAGAAGATAATTCTTGTTACACAAGGAACTGTTTGATGAAAGCATATCACTTAGGTGATGTGCTTTTTTGCATTCTGATACTGGACATTTTATAGGAGAGCTATTGAATCCTGATACTGGTATTTAACATGAAAAACTCTACGGAACGGTGTACAAGCACTTTTCCGGATACACCTGGGAGGATCGCTACAGACACTTCGCAGAAATTAGGAATCCGATTTGGGGAGACTATCAAATTATATGCCGAAAGAAATGACCTTCAAATAACTGATTTAACATTTATTCCTTTAACGATTGCGGCTTGGTGCCGGTATCTACTTGGTGTGAATGATGCTGGTAAAAAAATGAACATCAGTCCTGATCCTATTTTAGAAGATTTGCAGCAGTATCTTCATGGAATCGAGTTCGGCCAACCTGAATCAGTCAGTAACCACTTACAGCCTATTCTTTCAAACGAAAGAATTTTTGGGGTGGACTTGTACGAAGTTGGCTTAGGAAATACAATCGAAGAATTTTTTAAGCAACTGATTGGGGGACCCGGAGCTGTAAGAGAGACATTGCATGAGCAAATCCAAAAACATGAGAATAAAGTGGCTTATTGAACTGAGACTAAGTAATTTTAATAGAATATAAGAGGAAAGGGCATCGATAAGCTAAGCCAGCTTATGAGATGCCCTATTCTTATTATTCTATGCCTCACTCAAATTAATTGCTTTGGCGACGGATATTTCATCATTGCCGGCAAGTTCATTTATGACGGAATGAGGAATTTTTTCATCAAACGTAAGGATCATAATGGCTTCACCGCCGGCTTCTTTCCGTCCTACCTGCATGGTGGCAATATTGAGATTAAGATCGCCGAGTTTTTTACCGACAATGCCAATCACGCCTGGTCTGTCGTGGTGCTGGATATATAGGATATGGCCATCAGGGTAAAAGTCGATTTTGAAGTCATCGATGGCAATGATACGCGGCCCATATTCTTTTATATAGGTTGCTTTCATTTCAATTTGTCTGGTATCGCCTTTAATTCTTACCGTTATACTATTTGAATAACCATATGTTTCGTTTGAGATTTTTTCACCTATAGTGATGGAACGTTCCTTTGCGTATAACAGGGCATTTACTTCGTTGATGGTGACATCAGCCCGTTCTTTAAAAAATCCAGAAACAAGTGATTTTGTTAAAATTGATGAATCAAAATCAAAAGCATCACCGCCATATGTAATGGAAATTTCTTTTATGCCTTCGTTTATATATTGTGATAGGAAAGAGCCAAGTTTTTTCACTAATTGATAATATGGCTGTATTCTATTAAATAATTCAGCAGGTATAGCTGGTAAATTGATGGAGTTTGACACTGGTATTCCATCCACAAATGAGACTACTTCTTTTGCCACCTGCTTAGCCACATTTAATTGCGCTTCAGCAGTGGACGCTCCAAGGTGAGGTGTTACAATGATTTGATCCAAGGACAATAATTTATTATTCACCGGAGGTTCTTCTACAAATACATCCAGTGCAGCTCCGGCTACTTTTCCCTCAAGAATAGCATCATATAAAGCGTCCTCGTCAATTATGCCTCCTCTGGCGCAGTTGATAAGATAGACACCATCTTTGCATTTATGTATCGTATTTTTGTTTAATAAGCCTCTTGTATCCTTATTTAATGGGGTATGGACGGTGATGAAATCAGATACTTGAAGCAGGTTATCGAGTGAACCGACCGTTATGCCTAATTCTTTTGCCCGATCTGTCGTAATGAAAGGATCAAAGGCAAAAATATTCATCTGAAAAGCTCTCGCCCGCTTGGATAATTCAGTACCAATTCTCCCCATACCAACGATTCCTAACGTCTTACCTTTTAATTCAGCTCCGGCAAAGCGGTTTCGCTCCCAAGCACCATTTTTTAAAGATTGGTGAGCCTGAGGAATGTTTCGGGCCAGGGATGCCATCATGGCAAAAGTGTGTTCAGCGGTAGAAATGGTATTGCCATCAGGTGCATTGACCACAATGATTCCACGACTTGTACAGGAAGGAACATCTATATTGTCGATCCCTACGCCAGCCCGGGCTACAATTTTTAGGTTTGTCATTTTTTGAAGCAAATCATTTGTTACTTTTGTAGCACTTCTAACTAAAATTGCATCAAACTGATGCAATTCACTGCTTACTTCATCTATCTTTTTTTGGACAACCTCGATGTCATTCCTGCCAATGAATG
Organism: Pradoshia sp. Z4_20; assembly: GCF_058216035.1. NCBI lineage: Bacteria > Bacillati > Bacillota > Bacilli > Caryophanales > Bacillaceae > Pradoshia > Pradoshia sp. Z4_20. The sequence continues at coordinate 766,057 of NZ_JBZAJD010000001.1, forward strand.
GTGTTAAACCATCAGGCTTTATTGAATCAGCTATGAGCACTTTAAACAATCTTGTCACCATCCTGTAGAAGTATTTAATCTTGTTTCCACTCTACAAGACTTATAATCTGTGTGTCAATCAAGATTCAATATTGCAAGCGCTTACTATTTTAAAATTTTGGAAAAGTCTAATTTTTGTTGCCGGCAGATACTAAAAAGACTTCATTTTCTATAATTTAGACTGCTTAGTTGGTTCGAGGAAAATAGAGGTGAGGCCATTAATTTATGAATTTTTTACAAATATATATTTTTTGATCTATTTATATAGTGATTCTAATCTCTTGTATTATTTAGTTTAGTGGGATAAAATCAATATAGAAATGGTCTAGTTAAATATACAGGTGGAATGTCTAGCCTGATTATTTTTCTAAAGCATTTTACTAATTAAATACGGTCTATCTTCGGGGCAGGGTGAAATTCCCTACCGGCGGTGATGATTTATAATCTAAGCCCGCGAGCCTGTAAAGGCAGGATTTGGTGAGATTCCAAAGCCGACAGTATAGTCTGGATGGGAGAAGATGGAGGTCTCTGTTAACGTTCAAAAAACGATCTTTCGTGAACGTTTTGTTTCACATTGCCTTTTTCTCCCTTTATCTAATTAAGATAAAGGGATTTTTTATGGCATGGCTTCATGATTGACGTTTTAGGCAGAGCCTTTCTTCTGGAAGAGGTAGTACCAAACCTAAAGGAGAGAGGAAATAATGAAAAGCAGTGGTGTAAGTAAGATTCAAAAAATGGTTACGATTGGGATGTTGGGTGCGATTGGATATGTTCTGATGATTATTAATTTTCCATTCCCTGGTTTTCCAACATTTCTACAAATTGATTTTAGTGATATTCCAGCTTTAATTGCGGCCATCATTTTTGGGCCGGTTGCGGGTATCCTGGTAGAATTATTAAAAAATATTCTGGATTACATGATGACAGGAAGCGACACAGGAATTCCGATTGGGCATTTTGCTAACTTTATCGGAGGCGTCGCGTTTATCCTTCCAGCCTACTATTTTTATAAAAAAATCGGCACCAAAAGAGGCATGGTGTACGGACTTGTAGGAGGCACAATCGTATTAGCTTTATTTATGAGTCTTGTCAATTACTTCATTTTGCTGCCAAGCTACAGTGTGTTAATGAATTGGAACATGTCTGGTACAGAGATTCGAGCAATGATCACCACGGCGATCATTCCTTTCAATTTAATAAAAGGAACCTTAATTGCCATTGTATTTATGCTGTTATTCACTAAAATGCAGGGCTGGTTTTCGAAGCAATCTGTATTGCGAAATGTATAAAATAGATTAAATAAAAGCCTCTGCGAAACCGCAGAGGCTTTTATTAATGGGAGACTATTCGAATTTTAATGCGTCTCCGTCAAAGGATTCGTCAGCAACTTTAATAGAATCTGTTGGGCAACCTTCGAAAGCATCCATCATGTCATCAAGCAGAACATCTGGAATTTCGACAATACCTTGGTTATCATCTAAAGTAACAAATGCAATACCTTCATCATCATAATCGTAAATATCTGGAGCTGCTGCTCCGCAAGCACCACAAGCAATGCAAGTTTCTTTGTCAACAATAGTAAATTTAGCCATGCTAAATACCTCCCAGGTAAAAAAATATATATTTTGATACCGAACTGGATATCAAACCCCTCACCTTATTGTAAAACTCATGGTATAACTTTTCAATAGCCAATATTTCGCGTGTTTTTAGCGAATAAAGGAAAAATAGGCTATTGAATTTTAAGCATGAGGGTACAACTATTTGGTAAGATAAAAAGTGTCAGACATGTAGGATAAAGGGGTTAAAACATGATTATACCATATTTTGACGGATTAATACTGTATTTAATAAATGCATTAAAGGGGCAAAGAACAGTATATTCCCCTTTACATATACTTAATGGGAAAAAATCCTCTCAGCCCATTCAAGATGCTCGTTTGTTTAATATATCTCGGTTTTTTGGCGTACTTCCAAAGTTAAAAAGAGAGACTTGGGATCAAAAGATTATTGAATTAACCAAAAAAGGATATATAAAAGAAACAGGTATTAATACCTATGTCTGTACGCAGCATGGTAAACAAGCACTTTCCTTTTGGGAAAAGGATTATCCTCAGTTAACTAACCTGGATGGTCGTACCTTTCAAGATGCAGCTCATGGATTTTGGATGAGGCTGCAATTATTGGTACAAACGTCGTCCTGTTTGCTAAATGGCAATCATTCTTTCATTGCGGTTTCCCGTAATCAAGAGGAACAACTGTTAGTGAAAAAATTATTTAAAAAGATTCCTCTCTCTTCAATGGAATTGGCCCAGCTTCTATATCAGGAGCTTGATGATTTATTAAGTAATGTAAATGAAGCCGGAGCAGAATTAATTGTTTCAGCCTTCTCAGGTCACCAGCATGCGGGTTTGACAATCGAACAGGCTGCACGAAAGCTTAATATAGATGTATTTTATGCGAGACTTCTCTTTTGGGATACTATTCATTATATGCTTAAAGCCAGTGTTCAGTCTCCTTATATACTATTGAAAGAACTTGTGCTTATAGGTAAACCTGTTCAATCTCTTTTAACTGCTTCTACGCAAAGAACATTAAAAATGCTGCAAGCCGGGATGTCCAAAGAAGAAGTAGCAGCCGTACGGAATTTAAAAACGAATACGATTGAAGATCATCTTGTTGAAATCGTTTCAAACGTACCTGATTTTCCGATAGATGATTTTGTAAGTGCAACAGAGAAAGAACAAATCAAACAGGCCATTGCTACTAATGAAACAAAACAGTTAAGATCTTTAAAAATGGTCCTTCCATCTGAGATAACTTATTTTAAAATCAGGCTCGTTATGGCAACTATAAAGGAAGTGTAAGTATGCAGCCGCTAGAAGCTCAATTAGAAAAAATGTTCGGATTCCAAACGTTTCGAACTGGACAGAAGGAAGTGATAGAATCCATTATCACCGGCAAAGATACACTTGCTATGCTGCCAACTGGGACCGGTAAAACCTTGTGTTTTCAGATGCCCGGATACTTGATGGATGGATTGGTTATTATCATTTCACCATTGTTGGCTCTTATGCAAGATCAGGTAGAACAAATGAAGGCGAAAGGCGAAAAAAAGGTTGCCTCCTTAAATTCATTTTTAACCCTGCAGGAACGGGATATGGTGCTGAGGTCATTATCATTATTAAAATTTTTATATATCTCGCCAGAAATGCTGCAATCCAGATTTATTTTAGATAAATTAAAAAAGCTCAACATTGCATTGTTTGTTGTAGATGAAGCGCACTGTATATCACAATGGGGTTATGATTTTAGACCGAGTTATTTGCAGCTCGGCCGTATTAGAGAAGAACTGAATAACCCATTGACCTTAGCTTTAACAGCTACTGCTACTCCTGAGGTTCAAGAGGATATTTTAAAAAATTTATGTATGGAGGATGCGGCGAGAGTAATCCATAGTGTGAACAGGGAGAATATCAGTATCCTGGTAGAAGAAGCCGCTGATTATCAGCATAAGCTTCAAATTTTAATTGATGCACTGAATAAAGTGCCAGGTGCAGGGGTTATATATGTATCCAGCCGAAAACTTGCTGAACAATTAAGTGGATTTCTACTAGAAAAGGGCTTTGATGGTGTTGCTTATTATCATGGCGGTATGGAAACTAGTGACCGAATCCTGATTCAGCAGCAATTTTTATCTGGGCAGTTAAGAATCATCGTGGCCACCAATGCATTTGGTATGGGGATTAATAAAAATGATATACGATTTATTTTACATGTAAACATGCCGTTGAGTGTGGAGGCATATGTACAGGAAATAGGCAGGGCTGGAAGAGATGGATTGCCGGCAGTGGCCATATTGTTATATTCAGAAGGAGATGAATGGCAAGCTTCCCATCTGATTGAAAGAGATTTTCCAATTCGTTCAGAAATTGAATGGGTTATTCATCATGAGGCCTCCAATCTTACAGCTGAGGAGTTTATTGGTGATGACAAAATAGAACGGATAAAAGAATTAAATAAGGCTTTATTAAAGGGGAATATTCTTGACCCCTATGAACGAATTGAGCGAATAGATGTAGAACTGGAAAATCGAAAAAAAGAAAAACTCATGAAATTATATCTATTGAAAAAATGGATTCTTTCCACTGAGTGCAGAAAGAGCAGCATCGCTTCCTATTTTAATCAGGAGCTACAGAATAAAACAAAGACTTGCTGTGACCGGTGTGGAGCAACACTAGATGCACTTATCGCTATCCTTCCAAAACAACGGCAAGACATTCCTCGGGAAGATCAAAATTGGCGTATGCAATTGAAACAATTATTTACTGGAAGGGCAGAGTAAACAAATGAAAAATAAACAGGCAGAGCTCGTGAGTCAGTTAAAGGATGAAGAACTATACAAGGCATTGATTCAAACTCAATTGCTTTTGCTTATAATCTCCTCTTTTTTGGGGATATGGGTCTTTGATGATATACAGGAGTTTTTATTGTTATTTGATTTTCAAGATTGGTCTATCCTTCTTATAGGAATCCCAGCAGGATTGCTGGTAGTTCTCTACGACTTACTTTCGATGAGGTATCTTCCCGAGAGATACTTTAATGATGGCGGAATCAATCAACGTATTTTTAGTTCTCTCAATGGACGGCAACTAGTCTTTATTGTCCTTTTAGTTTCTATCAGTGAGGAATTATTATTCAGGGGAATCATTCAAACATATGTTGGTTTATGGATGGCCAGCCTCATATTTGCACTAATCCATATAAGGTATTTATATAATGTATACTTGTTTGTGAATATCTTACTGTTAAGTTTCTTTATTGGGTTTATCTATGAGTGGACAGGCAATTTATTTGTTACAATCGCGATGCATTTCACCATTGATTTAATCCTTGGATTTGTCATAAATAAGCAAGCTGGCAAGGTAAAAGCAGTCTTATAATAGATTTAGTAAAAGTAAGCATGTATAGGGAACGGGTAAATAAATAATGGACAAGAATTACATAATTGACCGCTTCTTTTCATAAACATGATTATGAAAAGGAGAGGTGGTTTATGGAAGCGTATATCAATGATTTGGACGAACATACCGATGAGGCTACAAAAATAATGCTCAACAATGTGGTGAAAAGAAAACGCAAGTTCGATCATTATAAATCCCGTCATTTTTTATTTATTTACATTACATTAGGTTTAACAGCAATTCTAGTTGTTTATGTATATAAGAACATTATTCCTCTTTATTCTTATTCTTTTATGTCCATGTATAACTATTTTTTTGACAATGAGTTTATCATTCTCTGTATGCTAATGCTTGCCTTTATGTATGGAGGGATGCTTTATTACAAAAAAAAGATGGACAAGGCAGAAAAGGAATTTCACGCACTGCGATGTGAGATTATAGATAGGAGTAAGGATCTATGGAAAAATGATGTAGCTTGGAAAAATAGACATATCCTCTTTAATAAATTTAAAGATTTATATGATATTAATCTTTTTCACGAAAATAAATAATTTTTCACAAAATAGGCAGGTAAAGTCTGAGATTTGTCGAATAAGTATCAATTATAGGGAATGTTTATACTAGATTGCGGTGGGGGTGCTTTGATGTTTGTAAAGAATATCATGATTTCAAAATATCATTGTCATACGGTTTCTTACAATGATACTCTTCAAGAGGTTTTCTCGGTGCTGGATGAACATCAAATTGAGGGAGTGCCAGTTCTTAAAGGAAATAAGTATATAGGTACGATCACAAGGTATCGAGTATACAAAGCAGCCTTCTTATCAGAGCTGCCGAGAGATATTTTTTTAAAGGAAACAAAAGCAGAATCGATCGCTGAGGTAAACAAAACATTAAAAGAAGACGAAATATACGAAAATATATTTTTGGACTTAAAAGAGACACCTTTATTAGCCGTAGTGGATGATTACGAGTATTTCCATGGCATTGTTACGCGCTATGATATAATTGAACAATTCCAGAGTACCTTTGGCGTTCATGTACCTGGTGTGAGGATAGCATTAACTACAGTCGAAACCAAGGGGCGTATTGCCAGGTTAACTGAGATTGCAAGGCAATATCAGCAACAAATAATTTCATTAGTTACCTTTGATGAAACCGATAAACTTTTAAGGCGCATTGTCATTAAAGTAGTGAAAGCGCCGAATGTAGATAAATTTATCCGTAAATTAGAGGAATCAGGCTTTAGAGTCTTGCATATTGATGAAAAAGTTTTGCATATTGATCAAAAATAAAGATATAAATAAATGTAGAGCTAGTCATTTATTAGGCTGGCTTCTTTTAGTTATAAGATATAAAGGATTGAAAGGGAGATACTATGGCAGTGCTGTTCTTTTTTGGTTTATTAATTGCTTTATATGTGTGCTTACTCATATATATGTACAGGCTTGCGCATCAGGACCGAGTGATTGATCATACGTTTGAATTCAGTACATTTCCAAGTGATGAGACCATCACAATCTTTTTTATTTCAGATATACATAGGCGGGTCATCAGTAATGAAATTATTGGGCAGGTAAAAGGGAAGGCTGATTTTGTTTTAATTGGCGGTGACCTAGCTGAAAAAGGGGTACCGCTAGATAGAATAAAAGAAAATTTAACTAAATTAAAAAGTGTAGGTCCTGTTTATTTCATATGGGGTAATAATGATTATGAAATAGATAGACATGAACTGGATGCACTTTTTGTAGAGTTGGATATCCATGAATTACTAGATACAAGCGTACTGTTTGAAACAAAGGATGGCGGTAAAATACGCCTGCTTGGAATTGACTTTTATGATGAAGAGGAACAAACGGGGCGGCTTGATTTGGCAATGGAAGAAGTGGAATCTGACAGTTTTAGAATTCTAGCCAGTCATACTCCGAAAATTGAAAAGGAAATTGAGAAATCATATGGAATTGATTTAGTATTGAGCGGCCATACACATGGGGGACAAATTAGGATTTTTGGAATGGGCAGATATAAATTGGGCGGCGTCAGCGAGAGGAATGATACGACCATCCTAACAAGTAATGGATATGGAACAAGCTTACTTCCGCTGCGATTAATGGCAAAACCTGAGACTCATTTAATCCATTTAAAGAAGTTAACTCCTTCATGATTTTAAAACAAGGTACCGACTGTGACTCCCTTCATACAATGGAATGGAGAGAGTAGCTACAGGAGGATTTTTTCATGAAGCTTAAACAAATCAATCCGACATTGTTCAAACTATTTATTCCCTACGATGAATTGGAAGACAGAGGTGTTACCTGTCAGGTGCTAACCAGTCATTCGGTGGAAACCCATAGCTTTTTTTATCATATTATTCAAGAAGTGCTTGAAGAATGTGGGAATTTGGTTGCTGGATTTTTTCAGATGGATGTATACTCTTATCCATGCTACGGAATCTATATAATTTTAAAAAGGGATGCGTACAATTTAAACGAAGATCTCGAAGAAGAAGAAGAAATAGAAGGGTACCTATCTGTTAATATAATGAAGCGAGATCAAGTCATATATGAATTTGCGGAGTTTGATGATGTGGTACAAGCTTGCAGAATTATAAAGACTAGCTGGAATGTGAAAGGAATCCTTTATTTTTGGAAGTCCAAATACTATTTAGAGATAAAAGAAGATACTCTTATAAACAAAGCAACTCTTATGTCTATTCTTTTGGAGTTTGGAGAATTCTCGACCTTGAGTAAAGAATACCTGTCGGATTACGGACACAGGATAAGTAAAGAGAATATAATTACTATTATAAAAAAATATTTCCTATCATAATCGCATCTAAAAGATGTGGTTATTTTTATTTAATCTAAGCGTGTTTATAAAGGCCAAAACAGTACTCTTGCACTTTCCAGGCTTTATTAAGTATACTGAATTTATAAAAGCGAATAATAAATCTGAATATTTTTTCAAAAATTTTTGTTTTGTAATTTTTAACCCTATTATTCTATTATTTCACTTTCCAGACAATTGCCAAAGTTGTATACTTATGCTGGTAGGAAAATATTACTTATTATACATCTGTAGGAGGTACTATAATGACAGCCGACCATCATTCCACTGAGGACAAACTAGATGTTTTAAAATCGACTCAGACTGTCATCCATAAGGCTTTAGATAAGCTTGGATATCCAGAAGAGGTATTTGAATTATTGAAGGAACCGCTTCGTATGCTAACTGTGAAAATCCCTGTTAAAATGGACGATGGTTCTGTAACGGTTTTCACTGGTTATCGTGCTCAACATAATGACGCTATAGGTCCGACAAAAGGTGGAATTCGTTTTCATCCTAATGTTACAGAGAATGAGATTAAAGCTTTATCCATATGGATGAGTTTGAAATGTGGCATTGTAGACTTACCGTATGGAGGGGCAAAAGGCGGTATCATATGTGATCCGCGCAATATGTCTTTTCGGGAATTGGAAAGGCTTAGCCGTGGATATGTCAGGGCGATAAGCCAATTGGTCGGTCCTACAAAAGATATCCCGGCACCGGATGTTTTCACCAATTCACAGATTATGGCCTGGATGATGGATGAATACAGTCGTATAGATGAATTTAACTCTCCGGGATTTATTACCGGTAAACCGCTTGTTCTTGGCGGTTCACATGGCAGGGAATCAGCCACTGCCAAAGGGGTAACTATTTGTATCCATGAAGCGATTAAAAAACGTGGAATGGATTTAGTAGGAGCGAAAGTTGTTGTCCAAGGCTTTGGAAATGCAGGAAGCTTTTTGGCAAAATTCATGCATGATGCCGGTGCCAAGGTAATCGGTATTTCAGATGCAAATGGGGCTTTACATGATCCCGATGGCCTTGATATTGATTACTTGCTGGATCGTCGAGACAGCTTTGGTACAGTAACCAACCTATTCACGAATACGATAACCAACCAAGAATTACTTGAACTGGAATGTGATGTTTTGGTACCTGCCGCAATTGAAAATCAAATTACAGACGAAAACGCTCACAATATACGAGCGAAGATTGTCGTTGAAGCTGCTAATGGTCCAACCACTTTGGAAGGAACGCGTATTCTAACAGATCGCGGTATACTGTTAGTACCGGACGTTTTAGCTTCTGCCGGTGGTGTTACAGTATCTTATTTTGAATGGGTACAGAATAATCAAGGATACTATTGGACTGAAGAAGAAGTTGAGGAAAAATTACAAAAAGTAATGGTTAAATCATTTAATACCATCTACGATACAGCTCAATCCCGCCGTGTAGACATGCGCCTCGCTGCCTATATGGTTGGGGTACGGAAAATGGCCGAAGCATCGCGTTTCAGAGGCTGGATTTAATACTGTAAACAATAAGAAAGTTTTCTGTCCCTCGTGAGATAGAAAACTTTTTTGCATGTGGTGGATGAGTTTAGGTTCTAAAAATGTTATTCTAAAAGGGTTATTTAAATATTCATTGAGAAGTACTAGATACTACATACAAATTGAAATTCCAGTTTACGGTTATTTGGAGGAAAGAAGTATGCACTATGAAGAAGCAATTGTGATTGGCGGCGGACCATGTGGTATGTCAGCTTCCATTAGTTTAAAGGAAATTGGTAAAAATCCATTGATTATTGAAAAGGGGAATATTGTTAATTCGATTTATCATTACCCAACACATCAAACCTTTTTCTCAACCAGTGAGAAATTAGAAATTGGGGATGTCGCTTTCATTACTGAAAATCGGAAACCTATTCGACTCCAGGCATTAACATACTATAGAGAAGTAGCGAAGAGGAAGAATCTCAGAATAAATACATATGAATGTGTGGAAGTAATAGAAAAGCAGAAGAATGGATTATTTAGAATAAAAACAACCAAAAATGAATATGAAACACCATACTGTATCATTGCAACGGGCTATTATGATCAACCAAATATGATGAATATACCAGGTGAAAATTTGGATAAGGTATACCATTATTTCAAAGAAGGACATCCTTTCTACGATATGGATGTGGTTGTGATCGGTGGCAAAAATTCAAGCGTAGATGCTGCGCTAGAGCTTGTAAAAGCGGGAGCAAGAGTAACAGTCATATATCGGGGAAATGTTTATTCAAAAAGCATTAAACCTTGGATTTTGCCCGAGTTTGAATCATATGTCCGCAACGGAATTATCAAAATGGAATTTAATTCAGTCGTAAAAGAGATTAAAGAGCAAACTGTCATTTATGAAAAAGAGGGGCAAATAATCGAAATACAAAATGATTTTGTTTTTGCTATGACAGGGTACCATCCGGATTACAGCCTTCTAACCAATGTAGGTGTTGAAATACAAAGTGATACAGGGAAACCAATGATTGATGAGCAAACAATGGAAACAAACATAGAGAACCTATTTGTGGCTGGTGTGATTGTGGCCGGAAATAATGCTAATGAAATTTTTATTGAGAATGGAAGATTTCATGGTGGACAAATAGCAAATGCGGTAAAAGATAAGGAAGGGTTGGAGTAGCATTAAGAATGCTTGATTACTTGTTAAGAGGTGTAAAATGAAAAAAATTTCACTAATTACGACTGGTGGAACGATTGCCAGTAAAGAAATCTCTAAAGGACTTCTGAATTCGGGTGCTATGAGTGGTGAGGAATTAGCAGCACTCTGTCAGTTGCCGGAGGGTTTCGATATAAAAATTATAGATTTAATGCAAAAGCCTTCCATGCATATTGGTTTCGAAGATATGGTTTTAATAAAAGAAGCCATTGAAAAGGAATTGGAGGATGAAGGAGTTTGTGGAGTGGTAGTCACTCATGGAACGGATTCGTTAGAGGAAACGGCTTATTTTCTTGATCTAACAACTAAAGATCCAAGACCAATAGTGGTAACAGGCTCACAGCGCTCCCCTCAGGATGTCGGAACCGATGTATATTCCAATTTACGGAATTCAATCTATGTAGCCGCAAATCAACACTTAAAGCATAGCGGAGTTTTGGTTGTCTTTAATGAGCGGATATATTCTGCAAGATACGTGAAAAAAGTCCATGCTTCGAATCTCCAGGGCTTTGAATCATTTGGTTATGGATATCTTGGAATCATCGATAATGATGTAGTCAGCGTCTATCAAAAGCCGATCTATAATGAATCTTACAAAATCGGTCCGGAAATACCGCGCGTTGATATCGTAAAATGCTATACAGGTGCAGATGGGATTATGATTGATGCCGCTGTAAATGCCGGCGCACGTGGAATTGTGCTAGAAGGAGTCGGCCGTGGGCAAGTAACACCTTTAATGGTCAACTCAATCCAATCTGCTTTGGATAACGGGATAACAATTGTTATCAGTACAAGTGCGGAAGAAGGAAAAGTGTATCCTGCCTATGGATACCACGGCAGTGCGCATGACCTGCAAAATAGGGGTGTGATTCTAGGTGAGGATTATGACAGCAAGAAGGCAAGATTGAAATTGGCCATATTATTATCCAATGGTAATGTCGATATCAAGGCTGCGTTTAAGTTGTAGGGTTCGAATTACACTAATCACATGAAAGCTGTGAGAATTCTTGATTTTCTTTTTTTTTCGTCCGTGTTACGATTAAAGGACGAAAGAGTAAAAAAGAGAGGGTAATCCATGTTAAATATATTAACAGCGGGCGTTGCACCTGGTATAGCCTTGCTAATTTATTTTTACCTGAAAGATCAATATAACACTGAGCCTGTATCAGTTGTATTTAAAGTATTTATCTATGGTGCGTTATTTGTCATACCTGTTATGTTTATTCAATATGTCATCCAGGCAGAAGGGCTTTTTCTTTCTGTTTGGGCTGATGCCTTCTTTGAAAAGGGAATGGTAGAAGAGCTGATTAAGTGGGCTTTATTCCTTTGGTTGATCTATGGCCATGTTGATTTTGATGAACCCTATGATGGAATTGTTTATGGAGTTTCTATTTCTTTGGGGTTTGCAACATTGGAAAATATCCTCTATTTATTTTCGAATGGGCTTGAATATGCATGGGGAAGAGCGATGTTCCCTGTTTCAAGTCATGGACTGTTTGGGGTCATCATGGGCTTTTATTTTGGGAAAGCCAAATTCCAAACCCAGCCCAGGTTAAAGCTGACTTATATGCTGACAGCCTTGTTCATTCCGATTGCCTTGCATGGTTCCTTTAACTATATATTGATGGAGCAGGAAAAATGGTATGTATATTTAATTCCATTTATGTTCTGTCTATGGGGTCTCGGACTTTGGAAAGTAAAAAAGGCAAGAATTTTAACAGAAAAGGCTTTTAAACAGTCATTTGAATCAGTTTAATAAACTGTAAACTGCAGTAAAATAGAAACAAACACTAAATCTAAATCTGCTTCTTTTTAGGAGTAGATTTGATTAGGGTTTGTTTTTTTATTTTAAAGGATGTTTTATCTATTTATGTTGTCTGCGGCTTTAATCCTCCAGGGTAAATAAAGGTCATGAATTCATCCTGAAATTGTTGCTTATTATGTTACAAAGAATATGCTTCATACCCCACTGCTTCTACAATCCTAAATGATTTTTCCCTACCTCCATTCAACTTTGCTTTTCTCTGCTATCAGCTCAAAAAGCTTTTGTATGCAACTTATTTTTATAATCATCAATCCTCTAGTTTGAAAATGATTTTCATGTTGGACTGAATATTTTATATGTGTTTGCAAAAACTACCCTTACTGTCATTAATTCTACAGGAGGGCATGAAATGAAGGGTTTAGTAAGGAAGTTAGTATCCTTTTCAATAATTGGTTGTTTTTTATTCCTCTCACCCATTTTTGATATCCAGACTGAAGCATTTACCAATCAAGTGATTCAAAGGGGAGCTGTCGGAGATGATGTCATCGAATTACAGGCGCGTCTTCAAAATATAGGCTTTTATCATGGAAAAATAGATGGGGTCTTTGGATGGGGAACATACTGGGCATTGCGTAATTTTCAGGAACAATTCGGCTTACCTATTGATGGGTTAGGTGGAGCAAAGACTAAAAGTAAACTGGTTAGCGCCTCTAATTACAATGCTTCCTGGGTGAAAAAACAAATCAATTCAGGAAATGAGTTTACTTATTATCAGGGAACTCCAATTGAGCATCAAGTTAAGCCAAAATCATCATCGAATAAAACGACAAAATCAACAAATACGGCGAAAAAGAACACATCCACAAAGACGACCGGTACAGCTGCAAATATACCAGCTGGATTTTCGGAAAGTGATATAAAGTTAATGGCGAACGCAGTTCATGGTGAAGCGAGAGGTGAACCATACGAGGGTCAGGTAGCAGTTGCTGCGGTTATTTTGAATAGGGTCCAAAGTTCATCGTTTCCAAATACAGTTTCAGGGGTTATATTTCAGTCGGGAGCATTTACTGCGGTAGCTGACGGACAAATCTGGCTTGAACCTAATGAGAGTTCAAGAAACGCAGTTATAGATGCTATCAATGGTTGGGATCCGACCGGTGAAGCTGAATATTATTTTAACCCGGAAACAGCGACAAGTTCATGGATATGGAGTCGTCCGCAAATAAAAAAAATCGGCAAGCATATATTCTGCAACTGAGGTGAATGTAATGATAAGAAATATCGTGATTGCTGTATTGCTAATCGGTTTAGTTGGAACAGCGTACTGGGCATATCAGGATCATCAAGAAAAAATAGCTATCATGAATCAAACCGAGAATAATTATCAGCGTGCCTTTAATGATCTGAACTATCAAATTGATGTGTTAAATGATAAAATCGGGACGACATTGGCTATGAATACAAAGGATTCTCTATCTCCGGCATTGGCTGAGGTTTGGAGATTAACAAGTGAAGCACATAATAATGTTGGTCATTTGCCCCTAACATTAATGCCATTTCATGAAACGGAGAAATTTTTAACAAATATCGGTGATTTCGCCTATAAGACATCTGTGCGAGATTTAGATAAAAGTCCGCTATCTGATGAAGAATATAATACATTAAAAGCTCTGTATAGTGACGCAACGGAAATAAGAGATGAGCTAAGGAGTGTTCAAAGGAAAATCAGCGACAATGATTTACGTTGGATGGATGTGGAAACAGCCTTGGCGGATACGAAGGGGGACAGCCAACGGGACAACCAAGTTATTGATGGACTTAAAACGATAGATAAAAATGTAAAGTCAATTGGACAAAAAAGTGAATATGGACCTACATTTACATCTGTGGAGGAAAAAAACATAGATTATAAAAATTTGTCCGGAAAAGAAATAACCCGTAAGGAAGCAATTGAACTGGCAAAAAAATATACAGGTGTCTCTAATGCTAAAACTGTCAGCGTAACTGCAAATAAGGATGGTTCAAAATACGAGTTCTATCATGTGAATTTGAAGAGTGCTTCTACAGGTAATATGATTGGAATCGATTTGACTAAAAAAGGTGGACATCCAATTTATATTATTAATGATCGTCAAGTATCCGATGCTAAGATCGGGTTAAACGATGGATATAAGAAAGCTCGGCAATATCTGAATAACATGGGCTATCAGAATATGGAGTTATTTGAAAGTACTCAATATAATAATGTTGGTGTTTATACGTTTGTAACGGTTAAAGATCAAGTGAGGATCTATCCTGAAGCAATCCGTATCAAAGTAGCACTAGATAATGGAGATATCATCGGATTGGGAGCAGACGATTATCTTCAAAATCATGATAAGGAAAGAAAAATTAATAAACCGGCTATCACTGAAAAAGAAGCTGAAAAGCAAATCAGTGGAAAAGTAATGATTATGGAAAAAAGATTAGCCGTTATCACAAATAATTTATATGAAGATGTACTCTGTTATGAATTTATGGGAACAGTAGGCGATGATACCTACCGAATTTTTATTAATGCTGAAAACGGGCATGAAGAAAAAGTAGAAATCATGCATGAAGCAAGAAAAGTGTATGATGATGTCTCATAAAAAATAATCTAAGGAAAAGGCTGGAAACGGTCTTTTCCTTTTTTGTATCCTCTGTCATAATAGTACATAAGTCCTTTTTTTGGAATATTCTTACACATGTCAGAGGGGAAATGGTTTAACTATGTTAACAATCGGAATGACCATCATACTTGAGAAGAGCCAATTAGATCAGCCTGAAACATATAGATGCAAGTTAATGGATGTTAGAGATGGGATTCTTTATATTGATTATCCAGTTAATATATATACGAACAGAATAGATTACTTAATAAATGGAACGAATTTCAGGGGAACATTTGTTGGAAAGGATCAAAATACCTATCTGTTTAATACGGAAATCCAGGGAAGAGTAAGGGAAAATATACCTTTGCTGCTTTTAGATTATCCTGGTGATGAATATCTGGAAAAAATTCAGCGAAGAGAATATGTGCGTGTAAGCTTGTCCACAAAAGTAAATGTACAGCCCATTAATAATGAATTCCCCCCCTTTACGGCATTAACAACGGATATTAGCGCAGGAGGAGCAGCAATCATTGTTCCTCAAAATTTAAAGATTGATACTCATACTAATCTAATACTGCAGTTTACATTTGAGATGAGAAATAGGGAAGTGTGTGAACTACCCATTCAGGTACAAGTGAAAAGAATTGTCGAAGTTTTGAATAATAGAAAAAAAGTATCTGTCGAATTTACCGAAATCACTGAAGCAGAACGGCAAATTTTGCTGCGTTATTGTTTTGAAAGGCAATTGGAGGAAAGAAACAGAGGTTTTGGGGATTAAATACATATCTGTATGGACAAACTCATAAGTAAGAGGAGGATTGTTCCATATGAATGCGGTAGAGCGATTTATCAAGAAAATGGCTATCATTCAACTTTTATTTTTATTATTTTTTCAGCTTGTTTTTCATCGTGAACATACCTTTACTAAATGGAAAACACTCGCAAGATATGAAGGCGTCATCGAAAATAATTATACAGCAATTACGGATGCAATTTCCAATAAATGAATATTTAGGTTTTCTAAAGACAAAGTAAAGTACTTTGTCTCATTTTTTTACATTCATATTGATTTATATCCTGTAAAGCTGTGTTAAAATAGTCATGATTAATTTTTGTGTACAACAAGGAGGAACAAATGAAAAAGAAATTATCGATTGCTATTGATGGTCCTGCTGCTGCAGGTAAAAGCACAGTAGCGAAAATTATTGCTAGAAGGCTAACATACATATATATTGATACAGGTGCAATGTACAGGGCTTTAACTTATAAGGCATTAAATAATGGAATAGATCCGAATAACGAAGCAGCTCTTTATGATCTATTAATGTCTACGGATATAAAATTGCAGAATAGTGAACAAGGACAAGATGTACTGGTTGATGGAGTTATTGTATCTGAAGAGATAAGAACGCCGAATGTAACTAAAAATGTTTCCGCTGTCTCTCAGCATAAACTGGTCCGTGAAGAAATGGTTCGACGACAACAGCTCCTGTCTGAACAAGGCGGCGTTGTAATGGATGGCAGAGATATAGGTACTCAAGTTATGCCAAATGCTGAAGTCAAAATCTTTATGCTTGCAAGTGTAGATGAGCGTGCCAAAAGAAGACATGAAGAAAATATCTTAAAAGGGTTTGACTCGGATATTGAACAATTAAAACAAGATATTGCGGCCCGTGATAAATTTGATTCAGAAAGAGAAGTATCTCCTTTGAAAAAAGCAGCAGATGCAATTGAACTTGATACAACAAGTCTTTCAATTGATGAAGTGGTGGATGCTATTATGAAGATAGCGAATGAGAAAGGAGTATATGGATGAGCTTTTATAGATTTGCCAGGGGCGTAGTAAAGATAGCTCTAACTCCCTTATACCGTGTCTCAGTTTCAGGAAGAGAACATTTTCCTGAGACAGGCGGTGTTTTATTATGCTCCAATCATATCAGTGAATTAGACCCGCCAGTTGTAGGGATGACGTGCCCGCGGGATGTTCATTTTATCGCTAAAGAAGAACTGTTTAATGTACCTGTTCTTAAAACTATTTTACCGCGTGTTCATGCCATTCCTATTAAAAGAGGTATGAGTGACCGGAATGCCTTGCGAAAGGGATTGGGTGCTTTAAAAGATGGACATGTCTTAGGTCTGTTTCCTGAAGGAACTCGCAGTAAGACAGGCGAATTGGGAGAGGGTCTTGCGGGTGCAGGCTTCTTTGCGTTGAGAACGGACGCTAAAGTTATTCCCTGTGCCGTGATTGGTTCCTATAAACCATTTTCTAAAACAAAAGTTATATACGGTCCTCCAATTGACATGGAAGAATACCGTAGTCAAAAAGCCTCCCCTGAGGAAGTGACGAAAGTCATAATGGCTCATATAAAGCAATTGATTGATCAAAACCGCTAAACATCCTGCTTGACAAATAGTACAAATTATAAGAAGTTAGAAAAAAGAGATTATTTAGAATATTGTTTAATACTGGCGGATTAGTGGTATTAAATATAAATTGAAAGGTAATTGAACCCGTGATCGTTAGGAGGAGTACATATGACAGAGGATATGAACAATATTAATGTAACCGAGTTTAATGTAGGCCAAAGAGTGCGTGGGACTGTAACTAAAGTTGAAGAAAAACAAGTCGTAATTGAAGTTGAAAATAGTAAGCATGATGGCATTGTCCCTATCAGTGAGCTCTCCAGTCTGCACGTTGAAAAAGCTTCAGATGTGGTGAAGGAAGGGGACGAGCTTGAGTTTGAGATTATCAAAGTCGAAGATGAAGCTCTGATTCTATCGAAAAGAAAAGTAGATGCAGAAAAAGCGTGGGGAGACCTGGTTGTTTCATTTGAAAATGGTGAAATAATTGAAACTGAGGTTAAAGACGTTGTAAAAGGCGGTCTAGTTGTTGACTTGGGAGTACGTGGATTTGTACCTGCCTCGCTTGTCGAAGATTATTTCGTTGAAGATTTCTCTGACTACAAAGGGAGAGAGCTAGCGTTTAAGATTGTAGAGCTGGACCAAGAAAAAAACCGCTTAATCCTTTCACACAGAGATGTTGTGCGTGAAGAGAAAGAAAAGAAAAAAATTGGCGTTCTGGAATCTTTACAGGCTGGCCAAGTCCTTGAAGGAACGGTTCAGCGAATAACTGATTTCGGCGCATTTGTTGATATTGGAGGTATTGATGGTTTAGTTCATGTATCTCAGCTTTCTCATGAACATGTGGACAGACCTTCAGATGTTGTCTCAGAGGGAGACAACGTCCGAGTCAAGATTTTATCTATTGACCGTGATACTGAAAGAGTTTCATTATCCATAAAAGAGACCCTGCCTGGACCTTGGTCAGATATTACTGATAAAGCAAAAAAAGGCAGTGTTTTGGAAGGGACGGTTAAACGTCTTGTATCCTATGGTGCTTTTGTGGAAGTATTCCCTGGTGTTGAAGGTTTGGTGCATATTTCTCAAATTTCACATAAACATATCGGCACTCCTCATGAGGTTATGTCTGAGGGAGATGTTATTAAAGTTAAAGTGCTTGACGTGAATGAGGATGAGCACAGATTATCTCTAAGTATTAAAGAATTGCAAGAAAATCCAGCTGCTGAAATGGATAACTATGAACTCCCTGAAGAAACAAGAGGCTTCCAATTAGGTGAAATGATTGGAGAGCAGTTAAAGAATTTAAAAAAATAAAGTAATGTGTTAGATGCCCTTACAGGCTTGCATGCTTTAGGTTTAATATTAAGTAAAAATCAGCCCTTCTCAGGTATAGAGAAGGGCTGTTTCTATGTATAAACAAAAAATCGAATAAAGTTACCAATCAGCGTTATGCTTCACTCTGTATTATTTAGTTTTGTGAAATGACCCGAGGATTAGAGTGTAACTTGGTCGTGATTGCGATTAAAGGGCCAGAATTAGCGTGGCTGAAAAAATCTGTTATGTAGAATATCTGTTTATGAAAGTGAGGGTGTCTTTGGGTATCTACTGAATTTATAGAAAAGAATCGAATGCCCTGCTTACCGAAGATGTGTTAAATAAATCAATTTCCTATTACATTTGAAATGTTTAAAAAAATTGAAAGTTGGCATACTGCTAAGGGAGGTTTTTATGCATGAAGGTTATTTATTTTTCAGTTTAATGTGGCTTGGGTGTTGGTATTTTATTTTTATATCAGATGAATCGGTTAAGATAAGACGGAGAGGAATGATCAGACTATTGGCAGGGATTTGCTTTGCCGGTCTGTCCATCCATATATTCAGTATACATTTAAATCTGTTTTTTATTGCGGCCCTGCTTTGGTCTTTTTATCAATGGAGACATTGGACGAATAAAGAATTAATTAGAATGACAGTCGCTATTTTTTTTATTACTATTGCCTTTATATGTATTAGAATTTATTCAGTTCTATATCCAGTATGGTTTATTGTAAACTGGATTTATATTGCGGCCGGTATGCTGGTTGTACTGAGTATAATCTTTTTAGAATCAACTAAAAGGGTCAGTATACTTAGTGTTGCCATTATACTTGGTGAAGCAGTTTATTCAGGGATTTTATATGTTTACGGGTTTCCAGTTAAAGCGATAGGTACATTTGAATCATTGGACCTTTTGTTACTGGCGATAACCATTACTATCCTTTTAAATAAAACCAATAATCTATGGACAAAAAGAATACCGAGGCGAAGGATTTATCATCAGCAGCATGTAGGGTTAAAAGGTAAGGGCGTTAGATAAAAACCTGTTGGATAAATTCCATTAAGAAAAGTAATTTAGTTTACTTTTTACCGAGAATATTGAAAGGAAAACTCCAAGGGAGTTTAAATTTCACGTCAAAAATAGTAAGGAAATATAGCAGAAGAGTTGTTACTTTGCGAAACGTTTGCTATCATAATATAGTTAGACCCTTCTTTATGATTAAGAAGGGTTCTTTTTTCATAAAATATAAATACATTAAACATGCTAACAATTCAGTGAAAATAAACAGGAATTTAGCTAGGATAGTTGAAAGGATGAACGACCATGCCAAAACCAGTTGTAGCCATAGTAGGCAGGCCGAATGTAGGGAAATCTACAATATTCAATCGGATTGTAGGAGAAAGAATATCAATTGTAGAAGACGTAGCCGGAGTAACCAGAGACAGGATTTATAGTTCTGGAGAATGGTTAAACCATGAATTCAATATTATTGATACAGGTGGTATTGATATAGGGGATGAACCGTTTTTAGAACAGATTCGTCAACAGGCAGAGATTGCTATTGATGAAGCGGATGTTATTATTTTTATGACGAGTGGCAGAGAGGGATTGACTTCTGCTGATGAAGAAGTGGCAAAAATTCTTTATCGTTCAAAGAAACCAGTAGTCGTTGCTGTAAATAAAGTGGATAACTTTGAGATGCGCGATCAGATCTATGATTTCTATGCATTGGGCTTTGGTGAACCAATAGGAATCTCTGGCTCTCACGGAATTGGAATTGGGGATTTGCTAGATGCTGTTGTACAAAGCTTCCCTGATCACCAAGCACCTGACTATGACGAAGATGTGATTAAGTTCAGCTTGATCGGTAGACCGAATGTTGGAAAATCCTCATTAGTTAATGCGATTTTGGGTGAAGAGCGCGTTATTGTAAGTAATATCGCAGGAACAACAAGAGATGCGGTCGATTCTCCATATAAATATAATGGCGATGATTATGTCATCATTGATACCGCTGGAATGAGGAAAAAAGGTAAGGTATACGAAAGTACTGAAAAGTACAGTGTTTTACGTGCATTACGAGCTATTGAACGTTCAGATGTTGTCCTAGTGGTCCTCGACGGGGAAGAAGGCATTATTGAACAGGATAAAAAGATTGCTGGGTATGCCCATCAGGCAGGACGAGCTATCGTTATTGTAGTGAACAAATGGGATGCAGTTGAAAAAGATGATAAAACGATGAAGAAGTTTGAAGAGAAAATCAGGGCTGAATTCCAGTTCCTTGACTATGCTCCAATTGTGTTCTTGTCTGCTAAAACGAAAGCACGTATCCATACTTTGCTTCCAATGATTAATTTGGCAAGTGAAAACCATGCACAGCGTATCCAAACGAATGTCCTGAATGATGTTATAATGGATGCAGTAGCAATGAATCCAACGCCAACCCATCACGGCAAAAGGTTGAAAATATATTATGCTACACAAGTGGCCGTTAAGCCGCCATCCTTTGTTGTCTTTGTAAATGATCCAGAATTAATGCACTTCTCCTATGAACGCTTCCTGGAGAATAAAATTAGAGATGCATTTGGATTTGAAGGAACGCCTATAAAAATATTTTCTCGACTACGTAAATAATTTTTTTGAGGAGTGGAGTCTATGCAACAATCAGTCACCATTTTGGGAGCAGGTTCGTGGGGAACTGCACTTGGAATTGTCCTTGCAGATAACGGACATGCGGTAAAAATCTGGGGGCATGAGTTAGAACATGTCAATGAGATAAATCGTGAACAGGCAAATATTCGTTATTTACCTGATGTCAAGCTCCCTTCCGCTATTAAGGCATACTATGATTTGGAAGAGGCATTGTCTGGCTCAGAGGTTATTGTTTTTGCTGTACCGACTAAAGCAATTCGTGAAGTGGCCCGCAAGGTTAAAGCGATTGTCCAGGATAAAGTGACAATCGTCCATGTAAGCAAAGGGATAGAGCCAGATAGCTTGCTGCGTATATCTGAAATGATAGAAGAAGAAATTTTGGATATAGCAAAAGATATCATTGTTCTCTCCGGCCCAAGCCATGCTGAAGAGGTAAGCAGAAGGATTCCTACAACCGTTACGGTTGCTTCTAAAAATATGGAAGCAGCAGTGCGTATTCAGGATTTATTTATGAACCAAAATTTCCGCGTGTATACAAACCAAGACTTAGTTGGTGTGGAAATTGGGGGTGCCTTGAAAAACATTATTGCCTTAGCAGCTGGGATTACGGATGGACTTGGATACGGAGATAATGCCAAAGCCGCTTTGATGACTCGCGGTCTTGCAGAAATCACTCGTCTGGGTGTGAAGATGGGAGCAAACCCGTTAACATTCCTTGGATTAACAGGTATCGGTGACCTTATTGTAACATGTACAAGCGTCCATTCAAGAAACTGGCGTGCCGGTAATATGCTTGGAAAAGGAAAGAATCTTGAAGAGGTTCTTGAAAGCATGGGAATGGTTGTTGAAGGCGTGAGAACAACGAAGGCAGCTTATCAGTTGTCGGAGAAATACCAAGTGAAGATGCCAATTACGACTGCCTTGTACGATGTCCTGTTTAATGACAAGGATATTAAGACAGAAGTAGATGATCTTATGACTAGAAGCAAGAAGCATGAAATGGAAGATTTGATGGATAGCATGATTAATAATCATTAATTAATGATTTTGTCAAAAAATAGGCATTTGTTACTTGCTGAGATGGTCATTTAAACATAGTATACTTTATAAAAGACTGAGCCAGCATAAACTTAGTCTAAGTCTATATATTTAGTCCAGGACGGAAGTTTGGGTATATAAAACCCGAGCTTCCGTTTTTGTTTTCTTTTAGGTATATTTTGGGTTATAATAGCAAAGGTTGAAAAAATATTATTCTTTTTAAAAATATGGTAAAAAGAATTGATGAAAAAGGGGTGCCGAATATTGAGCATAGCAATGCAAAAAATGTGGATTTCGATTGCTGGGATGGGCTTAATGGCAATCGCAGTGCTGGCTATATATCTAAGCAGATATAAATTAAAGGGTATATTAAAATATCTTTTAGCCACGATAGCCTATGTATCTATGTTTATAGCAGCCATTATTATGGTCATTATTATTGTGAGTGGTCCTACAAATGGATAAAGTGTTGAATAAGAAACTACATAAAATATCTGGAATGACATTCTTGTTGTGTACAATTCTTTTTCTATCCGGGTGTATGTATCCGCAGGAGAATTTACAGCAAAACCAGGTACCCTATGAAGATCAGGTCGAATCCGTTCAGAAAGCTGTTTTGGAATATAGAAAAGATAATGGCGGCAACCTGTTGCCGATTGTGACAAAGGATCAAGATACACCGTATTATATGAAATACATAATTGATTTTCAGAAATTGGTTCCAAAATATATGTCTGAAATTCCGGGAAATGCCTATGAAAATGGCGGGATTTTTGAATACACACTCGTTAATGAAGAAACAAATCCAACTGTTAGGCTGATTGATTTACGTTTAGCCGAGACAATACGGGATACCAAGCTGCAAATTCAATCACAGGGCTATCCTGCGTTTGAAGAAAAAATTGGTACCAATGTCTATGCACTCAACTATAAAAATATGGGATTTGACAAGGAACCTACCGTGAAAAGTCCCTTCACAGGTAAATCGTTACACCTTGTTTTAGGCGAAGATGGCGAATTGTACATTGACTATACACCGGATTTATATGATTTACTTATTGATCGTTCGGCGGGATTTAAAAAGGGTGAAGATATAAGAGCAGAGTTAGTGAAAGACAGCCTCTTTGTTCCTGCCTATTCATTACCTTATACATGGGATCAAATAGCAAATAAACCTGTCTTTATGGCAATTGAGGAATAACCTTTCTTTTACAAAATATATTGTAAAAGAAAGGTTTTTTTTATTCCAGATTGTATTTTAAATTTTGACATCTCCTGAATAATTCGGTGCTTTATCATGATACTCCGAATAATTGGTTCATTTTTAATCAAAATAGCAGTCGGTTGTTTACATAAAAGGAGAGGAGAGAAAAAACTAGTCATAAGTTTAATGGGCTATAGCATAAATATATAGTGTCCAAGTTTATAAGACTATCAATAATTACGTATATGTACTCATATATGGAGGAATCGGGAGGGGATCTCTTGGAAAGGGTCGATATATTTAAGGATATAGCCGAGAGAACCGGCGGCGATATATATTTAGGAGTAGTTGGAGCCGTTCGGACGGGTAAATCTACATTTATTAAGAAATTTATGGAGTTGGTTGTTCTTCCTGGTATGAAAAGTGAAGCTGAAAAAGCACGTACGATTGATGAATTACCACAAAGTGCAGCAGGAAGAACGATCATGACTACGGAACCTAAATTTGTGCCGAACCAGGCAGCGCAGGTTCAGGTAGACGAAGGGTTAGAGGTCAATATTCGTATGGTTGACTGTGTAGGATATACCGTTCCTGGTGCGAAAGGATATGAGGATGAGAATGGGCCAAGGATGATCCATACGCCTTGGTATGAAGAGCCAATTCCGTTTCATGAAGCAGCTGAAATTGGCACTCGTAAGGTCATACAGGACCATTCTACAATTGGCGTTGTAGTGACGACAGATGGGTCAATAGGAGAGATACCAAGGTTAGACTATGTAGATGCTGAGGAAAGGGTCGTAGAAGAGCTAAAAGAGGTTGGAAAGCCTTTTATCATGATTATTAATACAGTCAGCCCTTATCACCCGGATACAGAGATTCTGCGTGCTAAGCTTCAGGAAAAATATGATATCCCGGTGCTTGCCATAAGTGTTGAGAGCATGCGGGAAGGGGATGTGTTAAATGTCCTGCGGGAAGCATTGTTTGAGTTCCCTGTTCTGGAAGTGAATGTGAATCTACCTAGATGGGTTATGGTGCTTAATGAAAATCATTGGCTGAGGGTCAGCTATCAGGATGCTATAAGAGAAACGGTTCAGGATATTAAAAGGCTTAGAGATGTTGATAGACTCGTCCATCTTTTTGAAGAGTATGAGTTTGTTGGTCATGCTTCATTGGCTGGGATTGAAATGGGCCAGGGAGTAGCCGAAATAGATTTATCAGCACCTGATGAATTGTATGACCTGGTTCTAAAAGAGATTGTGGGTGTTGAGATACGAGGGAAGGATCATTTGCTTGAATTAATGCAGGATTTTGCTTACGCGAAAGCGGAGTATGACCAGGTCGCGGATGCCCTTAAAATGGTTAAACAAACGGGTTATGGTGTTGCTTCTCCTTCTCTGGCGGATATGAGTCTGGATGAACCGGAAATCATTAGACAGGGATCCAGGTTTGGAGTTAGGCTGAAAGCTGTGGCGCCATCCATTCATATGATAAAAGTAGATGTTGAATCAGAATTTGCCCCTATAATCGGAACAGAGAAACAAAGTGAAGAATTGGTTCGTTATTTAATGGCGGATTTTGAAGATAATCCTCTGAGCATCTGGAATTCAGATATATTTGGCCGCAGTTTGTCTACTGTAGTTCGTGAGGGAATCCAAGCTAAATTAAGTTTGATGCCGGAGAATGCACGATATAAATTAAAGGAAACGCTTGAAAGAATCATTAATGAAGGATCTGGCGGATTAATTGCCATTATTCTTTAACAGATACAGAGGGTTTTACGGACCGTAACGGATCCGTAATCCTCTGTATTTTTTTGCAAAAATCAAGTGTTTTTATAAATGCTTTAACTTTCAAAATACCTCAAATAAGAAGATATGGCAATAAAAATAGAAAAATAACCTACATTATTCGAATAAATGCCTGTAAATTCGCCAATTTACTTGATATGGTCTATGGATTATGATAATCTTTTATCAGAAATCAAGTTCAAAGCAAAAACCCTTATATATCAATGTTTATCAATGGTTTTTTATGTTAAAAATGATTAATGACAAAATATTTCAAGTTTTTGTTTTGACTGATGAAAATATTTCATTACAACTTAAAAAGTATTGAAGTAGAATGGAAGCATACTTTGGGAGGAGGTGAATGGCATGAACAAAACAGAATTAATCAACGCTGTTGCTGAAGCTAGCGAGCTTTCTAAAAAAGACGCAACTAAAGCAGTAGACGCAGTGTTCGAATCCATTTTAGAAGCTCTTAAAAATGGAGATAAAGTACAATTGATTGGTTTCGGTAACTTTGAAGTTCGTGAGCGTGCTGCTCGTAAAGGACGTAACCCGCAAACTGGTGAGGAAATCGAAATCAGTGCCAGCAAAGTACCTGCATTCAAACCAGGGAAAGCACTTAAAGACGCTGTTAAGTAATTTTTACATACGATTTTACTTGAATAAGCGCTATACGCGATTAGAGTCATTACCAATTTCTTTGGTAATGACTCTTTTTCTATTATGAAGTCCATAATCTATGGCTCTAAGAATAAAATGTGCTACTATGGAAATAGTTGAAATTAGGTATAGCAATGGGAGGAAGACATAAAATGAGTGAAATCAATCGCGGTAAAATAGAAGAAGCAGTGACAATGATTTTGGAGGCTCTTGGGGAAGATCCAACAAGGGAAGGGCTCCTGGACACACCTAAACGTGTAGCAAAAATGTATGAAGAGGTATTTTCCGGATTGAGACAGGATCCTAAAGAATATTTTGAAACGGTATTCGGTGAAGATCATGAAGAATTAGTCCTTGTTAAGGATATCCCTTTTTATTCTATGTGTGAGCACCATCTCGTGCCATTCTTTGGAGTGGCACATGTGGCCTACATACCAAAAGGCGGACGTGTTACAGGTTTGAGTAAATTAGCCAGAGCGGTCGAAGCAGTGAGCAGAAGGCCGCAATTACAGGAACGGATTACATCAACTGTTGCAGATTCTATTATGGACACACTGGCTCCTCATGGAGTGATGGTCGTAGTTGAAGCTGAGCATATGTGCATGACTATGAGAGGTGTTAAAAAACCAGGATCGAAGACAATTACTTCCGCAGTAAGAGGAACATTGGCGACAGACTCAATCTCCCGTCAGGAAGTATTAAGCTTAATTAATAAATAATCATGAGATAAAAGTTGAAAAGGAGTAAGAGAATGGAGAACCTTCAATCAAATGATTTTGTAGTTATAAAAGCATTGGAAGATGGAGTGAGTGTTATTGGATTAACCAGAGGTGAGGATACTAAATTCCATCATTCAGAAAAGCTTGATAAAGGTGAAGTGTTATTTGTTCAATTTACAGAACACACATCAGCTATGAAAATCAGAGGAAAAGCGGTTATGTACACGCCATACGGTGAAATAGAAAGTGAAAAGGAATAACCGATTATCTATTCTCTCCTTTTAAACCATTCGACAGCAATTTAAAAGGATAGTAAGATAAGTATGATGAATACGTAATGTGCCGATTATGGTACGGAATCAGAAGTGGAAGCATGGGTGATTACCATTGGATAGCATCAATAATGAAGTCATACAATTTAATAGTGAGATAAAGAAACTTATCTATCATTCTTTAATATTAGATCATATTGATCGGCCAGTCATAAATGATGATATGATAGCGGTTATGGTTAAAATTCTGCGTGATGCTAATGTGGATCAAAAGTTTATGCCATATTACATAGTATCTGTCATGCTTATGCAAATTGCCCTGGATACCCATGAGGGAGTTTCAAACACAGAGGAATCCGAAAGTCCGGCAAAATTAAGGAAACGGCAGTTATCGATTTTGGCTGGAGATTATTATAGCAGTATGTATTATCATATATTGGCGAAAACAAAAGATATCGAGTTTATTAACCTAATGTCCAGGGGAGTTCAGGAAGTGAATGAGGCTAAGGTACACTTATATATGGATAAGGATGCTGATATAGATACATTAGTAAAGTATCTTAAACAGATTGAAACCATACTGGTCGAAAAAACAGCTGAGTATTTTAACGTAATTGAACAAAAGGATTTGTTTATAGACTTTTTATTATGGAATAGATTAATGGCAGAATTGGACGGTTATCAAAATAAGTGTAACTCTAAATTTATTCAAGCCTTACAATCAATACATAGTGTAAATGATGAAACTGCTGATAAAATATCAGATTTACTTAAAAGGGAAATTACAAAGGTAAGTGATAGATTAAGATCAGCTATGTTGCAATACAATTTTAAGGATGAAATGGTTTTACGGATTGAGACAAGTATAAGGTAATCTTGAAAACATATAAAAAGACGATGTGGGGAAAGGGAATTCATAATGAAACAACAAACAAAAGAGGAACGTGTACACGGTGTCTTTGAAAAGATTTCTGATAATTATGATTCTATGAATTCAGTAATCAGTTTCCAGTTACATAAGCGTTGGCGTGCCGATACGATGAAAAAAATGGATGTTAAACAGGGAGATCAGGCACTGGATGTATGCTGCGGTACAGCTGACTGGACGATAGCGCTGGCGAGACAGATTGGCGACTCTGGTAAGGTAACGGGTTTGGACTTCAGTAAAAATATGCTCAAGATTGGCGAACAAAAGGTTAAAAAGGAGCAGTTAAATAATGTGGAACTGCTTCATGGGAATGCAATGGAGCTTCCCTTTGAAGATAATACATTTGACTTTGTCACAATTGGATTTGGTCTTCGGAATGTCCCTGACTACTTAACGGTATTGAAAGAAATGAACCGTGTTCTGAAACCGGGTGGCATGGCTGTTTGTTTAGATACTTCTCAACCGACGTTACCGGTTTACAGACAGCTATATTATTTTTATTTTAAGCATATTATGCCTCTCTTGGGTAAATTATTGGCTAAGAGTTACAAGGAGTATTCCTGGCTGCAGGAATCTGCATCTGATTTTCCAAGTGCACCGGCATTGAAAAGACTCTTTGAAGAAGCCGGTTTTGTGAAGGTTAAATATAAACCTTATTCCGGTGGTGCAGCTGCGTCTCATTTTGGATTCAAACAATCAAAATAAAGGGCGCATATTAGTTTAACGGGAAGTGGAACTATGAAATTACCAAAATTGTATTCAATTTTCAGACAGGATATCCAATTAATCGAAAAAGAGCTGCGTTCATCGATACAAACTGAATGCAGACCACTTCAGGAAGCATCTATGCACACTCTGAAAGCTGGAGGCAAACGCATACGCCCTGTTTTTGTACTGCTCACCGCAAAATTTGGAGAGTATGATATTAATCAAATTAAGCATGCTGCAGTTGCTCTGGAACTTATTCACTCAGCATCATTAGTACATGATGATATCATTGACGAAGCCAAACTGCGTAGGGGATCACTGACGGTTCGTTCCAAATGGGATAATAAAATGGCTACTTATACAGGAGATTACATATTTGCCAGGGCTCAGGAGCTTATGACTCATATTAAAGATCCATTGGCACATCAGGTAGTAGCTAAAACCATCATGGAAGTCAGCATTGGCGAAATAGAACAAATACGTGATAAATACGATTTTGATCAAAATCTACGTAACTATTTAAAGCGTATTAAACGAAAAACGGCTGTCTTAATTGCGGCCAGCTGCCAATTAGGTGCGATCAGTGCAGGGGTATCGGAGGATATACACAAAAAATTATTCTTGTATGGATACTATGTGGGCATGTCCTTTCAAATAATGGATGACATACTTGATTTCACGGCCTCTGAAAAAGATCTGGGGAAACCTGCGGGTAGTGATTTGTGGCAGGGGAATATTACTTTACCTGTTTTGTATGCCTTACAGCAACCGCAATTGGCCAAGCTTATCCGAACTGTTCACGAAGATATGAGGTTAGAAGAGTTGCAGCCTATACTCGAATCTATCAAGCAATCAGGAGCAATCGAGAAATCCATCGACTTAAGCAATGCTTACCTGGATAAAGCATTTGATATTCTAGAATTATTGCCAGAGTCGAAGAATACGGATTATTTATATGAAATAGCAAGATTTATCGGAAAAAGGAAATACTAAAATGCTATTTCCTTTTTTGTTTGCTTTATACATGTAAATAATGGTATTATTCTTTCTGAAAGCCCATACATACGAACAGAGGTGTAATTATGGAAAAAACATTTTTAATGGTTAAACCAGATGGTGTACAAAGAAATTTAATCGGGGAAATTGTATCACGTTTAGAAAGAAAGGGCTTTCAGCTTGTTGGAGCGAAATTGATGATGATTCCAACAGAGGCGGCTGAAAAGCATTACGAGGAACATAAAGAGCGTCCTTTCTTTGGTGAATTGGTTGACTTTATTACATCAGGACCAGTTTTTGCAATGGCATGGCAAGGGGAAAATGTGATTGCGACTGCTCGTCAAATGATGGGATCTACCAATCCAAAAGATGCTGCTCCTGGTACAATTCGCGGAGATTATGGTGTAACGGTAGGCAAAAACATTATCCATGGCTCTGATTCACCTGCAAGTGCCGAGAGAGAACTTGGAATCTTCTTTAAAGAAGAAGAGCTTGCTGAATATAAAAAATTAGCGAATGAGTGGATTTATTAAGTAGATAGATAAAGATTAAGGGCTGTCAACAAGGTTGGCGGCTTTTTTAATTGCATATCTTACCGGTTTATGGGGGTTTATAGAATAGATCATGTGATCGTTATGGGCATACGTAATAAGTGTGGTTATATCATTGAATCTGCTAATTTTGTATACTTATAGTAAAAGAATTTATTGGAGTCGTAGGGGTATATGATAAAAATTAATGATGACTATCAGGGGTTTGTTAAAGGGATTAACTATTTAACAGGAATCAATTTATCTTTATATAAGGAAGCGCAAATGAAAAGAAGAATTACCTCCTTATATGAAAAACAAGGTTTTAATGGGTTTCAGGATTATTACAATCATCTTCGTAAAGACCAGTATTTATTAAATGAGCTTCTGGACCGTATGACGATTAATGTTTCGAACTTCTTTCGGAATTATAGAAGGTGGGAGGTTTTGGAGAAGGAGATTCTGCCAGAATTATTGTCTGAAAAAAAGACTTTGAAAATTTGGAGCGCCGCTTGTTCAACTGGTGATGAACCCTATTCACTTGCCATGGTGCTAACCCGCTTAAATGCCCTGAATCGTGTCTCTATCCTGGCAACCGATATAGATCAGAATGCCTTAGAAATTTGCAGGAGAGGCATTTATTCAGAAAAATCTTTGGGGGAAGTACCAGTAGAGTTAAAGAATAAGCATTTCGAATTCGTGGATGGATTTTATCATATTAATCAACAAATAAAAAATGCGGTCACGTTCAAGAAACATAATTTACTGGCTGATTCGTATGGCCAATCATACGATTTAATCATATGCCGTAATGTTTTGATTTATTTTACGGATGAAGCAAAGGGTTTATTATATAAGAAATTTTCCCAATCACTTCGTCCTGGCGGAGTTTTGTTTGTGGGCAGTACTGAACAGATCTTCAACCCAACTGTATATGATTTTATCAGTACAAATACGTTTTTTTATAAAAAGAGAAATTATCATAGGGTACATAGCTAATAGACATACTGAAATGAAAGATAATCAGGAGACGTCGGCAGAGAGTGAATGGTAGTACCTTGTTAATCTGATGTACAATATAAGCAAGAAAATTACCATAAGAATAACAGTATATGATATATTATTACATAAATGCTTTAAAGTGATGAAGGAGGAGCCTTATGAGATATATAACTGCTGGGGAATCCCACGGCCCCCAATTAACAACTTTAATAGAAGGATTACCTGCAGGAATGCCGTTGTCTGAGGAAGATATCAACAAGCATCTTGCCAGGAGACAAAAGGGATATGGACGCGGTAGAAGAATGCAAATTGAAAAAGATACAGTAGAGATTACAGCAGGAATTCGTCATGGCAGGACATTAGGATCACCTGTTGCTCTGCAAGTTAAAAACCGGGATTGGACTCATTGGACCCATGTCATGGGAATTGAGCCAATTGATGAAAAGGCAGAAGACGAAATTAAACGTAAAATCACAAGACCGCGCCCAGGGCATGCTGACCTGAATGGCGGTATGAAATATGGACATAGGGATTTGCGCAATGTTTTAGAGCGCTCGTCTGCAAGAGAAACAACTGTCCGAGTGGCAGCGGGAGCTGTTGCGGTGAAACTGCTTAGTCTGCTTGGTATAGAAATTGTTTCGCATGTTGTTGAAATCGGTGGCATTAAAGCAGCTGAAACAGAGGTTAAGGATATTAAAGAGATCCAACAGCTGGCAGAGGATTCTCCGGTTCGCTGTCTTGATGAAAAAGCTGCTGAGAAGATGATGGAAGCCATTGATTTGGCTAAAAAGAATGGCGATACATTAGGTGGTGTCGTTGAAGTAGTGGCGACTGGAATGCCTGCTGGTGTAGGGAGCTATGTTCATTATGATCGTAAACTAGATGCAAAAATTGCAGGTGCAATCCTTAGTATTAATGCATTTAAGGGTGTCGAATTCGGGATTGGCTTTGAAGCGGCCAGAATTCCAGGCAGTCAGGTGCATGATGAAATCATTTGGGAGGAAGGACAGGGATATAGCCGTAAAACGAATCGCCTAGGCGGTTTTGAAGGCGGAATGACAACTGGAATGCCTGTAGTAGTGCGTGGAGTCATGAAACCAATCCCTACCTTGTATAAGCCGCTCAAAAGTGTGGATATTGATACTAAAGAGTCATTTACAGCCTCGATAGAACGCTCTGATGCATGTGCTGTTCCGGCAGCGGCAGTCGTTGCTGAGCATGTGGTAGCATGGGAGCTTGCCAATGCAATCATTGAACAGTTTTATTCTGATCGGATGGAGACATTGGTTGAATCCGTTAATCAGCAAAGAATGTATGCGAGGGAATTCTAATGGAAACTATTCAAATTAAAACTTCTTCAAAGGAGTATCCGATTTTTATAGGTGATGGAGTGATTGAAGAGCTCCCCATATTTTTGGAGAAAAATTTCAAAGGAAAGCCAAAAGTATATATGATATCGGATGAACTGGTATCGTCTCTTTATTCTGAGCTGATTAAAACGTTGTTGGCCAAACGTGGCTATGAAGTAATCATCCATGCCGTACCAACAGGAGAAAGAGCAAAATCATTCTCTGTATACGAAGAATGTTTAACGGTAGGATTTGAAAATAAACTTGATCGTGACAGCCTCGTGTTAGCTCTGGGCGGGGGAGTGGTTGGAGATTTAGCTGGATTTGTAGCTGCGACCTATATGAGAGGTATTCCCTATATTCAACTGCCAACAACCTTGCTGGCTCATGACAGTGCAGTTGGAGGAAAAGTGGCTATTAATCATCAACTGGGTAAAAATCTAGTAGGCTGTTTCTATCAACCGGAGGCAGTCTTCTATGATAGTTCCTTTTTATCCACTTTACCAGAGAAGGAATGGCGCTCAGGATTTGCCGAGTTAATTAAGCATGCCCTACTATGCAGTAAATCCTTTTATGACGATTTAAGAAATCAGTATTGCAGTATTTCTGACCTGCAATCCAAATCATTGGCTTCGTATATAAAAAAAGGGATTTCTGTTAAAGCTACTATTGTATCGGAGGATGAAAAGGAGAAAGGCTCGCGTGCTTTTCTTAATTTTGGTCATACATTAGCTCATGCGATTGAAGGGGCAGCTGGATATGGAGTGGTAACCCACGGGGAAGCTGTAGCCTTTGGTATGTTATTTGACCTATATTTGAGCCAAAAGTATGCTGATTTTTCTTTTAATCTAACTGCATTTAAGGATTGGTTAACCAATTTAGGCTATCTACAAATACCAAAAGAAATTTTATCAGCAGAATTATTGCTGCCATTTATGAAACTTGATAAGAAAAATAAACAAGGGACAATAGCGACGGTCCTTTTAAATGATTATGGCAGCCCAGCCTTACATTCCTATTCTGATACGGAAATACAAGACGAATTAACCTATTTCTTAAACAATATAGTCGGAAGGGAGAATGGTTATTCATTATGATGAGAGGCATCCGAGGAGCCATTACCATAGAAGCAAATAAAAAAGAACTCATTGAAAATAAAACAGAAATCTTACTTCGAGAAATGATCGAACAGAATCATCTTCAGGCAGAGTCTATTGCATCTATATTCATATCTGTCACAGATGATATAGATGCAGGGTTTCCAGCTGCTGTTGTTAGAAAAATAGATGGATTTACATATGTTCCCGTTATGTGCATGCGTGAAATTCCAGTACCGGGTTCCTTATCATTGGCCATACGGATTATGATTCATGCCAATTTGGATACAGCCCAAAAGAATATCAAGCATATTTATCTGGAGGGGGCTACGGTCCTTAGACCTGATTTAACAGAGAAATAGACAATAAAAAAGGGGGAACTGGAGCTTTGAAATGGAAGAATCATTTATATACATTAGAGCCTTATAAGCCAGGCAAACCAATTGAGGAAGTAAAAAGGGAGTTTGGGTTGGAGGAGATCATCAAACTGGCATCAAATGAAAACCCATACGGATATTCATCCGAAGTCGCAAAAACGCTGAAGGAAACAGAATGGTCACTTCCCTTGTATCCGGATGGCGGAGCCGTTAATTTGCGTGAAGTCTTATCTAACTATTTAGGAGTTGAAAAAAATCAGCTTATCTTTGGAAATGGTTCAGATAATATCATCCAAATGATAGCAAAGGCGATTCTTGCTCCAGGTGTGAATACGGTTATGTCTACGGGTACCTTTAGTCAGTACAGCCATAATGCCATTTTGGAGCAGGCAGAGATCAGGGAGGTGCCGCATATAAATGGCAGACATGATCTTGACGGCATGCTTCGTCAGATTGATGCTGACACGGGGATTGTGTGGATTTGTTCTCCTAATAATCCGACAGGCGAATACATAAGAGGTGAGGAGCTTCTCCCATTTTTGAGTCAGGTTCCTAACGATGTATTAGTTGTATTTGATGCAGCTTATTATGAGTACGTCACAGCTATAGATTATTCTGAAATCTTGCCGTTAATTAATCAGTTTGATAATTTAATCCTATTGCATACTTTTTCCAAGATTTACGGGATGGCGGCTTTGCGTATTGGTTATGGAGTGGCTAATTCCGATATTATCCGTATGCTTGAGCCTGCAAGAGAGCCGTTTAACGTCAATGCATTAGCTCAAAAGGCTGCGATTGCTGCTATAAGTGATCAACAATTTATTGAGGAATGCAAACAAAAAAATAGAGATGGCCTTCAGCAATATTATGAATTTTGTAAGATTCATAACTTAAGTTACTATCCATCACAGGCAAATTTCATCTTAATCGATACAGGTCATGATGGGGATGAAGTCTTTCAGTATTTAATGAGAAAAGGCTTTATCGTTCGTTCCGGCCAGGCTTTGGGTTTCCCGACATCCATTAGGATTACAGTTGGTTCTGACCAGCAGAATGAAGCTGTTTTGAAAGAGCTGAAAAATTTCCTTTTGATGAAAGAAAATAAAGAAACCAAATAGATAGTAGGTGAGGTGCCTCCATGCGTGGGAATGTATTAATGATAGGTCTTGGTTTAATTGGAGGATCCATTGCTTTATCTATTAAAAAGGAACATCCGAAGGCATTGATACTAGGGTATGATGTGGATCGAAAACAGGTGCAGCTGGCAAAAGCATTAA
Source organism: Pradoshia sp. Z4_20 (assembly GCF_058216035.1). Taxonomy (NCBI): domain Bacteria; kingdom Bacillati; phylum Bacillota; class Bacilli; order Caryophanales; family Bacillaceae; genus Pradoshia; species Pradoshia sp. Z4_20. Next base: position 801,282 of record NZ_JBZAJD010000001.1, read on the forward strand.
AAGTAATAGATGAAGAGACTTTGGATTATAAAGAGGCAGCTGGAAGAGCAGATGTTATCATTATCGGAGTCCCGGTGCAAGCTACATCAACCGTTATGGAAAGCCTGTCAGCATGTACGCTGAAAAAAAGCGTTATAATTACGGATGTAGGAAGTACAAAGGCAAAGATCATGAAAGAAGCAGAGCGTTTGTTTAGCATGAATTATACGTTTATAGGCGGTCACCCAATGGCTGGATCTCATAAAAGCGGAGTAGCTGCGGCAAAAGTGCATCTTTTTGAAAATGCTTTTTATATATTGACACCTTCTGCTCATGCAGGTGTTAAAGAGGTTGCTGAGCTGAAGATGTGGCTGAAGGGGACGAAAGCCAAATTCATTGAAGTGGATGCTCATGAGCACGATTTAATGACAGGTGTCATCAGTCATTTGCCGCATATTATGGCAGCCTCGATTGTTAATCAGGCTGAACAGGCTGAAGCGAAACATGATTTAGTTGCAAGACTTGCTGCCGGAGGATTCAGGGATATTACCCGAATAGCTTCATCCAGTCCTCAAATGTGGAAGGATATTCTGATTCAAAATGATCAAGTATTAATCGATCTTTTGGACTCCTGGATAGATGAAATGTCAGAGGTGAGAGAATGGATTCGTACGAAGGATGAGGAAAGATTATATTCCTTTTTCCAAAGTGCAAAAATGTTTCGTGATGAGATGCCGGCCCGTAAAAAGGGTGCAATTCCTTCCTTTTATGATTTATATGTGGATGTCCCGGATTATCCAGGAGTCATTTCGGAGATTACCGGTTATTTAGCAAAATCTAATATAAGTATTACTAATATAAGAATCATTGAGACGCGTGAAGAAGTGTACGGTGTATTGGTGATCTCCTTCCAATCAGGTGAAGATCGCAAACTAGCGGTGGAATGTTTACGTGATGCAACTAATTACGATACTTATTATGACTGAGATAAAAAGGAGGAAAGGCATGGGAAAAATCCTATTATTCAAAAACCCCCAGTTGAAAGGCACGATTGAAGTGCCGGGAGATAAATCTATTTCGCACAGAGCGGTCATGTTTGGGGCAATAGCGGAAGGGAAAACGACGGTATATCATTTCTTAGAGGGTCAGGATTGCTTAAGTACTATTGAGTGTTTTCAAAAAATGGGTGTGGATATACAAAGAGAAGGCGATAAGGTCACCATCCAGGGTAATGGATATGGCGGTTTAAAGGAGCCGATTGGCTTGCTTGATGTCGGCAATTCAGGGACAACCATCCGACTGCTTATGGGGTTACTCGCCAACCAGCCCTTTTCTATCACTTTCACTGGTGATGAATCCATTGCAAAAAGGCCAATGAGAAGAGTGGTAGATCCGCTGAGGAAAATGGGAGCAAGAATATCCGGAAAAGAGGATGGTAACTTTATACCGCTTGAAATGAACCAAGGTGAGCTGTCAGGTATTGAATATGAGCTTCCGGTAGCAAGTGCCCAGGTGAAATCAGCTATTCTTTTGGCTGGATTACATGCGAAAGGAACCACAACGGTCATTGAAAAAGCAGCCACGAGGGATCATACTGAACGGATGATTGAATCGTTTGGGGGGAGCATCCATATCGACGGCAATATGATCAGAGTTACAGGAAATCAGGTGCTGAGCGGAAAGGATGTTCATGTTCCCGGAGATATCTCCTCTGCAGCGTTTTGGATGGTTGCCGGTACCATTGTACCAAACAGTGAGATTATATTAAAGAACGTTGGGCTGAATCAAACAAGAACGGGGATTATTGATGTTTTGAAAGAAATGGGAGCAAATATTGAAATTCAGTTAGACAAACTCGGAGAACTTGCGGAAGAATCCGGTACGGTTACAGTAAAAACTTCCTCTTTAAAGGGGATAACAATTGCCGGAGATATCATTCCAAGGTTAATTGATGAGCTGCCTGTTATTGCCCTGTTAGCTTCACAGGCTAAGGGAAAAACCGTCATTAAAGATGCTGCTGAGTTAAAGGTTAAAGAAACAAATCGAATTGATGCCATCGCTACTCAATTGGGTGCGCTTGGTGTTGATATAACTCCAACAGACGATGGTTTAATCATTGAGGGAGAACAAACCTTGCATGGAGGTACGGTGGACAGCCTGGGGGACCACCGTATCGGAATGACATTGGCGATTGCTTCACTGCTTTCCAAAGACTCTGTAGTATTAAACAATGCTGATGCCATTTCAGTATCCTATCCAGGTTTCTTTGATGATTTAATTAAGCTTGTATCCATTCAGAAATAAAAGAGAGGGGGACCTCTCTTTTTTGGTACTAAAATTTCTGATAGTTTCATAGCATGTCTAAAAGAAAGTCAATGAAACCCTTGCCTTTACACATGTAAAAATGGTTGATAGGGCGGTGAAAATGTAATCAATTAAATGGATAGATAGAATGAAATGGAAGAGTACGATTCGGTCGCTTTTTGTTAAATGATAAAGTATACTTATATAACCTTAAAATTAAGACTCCAAGCTCTATACCACAAAAAAATCATTTAATTTCCTTATCAGATAAATATTTTTTTCTGGAGTTTCCATTAGCTCTTTATACAGGTTAAAAAAAGTGAGTATAATAGGGGTAATAACAAAATTTTAGAGGCTCCGGATTGGACGAACATTATTTTGCCGAATGACCAGCAGATTTGTTATAGATTTAGGGAAACAGAAAGGAATACCAATGATGAAAATTGAATCAATTATAAAAAAACTGATGCAAGGTGAATTTGAAGAAGCTAAAAAACATATAAATCAGATTAAGCAATCCAACAATGATGACGATGTTTATACCTTAGCGGAAGAAATCGCTTCACTTGGGTTTATGGAAGAGGCAAAGGAGCTTTTTGAAGAATTGCTGAAGCGTTATCCCGATGAAGGAGAGATTTTATTTTCATTGGCTGAAGTATCAACTGAATTGGGGCAGGAAGAGGAGGCATTGTTGTATTTAGAGAAAATTGATCAGGAAGATCCGATGTACCCAGGAGCACTCCTATTATTAGGGGATTTATATCAGGGAATGGGTATGGAGGAGGTCAGTGTTCAAAAGCTGAAAGAGGCCAATCGAATTTTACCGGATGAACCTATTGTAAAATTTGCTCTTGCAGAACTTTATTATCAACAAGGACATTTCCGTTCGGCTGTAGAATTATATAGCAGTATCTTAAAGAATGAGACTGTAATAAATGGCGTTTCAATTTATAAGAGATTAGCCTTATCACTTGTATCATTGGGCGAATTTGAAGAGTCGCTCCCTTATTTCAAGAAAGCTGGCAGGGAGGATGATGACGTAAATTTATTGTTTGAATATGGATTTGCTGCGTATCATGCAGGAGAATTTCCAACGGCAATAGCTAAGTTTACTGAGCTTAAGGAAATAGACCCTGCCTATCATTCACTTTATTTGTATTTAGCCATGGCCTATGAAGAGTCCCTTGATTTGGAAAAAGCACTGGATGTTGCAGAAGAAGGGATTAAGGAAGATCCTTTCAATAAGGAAATATTCCTGTATGGTGCTGAGCTAGCAACTAAGCTTGGAAATACAGAGAAAGCTATTAAATGGCTATCGGAGGCTATTGCGATTGATCCGGGTTACCTCGAGGCAATTCTAACTTTAGGCAAGCTTTATTTACACGAAGAAATGTTTGACCATGTCATTGATTTGGTATCCTCTGTTAGAGCGATGGGGGAGGATGACCCGCAATTTAATTGGCTCCTGGCAACGGCATATTCAGAGCTTGAGGAGTATAGTGAAGCATTATCATGTTACAAAGAGGCACATGAATTTTTTGGAGATAATAGAGACTTTTTACATGAATACGGTTATTTCTTGCTGGAAGACAGTAAATTTGAAGAGGCCAGGTCGATATTTAAGACATTACTCCACGAAGACCCAAGCAATGATGAGTATATTGATATTTTAGAACGAATTTAACTAATTTGTACAGAGGAGGGCTCCACCTTGAAAACCCCTGTTTCTGTCGATGAGAAGAAGGAATTTATACGCTGGTTTCTGAACCATTACCAATTAAAGCGCAGAGAATGTGTATGGATATTAAATTACTTAATGAGTCATGATCAGCTCATGATGAATGTTCATTTCGTGGAAGGAGCTAAGTATTGTCCAAAAGGAATGGTCATGTCCACTCATTGTGTGGAAGATGTGCCATTTAGATTCTATAAGAGTAATATCATGACAACTGACGCAGAGAAGTCATTCCATGATATACGGCTTAATAAGGACGAGGATATCTACATACAATTGAATTTCAGGACAGCCTACTCATCCTATCAGTATGCAGCCGTACTTGAGGAAAATCCTTATCAGCCAAAAAACCTCCCCGGTAATGAACAGGATCAATATATTGCAGAAAATATTTTAAAAATCAGTCTATCAAGATTCGAAGAGGAACGGTTAGCACAGATGATTGATGAGGCAATTGATAACCGTGATATAGAATTATTTAATAAATTAAGCAGTCAGTTGAAAAGAATCCGATCTCAGGAATCTTTTAACTAATAGCAGCCACACATATTTCTTTGAGAGAAAGAGATTATGTGTGGTCTTTTTTATGCTTCCACGCTTGATTTGGCAGTTGCTTATCCCAGCAGGATGAGGAACAAAGATTTCTCCCTGAATTGTAAGCTTATTTGTATATATTTTACTTATTATGTTTTACAATGGAAAAAGAAGTCGAGGGGGAAAATTATGAAATATCAGTCAGTTGATACAGAATTATTTAGTAAATCCAAAGAATATATTGATACTATAGTTATCCCGTTAAATCCGGTTGATTTTGATGATACATTTAGCCAGACGGTATCATCCTATGAATTTATGACATTGCTGACGCATGAGCTCGAAAAAGAATTAAAGGGCCGTCTATTTTTAGCCCTACCTCTGCCATATATTAAAAATAGTAAGACAGAGGAGAAATTAAATCTCTTGTCTGTTTGGGTAGATTATTATAGAGGTCAGGGATTTAAATATATCCAATTTCTCACTACTGACAGTAAATGGACAAGTATAGATGAGAGCGGACATGTTTTATGGATACCGGCAATCCCCATCGAAAAAATGCCTCTTGATGCGATTAAAACAGTTATAAGTGATCAAATGAAACAGCTTGTTGATATACTAACAGAATCCTGGAATAAATGATGTTTTTGTAAGTAAATAGTATATTGGTATAAAACAGGAAAAATAAAACATGTATTTCCTTAACTGGGAGTTTATTGACCTATTAAAAATATTAGGATATTATTGTAATGTCCTAGTTTTATGGAGTTTGTGCAATTTTCTATTTTGTATGACTTTTTCGATATAAGGGGGGGAGAAATTTTATGAGCAGCCAAAAAGTATCAAGACGCCAATTTCTGAATTATACGCTTATGGGCGTTGGGGGGTTCATGGGAGCGGCAACACTTATGCCTATGCTGCGTTTTGCAGTCGATCCAGCTTTGAAAGCGAATGCATCTGGGGAGTTCATTAATACTGGAATGAAAATATCTGAGATTACTGAAACACCAACTCGTGTCGATTATAAAACTGAGGTTAAAGATGGTTGGTACGAAGCTGAAGAGACAAGAACAGCATGGGTTTACAAAGATGAGAACGGCAATATAGTTGCCCTTTCTCCGGAATGTAAACACTTGGGGTGTACGGTGAACTGGGAAGGATCAGAAGATCATAAGAATGAATTTTACTGTCCATGTCACGGGGGGCGTTACGAAAAGAATGGTAAAAACATTCCGAAAACACCTCCAATCGGGCCGCTCGATGTTTACGACAAGCAGGAAAAAGATGGAGTATTATACTTGGGCAATGCAAAAGAAAACGAAGTGTAGGGAGGCATAATCAATGCTTAATAAAATGTACGATTGGATTGATGAGCGATTGGATATCACGCCATTATGGCGCGACATTGCTGATCATGAAGTCCCTGAGCATGTAAACCCTGCCCATCACTTTTCGGCATTTGTTTATTGTTTTGGGGGATTGACGTTTTTCATCGTAGTCATTCAAATTTTATCCGGAATGTTTTTAACCATGTATTATGTGCCGGATATTAAAAATGCATGGGAATCTGTTTATTATTTACAAAATGAAGTTGCTTTTGGTCAAATTGTTCGGGGCATGCATCACTGGGGAGCAAGTGTCGTCATTGTCATGATGTTTTTACATACTCTTCGTGTGTTCTTCCAGGGTGCCTATAAAAAGCCACGTGAACTAAACTGGATTGTTGGAGTTTTAATTTTCTTTATAATGCTAGCTCTAGGATTGACAGGGTATCTGCTTCCTTGGGATATGAAAGCGTTATTCGCTACAAAAGTAACGTTGACCATTATCGATTCGGTGCCATTCATCGGGCCATACTTAAAAACGTTGCTTGCTGGTGACCCTACGATTGTCGGGGCGCAAACCTTAACGCGTTTCTTTGCGATTCATGTATTCTTCCTTCCAGCGGCGCTTATTGGACTAATTGCAGCTCACTTCTTAATGATACGCAAACAGGGAATATCAGGACCGCTATAAGATATTAGTTGAAAATGGAAATGTTACGAAGGAGGGGATATCCTTATGCATCGTGGTAAAGGAATGAGATTTGTAGGGGATTCAAGGATAAGCGCAGATAGAAAACCGAATATTCCAAAAGATTATTCAGAGTATCCAGGAAAAACAGAAGCCTTTTGGCCCAATTTCTTGCTGAAAGAATGGATGGTAGGTGCTGTATTTTTAGTAGGTTTTTTATGTCTTACAGTTGCCCATCCATCACCGCTCGAAAGGATTGCTGACCCAACAGATACGGGATATGCGCCTTTACCTGACTGGTACTTTATGTTTTTGTATCAATTGCTTAAATATTCATATGCTTCCGGGCCATATAATTTAATCGGGGCTTTGGTTATTCCGGGACTAGCTTTTGGTGCATTAATGCTTGCACCGTTTCTGGATCGCGGACCGGAACGCAAACCAACTAAACGGATTTTCCCAGTAGGTTTTATGTTGCTTGCATTTGCAGCTATATTTTACCTAACATGGGAAACTGTTTCTCAACATGACTGGGCAGCAGCAAAGCTGCAAGGACAAATTGTTGAGGATGTAGCAATCGATAAAGAGTCAGAGGGATATAAATTATATCAAGGCCAAGGCTGTGTAAGCTGTCATGGGGACTCCTTACAGGGTGGAAATGGTCCTAAATTACTTGGTACAAAATTAGAGGTTGATGAAATCGGTCATATCGCTGTAAATGGTACCGAAAATAAAAAAATGCCACCAGTTTTTAAAGGTTCTGATGAAGAATTAAAAACTCTGGCAGAATTTATTAAGGGAGCAAATGCAGGCGGAGATTCAAAAGGGGAATAATGTTTTTTTGAGGGGTACTCAGATGAGTACCCCTTTTATCTGCTAAGATGATTGTCATAGTCGTCGTAATCATGTTGACAAATGAGGTGTAGTTATTTGTATTATTAATAATATGGGACGGCCAGTGAGCTTCCACCTGAATTGAAAAGCTCATATTTAGAGAGAAATTTAGAGTAGGGATGATTTGGCTGAAAATCAAGTAATCGAGCAACTTTATTTGGAATAATTCAGATTGTGATGGAGGATATTATGAATAGCTGGCTTTATGCTGTATTAAGAAATCGGACATTTTTATGGATTTTATTCACTGTTAATCTTTTGGGAACAATATACGGATATTATTGGTATAAAGGGCAGCTTGAAATAACACCAGTAGCCTTTCTTGCTTTTGTACCAGACAGTCCAACTGCCAGTTTATTTTTTTGTATTGCTGTTATTGGCTGGCTTTTAGGGCGCAATTTTGGTTTATTTGAAGCCTTAGCAATCGTTTCTCTATTTAAATATGGTATTTGGGCAGTTGTCATGAATATATTAACTTTCTCTGTAGAGGGTTATGTATCTTTGATCGCTGTCATGCTGATTCTATCGCATGCTGCAATGGCAATTGAAGGAATTCTTTATGCTCCATTTTATCGGGTTAAACCATGGCATTTAACCGTGGCTGGGATTGTCGTGTTACATAATGAAATCATTGATTATGTTTATGGGATGATGCCGACGTATAGTGTTTTGAATCAGTATATCCCTCAAATTGCTTATTTCACTTTTTGGCTGAGTGTACTTTCGATTGGAGTAGGGTATTGGTTTACTCTTCGTAAAAATCGGGAAATATACTCCATTCATCTCAGGCAATAAATGGTTCTAGTCTTGTCCCTTCACACATACGATTAAGTAGTATGAGGAGGGATATTTTTATGAAGTTTAAATCTTTATTTATCTCAATAGCCATTATAATATCATCAGGATTCATTACGACCTATGCTAACGGACCTGATAAACAAAATTCGTTAGAGACCCTTGCTGATCAATCCCTTCAATTTGCAAAAGTAGATAGACGTGATGAAGCAGAGCGTTTATTGGAAGCATTTTCAGATAAATTTTATGATCAGGCAATTGAGAGCTCAAACTATACAATGGATGAAATTAATATTATAACGATTGCCTATGAGGAAGCCATTCAAACTGTGAAAAATAAAGAAAAAACAGATGATGAAGTAATCAATGAAATAACGAAATTCCGATTAGTACTTGATGCTGTTCATAGTGATGGCGCACCATTATGGGCGAGTTTAAAGGATAGCATGATCTCTGCTGCAGGGGAAACAAAGGTATCGATCCAGAAACAGGATTCCATTGCTTTTCAGGAAAAATTAAATCATTTATTAACGATTTACAATATTATATATCCATCGTTGAAAATAGATGTAACACCTGAACGTTTTCAGCAAGTGGATGCCCATATTCAATTCATTGATCAATATCGTCCGCAAGTCTTTTCTGATCAATCACAAACTGATATGATTTCCTTAGAGGAGCAGCTGCGTGATATATTTGAGGAAGCAGAAAAAGATGATGCAGATCCATCCCTTTGGTGGGTAATCATTTCAACTGGAAGTATTATAATTATGACCTTATCCTATGTTGGATGGAGGAAATATAAAGCTTCAGATGATCAGCTTCATACAAAAAAGAAAAAACAGAATTTTTGATAAAATTTTGAATAATATCTATCCATTGACAGATGTAATACGACATTATTACAATTACCATAACACAACTATAAATAACAGAAATGAAATGGAGGATATAAATGAGCTTTTTAATTTATTTTATACTGCTTTTAATTATCCCAATTTATGCACAAATGAAAGTTCAAAGGGCTTACAAGAAATATTCACAGGTTCCTGCATCGAATGGTTACACGGGTGCGGAAGTTGCCCGTAAGTTGTTGGACGAAAATGGTTTGTACAATATACGAGTAGAAGAAACACATGGAGTATTAAGTGACCACTATGATCCTACAAATAAAGTGGTAAGATTATCATCAAGTAACTATCATGGTCATTCACTCGCCGGCACCGCTGTCGCAGCTCATGAGGTTGGCCATGCCATTCAGGATAAAGAAGATTATTCCTTTATGAGAATCCGTCATAAGCTAGTACCAGTTGCTAATATCGGTTCTAACTTTTCCTGGATTTTAATTTTAGCTGGGCTGTTGCTTGGCAGCTTAAATCTAGCATGGCTGGGAGTATTGTTTATGGGGGCAGCCGTGTTATTCCAATTCGTTACACTGCCGGTTGAATTCAATGCTTCTAACCGTGCTATGAAACAGGTTGTTGCTTTAGGTGTAATCAGGGCTGATGAAGAAAAAGAAACGAAAAAAGTCTTAGATGCCGCAGCCTTAACATATGTTGCAGCTGCAGCAGTTGCTGTACTTGAATTGTTACGATTTGTATTTATGCTAACCGGCATGAATGGTGAAGATTAATAAGAGAAACCCCCTTCGTATATGAAGGGGGTTTTCCTATATTGCTTATTTTTCAAGCGGATTTTTATTTTCATCCAACGTAAATCCTTCACCAAGTACATCATGTACGACAGATACGGAAACAAATGCATGTGGATCAATGGATGTAATAATGCTCTTAAGGCGTACAATTTCATTGCTGCCTACAACGCAATAAATCACATCGCGCTCCTGTTTGGTATATGAGCCAACCCCTTTGAGTAATGTAACACCGCGTTCCATTTGTTGATTAATCTTTTCAGCTATCACGGAATTGGAGTTGCTTATGATCATCACACCACGGGCTGCATATGCACCCTCTTGGATAAAGTCAATTACACGGCTGCCAATATAAACGAGGACAAGTGTATACATGGCTTGTTTATATTCCAAATACGTTACGAGTGATAAAACGATAACGCAGAAGTCAAACATAAACATGGTTTTTCCCATGCTCCAGCCTTTATATTTGAACATGAGCCGTGCGATGATGTCGACTCCGCCAGTCGTTCCGCCGTAACGGAAAATAATTCCTAAACCGACACCAATGCACACACCTGCAAATAAAGCCGCGAGCATTAGGTCATCCTTTAAAGGAATATGTATTTGATATTTTTCGAAAATCGCAATAAATACAGATACAGCGATGGTACCGATAAGTGTATACAAAAAGGTTTTTTTGCCCAACAGTTTATATCCTACAAAGAAAAGAGGTATATTTAATAAAATATTGGTAATCGAAGGGCTAATACCAGTTAAGTTATAAATTAAAAGGGTAATCCCTGTAAATCCCCCTTCACCTAATGCGTTTTGCATATTAAAATGAACAAGGCCAAAAGACATTATTGCAGCCCCTAATAATATCAGTATGACGTTTTTAAGCTTTAAGTTGAAAAACACATTCTAACCCCTTTCTTGCTAACTCAATTATTATTATAGTGTACAATTGAGGAAAAATAATGAATGATATCCTTTTGCATTCTATCATATTTATTGTTCGATAACTAAGAAATACGCTAACATTAAGAGAAAAGGGTGTAACTGTATGGAACATAAGAAAACAATCGCTGACTTACAGCAGGAAGTAGATCAATACATAGGGCAATTTAAAGAGGGATACTTCAGTCCGCTTGCCATGACAGCGAGACTTACTGAAGAGCTTGGAGAATTGGCGAGAGAGATTAACCATTATTATGGTGAAAAACCCAAAAAAGAATCTGAAACAGAAAAAGCAATTGAAGAAGAATTAGGAGATGTTTTATTTGTGCTAATTTGTATGGCCAATTCGCTGAATATTGATTTACAGGATGCACATGACAGGGTGATGGAGAAATTCAATTCCAGGGACAAAGACCGTTGGACAAGAAAGGAAGAATGATTGATGATTAATGTCATAATTGCAGGGCCGCGAGGTAAAATGGGGAAAGCAGCAGTAAATTTAGTGATGAATACAGAACATTTTCATTTAGTAGCTGTATTGGATCATAAGAATGATGGGTTGAAATTAAGTGAAATAGATGGATTTACCGGTATAGATGTTCCAATTTATACAGATCATGAAAAATGTTTCTCTGAAGTTAAAGCGGATGTACTGATTGATTTGACCACTCCGGAGTCTGGAAGAATCCATACATTATCAGCATTATCACACCATATCCGTCCGGTTGTTGGAACGACCGGCTTTTCAGATGAAGATTTAAATGAAATCAAAAGAATTTCAAAAGAAAACGGAATTGGGTGTATTATTGCACCGAATTTTGCTGTTGGTGCTGTGTTAATGATGAAATTTGCCAAGCAGGCAGCTAAATATTTTCCGGATGTCGAAATTATTGAATTGCATCACGATCAAAAACTTGATGCTCCTTCAGGAACAGCTATAAAAACAGCACAATTAATTTCTGAAGAAAGACAAATAAAAAAACAGGGACATTTAAATGAAAAAGAAACAATAAAAGGTGCACGTGGTGCAGACTATGAAGGAATGAGAATACATAGTGTACGCTTACCTGGACTTGTTGCGCATCAACAGGTCATGTTCGGCGGAGAAGGTCAGACATTTACTCTAAGACATGATTCATATGATCGAAACTCTTTTATGAGCGGAGTTAAATTGTCGGTGGAAACCGTCATGAATATAGAAGAATTAGTATATGGATTAGAAAATATTATTGATTAAGGAGCACTGTTCCATGAAAATCGCATTGATTGCACATGACAAAAAGAAAGACGACATGATTCGATTTACGCTTGCGTATAAACATATCCTAAAAGAGCATCAGCTTTTTGCTACCGGTACAACGGGAAAGCGAATACAGGATGAAGCAGGCCTGTCAGTTCATCGTTATCAGTCCGGACCACTCGGGGGAGATCAACAAATTGGGGCGATGGTTGCAGTAAATGATATTGATATTATTATTTTCTTCAGAGATCCATTGACTGCGCAGCCGCATGAACCGGATGTGTCCGCTTTAATGCGTTTGGCGGATGTTTATTCCATTCCATTGGCAACTAATATGGGAACGGCTGAAATGTTAATACATGGTTTAGAACGCGGAGACCTTAAATGGAGAAATATTGTTAGGGAAAAGGAGTAATATGCCCACAATGAAGACAGACATACTATGTTTTGGCGCCCATTCCGATGATGTGGAAATCGGAATGGGGGGCACAATAGCAAAATATACAGAATTAGGCCATTCCGTTGTCATCTGTGACTTAACCGAGGCGGAGCTTTCATCGAATGGTACTCCCACAAACAGATTGAAGGAAGCCAAACAGGCAGCTGCTATCTTAGGTGTAAAGGAACGCTTGAATTTAAATATCGGAGATCGGCAATTATATCCCACACCTGAAAACATCTCAAAGATTGTTTCTGTTATAAGAACATACAAGCCTGAAATCATCTTTGTACCCGCTGTTCCTGACCGTCATCCGGATCATGGACATTGTGCAGCTTTGGTCGAAGAGGCTGTCTTTTCTGCTGGTATTAGGAAATATGAGGATGAAAGTAAGTTGGAGGCCCATAAGCCGAAGCATGTTTTTTATTACATGATTAATAGCTTTCATCCGCCCGATTTTTGTGTGGATATCAGCAGTTATTTTCATTGTAAATTATCCAGTTTAAAAAGCTATTCCTCTCAATTTATTAAAACGGATGATGGGGTTGTGACCCCTCTTACAGAAGGATATCTCGAAGCAATCGAAGGCAGAGAGCGGGCATATGGAAGAGAGGCAGGCGTGTTATTTGCAGAAGGATTTAGAACGAAAAAACCTCTCTTACTTGATCAAGATTTGTTAGGTGGAAAGAAATGAAACAGTTAAAAATTGGAATTGTTTGTTATCCTACTGTCGGCGGATCAGGGATTGTTGCGACCGAATTAGGAATTAAGCTGGCGGAGAAGGGACATGAGATTCATTTTATAACATCCAGTGTACCGTTCCGCTTAAAAAAGCGATACTCAAATATATATTTTCACCAAGTTGAAGTTAATCAATATGCTGTTTTTCAATATCCTCCATATACCTTGTCATTGGCCAGCAAGATAGCCGAGGTGGTTAAAATGGAAGAGCTTGATATCATTCATGCCCATTATGCGATGCCGCATGCCGTTTGCGGAATTTTGGCCAAGCAAATGACCTCCTCTGGCCTAAAGGTAGTAACGACTCTCCATGGTACGGATATTACGATACTAGGGTATGATTCTTCTCTGCAGGACATGATTAAGTTCGCTATTGAAAAATCTGATGCTGTTACGGCCGTGTCTCATGAACTTGTTAAAGAGACATATGATTTAATTCAACCGGATCAAGAAATTCAAACGATTTATAATTTTATCGATTATCCGGCGCCTGAACCGGATGCTGGTAATATGGCTAATTTAAAAGCAGAGCTTGGAATTAAAGAAGATGAAAAAATTGTCATTCACGTCTCGAATTTTCGGAAGGTGAAGCGTGTACCTGATATCATAGACACTTTTGGAGCCGTGGCAGACAAAATACCGAGTAAACTTTTATTAGTAGGCGACGGACCGGAAATGTCTTTTGTAAGTAAAAAAATTAAAGCAATGGGCTTACAGGAGAAAATAATTCTGTTAGGAAAACAGGAAAATCTACAGGAGCTCTATTCCATTAGTGATGTATGTGTCCTTATGTCAGAAAAAGAAAGTTTTGGGTTAGTACTTCTTGAGGCGATGATCTATGGCGTTCCATGTCTTGGAACCAAAATCGGGGGAATTCCTGAGGTTATTGAAGATGGGATTAACGGATACACCATCGAGCTAGGAGATATCGAAGCTGCCTCTATGCGGTTGTTGGAATTGCTTGAAAATGATTCGCTGAGAATGAATATGGGTAATAACGCTATTCATAAAATTAAAGATCATTTTCAAACCGAACATATCGTGAATCAATATGAGGACTTGTATTATTCATTATTGAAAAATGGGGAGAAGGATGAATGAACCAGGAATTTATCAGAGCGCGTCCTGTTTTGGATCAGTTAACGACGAAGGGGTATGAAGCCTATTTTGTTGGTGGAGCCGTTAGGGATACTTTAATGGGGAAGGAAATTGATGATGTGGATATTGCTACCTCCGCCACTCCCGAGCAAGTAAAGGAAATTTTCACCCATACAGTAGACGTTGGTATTGATCATGGAACTGTATTAGTGCTTTATAAAGGAGACTCGTTTGAGATCACGACATTTAGAACAGAATCTGCATATAAAGATTATCGACGGCCAGATTCAGTCATCTTTGTAACCTCTTTGCATGAGGATTTAAAGAGAAGAGATTTTACGATGAATGCAATTGCCATGGACCAGGATGGAAAATTGTATGATCCATTTGATGGAGAAAAAGCTATACATACAAAGGTAATCGAGACGGTTGGTCCGGCGGATGAACGATTTAGTGAGGATGCGCTAAGGATTCTTCGTGCTGTTCGATTTGTAAGCCAGCTAGGGTTTACATTGCATGAAAATACACGATCGGCATTACGGAAAAATGCCGATTTACTCTTACATATAGCACAGGAACGGAAAACAGCTGAGTTTCAAAAAATGGTTCTTGGGCAATATCCAGAAAAAGGGTTAAAAATTGCTGCAGACGAAGGTTTGCTAGCCTATTTTCCGGGTTTTGGTCAATTTGGGGCTCATATAGAGCAGTTTCTTGCACTACCCTTAAACCGTTGTGAATCATTTGAAGAATGGATGGCTTTGATTGCCCTCTTTAATGGTCAGGATCAATCCCTATACAGTCACTGGAAGCTTTCTTCAAGTCAAATGAAAAAAATAGGTCTGTTGATCCGTGAAACGAAGAAAAGAGAGAGTTCCTCATTTACTCCCTATACCATTTATCAGCTTGGCCATGAAAACACCCTGAGCGTGGAAAGGGTTTGGTCAGTATATCATCATGCGGACCCAGACTACGACGCAATCACTGATCTGCATGCTCGTATGCCAATTCATAAGGAAACTGTTATAGAGGTTTCCGGAAACGACCTGATGAAATGGGCTGATAAACCAGGTGGACCGTGGATTAAGGAGCTTATGCATGAAGTGATTAACGGAATTCTGGATCATAAGGTCCCGAATAAAAAGGAGTTAATTAAACAATGGCTCATTCAAGAGAACAAACTTTAAAGCATGAGATTGCCAAAGCATTTGCGAAAGCTGGAGAGGATTATATATCAGGACAGGCATTAGCTGATTTAGTTGGCTGTTCAAGAGTGGCGATATGGAAGCATATTGACCAGCTGCGTCAGGAAGGCTACGAAATTGAGGCTGTAAAGAAAAAGGGGTATCGGCTCTTGAAAAAATTAGATTTTCTAAGGGCCACTGATATTCTAATGGGGTTACAGACTGAATTTGTAGGACAATCTATATATTCTTATGATACAGTTTCATCCACTCAAGTTGTTGCCAGAGAACTTGCGGGAAGCGGAGCTAAAGATGGTACAGCTGTGATTAGTGATGAACAAACGGAAGGTACAGGGCGATTAAAAAGAAAGTGGCATTCTCCTTCAAATGGAGGGATCTGGTTAAGTATGATTATGAGACCTGATATTCCTCCCTACCATGCCCCTCAGCTCACGTTGTTAACAGCTGTAGCTGTTGTTCAGACACTAAACAAATTTGGTGTGAATGCAGGAATCAAATGGCCAAATGATGTGTTGGTAGAAGGAAGGAAGATTGCGGGAATACTAACAGAGCTTCATGCGGAGTCCGATCAAATTCATCATGTGATTATCGGCATTGGCATGAATATAAACCAGCCCCTTGAATCGTTTCCTGATGAGTTAAAAGAGATCGCTACTTCTGTCTTAATCGAGAAGAAACAAAGAGTAGATCGATCTGAATTTTTACAAAGCTTTTTTAAGAATTTTGAAGATATATATCTACTTTATTTAGAAAAAGGTTTTGAACCAATAAAACAGCTTTGGGAAAAGCTTACCATTACCATTGGGAAGAAGGTCACCGTCCAAAGCCTGCGAGGATCTTTAACTGGCTTGGCAACCGGAATTAATGATGATGGTGTATTGATTATCATGGATGATGAGCAAAAAAGCCATTTGGTTTATTCCGGAGATATAACTGTGCATCAATAATGGACAATATTAAGCGGTTGTTTTTAAAAAAAGAAATTAATTGAAAATGAGTTAATATATAGCATATAAAAATGACTGAATGTTATAATTCATAGAAGGGCGGGAGCGGAAACGACCTGCACCTTGTATAGTAGTCATTTTAAATAGATTTATAATTCTGCCTGTATCCAAGAAAGGACCGGGACAGAGGGATAAAAGCTATTATGCCAATCCATCCTTCTGTAATTAGAAGGATTTTTTATTTGGTAAATAGGTTTTTCTCTCCTCGGAATGAAAAGGAGGAAAGAAAAAATGAAATTTGCTGTGGATTTTTTGAAACTAAAAGAAAACAGAGAAAAAATTTCAATGCTGACTGCGTATGATTATCCATCTGCTAAACTGGCAGAACAAGCGGGGGTCGATATGATTCTTGTAGGTGACTCTCTTGGAATGGTTATTTTAGGATATGATTCTACTGTTCCTGTCACTATCGAGGATATGATTCATCATACGAAGGCTGTTAAAAGAGGCGCACCTAACACATTTATCGTGACAGATCTGCCGTTTTTGACGTATCACACAACAAATGAGGAAGCGTTAAAAAATGCTGCAAGACTTATGCAGGAGGCAGGGGCTGATGCGGTCAAAATGGAGGGTGCCGGAGATGTTATTAGCAAAATAAAAGCGATGACAGATGCAGGTATACCGGTAGTAGCGCATTTAGGCTTAACACCGCAATCAGTTGGTGTACTTGGAGGTTATAAAGTCCAGGGTAAAACAAGTGAGGCGGCAATTAAACTTTTGGAGGATGCGAAAAAGTGTGAAGAAGCCGGGGCAATGGCCGTTGTGCTCGAATGTGTACCTTATCAGGTCGCTGAACATATATCGAATGAACTAATAATCCCAACAATCGGGATTGGTGCTGGTAACGGTACGGATGGTCAGGTTCTCGTTTATCATGATGTTTTATTATATGGTGTAGGCAGAGTGGCCAAGTTTGTAAAATCCTATGCTAATTTAAATGATGTGATTGGCTATGCTTTGTCTGAGCATATAAAAGAAGTGAAATCGGGAATTTTTCCGGATCGTGATCACTCATTCACGATGAAGGAAGAAGAACTAGCCTCATTGTATGGAGGAGAAAAATGAAGATTATCAGCCAGATAAATGAACTGCGTGAAGTACTTGATTTAGAGAGGGAAAAGAAACATTCCATCGGATTTGTCCCAACTATGGGATATTTGCATGAAGGACATCTATCACTTATTCAAGAAGCAAGAGAGAAAAATCATGTGGTAGTTATCAGTATATTTGTAAATCCGCTTCAATTTGGTCCTAATGAGGATTTTGATAAATATCCACGCGATATGGAACGGGATGAAGAGCTGGCACGAAATGCAGGGGTGGATTATTTATTTTATCCAACAGTTCAGGAAATGTATGGGGATAAGCAAACCCTGACGGTAAAAGTGCATGAGCGCACCGATGTACTTTGCGGAAAATCCAGACCGGGTCATTTTGATGGAGTGGCGACTGTTTTGACAAAATTGTTCACTATTGTCCATCCGACTCGAGCTTATTTTGGGCTGAAGGATGCTCAACAGGTTGCTGTAGTAGAAGGGATTATCCATGACTTTAATTTCCCGATTGAACTGGTTGGTGTTGAGATTAAGCGTGAAGAGGATGGTCTTGCATTAAGCTCCAGAAACATTAATTTAACAGAGCAGGAAAGAGAAGAAGCTCCATTTATCTATAAAAGTCTTTGCAAAGTGAAAGCTGAGCTGCAAAAAGGTGCCAGTCCCGCGGAAACGCTTGAAAAGGGGAAAGAGTATTTACAGTCCCATATCAATGGTCAAATCGATTATTTTGAAGGATTATCCTATCCGGACTTGAGTGAGATTACAGAGCATGATCAAAAGATAATCTTTGCAGTGGCGGTTCAATATACGTCTGTTCGTTTAATCGACAACATTATCATAAATTTATAGTCATACAAGGGGGTAAGATTATGTTTCGCAATATGATGAAAGCAAAGCTTCACAGAGCAACAGTTACTGAGGCAAACTTAAACTATGTAGGCAGTATTACAATTGATGAAGATTTATTAGATGCGGTAGATATGCTTCCAAATGAGAAAGTTCAGATTGTAAATAATAATAATGGTGCACGTTTTGAAACATATATCATTCCCGGTAAGAGAGGCAGTGGTGTAATCTGCCTAAATGGAGCTGCTGCCCGTCTAGTTCAGGAAGGTGATAAAATAATCATTATATCCTATGGATTAATAGAAGAAGCTTATGTAAGAAGCCATCGGCCTAAAGTGGCTGTTCTTGATGAGTATAATACAATTGTTGAAATGCTTGGAGCCGAACCAGAGGCAACGATCATTTAATGACTTTGTTAATGAACAAACGCTGATCCCCTTAAATCTTTAAGGGAACCAGCGTTTGTTTTTTATTAACCAATAGTCTTCATTCTTCTTTGATTAATAAGGCTGGTTTTGATATAACAGTAGATAATGGGTAACGATAAATGATATGAAGAGTGTATGATAGGGGACCCAAAAAATAAAATGGAAAATAAGGTGCCATTGTGAATTTTTCCATCAGCTAAACAGAAGCAAGTTAGAGAAGAAGTGAGCAGGTGTTAAATATGAAAAGTAAGTATGTAGTAATCGACTTGGAGACTACAGGTAATAACCCTAAAAATGGTGATCGCATCATTCAAATTGCGGCTAACGTCATTGAAAATGGTGAAATCACATACCAATATTCATCTTACATAAATCCAGGGAGGTCCATCCCTCTATTCATACAGGAATTAACCGGTATTACGGATGCAGACGTGGAGAATGCACCGACATTTAAAGAGTTGGCACCCTACATTATTGGTGTATTGGATGAGGCTGTTTTTGTTGCTCATAACGTATTATTCGATTTGACATTTTTACAGGCTGAATTGGAACGTGTAGGGTATGAGCGTTTTCTTGGATATACCGTAGATACGGTGGAACTAGCAAAAATCGTCAATCCTGGAATGTCGAGTTTTAAACTAGAGGAGTTAGGAAAAGCCTATGGCTTTCTTCATGAGCGGCCACATCAAGCAGACAGTGATGCTTATGTAACGGCTCTTTTGTTTATCGAGTTTTACAAACAATTAAAGAAATTGCCGAAACCTACCATTAAATCATTATACAGATTATCATTTTTATTAAAAAGCGAGCTTAAAGAATTATTGGCTGAGATATTAAATGAATATTCAACGATGAGTGAGCCATGGAGACCAGATCTAGATATTTATCGTGGTATCGCAATTGTTAGGCAGAAATCAATTGAAAGCCTAACACAACAGGAGAATGAAAAAAAACATATTTCTCTTGATGAATCAGCGTTACATAACATATTAAAGAAGAGCTTTAAGAGTCATAACGTTAGTTTAGTAGAAGATGGGACACGGGATTTTACCGGACATATAAAAGCCTTTTATGAATATGCCAATGAAAATCATGTACAGGTAACCATAGCTGCCCATACTAAACATACAGCTGAACAGTTAATGGGTATTTTTCAGAGGGATTATTCTTCTAAAATGATTCAAAATCAAGTTAGCATATTGCATTCTAAGGAGCAGTATTTAAGTTTGCCGAAGTTCGAGCAATCGATGCGGGAAAAACAACAAAATTACGAAAGTACAATCGCAAAAATGCAAATATTAGTCTGGTTAACCATGACAAATACAGGCTGTTTGGAAGAGCTTAATTTATCCTCGGGGGGAAGAGAATATTGGAAGGAAGTAGCCCACCATGCCCATTTGCATCCACGCTTGCTTAAGCCGTGGACGGAACGGGACTTCTATTCGAGACAGATGCTGGCTGCTAAGCAGGCAAAGATTATTCTTAGTACTCATGACAGTCTAATTTCGGACATTCAAACAGGGGATTTCTTAAGCGAGTGCCCTAATATAGTACTTGAGGAAGCTAATTATTTTCCATCCTCTGTTCAAAGCGGATTAACGAAAGAGCTGAGCTATGTAGAAGTGAGGAATATCTTGAATAAAATTGGAACTTTGGATAATCGGCAACTATTGAGATCTGTCATATTGCTTTTAAAGGAAAAAACGACCGGTTCATATAATGAAAATCAACTGGCTGTTTTATTGGAAGAAATCGCATGCAGTGTGGAGAGCTTTTATGAGGCATTGTTCACATATGGAATGAAAAGCAAAAAGGATATGGACGGACCTAGAGTGCAATGTAAGCTTGATTTTTCTGAGCTGGAGAATAAAAAATACATGGATCAATTATTAAAAGAAGCCAATGATCTGTATGACTCTCTCGGTTTATTAGTAGTACAATTTCAACAGATCCTTGGTGAGTTGAACCAAGTACCAATTGAAAAATTAAAGCGAAGTCAATTTAACATTATTGATGAATTAACAAAATTATCGGGGGAAATAAATTTAATCCGAGTTACTTTAAATAGGTTTTTTAAGAGTCTGGATACAAATGATGAGGTTTGGGCGAGTTGGAATGTAAAGGGAAATAGAAATTCAGTCCAAATATATGCCCAGCCCTTATCGGTCTCAAAATGGGTTAATCGAAACTTATTAAAGCCGGATAGCCATATTTTATTTATTTCAGATGTCTTGACGGTAGGTGGATCCTTCCATTTTATTTCACAACAATTAGGTGTTCAGGAAAACAAGTTGAGTAGCCTGGTGATCCACCCGGTAAAAGAGCAATATTTAACGATATTGACTCCATTGAAGGAAAAGTCGGGATATACGCTGATTGATTTTGTGAAAAAGCAACAAAAGCCCTTAATCCTTCTTTTTCAATCACAAGAATCATTAAAAACAATATATAATGATATGAAGGGATTAGCAGAATTTACGCACATACAGTTGCAGGCTCAGGGACTATCCTCCGGTTCTGCCATGAAAATGCTGCGAAATCATCTTGCTGTTGACCAATCAATTCTCTTAATGAATTACACTGGCTGGGATCAGGTTTGGCATACTTATAATGGCCGATCAATGATTTTAATGGTTGAGCCTCCAGTCGAAATGAACAGCACGATTCCAAATGAGGATTTAATATCTGAGTTAATCATTAATTTAAGAAGCTTGCTTAATACTTCTCCGAATTATAAAAAAGACAGCAAATGGGTCTTGATCGAGAATGATTTGATTCGGAGTGATAGAAGTATGTTTGAACATGGTCTAAATTACGTAAAGCCAATATACAGGAATATGTAAGGAATTTAATGTTTGGCTCGCTTTTTTAGTAAAGTAAAGCTATTTGCAATTTTATTTTGGTATAATGTGTACGAGAGCGCTACGTTTTGGGAGGACTTACAATGGAGAGTAAGGTAGAGCTATTATCAAGTGTTAAATTGACATACACGAATGATTTATATAAAATCGTTGATTCTTTAAATAAAACGTTGAAAAAAGAGAATTTAATGTTTGGCTTGGCATTAGATAAACAAGATCAACAAACAGCTGTTTTTTCAATATACCGTACATAACTTGAAAGGAAATAGATATGAAAAAAGTAATTTGGAGCATAGTTATTATTATCCTGATTGGCAGTGGCTTTTTTATTCAGGCTATCTATGCTGGTGACAGCACCAGGAAAGACGCTGAAAAGAGTGCAGAAGATATTGCCAGAGAAACAGCTGGAATGACAGAAGTGGATGATTTCTATTTATATAATGGAAATGAGACATGGAGTGTAATAACTGGCAAAACAGCAGATGGCAAAAAAATCGGTGTTTGGGTGCCGGATGATAAGAAAAAGAAAAGCCAGATTATTGCCCTCTCAGAAGGTATTAGTAAAAATAAAGCCATTGCAATCGTGAAAGAAAAAAAGAATGTGAAGAAGATTGTGTCTGCCCATTTGGGAATGGAAAATAATCAACCCTTATGGGAAGTAACCTATAAAAATAATAAAGACCTTTATGGGTATTATTACCTAAATTTCAAAACAGGCAATTTAATACGTAATTACGATAATCTGTAGGATGGAGATGGAACCGGATGAAATTAGCAAAAAGAGTATCAGCATTAACACCATCATCAACACTAGCAATAACAGCCAAAGCAAAAGAGCTTAAAGCCCAAGGTCTGGACATTATTGGACTTGGAGCAGGAGAACCAGATTTCAATACTCCAGCTAACATACTCGAAGCAGCGCAAAAGTCCATGCGGGATGGCCACACAAAATATACACCTTCTGCTGGATTGCAATCCCTGCGCAAGGTTGTCGCAGATAAACTGCAAAAAGATCAAGGACTAACATACAGTAACGGCCAAATTTTTATCGCTTCAGGTGCCAAGCACGCTTTATATACACTTTTTCAGGCAATTTTGGATGAAGAGGATGAAGTGCTGATTCCTTCTCCATATTGGGTAAGCTATCCGGAACAAGTTAAATTGGCAGATGGAGTGCCTGTTTATATTGAAGGTAAAGAAGAAAATCAATTTAAGGTAACGCCTTTACAGATTGAAAAAGCAATTACTGAAAAAACGAGAGCGCTTATTATCAATTCACCAAGCAATCCTACCGGTATGATATACACAGCTGAAGAATTACAGGCGATTGGTGAGGTATGTTTAAAACATGATATTATTATAGTTTCAGATGAAATTTATGAGAAATTGGTCTACCACAACCATGAACATGTATCGATAGCAGAGCTTTCCGAAGAGCTTAAGCAGCAAACAATCGTCATTAACGGTGTTTCCAAATCCCATTCTATGACAGGATGGAGAATTGGTTATGCGGCAGGTGACCAAGCGTTAATTAAAGCAATGACGAACTTGGCAAGCCACAGTACGTCCAATCCGACAACGACCTCACAATATGCAACAATTGAAGCCTATACAGGACCGCAAGATCAAGTTGAAATTATGCGAAGTGCGTTTGAACAAAGATTGGATGCTATTTACGATCAATTGCTTGAGATACCGGGATTGACTTGTCTGAAACCTCAGGGGGCATTCTACCTGTTCCCAAATGTCTCAAAAACGGCAGAGATGTGTGGATTTAACAGTGTAGATGATTTTGTAGAAGATCTATTGGAAAATGCTCTGGTAGCCGTAGTTCCCGGTTCTGGCTTTGGTGCACCTGATAATATACGCTTATCGTATGCTATATCGTTAGAAGCACTTCAAGAAGCTGTTAAGCGTATAAAGGAATATGTGATAAATAAATCAGCAACAAAGGCTGAATAAATAGGATTCACAGGGAGACGGTAAACGAAACGACCCCTTAAGGAAAATTCCTGGATGATCTTAAAGGGGTTTTTTGAGTGAATGGTATTAATTTAAGCCGCTTCATTACCTTACTGACTGATGGTAAATGAGGGGGTTAAGGATTAATTTAAAAAACGAGTAAGCGAGAATGGATGTTTTCTGCAAAGGATCGATGAAATAATGGATTATTTCATGTACAGGTGAAATTTTGTATTTGCTTGTCCATTTTGGTACTTGTATAATGAATAGGGTACATAACCTGGTTTTGTTTAAGCTTTGGAGGGAAAAAATGTGAAATGTACAATTAATGAAGTATATAAATATGTTAATGAAGAAGTTAAGATAGGTGCTTGGATTGCCAATAAACGTTCTTCAGGAAAAATTGCTTTCTTGCAGCTGCGCGATGGTACAGGCTTTATTCAAGGCGTAGTTGTCAAAGCAGAGGTTGATGAAGAATTATTCAATACCGCTAAGAAGATTACTCAGGAAACGTCCGTATGGGTGAAAGGTATTGTTCAGGAGGATGAGCGTTCCCCATTTGGTTACGAACTACTTGTAACAGGACTTGAAGTAATTGCAGAAGCAGTTGACTATCCGATTACACCGAAACAGCATGGCACTGAGTTCCTTATGGATCACAGACATTTATGGCTTCGTTCAAAGCGCCAGCATGCTGTCATGAAAATTCGTAATGAGATCATTCGTGCTACGTATGAATTCTTTAATAAAGAGGGCTTTGTAAAAGTTGACCCGCCGATTCTTACAGGAAGTGCTCCAGAGGGTACTTCAGAATTGTTCGCAACGAAATACTTTGATGAAGATGCTTATCTATCTCAAAGTGGACAATTATATATGGAAGCGGCAGCAATGGCACTTGGGAAAGTATTCTCCTTCGGTCCAACATTCCGTGCTGAGAAATCCAAAACGCGACGTCATTTAATCGAATTCTGGATGATTGAACCAGAGATGGCATTTGTTGAGTTCAATGAGAACTTAGAAGTTCAAGAGCAATATGTTTCCTATATCGTTCAATCTGTACTGGAAAATTGTGTGATTGAGCTGAAAACGCTAGGAAGAGATACTTCCAAATTAGAAAATATCAAAGCACCATTCCCTAGAATTACCTATGATGATGCAATTAAATTCTTGCATGAGAAGGGATTTGATGATATCGAGTGGGGCGATGATTTCGGTGCTCCTCACGAAACAGCAATTGCAGAAAGCTATGATAAGCCTGTGTTTATCACCCATTATCCTACAGGAATTAAGCCGTTCTACATGCAGCCTGCTCCTGACCGTGATGATGTTGTCTTATGTGCAGATTTAATTGCACCGGAAGGCTATGGTGAAATCATTGGTGGATCAGAACGTATCCACGATATGGACCTATTAAAAGCAAGACTTGATGAACATAATTTAAGTATGGATGCTTACAAATGGTATTATGAATTACGTCAATATGGTTCCGTTCCTCATTCTGGCTTCGGTCTTGGGCTAGAGAGAACGGTTGCTTGGATAAGCGGTGTGGAACATGTTCGTGAAACGATTCCATTCCCTCGTCTTTTAAATCGTCTATATCCTTAATAGTCAAATAAAACCTGGCAATTTATTTTATTGTCAGGTTTTATTTTTCCGTACTTCAAAATCAGCATACATGGTATACTAAAAGGTGAGGTGTCGAATTATGACTATAAAAAATCTGTCGAATTGGATTAAGCAGGCGAATGTTGTCATACCCTCTTATTTGTTAAGCAGTTACAAAGAGATGGGATTAAATGAACAAGAGATGATGCTTTTACTACATGTTGAAAACTTTTCGATGAACGGGAATTCATTTCCCACTCCTGCTGAAATCTCTTCTGTAATGAACCTCACTGAAATGGACTGTACTAACCTGCTCAGAAAACTGGTTCAGCATGGTTTCTTAGATATTACAGAGGATGAAAAACCAGGTTATGAGAGCTATTCAATCAAGCCATTATTTGAAAAATTGGCCTATCATTATTTAAAAGAAGCTAAGCAAACCGACTTTGAAGAGAAAGTAATTAAGAGTGAATCCTTATATACCGTATTTGAAAAGGAATTTGGCCGGCCCTTATCACCCTTTGAGGGTGAAACATTAACGATGTGGCTGGATGAGGATCAGCATTCACCTGATTTGGTTAAGGCTGCTCTTAAAGAAGCCGTTATCTCCGGAAAGCTCAGTTTCAGATATATAGATCGTATTTTGTTCGATTGGAAGAAACACAGTATCAAAACGTTGGAACAAGCCAAGGCGTATAGTGAACGCTTCAGAAGCTACACGAAAAAAAGTCCTGCTAAAACTGTTCCCGTTGCTAAAGAGTTGCCATTATATAATTGGCTAGAATAGACTTTAATCGATAGACCAGGATAGATCCTTTTATCCGGTCTTTTTATTCGCGAAAAATAAAGAATAAAGGGAGGGGGATTTAGATGCTTACCAATACACAAATTCGTTATTGTCTCGACGAAATGGTAAGAATGTTTCCTGAGGCCCATTGCGAATTAAATCATTCCAATCCATTCGAATTAACCGTGGCGGTAGTATTATCGGCACAATGTACGGATGCTTTGGTGAATAAAGTAACGAAAAATCTCTTTCAAAAATATAAAAAACCAGAGGATTTCCTTTCTGTACCGCTTAGTGAATTGGAAAATGATATTCGTTCAATTGGTTTATACAGAAATAAAGCGAAAAATATTCAGAAGTTATCGCAGATTATTCTGGAAAAATACAATGGGGTAGTTCCGAATGACCGGGATTTATTAGTTGAGCTTCCCGGAGTAGGGAGAAAGACAGCGAATGTGGTTGTTTCAGTAGCGTATGGAACACCTGCAATCGCTGTGGATACACACGTGGAGAGAGTAAGTAAAAGGCTTGGTATATGCAGGTGGAAGGACTCCGTCTTAGAGGTTGAAAAAACGCTGATGAGAAGAATCCCAGAGGAAGAATGGTCGATTACCCATCACCGATTAATTTTCTTTGGTAGATACCATTGCAAAGCTCAATCGCCAAAATGTGAGGAGTGTCCTATGCTTCTACTGTGCCGTGAAGGGAAAAAAAGAATGAAAGCAGCAGGAAAAGGAAAATGAATATTCCAGAATTAAATCTTGAACCTTTTAATTTTGAGTACAATCAACTTGATAAAAATGATTTTTTGAGATGGAATAAAGATATTTTTAATCTTGGTTTTCCATATGATTATTATTATTATTATTATTATAAAGGCAATGATCTGTACAGGCCCTGGGAGGATTTCTCTGTTATAAGGGAGCAGCTGACGAATGAATGGGCGGAAATCGTTCGACAGTTGGAAATAATGTTCGCTAACAGAGAAAAGCAGGAAATTAAACCATATATGTTAAAAGGAATTGTACTATATGTTTCGTTTATGTATTGGTCGAATCAAGTATCTGTAAATTTATGCGGCTTCCCTGCATGTCTAAAGGAATTAAAGGGGAAACCGGTTAATGTGGAAGAGCGTTTGCCCTTTATATTGGCAAGGCCATACTTTTACCCAAGCTTTATGCAATTAAAAAGCCTAATGGAAGAGCAAATCAAGATTGCGGCCAAAATGGCAGCTTTAAATAAGTATACAAAATGATGTATGTTAATAGTAGTAAATAGAAGCCACACAGGTTTTAATAACTCTGTATGGCTTCTTTCTATATTGTAATTATATGGGATGGCTTTTGTCCTCCTATAAATATAGCAATTTTCCATATTGGTTTGCGGATTCTTGCTCTTTTTCTGCTATATATATGGTTTCTTTTGTGCTTTCTAACGGAATTGCATCTTGGGCACTGGTATTCAGCCTTATTGCTTCAGCGAAATGTTTAATTTCGAGATAATAGCCGTCTTCTTTTGATATATCAGGCACAAATTTTTTACCCTCGGCAGGATAGTCAGTTAGTACATTGTTTTCTAAAATAATGGTTCCTTTTTCAAAGTTCACTCTGTAGCGCATTTCAAATCCAAAATCACCTTTAATTGTCCAGTCATCCTGGGCATTTACTACTTTGCCATCGAGATAGTGATAGTTGGTAGAGACAATGTCATATCCATTACCTTCAAAAATCACTTTTCCGCTTGTAGATACAGCTACAGGTTTACCGAATAACCAATTGATAGTGTCCACATCATGGATATGTTGATCGAGTAAGCATCCACCTGATTTCTCCTTTTGCAGGAGCCAGTTTTCCCAAGACCATATAGGTGTTGAACCGCCTCGGAAGAATGAAGCACTTATTACAGGACCATATCTATTTGTATCAATTGTTTCTTTTAAGTACTGATAACTTGGGAAAAAACGAAGAGTCTGGCCTATCATTAATTGCCGGTCATATTTCTTAGAGGCTTCAATCATTAAGGAGCAGTCCTTTGTTGAGATTGCCATCGGTTTTTCACACAAGACATGGACACCTAATTCCATTGCTTGAACGGCCAGTGGAGCATGTAGGTACGTTGGAAGGCATAAGTCTACATAATCTAGTTTTTCTTCCTTAATCATGTCTTCCATTTTTTCATAGAAGGTGAACCGTCTGAAATCTACCTGCTCTTTACCAGTCTCCAAATTCCCCTCCACTACTTTACCATGCCGCTTTTTTTCATCCACATCACAAATAGATACTAATTTAATGGGGTATCCTTCCTTTTCCAGTCTCAAATACTTCTGTAAATGAGCATTTCCCATAAAACCTAATCCTACAATTCCTACTTTTAACATGGGCAACCTCCTCAGTCGGTTTCAAAAGTATTTTATTTAAGATATAAATCTTCTTTAACCTTACCTATCAAGAAGTCTTTTGATATTTAGAATTAAAGCCCCATTTCTTGTAAAAAAGGACTGAATTAGTAAAAAGTAGTACCTATATTAGGGAAATACTGTAATAATTGGAAATAAGTATTCTGAAATTTCCGATAAAGGTGGCGATTCTTCTGAGGGCTGATTTTTTTAAGAATATTTATCCACCGCAATATCTAATTGAAATTGAGAAGATTTTAACATTATATTATTTTGAGTTCTCTAAGGATTATCGGTATACGGGTGAAAAACATGATTTTTGGGAATTTGTCTATGTAGATAAGGGGAAGTTAGAGGTTTCTGCTGATCAAGAAGGCTACGAATTAAAAGAAGGAGATATTATTTTCCATAAACCGAACGAATTTCATAATTTGTGGGCGAATGGAATTTGTGCTCCTAATGTCTTAGTCATTAGCTTTGTTTGTAAATCTCCAATCATGTCTTTTTTCGAAAATAAAATCATGAGGGTCGCAACTGGAGAAAGAGAATTGTTGGCTAAAGTTTTAAAAGAAGCAAAAGATGTATTTCAGCCAAGTCTAGGAAGGATATATCGAGACGATATACGCCTGCCAAACCCTAGGGTTGGAGCGGAACAGATGATGTATTTGTACTTAAGTGAGTTTTTAATACGATTGATAAGAGATGAGACTTCGGAAATCAATCAGCAACGTGTCAGCGGAGCAACTAAGAAAAAGTTTGAAAAAAAGATTGTGAATGACATTATCGATTTCATGAATGAACGATTACATAAGCAATTATTTTTAGATGATATATGTACCCATTTTTTTCTTAGTAAGACATATTTGAAGAAAATATTTAAAGAAGAAACGGGATATACCGTGATGTCCTTCTTTAAGGCGCTTCGAATGGAAGAGGCAAAAGTCTTAATCAGAGAAAATAACTTGAGCTTTACACTTATTGCTCAAAATCTAGGGTTTGATTCAGTTCATTATTTTTCGAATTGCTTTAAACAACAAACTGGATTAAGTCCGAGTGAATATGCCAGGTCGATTCAAGCATTTGAACATAAATTGAGGCTGAAAGAAGAAGGGGAGAAAGCAGTTGATTAGGTTCGGAGTTATAGGATTAGGCAATCGAGGCAGTAAATTCGCTCTTCAGTCCCTAATTCCTCATCCAGAAATAGAAGTAGTCTATGTATGTGATCAACAAGGCACAAATTTTAACTTATTTGAAGAAAAACAAATTCGATCAACCACTGATTATCGAAACTTGCTAAAGAGCACGGAGGTGGATGCAGTTTTTATCGCTACTCCGGATGATACCCATGCTGAAATTATTTTAGAAGCGATAAAATTTAGCAAACATATTTTATGCGAAAAACCTCTAGATATTTCATTGCAAAAAATCTCTATGATTCGTTCCGCCTTAAAAGATTATAAAAAAGTTTTTCAGGTTGGTTATGTCCTGCGATACGCACCATTATATTTTAAAGCAAAAAGCTTAATAAGCAGTGGAATTATCGGCGATATATTCCTTGCAAATGGAACAGACCACATTAACTATGGTGGTTACGCATTCTTTCATGATTGGCATAGGCTTAAATCTAAATCCTACAGTTTATTACTTCAAAAGGCTACACATAGTCTGGATATTTTATCTTGGATGATTGGAGCCAAGCCGGTAAAGGTGGCAGCATTTGGAGGTTTAGAAGTGTTTGGTGAACTTGGGTCCATCAAAAAATTTGGATCTCCTTTAAAGGAAGAACTGCACTGTCGAACATGTCAGCATAAATGGACATGTGAGGAGAGCCTAATTAATATCAAGAAGCATAAAGGAATTGAGTGGCAAGAAAGTTGGCCAGATCACTGTGTGTTTGATTCTGAGGTAAATGTAGATGATCATCAGGCTCTGCTAATTCAATACCAAAATCGAGCGAAAGTTACGTATACATTATGCCAATTTGCAGCTTATTATCGGAGGGAATTTCAGTTTTTTGGTACGAAGGGTGAGCTATACTTTGATGATGAGAACAATAGAATCATAGTTCATGATCGTTTGAAAAAAGAAAAGTTAGTCTACGAAATAGAGAATACAGTTGGCCATGGTGGAGGAGATGCTGAAATGATTTTGGATTTTCTTCATTGTATTCAAACAGGGGCTCAACCGCGTTCTAATCTGGAAAGTAGTTTCACCGTTTCTGAGCTAGTCATTGCTGCACAACAATCAATTGAAGAGGACAAATATATTGTAATGGAGGGTTCTCTGTGAAGTTAGAAGATCAAGCTGCCCTAAGAGAAGTCCGGGAAGGAAATGTAGGAAACGTTACCTTTATTCGATATAACTTCCATGCTCCAGAAAAACCATTAGAAATCATCACCCAGCATATAAAGGAAGCTTTATATTGGATATCCAATATTCATATAAAGCAAGATTTAAAAGATATTAATACTTCTGCAAACCATGAAAAAAATGTTTGGCTAATCACTTGTCAATTTACAGATAGGACGGTAGCTAACCTTTTTTTTGATTTTTCACTAAGTCGATCAATCTACATAAAACAAATGGAGATAGCCGGAACAACTGGGTTGTATGTGTTTGATTCGTCTGTTGAACAAGCTTTACAATCAGATTTTCTGCAAGTGCTTGAGATTAATCCGGAATATTTGAAGGATGATCGTGTTGAGAAATGGTGGAGTAAAGCTCTCCAAAGTCTTCAGACTGGGCAAGTAGTTTTGGTGGAGAAAGGAGGCCATTCATGAAAGTCGGAATCATTGGTTGTGCTCATATGCACGTGTATAGCTACACATTATGTTTAAAGACACTTGGAGTTGAAATTGTCGGTATTTATGATCGGGATAAGGAGAAAATGTTTCAATTTAGTGAAAAGTATGGGATTGCCCCATATGAACAATTGGATGACCTTTTGCAAACAGATATTGATACGGTTCTGATCTGTTCAGAGAATGCGTTTCATTGTGAATATACTGTTTCAGCCGCTGCTTATAAGAGGCATGTGATTGTCGAAAAACCGATGGCACTTACGGTTGAAGATGCCGAAAAGATGATTTCGGATTGCTACGCCGCTGGTGTTAAATTGATGATTGCTCATCCAGTTCGCTTTTCTCAACCTATGCAGTCCTTAAAACAATTGATAGACGAAGGGACATGCGGAAAGCTAATTGCAATTAATGCCACGAATCATGGAAAATCACCTGGTGGTTGGTTTGTAGAGCAAAAACTCTCTGGCGGAGGAGCTATCATTGATCATACGATTCATATGGCAGATCTAGTAAATTGGTTTTTTGCTCCTCAAATAGATTCCGTATTTGCTAGAGGGGAGAATTTACTCGGTGAGTCATTTGTGGAGGATACAGGGCTCTTGCATGTGACATTTACGGATGGGACATTTATGAGTCTGGATACATCATGGAACAGACCTAAAGAGTATCCAGTATGGGGTGATGCCTCACTTACATTGGTCACAGATAAAGGGTGGATTCACGCCGATGGATTTGGGAGAAAGGCATTACTCTACAATCAAAAAGCAAGTCCGGCTTTTACATATTACGAAGAAGATATGGATATGGCCATGATAAAAGCTTTTAAAGACACCATTGATCAAAATATGCCTTCACCAGTATCAGGTGAAGATGGCCTATTCACTGTAAAGATGGCGAGAATGGCCTATCAATCGATTGAAAAAGGATACAGAGTAATTAATTAAAAGGAGGTTGGGAAAGTGAGAAAAGGTATAAATAGCTGGTGTTTTTCACCTGATTTATCATTGGAAACTACTTTTAAAGTAACAAAGGAAGCTGGATTCGATTCAATTGAACTGAATATGTCTGAAAGTATGCCTCAGGATTCCATTACTTCTGAATTAGGGTTAATAGATAACCCAGCTTTAACCCTTGAAACTACAGAGTTAGAGCTTGAGACAATCAAAAATTTATCAGTGACTTATCAGTTACCAATCAGTAGCATTGCGACAAGCTTACATTGGACATACCCTCTGACCTCATACGACGAGAAAGTAAGGGTAAAGGGATTAGAAATCGCTAAGAAAATGATTGAGGTATGTGCTGTCCTTGGTGGAGATACTGTATTAATCGTCCCTGGTGTTGTAACGGAAACAAATAGTTATGATGACTGCTATGACTTGGCTCAATCGGCTCTAAAAGAATTAGCTATATATGCAGAACCACTCGGAATTGTTATAGGTGTGGAGAATGTTTGGAATAAATTTTTACTTAGCCCACTTGAGATGCGTCGTTTCCTTGATGAAATCAATCATCCTTCGGTAAAGGCTTATTTTGACGCAGGAAATGTGTTGCAATTTGGCTTTCCAGAGCAGTGGGTGCGCATTTTAGGTGAACGAATCACGAAGGTACACATTAAAGATTTTCGCCAGGATATAGGGAATATACGTGGATTTACGGGTCTTTTAAGCGGAGATATGAAATGGTCGTCTCTTATGGAGGCTCTAAGGGAAATAGGATACAACGGGGATGTGATTTGTGAGTTAAGTCCTTACAAAGAAAACTCGATACAACTAGCATATGACACCAGCAATGCTATGAAATATATATTAAGCCAGTAAGATCAAATTAAAGGGGGATATTTATGAAAAAGAAAGTAAAGTGGTTAGCAGTCTTTTTCTTGATTATCAGTGCAATGTTGGTTGGGTGTTCGAATGATTCTAAGTCCAATGCTAAAGGGGACGGAAAAGAAATTACTTATGCTTTATGGGATAAGGAGCAAGCGCCAATTTATGAAGAGCTCGCAAAAGAATTTGAAGAGGAAACAGGTATTAAAGTAAAGTTTGAAATCACACCGTGGGCGCAATATTGGACAAAACTAGAAACAGCCATAACAGGAAATAATGCCCCAGATGTTTTTTGGATTAATTTCCCGCGTGTACCTGATTATATTGATAATGAGGTTGTCCTTCCCTTAGATGACATTGAATTTGATAAAGATAAGTTCCCTCAACAATATTTAGATTCTTATACAAGAAATGGAAAGTTGTATGCAATTCCAAAGGATTTCGATTCACATGCACTTTACTATAATAAAAAGATTTTTGATGAAGCAAACATCGCCTATCCGGATGACACTTGGACTTGGGATACATGGAGAGAAGTAGCCAAGAAGCTTACTAATAAAGACAAGAATATTTATGGCATGGCTGCGCCAGTAACGTGGCAGGGTGGATATTATGAAACGTTATTACAGAGTGGAGGAGCTCCGTTTGCTGAGGATGGGACAAAGTCTGGTTTTTCTGATTCAAAAACGATAGCTGGCGTACAATTTTGGTATGACTTTGTTAAAGAAGGATCCAGTCCAACAGTTGAAGAAATGGCTAGTACGACAGTATCCGAATTGTTTTTAAATGGACGTATTGCTATGACTCTGGATGGTTCTTATATGGTACCAACGTATTTTACTGATGAATACGGGATAGAGAATATTGATGTGGCACCTATGCCAAAAGGTGAAATCCGAGCTACAACGTCAAATGCCTTAGCGAATGCTATTTCTGCCAAAACAGAAAATGAAGAAGCTGCTAAAAAATGGGTTGCTTACCTTTCTACTAAAGAAGCGAATGAGCATACCGCTAACTCAGGAAAGGTTCTATCAGCCTATGAAGGCTCACAAGAGGGATGGATGAATGCTTATCCAGATAAAAACCTAAAAGTATTCATAGATGCTGTCGAGTATGCAGTACCGCTTCCGAATAAGAAAAATAACTCAGCTGCCATTGCAATTGAGGCTGATATACTAACAAAAGCATGGACAGGTGAAATAACAGTGGAAGAAGCGTGTTTAGAATTGGCCAAGCAAGCGGATGAACTATTGAAAAAATAATCGAGTAGGGAATGATTGATTTGGCAAAAAACGACGGTAACGTAATCCCTTATAAAAGATCGAAATATAAGAGAAGAGATATATTGGCAGCTATATTTTTTATCGGCCCTCTATTTCTTGGATTGTTCGTTTTCTATCTTTTTCCGATGATTCAAAGCGTTTTCTATTCATTTACAAAATGGGGCATGTTCGGTGGAAATACTTTCACCGGACTTGCTAATTATAAGAAGCTAATTGGAGATGGAGAAGTATTATCAGCTTTGAAAAACACCATAATCTATTCTATATTTACTGTACCTATTTCGATGGTCATTTCATTATTAATCGCAACTCTTTTAAATAACAAAATAAAGGGTGTATCTTTTTACCGGGTTATCTACTTTCTTCCGGCTGTTACGATGACATCTGCAGTCGCTATGATTTGGAAATGGATGTATAACTCAGACTACGGAATTATAAATCAAATCCTTGCTCAGGTTGGTATTCAGGGACCAGCTTGGCTGACAAGCTCAAACACAGCCATGATTTCTTTAATTATTGTAGGTATATGGAGTTCCCTTGGTACTTCAATAGTTATATTCTTAGCTGGATTACAAGGAATATCGAGATCTTTCTATGAAGCGGCAGAAATAGATGGGGCTGGTTCCTTGCAAAAGTTTTTTAAGATTACGTTACCGATAGTAACTCCGACAATCTTTTTTAGCTTGATTACGTCGCTGATTTCTGCACTGCAGGTGTATGACTTGATTTTTCTAATGTATTCCCAGACTAATCCGGCTCTTGAAAGTGTCCAATCCCTGGCCTATTTATTTTATAAGCATGCGTTTATATTAAATGACAAAGGATATGGCGCCGCTATTACCGTTGTTTTATTACTTTTAACTATGATCATTACCGTTATTAATTTTGGATTTCAAAAGAAATGGGTGCATTATGAATAAGAGGTGGACAAGATGATGAAGAAAAAAAACAAAGGAAAATGGGTTGTTCACGTATTACTTATATTTGGTTCCATTATGATGGTGTTCCCCTTTATTTGGATGGTGCTAACTGCACTCAAGACAAAAAGTGAATCAATCAGTATTCCTCCAAAGTTTTTTCCTGAAGTTGCCCAATGGAATAACTTTAGCGACATCTTTACACTTTTACCTTTTAGTCAATATTATTTAAATACTTTCGTTTCTACGGCGGTCATCACATTAGGACAAGTGTTTCTTTCTGCAATGGCGGCTTATGCCTTTGCACGAATTGAATTCCCCTTTAAGAAGACATTATTTATCCTGATGTTATCCGTTTTAATGGTTCCTGGGCAAATATTTTTACTTCCACAATACTTAATCATCCAAGATATGAATCTATTAAATACAATTCCAGCTTTATTTATTCCAGGTCTGTTTTCAGCTTTTGGTACATTTTTGCTGCGACAGTTTTTTATGACAATCCCAAAAGAATTGGAAGAGGCCGCCGTTATTGATGGTTGCTCCAGGTTACGTATATTTTTCAGTATTATCCTGCCTTTGTCTAAACCTGCGCTCATTTCAGTATCGATTTTTGCGTTGCTATATGGCTGGAATTCTTTGCTTTGGCCGTTGATTGTAAATACATCCCCAGACAAAATGACGCTATCTGCGGGCTTGGCAACTCTAAACGGACAATATGCTACTAATTATCCTTTAGTGATGGCTGGATCATTCATGGCAATTATTCCACTAATTATCGCCTTCTTTATTTTCCAAAAGCAGTTTATTGAAGGGATTGCATTAAGTGGATCAAAAAATTGATGTAGTAGTAATTGTATCTTTTGAGGATTGGAGTATATTGTGGTGAAGCAGGGGGGATGAAATAAAGGTGACTTCTGCAGTTAGATAACTTTATCTATAGGCAGAGTTATCTATTGTGATTAGTTTACAGTAGAAAGTTATTCGCATATATAGCATAAAAAAATGCACTTCATTGTTAGAATAAGTCTAACCATGAAGTGCATTTTAGTTATTGTTTATAGGAATTTGAAACTTTTCATTTCAAAATGTTCTGGTTTACGGTTTAGGCAATTTTACGTATATGTCTAGGCATTTCTTGAATAGCAGGTGGAATCAGATAGGAAGTTTCGTCAGGCTGGGAAGTACTATTACTTCTCGCAGCAGGCTGTTCTTGCCCATCCTCATCCTGTGGTTCTGGCTGGCCTTCACCAGGGTTAGTACCTTCGCCAGGATTGGTGCCTTCACCAGGGTTAGTTCCTTCACCAGGGTTAGTTCCTTCGCCAGGGTTGGTGCCTTCGCCAGGGTTGGTGCCTTCACCAGGATTAGTACCTTCTTCAGGATTGTTACCTTCATTCGGATCTTCTTCATTACCTGTGCCATTGTCTGGGTTAGGTTGGTTTGGATCCTCTGTATTGTCCTCAGTCGGCTCTTCAGGCTGTTCTTCCTCCTCTGGAGCAGCTTCAGGAATAGAAACAGATGTAGATGCTGAGTCACTCTCCTGGCCGTCTACAGTAGCTGTTACATAGAACGTATACTTTTTCCCGGCTTCTGGAGCATCGAGACTAAAGGAAGTTTCCTTTGTAGTGGTTAACGTTTGTCTGTCTCCGCCATCCACGACAACCTGAACATTAAATTCTGCGTCATTAGAAGAATCATATTTCCAGCTCACGTTTATTCGATTAGATACTTCATCAAAAGCAGCGTTGAGACCAGAAGGCGCATTTGGTTTTGTATATTTTTCTGATGTTTTAGTAGGTTCATGTCCCTTTACAAAGTACTCATATACAATTTGATCACTTGGTGTATATTCACTTGCTTTAGCGTTTGTTCCTTTTTCAAGGGCAACTTTGACAACCGAACTTGGCTGTTTGAAATTATAAGTTGTCACATTCTCAGACATTTTGCCCATCATTGTTTTAAAGATTTTTGCGGCTATTTTTGTTTCCTGCTTACTCATCGGATTTTTTAATTGTTGATCATAGCCCGTCCAAACAGACATGGTGTAATTCGTTGTATATCCAATAAACCACGCATCCGGTGAACTGCTCTTACTGATATTATATTTTGCCCGGTCTTCTGCAGAGTAGTTTGTTGTTCCTGTTTTTGCTGCAATGTGAAGACCTGGAATATTGGCTGCAGTTCCTGTACCTTTAGTCACAACATCCTGCAAAATGTTTGTAATCATAAAGGCTGTATAATCCTTCATGGCAACTTGTGGTTCCGGTGCCGTTTCAATAACAGTATCATTGTCTCTTAGAACTACTTTTTTTACGACATGCGGTTTATTATAGATACCCTCGTTACCAAATGCAGCATAGGCACCTGCCATTTGTAGAGGGGATGCTGCTTTGTCTACACCGCCGATTGCGGATGCTTCGTAAATTTCCCCAAAGTCAACACCTAATTTTTTTGCAAATTTACCAGCTTGATCTTCACCAACCTCTTGGAGTGTTTTAACTGCAGGGACGTTAAGTGATTTATAAAGCGCCTCACGAATCGTTACATTCCCTTTATAGGTACCCGTTGCACTACCAATTGATTGTCCGGAACTATATTTATATGGTTCATCTTTAATAATATGAGCAGTCGACCATTTCAAATATTCAATTGCTGGACCGTAATCAAGAATTGGTTTAATGGTTGAACCCGGCTGCCTTGTTTTTAAATCTGTTGCATAGTTAAAGCCACGGGCTACTTCTTGGTTTCTTCCACCGCCCATTGCGTTGATTTCTCCGGTCTTTGTATCCATAAAGACCGTACCAGCCTGGAATTTATCATTCGGGTAGTCGATATATTTATCGCTATTCAGTATTTCCTCCATTAGTTCCTGTGCATCAGGATCGATGGACGTATATACCTGAAGGCCATCTGTGTATATATTGTAGTCTCCAATTTCTTCCACTTCATCGATGACTTGATCAACAATAGCATTATATTTTGTGTTTGTTGTTTTCTCGCGTTTTTCTTCTGGTACTAAGCTATCTTCAACACTTTCGGCTAGCGCTTTTTCGCGTTCTTCCGCAGTGATGAAACCTGCTTTTTCCATTAGTTTAAGTACGATGTTTCTTCGTTTTTCCGCTTTTTCCGGATACGTAAACGGGTTGTAATTATTTGGGCTTTGCGGCATACCTGCCAGCGTGGCAGCTTCAGATAAGGTAAGCTCATTCAATTCTTTGCCAAAGTACAGCTTGGATGCTGTGGAAAACCCATGGACTCCGGATGACATATATACTTTGTTAACATACATTTCAAAAATTTGTTCTTTAGAATATTTTTGCTCAAGTTGAAAAGCAAGGTACATTTCCTGTACTTTACGTTTAATCGTTTTTTCTGATTTAAGGAAAGAGTTTTTCACTACCTGCTGGGTAATGGTGCTACCTCCCTGAGAGCCGAAGCCGCCTGTTATGTTTCCAATTAAAGCTCCGCCAACGCGAATAATATCAATTCCATGATGTTTATAAAAACGCACATCTTCAGTTGCCAGGATGGCATTTTCCATCAATTTAGGAACATCCTTATAATCGACGTAATCTCTTGTTTCTGAGCCTACTTCTGTATATATATCTCCGTTTTTATCATAGATTTTCGAAGAAATAGGATCAATCAGGGCGCTGTCATCAATCTCAGGAGCTGTGACAGCCCAGTATGCAAAAACTCCTCCAACTGAAATACCTGCAATAATAAATAGTGCAGCTAAAACAATTAAGGTTCTTTTTAATAATGATTTTGATTGTTTCTTTTGTTTTTTATTTCTTTTGGAATTTGCATATTTTCTTTTTTCTGTCCTTGTTTTATATTGATCTGACATTGTGTTACATACCTTCCTTTCAGGATAAAGGACCATTTAAAATAGTTGGGTACCATATTTTTTGTCAATTATCTTAATATAGTCAATTCTTGGTGAAAACCCAAGCGGAATCACTTCACCTGTATGTTCAATATCCTTTTTTGGTATAGATTTTCTACCGCCAGATAGCATCTCTTCCCAATAATAGATCAGTGTCTCAGCCGGTAAATAGTAAATTTCCTCTGTTACACTGAAGCGCATAATAATAAAGGCTATCCCACCATGTTTAATGATATTGCGCATATGGACAATTTGGTGTTCATGAAAATTCTTTAAAGGGAAAGAGGTTGTTTGTCTGGTTTCCTTCGCTTCAAAGTCAATGTATCTGCCTTTATATACACCATTATAATCCGTTGTGGAGGCTTGCTTAAAATAGGCTTCTTTTATGACTGCAGCGCTCCTCTTAGGATAAGACACATTAACAATCTGAACGGGTGTTGGCTTTTTGTGAACAATTGCGATGTTATTCTCTATATAATAAAGATTTGTTTCGTTTAAGTCATCCTCCAATGTCATTCCCCGATTAGAATAATTCACTTTTTTCTGTTTCAGTACTTTGCTGCCGGTTTTCGCAATCGGGTTATATTGTTTTCCATTAGGATATTTTATAGACATAGTATCCCTCCAAGCCCATCCTTATCATAACAAAAATAGCATCAAAATTGTAAAATTCATTATTACTTACATAGAAAGTTTAAATAATTAGTACAGATACTCATTTATGTAATTTTATTATAAGATAAACGTGTATTTCTCTTTCAATAAATACTAAATTGATAGAATGTAAACGAAACTAAGGCACTTCGAAGTTTATAATAAATTGGCTGGATTCGTCAAAGGTACTTTTTAGATAAAAAGGTTAGAGTATATGATTATATAGAAGAATGTTATCGAGGTCATCTTTTAAGCGACATAAGTAAAAGAGAATAATAAAAAGCCGGAGAATATAAAATCCTCCGGCTATTAAGTAAGTGGTAGCTAATGTTTTAAGTTGATGGTTTATCTGGACCATCTAGTTTTGGATTGCCTGTATGCTTGCTGGATGCGTTATTGCTTTTCTTTTTTTTCTCTTGAGCAGCTGATGTATTTTTCTTCATGACTACACCTCCTATTCATTAGGTTGTCTATGTTTAGAGAGTTTATGCAAGTTGTCGAAGGAAGCATTTACGTGCGCCGTCTCTGTTTTCTTTGCCGATACTCTTCTAGTTTTGTCGTCTATGAAGGGATTGAAATAGTTAAATCGAAACCTTAAGTGTATAAGAATGAGGAAAGGGTGAGGTGCATGAGTTCCAAAGAAAATATCATCACATTGCTAAGGGAATTGGAGCAGGAAATAATAGCCCTTGAGGAAGAAATAATTAGAAAAACAGATAATGAAGTAAATGATACAATAGCCGAGTTCACGTATACAATCAAAACTGAAGCCAGGAAGATTGATATGGATATGGCAGATATTCAAATTAAAATGAATAATTTTATTGATGATTACAAACATGATACACAACTGTCTATATTGAAATTGGCTCATTTAACGTAAAATACAAGATAGTATCATTTTTTCGGAAATTCTGTTTAGATTAGGTAAAAAGAACAAGGGTGTAATGTAAATGAAAGATAACTTTTATCAAAAGACAATCGATTTGATAGAAATCGTTAAAGATGCTGAAAAAATCTATAGAGAAGCACGCGAAACGGAAGAGCGTGCAGATTTCCACACTGTGATTAAGCCGTTTGCCGACCATACTAAGCAGCTGGCAGATGAATGGCTTATTGAGGCTGAGCAATGGGTAGCTGATAAAAGACCTAAATATCTATCCCTCATGCAGATTAAGAATACCCATAATAATGTTTTACAAGTTTCTGTCCATTGTTACTTTCCGGAGTCAAGCAAGTCGAGATTCATTAAACATTGCAATGCAGCTTTGTTTGTACTCGAACAGATTCGGATGGAAGAAGTGAACGGGGAGTAACGGTATAGCACCCAATCCCAGATGCTGCATACTGTATAAGTATATAGTTAGAGCGGAGGGAAAGTTATGCTTAAACCACTTCTTGAGAAGAAAGCTAGAAGGCGTAATGGTGATTTTAATCCTTATTATGGAATGCCGGCTGCATCCCGCTTGCCTCCATATGAATATCGAAACATCTATCCGGCTGGAACTGGGGCTCCTCAAGTTCAACCACAGGGTAGTTGGGGGCCGGAGAGCATTCAGCAACAACAATTGAATCCTTTTGAAGGAAACCTTGCTTACCAACCCTACTATCCTAACCAAATGTATCAACAGCCATCCTTTAATCCATACTATATGGAGCAATATCCAGGAAGTATGCCAATGTCAGGCGGTATGATGGAGGATCAACATTTTTACGGCTATCCGCAGCAGGAAATGCCGAATCAATACCCAAAAGAACAGGTGAATCCATTTCAAAACCCATTATACTCTAAGGATGAAGATTTTTATCCTTTACAGCAGATGAATACCGCTATTACTAATCCATATCCTAATCAAAGCTTTATGCAAAAAAATCAGGGCAGTAATTTTTCATCGGTTCTTAATCAATTTAAAACACAGGAAGGCAGTATCGATTTTAATAAAATGATTGATACTGCGGGAATGATGTTAAATTCAATGAATCAGGTATCCAATTTAGTAAAAGGTGTAGGTTCTATATTTAAAGTAACCACATAAAAAACTGCCGGTTATAGATCGGCAGTTTTTTATTTATCGGATAGATATGCGTTTCTTTTTTGATTTGGGGACTTTGACTGTTAATAAGCCATTTTCGTGGCTAGCCTCAATTTGTTCTTCGTCAATTGGGTAATGGAATGTAAAGCTTCTCGATTTCTTTTGTTTTTCTGTAGCATAGATTTGATCGCCTTTATTTACTTTTCGTACAGTTTCATATGATATTGTTAATTTACTACCCGATATATCAATTTCAATGTAATTTTTGTCGACACCTGCGATAGGAGCTTGAATAATATAATGGGTTTCTGTTTCTTCCCATTCAACGGGAAAGCTTGCAAACATTTTTTGGTTCTGGAAAAAATCATCCATAGACTGTAATAGTCCGCTCCTTGTGTTCTCGGTTAACAAATCATCCATTTGTGAAATGAAGTTACGGAGCGGTTCAAATGCACCATTCTTCTTGTTTTGAGCCATATATTCTCCTCCTCTGATGATTCTATCTTTAGCATATGCAGGCTATTCTTAATTGTTAAATAATTAGGGTGATAAAGGAGTACGATGTAAACGAAGATATCATAGTCATTTGGCTATATAATGGCGGTTTTGCTTTATATTTAAGCAATGTTATAACAGGAGGGATAATGGTAAAATGAATGGGTAAATATAGAGAAAGTTTTAGAAGTTGAGCTTGTCTCTTTTTAATATCGAATCATACATACATGTAAAAGACTCCACCCTGAACGTAGAAAATATGCGGGGACGGATCTTTAGATTTAATTATCATTAAATAAAAAGGTGTGGAAGTAAATGGAGAATAATCTTGTGAAATTAGCTTTTAAGGAAGAAGGCGCTGGAAAGCCTATTATCTTACTGCATGGTTTTTGCGGAAGCAAGGATTACTGGGAAAAAGTGATTCCTTATTTAAGGAAATTCTACCGAGTAATTGCTGTTGATGTAAGAGGTCATGGCGAAACAGATACTACAAAGATTGGATACGATATTCATGATATGGCAGAGGATTTGTATAATTTCTTTATTGAACATGATTTAAAGGATGCTTATCTATTTGGTCATTCAATGGGAGGATATATTACCCTTGACTTTGTGGATCACCATCCCGATCTTATCAGCGGATATGGACTCATTCATTCCACTGCATTACCAGATTCCCCTGAAGCAAAGAAAAAACGGTCAGCAGGTGTCTCTACAGTAGAAGAACAGGGAGTTTCCTTTTTCGTTAAGGATCTCATCCCTAAATTGCTGTCAAAAGAAACAAGGGAAAACGAACAAGAGATGCTGAAAACTTTGTATGATATTGGCGTTGAAACGAGACCAACAGGCATCATCGGTGCTTTAAAGGCTATGAAAAATCGTGAAGATAAGAATTATGTGCTGCAAAGGAACGATATCCCAGCTCTTCTCGTAGCCGGTGCAAGAGATGAGGTTGTACCGATAGAGAAAGTATTTACTGTGAGCGGAGAGCATATTACACAAATAGTTATTGATAAAGCCGGGCACATGGGAATATTTGAGACCCCGGAGCAAGTATCCACGGCTATTACCTCATTCATAGAAAAAGTGAATCAATAATTGGAAGGTCGTATCTTGAAAAAGATGCGACTTTTTCCTTTTCAAGGGAACGTTCATTCGGTACAATGATGACAGAAATGAGGTGTGCATCATGTTTGGGAAGAAAAATTTAGTGGAGTTCATAGATGATTTTTCACAGGATGAACAATACAAAGACAATATTGCTTTTTGGCATACCATCGATGAAAAAAAAGCTACGTATTCACCCTTTCCAACTGAATTAAATGAAAAGTTAAAGTCTGCCCTTGAAAAAAGAGGGATTGAAGCTCTATACAGCCACCAGGCCGAAGCTTATAAATATATAAGAAATAATAAGAATATTGTGGCGGTCACTCCTACTGCTTCAGGGAAAACATTGTGTTATAACTTACCGATTCTCCAATCGATTCTTGAGAATGCAGATACAAGAGCTCTTTATTTATTTCCGACAAAAGCATTGAGCTATGATCAAAAATCTGAATTAGAGGAACTGATTGATGCTGCAGATGCAGATATTAACAGCTATACGTATGATGGTGATACACCGACTAGTATCAGGCAAAAAATCCGCAAAGCAGGCCATATCGTAATGACAAATCCGGACATGTTACATTCCGGAATATTACCCCATCATACGAAATGGGTCAGTTTATTTGAAAATCTGAAGTATATTGTTATTGACGAGCTTCATACGTACAAGGGAGTATTTGGAAGTCATACGGCTAATGTGATCAGAAGGTTAAAGCGAATTTGCCGTTTTTACGGAAGTGATCCGATTTTTATTTGTACGTCTGCAACGATTGCCAATCCGAAGGAACTTGCAGAACAATTAACGGAATCTAAAATGATCTTAATTGAGCGGAATGGTGCACCAGCAGGCAAAAAGCATTTTGTGTTTTATAATCCGCCAATCGTCAATAAACCTTTAAATATCCGC
Source organism: Pradoshia sp. Z4_20 (assembly GCF_058216035.1). Lineage (NCBI taxonomy): Bacteria > Bacillati > Bacillota > Bacilli > Caryophanales > Bacillaceae > Pradoshia > Pradoshia sp. Z4_20. Next base: position 845,707 of record NZ_JBZAJD010000001.1, read on the forward strand.
AGAAGCTCCATATTAGAGGTCAGAAAGATAGCTAGCACTCTTTTAAGGAATAAAATCCAAACAATTGTTTTTGCGCGCAGCCGTGTCCGTGTTGAAATATTGGTTACGTACTTACAGGAATTAATTTCGAAACAATTGGGACCGAAGGCGATTACGGGTTATCGCGGGGGATATTTGCCGACACAAAGGAGGCAAATTGAAAAGGGATTGCGAGATGGATCAATCTATGGGGTTGTCAGCACGAATGCACTTGAACTGGGCGTGGATATAGGACAGCTCCAGGCATGCATTATGACGGGGTACCCAGGCTCGATAGCCAGTGCCTGGCAGCAAGCAGGCAGGGCAGGAAGGCGTCACGGCGAGGCGTTGATTATCATGGTTGCGAGCTCCAGTCCATTAGATCAATTTGTCATCCAACATCCTGATTACTTCTTTAATAAAAGTCCGGAAACAGCGAGAATTAATCCTGATAATCTGGTAATCCTTGTTGATCATCTAAAATGTGCAGCTTTTGAAATCCCGTTTAAAGAAGGGGAGGAATTTGGCGCTGCAGAGGTTACAGAAATTCTGGAATATTTGGCAGAGGAGCATGTATTGCACAAAAATAAAGATACATGGCATTGGATGAATGATGCTTTCCCAGCACATGAAATCAGTCTTAGATCTGCTTCGCAGGAGAATGTGGTCATTATAGACCGAACTAATCCAAAAGTGCAGGTTATCGGAGAAACGGACCGATTCTCAGCTATGACTCTTCTACATGATGAAGCCATTTACTTACATCAAGGAATCCAATATCAGGTAGAGTATTTGGATTGGGAAGAAAAGAAGGCATATGTACGCGAGGTCAATGTGGATTACTATACGGATGCAAATCTTGCAGTTCAGGTAGATGTGCTGGAAATTGACCGAACAAACGTTAATCCGAAAAGTGAAACTACATTTGGAGATGTTTCCGTTCGAGCAATGGCAACGATTTTCAAGAAAATCAGATTTGACTCACATGAAAATATTGGATCGGGACCAATTCACTTACCAGAAGAAGAAATTCATACGAATGCATGTATGCTCTCTCTTATGGAAGGGAGTGTCGATTGGAAGGAAGAGAGGCTCGAGGAGGGGCTGATGGGTGCTGCTCACGCTCTGCGAGGCATCATTCCAGTCTATGTGCTGTGTGATCCAGGGGATATTCATGTTTACCCCCAAGTTAAGGCAACGCATAATGAGCTTCCAACCATCTTTATTTACGATCATTATCCGGGAGGAATTGGTTTAAGCAAGCATATGTACGAAAACAGTGAACAAATTATTCAAGAGACGATTCAGGCAATTAGAGTCTGTCCATGTGAAAATGGCTGCCCATCCTGTGTTGGAATGGAAGGCACTGGCTCGTCTTTAAAGGAGGATTCCATTAAAGTGTTATCCATTCTTGGAAACCGAATGGCCGGTGACAAATTACATGTCCATTAAAAATAAACTAAACCGGATGAAAAAGCATTTGAATACAAATGTTGGAGAAGGCTCAAAAAAACGTATGGAAGTATGCTCTGAACCTGAACCCGATACACCTATTAAAAATGTTGACATCCCTTTCTTTGAGCAATGGAGCGAATTCGGGGCCTTTCCTGTTATTTACGAGAATGAATATTGCCTAATCAGGGAGGTCAGCTATCCACTTGATTATCAGCATGGAAAGTATACATTTGATATGCTTCCACAAATTGTGAAGATTTGGAATGAGAGCGATCTAAAGCACCCTCTTTCTGCCAAAGGATGTGAAGCAAATCAAATGTTTTTCTTCGATACAGAAACAACCGGTTTGGGTTGTGGTGCAGGAACTTCCATCTTTTTGCTTGGATATGCTTTTTTGGAGGATGAGAATATCAAGGTCAGACAACATTTTCTCCCTAGACCAGGGTTTGAAATTCCGTTTTATAAGACCTTTTTAGAAAAAGTGAATTATGAGACGTTGGTCACCTATAATGGAAAAGCATTTGACTGGCCGCAAGTAGTTACGCAGCATACTCTTTTGCGTCAGCACTTGCCAAAATTACCGGATTTCGGTCATTTCGATTTATATCATGCTTCTAGAAGACTGTGGAAAAACAAATTGGATCGCGTAAAGCTATCAGTTGTTGAAAAAGAGGTACTTGGTTTCGAGAGGAAGGATGATGTGCCGGGATACCTTGCCCCTATCATTTATTTTGATTATATTGATAGGAAGAATCCGGAAGCTATTTTTAAAATTATGAAACATAATGAATGGGACGTTTTATCTTTAATCACCTTATACATTCATCAATCCGCCCTATTATTAAATGATGATGCATTGGAGCATGAGGATTCATTTGAACTGGCTAGGTGGTTTTCTTATTTAAAGGATCGAGAGCGTGCTATTGGTTCCTTTGAAAAAGGAATTTCTGAATCCAAGCATGATGAAGAACGATTGAATGTACTATTTCATTTGGCAAACGAACATAAAAAGAATAAAAATGATGAAGCAGCAGTAAAGCTTTGGGAAGAGGCGTGCGATGCACAGACACCAGTAATCGTTTGCTGTTCCCTGATTGAGCTTGCAAAATATTTTGAGCATAAGAAAAAGGATTATGCTAAAGCTCTGGAGTATACAAATAAAGCTTTGGTGAAAATAAGGGAATATTCCTTTCATAAGCATGGTATTCATGAAAAATCAACTCTTCACCGCATTTGTCGACTGGAGCGTAAATTAGATAAAGAAGAAATTGGAATAAAAGAAAACTAAATAATGGTTGTTATGTTTGTCCATCCCATGTAAATTAATGTTATACACCTTTGATAATTTGCAGAAGGAAGTGAACATAAATCGGATGTATAAGGTTGTCTTTTATTTATTCTTTGTTGTTATTGGATTATCGATGGTAATTTTTAATTCTATTTAATTATAATGTAGCAGTTCTGATGCTGAAACATTTTTTTATAAACGGAAAATAGGTAATTGCCTTAGTACAGTCTTATCCATCTTTTCATAGTCTATTTATGTAAGCTATATAGATAATGAAAGGAGAGACGCGTATGTTCGGTCGTCGTCATCAACATCATTGTGGTCCTATTCAAGTACCAGGGTGTAACAAAGTGCAGGTGTGCCCACCGGTTTGCCACCAGCCGATTCAATTTGTTAAGGAAAATTGCTATACACATATAGTTCCGCATGTGCATCCTGTTCAAACTCTTGAAGTAAATAAGCATGTGTATCAACATCAACATCATTTCCCACATTCTTTCCAAAGTGCCAATAGTGTTCATAATCAATCTAATCAATTTGGTACACCAACTCCACCGCGACCTGGTTGCTCAGGAAGTGGTAGCGGACTAGGAAGTGGATTTGGAAGTGGAAGTGGATTTGGAAGTGGCAGTGGCAGTGGATTTTGCTGCTAAAAGTAAGGGGCGTAAAGCCTCTTCTTTTTATGATTTAATGTATAATGTATAAATGGATGTGAACTTATATGGGAAAAGTCGTATTTGTAACAGGATATAAGGCCCATGAGCTTGGTATTTTTGATCAAAATCACGAGGGTATCAAATACATAAAAAAAGCACTCCTGAGTCGCTTGTTAACTCTTCTCGAGGAAGGTATGGAATGGGTAATCATTACAGGGCAACCCGGAGTAGAACTATGGGCTGCACAGGTGATTTTTGACTTGCAGGAAGAGTATCCAGATCTTAAGCTAGGTGTTTTACTGCCCTATTTAAATCAGGAAGATAATTGGAAAGAACCGGTTAAAGAGCTGTATGAAGAGGTACTCCTTCAGGCAGACTATGTTGAGGCTATTTCAAAGAAACCGTATGAAGGACCGTGGCAGTTAAAGCTAAAGAACCAATTTATTGTCGATAAAAGCGATGAAATGTTAATATTGTACGATGATGAAAAGGACGGAAGCCCTAAATATAGCTGGTTTGAAGGTAAAAAAAAACAAAATAAACAGGATTATCCTATTAATCAAATAACATTTTGGGACCTGCAAAGTTTAATTGATGAGGCACAATGGGAAGATTATTAAGAGGAAATTGACAAACAGCACTTTTTTTGAAAAAATATTATATATTAGTCGTATGAATTTGAGGTGAATAAAATGCTCTCAGATAAAACAAAGTTGACCGCAAAGGATATCTTAGAGAAAGAATTTAAAACGGGTGTCAGAGGATACAAACAAGAAGATGTTGATCAATTTCTGGATCTAGTTATAAAGGATTATGAGGTTTTTCATCAGGAAATTGAAACACTTCAGCAAGAGAATATGAAGCTGAAAAAACAATTGGAAGAACAGCCGAAAAGAACTGTACAACCAGTTCAGCAAGCAACAGGTACCACCAATTTCGATATTTTAAAACGCTTATCCAACTTAGAAAAGCATGTGTTTGGAAGTAAGCTTTACGAATAAAATATCTTCCAAATGATAACAGTTGTTTTATAGTTGAAATGAGGGTATAATGAATTTTGCATGTGATAACGTCTGGGTAATCGCTGCAATGCAAATTGTAGAGGAAAGTCCATGCTCGCACAGGCTGAGATGCCTGTAGTGTTCGTGCCTAGCCCAATAAGCTAGGGCAGTCTGTTTCAGGCTGACGGCTGGGAAAGTGCCTAAGTTCTTTTAGAATATGGCACCGGTACCTATAAAAGTGCCACAGTGACGGAGCCTTTTTGGAAACAAAAAGGGTGGAACGAGGTAAACCCCGCGAGCGAGAAACCCAAATTTGGTAGGGGCGCCTTTCCCAAGGAAATGAACGAGGGGAAAGGGCAGACTCGTAGGAGTCTGAAGATAGATGATTACCACCGGAGTACGAGACATTCCAGTCGATTGCAGTACGAAGGAACAGAACATGGCTTACAGGACGTTATCTTGGAAATGTATTACCTGAATAAAACTACTTCCACTAAGGGAAGAATGAAAGGCTGCCGATTAGATCGGCAGCCTGTTTTAATGCGGTACTTTATGACAATCATTATGCTTCAGGTAAAGCTTGACTCAAATTATTACTATGTATTTGTCTGGATGTTTCTTTGATATTTTTCTTTATAAAAAAGGCTGAAATATACAAGAGAAGTTCCGACCGCAATAACCAGGCCGATATAAACGGACATCATCATCGGAGCGGCAAAAGCGCCTATTATGATGGTTGATCTTGCAATTAAGTCGGCGCCATTATAGGATATATTACTAAAAGCAGAATAAGAACCTCTTTTATCCTCAGGAATCATATTTGCCTGTTCAGTATTATAAACAGGTGAATACATCAATTCGCCAATCGTGGCAATAAACCCAAATAATAAGAGCATATACCAGCTATTGGCTGATGTAACAAATGTATACCCTACACCATAAATAAGCAGGCCAATGATTAACACACGTTTATTTGAAAAACGATTCGTAATATTGGAAACAATAAACGTTAAAAGGACGACTAATAACATATTTTCTATATTCATCAAACTTAACATTTGGACACCGCCAATTTGGTATCCGAATACGTTAACGACTTCAAAGGATTCTGATAATCGAACCCCAATATAACTATTTAGTGTGAATTCAGCGGAAAGGATAAACATGAATCCAAGTACCAGTTTTACAAAGCGAGTATCCTGGAGGGCAATTTTATAGTTATGAAGTAAATCAATCAGAAAGTTTTTATGTGATTGCTTTAACTGACGGACCGTACCTTCAATCAGCCAAATTTTATAAGCAATGGCAATGAAGGTGGATGTACACGTTAAGATGATAAATAATTCAAGTTGATGATTACTGTATAAAAGTCCTCCCATTGCTGCCCCAATGGCCATGGATAAATTAATGAGCCAATAATCAAGAGCATAAACAAATTTTCTTGTCTCTTTTGTAGTAGAATCCATAATAATTGCACTCATGCTTGGCCTTCCAAGACTACTTGAAATCATATATCCAACATAGCAAATTGCAAATAGCCAAACCCAGTCATTCTCAGGGATTAAGGTCAAAGTCATCATCAAAAACATGAAGGCACTTGTAGAGGAAGTCATTAATAAAATTTTCTTCCTTTTGAAACGGTCTGATAGATATCCTCCCAGCAGGTTAGCAACGAATGTAATAAGGACGGTAAAAATCAAGAAGACACCTGCCCAGATTTTGTTCAATTCATGAGCAAAATACAAAGCCATAAATGGCATCACAGAGCTTGATGCCATTCTGTTAAAAAAAGATGTGCCTAACCGTACTTTAATATTTTGTGGCAAATTCTTCAATTTCATATTGTTTTACCCCCTTTGTATCGATTATATTAAACTAGACTGATGCTTCTGAAAATAGACAATTAATTGATAAATGTCTACTTTTATGGTGAAAAGGGGTAGATGATGGAACCTAAACTACTGACTCTTTGGCAGCATATTCAAACGGGATATGTAAGACAGGCAGAGATAGCGGATTTACTCGAACTTAGTCCAAAGCAAACCTCCAGATATATGCAAAGATGGCATGAGGAGGGGTGGTTTAGATTGCAGCCAGGAAAAGGACGGGGACATTCAACTAAGATAGAGTGGGTCAAAAATGTGGAATCCATATATGAAAAAGAAATGGAATATATAATCAATCATGAATCAATTGAAAAAAGTGCAAAATGGCTAACTCTGCATTGGTCCTCTGAATGCAAACTACGTCTGATGAGACTCTTTCAAACTAAGCTTGGATTTAATGATGAGGGAAAGGATAAACTCATCATTCCTAGAAAGGATCCATTTTTGTCCTTTCATCCTCTTGAAGCTCTCGATATACATAGCGCTAACTTAGTTTCTAATATTTACAATCGCTTGATTTACCTGACTGAAGATAATGAAATATGGCCTGAGCTTGCTCATAGCTGGGAAAGCTCGAATCGCTTGTTAAGACTTTACATAAGAAAAGGAGTCAAATTTCATGATGGTTCCTACCTTTCAGCAGATGATGTTGTAAGGTGCTTGGAATCTTTGCGTGATCATCCAATTCACAGGGATATATGGTTTATTGTCCAAAGAATTCATTCCCCCGCACAGTATGTGGTAGAAATTAACTTGAAACAAAAGTGCAGCTATATATTGCATCTCTTAAGCACCATAAACTCAAGTATATATAAAGTAAACAATGGAAAATTAATTGGAACGGGCAGCTTTTATCTGGAAAAAAATGATGAAACAAAAACAATTCTTCGTGCGTTTGAAGACTATTACAAGGAAAGAGCTCTGCTCGATTGTATAGAATTTGTTCAGATGCCGATGGGGTTTGAGACTATTTATCGATCCTCTGTAAAAGAGGATGATATCGAAACATATAAGGTTGAGAGTGATTCAGGGTTTGGTATTGTGATTATGAATGCGTACCGCAATTCAGATATAAATAAGCAGGAAGTAAGAGATTATATCCAATATGTTATCAGTGCAAGGAGAAATGAAATTAATCAATTGGATCCAAAAATCATACCGAATCAAAGTGGTATTTTGCGCTCTCCATCTGACCCATACATAGTGGATCAAGTTCCATTTATAGAGGTATCCAAACCACTTGTTCTACAGACTAATCCATATACAGAAAAGCTTATCTTTTGGTTAAAGGGGATTTTGGAATCAGCAGATATTCCTGTTGAATTAAAAGAGATCACGTTTGAAGAAAGTCTGCAAAATGGATATACAGATCATGGTACAGATTTGTTTATTCATGGAGAAGTATTTGAAATGAATCATAGCTTATCTTTTTTTCATTTTTTATTGTTGAGTTCTTCTCCGCTTGCCCAAGTCCTAGGAGATCAAGGAGAGCGATTCGAGATATTAAACCAGTATGCTACTACTCCTTTTGAAAAGTGGAGTGAGCTTCATGAACAAATGGAACGAAGATTAATGAAATCTGCTTTAATATTGCCGTTATACTATTCCAAACGAAGTGTACTGTTTTCAGATGATATTATGAATATTAGCATTAAGAATTTTGGCTATGCAGATTTTTCGAAGCTATGGATGAAACCAACCACAATTTAATGCGGTAATATAGACGAGAAATGCTGATTTGGTTTGCATTCAAAATGTATGAGTTGTATGATAAAAGACGCGAACGACTTAATTTAATGGAAAAGTAATATGATTAGATAGGGTGAAACAATGAAGATTACATTAATAGCTACAGCAGCAATGGGTCTTGAGGCGATTGTCGCACAGGAAGTACGTGACCTTGGGTATGAATGTACAGTCGAGAATGGACGAGTACTGTTTCAGGGAGACGAGCTTGCCATTGCCAGAGCCAATATGTGGCTTAGAACAGCAGACCGGGTGAAAATTCTTGTAGGCGAATTTAAGGCCTATACATTTGATGAATTATTTGAAGGTACAAAAAAACTTCCTTGGGAGAATTATTTGGATGTCACGGCTGAATTTCCTGTATCAGGTAAATCGGTCAAATCTAAATTATTCAGTGTTCCAGATTGCCAGGCGATTGCGAAGAAGGCCATAGTGGACCGCTTGAAAAAAGCATATAAAAAAGATGGATGGTTAGATGAAAATGGACCATTATATCGTGTAGAAGTATCGCTTTTAAAAGATAAAGCCACATTAACGATTGATACAACCGGCCCTCAGGCCCTTCATAAACGTGGATACAGAACAGGGCAGGGTGAAGCGCCATTAAAAGAAACCCTTGCAGCAGCATTAGTGAAGCTGACGAATTGGACTCCGGACCGTCCATTTGTTGATCCATTCTGCGGATCGGGTACGATTGCGATAGAAGCTGCGTTAATCGGCCAAAATATTGCGCCTGGATTTAATCGTGATTTTATTTCCGAAGACTGGCCTATTATTGATTCTTCTATTTGGGATAAAGTCAGAGAGGAAGCAGAAGAACTGGCCAATTATGATCAGGAATTAGACATTTCGGGGTTTGATATTGACCATAAGATGATTGAAATCGCAAAAGAAAATGCTATGGAAGCAGGACTTGGGGATTTAATTAACTTTAAACAAATGCAGGTCCGTGATTTTACAACGACCAAGGAATATGGCGTAATTGTTGGGAATCCTCCATATGGTGAACGCCTCAGCGACCGTCCTTCCGTTGAGAAAATGTATAAAGAGATGGGGGAAGCACTCCGTCCATTTGAAACTTGGTCTGTTTATATGCTGACTTCTGATGAAAACTTTGAGCAGTTTTATGGCAAACCGGCCACTAAAAAACGAAAGCTGTTTAATGGTTTTATCCGTACGGATTACTATCAGTATTGGGGAAAGAGACCGCCGAGAAAAGGTTGATATGACGTCATTTCCAGAGATATTAAATAACCTGATTTTACGTTTACCACATTATAGATTGACGATTCTTATAGAGTCGTCTTTTTTTTGTCTTTCTCATCTTTTTTGTGTAGGAGCTGATTATTTTATGTGGTCAAAAATATAATTGGTACATGCCTAATTGGTCTATTTTGCGGCGTCTTGCTATACAAATAATCATAGTCACTACTTCTCTTCTATTTGAAAGGAGTTGATTCTAATGCTTTGGACTATCGCTGTAGTATTAATCATCATTGCTTGTTTGATTTACATTTTTTAGTTTCGTTTACTTCTTGGAAAAAGAAAAGCCCAGATATGAGGACTTACTTCTTGCCTTGTAATACAAAGCCTTAGAGACGCAATTAGTGACTTCATAAAATAAAGGAGGCAAAGGAAATAAGTTAGTCTTGAGGGCAGAAATAAGCACCCTTTAGGGATTTATTTTGTGTATACCATATTTCTATAGCTTTATCTGTCCTAATTAATTTTTTATCCAGCCTGTTTATGGTTTTTATATGCGAAAAAGTAATCAGGTAAAAATATCTGAAATAGTACTCGTAAGTGATCAAGAAATTCATGTGTTATCAAACACGCCACGAAAAAACGAAAGGTATTCAAGGATTTTATTTGTACAGATTTATTTTCAATATTGGGGAAAGATGCCGCGGAAAAAACACAAAGGGAATTTGAAGACAATCAGCAATAAAAGTAAACGCTAACCCCAAGGGTTGGCATTTTTTATTTAGTTTGAAATAGTGGAATACTAGGTAATTAGACTTTTTCAGGACTGGTAGGAAAAGTACGCATATTCGTATATAAAACTATCTACCTAGTATACTTAATATGGTAAAATATTCAGTATACTTTAAGGAGAAGGGGGATCTATATGACAAACCTATTAGAAAAAGAGTTTTTAGACTATATACATACCATGGATGCATTCAGAGAAGCATCTGCACTGATTGGATGGGACATGCGCACTGGGGCTCCAAAGAAAACGATTGATAAGAGAAGTCAAGTGCTATCCATCTTATCGAAAGAACATTTTGAAATGGCAACCGGAACTAAAATGGAACGATACATAGAAGAGTTATCAAAGCCTGAACTGAAGGCGCAGTTGGATTCAAATACAATTGCCATTGTTGAGGAATGTAAAAAAGAATACGAGAAGATGAGTAAAATCCCCGCAAATGAGTATAAGGAGTATGTTGAACTACAGTCCAAGGCTGAAAGTATATGGGAAACGGCAAAAGAAACATCTGATTTTTCGTTATTTATGCCATATTTGGAACAATTAATTGATGTGAATAAGAAATTTTTATCCTATTGGGGAAAAGCTGATCATCCTTATGATGGATTACTCGATTTGTATGAACCGGGTATGACAGTTGAGATATTGGATGATGTATTTGCCAGGCTAAGAGAAGAAATTGTACCGCTTGTGAAAAAGATTGGTGAATCGAATAAGAATCTAGAAACGAACTTTATATATAAGTCATTTAGTGAAGAAGCACAGAAAAAATTATGTATGGAATTGATTCAGGAATTAGGTTATGACCTGGAAGCGGGACGTCTGGATAATACAGTCCATCCGTTTGCTACAGCTTTAAACGCCAATGATGTGAGGATTACAACGAAATATGTTGAGGAAGATTTCCGTGTTGCTCTATTTGGTACCATACACGAATGCGGACATGCCGTATATGAACAAAATATTAATAAAGAATTAGAAGGAACACCTTTATGTACCGGTACATCAATGGGTATCCATGAATCTCAGTCCTTATTCTTTGAAAACTTTATCAGCCGTAATCTTAGCTACTGGAAACATAATTTTGATAAATTAAAAGCTGTCTCGCCTGAACAATTTGATAATATTGACCTCGATACGTTCTATAAGGCTATTAATGAATCAAAGCCTTCCTTAATTCGGATTGAGGCTGACGAACTCACGTATCCTTTGCATATTATGATTCGGTATGAATTAGAAAAGGGATTGTTTAATGGAGATCTAAAAGTAGCTGATTTGCCGAAGCATTGGAATGATAAGTATGAAGAGTACTTGGGAATCCGGCCTGAAAATGATGGTGAAGGAGTTTTACAGGATGTCCATTGGGCAGGTGGCATGTTTGGCTATTTCCCATCCTATGCACTCGGATATATGTATGCAGCTCAATTCAAAGCTGCAATGCTGAAGGACATTCCGAACTTCGATGGAATCATTGAAAACGGAGACTATGGCAAAATTACTGGATGGTTAACGGAGCATGTCCATCAGTATGGAAAGTTGAAATTGCCTTTAGAGATTATAAAGGATGCTACGGGAGAAGGATTAAATCCACAGTATTTGATAACGTATTTAAAAGAAAAATATACTGCACTGTATGATTTATAAACAATAAAAAGGTGTCCGTTAAGTAGAAGTTTAGATGCTTGACGGCGCCTTTATTTATTGCTGAGGAAAGGTTTTGGCTTGTTCACTTGCTGTGGAGAATGGATGACAGGGGAAGAAAGAGGCTGATTATGACGGTTGGAACGGATAAATTAGTTTAGCTCAATCCTTAAATAAATCGCTCAAAGGCTATTTTTAAAGCTCAATTAGGCTCAAAACTGCTCAATTATTTTCCCGTTCGCGCAATTAATTCTGATGATGCTCATATAATTAAGAATTCGCTCATTTAAGTTGAAAATCGCACATATATGATGGAATTCGCTCATATACTTCATTTTTCGCTCAATAATGGTTAGCTAATCAGGTTTCTCTTAGATTAGGTAGAATAATTGATACTTTAAAGCGTACACCAATATATGAAAATACAATTTTATAAACAAATAAACTCTCAATTATCAAAATAATTAAAATAACAGATGCAGAGAACATATTTGTCATCCGCATCTGCTGTAGTTTTTTGTCATAGCAACTTTACCAGAGCTTAAATCCTTTTGACCCAGGTGGTGAATTTTGAATCATGTCTACAAATGGCAGGGTATAGGCGAGAATGATTAAAACTGCTGTAATACCAATCCATAGCTTCCAATTTTCAAGGATGAAAGGTGTTTTTTCAGCCTTTTCTGATACTTCACCAATCGGAAACTCTTCATCACCTTTAGGGGCAAAGAAAGCTAGATTAACGAAGATAACTAAAATCAAAATGATACCAATGAAGAGGATGGAGCCTCCAACGGCCTGAGCGATTTGATATGGAATCCATTCAGCAGCCTGAGCGGAACCGCCATATGTGGAGTAGGATGATCTTCTTGGTGCACCCAGCAGACCTGCAAAATGCATGGCGCCAGACATAAAGGTCATTCCAACTGCCCATGTCATAGCTTGGATGATGGCTAATTTATTCATTTTTTTAGTAAGCTTACGGCCGGTTAAATGTGGAACCAACCAATACATGGCACCAAAGTAAGTTAAGACAACAGAGGTAGCAAGTGTTAGATGGAAATGTCCTGTTACCCAAATCGTATTATGTACAACTTGGTTCAATTGGTTGGAAGCATTGACAATTCCTCCTGCACCAGCAGGGATAAAAGCAACCATTCCGATAAAAGGAACCGTAAAGCGCGCATCACCCCAAGGAAGGGCTTTAAACCATCCAAAGATTCCTTTATAGCCTTTTGCACGTCCTGCACTTTCAAAAGTGGCGAACATGGCGAAAGCTGTCATTAAGGATGGAATGATGACCAGGAAGGTTAAAATAACCTGTAAAAATTTCCATGCAGGATCAATCCCAGGCTCCGTTAATTGATGGTGGAAGCCAACAGGTACAGAAAACAGTAAGAATAAAATAAACGATAATCTCGCCAATGAATCAGAGAATATTTTTCCGCCAATTACTTTCGGAATGACGACATACCAAACCATATAAGCCGGCAATAACCAGAAATATACGAGCGGATGTCCAAAATACCAGAATAACGTACGGCTAATAAGAACATTAATAGAATCAACCCATCCAAGTGACCATGGAATAATCTGTATCAACACAGTAGCCGCGACACCAAGAGTAGCTGTAAACCATAATACATTATTGATAATGACCATGAATGATAATAAAGGTCCAACTTTACCCTTATTTTGTTTTCTCCAGTTAATATAAGCTGCAACCATAGCCCCGCCATCCAGCCAGCTTCCCACTACAACAAATACCAGTCCAAAATAAAAAATGGGATGAGCCTGCAACGGCGCATAAAAAGTATAGAGGACGGATGCTTCATTAAGTAGAATCATTGTAGCTGACATAGCTGTACCGATGGTCATCATCCAGAAACCAATCCAACCAACCGTTCTTGCCTTTTTAGATAGTGTTCCGCTTGTTTTGCTGATTGCTGCAAATTGAAAGCCCATTATAAAAAATGTAGTCAGTATAAGTCCAAGTAAAACACCGTGAACAGTAAGAACTTGGTAATATGTAATTCCGGCAGGCAGGGTGTATTTTCCTGAGCGGACAAGAACCTGTAAAAGGCCAGCGAATCCACCAAGAGCCAGTGCGATAAATGCCACATAGAAGTGGGCCATTGCGAGCTTACCATCAGCTCTGTTTACTTTAAGATCAGTTTGATTCCTATTCATTAGTCAACCACCTCGATTTTAGACGTCATCATGGTATGGCCCGTACCACAATATTCATTACATAAAATTAAATATTCACCGGTTTTATCGAATGTCTTTGTATATTCATTCACATAGCCAGGCTCAATCATCATATTGACATTCGTTCCTGCCACTTCAAATCCATGAACAACATCCGTTGAGGTAGCCATGAATTTTACAGTTGCACCTTTAGGAATTTGAACTTCACCTGGGTCAAATTTAAACGCGGAAACAACGAATACTAATTCGTAATCCCATTCTTTCCCTTCAACTTTATGTAAACCCGGTTTATCAAAAGGTTTAGTTTCTGTTACTTTTTCCGGATCGATCGTCACCAGACAGCTTGCCGGTTGGTTTCCATCATAAAATGCACTGACCCCTAATACAGTTAAAAATACAAAAAGTGCTGTTACCCCTAATATAAGCCATATCTTTTCAAATTTATGGATATGCATGACCGATAATCTCTCCCTTCTTCTACAGACGATCTAAAAATAAAAAGTAAACGCTTGCCCATACAATTAAAATGAATGCCCCAAGTGTTAAGACAGAAATCAATGTTCCGGAAAGATTAGTTTCTTCGTTCTTCTTAACCTTGACGGGTACGTTTAATTTAGTTTTTGCCACGTTTTTCTCCCCTCTCGAAAATAATGGAAATGTGCTTTGAGTATATTCTACTAGATAATATTGGAAATGGATGATAGTTATTTCATTTTCACAAATCGTTCACCAATAAGGTTATTACTGTATTAATAGTGTAAAATTGATATAACAAGCGTTTTATGGGTAGGATGAATGAAATAAATATGGCTGAATTGTGAAAAACAGTTTCTTTATAGAAGATTCGTCTTTTATTTGGACACAAATATTGAACAATATAAAAGTAGTTTTTGACGAAAAAACACTTTGCAAACGAGTATTTTGTTGATATAATTCTCAACATACTAATTACATACGCACTCATATAATAGCAGGGATATGGCCTGCGAGTTTCTACCAGATTACCAGTGTGGTTCGCCACCGAAATAATCTGACTATGAGTGGGAAACAAGCGCCCGAGTTAATAATGCGCTGTTCATATTTGTCCGGATATAAAGGACCTATGAATTGTTGTACCCACTTTTAGGTAGGTGACAATTTGTAGGTCCTTTTTATTTGTTCATTTATTTGAAGCAAGGGATTGGAGGAGTAAAAGTTGAAATTGTTAAAAGCTAAAATTATGGAGGAAGGGCAAGTTCTTTCAAGTGAGGTCCTAAAGGTAGATACGTTTTTAAATCATCAACTGGATCCTGAATTAATGGTGGCGATAGGTAAAGAATTCGCGAAGAGGTTTAAGGATGCTGGGATTACGAAAATTTTAACCATTGAGTCATCTGGAATAGCTCCATCGGTTATGGCAGGGCTTGAGCTTCAGGTCCCAGTTATTTTTGCCCGCAAGAAAAAATCATTGACCCTGCAAGACGACTTATATACGTCCACTGTTTATTCATTTACGAAAAAAGAAGAAAATACGATCTGCATTGGCCAAAAGTTTTTAAATGAAGAGGATGTTGTATTAATCATTGATGATTTCCTAGCAAAGGGACAAGCTGCTTTTGGGTTGGTTGATATTGTGAACCAAGCGAACGCCAAAATTGCCGGACTGGGAATTGTTATTGAAAAATCCTTCCAGGAAGGCGGTGAAATTTTAAGAGATAAAGGATATCGGGTAGAATCACTCGCTCGTATCCAATCCCTTGAAAAAAATAAAGTAATCTTTTTGGAGGAGGAAACAGCCAATGCAAATGAATAAATGGAAAACCGCTTCACTGGGTATCCAGCACGTATTAGCTATGTATGCCGGAGCAGTTGTAGTACCTTTGATTGTTGGTGGAAGTATTGGCTTAACCCCGGAGCAATTAACACATTTAGTTTCAATCGATATTCTGATGTGTGGAATTGCGACACTTTTGCAGGTATGGAAGAATCGATTCTTTGGTATCGGGTTGCCTGTTGTCCTAGGCTGTACATTCACGGCAGTGGGTCCAATGATTGCTATTGCAGGAGAATACGGAATACCAGCTATTTACGGAGCCATACTAGCATCAGGATTATTTGTTATTTTAGTAAGCAAGTATTTTAGTAAGCTATTAAAATTTTTCCCTCCGGTTGTGACGGGATCAGTGGTAACGATTATTGGGATGACTTTAATTCCGGTAGCTATGAATAATATGGCTGGCGGGGAAGGCTCGAGTGATTTCGGTTCAACATCTAATATCCTGTTGGCATTTGGTACATTGCTATTTATTATTATTCTTTATAAATTTTCAACAGGTTTTATACGAGCTATCTCTATTTTACTTGGATTAATTGCAGGTACAGTCGCAGCAGCTTTCATAGGAAAGGTGAACATCCAAGCTGTTATCGATGCCGATGCACTCCTAACTCCTACTCCTTTTTATTTCGGGATGCCAACCTTTGAATGGGCTCCAATCATAACGATGATTCTCGTGGCACTTGTAAGCTTAGTAGAATCAACAGGTGTTTATCTTGCTTTATCAGATATATGTGAAAAGGATTTAAAAGAAGAGGATTTTGCTAAAGGATATCGCGCAGAAGGGTTAGCGATTGTGTTCGGTGGTATCTTTAATTCTCTTCCCTACACGACATTTTCTCAAAACGTCGGATTAATCCAAATGTCCGGTGTACGTTCTAACAATGTGATTTATACGGCAGGTCTGTTTCTGGTCCTGATTGGCTTCAGCCCTAAAATTGGTGCCATCACAACGATTATCCCTTCATCTGTACTGGGCGGAGCAATGGTTGCTATGTTTGGTATGGTGGTAGCGGCGGGAATTAAAATGCTAAGCCAAGTAGACCTGCAATCTCAGGAAAACTTGCTGATTATTGCATGTTCTTGCGGAATCGGTCTTGGGGTATCTGTTGTCCCGGAAATGTTTGCCAATCTGCCAGATACATTGAAAATCCTGACTGAAAACGGAATTGTGGCTGGAGGGATAACTGCGATAGGATTAAATCTATTGTTTAATGTAATCTTCAAAAAGACCCAAAAAGATAGTCCACTGATTCAAAATAAGGAAGAAATAGTTTATTAATTCGATTTATTTTGAGGTAAGTTTATCTATTTTAATGCCTAAAAACTGTTGGATTGTCCGCGTGTCCTATCAAATTACTGAAAAGGTAGTATTCATTTTGTTCAACAAAGTAAAGAATAATTAAATAGATGTGAAGAATCAAGTGATATTTGTTTGATAGAGCATAACTCTGCTAGAAGGCAGGGGAATGGCGAAAATGTAAGTGACCGGCTTATTAGTAAATTTCCAAGAGTTCATTTCAAAATAGTGATTAGAAAGTAAAAAGACATGAGCTAGTCATGTCTTTTTACTATATTATACAGGTTATCCATCTTTAGTATCTTGAACATCATCTTTATCCAATATCTAGTCTAGCAACAATAGCCACAAGAATTTGGATTAATACTTGTATATTTAAAGCTATTTGAGTATCCGTACTTTCGACCCTTACACACTTTGAACCAGTAATAATTGTTTTTTGGGTATTTCGTTGTTTAGATTTGAAAAATTGTTTTAAATCTTGAACTACCCCTTTGCCGGCTTCATTATCCCCAACTGATATACTAATAACAATTGCGATTGCTACTTGAATAGCTGCTTGTAAAGATAATGCTACTTGAGTATCTGTTGTATGCACTTCCACATCCTCAGAATCTTTGACGACGATCCATTCATAGGATTGTTGTGTGATTGATGTGATTTGATCAGCTTCTTGTGTGACTTCCGCATCATCATCGTTCTTGCAATTGAAATTATCTAATGCTCTCCAATTCTTTTCACTCATTTTTCTTCTCACCTCTTATTTTATTTTTTTAAATTTACGCGATATCTAATCTGGCTACAATAGCTAGAAGTGCTTCCAGCATTACTTGAAGGTTTGCAGAGATATCTGTGTCAGTAGTTGTAACCCTAACGTCCCTTGAATTTTCGATATGAATTTTCTGTACGCTCTTTTGCTCAGAATTAAAGTGCTGAAGAAGGTCTTGAACAACACCATCGCTATCATCTGAATCTGCAATTGAAATTTCAATTACCAATGCGAGTGCGAGCTGCAATGCTAATTGGAGGGACACTGCTGCTTGAGTTTCTGTAGTTTGAACAAACACGTTACCTGAATCCTTGATAACGATTAATTCATCTGATTCTTGGATTTCAGCAGTGAACTGATCAGCGTCCTGGGCTATCTCTGCCGAGTGCCTCTTGTTCTCATCCCTTTCACTTTCGTAATTGTCACCAAAATAATTTGACATTTTTCTACCACTCCTTTGTGATTTAGTCTTTATAAAATATGAGGATGTCCTTTGTTTTGATTGGACAAAAAGCTCAAATGTGTTTGTCCATCGAAAAAAAAAACGCCTGCTAATCAGGCGTTTTAAAATGATCATTTTTCACTGCTTTTGTTATCCTCGGTTGATGAGGATTTTACAAATGTCTCCACCTGGTTAGTCAAATCACTAACTAACTCTTTTATCATTTGCTTTTGTTCATCGGATAACTTTTCTTTAGCCTTCTCAGCGTTAATTCCATTTTTCCGAAAAAGATCACTTACTAGTAAATTAATTAGCTGCTGAGGGATCAACTGTGGGGATTGATTCTGGTCATCACTCACAAATTTCACTCCTTTTATTAAAATATAATCAGAATCATCATATGTACGTCATTAATATTATTCCTGTACAATCTACATAAAATTAGAACAGATAAAAGTAAATAGGCATATGCAATTGATATAATGCTTCTTTTTGGAGTGGTTTACAGTTTTAATAAAGAACAAAGAGAAATGAATTAATATACTCTAAATTAGGAACCAGCAACCATCATATTACATATACTGTATGTAAAAAAGGTGGATACACCATATGAAAAAGTATTATTGTATTCATTGCCATTCATTACATGAGATGCTGAAAGTCTGCCATGTCTGTGGACAGGACCGATTGAAGGAAATTTTTATAACGATTCAGCATAACGAAAAGAAGAGCGGCAATTAACCGGATAAATCATGAACAATCTGTCTTGGTATTCAGGGGAGATTGTTTACCTGTTGTTTAGAACTTACATAAAGCACAGGAGTGTATAGGTAATATCTGTTTTGAACAGAATTTTGATTGAAAATGATTATCATTGATGATACACTGGAACTATAATGAGAGACGTTATCAATTAACTACATGACAGGGAAGGTGCATGATGATGATTTGGGTATTTGTAGGTGCAACGGTAACAGCCTTTAGCGGAGTCATGGTTCATGTTTTAAATAATGTAGCAAATCCTAAAGTTATAGCAGCTCAATCACAAGCTAATCAAAGTATGTAAGTTCAGACAAAAGTCTGAACTTATTTTTTTACCAAAATAGATATTGATGGGCAACTATTCCAATTTTCGATAAAATAGATAGATAAATGATTATTAATAAGGGGATAAGTATGAGACTGCATACAAGGGAAGTAACACTTAACCAGCTTTACGCTATTTATAAGTACTTTGAACAAGATGGGGATCAAGTACGGGCACAAAAAACGATCGATATTATGAATAAGGTTAATGATAATGAGTATAGCTTGGCATTTTGCGGACATTTTTCGGCCGGAAAATCTACGCTTATTAATTATATTTTGAAACAGCCGATATTGCCTTCCAGTCCCATTCCGACAAGTGCTAATATCGTGAAAATACGGAGCGGCAATGGAGAAGCCAGGGTCACTTTAAATGATCAAAAATGTCTAATCTTTCAGCCGCCAATTGATTTTAACAAAATTAAAGAATTTGCGAAAAACGGCGGTTCTATTCAAAAAATTGATTTAATGATTCAGAATTTTCCGTATGAAAACAACTTAGTCTTATTGGATACACCAGGGATTGACTCAACTGATGAAGCCCATGAATTGTCGACTGCCTCCTCATTTCATCTGGCCGATGCGGTTTTTTATGTGACCGATTACAATCATATTCAGTCAGAAATAAATTTTCAGTTTACAAGAGATCTCGCACGTATGGGGAAAAGAATATATGTCATCATTAATCAAATCGATAAACATCAGGAGGATGAGCTTTCTTTTACATCTCTTAAACAAAGTGTAAAGCAAGCTTTTAAGGATTGGGATATACCAGTAGAAGAGTTTTACTTTACTACTATGAAAGCGGATGATCATCCCTTTAACCAAGCTCACCGGGTAACTGAAAAAATAGCTGAATTAGCTGGTATTGCCCCAGCTTATGATGTGAATTCACTTCTTAACCATTTAATAACGGAGCATCTAAATTGGAAAGAAGCCGATTCTAATCAAGCAAGAAATCATCTCGAGCAGAAGCTGCATGACAAACAGAATCATCACTTGTTAGAAATCATTGATTCTGCTGAAAAATTTAGTAAGAGTATCATTAATTTCCGTGAGCATGAGGAAGATATATTTGATGAACAAATTGGGCTTATTATTGAAAATAGCAATATCACTCCATATGAATCCAGGGAACTGGCGAAATCATATTTGGAGTCAAAGGTTACATCTTTTAAGGTTGGGAGAATATTTGGAAAAAGTAAAACAGAACAAGAAAAAGAAACTCGTAAAGCTAATCTGATTCAAAATATTAAACAGCAGACTGAATCGACGATATTGTGGAATTTAAATGAATATTTTCAAAGAATGATAAACGATTATCCAGGACAAAAACAGGAGAGTCAGAATATCATCCAGTCATTCGACTATGATATTCCCTATGAAACGATCATTGAGGTAGATCAGTTAGCTTCTGTTACCAGTGACTTGGTGTTGAATTTTTCCAAGGATTTGGCATCTTCCATTAAAAAAGCTGCGGGCAAGCAAGCGTTAACTCTTTTCAATACCTTGGTGAGTCAGTGGGAAGAGGAAAGAGAGCAGCGTCTCACCCAGGTGAAGGAGGAATTAAAGTCGGACCATTCTATTCTTCACATTTGGCAGGATTGGCAAGTACAGCTGACTAATCAGCGGAGCTATAAAGATAAAATTATGAATGAGTTGACTAAAAGATCCAGATATACCATTACAGAAGTCATGGGATTCCTGCAAAGCCAGCAAATAGAGGGTTCAATTGTGGAGATGGATATTAAAGAAGTTAAAGATATTGAACCTGAGCCAAAGCCTGAACTGATTACAAAAAAAGTGGAGACGGCACAGTCGATTTATACATCTGAGCAAGTGGCTTTAAAGCTGCAAAAAGCTTCCCAGGCTTTGAACCACTTACCTGGTCTTGAGAAATTAGCGCAGGAGCTGAAAAATAGGGCAGATTCACTGATGAATCAAACTTACACTTTAGCTCTCTTTGGTGCTTTCAGTGCAGGGAAATCCTCATTTGCCAATGCACTTTTAGGGGCAAACGTTTTACCCGTTTCACCGAATCCTACTACCGCTGTCATTAATCGTATTTTGCCGCCAACGAGCATACATAAACATGGTACAGCTACCATTCACGCTAAGACGGAGACCATGCTACTCGATGATTTAAATGAACTGTGGTATGAGGATGGTTTAAAAGTACAGGATCTAGCGATGGCAAGGAAACAGGCGCAAACCATGCTCGAGAAACAAAGCTATGCGCTAGGATTAAAGGTTTCTTTCCTGGAGGCATTTTTAAAGGGGATTGATTCCTTTGAAGAAAATCTTGGTAAAAGTTTTGCCGTTTCATTGGATGAGTTTTCTGTGTATGCAACAGATGAAACAAAATCATGCTTTATCGAACGCATTGATTTATATTATGACTGTGATTTAACGCGAAAAGGCGTTATTTTAGTAGACACTCCCGGAGCGGATTCTGTTAATGCGAGACATACAGGTACCTCCTTCAATTATATAAAGCATTCGGATGCGATTTGCTTTATTACGTATTATAATCACCCATTCGCACGGGCTGACCGAAATTTCCTTGATCAACTGGGACGGGTTAAGGATTCATTCAGTATGGATAAAATGTTCTTCCTTTTGAATGCGGCTGATTTGGCTGAAAATTTGGAGGAGAGAAAGGTGGTTGAGGGTTATTTACGCAGTGAATTGCAAACTTCAGGAATCCATCATCCACGGATTTATCCGATTTCAAGCCGTGCAGCGCTACAACAAAGGACTGAAGAACTCAATTCAGGAAATGAGGCATATATCGAGCTGTTTTCCCATTTTGAATCAGCTTTCTATTCATTTATTCAGGAGGAGCTTAAAGGTATATTAGTTAATGCAGCTATGCTGGATTTGGATAAGGCACTTCAGCTTACCAGTCGACTTGTCGAGCTGTCCAATGAAACCGAGGAGCAGAAGACGAAAAGACGTGTCCAATTGCATGGAAACTGGGAGCGAGTGTTAGTGATATTAAATGAAAAAAGATTTACTCATGAAATGGCCAGGATGAAGCAGGAAACAGAAGAATTGATTCATTATAGTAAGCAAAGGATTAACCTGAACTTCCCGAATTATTTTAAAGAATTTTTTAATCCCGGTACATTAAAGGACCATCGGCAGTCCCTTTTAGCCTGTACGAATCGTTTACTTGATCAAGTCAGAATTGAATTGGCCAATGAAATACTGGCTACATCCTTGCGTTTAGAGGTTATGGTCAAAAAGACCATGCATGATACCTATGTCCAGTTAGTTCAAGAGATTCAAACCATCCATAAAGATTGGTCATTCAGTGAGCCTAAGTCATATTTACAAAACGAATATAATACCGACCGAGCGCTATTAAATTTAACGGCAGATGATTTCAAAGAAGAACTGAGACTTTTCAAGGGTACCCAGCATTTCTTTGAAAAGAATGGTAGAAAACCAATGGCTGATGCCTTTTTGGAGAAGTTAAACGACTATCTAGATGTTTATTATACAGATCAACAGAACAAATTGTTTGAGCATTTTGAATCAGCCATTCAGTATATAAGTCTTTCATTAATTGAGGAGATGAAAACCGAAGGCAATGAACGATTGAAAAGTATGGAATTGACATTAAACAAGAAATCTAATCCTCAAATTTACCTGGAGGCTGAAAAGCAAATCAAGTTAATTTTAGAATCGGAGGAGGAGAATGCAGTTGCAGCTGGTAAAAGAGTCTGAATGGTTATTTGAACATTTGAGTGATCCTGATTTACGTATCATCGATTGCCAATTCCATTTATCCAATAAAACAGCGGGACGAGAACAATATAGAGAATGCCATATACCGGGAGCTGCTTTTATGGATGTTGCTCAGGATTTGTCCGGTCCAATTAAGGAACATGGAGGAAGACACCCGCTTCCTGCGAGAGAAGACTTTATTGAACTAATGAAAGCCATCGGTATACATGAACAGACAACCGTTATTGCTTATGATGGCGGCGAGGGAGCTTTTGCCGGTCGCTTTCTATGGACAGCCCAATTATTTGGATATGAGCGTGTATATGTACTTAATGGGGGATTAAAGGCTTGGCTGGAGAAAGGATATCCAGTAACCGAGGATATTCCTGTGCTGACACCAACAGATTATGCCCCTGTCATGAATAAGAATCTATTAGTCACTTACCCTGAAGTGAAAGACTGGGCAGAGAATGATAGACCAGGTTATTTAATAGATTCCAGAGAATCAGACCGCTATAAAGGAATCCATGAGCCGATTGATCATAAAGCTGGGCATATACCCGGTGCAATAAATATGGATTGGACTGAAAATTTCAGGAACGGTAAATATTTGCCTGTACCAGAGTTGGAAAACCGTTTTAATCACTTGAACAAAGATGAGCCAATCATTGTTTATTGCGGTTCCGGTATTACAGCAACTCCTAATTATATTGCACTCAAGGAAGCAGGTTTTACGAATGTGAAAATCTATGCCGGCAGCTTTAGCGATTGGATATCCTATCCGGAAAACAGAATAGAAACGGACCAGTAAATTGATTTGATGGGAAATTTTTAAGAAGAGAATAAGGCCCGGATATGGTACAATCTGATAACAGAGAATCAGAACATCAGGGGGATTAGGATGAATCAAAATACCAATACATTATTATTAATAGATGGTTTTAACTTACTTAGCAGAGGTTATTTTGCAACTGCTTATGGGAAAACAGAAGATCAATTATATCGAAATAAAAATGGGATTTATACCAATGCACTGCGCGTGTTTTTTCAAAAAATGTTCAGCCTTATTAAAACTCACCAAGTAACGCATTTAGCTGTTGCTTGGGATGTAAAGCGCGAAGAATCGTCCCGCAGACAAAAATTTGATTTTTACAAAGCGACACGCGGAGAATTGCCGGCACCGCTCATTATGCAATATGAAACATTGCGTTCAAGTCTAGAACGGATTGGCGTTAAGCAGCTGTCTGTGCCTTCCTATGAAGCAGATGATGTAATCGGTGCGATTTCTACTATGTGGAGTACGAATAACATGGGGAAATGCTTAATTTACAGTAATGACCGTGACCTGTTTCAATTGCTGAATGAACATACGAGTCAAATTATTGCCAGTAAAACAGGAGATCGTGTTTATACCATTGAAGATTTTCGTGAGGATTATGGAATAGAATCAGCGCAATGGGTCGATGTAAAAGCACTGCTGGGCGATGCAAGTGATAATATTCCGGGCTGTCCTGGTATTGGTGAAAAGACAGCTTTACCACTTATCCAGCATTACCAAACGCTGGAGGGGCTATATGAACAGCTGGAATTATTAGATCCAAAATTCAATCGATGCAAGAAAAAGCTGGCGGCAGGACAGGAATCAGCCTTTATAAGCAAAGAATTGGCCCAAATTATATGTCAAATAGATGTATTTGAGGATTGGACTCATGAACATCTCATGTATGAGATTAATCATGATATTTTGGCTGATGAACTGGAAGAATTAGAATTAAGAATTCGTGTCAGCTAAAAATATATTGAGTAGTCATGATCGAGCTTTATGCCTGAAGGTTTAGGGCTCGATTTTTTTTTTTTTGATTGATTCATATAAACATGCAAAATCTTCGCTGTTACATTGATTAGTATTACAGAGCGGTAAATAAAAGGAGAGATGAAATTGGGCTATATTGAAGATTTAAGAGCTATTGTGGGTCATCGTCCCTTAATATTAGTTGGATCAGTCGTCGTTATTTCTGACAAGGAAGGCAGGCTGTTGTTGCAGCAAAGAAAATTTCCGAAGGAGTCATGGGGGCTCTCAGGCGGCTTAATGGAGCTGGGAGAAACGACCGAAGAAGTAGCCAGACGTGAAGTGACAGAAGAAACCGGCCTTACGCTGGGCAAGCTGCATTTTATTAATGTATATTCCGGACCGGAGTATTTTGTAAAGGCTGCTAATGGAGATGAATTCTATTGTGTCACGATTGCGTATTATACAAATGAATACGAAGGTGAATTAGTTGTAGATGAAAGTGAATCTATAAAGTTTGAATTCTTTTATCCACATGAATTACCGGGAAGAATCGTTAAAAGCCATAAAAAAATCATTGATGAATATTTATTAAAATTGGATACCGGGAAATAAGGGAAGGGTTAATTCAGTTGTAAAAGTCACCTGGGTGATCAACCTTTTTCAGACAATTCGACAAAAACCTGTATTCAACTTTTTAAAAATGTTTTACAATAAAAGAGTAATTTTGTGAAGGAGTGTGTTTGGGGGATACATGGAAAAATTAGAAGACTATATTTGTAGATTATCTTCGAAAGGATTTCGTCTTGGAGAAGAGGCAATAGGATTTATCTATTTTGGAAAACAGTTGACTTCAGCACCAGACTGGATCGTAAACATTGCACTGGAAAATACATTGAAAGCTCAAAAGAGATTTGATGGAGGTTTTTATATATCACTGCTGGAAACCTTGGTGAATGGTAAAGTTTCCAACAGAAAAGAAGCAAATCAATTAATGAAGGAACATGGCTTACAGGTATCTTGATTTCAATAAATCAAGGTATTTTTTTGTGGCTATTAATCCATATATAAACTAGTATTGCCAGCTTTATTGCTAAAAGATAGCTTTTTAGGCAGGATTTTTCCTGAATATTGTCTAATAAATGGATGATTAGGAGGGATATCATGTCGAAAAAGCCAAAAGTAATGATTCTCGGAACTTTTCATTTGCGATATACACCGGATTTTCATCGCGGAGATTTCGATGAGTCTATCATAACGGATCAGCAAAGGGAAATTGAAGCAGTCGTTAAATGTCTGAAAGAATTTAAACCGACTAAAATAGCCCTTGAAGTCGTAAAAGAAGAACATACTTCTCTAAATGACGAGTATGATAAATATCTGAATGGTGAGTTGAGAAATGAGGTCAACGAAATCCACCAATTTGGATTCAGGACTGCTGCTGAATTAGGTCATAAGGAAGTTTATGCGGTCGATTGGATGGAATCGGTTGGGAATAGGGGACTTGGTCAGGTATATGATTGGGCAAAAGAAGAACAGCCAGATAAATATGAATTTATTAAGGACCATTACTGGTCAAAGTTAAATAAAAGCTTTGATCACATTGATATTTATGAGTTAGTTAAAGCGTGCAATACAGACTCAAGAATTAAACTAGAGCATGAATTGAATATGATGATTGCACAAATAGGAAAAGGAACAGACTATATCGGGATTGATTGGCTAAGATGGTGGTATCAGCGAAATTTAATTATTTATGCGAATCTTGTTGAAATGACTGTTTCACCCGAGGACAGAACACTTTTAATAATAGGTTCAGCCCATATTCACCTACTGACTCAGTTCATCAAAGAAAGTGGAACAATGGATGTTATTCCTGCTATAAACTATTTTAATTAGTCGTATCCTAAAGGGTTTTCTGAGTTTTTTATACTGAACTGGTAATGTATTTTGGTTATAAAAATGACATTCTTATTACTAAAATTCTCACTTAAATAGTTGGCAAGATGTTCTGGGGTTACAATTTCAACTACTATACATTAGAACAACTAACCTAAGGGAGGTTAGGGTGCTACTAATTCAACTTTAATTCTGTCAGGATCTTCGAAAAAAACGGCATAATGATTTTTCCCACCTGCAAATGGATGTTGATCCTGATAAAGAATTAATATATCCTTTTCTTTTAATTTCTTTGTTAGATCGTCTACCTGTTGCCTGGATTCGGCATGAAACGCCAAATGGTTTAATCCCGTTCCACATCTGTGATAAGGGATATCCATATATTTATCCTCCGTCTGAACGAAGACTATATAGGTATCCCCTATTCTAAAGCTTTGTCCACTATCCCACTCCTGGTAAAGTTCATATCCCAATTCAGCTAGAAGCCAGCCCCAAAAGTCAATGGATTTATTTAAATCTGATACATTGATTTCAATATGATGGATAAGCCCTTGCGACAATGATTTTTCCTCTTTTCTATTTTTATTCCATACCGTTTCAACCGAATGATTATTTCTGCTCGTTCATTTGCACAGCTTGCCGGGATAACAGATCAGCTGATTTGTTTTGCGATTCTGGAATCCATTTGATGAAAAATAAGGAGAATTCAGACGAAAGCTCCAGTGCCTGATTGAGTAATTGTCTAAAGGATTCTTTTTTTACATACTCTTTTTCCATTGCATCCGCCACGTGTTTTGAATCGGTTCGAACAGAGATGACATCGTAATTTTTATCCAGGCATATCTTCAAAGCATGGATCAAGGCTAAGTATTCAGCTTCATGATTATTATGGATGCCAAGGGGTATGGAATATCGGTGGACTTCACCATCTGCTTTTATAAAAATACCGGCACCGCTTGGACCTGGATTTCCTTTAGCTGCGCCATCTACATATACTTCTATCATAAGAAAACATCCTTTCAAGTTAAAAAGTACATGAATTTTTATTAAATGTCTACTGTCATAGTTTTAGTGGTATCAGGATAATTTATATATAATGAATTAATTGTATAAAGGATTGGGAAGGGAGAAAGAAATGAACGTAACAGTAAAGGGTATCTACAATAAATCCAAAATACCTCCTATAACCTTCACATCAGAAGAAATGGAAAGTCAATTTGCTTTAAGGCTTGTCAATGATCTCGAAAGCACGGGAAGATGGCGAGATTTTATTTTTATTGATGAACTGGGACAGGAATGGACAAAGAAACAGTTTCAAAAGCTGACAGAGGAAATAGAAGAAACCCCACAGAATGTAACGATTTATTTTGATGGAAGTCACAGACCGGGTGAAACCTTTGCAGGAGCTGGCATTGCGATTTATTACACACAAAACAATAAAAGGTTTCGCATACGGAGCAATGAAGTCTTTGATTATATAGAGGACAATAACGAAGCAGAATATTGTGCATTATTAGCAGCTGTCAAAAGGCTTGATGAACTGGGAGTTAAACATCAAAAAATTATGATAAAAGGGGATTCTCAGGTCGTATTGAAACAATTAACAGGAGAATGGCCTTGTTATGAAGAAAATTTAAATAAGTGGCTGGATCGGATCGAAGAACAGCTTAAGAATCTTGGCTTGCACTTTGAGACAATGGCAGTTCCAAGAAAAGATAATGAGGAAGCACATCGGCTGGCAACACAGGCACTAGAGGGAATTGAGATAGACGGTCAACTTGAATTACCAAAAATGGGGTGATGTTATCGATGAATAAAAAAAAGGAAAAAAAAGATGCTCTTAAACAGGTTGATTTTTTGTTAAGTACGTATTGTGATGGCTGCTTTCTACACAAACAGCTTGTTCGGGATAACGGCCGTACTCATGCACACCGTTTTTGTATCAATCAGTGTACAGTTGGTGAATCCTTGAAACATATAGGCGGAAATTTAAATAAGAAAACAGAAAAGCCGCCTATCCAATAGGCGGCTGTTAATTTTGGTTCATTATTAGGCTTTTTGTACGTTAGTAGCTTGAGGTCCTCTTTCTCCATCTACGATTTCGAAAGTAACTTCTTGGCCTTCTTCTAAAGATTTGTATCCTTCACCTTGAATTGCTGTGAAATGTACGAATACATCATCTCCGCCTTCAACTTCGATAAAACCAAAACCTTTTTCGTTGTTAAACCATTTTACTTTACCGTTTTGCATAGATTTATTCCTCCTAAAACTGTGGCTCAAAAGCCAATTACTATTTATCATAAACTTTAGATAAGTCATGATAATTTCAATATACAACATTCAAATATACAGTGTCAAAATGGATTTTAAAAAGTATTGAAAATTTTTAAGAGGTGACTGGATAATTGGGTAAATATGGTATAATTGTTAAAATGAAATGAAAACATATGTCGGGGTGTCTGATGGATACACATCATAATGGTTTTTCTAATTATTTGCTGGAAAGAGTTTATATGAATCAATTACAAAAAGAAATAAGAGATAAGGTGGAACAAAAAACACCTTCTATCAAAGATAATGGGGAATTCCGAATGATGACGACAGAAGAGGTTTCTTTATGCATGGATCAGGCATGTACGGATATTCGGCATATATTTAAGGATATAAAGAGACGTGGAGAAATTTCCGTCAATCGGGTTAAACAGGAGATTATCCCTGTTATCAAGAGTGCATCATCGAGTCCGCGAATTTTTGAATTGCTTCATCAAACTAAACGTAAAGAGGAGTATACATACTGGCACTCCATTTGCGTAGGAATTCTATCCGGTCTAATCGGGAGATGGCTGAGATTGCCTATAGATGAGCTGGAAGACCTTATGATTTCTGCTGTTTTGCATGATATCGGCATGACCATGGTTCGGAGAACATCTTAGATAAATCAGGTAAACTTACCTCTCAGGAATATAATATAATGAAACAACATACCGTCTATGGGCATGAACTATTAAGTAGTCTCGACCATATCCCTGATTCGGCTGCCATTGTTGCCTTGCAGCACCATGAGAGAGAAGATGGAATGGGGTATCCTCATGGATTAAAGGGTAAGCAAATTCATTACTTTGCTAAGATTGTCGCCATAGCAGATATATATCATGCGATGTCCTCAGAAAGAGTTTATCACGAAGCAACACCATTTTATTTAATCATCAAACAAATGCAGAATGATGTATATGGAACATTAGATGCTCATATTTTATTGTTTTCATGGATAGATTGCTTCAGGCGCTGGTGGGCAAAAAAGTAAAGCTGAATAATGGCGAATATGGTTCGATTCTTCTCATAAATCGATATAATCCACTTAAGTCTTTAATAAAGACTGAAAGGGGAATCATAGATTTAATGGCATTTAGGGATATTGAAATCGTTAAGATTATTAATTAAGTATAAGAGGATATTGGATATTAGAAGAAAAAGACAGCTGATAGGCTGTCTTTTATATTTTATATAAGAATTTCTATTGTAAGAATACTTATCATTATTTCCACTGGTAAGGTGTCGTCTGATAGACATAATAATTCAGCCAATTAGAAAATAGAAGACTTGCGTGGCTTTTCCATGTATGAAATGGGAGCTGCAGCGGGTCGTCCTCAGGAAAATAATTTTGAGGAATAGGGGCACCTGAGCTCTTTGATAAGTCACGCTTATATTCATGGGACAAGGTAGCCAAATCGTATTCTGGATGACCGGTTACCATAATTAATCGTTTATCCTTAGAAGCGACCAGGAACAAACCTGCTTCCTCCGATTCTGCTAAGACGATTAACTCCTCATGATTGCGGATCTCTTCTGCTTCAATATCTGTATATCTTGAATGCGGAGCGTAAAAAACATCATCAAATCCTCTTACAAGGCTTTCGAATGGTTTCAATACTTTATGCTTATAGATGCCTGTACATTTTTTATTTAATAATTGCTTTGATATTCCAAAATGATGGTATAGGGCTGCTTGGGCTCCCCAGCATATATGAAGGGATGAGGTTACATGCTCCCTTGACCAATCCATTATGTTGATTAGCTCATTCCAATAGTGAACTTCCTCGAAGTCTAGCTTTTCAACCGGCGCTCCAGTAATAATTAAGCCGTCGAAGCGCTTCGTTGATACTTCGGGGAAGGTTGAGTAGAATTGTTCCAAATGTGTATGGGGTGTGTTTTTACTTTCATGTGTTTCCATTCGTAAAAAGGTTATTTTGACTTGCAGAGGAGTATTGCTTAGTAATCGAAGCAGCTGTGCTTCGGTTTTCTCTTTTTCAGGCATTAAATTTAAAATGAGAATGTTTAAAGGTCGGATATCCTGACTAAGAGCTCTGTTATCATCCATTACGAAAATATTTTCTTCTTCTAAAATTTGTTTGACGGGTAGTTTATTTGGAATCGTAATCGGCAAGATATGGACCTCCTTGTTTGTTTAAATTTTCAAAATATTAAATAATATTACCATTGTATTCATATTTTTGAGAGGTTGTAAATAATAATGTGTGTTTGATATATATTTTTTGTTAAACTAATTATGACTATTGATTTTTAGGGGGCTCAGCATGAATTTGGACACAATTGTAAAAAGTGATATCGAGATTGCTTTAAATGCAAAAATGAAACCCATAAAAGAAATTGCTGAAACGATTGGATTAAAGGAAGAAGATTGGGAAGCTTACGGGAAATACAAGGCGAAAATCTCTCTTGATGTGTTAAAATCCCGCAGCACCAAAAAGGATGGGAAATTAATTCTCGTTACTTCCATCAATCCTACTAAAGCAGGGGAAGGGAAATCAACGGTAACCGTTGGTCTAGGAGATGCGTTTTCTCTTCTTGGAAAGAAAGCAATGATAGCGATGAGAGAACCTTCTCTTGGACCAGTCATGGGTGTAAAGGGAGGTGCAACTGGCGGCGGTTATTCACAGGTACTCCCAATGGACGAAATTAACCTGCACTTTACTGGTGATTTACATGCCATCACAACAGCAAATAATGCACTGGCAGCTCTGATTGATAATCATATACAGCAGGGAAATGAACTGCAGATTGACCCGCGGAAAATTATTTGGAAAAGGGTCCTTGATATGAATGACCGTGCTCTTCGGCATATTGTAATCGGGCTTGGCGGGGATAAGCACGGAATTCCCCGTGAAGATGGCTTTGATATAACCGTAGCATCTGAAATCATGGCAATTCTTTGTCTCGCGATAGATTTAGATGACTTAAAAGATAAATTAGGGAAGATTGTGATTGGATACACCTATCAGGATACACCTGTTTCTGTTTCAGACTTGGGTGTAGAGGGTGCACTAACTTTATTGTTGAAGGATGCTTTAAAGCCTAATTTGGTTCAAACTATTGAACATACGCCTACGCTAATTCATTGTGGTCCGTTTGCAAATATTGCACATGGATGCAACAGTGTACTTGCTACAAAAACAGCCCTTAAGCTAGCTGATTATTGTGTTACAGAAGCAGGATTTGGTGCGGACCTTGGCGGAGAAAAATTCTTGAATATTAAGACAAGCGCTGCTGATCTTACTCCGGATGCTGTCGTTATCGTGGCAACATTAAGAGCCTTAAAGATGCATGGTGGCGTACAATCGGATAAATTAAAAGAGGAAAATCTAAATGCGATTGAATTAGGGTTCCAGAATTTAGTGAAGCATTGTGAAACGATTCAAGCTTTTGGATTGCCTTTTATCGTCGCTTTAAATAAATTTTCTGCAGATACTGATGCAGAGGTGGAACGATTCAATACTTTATGTCAGAAACATGGATTACCTTTCTCTTTAACAGAAGTGTGGGAAAAAGGTGGGCAGGGCGGATTGGACCTTGCAGCAAAACTTGAAGACCTTATGAAGGAGAATACCAATACATTTAAACGTCTATACGAATCAACGGATTCCATTCAAGAGAAAATTGAAAAAGTCGCAAAAATTGTATATGGGGCACAAAAGATTGAATATTCTCCTGAAGCTCTGCAACAAATACATAAATATGAATCAGAAGGATGGGGGCAGCTCCCTGTTTGTATGGCTAAAACCCAGTATTCATTATCGGACAATCCAAGTTTGTTGGGCAGGCCTGAAGGATTTACATTGTATATCAAAAAGCTAAAGCCTTCTGTAGGAGCAGGTTTTATTGTGGTACTTACTGGAGATATTATGACAATGCCTGGATTACCTAAAAGACCAGCTGCTTTAAAGATGGATGTCGACGAGAATGGCAATGCGGTCGGATTGTTTTAATAAGGATAGGTAGATTATGTAAAATGGAGGTGATCTCATGTTTGATCCATCAGTTTTTGAAAACCTGAAAGTAGTAGTTGAAGGTGCCTTTTATGATTTAGACTTAGAAGGCGAGTTAGCCATCATAGACAGGCATGATTATGTTGACTTAGCCTATATGTCAAGAATTTTTGAGATTAGTACAAGGCTTGATGCTTCGATGGAAAAAGCGGTTGAATGTACACTTTCTTTAAGTGCAGGTTTACAAGCTTTCTCATCAGAAAAGCTATCATCCATAACGAAACGCGAGCCGGGATGTGATCTTAAAATTAAATTTAGGTATATCGATCCTGAGCATCCTCTCCGCAATATTCATATATTGAAGCAGATCTGGGATAAAGGGTATCATTACCGGGTTTTTAAACATACTCCGATTGGATTTAAACATGAAGATCCATTCGTAACGATTGAAATTAAGCAGGATAAGCCAATTTATGAGGATGAAATTGATCAATTACATACCTATGTCAGCCAAATCCATCATATACTGAAAGCAGAAGGTTAGATTTTTTTGAACGAAAGTAAAACTTGATCAGTCATGTATTTTTAGCGGGAGTGAAGATGATGAACATTTATGATTTTAAGGCTAACTTAATCACTGGAGATGAAGTTTCCTTTGAAAGATATATGGGGAAGGTCCTGCTTATTGTGAATACTGCCAGTAAATGTGGGTTTACTCCACAGTATAAAGAGTTAGAATCCTTTTACCAAAAATATAAGGAGCAGGGCTTGGTTATTCTTGGATTTCCGTGCAATCAATTTATGAATCAAGAACCCGGAGATGAAATGGAAATCCATTCATTCTGCCGAACTAATTATGGAATTACCTTTCCTATGTTCGCAAAAGTGGATGTAAGAGGAGACCAAGCTCATCCATTATTTAATTATTTAACAGAACAGGCCCCTGGTGTGATGGGTTCCAAGTCGATTAAATGGAACTTTACAAAGTTTCTCATTGATCGAAATGGAAAGATTGTAAAACGTTTTGCACCCTCTACAAAACTTTCTGAAGTAGAGAAAAGTATCGTTGATTTATTATAGGACAGACCTCTCCTTTGCTAGGAGAGGTCTTATATTTGTATCTTTTTAAAAACGCTTTTGGTTATAATAGGAGTAACGCCATTTATCGGTTATGTATTCCATGAGGTATGGGGGTTGGTTGCATGATGAAAAAAGTAGCGTGGGTAACAGACAGCTCTGCTGTATTAGATGATGAACTTAGAGCCAATAAAGATGTTTACGTTTTACCGGTCCACATGATGATTGATGGAAAGTCTTATTTGGATGGTGTAGATCTAACAACCGATGAATTAGTTGAACACATAGAAAAGGGATCCACTCTTACCTCATCGCAGCCATCGATTGGCGATTTCAAAAAGCTTTACGACAAGTTGGCTGTTACCTATGACTCTATCTTCTCCTTTCATATCTCTGATAAATTAAGCGGTACATATTCTACAAGTGTTCAAGCTGCCGAGCTGGTGGATATCCCGGTTTTTAATGTGGATACTCATTATCTTGCTTATCCATTGACGTTATTGATAAAGAAAGCTATTAAAATATGGGAAACTTCAAATGAACCTACAGAAGTTGTGGAAGCAATCCATGCGCTTAAATCTAAGTTAAGAGTGTATGTTTGGATAGGATCTCTTCAGCAGCTTCATAATAGCGGCAGGCTTAACACCTCAAGCTATTACCTGGGAAGTCTTTTGAATATAAAGCCAATCGTAACCTTTCAGGAAGGAAGTCTACAGATTAAAACCAAGGTTCGTACATGGAAAAAGGCAACAGAAAAAATCCAATCTTACTTAAAACAATCCCTGGGGTCCTACCAGATTGAAGAAGTTTTTATGCTGTATGGAAAACAGATCAGTCAAACAAGCGATTGGGTCCGGATGGTTGAAAGAATCAGTGAGGAATTATCAATTACGATACATCCGCTCGGGACTGCCCTTTGCCTTCACGCAGGCGTTGAAACAGTAGGAATCGGATGGATAGAAAAGTAAAGGAGTTTATTATGCGCGAAGCTATTAAGGCAGCGGAAGAATTCGTGAAAAAACGTTTTATTAACGATACAACGGGCCATGACTGGCAGCATATGGATCGTGTCAGAAGGCTATCCTTATTAATCTATCAAACCGAGCAAACAGGCGATCCTGAGCTAATTGAACTGATCGCCTTACTGCATGATCTATCCGATTCCAAATTAAATGGGACAAAAAAAGCGGGAGAAGCGGTACTTAGCGAATGGCTCGAATCTAATGTGAAAAATGAAGAAATTAGGGGAAAGATTAAAAGGGATGTCTCCAGTATCTCATTTAGTGAGGGTTTAAGAGAGGGCTTATCCCCTGAAGCAGCCATTGTGCAGGATGCGGACCGTCTGGATGCATTGGGAGCTATTGGTATAGCCCGTGCTTTTGCATATGGCAGTCATAAGGGGCATCCTATTTATTTACCGAAGGATGATTCTGCCCCTAGTACATTCACGCATTTTTATGATAAATTACTACTATTAAAAACCTTGATGAATACACGTACAGGTAAAAGGTTGGCAGAAGAACGTCATCAATTTATCTTGTTGTTTTTAGAACAGTTTAAAAAGGATATGATGGAATGAAAGTATTAAAAGGAATCGACATTAAAAAGGAATACGGAGAGAAGACTCTCTTTAAGGATATTAACTTTAGCATAAGTGAAAACGAAAAAATTGGTTTAATCGGCTTAAACGGAACAGGGAAATCTTCACTTTTAAAAATCATTGCCGGCATTGAAGAAATGGACGGAGGATTGATTGATAAGCCAAAGGATTACCGGATTTCATATCTAGGACAGAATGTTGAAGTAAACGAAGATGAAAAGGTATCAGCCTTTATTTATAGAAATGACTCACCTGTATTTCAAACTGTACGAAAGTAC
This sequence comes from Pradoshia sp. Z4_20, assembly GCF_058216035.1. Classification (NCBI taxonomy): domain Bacteria; kingdom Bacillati; phylum Bacillota; class Bacilli; order Caryophanales; family Bacillaceae; genus Pradoshia; species Pradoshia sp. Z4_20. Next base: position 881,668 of record NZ_JBZAJD010000001.1, read on the forward strand.
GAAGAGCTATTGGAACATATGAAGGAGTCCCCAAATGATTCAGCTCTTCTTGATAAAATGTTTCATTTGCAAGCTGAAATGGATGCAAACGGTGGCTGGGAGATCCATTCAAATGCACAAATTATGTTAAATAAGCTAGGAATCAAAGACCTTAATGTTAGAATGGGTTCTTTATCCGGAGGGCAAAAAAAGCGTTGCGCTTTAGCTAAAGCATTAATGGAAAAAGCAGATTTGCTTATTTTAGACGAGCCGACAAACCATTTGGATTATGACAGTATCGAGTGGCTGCAGGAGTATATCCAAGGATATCAAGGCTCGGTTTTATTTGTAACTCATGATCGATATTTCTTAGATGCCGTGACTAAAAAGATTTGGGAGCTTGATAAGGGGCAATTGCATTCTTATGACGGAAACTACGAGAAATTTTTAGAAATCAAAGCGATCAGAGACGAGATGGAAGCAAAATCAGCTCATAAAGTTTCAAGGCTGTTCCAACAGGAATTGGCCTGGATGCGGAAAGGGGCAAAAGCGAGAACGACGAAACAAAAAGCGAGAATTCAGCGCTTTGAATCCTTGCAGGAGGAAGCGAATGCTGGTAATGCAAGTGACGATTTAAGTTTGGATGTTGCTTCAACCAGACTTGGGAAAAAGGTGTTGGAGCTGGTTAATCTTTCAAAATCCTATGGAAATAAACTCTTAATCGATCAGTTTTCTGTCATTTTACAAAAGGGAGATCGAATTGGTATCCTTGGAGCCAATGGCAGTGGAAAAACAACCATATTAAGAATGCTTGCCGGTTCTGAGTCTTTAACTAGTGGCTCAATTGATCGGGGTTCTACGGTATTGATTGGCTATTATACTCAGGAAAATGAAGATTTACCACTCAATAAGCGAATGATTGAATATATCCGGGAAACAAGTGAAGCGGTCACGCTTGCAGATGGTGAGCGAATTTCGGCCGCACAAATGCTGGAACGTTTCCTTTTTGAGCCACATACGCATGGGACGGTCATCGGGAAGCTTTCAGGCGGAGAAAAAAGAAGGCTTTATTTATTGAAGATATTGATGGAGTCTCCAAATGTACTTTTATTGGACGAACCGACAAATGATTTGGATATTCAGACATTAACTGTTTTGGAAGAGTATCTTCAGCATTTTCCGGGTGTTGTTATAACCGTATCACATGATCGATACTTCTTGGATAAAACATGTCATAAATTATGGGTATTTACAGGGAATGGACAGATTCAGCAATACTATGGGCAGGCAAGTGATTACTTGGAATGGAAACAGGAGCAGGAAAGACTTGCAACTGCCGTTGAGAAAGAGTCAACTCCTAAAATAAAACGTGCAGAAGAGACAAAAACGAAAAAACGTCTATCCTATCATGAGATGAGAGAATGGGAAGGCATCGATGAAAAAATAGAAGCGGTTGAAAAACGACTGGAGGAAGTAGCTGCCGAACTAAATAAAGCAGGCAGTGATTTTGAACTGGCGAATAAATTAGCTGAGGAAGAAATTCAATTAAATGAAGAACTGGAACATTTGATTGAACGATGGTCCTATCTTTCAGAAATACAAGAAGGCTAAATCGTAAGTATGTAAATATTTTGATAGATATGCTACAATCCCCCTAGATAAATAGATCAGGGGGATTTTATGATGAGGATTGTCTCAATTGAGCCTACACCGAGCCCGAATACGATGAAGGTTATCTTAAATGAAGAATTGCCGGCTGGTAAAAGTACGAATTATAAAAAGGATACGATTGATACCGCACCTTCATTTATAAAAGAAATTTTACATATTGAAGGTGTTAAAGGTGTATACCATGTAGCAGACTTCCTGGCCGTTGAAAGAAATGCTAAATATGATTGGCCTGGTATATTGGCACAGGTTCGAACCGTTTTCGGTGAGACAGTTGAAGACACTGGAACTAATCCAATTAATTCTGGCAAAGGATTTGGAGAAGTGAAGGTCCAAATTCAAGTTTTTAAAGGAATCCCTATCCAGATTAAAGCAAATAGTGACCTGGAAGAAAAACGATGGGCTATGCCGAAAGCATTTATGGATGCTTTCCAAGTATCTCAGCTTGAGGATGATAATGCTGTGTTGATCCGAAAATGGATTGATTTTGGCAATCGTTACGGGGAGCTTGAGCAGATTGGGAAAGAGGTGATGGATGAAGTCATCGCCTTATATCCAGAAGAACGGTTAGCGAAGCTTGTTGCAGACGTTCAGGACACCACCACCAAGAAGTCCGAACCCGTTAAGGTGAAAAGAAGAAAGCTAACGGAAGCTGATTTGGATCAGGAAGACTGGAAGGCCAGATTTCAAGCATTGGATCAGATGGAGGATCCGGAAGTTTTGGATCTGCCACTCCTCAATAAGGCATTGGAGGATGAAAAAGCATCTATCAGAAGGCTTGCTGTGGTCTATTTAGGAATGATTGAAGACACGATTGTTTTGCCATATTTATATAAGGGACTAAAAGATAAGAGTGTAACGGTCAGAAGAACAGCGGGAGACTGCTTGTCTGATTTAGGCTTCCCGGAAGCTGAACAGGCTATGATTGAAGCTTTAGCTGATAAAAGTAAGCTAGTACGCTGGAGAGCGGCCATGTACTTGTATGAGGTTGGTGGGGAAAATGCTTTGCCAGCGCTTCGAAAAGCGGAAAATGATGAAGAATTTGAAGTGGCTCTGCAGGCGAAGATGGCCAGTGAGCGTATTAAAAATGGTGATGAAGCCCTTGGGTCTGTATGGAAACAAATGACTGAAGCCAGAAAAAATAACAAGGTTCAAGAATAATAGAGCATATCAGGAAGGCAGTGTCGAATCACTTGGCAGCTGCTTTAGTTGAGCATAGGAAAGAGTATATGCCTCTGTTTAAACGGGGAGTTTACATCTATATTAGGTAATGTTACATACAATATTAGGGAATACATGGATTGCACATGTAAGCTATCTAATGTATCCTACAAATGTAATACTTTGAATGGGGGAATTATGAATGTCTATGGCATATGAAGAATATATGAGACAAATGGTTAAACCAATGAGAGCAGAGTTGACTGAAGCAGGCTTTGAAGAATTAACGACTTCGGAACAAGTAGATGAATTTATGGAAAAGGCAGAAGGTACTACATTGGTTGTAGTCAACTCCGTATGCGGATGTGCGGGCGGCTTGGCAAGACCGGCTGCAGCAGAAGCAGTAAATGCTGAAATTAAACCGAATCATTTTGTAACAGTCTTTGCCGGTCAGGATAAAGAAGCAACAGCCAGAATGAGAGAATATCTTGGGGAAGTTCCATCTTCACCTTCAATGGCTTTATTAAAAGGAAATGAAGTGGTTCATTTTATTCCAAGACATGAGATTGAAGGACATACTTTAGAAGACGTTAAAGAGAATTTATTAAATGCTTTTTCTGAGTATTGTAAATAAACGTAAGGGAATGCTCACATGAGTATTCCTTTTTTTAATATGAGCCTGAGGGTAAATAAGTTTCTATCGGTTTAGATTTAAAGAAGCCTGCTCAACAAGAAATCTTGCTGATTTTAAAGGAGTTTTTTATGTGTTTGTCACTACAATTGAAAAAACGAATCATGTGCTGAATCAAAAAGCATTAAAAACAGCTGAACAATTAGGGATCCCGTATATTGAACGCAATAAAAAAACAATTAAACAGTTGCAATCTTACTATAACCAGCCATGCCTGGTAGTGGGGAAGATGAAAACAGAATTATATGACCTGCATGGAATAGATCCATTATTTTTCCATCCAAATATGGCCGCAGTCCGTATGAAGAGAATTGAGAAAGGGGAAGTGGATCCATTTCTCAGGGCAGCCGGATTAAATCAAGGGATGTCTATTCTTGATTGTACACTTGGTATGGGAGCGGATGCCTTGATTGCCTCTTATATCATAGGGAGTAGTGGGAAAATAACTGCTTTAGAGTTAAATCCGTTTGTTTACTTTGTTATTAAGGAGGGACTGCAAAATTATCCTTTTAAGAATGAGAAATTTGGCGAAGCTGCTGGGAGAATTGAAGCTGTGAACATAGACTATTTAACCTTTCTTAAAAAAGCTGAGGATCGCTCCTATGATGTCGTTTATTTTGATCCAATGTTTACAGAAAGAGTCATTGAAAGTACTGGAATTCAGTCTTTAAGTTCATTTGCTTCCTACAAGGAGTTAACAGAAGAAGCAGTAGTGGAAGCCAAGAGAGTTGCCAAAAAGAGGATTATTCTTAAGGACCATTTCAGGAGTGATCGATTTTCCCGGTTTGGATTTAGCGTTGAAAAAAGAAAAACTGCAAAATTTCATTTTGGTGTGATAGAATTAGAATAGTTAAAAAAATCAAAATTCGCTCTTCCAATATTAATAAAACGGGGTGAAGAAATAGCCCGTTTTGCTGAATAGGCAGGTGATTTTAATTTGAAAAATTGGTCAAGTATTCTTAAGAAATCCTTGGTAGTTGGGCTTTCTGTTTTAAGCTTTGGAATTATATCTCCATCTCAGTATCAGGAATGGTATGAAGGAAGTACTGTCAAAGAAACCAAAAACAATCCTGTTATTGGCCAAACTGATTATGTAAGCAGCGAATCTCCTGTAACGGTATTTAGTCAAAGTGATTTTTTATCGTATGCTATGCTTCGCGCTGAGGAGCAATCCTTTGAAAAGTTTGGGAGTAGAATTGGTCCCCATATAAAAGATGAATTTTATACGAGTGTATTACCGAACATTGAATCCGCCTTGCAGGAATTTTCATCTGATGTACCGGAAGAAAAGCTGCTGAATATGGCGATATCAGAAAAGCCAAGCGGCGGTTTAAGTGAAAAAATATTTCATGTTTATGATCGGGAAACCAATGAAGACCTCATCAGATTTCATGTCAGGAGAGAGAACCCGCCTGGAGAAGGCCATTGGTTTGAATTTCATTACCATACATACAAAGATAATTTTGACGCCCATCACTCGATGGCAAGGATTTATTGGAGTCAAAACACTCCTCCTAAGTGGATTAGCTAAGCAGATCATTAATTGATAGATTACTATTTTCAGGTTAATACGTTGTAATCAACGTATTTTCTTTTTTGTGTTAAAGAAAATAATCAGGAGATGAAGACAACCATGAATGAATTCTTTTCACAGTTAATAGAAACATACGCTATGTTTTTTGATGGGCAGATGTGGATAGAGGTATTGTCTGACCCAGTCAGTTGGGGATTAATTGGTACACTGGTTCTGATGGAGGGCTTGCTATCATCCGATAATGCGCTCGTCCTTGCTGTAATGGTAAAGGATCTTCCGGAAAAACAACGAAAAAGAGCTTTGTTTTATGGATTGATTGGAGCTTATTTATTCCGTTTCCTAGCTATAGGAGTAGGTGTCTATTTAATTGAAATTTTGTGGGTGAAACTGATTGGAGGAGGTTATCTTGCATGGCTTTCCATTCAGTATTTTTACAAAAAGTATAAACATTTTGAAACGACTCCTGATGTTCCGGACGTAAAAAAATCTGGCTTGCTCAAACGATTGTTCGGTAACTTTTGGGGGACAGTTGCATCCGTAGAGTTGATGGATATCGCATTCTCTGTAGACAGTATACTGGCTGCCTTTGGTGTAAGTAATCAAGTCTGGGTTTTGTTCGTTGGAGGCATATTAGGTGTTTTAATGATGAGGGGTGTGGCAGGTGTATTCTTAAAGTTAATCGATAGAATACCAGAGCTTGAAAGTGCTGCTTATATTTTGATTGCCTTTATCGCTGTTAAAATGGTTGGTTCCAATTTTGGTCTACATATCGATCATACTATGTTCTTTTTCATTATCATTGTGATTTTTGGCGCAACCATTCTGTTGCACTTTTATAAGAAAAGAAAGAATCAGTCGGCATAGAATATGTTAAAAGAATTCCTGATCAGGATATGATCAGGAATTCTTTTAAGAGAGATGAATGAAAATAAAGCCTATGCAAAATCCAAGAGCAATTAGACTATCGAATACCACTAATCTCCAATCTGTCATAGCAGAATACAAATCTTCCATTAATTCGTCATCAAGATTATATTTATCAGGATGGAACCGTATCTTAACCACCTCTCCCTGGATACTTTATTGTAAAAGGGGATTGCTGGAATGCTGTGATGGTGCTGTTTAGCTGCAAACGGTCAGATGAACTTCCATAATTTTTATGACCACTCGTTCACTTCGAAACTCTCATCATATGGTATAATTTTTAATGATTTGTCGAAATGGATATATGCCATTGTTGATAAATAGTTAAACCATACATATACGCCTATCTGGATTTCTTCACGAAGTTTTATACATAACCCTATATATTCTTCAATGACTGGTAATAGGGTTTTTTTATGATATAAAAATTAATCTTCGGAGTGAATTGTGATGAAGGCCAGAAATTTACTTGTATTCATTATGGTAGCCACTCTTATATTATTTCCATTAGGGCAAAATTATGCAGAGTCAGTTTATTTAAAGAATTTATCTGGCATTGAGAATAAATCATTGGTATCAACTATAATTGTTTTGCCTGATGATCAAGATCAATGGGATGAGGCTGAGGTTATTATAGAAAGAATAAGTGGGTTACCTGAAGGCTTACTTCAAGTATTAAAAAAGAATAGAATTAAGATTAAGTTATTTACGGGATCATTGACGGATCAACGGGAGGCTGCCCATTTAAAAGGAGTTCAGCCAAGAGGGTATTCCTCGAAAAATTGGGATGAAGTACCCGGAATGGGTGGCAGTAAAACAGTCTTAGTAAAAATCGGGCACAGTGAAAAAGGAGCGGGCCATGGTTCAACTAATCTAGAACTACATGAGCTTGGACATTCAGTCGATCAAATTATATTGAATAATATTAGTGAAACGGGCTACTTTCAAGATGCTTGGTTAAAAGAAGTGCAACAACTATTCCCGAATCAAGCATACTTTATTGATTATCCAGAGGAGTACTTTGCTGAGGTTTTTGCGATGTATTACTTCAATCAAGAAACTAAAGCAGAATGTTTGGAAAAGGCCCCTCTCACATACGAAATCATAAAAAATATTGAAAAGAATGGGTACACAGTAAAAGAACAATAAAATAGGAGGATCAACAAATGGTGAAAAATGAACAGGCCTATTTAAATCTTTGCCAGCATGTTCTAAATAACGGGACAAAAAAAGAAGATCGTACAGGGACAGGTACAATCTCTGTATTCGGCCACCAAATGAGATTTAATCTGAAGGATGGTTTTCCATTATTAACAACCAAAAGAGTACCATTTCGCTTGATTGCAAGTGAATTACTGTGGTTTATTAACGGAGATACGAATATCAAGTTTTTGCTACAGCATAATAATAATATTTGGAATGAATGGGCCTTTAAAAAATGGGTTGAAAGCTCAGAGTATAAAGGTCCTGATATGACTGATTTTGGTATTCGTTCTTTACAGGATGAAAATTTTAATCAATTATATTTGGAACAAATGGATTTATTTAAAGAGAAAATCTTAAATGATGATGCCTTTGCGGCGAAGTATGGAGAGCTTGGCAATGTATATGGGAAACAATGGAGAGAATGGAAGACGTCAACAGGTGAAACGATTGACCAGCTTAAAGATGTGATTGAACAAATTAAAAGAAACCCATCTTCCAGAAGATTGATTGTATCTGCATGGAATCCGGAGGATGTACCAACTATGGCTTTGCCGCCATGTCACAGTTTATTCCAGTTTCATGTGGCAGACGGCAAGCTGTCCTGCCAGCTGTATCAAAGAAGTGCAGACATCTTCCTCGGTGTACCATTTAATATTGCCAGCTATGCATTGTTGACTCATTTAATTGCAGCTGAATGTGGTCTGGAGGTTGGTGAATTTGTCCATACTCTTGGTGATGCACATATCTATTTAAACCATGTAGAACAAGTGAAGACTCAATTGGAAAGAGAACCAAGATCGCTTCCTGAGCTGGTGATTGACTCTTCATTTACAAGTATTTTTGATATGAATCTGGATCAAATAAAAATTGAAGGATATGACCCGTATCCAACGATCAAAGCACCGATTGCTGTTTAATTTAGAGTGCTTACGGACAGCCTCATAACTGATAGCAAAAAGGCGTACAGAATAGTGATATTCTGTACGCCTTTTTATATAAAACTGCAGGGATATGAGTTTGTTTCATAATTTCAAAAAGTAATGAGTACTCGAATCTTATCTATTCATTTATCGGGTGGAAATAATAGAGATATTGTGATGCAATTGGATTAGACTAAAGGGTTACTCAGTTACTAAGTCACTTAATTAAGTGGATATGGTGAAACGAACTTTGCATTTCATTCCAATATTCCGGATAGGTATCCGTAAATTTTTGGAAAGCTTCGTGAAGATTTATTACTAAATAATCATAAGTAACCTTACGATCTTTTCTGGTTTTTTTTAAATCAAAATATAAGGCAAACGGGCGTGTATAATAGCTGGTAAGCTGATGGGGATTTAAGGTTGCAATTTCTATATTTTTTTGACAGATAAAATCATTGACAGATTTTAATGGGCAATGTTTCACAAAATTTAGGACTTGGATAATAGGACATTTCTCATCCAATAATATAATACCTCTATACATAAATTTCTCCTTGAAAAATCAAACAAAGTTAAGCATAGTATGGCCAAATTTTTTAAAAATATACGGTTTGCTAGTGTTTAAAAAGCCCATAACATAAACAAATACATGGCAACTAATGAATATAAAATATGAATCTAAGTAGGTACTTTTAATCTAGAATGTCAGTAATTTTTTAGGGCATGAAAGGATGTGAAGAATTTATTGAGCATTCTGATTGACCAATTACCCATAGGGGTATACGATGGGCATATCGATATAATACAACTGAGAGGGGGAATGATGAATGAATTATGATGATAAAACGAAAGTGAGATTAAGAAGAATGGAAGGTCAGCTTCGTGGCATACAACGTATGATGGATGAAGGACAGGATTGTAAGGATGTGATCACCCAGCTTTCAGCGGTACGTTCCGGAATAGAGCGAACAATTGGTATCGTCGTCAGTGAAAACTTAATTGAATGTGTACGTGCGATTGATGGAGATGAGGAACAGATGAATGAATTAATTGGACAGGCGGTAAACTTGCTCGTTAAAAGCAGATAACAGGAAAAGATTATATTTTTTTACAATAATAAATACCTATAGGGGTATATGTATTCTAAGGAGGAGCAATGGAACAGAAATCAACTAATATCATTTTATTCAGCGGGGATTATGATAAGGCGATGGCCGCCTATATTATTGCAAACGGAGCGGCTGCCTATGACCATGAAGTGACAATCTTCCATACATTTTGGGGAATCAATGCATTACGTAAACTGGAGCCAATGAATGTAAAGAAAAGCCTCCTTGAGAAAATGTTTGGCTTTATGATGCCAAGAGGTGCTGAAAAACTAGCGCTTTCTAAAATGAATATGATGGGCATGGGACCAAAAATGATTAAGCATGTCGTGAATAAACATAATGCACTCACCTTAACGGAGCTGATTGACATGGCACGGGAACAGGATATCAAGCTTGTTTCATGTACAATGACAATGGATTTATTGGGTCTTAAAAAAGAGGAATTGCTGGATGACGTTCATTATGCAGGAGTTGCCGCCTATCTTGCAGACGCAGAAAATGGAGCAGTCAACTTGTTTATTTAAATTCAAGTAAGATCTGTTAGTTAGATCTGTTAGTTTTCTAAGGTTTAATTTAATACTTGTAAGGATTTGAGGAAGGGTGAGCTAAATGAAGGAAATTACAGCAAGAGAAGTTCAAGAACGCTTAGAAGCAGGGAAGCTACTAAATTTAATTGACGTACGAGAGCTAGAAGAGGTGGCTGAGGCTCATATTGAAGGCATTATCCATATTCCGCTTAGTGAGCTTCAGGACCGTATTGGTGTACTGGATAAAAATAAGGAATACATTCTCGTGTGCCGTTCAAGCGCTCGAAGTGGCAATGCTGCCTCTTATCTGGAATCGATTGGATTTCAGGCAACTAATATGGTTGGAGGTATGCTTGTTTGGAAAGGGAAGACGGTCAAAAATTTTAAAACAATAATATACCCTATGGAGTATAGGAGGAATCATAATGTCAATCAAAGCAGATGTTCACTTGGACGCAAAAGGACTCGCGTGCCCAATGCCTATCGTGAAAACGAAGAAAGCAATGAAAGAATTAGCTGTGGGCAAGGTATTGAAAATTACGGCAACAGATAAGGGATCAAAGGCCGATCTTGCTGCCTGGGCGGGATCAGCTGGCCATGAATATATTGGTACAAATGAAGATGGCGAAATCCTTATTCATTATATCCGTAAGGGTGGTGCAGATAGCGAGGTTGATAAACCATTTGAACGAACAATAACAAATGAAGATCTTGCAACAAGTGAGGGTATCATTTTAGATGTTCGTGAGGAAGCCGAGTATGCCTTTGGGCATGTGCCTCAGGCAAAGTCAATTCCTCTTGGGGAATTGGAGGAAAGAATGAGTGAACTAGATTCCAATCAAAATATTTACGTCATTTGCCGTACAGGCAGACGTAGTGAACTAGCTGCTCACAAACTTGTCGAAAGCGGATTTCAAAAAGTATTCAATGTATTCCCTGGCATGAAAGATTGGAAAGGCGAATTAATAAAAGAAACGAATAAAATCACGTCAGGAGGTAACTGAAAATGAAAGTTTTGAAATGGACAGCTACCGATGTGGCTAAATATGTGATTGAACATAAGGACTTATTTATTTTGGATGTTCGTAATCAAGATGCATTTAAGGATTGGAAGATTGAGGCTAAGAGCTTTGAATATATGAATATACCTTATTTTGAATTACTAGATGGTGTAGAGGAAATTCTTTCTGAAATCCCGGTGAATAAAGAAGTTCTTGTAGTATGTGCAAAAGAAGGATCATCTGTCATGGTTGCTGAAATGCTGTTAGAGGCTGGCCGACCTGTTGCCTATTTGGAAGGTGGTATGAAGGCATGGAGTATGCATCTTGAGCCTGTAAAGGTAGATGATTTGAAAGGTGGAGGAGAGATCTATCAATTTGTACGCCTTGGCAAAGGCTGTCTCTCCTATATGGTCATCTCTGGTGAGGAAGCGGCAATCATCGATGCAGTCCGATTCACGGATGTATTTATCGACTTTGCCAGAGAAAAGGGAGTGAAAATCAAGCATGTATTTGACACACACTTGCATGCTGATCATATCTCTGGTGGGCGCCAAATTGCTGAACAGACAGGTGCACAGTATTATCTTCCACAGCAGGATGCTGAGGAAGTTGTATATAATTATACGCCATTAACAGACGGGTTAACGGTGAAGCTTGGCGAATCAGAGATTGAAGTCAATGCTATATACTCACCGGGGCATACAATCGGCTCCACTTCTTTTGTCATTGGCGGAAGTTACTTACTTACGGGGGATATTCTTTTCATCGATTCAATTGGGCGCCCGGATTTAGCTGGTCTTGCCGAGGATTGGGTGGACGATTTACGTGAAACATTGTATGAAGGATACCGTGTGCTTGCGGATGAATTAATTGTCCTTCCTGCTCATTTCATGATTATGGATGAAGTAAACGAAGACGGTACTGTTGCCAAACGGCTTAGAACTTTGCTGACTGAAAATCATGGTTTAAATATTGATAATGAAAATGAATTCCGTAAGATAGTCACAGAAAATCTGCCACCGCAGCCAAATGCATATGAGCAAATCCGTCAAGTGAATATGGGTAAAATTATACCCGAACTAGATGAACAAACTGAAATGGAAATTGGTCCAAACCGCTGTGCAGTTCGCTAATTTAACAAAGGGAGAGATTGATATGAAAATCACTAAAACATTAGATGCAAAAGGGCTGGCTTGCCCAATGCCAATTGTTAGAACAAAGAAGGCAATAGCAGCAATTCAATCCGGAGAGGTACTGGAGGTACTTGCCACAGATAAGGGTGCGTTGAACGACTTTACCGCATGGTCTAAATCTGGCGGGCACACCATCGTAGAGCAAACAGAAGAAGCCGGAGTACTGAAATTCTATATTCAGAAGGCATAAGAATATAGCGGACGTCCGTAACTTTGGAAGTCCGCTTTTTTTATTGGAAAGGAGTGTAATGCATATGGATATTTTATTTTTAGTAGTTATTTTTATGATAGGTTTCATCGGTTCTTTTATCTCAGGGATGCTGGGGGTTGGCGGTTCAATCATCAAATACCCGATGCTCTTATATATTCCGCCATTATTCGGTCTTGCCGCATTTAGTCCGCATGAAGTTTCCGGTATTAGTGCAGTCCAAGTATTATTTGCCTCCATTTCGGGTGTCTGGGCTTATCGAAAGGGCGGTTACTTAAACAAGCAGCTCATTCTTAATATGGGGGGATCCATCCTGGCGGGAAGTTTTATAGGAAGCTATGGTTCTCTTTTTTTATCAGAGAGTGCTGTCAATATTGTATATGCTTTGTTGGCCGTTATCGCGGCAATTATGATGTTTATTCCTAAAAAACAAATCGATGGCCAGCCGCTTAATGAAGATACGTTTAACAAGCCACTCGCCGCTATTCTTGCCTTTATTGTCGGGATTTCTTCAGGAATTGTTGGTGCAGCAGGAGGATTTATGCTTGTACCAATCATGCTTGTTGTTCTAAAAATACCAACAAGAATGACAATCGCGACAAGCCTTGCGGTTACATTCATTTCCTCTGTCGGTGGAAGCACTGGTAAGATTCTGACAGGACAAGTTGATTATGGACCAGCTTTGATCATGATAATCTCAAGTATCATTGCTGCACCACTTGGAGCAAGGGTGAGCAAATCAATGAATACAAAAGTTTTGCAGTGGATTCTTGCAGTCATCATTGCAGCTACAGCGGTTAAGCTTTGGATGGATATCCTTATGTAAGTAAAGTGCTCAATCAGTAAATGTGTATTATGTTAAAAGCAAATTAATTATGAAGCAAGAAAGCTCATATCGTTTTCTTGCTTTTATTATGCCAGCACGTTTTATTTTATGAAGAAGTTTTTATAAATGAAAAAACAAGCAAGCTATTAAAAATGTAAGCGTATTAGTTTATTAATAAATAGTTTATTGTTAAAATATAGTTGAATAAGAAAATAAAGGGGAGATTTTTTGAAACTTCAAGAAAAAGTTGTCATTATTACAGGTGGTGCGGGAGGTATTGGGCTTGGTATGGCGAAAGCAATGGCCAAGGAAGGTGCTATCCTCGCGATTGTCGATGTAAATGAAGAAACAGGCAAAGCGGCGGAAAAAATTCTGCAGGACATCTCTCCAAACTCCATGTTTGTGAAAGCTAATTTAATGGATCGTGAAAACTTACCAAATATTATTCAAACAGTTGTTGATAAGTATGGCAAACTGGATGTGTTAGTCAATAATGCACATGCATGTAAACAAAAATTATTTGAAGAGATTACACATGAGGACTTAGAGCTGTCACTTGGAACAGGATTCTTTCCTACATTCTACTTGATGCAGGCAGCCCTTCCTTATTTGAAGGAAACAAAAGGAAACATTATTAACTTTGCCTCTGGAGCGGGTATTAATGGTGACCAAACACAAGCTGCCTATGCAGCTGCGAAAGAAGCTATCCGCGGAATCACTCGTGTTGCCGCTAATGAATGGGGACGCTATGGTATTAATGTTAACCTGATCAGTCCGATTGCTGATTCTGAAGGCGTACGTACATGGGCAAAAGCGCAGCCGGAATACTACCAGGCTGTTGTGAATAAAATTCCGCTTGGCCGCTTCGGTGATGTAGAGGAAGATATCGGCCGTGTGGCAGTCTTCCTAGCGAGCGCAGACTCTCAATATATTACTGGGCAAACCATCATGGTCGATGGTGGAGCAACTATGCTTCGTTAAGAAGTGATGATGATGGAACAAGATAATCTATTTGACTTAATTCATTCCATTGAACAAGTCTCCAATGAGCACATCGTGGATTTCACGTCGCGTTACTCTTATCCAATCGGTGTATCGGCAGTACTCGTTCTGGCTGAACTTAGTGATGGCAAGACATTAAGGCAAAGTGAACTCGCTGATATGCTTGGCTACACCAAAGGAGCAGTCACGCATATTGCCTCAAAACTCGTTCATTTTGAGCTGGCTGAGCGGCTATATGATGAAGGAGATCGACGCACTGTTTATTTAAAGATTACCGAGCAGGGATGTATAGCTTTAAACGAGGCCCAAAAGATTGGTGAATCGATTTTTTTAGAACTATTCGAGGTACTTTCCAAAGATGAACTGCTTGAATATTTGCGCCTTCAACAGAAATTGCTAGAGGGGATGAAGAACAGGCGGTTATCTGGGAAGAAGTGAGAAAATAAAGAGAACAAGGCCGATTGCTTTAACTTGCAATCGGCTTTTCTTTGTCGATAGGGTGAGTTTCTATCCTTAGAGCATAAGAAGATAAGGTTACCACTGTTATAACAAAAACAAGACGTAAACCAATTCACACCTCACTTCTTGTCTCAGAAAATGTGTCCTTTAGGCTAAATGATAAGGCTTGTTTGTTACAACTAATTTGTCAAAGGACAAAGGCCATATGCATACATATAAAAATGACCCATTAAGGAAAGGAAGAAAAACAATGAATGATAATGAAATGGAAAATAATAAAAAAGAACCGATATTTTATATTATCCAACCAGTGAATAAAGGTAAATTGATTGCTCAGAATATGCAGGAAGTTTATCACAGTAAGGGAAGTATCAAAGAAAAAGAGGATAATAAATTACAAGAAGAATATAGTCTACAAGAGGACGAACCAGCTGTAAAAAATGAACTTACAGAGAAGTTGCATGAAGAAGCATTAAAAAAAGATACTGATAATATCACAGAAAATTTGTTTATAGGAAAAACAAGCCAAGGTGAAGAAGATTTCAAGTCGGATGAAAATATTGAGGTTCAAGTCGAAAGTGATCCTCTAAAAGATGATCTTCGTATGAAATTAATAAGGTTAGCAAGGTATCCATCAGTAGTGGAGAAGCCTTTCTGTGAAATAAAAATTGAGGGAGAAACCCTTGTTGGGCAAATAGAGAGTAAACGTGGAGAATTTTTAAAGGTAAAAGTAGATGAAAAAATTAGATTAATTGCCATAGATGATGTTGATGAACTTTCTATTATATAGATTAAACATAACAATGACCTTATTTTTCTTGAAATTGAAAAATAGGTCATCTTTTTATGAATATGTTGGCTATCGCCTAATCAAAAAAAGGTAAATTTCATAAGATGTATCAGAAGGAAAGGATAAGCCTAAAGAGGATAAGCCTAAAGATAATAAATCGAATCAAAAGTGAAGGTAATAAAAATCAAACACAAAAAGAAAACCTGAGGAGATACCCCCAGGCTGTAAATATATGAAAGTAAATTATAACCTGCCAGTTTATTTACAATCATGATGGATAGCTACAGGACAAAGGCAAGTAACTGCACCAAACATCTTCAAATCAACAGTAATATAAGCATCGGTTCCTTCGAGTTCCTCAAAATAATGATCTTCTTTATGATTATCTTTATAATCATCTTTATGATTTTCATAATGATGGTCATCTGAGTCTATACCTTTTGGAAAATGATCTTTTTTCTTTAATAATTCTAAGGTTGCACAACAAGAATCAGAATCAACATTGTCGATGCGGAAAATTTTGGATTCAACAAAATAACATTTTCCCTTCTTTTTAGTTGTTCCATGCCCCTCAAATAGTTTTCCGGTGTTAAATACAGTAAGCATAATTGGAATCGTGTTATATTTGTATCCTCCAAAAAGTTTACCATTATTTAATTCGTTAATTGCTCTTTCGCAGCCTTTTCCAAGAGTTTCTTCATCGGGTTTTACTAAATCTTGAGCTTCCACAATAGCTAGTAAAGTATCACAAATACAACTGGATGTTTCAAATTCAGAACCGCAGCTCATATCTTCTCCTCCTTGATGAAATCATTTCTCTAACAGGTTATGAAAATAAGAGTATAGTTGTTTGAGTATATAGCCTATTTTTAAATGTATTTATAAAAATTGAAGAAAAAGGGGATTAATAATGGAGTTGGATATTGTGAAAATATTTATAATAGGATTAGCAGCTTTTCGATTAACACGCCTATTTGTGTTTGATAAAATCACTGAATTTATCAGAAAGCCATTTTTTGAGGAAATCAGTGAAGTTGATGAAGAAGGTAATGAAATAATTTTATATATGGTTAAAGAAAAGGGAATCAAACATTTTTTCGGAGAATTACTAAGTTGTCATTGGTGTACTGGAATATGGGTTAGTATAGGCCTAGTAATGCTCGATTATTTTATTCCAGTGGTTGGTAATTTTGTGTTGATGGTTCTGTGTGTTGCTGCAATTGGTTCAATAATTGAAACAATTATTGGAAGGTTAAATACAGATGAATAAAACTTCTCATATGAAGTAGCCCGATAAGTAGCTTATATTCGTTAAAGAGATAATTAATTATATATAGAAGAGAAAATATTAGGATAAAGAACCTGAAATGTGTTGCTGAAAATCTTGTTGAAGCATTATAGAAACAAAGTTATGATAGTGTATAGTGCAATAAATACTTAGATTTTTATATCATTTCAAAATGAAAAATATTGGTGTTGTGTTAATACTTATGAATTCATGTGAACATGTATAAATTGTGAATAATTTGACATAGCAAATCAGCTATTTAATTGGTTAAATAAATCCACTGATAATTAAAATAATTAGAATATGATATGCTTCGTATATGATAAATAATTTTTCTTTTTAATTATAATGGAGACGGTTAAATGTTGATCACCTTGCAAATTTAGCCGTTCCCAAGCTAGGGATCGGTTTTATTACTTATGTAATGATTTAAAAAAAGGTGGCATTAGATTTGCAACGATTATTAGATTCATTAGTCTAAGAATATGATCCGGAATATTTTTTCATCATTGCACAAATCAGATGAAGTAAAAGGGGGAATAACATGTTTTCAATAGTTGTAGCACATGATCGTAACCAGGTCATTGGTGTAAATAATAGTCTTCCATGGCGTATTCCTGCCGACATGGCACATGTGAAACAAACCACGATGGGTAAAATTTTAATTATGGGTAGGAAAACGTTTGAGTCTATAGGAAAGCCTCTTCCTGGCAGAACGAATGTCGTTTTAACGAAAGATCCATCTTGGGTCGTTGATGGAGTAAAAGTCGTACACTCAGTGGATGAAATTCTTCAAATAGAAAAAGATACCGATACTGAATGTGTCATATTCGGGGGACAAGTATTATTTGAACAGCTTCTTCCGTATGTTTCAAAAATCTATTTGACATATATTGATCATCATTTTGAAGGAGATACATTCTTCCCGGTTCAAAATTATGATGAAGAATGGGAATTGCTTTCATCTGAAAAAGGACCAAAAGACGAAAGAAATCCATACGATTATTATTTTAAAGAATACATACGCAAGTAGGGTTCGATACAGGAGGTTTATTACATTGCTACGGTTAATTTATATGGTTATTTATTTATGCGGCTTTTTATTGTACAGCTTACCAGGACTATCTAAAATGAAGAAGGTTTATGAGAAAAATAATGCTCATGACGATGTGGAAATTCAACAAATTCCGAAAAAATGGGCAAAAGGATTTTTAAAGAATTCAGGCTGTGAGCTGGAAGTCGTAGGGGCCGAAAATATTCCGGATGGGCCAGTATTATTTGTAGGAAATCATGAAGGGGATTTTGATATACCCGTATTAATGGCTGGTATCTCCAAGCCGTTTGGCTTTATTTCAAAAATTGAAGTAAAAAAAATTCCGATTGTTGCTGGCTGGATGGAAGTGATGGGCTGCGTGTTTATGGATCGTAAGGATCGACGTGCTTCTATACAGGCTATTAGAGAAGGGGTACAGAAATTAAAGGATGGCCACTCAATTCTCATTTTTCCAGAGGGTACTCGCAACAGAGGTAAGGAGATTGGTGAATTTAAAGCGGGCTCATTGCGTCTTGCTAAAGATACTAGGGTGCCGATTGTACCTTTTATGATTACAGGTACTGCGGACTTGTTTGAGAATAACAATAATAAGATAAAGCCAGGGAAGGTTAAACTTGTTATATTGCCTGCGATTACCTCTGAACAATACGAAGAAGAGGGAATGACAGCAGTGGCTGAACATATTCATACTAGAATCAAAGAGGAAAGAAGCAATCTGTTAAAGGGTGCATAAATCAAATCAAAGGCATACGTATCATTAGTGCTAGAACGACAAAACAGGTGGAGAAAATTCTACCTGTTTTGTCGTTTTTTTGAAGCTTTGAAAAAGTGGTCAGCATTTCATCAAGTCATCAATGTAGCCCAATTAATCACACGGAATTAATTTGTAAATTATTAAAAGTATATCAGTTAAATTCTATTATATTGATTTTTCTAAAAATTCTGTTGATTTATTATTCGTACCTGCTATAATTTATAAATTAATAAAAGTAATGGAGGAGAGCATATGAGGCATCTGGTGAAAACAAATGAAGGAGTATCACCTGAACAAATTTTAATTGCGTATCAGCAATTAAAAGACAAGGTTGCTCACACTCCTTTGCAAAGAAATAAGAGGTTGTCAGAAAAGTATCATTGTAATGTTTATTTGAAAAGAGAAGACCTTCAATATGTACGTTCTTTTAAATTGCGTGGGGCATTTTATGCGATGCTAAATCTATCGAAAGAGGAATTGCAAAATGGCATAGTATGCGCCAGTGCCGGCAATCATGCTCAGGGAGTTGCTTACGCATGTAATGAATTAAAGGTAAAGGGTAAAATCTATATGCCTACGACCACTCCAAGACAAAAAGTTAATCAGGTGGAGTTATTTGGCAAAGAATATGTGGAAATTATCCTGATTGGTGATACGTTTGATGATTCATTTATAGAAGCAAGGAAATGTGAGGAAGCAGAAAATAGGGCGTTCATTCATCCGTTTAATGATCAAAATGTGATTTCAGGACAAGGTACGGTAGCTGTTGAGATGTTTCAGGATATGGATGTACCTGTTGACTATATTTTTGGTAGTGTTGGCGGCGGCGGATTGATGTCAGGTATAGCTGCATACAGTGCAAGTGTCTCTCCCAATACTGCCTGTATCGGTGTGGAGCCAGTTGGGGCACCATCTATGCAAACTGCGATCAAAGAGGGACAGGTGGTTAAACTTCCGCAAATTGATTCCTTTGTTGATGGAGCTGCAGTAAAAGAGGTTGGAGAGAAAACATTTGCTATTTGCCGTGACTTGCTTAAGGATGTGGTTACTGTGCCGGAAGGGAAAGTATGTACCACGATTCTGGAATTATATAATGAACACGCGATTGTGGCTGAACCGGCCGGAGCTATGTCCGTTGCAGCACTGGATTTGTATCAAGAGCAATTGGTAGGAAAAACGGTCGTGTGCATCATAAGCGGAGGTAATAATGATATTGGAAGAATGCAGGATATCAAAGACCGCTCTCTTCAATATGAAGGTCTCCTGCATCATTTCATTGTTCATTTTCCACAGCGAGCGGGTGCACTGCGAGAATTTCTCGATGAGGTGCTTGGACCAAATGATGACATAACCAGGTTTGAATATACGAAGAAGAATAATAAAGACAATGGTCCTGCACTTGTTGGCATCGAATTGCAAAAAAGAGAAGATTATAATGGACTGATGCAGCGAATGGAGAATAAAGGATTCCAATTTGTTGAAGTAAAGAAAGGAAGCAGCCTTCATCAATTTTTAATATAAGAAGAATGGGTGATTTATATATAACAAAATGCATTCCTAAATAAGTAAAAGTTAACATATTCTGTTTGTATATGAAATTATTACTTTTCTTTACCTTTAAAACAATTATAATAGAATTAGATTCATTTCAGCTTGGGAGGGAGAAAAGAATGTTTTCAAATATTGGTGTACCAGGATTACTGTTAATCCTTTTGCTTGTCCTGATTATCTTTGGACCTAAGAAGCTACCTGAAATCGGCAGGGCCTTCGGTCAAACATTACGTGAATTTAAAAATTCTACAAAAGATTTAACCAGTGATGTAGTGGATGATATAAAGGATGTTAAAAAAGAAATCAATAAATAATTTAATAGTTTATTTAAAAGAGGTGTGAGAATTTATTCTTGCACCTCTTTAAAGGGATTCAGAAAGGCGTGACTCTAGTTTGGAAGAGAAAGAATTAAATATGATAGAGCACCTTGATGAATTGAGAACAAGGTTAATCATCACAGTAACTGCTTTTATACTGTTTTTATGTGTATCTTTTTTCTTCGTTAAAGACATATATAAATTTTTTACTCGTAATGTAGATGAGAAGCTTATTGTACTTGGCCCTAGTGATGTTATGTGGATTTACTTTACAATAGCCTCCATAGTGGCTATTGCCTGTACAATACCTGTTCTAGCAATTCAACTCTGGCTGTTTATTAAACCTGCACTTTTGAAACACGAACAAAAAATTGCATTATCCTATATACCTGCATTATTTCTTCTGTTTATAGCAGGATTATCCTTTGGCTATTTTGTCATCTTTCCAATCGTTATGAGTTTCTTGACAGATTTGGGTAATGATGTGATGACGACATCCTATACGGCAGATAAATATTTGAAATTTATTATTCATATGTCATTGCCGTTTGCATTTCTCTTTGAATTGCCTGTCGTCATGATGTTTTTGACGTCCTTGGGTATCTTGAATCCGTATATTATGGCGAAGTATCGGAAATACGCATATTTTGTGTTAATCGTGGTTGCGATTATTATTACACCGCCTGAATTTTTATCTGATTTTGTAGTTTCAGTTCCGTTATTGCTGTTATATGAAATTAGCATTTCACTATCAAAATTTGTATATAAACGAAAGCAAAAAAAAGCAGAACAGTACGAACTGGAACAGGATTTAAATTAAGTACGAAATTTGAATGCAGCAGAGTGTGAATCTACAGTGATTCACACTCTTTTTATTTTTAATAATAGAATAGCTTGGAGTTTATATACATGATGAGGGGAAATAATAAATAGTTAAATTTAGGAAATATATATTTAGTACAGCTGCATGCCAGTTATGCTTTCGTTTAACGTAAATCGATTAACAAATTTACATGGTAGGATTTGCTGGAATTGAGTATTTGAATTATAGGAATTTTTCATAAACTTATATTAAGGAAAATGAAATTCATTTAAATTTAATTTTCTACCATGTATAATATGATTAGTCATACATATAGGAAGTGAAACTATGCCAAATATTAAAATTGTTACTGATTCCACGCTTGATCTGCCAAAGGAGATCATCGCAGAAAATGACATAACAGTTGTACCACTTTCAATAACAATAAATGGCGAAACATACATTGATGGAGTAGATATTACATCTAAAGAATTTATTACCAAAATGCAGCAATCAGAAGAATTGCCAAAAAGTTCACAGCCCCCAGCGGGTGAATTTCTGGAAGTATATAATAAGCTTACAGAAGATGGAAGTGAAGTGTTGTCTATTCATATGACTGCTCAAATGAGCGGTACTGTACAATCGGCTCAAACTGCTGCCAGAATGGCTGATGGGAAAGTTACTGTAGTTAATTCCAAGTATATATCCAATGCATTAGGATTCCAGGTACTAGCGGCATCTGAAATGGCAAGAGAAGGTATAATGATGGAAGAGATTGTTGAACGATTGGATCATATTAGGGAAAATACTCGACTTTTTGTTGTGGTGGATACCCTTGAGAATTTAGTTAAGGGCGGCCGAATTGGAAAAGGAAAAGCAATGTTAAGTTCTCTCTTAAATATCAAACCGATTGCTTCACTTGATACGGGAGAGTATACCCCTGTAGCGAAAGTGAGAAGTCAAGGTCAAATCGTGAAATTCTTAGTGAAGCAGCTTATGCAGGATATTGAGGGGAAAGTTCTAAAGGGGATTGGTATAACCCACGCAGATGCAATGGAACTTGCAACAAAATTGAAAGAAATGATAATCCGTGAACTTGGTATAGATGATGTACCAATTTATGAAACAACACCGATTATTAGTACACATACGGGAATTGGGGCAATCGGCTTTATGTATTACGCCGACTAATTTAACAGTAAAAGAAATGCACTATCCAAGATGGAGATAGTGTATTTTTTTTGGATTTTGTTATTATTTTATATTTATTACAGGAAAACTGCCTAATTTTGTCTAATTATAGATAGATACTATGAAATTGTGTGAGGGATCTATGAAGAATATAAAAAAGCCGATGTCAATCAAACGCAAAATTTTGACGCTAATAGTTTTGATAATGCTCATTACTATCATTCTTATCTCAATTATTGGGTATAAATTAATTAATGGTTATACAGAAGATATATTGTATGAAAGAGGTAAGGGGATGGTTATGGTTGGCTCATCAATGATTTCCTCCCGATTAATAAATGAAGCTTCAGTTAATACTGATTCCTCAATTGGTGCAAGGTCTAAACTGAAAACCTATCTAAACGAAATGGATAAACAGAGTAATCACTTATATTCCGGACATATTATTTTATATAACGAAAATAAAAAGCATTATGAAATCATCAGTGCATCAGATGGTACTCAACCTAATGGTATAAAGGAGGGGTCCCCCTTTATGCCAAGCAAACGAACCCTACCTTATATTCAAAAGGTCATACATGGTGAAAATCCGCAAATAACAGAAATATATAAGGAATCTTCGAATAAATGGGTCAATGCCTATGCTGGGATTGATGGATTAGAAGGGTCTAATAAAGCTATATTAGCGGTGACAATCAATGCAGATGAAGTGCTCACGAAAAACTTGTATTGGACACTCCTATTCATTGGAAGTATATTGATCATTTTTTGTATGGCATATGGTGTCCTTCATCATTATATAAATAAATTAATGAGCCCTGTTCATAAGCTGATTAAAGGGATAACGAAGGTAAGTCAGGGTGAGTTTAATATAAAGTTAACCGAAGATTCCTCAACAGATTTTGAGGAGCTTTTTGAACAATTCAACTTTATGGTTCATCAGCTTCATATTTTATTTGAAAAGCTTTCAATTACTTCAGTACAAATTGGTTCCAAATCTGATAATGAAATGCTGATTAATAATTTTGATGAAGCCATAAAGGAAATTGATAATATTGTATATAGGACGAGTATCCAAAAAGAGCTGCAACAAGCTGAAAAAATGAATGCCATTGGACAATTAGCAGCATCTGTTGCTCATGAGATTCGAAATCCTATGACCGTTGTGAAAGGATTTCTGCAAATCTTCCAAAATAAAAGCAAGTTATCTGAAGAGGAATTATCATATATAAAATTAATGGTGGACGAAATCAATCGGGCTGAAGGAATTATTAACGATTATCTATCTCTTGCCAAGCCGGACTTAGGATCGAAGGAATATGTGATGTTATCAGAGTTCTCCGCTCATATTGTTGATTTAATGAACGGATATGCCTTAATGGTCAGCAATATTCATTTACACTTCGAATTGGATTTTGACTTGGAAATATACATAAATACAAACGAAGTGAAGCAGGTATTAATCAATATTATGAAAAATGGGATTGAGGCAATGAAGGATGGCGGTGAACTGACTTTATCCATTCAGAAAGAAGAAGAGTGTATAGTCTTTTCGGTATCAGATACAGGTATTGGTATGAGTGAGGAACAAATAAAACGTTTAGGCACAGCCTTCTACTCATTAAAAGATAAAGGAACCGGCATTGGATTGATGGTTTGTTATCAAGTTATCGAGAGAATGAAAGGGAAAATTGAAGTCGAAAGTGAGAAAAACAAAGGTACAACATTTAAAGTTTATGTCCCTTTTAGTTGATATGGAATAAAATAAAAATCAAATAAATTAACAATCAAGAATAGGTAAGTCATAATAAAGTAGGATGTTACCTTATTAAACTAAAACGATAAAAATCATGTAAAAAGGAGTCTTTCGGAATACATATGTTCATTCTTATTCTGATTATTGCACTGCTGCTTTATGGTGGCCTCGTCTACTATATAGGCTGGCGGGGATATCGTTGGCTACGACCGGAATCTTCAAGCCGGCGATTTAAGATCCTATACAGCCTCATCATTATCCTTGCAGCAAGCTCATTTATAATTGGCCGCTTTTCTGGGCTGACATTTTTAAATATTGTTGGTGCTTATTGGATGGCATGCTTTTACTTACTGTTAATGCTAGTTCCTCTTGCTCATATTACAGTTATTCTCCTACGCCTGACACGGCTGCATCGGCCCAAAACGCAGTTATGGGCAGGGATCATCACTGTAGGGCTGTTAATAACATTTATGATATACGGTACATATAATGCCTATAGCCCAGTCGTACGCAACTATGAACTTAAGATGGATAAAGGTTCCTCGTCCCTTGAAAACTTACATATCGTATTGGCTGCAGATACACATTTTGGGTTGCTATCGGGTAAAGACCATGCGGAGCGTTTTGTAAAGAAAGTTAACGAGCTGAATCCTGATCTAATCCTTTTGCCTGGAGATTTATTTGACGATGATGTTCAACCATTCCTTGATCAGAAAATCGATCGGATATTATCCAAGCTACAGGCACCATATGGGGTGTATGCATCCCTTGGAAATCATGATAAGCACGATGGTACGATGCAGGAACTGATTGAAGCGGTAGAGCGCAGCGGAATTCAAGTGCTGTACGATGAAACCGTAGAGGTTAAAGAAGAATTCACTCTCATTGGGCGCAAGGATCGAACTGAGGAAGATAGGTTGCCTTTAGAAAAATTAATGAGCGGTGTAAATCTCGAAAAGCCCGCCATTTTGTTGGAACATCAGCCCTATGAACTTGATATTGCGCAGCAAGAAGGCGTTGACTTAATGGTTTCCGGTCATACCCATCGCGGCCAGATTTTTCCGGGAAATCTAATTACTGAAGCGATATATGAAAATGATTGGGGCTATTTAAAAAAGGGTCAGATGGACTCGATCGTAACATCCGGTTTTGGTTTTTGGGGACCGCCTATTCGGATTGGTACACGCTCTGAAATTGTGACGATTCAAATTCAGTTCGAGTAGGGTTTTATAACGAGTCAAAGAAACTCAAACGAAACTACCAATGTTTAAATCTCAAAAGGATAAAACAATCTGTCAATCAAAGGCAAAATACTTTTGTGAAAATACAGATTTTGATAAAATTAACAGTATTAGAGATTAAACACAGGGTGGTTAATTCATGAACTATTTTGGCAAAATAGCAATGGTATTTTTTCTGGTTTTCATTATTAATGGTTGCTCTCAACAAGAAATACCTAATGCGGTAAATTGGAAGGTAGAAGATTTTACTTTTACAGACCAAAATGAACAAAAAGTATCAAAAGGTGATTTAGAAGGAAAAGTATGGATCGCTGATTTTATCTTTACAAATTGCAATACAGTATGTTTGCCGATGACTTCCAATATGAAAAAGCTTCAAAATATGATTACTGAAGAAGGTCTTGAAGATGTACATTTTGTTTCCTTTAGTATCGATCCGGAAGTAGACAATCCTTCTATTTTGAAAAAATACGGGGAAAGCTTTCAGGCGAATTTCGATAATTGGAGCTTCTTAACAGGGTATGACCAAGAAACGATTGAAAGCCTGGCGAAGGATAGCTTTAAAGTATTGGTGCAGAAGCCTGCTGAAGGGGACCAGGTAATTCATGGAACGAGCTTTTCATTGGTCGATCAAGAGGGCACAGTTGTTCAGCAATATTCTGGTGTTGAAGGTATTCCATTCGAGGATATTATTAAACATATAAAAATACTACAGTCAAATTAGGGGCAGGGGAAACCTGTCTTTTTTTATATGATAAGGATATTTATTGTAACTATAATGAATATAATAAAGAGTAATCTTTAGGCAGGTGACAGCTATGTTTTGGAAAACCTTGATAACTGTGATTATGATATTTATGCTTTCAGGATGCAGTCCTTATCAATATTTTTTTGGAAAGCAAGTGGAAGAACATTCAGCCTCATCTATAACAAAAGCATTAAAGCGGGAAATTCCGAATGATTTCTTTCCAACCGATGTGAAGGTAGTTTCACTGGGGGATTCATTGACCCAGGGTGTTGGGGATAGCAGTGATCAAGGGGGATATATTCCTTATTTAGTCTCCTATTTAGAACAAAATAAGGGGATAAGAGAAGCGGAATTTACCAACCACGGTATCCGCGGCAATCGATCTTCAGATCTTTTAAGACGGCTGAATACGCCACAGTTAATAGCCGATATACAAACTTCTGATGCCATTATCATTACGATTGGCGGAAACGATATCATGAGAGTTGTAAAAGAACAATTTACAAATTTAACCATACAGGATTTTAATCTGGAAGCTATTCAATATGAAGAGCGACTGAAAGAAATCTTTAGTATAATTAGACAATATAATAAAGAAGCAGAAATTTATTTTGTTGGCTTGTATAACCCTTTCGGGAAATGGATATCAGCATTTCAGGAACTGGATATTATCATGGATGATTGGAATAGAGTCAGTGAGGGAATAGTTTCTGAGGATCCAAATGCTTTTTTTATCCGAATTGATGATGCATTCTCAAAATCAAATGAAAATCTTTTATACAAAGAGGATTATTTTCATCCGAATGACAAGGGCTATGAGATTATTGCTTCACGTATATATGAGAAAATGAAAGAGAGTACTGTTAAAAACATAAATACGATGAGGATGGTACAAGAGGGGGAGAAGAATGAGGAGAATCTTCAAAATAGATAACAAGTGGAAAGGACTTTTTTTGGGGCTATTGGCAATCAACCTAATTGCAGTCTGTGTTCTGATTTATTGGACGACTCGTCCGATAAAGGATGAAGAATCATTAAATAAACTAGCCACTAACGATGAAAAAGTAGAGATACCGTTTACATCCAATAAGGAAGACCTTAATCGGATTATTAATTATTATATTGAGGAAGAAAGCTCAGATAGTCCAATTAAATATGAGGTGCTATTAAAGGAAAGTCTTGAATTGTACGGAACACTATCCGCGTTTGGCAGAAATGTCGAAATCAAGGTGTTATTTGAACCAGTTACACTCACAAATGGGGATTTACTTTTAAAACATGAAGCTATTCAAATTGGCGGTATGAGCTTGCCGGCAACATTTGTATTGAATTATATTAACGAAAAATATGATACACCTGAATGGGTTATGATACGACCTAAAGAAAAAACCATATATTTGGCATTAAGCCAAATGGAT
This sequence comes from Pradoshia sp. Z4_20, assembly GCF_058216035.1. Lineage (NCBI taxonomy): Bacteria > Bacillati > Bacillota > Bacilli > Caryophanales > Bacillaceae > Pradoshia > Pradoshia sp. Z4_20. The sequence continues at coordinate 908,989 of NZ_JBZAJD010000001.1, forward strand.
CTTAAGAGTGGAATCACAGTTAAAGCAAAGGCTTTTGATCTCAAAAATGATGATATTGAGTTAAGCTTGTTAGTTCCGGTGGAATAATTGTAAAGAGAGGAATTGTACCATGAATCCATGGATACAATTCCTCTCTTTTTTTAGATAAACACAATTTCAGGATCTTTATGTTCATTTCCCGAGCTTAAAATAACCATCGTATATATTTGGTCGGGATGCAGGGTGACGGAAAAAGGATCAAGAATCATTTCTTTCAATCTTGAACATTTCACTAAAATTTCTACTGTCATCGGAGTCAAGCCAAGATACGAGCTGGGCTTTTTATAGGCTAAATTAGAAAATATGGTATCTCCACCTGTTACAGCGATATCGATACCAGCTGAATCAGGATTTAGATTTAGGCAGTTTAACTTTGTCTCCCTGGTCGGAAGAGTAAGATTATCCTCGATTGAAAAGAGAGAATATCCTTTTTGATTTGCTGCAGCAATAATGGTATAAGGGGTTCCTTCTTTAATGTCTACTTTTCTGCTTAACAAAGCGGAATGTGATTGGCCGCTCGGATAAAGATCAAATTCATATTTCCCCTCAGGCAGTGATAAATAATGACTAACAGATTTAGAGGGGACGTTCTTGAAAATTCGTGTTCCGTTTATATATAAATCTATGCTTTTTACAGATGGAAGGGCATGAAAAAACCTTATCTTACCAAGCGTAGTCCGCTCATTTCCTGCCCCTTGATGAAGTAACTGATCCATATAATGCAGATGTCTATAGTAATACTTAATATACAAATCAGGATTTGTATATTTGTAATACTGGGAGAGTAAATCGTATTCCTTTGCCTTCTGATAATAGCTTTGTCCATTCATAGAGGACATTGGTCTCACTCCTCGCACTTCCAAATTATATTCTAGCTATATGCAAGAGAGCTTAGGCATGTGTCTTTATATAAGAAAAGTCTTAAGCAAACCATTTTCTTAATTGACAATAAAAGGGTAGAATATCTATACGTTTATAAATATAAACTCAAAAGGAGGTAGGATGATGGAAAAAGCAATATTTGCCGGTGGGTGTTTTTGGTGCATGGTAAAACCCTTTGACACATTTCCAGGAGTAAAAAGTGTTATTTCAGGCTATACAGGCGGACATAAAGAAAATCCTACTTACGAGGAAGTTTGTTCAGGTAGTACTGGACATGTAGAAGCAGTAGAAATTACATTTGATCCAGCTATTATAAAATATAAATTAATTGTGGAGCTATTCTGGCAGCAAATTGACCCAACAGATGCGGGCGGACAATTTTGTGATCGAGGAGACTCCTATAAGACAGCCATTTTCTATACAACCGAGGAACAAAAGGAAATTGCGGAGCAATCCAAAAAAGAGTTGGGTAACAGCGGTAGATTTACAAAGGAAATTGTAACACCGATTCTTCCTGCCAAAACCTTTTATCCAGCTGAGGAGTACCATCAGCATTTCTATAAGAAGAATAAAGATCATTATGAATCCTATCAAGCAGGTTCAGGGCGTTCTGGGTTTATTAAAGAGCATTGGGGTGAAAATAATTGACCAATTATTCTGATCGTCTAAAAGAATTAACACCTATGCAATATGATGTAACACAGCGAAGCGGTACAGAACCGCCTTTTCGAAATGAATACTGGGACAACCAACAAGAAGGGATTTATGTGGATATCGTTTCGGGAAAGCCACTCTTCAGTTCAAAGGATAAATATGATGCGGGGTGTGGCTGGCCAAGTTTCACAAAACCTATTGATGAGTCTGAAGTAATCGAAAAGGACGACTATTCACATGGCATGCGTCGTGTAGAAGTCAGGAGTAATGAAGCGGATTCCCATTTAGGGCATGTATTTCCCGATGGTCCGGGTCCTGAGGGGATAAGATATTGCATTAATTCTGCCGCACTAAAGTTTATTCCAAAAGAAGATTTAGAAAAAGAAGGATACGGGCTATATAAAAAGTTGTTTAGCTGATATTAAAGTGTAAAGGATAATCTCTCTGAGTTAGGGCAATATTGCCCGCTCGGGTGATTGTCCTTTTTGTTATGTAATCCGTATTCGTAATAGAGCAAATGGGTTTTGGAAAATGTGAATCTGTTATTTTTTCTTTATGATATATTTTTACATCATTATACCTAACGGGTTCTCGTTTCATTGTAAGAGCTTTTACAACCTTAAATTTCCTTGCAAAACACGAGATGTTAAAAAGCAAACTCCTGCAATTTGGAATTTCAAATATGAAATTTAATGTAAATGATATACTTTACTTACGGAGAATGGAGGAGGGGCAGGGTGGTTAAACAAATAAATTTTCAGTGGTGTGTCACAAAGTATAATCCAGATTTTAGGGATGAAAATGGATACTATACCATAGCGGAGGAATGGACTTGTCCATCTGAAATAGGGAAATTTATTAATGGGAAAGAATTCACTTTTGATGAATATCTTCAGGTTGAGACAGCTTATATAAATTCCATCATTAAATTCATGGAGGAAAGTAATTCACTAAGAATTTTACAATTGGAAAAGATGATTTCTGAAGAAGATCGGACAGCACCTTTATACGAACAGGAATTTGAAAAGCTGGTTCTCAAAGAAGACCTGATGGTAAACAAAAATGAATCGCGCTTGATTTGCAAAATGGTTATGCGAAATTTTTTATGGTGTAAACTCTATAGTAAAGATCAATTCTTCATACACTTTGGTTGGGATTACTATATGTATATTGGATCCAATGTAAGTTGTCAATCTGCTATTCGATTTGCTGAAAGTAATGGGTTGTTTGTTGAACCATGTACGTCACCATATTTTTTCTCTGAGGAAGAAACAACTAGGATGATTCAATGGAACGAAATTGATGATGAAGATAATATAGTTATTGGTGAAGAGGAACTGGTATCTATTCCGTTAGATGAATATCGCAGGATTTTTAACTTATCAGCAGAACATCCAGTTACTGGATATTTTGAAATTAAAAAAGAACAAATGGGATTTTTTCAAACATTTTTGGAGCACAGGATGAATTTTGGTAAATATGAGTATTGCTTTTGCGGTGAAAAGTAATTGAAAAGAGGAAGCATATTCGCTTCCTCTTTTGCTGTTACGTGTTATTTTTTCTAGTGGAAAATGAATTGAGATTCTAAATTCAAAAAGAGAAACCGTAACAAACAGTAGTTCCTTATTAATCTTTATCCTTTTCAAGTATCCCAGAAATCCTAATATAAGATTCGTTCGTTGAATTGTATTTACTTTGAAGTCCGGTAGGAACAATCTTTAGTTCATGTGTACCTTCCCCGAGGTTATTGGCCAGATAAATATATCTTTCTTTTTGAAAGGGCCACCAAGTACTGATGGTACTATGAAATTGATCATCTATATAAATATTCGCCGTACCACCATCTGGACCGCGAAATAAAACGGCGCCAACAATTGGTCCATTAAATTGATAGATTAATTGACTCTTTTCTTTATTTGAATGGAGAAATCCATTATGTTTCGTAAACCCGTTATTATAATTGTATCGACCATTCATTTTTAATTGATACTCGTTTTGAATATATTTGGCTTTAGGCAGAGTCACTGATTTTTGTGCGTGATCCAATGTACTAAGGGTGTTAAAGATTTCATTCGCATATAAAGAGTACCCTTTTCCATTTGGATGAACGGAGTCCTTTGTTAATTCAGAAATCGATAATGGCGACTGTTTAAAGACTGGTCGCATATCTACTGGGACAGCTCCATAATGCTGGCTGATATCCTTGATTGTTTGGGCAAACCCCTCATCCGGCAAGCTGCTCTCAATCACAGTTATTACGTTTGCTTGTGGTGCACTGATTTTAGCGTGCCTGATTAGATTCTCATACAATTCGGCAAAATCGTCTTTCAGCATGTATTTCCTGTCATTTTCACCAAAAACAATGAAGATTAAATCTGTGTATGGGGAAACCTTTGTTTCTTGCAATTTATAGATGCCTTCAAATGAAGTGGCACCGCTTTGAACAATATATTGTCCGTTCATTTTGCTTCCATATTTCTCATGAATCATGTTTTCTAATTGGGAGAACCAAGTAAGTTCAGGCTTTTCTGCTCCCGATCCGCGACCAATACTGTCACCTAATACTAAATAGCGAATTTTTTGTCCATTCTCTAATTTATCCATTAAGCCTTGTGTTTGGCTTTTGCTGTAAAATACATTAAAACTGAAAAAAAACAATAAACCTGTGGCAACCATCACAACAAGTAATAACCCTTGCTTGCGTTTGAAAATACGATTAACCCCCATTTTTCTTTCTATAATCTAGTCTGATGTTACAATAATGTTACAATATTTACATAAAAAAGGCAATCAAATTAGGCGAATGCACATACCTAAAGGGCGAATAACACATATAGTAAAAATGTAATGATGAACTTCTAAAGGAGTGAAACAAATGTATTACGGTGGTCAAGATGGATGTTTCAGCGGTTGCGGTGGATATGGTTACGGTGGAGGTTACGGACACGGAGGAGGTTTTGGTTCCGGATTCGCATTGATTGTTGTGTTATTTATCCTCCTTATTATTATCGGTGCTTCTTTCTGCAGCCCTTGCTGATTAAAGGGAAAAAGGACGGTTATCCGTCCTTTTTTAATGGATTGGTAAAAAAATATCTTATGTTTGGATAAAAACTACATATAAACACTTTAAAGGCGAACAAAAATATAATTTACAAAAATAATGTTCGTATTTTCTGTTGACGGTTCATGTTCGCTTTGGTATGATTTTTAGTGCGGAGCAGACCTATAAATGGAGGAGATCCTCATATGAAAACGAATTATGATGTAATTATCGTGGGTGCCGGTCCTGCCGGAATATTTGCTGCCTACGAATTTACTCTAAAATTACCGGAAGCGAAGGTTCTTTTAATTGATAAAGGTCATGATATATATAGACGGAACTGCCCAATATTACAGAAGAGAATAGTTAAATGTCCGCCACCTACTAATCGAAAGAGCTTTGCGGGTTGTTTGCCTGCTTGTTCCATTACGAACGGATTTGGTGGAGCTGGTGCGTATTCTGACGGGAAATTTAATATTACAAGCGAATTTGGCGGGTGGATGACAGATTATTTATCAAAAAATCAAGTTGTGGAACTGATAAAATATGTAGATGCAATTAACATAAAGCATGGTGCTACTGATACGCTTACGAATCCAATGAGTGAAGAAGTGCGCCGAATTGAGAAGTCAGGCTATGCAGCAGGGTTAAAGCTATTGCGAGCTTATGTACGTCATTTAGGAACGGAACAGAATCTTGAAATTTTAAAAAGTATTTATGAATATTTAAAAGACAGAATAGATATGGTTTTTAAGGCAGAAGTAGAAGATGTATTAACTGAAAAGCAGGATAACCAATATGTAGCCAAAGGAATTGTTCTTAAAGATGGAGAAAAGCTATATTCTGATTATGTCGTGGTCGCACCGGGGAGAGACGGTTCCAAATGGTTAACAGAGATTCTTAAAAAACGTAAATTTAAAATGACGAGTAACCAGGTTGACATTGGTGTGAGGGTTGAAACATCCAATGTGGTAATGGAAGAAATCAATAAACATTTATATGAAGGTAAATTTATCTACAATACCTCTGTTGGTACGCAGGTTCGCACATTCTGCTCCAATCCTTCCGGGCATGTTGTAGTTGAAAATCATTCTGGAATTATGCTGGCGAATGGTCATGCTTATAAAGATCCTGAACTTGGCAGTGATAATACAAACTTTGCATTACTGGTATCCCATAAATTTTCTGAGCCGTTTGATAAGCCTACAGAATATGCCCATGAGATATCAAAACTGGCAAATGCCCTTTCAAATGGCGGTTTAATTATTCAAAAGTACGGCGATATTTTAAAAGGAAGACGATCTACTGTTAAGAGAATAAAAGAAGGTTTTATCGAGCCTACTTTGAAAGAAGCAGTTCCAGGAGATTTAGGCTTGGTTTTACCCTACAATACAATGAAAAGTTTAATAGAAATGACCGAAGCATTAAATAAAGTAACGCCAGGATTAGCATCTGAGCACACATTGTTTTATGGAGTAGAGGCAAAATTCTACTCAGCAAGACCAAATTTAGATGAGCACTTTCAGTCAGACATATTAAATTTATATGTAGGTGGAGACGGAGGCGGTATTACAAGGGGATTAGCGCAGGCAAGTGCCTGTGGGGTCTGGGTAGCGCGTGATATTATCCGTAAAGTTCAGGAAGTAAAAGTAGAACCGGTTTTAGTATAATGAAAACCTCGGGATATTCCGAGGTTTTTTTGTGAATTAATGTTATTCTGCAACATTTAATTGTTTTATAATATATGGAAATGTATTGTATTCATGTATACTTGTTACAGAATAGAAAGAAGAATTATCCGCAATATACATAGTACCAAAAAGATTTGGTGTCATTGTTGATTAACAAAATTATTATATAAATGAAGGTAATTCGTATCATTATTCGCGTGAAGTACCCCAAATCAACAAGGTAAATAATAGCATTATGTAGTTTTTTTAGGTAATATGTATAATGCATAATTAATGTTAAATGAGTGGAGCGAAAGCAAGTGAAATCTTTTTATCGATTTTTAAACACATATAGGCATGCCCTGGAGAAAAGTGAGATGTCCATGTTTGCTGAAAATGTTTTTCATGATCCCGGTTTTCCTAAGAATTCGTCTGATTATCATGAAATAAGTCTGTATCTAGAAATGAATGTTGACTATATATTGGACATGAGCCTATTTGACGATGCCTGGAATCTTTACCTTCAGCATATTGGTGAGTTATAGTTTGTAGAAAATCAGATTAACCATATCAAAGCTTTATTAAATTTTTAGTAGGATTCTTAGCTTTTTAGCAATTGAATTTAACAGAAAGAAACAGGTGTTCCTATGCCAGTTCGATTACAAACCCGTTTGTTAAGTTATTCTCTTATTATTTCAACGGTTCCTTTACTATGCCTTGGGATTATTTCGTATTCGACCCAGCGATCGTTAATTGAAAATCAAGTTAGAATGACATTGCGAACGGCCGCTTACCATGCGGCAGATACAACAGATCGTTTTATAGATGAGAGAATCAGTGATCTAGTTTATTTAAGTCGGCATACCGATATAGAAAGTGACAATAAAACGCATTCATTGAATTTTTTGAAGGAATATGTTGAATCAAAGCCGATTTACTCTGGATATATCTATGTTAATAAGGACGGGGATGTAATTCCCTCGGAGGAGTATAATGATATCACTCCTTATTTTATAAATAGTAAATCCTTCGAAAAATCAAGTGCAGGCATTCAGTATTTGTCTAAAGTGTATAAATTAGATCGTGAAAAGCCATTTTTTTTGATTAGCACACCAATTTATACGAATGATAATGAAATAAATGGAGTATTTGCTCCAACATTTAATTTATTTCATCTGTGGAAAACGATAGAGTCCAATTTAACACTTGAGCGTGAAAAATTTCCTTATACAGCTTTTATGATTAATCACGAGGGCTGGATTGTATCAGAGCAAAATGAAGATAATATTATGAAAACAAACTTTCTGGAGGAAAATAATCTTTCACTAGATGAATTGATTTACTCTGATAAGCAAAATGAATTAATTCAATCTAAGGATGGCAAGCAGTTATTTGCTGTGAAACCAATCAAGGAAAGAACTGATGCCCAGGAGCAGTGGTATGTGGTTACCGAAGCTAGTAAAAAAGTTGTATATGCTCCATTGCTGCAATTAATTGATCGTTATCTAATGATAGGGTTAATACTGCTGATTGGTATTTTACTATTTGTCTATTATATATCTAAAACAGTAGTTAAGCCTGTTGTCAGGATGGCAGAAGGTGTGGAGAGATATACGAACGGAAAAAAATATAACCAAATTGAAAGTACATATCATGAGCTAAATGTACTTAATAGGGCCTTTATTTCCATGATAGAAACCTTGGAACAACGGGAAAAGGAGATTCTCAGAACGGAGAAGCTTAAATATGTTGGCCAATTAGCGGCCGGGGTAGCCCATGAAATCAGAAATCCTATTACGACGATTCGGGGGCTTTTCCAACTATTAAGAGATCATCCCTATGATGAAAAAATATTTAAAAATTATATTGATATCATTATAGAAGAATTAAACCGTATGAATAGAATAGTCGGCGAATTATTGAATCTATCAAAACCATATCAATTACTCTTGAAAAAATATTCAGTTACTGAGTTGATTGAAGAAATTATTTTACTGCAAAGAGCGGAGTTAAATAAAAATAATATTACAATATTAAAAGATATTCATCATGAAGGAATCATTTATACAGATCGAAATCGTCTTTATCAAGTAATTTTAAATATAATCCAAAATTCTCGAGATGCTATGAAAGATGGCGGAACGATCAGCATTTTAACAGATTGTTTTGAGAATAAAATGAAATTAATCATTAAGGATAATGGACCGGGTATTCCAGCAGAAACGTTATCCAAGCTTGGTACCCCATTCTTTACGACTAAAGAAAATGGTACCGGATTAGGACTGGCAACGAGCATGAAAATCATGGAAGAGTTAAAAGGTACATTTGAAGTAACAAGCGTAGAAGGAGAAGGAACGAGCGTTATTCTAACCATTCCTTCCGATGAAGATATTTCTACTTAACTATCGCATGAAAATTTCATAGCAATCTGCTTATTCATATTTACTTGAATAAGTGGATTGCTTTTCTTTTTTACGAAAAAGATTGTATTAGTTGAAATTAAAAACTATGTCTTTTTCCGACAGTCATAGAATGGGTAACAATTGATTTACTGTAAATACAGTAGGGGACAGGAAGAAAGCAGCTAACTCTGTCACAAATCCAGTCTAAATCGGTGAATTAAGCCAAAGTCAAAAATATAAATCTTTCCCCAATTTAATCCTTTTACTGAATCAAGTATTGTTTTTTCGGGAAGATGGCTAAAAGAGTTTAAATAATAGGCTTCCCCTCAATTAAAGAGCTGCATATACTGATAAAAATTCTACCCGAACTGCGAGGGGTGGCAGCAATGGGCAAGCGTAATAAACCGAAGTTTGCAATTGGTAATTCAGTAGTCATACTTGTGAACGGAATCGTGGGTAAAGTGAAGTCTGTTCAGGAATTTAATCAAACCTATGTATATGAGGTCCAAGGTGCTGATGGAGTATTTACGGAATCATCCTTAATGCTTGTTGAGGATTTTGAAGGGCTTTTATTTGAAGCAGAACATGTAAATATTGATTACAAGTATTTTTTTGGAGATTTAGTGCAAGTGAAAGGGTATGGAAAGGAAATCTTTAAAGTCATTGGGTTTCGAACTGAAATTTGGAGATATAAAGAAGAATCGTGGGAAGATATTATTTATGAATTATCTAGAATTACAGACAATGAATGGCTAGAATGCAATGAGGATGATTTGATTTTTCTTGCAGATGCGAAAGATGCAGAACAATTTTTGAAGAAACATGCTCTTAATCAAAAATTGAAATCAAATCAGTATAAGAAACTAACAGAGCCCTCACCGCTCGCACATTTAAATAAAAATGGTAACCAGGAGTCTGATCATCAAGAGAAAATTAATCATCTTCTCGATATTTATAATGATTATCGAATTTTACGTGACATGTTTGGTGATGAAACCTATGGGAAAGTGATGAAAACTGCTATAAAAAAACTAGAAAAATTAGTGGCCGATCAAACAACAAGAGAGAAAAAAGAGCCTCACTAAACAAAAAACAGACTTCTCCTGGTCTGTTTTTTGATTCAACAAATATATGCAGATTGTAAATTGTTCTCTAACCACAGGGGTGTAAGCATTTAACAGCATACTTTATAAGAAAAGACTAGGCCAAAACTCATAAATTTAGGATTCGACAAAACTAGAAGTTTTTCATTGCAGGAATTTGTTATAGGAAGGGTAAATTTAAATAACAAACGTATTAGGAGGGAAATTATGCTTAAACAAAGAATTTTAAAGTGGTCGGCTTTGCGAAGAAGAGAATATGAAATCGCCATTTTTCAAACAGAACACCCTCGGGATAAGAAAGGATATAAACAGGTATATCAAGGCTACATAGATGGAGAAAGTCATACGGAAGTCATTAATAAATTGTTTAGAAAGTTTAATATAAGAGATTTAATACCTGAGAATTATAAGGGAAGAACCATATCAAGTGGTGATATCATTATGATCGGGGATAAGTACGAGAAAAAGAGTTATTACCAGCTTCAATCTGGCGGTTGGGCTGTAGTGAACCGAATTCACGTTTGTTAAAATCTGAATTATCGGTAACTTTATCTTTTTAAAAAGCCTATGGTATAGTTATAGTTGAATATAGACATTTTTGTCTTTACATAAAGGAGGAAATATTCAAACATGAGTATACATATAGGCGCTAAAGAAAACGAAATCGCAGAAGCTGTGCTATTGCCGGGAGATCCATTGAGAGCAAAATATATAGCTGAAACATTTTTGGAAAATCCTGTTTGTTATAATGAAGTTAGAAACATGTTTGGTTATACTGGGACTTATAAAGGGAAAAAAGTGTCTGTTCAAGGGACAGGCATGGGAATTCCATCCATCTCTATTTATGTAAATGAATTGATGCAAAGCTATGGTGTACAAAAATTAATTCGTGTAGGAACATGCGGTGCGATTCAAAAAGATGTAAAAGTGAGAGATGTTATTTTAGCCATGACATCATCAACTGATTCCAATATGAATAAATTACTTTTTGATGGAATCGACTTTGCCCCTACAGCTGATTTTGGCTTATTAAAAAAGGCGTATGACACAGGTGTGGAAAAAGGCCTTAATTTAAAAGTTGGTAATGTATTTACTGCAGATCAATTTTACAATGATAAAGCAGACCATGAAAAATGGGCACAATATGGCATCCTAGCCATTGAGATGGAAACCACTGCGTTATACACTTTAGCTGCTAAATATGGCAGACAAGCATTATCCATTCTTACTGTCAGTGACCATATCCTTACAGGTGAAGAAACGACAGCTGAAGAGAGACAAACGACATTTAATGACATGATCGAAGTTGCTTTAAATACTGCTATTGAATCTTAATATTATAAAAACAAGAAAGCTCTGGTGAAAACCAGAGCTTTTTTTTATAATTGTACTATTGATGTATTATTTGAATTTTTGTATTGGATTATCAACTTAGATTTTTTAAAAAAACCGAGCAGGTTTGGAACATTTCAGCTATACTTGAAAAGGATTGGCGGAAAAATCAATATATCACTATTTAAAGCAAATGTATTCGAGTGACCAAATAGTACACTCCTTGATGACTAACAACCTGTTTGAATCTTCAGAAACTTAGTATAATACAAACAAAACTTAAAAACATATCAATTTAAAAAGTTACTAAAATAATAAATAACATAGGCTGATTTAATGGGTTTTTTTTGAAACAATAAACAGCTAGAGAGAGAGAATTGTGAGGGACGAGAAATGAGAAAGATACTTCTTGGGATGATGATGGCAACGGCTTTATTACTCACAGCATGTAATGATTTATCCATTGACACAGATCAATCGAAAAAAGAAGAGAATGAGAACCATACGCAGCAAACGATTGGAAATGAACAAGGGAATCAAGGGTCGGAAGAGGATGATAATAGTGTGAATCTGGCTGCTGAATTCTTAAATGATATTAAGGTTGAGGATGGAGTGAACTATATCCAAAATCCTGATAATATTCTTGTGTTGGTTAATAAAGAAAATAGTCTGCCGATTGGTTACCGAGCAGATGATTTGGTGAAACCCAATGTTACTTTTTCGTTTATAGGAGAGCATGAAAAACAGCTGATGAGAAAGGAAGCTGCAGAGGCGCTTGAGAAGATGTTTACTGCAGCCAATGAAGAGGGAGTACAATTAGCAGCCGTGTCAGGTTTTCGTTCCTATGAAAGACAGGTACAGCTATATAATGCGGAAATTGAAGCATCCGGTATAGAGTATGCCCAACAATCGGTAGCGGAGCCTGGTAAGAGTGAGCATCAAACAGGTCTAACAATGGATGTATCGAGTGCAGAGAATAATTATCAGCTTAATGAAGATTTTGGCTCTACAACAGCCGGACAATGGCTTGCCCAAAATTCTGCAGAATATGGATTCATCATCCGCTATCCAAAGGGTGACGAGAAAACAACAGGGTATATGTATGAGCCCTGGCATATTAGATATGTGGGAAAAGCCTATGCCACTGATATGAAAAAACGCGGCTTGACCTTGGAGGAATACATCCAGCTGGCAACAGAGTAGGATATCATTTGGAGTTCTGATATAATATAGTTAATTTTAAGGCAGTATAGTTCAGTGAAAGTGGTGAACCAGTTGGATTCAGAACAAGATCAAGAACAAGCAAACAAGCCGAAGGGCTATATTAAAGTTAGATGGATTTATCTTATTTTAGGATCAGCTTTACTCATTATCCTTAGTGTTTTTGCAACAAGGTACATAATGGATAACACACAACAATCAACATCAGGAATCAAGATTCCGCTTAGCGGATCTAAAAACGATATGGAGAAAATCAAAAGTGCTATGGATACCTTGGAAAATAGTTATTTCCAAGAAGTGGACCGCGATAAATTAATTGATGGTGCCATTAATGGAATGGTAGAATCACTTGATGATCCATATTCGGACTTTATGACACAAGAAGAAGCCGCCAGCTTTCATGAAAGCATTTCCTCTTCTTTTGAGGGAATTGGGGCAGAAATAATGTCAGAAAATGAACAAATTGTAATTGTTTCACCGATAAAAGGTGCACCTGCTGAGAAAGCAGGATTAAAAGCGGGTGATATTATTTTAAAAGTAAATGATAAAAGCCTGCAAGGGATGTCGTCCAGCGATGCCGTGCTCTTAATCCGTGGGAAAAAAGGGACAGAGGTTAATTTAGTAATCCAGCGTCCCGGTGCAAGTAAGACAATGAACGTTAAAATAATACGTGATACAATTCCTGTAAATACAGTTTATAAAGAGAACTTAACGGATGATATTGCAAACATACAGATAACCAGCTTTTCTGAGAATACAGCTGAAGAGCTTGAAAAAGTATTACGTGAAGTGGAAGAGCAAGGTATGAAGGGAATTGTGCTTGATTTAAGACAAAACCCGGGCGGATTGCTTGACCAAGCTGAAAAAATAGCGAATATGTTTGTTCCAGCCGGTGAAAATCTCGTACAGATTGAAGACCGCAGCGGGAATAAACAAGTAGCAAAAGCGACAGATACCGGTTATAAATTTAAATTGTCAACGGCTGTACTAATTGACGAAGGCAGTGCCAGTGCTTCTGAAATAGTGGCTGCAGCGTTAAATGAATCTGCTGATATTCCGATTATTGGTGTGAAGTCATATGGGAAGGGAACTGCTCAATCAGCAATGGACTTCACAGATGGATCCAATTTGAAGTTTACGTATGCAAAATGGCTGACACCGGATGGCAACTGGATTCATAAAAAAGGCATCAAGCCGGACATTACTGTCAAAATGCCTGATTATGCAAATTTATCGTTTATTGATCCTGAGGAAAAGCTAGAGCTTTCAAAAATGTCGCCAGAAGTTGAGAATGCTGAAAAAATGCTTAAAGCACTTGGATATAATCCAGGTAAAGCCGATGGATATTTTGATGAGAACACTGTAACAGCGGTTAAAAAGTTCCAAAAGGATCATGATTTAAAAGAAACAGGTGTGATCCAGGGAGACACCACAAATAAATTAATGAATGAATTAAGAAATAAAATTACTGAAGAAGATCCACAGCTAGAAGCAGCTAAGAAAAAATTGGCTGAGGATATAAAATAAAAAAATCGCTTCTCCATTCCAGGAGAGGCGATTTTTTTGGTTAATGTTTCAGGAAAGAATATGAATGTGCTTTGAATCAACATTATTTAAACGAGCGTTCACCAAATGCAATAAATGTTTTTTCATCTTCAATTAAACCGCAGGCAGCGCACTGGATTCTTCTGACAGGTCCATTATAGGGTAAATGAAAGGCGTCTAATTCATCGTCTGCGTACATTTGAATAACAGTGCCTGATTGGGGATCAAGTTTCACGTAAATGGGAGTTTGTTCAATCACATTAAAACGTGACCGGTTTGTTTTACAGTTTGGACAACAATATGGATGGCTCACATGTCTAACCTCCTTTTAGTATAGGTTTTGTAACCTCATCCAGAAATATACAAGTAGGGAATAAAGAAAAAAATGAGAAAGAGAAAACCTGAATATTTGGGGAATTTTTCAACTAATTACTGGTCTCTAATTCCAGTTTTGGAGTATGATTAGAATTAGTGGATTGTGAATGATAAGGGGTTGGAATTAAGTTGTTTAAAAAGAATGTATTATTTTTGAGTCTATGTATGATCACAGTAATAATCCTGTTCGGATGTCAGGACAAAGCAGCAGATGAAGAAATGCCAGCTATCATTGATGTCCAGGTAAAACTTTCACCTGAGGCGGCCATAGTGAATGAAAATGTACTTTTTGAGGTGACCGTAACACAGGGGAATGATAAGGTGACGGATGCTGAATCTGTCGAATTTGAATTTGGCAAAAAGGATGGTTCGGAAAAAGAAAAAATTGCCGTTAAGCATAAAAAGGATGGTATATACAGTCTTGAAAAGTCATTCTCTCAGGAAGGGGACTATTATATGATCCCTCATGTGACAGCAAGAGGAATGCATGCAATGCCAAAGAAAGAATTTACTGTTGTTAATTAACGATTAATGGATGATCTCAGGATGATTACTCTTTCGTAACCATGATTGCTAATAGTTTGAAATAGAGGAGCAGCTTCTTTGCTGTCTCCTTTTTCTGTTTACGTACCAGATAGTTTAAGGCAATTTTCACAAAGATATCCTATAAAAGTAAGAAACCTATTTACTTAATTCATTGCTAGAATAACCTTTGTAGGTGTATATACGATGAGTTTTTAATATTGAATAAATAGAATAAAGCCTAATTATGTAAATATATCTTTACATATTTGGATTTTATTGGTATAAAATTATGTAAAGATATATTTACATCTAAAGGAGGGATATGTATTCCCGTTAAAAATAATATTCGTGAAATTAGAAAAGAAAAAGGTATTACTCAATTAAAAATGGCTGAGGATTTACAAGTTACTAGACAAACGCTTACTGCAATTGAAAAAAATAAGTACAATCCCAGCCTTGAACTTGCACTAAAAATACTAAAGTATTTTGAGGTTTCCATTGAAGAGATTTTTATTTTAGAGGGGGATGACGAATGATTGTTAAAGAAAGAAAAAACTTGAGAAGGATTATGGAAAAATGGACACCATTCTATATTATTATTTGTACGTTTATAGGTGCTGTTTTAGGTTCATTTCTTGCTTATTTTTTTCAAGGTGAATTTCCATATGAAGTGCTTATGGGTGGTTTTGCAGCAACTATCATTTTGACAGTAATACAATTGATTAAACAAAAACGTAAAAAGGATAACTTACCTGAAGCAGATGAACGAGTCATACATAATATTTTCCGTTTTTTTGCATTTGCATCACATATTACTTTGGCTATCTTATTGATGGGTTTAGCGGTATTCACACTTTTAGGAAATGAGTCGATTTCAATTCTTTATCTATGGATTTTTTTCTTTGCGTATATTTGGATTGTAGGTATAGGTACCTTAATCATTAAAGTTAGATGATCTTATAATCTTCTTTTATTACTGAATATTTGTGCTAACTCTATTATTAGGAGGCGTTTTTAAATGTTTAACTTCCCAAAACTAACAATGATTAGATTCACTAAACTGTTAATTCATTCCGTTATTCTTATTATCACCCTTACTTTTTTAGCTTTATTAAGTGCAGACATAATTGCGTGGGTTATTGGAAGACCTATTGAAAATAGCACAGGTTACGTAACTTTAATTACGATAATTTGGGTTTTCTTTGCTTTACAAAGCGAAAAATATAAGAAACAGTCTGTGTGAATCATTTTAATTATTGGCTCTGTTAAAGTTCAATGTTGATATCACTTATAAAAACGGAACTGCCTAATTTGGAAGTTCCGTTTTATAATATTTGCTTAATTTTACTAACGCCCCCGTTAGTTGAAAATAAATTTATTGTTTATATACTCATTGTGTTATTAGAGAGGATTCTTTTTTAAGAAGTCAATAAGGTCGTTTAAGCTAGTAGTTTGATGTCGTAGTCCCTTGTGATCAAATGCAAGATAATTTGGTTTGTCCTCAACAAATTCAATAGATGGTAAAATTTCTTGTGCGGCTTCAAGAGAGCTTGCATTGGTTATTTCACTTACATAATCAATGCCTTCTTGTTCAAATTCTGAACCATCAAGTTCATCTCCAGCCACATATAATACGTACTTATCTTTTTCTTTCGATTTGATTATGTAGTTTTCATCAAGATTACATCCAGATACAATGAGGGAACTAAATATAAATAGATAAAGAAATAGAAATCTTTTATTAATAGTAATCACTCCAATCAACAATTTGTAACAGTTCTTGTTCAACTAAACTACCTCGTTTTTGAAACAAGATATATTAATGTTTATCGCGTATTTCCTTTAAAAGTTCTATGACCCTAGCATTTTGTTTTTCAATCGACTTTAAACTCTTTTCTATTGTACTGGTAGAGATAACTATCACAATTAGAATTGCTATTCCAACAAAGACCAATCCAATCTCCTCCATTCCAACTCGTTTTGTAATAGTTTACCATTAAAATCCCTTATTGAGCTAAACTGCTTCGTTAGTTGAACAAACAGTAATGTTTATATCGTGAATCTAGATAACCTAAGCGTATCATACGTTTCGATATTTTGTATTAAATTCCCTTTAATCATCAAGTCATTCATAGTAATAGGATTCCTTTGATGTTGGATGGATTCTAACACCTGAAACCAAGTAAGGTAATTATTCAGATATTTAGTTGCAACTCCATTAAAACGTTGTATCCATCCTTTAAGCCTTCGGTGATAATTGTTAACGTTCTGGATATGGTATAGTCCCTTTGTGCGAACCTTACCATCAGACTTGAATTGATAAATATCCATCCCTTTTTCAGCAGCATATGTTTTAAAGGCACGCCAAGAATCAGTGCATAAAACATTTTCATTTGAAAGTTTATGTCCGATAGCTTTGTCTAACTGCTCTTTTGTTAATCGACCCATTCCCAATGTCCGCGAAAAAGTCATCTTTTCACGGTCTCTTGCGACTAAGACACAAACTTGTTCGTTGCTTATACCCCGTTTCTTAGCGGAACCTCCACGTTTGCGGGGTTTTCTGTCTTTTATCTTTCTTTGTCCTTTTTCTGAGTATAGGAAATAGGTCTCGTCCATTTCAACGATACCTTCAAAATTAGATATTTCAATTTGTTTTAATGATGATAAGAGTTTATGCCTCCAGTAGAACAATGTAACGTGAGTAACATTACCAACTAATGCAGCAGATTTACGCAGAGAATATCCCTCTATCATACATTCGATGAATTTAATCCATTGATTGAGATGGCGTGTTCGATATAGAGCAGTATTTGTTAGGTCAGTAAATGTCTTTTTACACGCTTTACAGCGATAACGTTGCTTTTCTACTTCATCGCCATCAACAATCGTTGAGTATGTTCCATACCGAACGATATGTTCCGATTCGCAGTCAGGACAATGATAACCGCTCTTATTTTTGCGTTCAGATATTTCTTGCAGAACAGTTCCTGTCGAAGAAGATGCAGTAAGTACATCAATTAAATACTCTCGTAGTCGGTGCTTTTCTGCTGGATTTAGTTTTTGAATGGCTTTAAGAATATCAGTTGCTCTCACGTTCATCACCAACTTTTATATAGTTAAACCTATTATAGAACATCAGTTCCTGTTAATCAAATTATCAACAACAGACTTTAACAGAGCCTAATTATTAAAAATAGAATCGTATAAATAGAAGAAATCTGCGAATATCTTAGGGTAGAAATTTTCAAATGTATGTTTGTGTGATTGTTCCTTTATCTTGCCTTATTCGGCTAAATGGACAGTCATCGGAGCATTAATATCGGAAATAGAAATATGGTTAACGAGACATTTACTCCAAGTAGGATCAATGCCCCATTATATGTTGTACTCCTTATAATACAAACTGGTCAGGTAAGCACAATAAGCATGTTTAGAACAGTTACAGTCTAAATGAAGAGGTTTTCCTCCAGGAGAGTGATAACATTGTATAAAAAATGAGTGACATAAATTTTAAATATTCTATTGGTCAAAAAGTTATAGAAGTAGACACTGATAAGAATTCATTTATGCCTTCTTTTCCGAAAGATTGATGCATACACATATAGTTAATTACGTTATGCATCGATAGAAAGGAAGGGTCTATCTTGACAATTCAGGAGAATGATAAAAAGGTAATTGAACCATCTCAGGTGTACAAATTACATAGGGAAGAAAAACAATATACCGCTGAAACGCATAATCAAACAGAATTCAGGATAAAAGAGATTGCAGGATTGGATGTTGGAGAGTTTAATAATAATGCGCATATAAAAAGGGAAAATCATGAATTTGTTAATATAAAAAAAGAGTTGTTTTTTAAATCAAATGGCAATGCACATATCATTTTTGATGTCCACAAATTCAGGTATTTTACGGTTGCAACTGCAAATCCAAATGATAAAGGAATCCATGTTTCCTTATCAGTAAGCCCTGATAACACGATTTATGCCTCTTTGATTGAAAAGCGATTGGTTAACCAGGGTAAATTAGAAATATTGGATTGCCCTAACAGGCTTAAATATATGAAGGTGGCATTCAATGGGAAACCGGGAGATAAAGTTCTTGTATTTTTACAGGGAGAAAAATAAAGGATAGTAAAAAACTGGCCCTGTCATCCAAGCCAGTTTTTTTACCATTCAGGAATAGAAATTTCTGAATAGTTTGATTCATTCACCTTAAAGAGAATGATTTCCAGGATTTCATCCCGATATGAAGATTTCGCTCCCTTTTTTTTTACCGGAGCAGGTAGATGAAAAGAGTGTTTCTCCTCTGGATCCGGGGGTAAACCGGATAGGAGAAGCTTTGTAGAAGTATGGTATACCTTAACGTTAGGTAAATGATCCTCTTTTATTGGGATTCTAATGAAAAGATAATCATGTGTTTCCAGAATATCTACGGAATGTTTTGAATGGATCACCGTTTGCTCATCTGGTTCTGGACTTGATTTAAATTGTTGGTTGATCATTCCTCCTAATTGATCAGGTGATAGCATGGAGAATAATTGTTCCATCTGCTTTTCCATACCTGGCTGATTAAGGAACTTCATCCAATCTGGCATTTGGTTTTGATTTTTGGGAAAAAGGCTCCACGGAAACAATTGATCACCTCGACTTTCAAGAGACATATTAGGTTAACTTACTATATGCGATAAGGGTAATTGTCGTTAATGCAGAAGTCAGCTTTTGATTAACGGAAATGTCATTTTTCAATGTATAATACAGATAGTAAATACTGCCTGTAGGGGGAGAAGAAGTTGACTCGGAAAACGGCTTTAATTACTGGTTCAGCAAGAGGACTGGGCAGAGCTACAGCAAGGCAATTAGCTATGGATGGGATAAATGTCATTACGACCTATCGTACTAATCAAAACAGTGCCATCCAAGATATGCAGGAATTAGCTCAAAACTACAACGTGCAAGCTTATGCTTTGCCATATGATGTAACAGTTCAAGATCATCATCGCAAACTAATTCATCAATGCTATGAATTATGTGGTGGAATTGATATTCTGATACATAATGCTGGTCCATATATACAGGAACGTAAACCAATGATGGAATATATGGAAGAAGAATGGGAATATCTTATTAATGGGAATTTATCGAGTATGTTTTACTTAGCCAGATTGGTTATTCCCTATATGCGAGTGAATAAATGGGGAAGAATTATTACCATGGGGTTTGATCAGTCAGACCACGCTCCGGGCTGGAAATACCGTTCTGCTTTTGCTGCTTCCAAAACGGGATTAACCTCCTTGACAAAAACGCTGGCTTTGGAAGAGGCGGAGTATGGAATCACAGCCAATATGGTTTGTCCAGGGGATATTGTGGATCCTTGGAAGGAAAGCTTTCGTGTAGAAGAAGGTATAGTATCAGAAAATGTTCCGGTTGGAAGGCCTGGAACTGGCGGTGATATCGCACGTGTCATTTCGTTTCTATGTGCAGAAGAAGCTGACTTTATTACAGGAACGGTTATTCCAGTAACAGGTGGGCAGGATGTTTTATCAAAAACCAGATAAGCAGCTTGACCTTGAAAATTTAGTATGTGTAACTTTGTCTGAAAAATCATCGTAATAGATAGTAAATAAAAAAGTTCGCTTGGTTTATTCAAGCGAACTTTTTGTATGGTTAGCTATTTGAAGTGTGCACAAATTTTCTTTTTTGAACGTATAACAATCTCAATGTTAAACCAGTTGCCCCAACAGCTAGGCCGGAGATTAATCCAATCCAATATCCAAATGCTCCAAGGTCGGTATAATTAGCAAGGAATATGCCAAGTGGCAGCCCTATAATCCAATAGGATAACAGGGACATAAAGAACGTGATATTCACATCCTTATAGCCTCTCAAAGCACCCTGGATTGGTGCCTGAAGAGCATCGGAAAGCTGGAAGAAGATGGCGTAAATTAAGAACTGAGCTGTTAATGAAGCTACCACAGGATCTTTAGTGTATAGAAGAGCAATATAATCTCTGAAAATAAATAAGAAGATAGCACTAATGCCTGCAAAACCAATCGCACAAAAAACACCAAGTATTGAATATTCTTTAGCTGCTTTATAGTTCTTGGCACCTGCCTCATGGCCGACAATGATTGTCAATGCCATCGCAAAGCTAAGTGGTACCATATACAAGAAGGATGAGAAGTTCATGGCAGCCTGATGTGATGCAATCGTAATCGTATCATATGAGCTCATAGCCAGCGTAACTGCTGCAAAGATACTGGTTTCAAAAAAGATGGACATACCTATTGGGAATCCAATTTTCATTAATTCAACCCATTCCTTAAAAACGGGCAATGGCCATGATTTTAAAATGCCAAAACCGGAGAAAGGCTGTAATCTAATGATAATCACTGCTGCAACCAGAGTGATAACCCAATAAGTAATTGATGCAGCGATTCCTGCACCAATACCGCCAAATGCCGGAACACCTAACTTTCCATAGATAAACATATAGTTAAGTACCACATTGACTGGGATCGCAATAAGGGTGATTAGCATGGAGACGGTAGTTTTCCCTAGTGCGTCAATAAATGAACGAAGTACATTGTAAATCATAATTGGTAAGATTCCGAATGCCAAAGCAACTAAATAACCATAGGCTATTTGATAAACATCCGGCTCAAGATTCATGCCTGTTAATATCGGTTTAAGCACTAAAGCACCAGCGCCAATTAGAATGATGGACATTGCGACAGCTACATAAATCGCCTGCATAACAGAAAAGCGAATTTTATCCGCTTTTTCTTTAGCCCCAATTAAGTGGGCGACGATTGGTGTTACTCCCAGTAAAATGCCGGCAAGTCCATTATAGAAAGGACTCCATATAGACGTGCCTATGGCTACTCCAGCTAGGTCTTTAGGACTTGCTTGCCCGGACATAAACGTATCAAAAAAGCTGATAGCGAACAGTCCCAGCTGTGTAATTAATATCGGGAGGAATACCGAAATTATTCTTGAAAAGTTACTCTTTGTAAAAATAGATAAATTCATATCCATGCCCCCCGTATAAAGTAAGTATGACAATAAAAAATTATACCACAAAATAATTCTGCTTTTTAAACTTTAATTTTTACTTAAATTGGCTGGATTATGTTTATTCAGTTATGTGTCATATTAGTTAGAATCACTCATATATTGTATAACGAATAAAACAGAGTGGAGTGAGGAGAGAATGGCATACATAGGTTCGAAGGGTTGGTATGTGGCCAAGCTAAAAGAAAATGGTATAAGAAGGCATCCTGTTGAACGGAGAAAGCTGGAGTTGTACAAAACATATATCTTGAGAAAATTATACGAACAGCAAAAGATAACAAAAGAATAAGGGTCGCTATTACGAAAAAAGGTGTATGCACAGTCTATTAGGCAGACTATGCATAACACCTTTTTTAAGCTTCTTTTATATCAAATACAGACACCTCTGCTGGTTGTCGCATTTGTGATAAAGTGAAGTGGTCCTTTGTTATCTCGAATAAATCAAATGAATACTCCCCTGAGTTGATTTCTTCATATAAGGCTTTTCGACTTTCGTTTGCAAGCATAGTATAGGGCATCTTTTGAGCTGCTTTAAAAGAACGAATATTTTCTTTCTTTATTCTCAGAAAGACCGTTTCAATCTCAAGCTCAAAAAACAATTCTTCAAAGAAATGCTGTTTAGCCAATTGGTTATATCCTTTTCCATGATAGGGTTTCCCTAACCAAGTACCTAAAAAGCCAGCCTGATTGGATACATCATAAAGCGTTATCGTGCCAATTGGATTTCCCCACTCATCGAGAATGGTACGTGAAATCAGTTCGCCACGCTCCTCAGCTTCAATCATTTGTTTAGTAAGAAAGAGATATTCTTCATATTGATGCGTTTTATGGCGCACAAAGGGGAAGACATCGGGGTGAATCATTAAATCAAACAATACAGGACAATCAGATAAATCACGTTTTTTCAACATACAGATCCCTCCGTATGAGGGCAGCCGCTAACTGCGATTTCCCCTCGAAATTTTTTAATGTAATATCAAAAAATTTCGGGGTGGGAATCGAACCCACTAGGACCATTACTGGTGGCGCACCATTTGCCTTCCCTAATTTTCGCTTATACAATTTTCAAAAATAAACTATTTCTGAAAGTATCATACAAGAATTTTTAGTAAAATGATATATTTTTTTTTCGTCATTTTTTGTACATCTTTTTAACGGAATTTAATGCCTATTTTTATCCCATAATAAATTAAAATATATTTAGGTGCTGAAGTATTAATATGACAGCTCCCAATAGAATGACATAGATAGCAAAAGGCTTTAACGAATGATTTTTAATGTATTTAATCATCCAGGAAACAGCCAGATAACCAAATATAGCAGAAAAGATTGTACCGAGAAATAAACCTTGAAATGAAATCGCTTCGACGGGTCCTGTGAATAAATCTCTACTCTTAAATAATATTCCTCCGAATATTACTGGCATGGAGAGAAGGAAGGAAAAGTAAGCAGCGGTTTCACGGTTAAGCCCGCTGAAGAGTCCAGCTGCCATCGTAAAACCGGATCGAGAGATGGCTGGGAAAATGGCGGCCGCCTGGAAAGTTCCAATAAATAACGCTTGTTTATAAGTAATGCTCTCTAAATTTTTATTTTGTTTGGGCATAATATCTGCATACCATAAAACAATTCCAGTTATAAGGAATTCCCAACCAATTGTAACCCCGGATTTAGAAATACCTTCAAAATAATCATTGAATAGTACACCTGCTAATACTGCAGGGATTGTCCCGATTATCAAAAGGAATGTCATTTTCGAAAATGGTTTTTTAAGAAGTTTTATAATTTCATGCCAATAAAAAATCAGCAATGCAATTAGTGTCCCTGTATGCAGCAGGGTATCCAGTAATAATCCTGCTTCATCGAGACCGAATAAATGTCTCCCTAAATATAAGTGACCCGTACTGGAGATAGGGAGAAATTCAGTAAGTCCCTGGGTGATCCCCAGTACTATTGCTTTCCATTCTTCAAACAAATTAGTCAGCCTCCTCATGCAGGTTACAAAACCAAATTTTTATACTTGTCTATAGTTTCTGTATAGAGTGTATGAAGAACTGAAAGAAATCATGAAAGCTTTGAAACCTAAATGAGGAATGAATCGTATAAATTTATATAGAAGTACAGGAGGTTTTAAATAATGAAAAATACAAATGATAAATTATGGGCAGTAGCCATCTATATCAGCAGTTTTTTCTTAGTGCTTGTTGGGCCACTCGTTATATGGTTAATTAAAAAAAATGATTCAGATTTTATCGATTATCATGGTAAGGAATATTTAAACTTTTTAATCAGCTACACGATTTACACCTTTATAGCATTTATATTGGCGTTCATCGGTATTGGTTTTATCCTTGCTTGGCTGATTGGAATATATGTGTTGGTATTTACAATAGTGGCTGCTGTAAAGGCATATTCTGGAGAATATTATCAAATCCCATTAACACTTCGAATATTGAAATAGCAATAGCTAAAGACCTTGGCATTATTTCTGCCGGGTCTTTTTTAAATCCGTTACTATTTTGGAAATGTCCAGCATAGAATGTATGGATGGTTATCAGGTTTAAAAAATTGGCGGTGAAAAATCCTTGACTACTAAGCATTATTACCAAAAAATTCATAGTATATATACAGCAGAATTAGTTGCATACTTTGTAGTCGGTCTTCTCTGTTTTTTGTTTGCCTGGTTGAATGGATTCGATATCATATTAGCTGCGTGTGTTACCTGTCCTTTTATAGTGCTGGTTCTTTTTTCTATGAATCGTAATTTCAGACTGAAAAGCAGAATGAAGAAACTTCCGGAAGCGAAAGAGGCTGATGAGGAGGGCTCACCGCTGACGAACAGCCAATATTTCCTTGGATTTTTACCAGCCCCGACCCTTCATATGGCTATTTTCTCACCAGAAGGTAATCTGGTTGGATCTCTTAAAGATAAACGGGAAAATATTTGGATGTGGATTATTCCAGCTTCATTGCTTATTTTTTTACCGAGAAGATATATCTTATCTGACAGCAACGGTCATGTATTATGTGAGTATCGAAGCCGTTTTGGGTTAAATGGGGATATTGAAATTTTAACGTCTGAGCAAGAACAATTAGGCAGGTATAAGCAATCTAAACAACTGGGAAAAAAAAGTACAAGCAATGTGGCAAACCCATATGGAATCCGCCAATATGGCGGTGAAATCCTACATGGATCTGAATTCATTGTTGAACAAACATATGATAAGCGGAAAATTGTACATTATTCTTGCGGATGGATGCCGGCATACTACAGTAAACATTTTCTTGATCCCAATACACCTCTCCTGACATTTACGGAAGGAGCAACAGAGGATGAAAAGAGAATAGGCTATTGCTTTTGCCTTGATTACCTTCAGCAGCAAAACCACTGACCACTCCTATAAACGTCGCTAAACTTTAGCTTGTTGCACAATATGTTTTATAATGGTGAAATAGTGAAGAGAATGTTGTTTGAAGGGAGCAGGAGAATGGATATAAAGATAATTAAAGTACATGGTTCTAACAATGATTTTTATTTAATCGATGAAATGGATACCAAGCTGTCATTAACAGATGAAGAACGAAGCCAATTGGCTATAAATATGTGCAAGCGGACGGGCACAGAGGGAGCAGATGGAATTCTCTTTGTGTTAAACAGTGAGGCCTCAGATGCCAGAATGAGAGTCTTTAATGCAGATGGTTCAGAAGCATCCATGTGTGGGAATGGACTCCGTTGTGTAGGTCGGTATGTTCAAGAAAAATTGAAGAAAAATAACCTGCTGATAGAAACGATGAAAGCCACCCTACAGGTTAAGAAAGAGCCGGACATGTATAAGGATATCCCTACATACCGCGTCGAAATATCTCCGGTTATCAAGGCAACGAGTGCATTGCCCATGAATACTGAAATGGACGAAATCATCAATCAAAGACTGCCGTGTATTGACGAGAATCTTACGTTCACAACCCTGTCAGTACCAAATCCACATCTGATCAGTCTTGTTGATAAAGAGGTAATCCATTCGGATAAACAAGAGAAAATAGCAACTATGCTGAATGGTGAGAATGACTGGTTTACAGATGGTGTGAATGTCAGCTTCGTGTCCCGTCTGGAGGAAGGATCCATTTTTGTTCGCACATTTGAACGAGGTGTTGGCTTTACGGATGCTTGCGGAACGGCAATGTCAGCTTCAAGCCTTGTTACGAAATGGATTGATGAGTTGGCTGATGAAGCAGTTCTGCACGTCTATAATCCAGGCGGAATGGTACTGTGCCAGGTCCATGATTTGCCAGATGAAACGTGGATTGATTTGATTGGCAATGCAACGTATGAGTATGAAACGGTTATTCAGTTAAATTTGGATACACTACATGTTAGCTTTGGAGAAAGGAAAGTCTATAAAGAAGAGGCAGATGCTTATTCAGCATTCCAACAACATGCTAAAGCATTTGTAGAATCTAAAATAGGCTGAGCTAATACATATTAGAATAGGAGGGCAGAAATGAAGAAGCAGACGAATACCTTTTTAAATGTTCATGTAATCACCTTTTTCGTATTAATCGCCCTCTTTATTGTGTGTACCATCCTATTCGTAGATATTGCAGAGAACATAAATGAGAATGAGCTTTATCATTTTGATATGACAATCATCCAGGCTGTGCAGGGGAGTATTAATGAATTAAGCACAAAAGTACTTACCTTTATAACTAATCTTGGATCAGTTGATGGCAATATTCTATTGGTTATCCTATTCTCTGTGTTTTTATTATTTAAAAAACGTGTATTAAGTGTCATATTCTTAATCATCACGACATTATCGGGCGGTTATGTTAACCATTACTTAAAATGGATTTTCCAGCGCGAGAGACCAACATTGAATCCATTGATCGAGGTAAATGGCTTCAGCTTTCCGAGCGGTCATGCTATGTCATCCTTTATCCTATACGGCGCACTTATGATCATAACTACTAGAATCACGAAGAATTGGTCCATTAGATTGGCTGTCTATGCGATTTGTATTTTTATGATTTTAACGATGGGCTACAGCCGAATCTACTTGGGTGTCCATTATCCGAGTGATGTAATTGCAGGGTATATTGCAGGATGTGCATGGCTTGCTATCATTGCTACTGTATTTACGTTTGGGGAATATCGGAAAATAAAAGGTTCGAAATCGTAATAGGCTGTCCATAAGCCATAATGGCTTATGGACGGCTATTTTTTATGGAAATCTTGGCTGTCTGAAAATAACAAAAGGTTTCTAAGGAAATATTTGTTATAATAATTTATAAAGAAAAATTCTGGAATAAGTAAACAAGGGGATTTTAGTATGATTGATTTGATTATTGGGTTGTTAATCAATGGGTTAGTAATAGTTGCGTTTTTAAACATCAACAAATTTAATGCCCAAAAACTAAAATTATCAATAGTAAGTCTTATATCAACTATTATTGTTGTAGTTGTTCCTACCTTAGGTTATCGATTTGATAAGAGTATTGGTGATTATTATTTCGGTTTTCCTGCTGATATTTTAGTTTATCATGGTGGAATGCTGTTTTCTTTAGTCTCGTTTGGCTTTTTGTTTAACTTCTTTTTCTTTTATTGGGTGTTTAAACTAATAGTTAAATTAGGAGTGCTTATTAGGCCTGTGAACAAGGGAAATTATTGATGTTATTTAAAAGGGGTTGCTTAGGCTGCTCCTTTTCTTATAGTGTTAGCATTTCGCTTAAAGCAGCTAAAGTTAGGTTACTTCAGTGTGGAATAAAAGTTCAGTAAAACTGAAATAGAGATTAACAATGTTAAGTAAGGATAGCTGAAAGAGAGAAATATAATTTTTAAGGTAATATTAATTGATAATCCAATGGTGGTGAATAAGATTGGAACCTAAATGGCTAGAATGGGCTAAACAGCTTCAATCCATTGCCCAGGCAGGACTAACCTATTCTAAAGATGTGTATGACTTAGAAAGATTTGAGATGATAAGAAATATAAGTGTTGAAATATTGACTCAGCATACAAATCTGGAAAATAAAACAATAAAAGAACTTTTTGCAAATGAAACAGGGTATGCAACACCAAAAGTTGATATTAGAGCTGTTGTATTTAGAGAAAATAAAATTTTAATGGTGAGAGAAAATCATGATGGAGATTGGTCATTACCAGGAGGCTGGGGTGATATTGGATTAACTCCGGGTGAAGTTGTGGTTAAGGAAGTAAAAGAGGAATCAGGTTTTGATGTTAAAGCGAAAAAAATAATAGCTGTTCTCGATAAAAAATGTCATCCTCATCCACCATCCCTTTATCACGTCTATAAAATATTTATCCAATGTGAAATCATAGGCGGGAAACCACAAGAGGGTATCGAAACAAATGCAGTTGAATTTTTTGCGGAAAATGAACTGCCATCTTTATCGCTAGCCAGGAATACTGTATCGCAAATTGAATTAGCGTTTAAGCATTTATATAATCCACAGGAACCTGTTTATTTTGATTAACTATTCCATTTATTGGTATTTATTCGAAAAGGATTAATGCCTTTTTGTGTTGAATTTCGTATGGCAGAAGAGGTTCAGGATAACGGAAATGAATTTTCATAAGAATATAGGAATTGATAAAAATCGATTTAATAGGAGAAATACTAGTTGGATAACGGCGACAACAAAAGAAAATAAAAGAGATTAAGTAGCAAGAGATATGGATATTCAATTACCTTGAAAAGACAACCAGAGTCATTATGTTATCAATAACATATATGGTATAATTTTCATACAACTACTTGGTGCGGGTGGTATGCACCTTCTTTTCCTTATATAAAGGAGAAGGGAGGTGATATACTTATGGATTTTCTAATAGCTCTGGCAAAAGATGTAGCAATGATCTTTTTTACGACCCTTGCTGCTGGCATCGCCACGCGATTCGCCAATCTTCGGCTAAAGGGCAAACGAAAAACCACCCCGCGCCGACCAAAGCATAAGGGTGGTTCCTCTAAGAACTAAACTATTTGCATACCACTCGCTCTATAGTTGTACCAGGGAGTATCCAGCTCTCTGGTTTTTTAATATATGTGTATATGTTTATAATATACCCTAAATAATAGAAATTCAATCAAAACTGATGGAGGAGCTTATGGTTTTTATAGGTTGAAAAGGGTCAGATAGAAAGAGTGTCTAAGCTTGAGTGGAATTTCTAATATTCATAAAAAGGGCTATTTGATGGCTGTGACATTTATAGATAAGCACGGTTTGAGTGGTTTCGTTTGAACCTTAATAGACTTAAAGCCTGTATTAGTTAGCACCTCTCTAATCTCTTCGGCAAAGGCATGAGCCTGTTCTTCGGTTGCTTCTTCCTGCCTTGGCTGCACGGTTATAGTCAATTTGCCATTTTCTTTTAATAAAGAATGTATTTTTTGAATACAAGCCTCTTGATCTTCCCATAATGGATAGCTATTTACACTAAATATTTTATCGTACACCATTGGATTGGGAATCCCGAGAACAGTTCCATTAAACAAACGAAGCTGATTGCGGTTGAGTTGTTCTTGATTTCGTTTGCTCGCATTTTTCACCATTTCTTCTGATGGATCGACACCATCTATTTGGATGGTAGGGTACTTCTCAAAAAGCATGTGCATTCCTTCACCTGGGCCAAAACCAACTTCTAGCAGTGTGTCATTTGGGGTAATAGTCAATTGATCAAATGTCCATTCGTATAATTCCTCATTTTCATAGGCCATTATTTTACCTGCAATCTTTCCGAGGACACCAGTTGGATTTTTAAACTGATTCGTTATTATTTCCTTCATCTAACATCACTCCTACCCCATACATACCCAAAATACTAAATCGTTAACTCTTTTGGATTAATTATCAAAATAGATTGAAATAACTGAAAATTTATAGTAAATTAAGTAAATATATAATTTCATATTCTTATCTAGAGAGATGGAGGGACTGGCCCGTTGAAATCTCAGCAACCTGGATGGTAATCCAAGGTGCTAAATCCAGCAAGCAATGCTTGAGAGATGAGAGACCTTAGGAAAGAGGGCTTTCATGATGAAAGCTCTTTTCTATTAGTCTGTTTTCCTCATCAGAGACATTAACCAACTAATTAGGGGGAAAGACAGTGAAACTACTGGAAACGTTAAATGAAAAAATTCTAGTCGCAGATGGGGCGAGTGGAACACTTTTATATTCATTTGGAATTGATAGTTGCTTTGAAGAGCTTAATTTGACAAACCCCAATCAGATCAAAAAGATGCATAGAAGTTATATTGAGGCTGGTGCTGATGTGATTCAATCGAATACATTCGGCGCAAATTTTCATAAATTAAAGCGCTATGGTCTCGAAAGGGAAGTTTCTCAAATTAATAGAGCCGGAATGAAAATAGCGAAAGATGCGGCTGATCCAAACACATTCATCATCGGCACGATTGGCGGCTTGCGGAGCTTTAGGAAATCAGAATTAACACTAACGGAAATTAAGGGATATTTCGATGAACAGCTGACCGCTTTATTGGAAGAAAAGCCGGATGGCATTTTACTTGAAACCTATTATGATTTAGACGAATTATTAACGGTAATAGAGTCGGCTAGAAAAATGAGTGATCTTCCTCTTATCGCGAATATTTCTCTGCATGAAACAGGCCTTTTGCAAAATGGTATGCATGTCAGTGAGGCGTTTTCTCTTATGAAAAAAACAGGCGCTGATGTGTTAGGCATCAATTGTCGGATGGGTCCATATCATATGATTCGCTCCTACGAAGAAGTACCTTTATTGGAAGATACCTATTATGCGGCTTATCCAAACGCCAGCTTACCTGATTTATCAGATGGAAGATATGTCTATTCGACAGAAGCGGATTATTTCATTAATAGTTCAAGGCAGCTTGTGAAGCAGGGGGTCCGGCTGCTAGGTGGATGCTGTGGTACAACTCCTGCCCATATTCAGGCCATTCGTAAAGGAATCGAAGATCTTCATCCTGTAAAGGTGAAAGATTTTGTAGCCAAGCCGAAGCATCAGCCTATATCATATGAAATCATTCAATATAAACGAAAAGGTCCAGATACAATTTCAGGTAAGGCAAAAAAACAAACGACGGTTATCGTGGAGTTGGACCCGCCAAAGACGTTCGGCCTGGAGGATTTTTTAATAGGAAGTCGCTACCTATTAGATTCGGGTGCCGATGCGATTACACTTGCGGATAATTCATTGGCGTCACCGAGAATATCCAATCTTGCGGTAGCGTCGATTTTACAATCAAAGTTAAATACGGTGCCTCTTGTTCACTTAACTTGTCGAGATCATAATCTGATTGGCTTGCAATCTCATTTAATGGGCATGCATTCCCTTGGATTATCAGAGGTGTTGGTGGTGACTGGGGATCCTTCAAAAATTGGTGATTTTCCGGGCGCGACTTCTGTATATGATCTTTCTTCAATGGACCTGATTTCATTGGTTAAGCAATTGAATGAGGGGCGCTCCTATTCAGGAAAATCGCTGGGTAGCCGGGCGAATTTCGATATCGCAGCTGCCTTTAATCCAAATGTAAAGTACATAGATAAAGCTGTACAGCGAATGGAAAAGAAAATTCAGGCTGGAGCTGATTATTTCTTAACCCAGCCCGTGTTTAGTATTGAAAAATTAGAGGAAGTATACGCGGCAACCAGGCATATAACAAAGCCGATTTTTATTGGCATTATGCCTTTAACGAGTCACCGGAATGCAGAGTTTTTACATAATGAAGTGCCAGGTATTTCATTGCCGGTTCATGTTAGAGAGGCGATGGAAAGAGCCGGAACGGATAAGGAAGCCTGTGCTCGCGAAAGCTTTGCCATTTCAAAAGAATTAGTGGACGCGGCAAGTGAACTATTTAACGGTATCTATATTATTACACCTTTTATGAAATATGAATTAAGCGGGCATTTGGTTCGGTACATCAAAGAACAGAAATCAGTTGTAAATAAGGAAGTGCATCTATCATGAGAACAGAAAAATTGAAAGAGTTATTGGCTGAAAGAATAGTTATTCTAGATGGAGCAATGGGAACCATGATTCAGGCGCATCAATTAACAGAGGATGATTTTGGCGGGGAAAAATACGATGGGTGTAATGAGTATTTAACGCTAACCCGCCCGGATGTAATCCAATCGATTCATGAAGAGTACTTGGCAGCAGGTGCGGATATTATTGAAACAAACACATTCGGGGCAACTCCAATTGTACTGGATGAATATAATCTTGGTCACCTGGCATATCAGCTGAATAAAGAATCAGCTCAATTGGCTCGAAAAGCAACTGAACAATTTGACAGTCCTGACAGCCCTCGCTTTGTCGCAGGCTCAATGGGACCTACAACCAAAACCTTATCCGTAACAGGCGGAGCCACTTTTGAACAATTGTCAGATTCATATGAAGAGCAAACGAAGGGCCTGCTTGATGGGGGAGTTGATTTGCTACTCTTGGAAACATCGCAGGATTTATTAAATGTGAAAGCAGCTTATATTGGAATGCAAAGAGCATTCTCATCTTTAGGCAGGGAAATACCATTGATTATCTCAGGAACAATTGAACCCATGGGAACTACTCTAGCCGGTCAAACTATTGAAGCTTTTTATATATCGTGCGAGCATATGAATCCTCTTGCAATCGGGCTTAATTGCGCAACCGGTCCCGAGTTCATGGCTGACCATATCAGGTCTTTATCTGAATTAAGCACTGCAGCAGTAAGCTGTTACCCAAATGCGGGATTACCAGATGAAAATGGCCAATATAATGAATCACCATCTTCACTAAGCAAGAAGGTTAAGCAATTTGCCGAAAAAGGATGGATTAATCTTGTTGGCGGCTGCTGCGGAACGACTCCTGACCATATCCGTGCTATTAAAGAAGCGGTTACCGGAATTGAAGCAAGACAAATGAAAGGCAAACAGGGCAATCATGCGGTCTCTGGTATTGATGCCTTAATCTATGATGATTCAATGAGACCTTTATTTGTAGGTGAACGGACGAATGTAATCGGGTCCAGAAAGTTTAAGAATCTGATTAAGGACAGGAAATTTGAAGAAGCGTCCGAGATTGCCAGACAGCAAGTTAAAAAAGGAGCCCATGTAATAGATGTTTGCCTAGCTGATCCAGATAGCGATGAAGTTTCTGATATGGAAGCATTTATGAAAGAAGCAGCTAAAAAAATAAAGGTGCCCTTTGTCATCGATTCAACAGATGAAATGGTCATTGAAAAGGCACTTCGTCATTCTCAGGGTAAAGCAATCATTAATTCAATTAATTTAGAGGATGGGGAAGAACGTTTTGAGAAAATTGTTCCATTGGCAAAAGAGTATGGTGCAGCCTTGGTTGTTGGAACAATTGATGAAAAAGGGATGGCCGTAACAGAAGAACGGAAATTGGAGGTTGCCCGCAGATCGTATCAGCTGTTAACAGAAAAGTATGGAATCGTACCGGAGGATATCATTTTTGATCCGCTTGTTTTTCCGGTAGGCACTGGTGATGAACAATACCGGGAAGGTGCAGCGGAAACGGTAAAGGGACTGGCGGCCATAAAAAAAGAACTTCCAAGAACATTAACGATTTTAGGTATCAGTAATGTATCGTTTGGACTGCCAAATGAGGGAAGAGAGGTCCTGAATGCCGTTTATTTATACCACTGTACAAAGGCCGGATTGGACTATGCGATTGTCA
Source organism: Pradoshia sp. Z4_20 (assembly GCF_058216035.1). Taxonomy (NCBI): domain Bacteria; kingdom Bacillati; phylum Bacillota; class Bacilli; order Caryophanales; family Bacillaceae; genus Pradoshia; species Pradoshia sp. Z4_20. Next base: position 942,542 of record NZ_JBZAJD010000001.1, read on the forward strand.
ATACAGAAAAATTAACCCGATTTGCTTTAATCCCTGAGGAGGAAGTTAAATTATCAGAGAATCTTTTGTTTCATAACTCAGAAGAATCTCTTGCTGAGTTTGTTGCTTTTTATAGGACTAAAAAGCCTGTTCAAAAGGAAACAAAAGAAAAACTTCCATTAATGGAGCGCCTGCCTGAATACATTATCGAAGGGACAAAGGACGGGTTGAAGGAGGATATTGATGAAGCTCTTGAAAAAGGGATGGAGCCGCTTGATATCATCAACGGTCCATTAATGGCCGGTATGTCGAAGGTTGGGGAACTATTTAATGATAACCAGTTAATCGTAGCTGAAGTATTGCAAAGTGCTGAAGCTATGAAAGCAGCCGTTTCGCAGCTTGAACCATTGATGACTAAATCAGGTACAACGTCTACAAAAGGAAAAATGGTGCTGGCAACCGTTAAAGGGGACGTACATGATATCGGGAAGAATCTCGTTGATATCATCATGAGCAATAATGGGTATGAAGTGGTTGACCTAGGGATTAAGGTAGCTCCGCAAACCTTGATTGAATCCGTCCGAAAGGAGAACCCAACTATTATTGGCTTGTCCGGCTTGTTGGTAAAATCAGCCCAACAGATGGTTATTACCGCTCAGGATTTAAGAGAAGCGGAAATTGATGTTCCGATTGTAGTAGGAGGAGCAGCTCTTACCAGGAAATTTACTAGGGGGCGAATTGCTCCTGAATATAATGGACCGGTCTTTTATGCAAAGGATGCCATGAATGGACTCGATTTAATCAATCAGCTCCATGACGAAGAAAAAAGGCCATCCTTTCTCGCTCAGCTAGAGGCAGAAGCGAATAAGCAAGCAGAAGTGATTTCGATTGAAACAAAAAGGGATATTCAAGTGGCAGAAAAACGTGATAAAACAGTGAAGGATCAAGAGAATGTACCAGTCCCCGAGGACTTAAACCGGCATATTCTACAGGATTACCCACTATCTCTGGTGTACCCATATGTAAATAAACAAATGTTATTTGGCCATCACCTTGGAATGAAGGGGAAAGTGGATCGGTTGTTTGAGGAAGAAAATCCAAAATTATTGGAACTTGCAGCTATAGTTGATGAGATTCTCGAAAACAATCAGATTAAATTATCAGCGATGTATCAATATTTCCCTGCTAAAAGTGATGGAGAAATCCTGAAAATATGTTCTCCAGCTAATCCGGACGAAGTACTCGAAACATTTAACTTTCCGAGACAATCTAAAAAGCCTTATTTATGCCTATCTGATTATGTAAGGGACCAGGAATCAGGTGTACAGGATTATGTAGGATTGATGATTGTCACAGCTGGTAAAGGCATAAAGGAAATAGCAGAAGGATGGAAAAAAGAAGGGCAGTATTTAAAGAGCCATGTCATCCAATCACTCGCACTCGAATGTGCAGAAGGATTAGCCGAACGAGTCCACCATCTTATGAGGGATGCTTGGGGAATCCATGACTCTATTGATATGACAATGAAAGAACGTTTGAGTGCTAAGTATACCGGTCAGCGTTATTCGTTCGGATATCCAGCTTGTCCGAATCTCGAAGATCAGGAAAAGCTGTTCAGGTTGCTAAAACCGGAGGATATCGGAATTCAATTGACGGAAGGATTTATGATGAATCCTGAAGCATCAGTTTCTGCGATGGTCTTTTCGCATCCGGAGGCGAGGTATTTTAATGTGGGGCGGAAAGAGTAATCGCTAAACTTAAGAATTATATGTTGATGAAACGTTCTTGTATAGATAATTAGAAAGGTACAACTTACTATAATGTTGGATTTATTAGTTATATAGAAAGCTACAATAGCATGTAATCTTATATTTAGAAGCATCCTTAATTTTGAACTGCCCCTCCATTTAGATTTGCGTCTAACTTTGAAGGGGCTTTTTATAGGTCAGTTTAATTACTTTTCAGCTACTTCCGATGATTGATAATCAATCAATATCGTGACCCTCTCATTACACATTACACTTTATTGCAGTTTGCTTGAATATGTGTAGATTCTGTATCCAAAGTTGGCTTTGGCCAGTATGTGTAGATGTCAAGGCTGCATCAGTAAAGGAACCACTAATGAAGATAGATTTATGATTGTATTCAAGTAGTTCCGTTTAAAAGTGGATGTATCGGATGAAAATCAAGTAAAGGATATGGTGTCACACGTGGTTGAAAAATATGGACACCTTGACATTATGATTGCCAATGCAGGTATAGGAGGAGGAGGTTCTACACTAGATCTTCCAACTGATGAATACGAAAAATACATAGGGGTTAATCAAAATGGTGTATTTTATTGCAGCCGTGAAGCGATTCGACAGATGGTTGCACAAGGCATGGGTGGGGCGGTTATTAACGTTTCTTCAATTCTTGGCTTAGTAGGTTCAGCAGGTGTATGTTTCTACAATGCTAGTAAAGGAGCTGTAAGATTAATGACAAAATCATTGGCTTTAGAATTTGCTCCATATAACATTCGTGTAAACAGTGTCCATCCTGGCTATGTTATTACAGGTATGGTAAATGAGGATGTTGCAGGAACAGAAGGAATTGAAATGTTAAAATCACTTCATCCGCTATCAAAAGGAATCGAACGCTTGGGTAAACCGGAAGAAATTGCACATGCAATCATTTTTGCAATAGAAAATACTTTTTTGACAGGAGCAGAAATTGTTGTAGACGGAGGATATGCTGCTCAATAAAGGAATACATAAAGAGATAGAATGGACTGCTGGTATTGATAAGAGATTTCACAAATGTGAAATCTCTTTTTTGTGCCTTCATTAACAAGATTTGTCTACATTTAATCCTTACTGTGGGGGTATTTGGGCTTAAATGGTGATGTTCAATCCGAACGTATAAAATTTTTTGAAATATATATAGGATAAATACTTTGGACAAAAAGGAGGGGATATAGTGAAACGGCTATTTGATTTTGTCATTTCTTCTGGTCTGATTATAGTTTTATTACCCCTAATAATCGCAATAATGGCAGCGATACGAATAAAGCTTGGATCTCCTATATTATTCAAACAGATGCGGTCAGGATTTCAAGGGAAACCTTTTTATATATATAAGTTTCGTACGATGACAAATGAAAGAGATCAATACCAACAATTATATTCAGACGAACTAAGATTAACAGCATTTGGGAAATTTTTGCGGCATTATAGTTTAGATGAATTGCCACAGCTTTTTAATGTCCTTAAGGGAGACATGAGTTTTGTTGGGCCAAGACCGTTGTTGGTAGAATATATGTCATTATATAACGAAGAACAGCTCCGTCGTTTTGAGGTTAAACCTGGTATTACAGGATGGGCACAAATCAAAGGAAGGAATACGATAAGCTGGGCAGAGAAATTTAAATTAGATGTTTGGTATGTTGATAATCGTTCTTTTTTCTTAGATACAAAGATTTTTTTCATTACGGTCATACGTATATTTCGTCCTAAAGATATTAACCAGCCAAGTAAAGCAACAGTAGAACGTTTTGGGGGAAATGTTGAAAAGACAAGCCATGATAGGGATCATAATTAAAAACCAAATTGGCATATTTTTAACATATTTAACGGCCTTAGTCCACACCGATTGTGGGTTAAGTTCTAACATAATTAGTTCTTGTCCCTTCGGAAAAGCGCTTGAGGCATACTTTATTTTATATGAATCAAAATGATAAAACGTGATAGGATCTTTGAAAAATAGAGTGAAGCCCATCCAACTTATGGTTACGATTATTGTTAGTCAGCCTCACTATAGTCATTGTTTTCAATCACTTAAATTTTAACTTCTAGTTTTTTGAGAATTTTCTGTGGAACCATCCATACCATATCATTAGATTAATTCTTGTCAGGGTTCATCAATTCAAAAAGTGTGCTAACTTGAAGTGTGAAGGTATAATCTTGAAGGGTTTGGATTTTGCTGGGTTTTGCGACCATAATGAAGAAGGATGTATAGAGGATTGAATCAACTTCAAGGGTTAAGGTTTAAATGAATTGAATCAATACAAATAAATAAGTAAAAAGCTGTAAATCCACAAATATATTTTATGGAATTACAGCTTTTTGCTTAGCGTGTAGCAGGTCCATGATACACTAAAAATAGAGCATTAAATAAGAAAACTGCATCTTTATTGGTCAGGATTATCACAATAAAGATGCAGTGGATATAAGGATTATACAAATAAAATAGAATATTAGAATTTATGACTATGCGGCATTTTCTTTTCTTTTTTCTTGTTCGTTGATCATGACAGCACAAGCTGCATCACCAGTAATATTGACAGATGTTCGTGCCATATCAAGAATACGGTCGATTCCGAGGATTAACCCAATACCTTCTACAGGTAAATTAACTGAGCTTAGTACCATAGCAAGCATGATCAGGCCTACACCAGGTACACCTGCTGTGCCGATACTTGCAATGACGGCCGTTATCACGACTGTAACTAAGGCAGTGAATGATAAATCTACACCATAGACTTGAGCGATAAAGATGGTGGCAACACCCTGCATAATGGCTGTTCCGTCCATGTTGATTGTCGCACCCAGAGGCTGAACAAAGCTAGATATTTCTTTTTTAACACCTAAATTGTCCTGTGCGGCTTCCATGGATAGAGGTAAAGTTGCATTACTGCTTGAAGTACTGAATCCTACTGTCATGGCCGGTGCAAAGCCTTTAAAGAACCATAGTGGACTTTTACGTGCAAAAAAGAGAATGGTTCCACCATAAACAAGGATAGTATGAATGATTAGTCCAAGTACAACGACAATCATATATAATGCCATCGCTTTCATTGCACTGTAACCTTGTTCTCCAATTGCTGATGCAATAAGACCAAAAGTTCCATAAGGAGCTAATTTCATTACCCAGGTTACAAGAAACATAACCAATTCATTACCTTGTTCAACCAATTTTACAATTCCTTCTGTCTTTTTTCCTAAAACAGTTAATGCAAATCCAATTAAAGCAGCCATGAAAATGATTTGGAGCATATCACCTTCGGCCATAGCCATGATTGGATTATCAGGAATAATGTTAAGGAACGTTTCTCCGATTGAAGGGGCTTCTTCAGCCTCAAAAGTTGCATTTTCTGTATCAAATTCACCTTTTGTTCCCGGTGAAATTACCATAGCAAGAACGATAGCCAATATAATGGCTATGGCTGTAGTGCATAGGAAGTAGAAAACGGTTTTAAAACCGATGGATCCTAATTTTTTAGGATCTCCCAGGCCAGCTACACCTAAAATAATAGAAAACAAAACTATTGGGACTACTAACAATTTAATCAGATTGATAAAGATGGTACCTAAAGGATCGAAAAGAAATTTGTTGAGTGTTTCAAATAAAGATGGGGAGAAAATATTTAGGGAAAGACCTACAAGGGCACCTAGTATCAGTGCAAAGATTATCTTCTTTGTTAAGTTCATATGATTCCTCCTAGCTCTCAGCCATAAATTCTGACACTAAACTATTATATTTATCCTTATATTCCAAATTCCGAGAATTAATAGATATTTTACCATGGAATTTGAAATTACTCATCTAATATAACTTTTAGAGCATATTAATCTTCTTTATAGTGAAATAAGGAGTATTAAGTCCTAGAATAATGTGAGGATATTTCTATCAATTTTTATTACTAAAGCAATCAAGGCAAGGTGAAGGGACCATCAATAGATTTGGGAGATACAAAGTGAAAAATAAAAGGAAGAGGAGCGTTTAGGCTTCTCTTCCTTTATCTTTAACATCTATTTTTTTCGGTTAATCTGCATTTGTTGATTAATTGCTTCATCAACGCCCGGATAATAAATTTTACTATAAAAGCTGGCTACAGCTTTAGTCCATGTCCCAGTCTGTGTACCCCGGGAACGCTCTGACAGGTAATCTGAAAATGTTTGATTATATGATTCGATTTCGTCTTTTATATCATGCTGATAGGTTTCGCTATGATAGACCGCTTTAACTGGCAGGCGTGGTTTTAAGCCGGGATCCTCTGCAGGATAGCCGATACATAAACCTGAAATGGGTAAAACAAATGGAGGAAGGTTGAGTTCCTTTATGACTTTATCTAAATTTCTGCGTATACCGCCAATGCAGACTGTACCAAGGCCTAATGATTCGGCTGCAGTAATGGCTGCTTCAAGAGCAATCCCAACATCTGTAGCACCGACCAATAATGTATCAATATTTTCTGAGACAGCAAATGGTGTTTTTTCGATTTTACTGGATACATATGCTCTATAAAAGTCTGAGCAGAATACGAGGAATACAGGGGCCTCTTCAATATGCTTCTGCCCGCCGCATAGCTCTGCAAACTTCTTTTTCCTTTCAGAATCTTTAACAGCAATAATGGAAACCTGTTGTCCATTTATCCAGCTTGGGGCAGATTGGACAGCTTTAATGATTTGTCCCAGTTGTACATCCTCGACTGGTTTGTTTTTATAAGATCGGATGGAGCGGTGAGATAATAAGGTTTGCATTACTTCGTTCATGTTGAGGTCTCCTCCTTCGGTATAGGGTTCTTTATTAGTATAGTACAAACAAGTATATGGTTCATAATAGAACCCATACAGTCGGACTGTTATCTAAGTGTTATATTGTGTTAAATGGGGTATCCTCAGAGCTTCGATGAATGAATGAGTTACTTCTTTTAAGAAATCAAGCATTCTTGGTAGGTTTCGGGATGTATATTTTTCTGTAGGATGACAACCTGTAGGACTTTGTGAGGTATAGAGGGATACTGAATGAAGAATAAGCTGGGAAGTCTGCGAGATATCTAGTCTTTCCTCGGACTCTCCAGCTTAATTGACATGCACTTTATTATACCGGTACTGCTTTTTTGCTTCGTGATACCATTTGAAGGTAACGATAAACACTGGACTCGGACATTCCCATTATATCTGCCACTTCACTTATTGTGCCTTTCATATCAAATATCCCATACTCTTTTAATTTTGAAATAGCAAGCTTCTTTTGGTCAGGTGATAATTGGGCTCCAGATTCGAGGATATCTCTATCTATTACTGTATAAATGATATTACTTACATTATCTTGAAGCTTTTCTACAGGTTTCTCTTGTTCAGTTTTCATTTCAATATGTTTAATATCAAAGCTTAGATTGGCTAAACTTAATATATCCTTGGCGACTTTTCGATAAACGTCTGCATCAAAATTTATACATAAAAGTCCCTGTAATTGACCTTCATGATCTTTTATAAACAAAGTGGATGAACGAAATTTTTTACCCCGCGGTCCTTCCCCAACATATCCAACAACATAATCATTGTCTAAATAAACCTTATCGTTGATTAACTTTTTTGCATAGTTAGTCAATGGGCTATTTAAGGACCTTTCGCTCAAGTCAGCATTGACAATATGACCGATATGAGAACCTCCATTAGGATTTAAAATATGTAATACAAATTCATAATTAGGTCCTAAAATTTCACCAAAATAATTCATTATAGTTTGATAATGTCGAAATAGATCTTTATCCAATTAGGTTTTCCTCCTTTTAGGAAACTCTTTTTAATGGAACATCGAGATCAAAGAATAGTTACCAATTTAACTACAAGCATTGTAAGTTAAAACCTACATGCAAGTCTTCATTTTTGCACCTGTATTTATGCGCTTGCTCAGTGGTTAGGGAAGGTTGGGGATTATCAATGTTATTAAGCAACCCTTAGATAATAGAACCAATTGAAACATAATCTACCAATAATTATAGCAGATTGTAAAGGCTTTCTAATAATAAATTTTTACAAAAATAAGTTTTTATTAAATCGTATTGACATATTAAACCAATTATGTGATACTTTGAGCGAGTAGTAAATAATAACTACTGTAATAAATTATTGGAAATTAATTAATAGATTTCCAAGGTCAGCTTGAAACACTTTATAAGGATTTTTTAGAGCAGTTGCGGTACCGTTTTTAACCTTATGCTTTCTAAATTTTGCTAAAGGTGGTGTATCTGGAATCGGATTTATGGAACAACTAGGAATTGCTGTTAATTATGTTTTGAAGGCATTAAGTTGCAAAAGAAATGATGGCAATGTTAGTTAGTATTCGAGATAAATACGATTCGATTTTATTGGTTAGTAATGAAAACCTTTTCAATTAAAGCGGAGTTAAAACTCTATTAAGCTCACTGGTACAAGCCATGTTCATCTATTGAAAGTTTACAGTGCAAGATCAATTTTAAAGATCAAGTAATTTAATGGGGTGGGGGAATTTTATATGAGTATTAATGTAGCACCCGTTAAAGAAAAAAAGATTATTAATTATAAAAGTTGTTTTGATGTAATAGGTCCGGTAATGATAGGGCCCTCGAGTTCGCACACAGCAGGTGCCTTAGCTATTGGAGCAGTTGCCAATAAATTATTTCAAGGTCTTCCAAAAAAAGTTTTGGTCCGGTACTATGAATCATTTGCTGAAACTCATAAAGGTCATGGAACTGATTTTGCCATTGTTGCTGGTATATTAGGATTTGCCGCTGATGATAGCAGAGTGCCTGATGCTATTAAAATAGCAGAATCTAAGGGAATTAAGATTGTTTTTATTGAAGAAGTGATTGATAGTCCTGCCGGTCATCCCAATACTGTAGATGTCTATTTGGAGGATGAAAATAGAAGTATTAGAACGATGGGAATTTCGGTCGGCGGCGGTATGATTGAGGTCAAACAGATTGAAATGGACGGGTTTAGATTGAATCTTGAAGGACCATTACCAGTTATACTAGCGATTTCTGAAAAAGATGACCTTGAATTTGGGTTACGCAGGATCCTTAAAGAAAATGATGTGGATATTAATAGTTTTACCAGTTTAAAAGAAGATGGAAAACACCTCTTTGCATTTACATTGGACTCTCAGTTACGTAACGATGTTCAGCAGAAATTGAAGGAACTTAGCAATACAGCTACTATTATAATTCTTTAATATCCTAGGGAGGTGAAAAGTTTATGTACATGACCATAAAAGAAATCGTAGATGCAGCTAATAAAAGGCAAAAACCCATTTATGAATTAGCCATTGAGCAGGAAATCCAACAAACTAAATCTACCTATGATGAAGTTTGGAGCAAGATGGAAAAAAATCTACTCACTATGGAAAATGCCATAAATAAAAGTATTGAGGGAGACGGGGTATTTTCTCCGACCGGTTTAACTGGTGGCGATGCTGTTAAAATCAAAAAATATCGCGAACGTGGAAAAACTCTTTCTGGAGATATGATGGTATTTGGGGTTCAACATGCAATTGGTGTTAATGAAGTAAATGCTTCGTTAGGGGCAATTTGTGCAACTCCAACAGCAGGCGCGAGCGGAACAGTTCCTGGGGTCCTATTCGGTATTAAAGATACGTTGCAGTTAAGTCACGAAGATATGGTTCATTTTCTATTCACTTCTGCTTTATTTGGAATGATAGTAGCAAATAATGCTTGTATTGCTGGAGCATTTGGAGGATGTCAAGCTGAAGTAGGCAGTGCCTCGGCAATGGCGGCAGCTGCCGCAGTAGAAGTTGCCGGCGGAACACCGCAGCAATCATCGGAAGCGTTCTCAACCGCCCTTCAAAATTTGCTTGGTTTAGTATGTGATCCAGTCGCTGGATTGGTAGAGGTTCCTTGTGTAAAGAGAAACGCTATAGGAACTGCCAATGCATTAGTTGCAGCGGACATGGCATTGGCCGGCGTAGATAATATCATAAGTGCCGACGAAGTTGTTGAAGCCATGTATAAAATAGGCAGACAAATGCCACGCGAGTTAAGAGAGACAGGTTTAGGAGGAGTGGCAGCCACACCAACTGGAATTGCCATTAAAAATAAAATTTTTGGAGAAAAGTAAGAAGAAAAGACAAATATAGAAATAAAGGAATTTAATACTATACAAATACAATATTTTGCAAACGCCAACAAATAAACTAGAATGGTAGATAAACCAATTTCTCAGTGCTAGCATTCTCATTTAATAATTTCTATTGTCCGAATCTTATAAGTAATTTTAAAAAATATCCATATTTATAAGCCTTAGTTAGAAAGCTAGGGTATATATAAGGAGGAACCTTATTATGCATGGAAATACAGCAAAAAAACTCGAATTACCAGTTGAAGATCATTCAGTAATACAAGAGAATTTTCCAGATGCGAAGAAATGGCATAAACAAGATACAACCTGGGCATTGAGCCTTTTTGGAACAGCAATTGGAGCGGGCGTACTTTTCTTACCTATTAATGCAGGATCAGGGGGATTAATATCATTATTGTTAATTACTATACTAGCCTTTCCGGTAATGTACTACTCGCATAGGGCACTAGCTAAAATGATAGCTGCTTCAGATTCTGCTGATGAGGGAATTACAGGTACGATAAGAGAGTATTTTGGAAATAAGGCAAGTATAGCCTTTAACATCGTTTATTTCTTCTCTATTTATACAATCGTACTGATGTATTCAGTTGCACTTACAAACACAGCAAGTAGTTTTATGGTAAATCAATTGCATATGAACGAGCCGCCAAGAGCCATTTTATCACTTGTATTAATACTCGGTCTTATCGTCATACTAAATTTTGGACAAGATATAACTGTAAAAGTAATGAGCATGCTAGTTTATCCATTTATAGCTTCTCTGTTATTTATCGCAGTATCTTTAATTCCACAGTGGAATACATCGATTTTTAGTTCTGCAAGTGTTTCTACTGCTTCATCAGGATCCGGATATTTTGGAATTATACTGTTGATATTACCGATTATAGTATTCTCGTTTAACCATTCTCCTATTGTATCGTCATTTGTAATGAAACAGCGGGCAACTTATGGAAAAGATGCGACTGACGCGAAATGTGCCCAAATACAAAAAGTATGTTATATTATGACATTCTCTGTTGTCATGTTCTTCGTTTGGAGCAGTGTCTTGAGCTTAACTCCAAGTGATCTTGCCATGGCAAAGGAACAGAATTTATCAATCCTATCTTATCTTGCGAATGAACTTGGTTCACCAATAATTGCTATTGCAGCGCCTATTATTGCATTCGTGGCCATCACAAAGTCCTTCCTTGGTCATTATGTAGGAGCTTACGAAGTAATGCGTGACATGATTGTGGCATCAGGAAAAGCACGCGGAAAAAGTATTAAAGAAAAAACAATTAAAACTGCAATTCTAGTATTTGTGGTATTAACATGTTGGTTTGTTGCTTATACAAATCCAAGTATTCTAGGATTAATTGATACACTCAGCGGACCTCTAGTTGCTGCTATCTTATGTGTATTACCAATGTATGCAATCCGCAAAGTACCAGTACTAGCTAAATACAGAGGGAAATTGAGCAACGTATTCGTCATTGTTGTAGGTTTGCTTACGATCCTAGCAAGTATTAAAGTATTCTTCTAAATCACTTTAATGAATGAAGGTTTTAGAAGAGGATTGCAAGTGTTAATAAGTAGTTGATACTTTAGCTAAGATTAAGCTGTATTCCGAATTTACCTGAATGCAGCTTTTTTTATATTCAATCCATTCCTATTACTCGAAATTTGTCCCCAGTTGGTTAGCTCATAACTGCTTTCTATAATATTGACTAGATGTTAGCAAGGAAATCTGACAGATAAAGAATATGTATTAAAGGATATTTTAGAGCATTCTTTTATTATGGCGGTAATGTGATTCCACAATACGAGCATTGCTATACACCAATTGTGATCTTATTTAATGAAAGAAATCCGAAATCTCACTAGAGTTTCAGGTACTGTGAACATCTGAAATTAAAGTTACTTTATCAACTAGGCTAAAGGCTCAACGGCATGTGTTATCAACAACGCTTTTAATTATTTCATATGGTAGTATTAACTATTTATTTAAACTATTTAGATTATTTAAACATATTTTTAATAGTTTTTTCCTATAGTCATTCTGAAATATTATCTGCTATAATTTTTTTAGGTAAATATTCTCAACTGAGGCGGAAAATTACATGAAAATAGTAGTTAGTGGCTACGGGACAATAGCCCCGAAAACAAGGAATATCGACGAATTTTTATATAATTTACAGCATGGTGTGAACACACTGGAGCTAATAGATGGAGAAGGGTATAAGGGCGAGTCAAATATAGTGGGTTTAGTACAAAATGGATTAGAAGAGTTAGAGAAAGATAGGAGAATTAATCGATTGCCCAAAGTTTCTAAATTGGGAATCGTGGCCGGGCGAGAGGCATTGGAATCAGCAGGAGTGGATTTAGTAGGTAAAAAAGTAGGGGTTTTCTTTGGAACTTCACTTGGATCCTCCGTAGATCAATATTCTCTGGACGCAGTTGTACATGCGAACAATGATGATTATAGAAAAATGCCTATTACGTTTTCTCACTATGTCAATTATCACAGTACGACCTCATCTATCGCATACTTTTTAGGAGTAAAAGGTGTGACAAAAACAATAAGCACTGGCTGCACTTCCAGTTTGGAAGCAATTGAAGAGGCTTTGCTCTATTTAAAAGCCGGTAAAATAGATGTGGCTATAGTAGGTGGAACAGAGAGTCCGATTGGTAAACTAATGACTTATGCTTTTTCTAAAACAAGAATATTACCTTTGAATCAAGCAATGGATGTAGGAGCTGTTCCATTTCATGAAGATAGTAAAGGGTTTGCTGCTTCTGAAGCTTCTGGTGTGATTGTTTTAGAGAGAGAAGATGATGCCATTAAGCGAGGAGCTCATATTAAAGGAGAAATTGTTGATATTATCTCGAATAATGATGGAGCTTATATATTTGATTCGGATGAATCAGGAGAACAGATGATTAATGCATTAAAAGATGTCACGAGTGGCCGCAATCCAGATTATATCAACAGCCAGGCACTTGGAATCCAGCAGAATGATCGGATAGAAGAAAAGTGCTCAAGGGAATTATTTAATCATCAAACACCATACAGCTCGATAAAAAGTATGTATGGAAACCCTCTAGCCGCCATTGGTATCTTGCAAGTGATATCTTCATTATTAAGTGTGGAACATGATTTTATTCCTCCAACAATAAGAACAACTAAAAAAGGCTATGAAGATATGAATATTGTTACCGAAACGATTTATCAGGAGGTCAATGAAGTAGCTGTTACCAATCATGGACATGGCGGGAATAATGCATGTGCTTATATTAAAAAATATAGACCTGATCATACAGCAATGGAGTGCAAAAATAAATGATTATCGGATTATTAATATGTACTATTGGGTTGATCCCTTTGGTTGTTTCATTCGTTATAAAAAGTATGTATAATGAATCAAGATTAACAATGGGTATCGTTTTATACATGCTCTTTGTTTCAATTTGGCAAATTGATGTTGGGGTTCTTTATTTTTCAGATATTCTTTCTGAGAGTACCATTCTTGTATTATTTAAATTGCTGCGTTTAGGGCCAACTTTTGGAGTGCCGATTGTTCTCTATGTAGCATATTTGATTATAAAGGATCAGCCAACAATGTTAACAGATACTCCTTGGTTAGCAAAGGTATCGAGGTTATTACTTGATAAGAAGTCACTCATCTTTTTTATTATTTTAAGCGGAGTGGTGTATATAATCAATCTAACGGAATTAGGGATTAGTGGGTTAACCGTAAAGACCAGTTTCTCATCCAGTTTTTATTACCCAGTGTATGGGCCTTTAGGATGGATATTCATTTTACATATGATTGGTTTTATCATCTTTCTAATTCTTGTCTATTTAGTTTCGAGAAATATATCTAACACGAGTTTCAGAAAATTCTTAAATGCTTTCTGTTTAGCCTCTATTTGGCTAATCTTATCGGGATATTTAAACCTTTCACCAGGGACAGGTGCCATAACAAGCAGCATCGGGGTAATCGTATTCTCTGTTTTTATGGTGCATTTCTTTGTTAAACTGAACACGAGTCTAAAAGATAGTCATTATCAACTGCTGGAAAGACAAAAAAAGCTGGATTATACCGGGAATTTAGCGGGAAGTTTAATTCATGAAGTGAAAAATACCAATCAAATTATCAAGAGTTTTTCAAATCTTCTTAGTCTGAGCAATGACTTAACAGAGTCAGATAAGAAAACACTAGATATGATTCAAAAGTCATCTGAACATTTAGGTAAACTGACCAATAATTATAAGGATTATATGAAGTCATCCAATCTAGTACTGAAAAAGGAAAATTTAATAGAGGTTATTCTGGATTCCATTAACATGTCTTCTGAAATGTTGCGTACAAATCAGGTGGATATTGAATTGGTTAACAATTACGTACCTTTGAATGCCTATATTAATAAAACCAATTTGGGGCAAGTCTTTATCAACTTAATCAAGAACAGCGTGGAGGCTATGCCTGAAGATAGAGATGATAAGAAAATATTGATTAAGACCGAATTGGAAAATGAACATATTATTATTCATTTTATTGATACAGGCAAGGGAATCCCTCCAGCTAACTGGGAAAGTGTATTTGACCCATTTATCTCAATAGACAAGCGGGGAATGGGATTGGGATTACCATTTGTTAAGAAAACAATCATAGAGCATTTGGGGAATATTACAATTTCTAAAAGCTCACCTGAAGGAACTCATTTTATAATCGAGCTTCCACAGAATGGAATATTAGACATAAACTAATTTGCAGCACACAGTCTACTATAAATTAAGCAGCAATCCTCTATAGGGGTTGCTGTTTTTGTTATACAATAGTAGTTAGTTATAAAAATATTATGTAAACTCACAAGATTTTAAATTAAATTGTTTTGAAATATATAGATTAGAAGGATAATAGAGACAAGGAGGATGAGCCAAAATGAATATCGTATTCTATGACACGATTAAACCTTTTAAGGACAAAGTCGAACCTATTCTTTTAAAGGAAGAAGTGAAGCATAATGTCATCCTGGGATTGGTGAATAAATTGATCCAAAATCCATCAGATACTATAAAACTTTTCATGTGTACAGTGGAGGTAAAGGATCAGACTGTCCTGATTTTTTTACGAACTCATCCACATAATCTGCTTATTGCAGGCGACCCAAACCAAAAAGAAGCTATTTCCTTTGCTGTAAATAAATTTGTTGAAGAAGGGTTCATGTTTCCAGGGATAACAGGCGAAAAGCAATTAGCGCATTTATTTGCTGATGAATGGAAGTGTGTAACGGGAATTGAGGGCTCTATTGGCGTGGAACAGGGAATCTATAAACTGACAAAACTGAATTCTGTTCAAATCACAAAAGGGTATTTACGTATGGCAGGCCATGAAGATGCTCCCTTAGTAGCTGATTGGATTAAGGAGTTCACTAAATATACGGTTGATAATCTCACTTACGAAGATTGTCAGGCAAGGGCAAATGATTATATCAAGGAGAAGTCCTTACATTTATGGATTGATCAGAACAGACCGGTATCGATGGTGAAGTGGGCTCGGCCAACGCAAAATGGAATTGTAGTCTCGCTGGTTTATACTCCCGATGAAGAGAGAGGGAAGGGGTATGCGAGCTCGGCCGTTCACACTTTTTCGAAACAACTTCTTGAAAACTATTTATTTTGCAGTTTATATACGGATTTATCAAATCCAACTTTAAATTCAATTTATCAAAAAATTGGCTATGAATGGGTATGTGAATCCAGCATGATTCAATTTGGAATTAATCAGAAAGGAGAGTTGGTTATATAATCAATTCTCTTTTTTTGCTATTTCATAATAGCTGATTTTTTAGAAAGTTTTGATTTTCTCGTAAATTAAGTGCAAACCTTTGGGTATATTCACCAAAACATGGTAGAATAATGTCGGAAATGTTTTATCCTTCCGACTCTTTCGATAACATTATTATTATATATTATTCAGTCGCAGGATTAAGGCAAAACAATGTTTAACAGGGGGATTTCATAATGAAACTTGATACACCTGTAACAAACCCTTGGCTAGAGTTTCAGGGGCCAAACTTGGGTTACGTCCAGGAAATGTACGAAGTTTTTTTACAGGACCCAGAGCAAGTGGATCCGGATTTGGTGAGATTATTTGAAGAATGGGGACCTCCAAGATTAGAGGAAACCGAACAAACAAGGGGTAATCAAAGTAAGGAAGTTTCAGACGGTCAGTTCACAGCAAAAATGATGTATAAAGTATCGCAGGCTGTCAAATTGGCTGAGGATATTCGAATAAACGGACATTTGGCCGCTGATATTTATCCATTGTACAGTAAGGTAAAGAAAGATATTAATTTAGGATTGGGTAAATATGATTTAACGACTGATGATTTGAAAGCGATGCCAGCTTCCTTAATCAGTGATGTTTTGCCTGCAAACATTCAAAATGGCCATGAAGCCATCGAATATTTAAAAGTTTTATATACGAGAACGATTGCTTTTGAATTCGATCATATCCATGACATGGAAGAGAAAAAGTGGCTTACACAAATGGTTGAACAAACAGCCTCCGGTTTTGCAATCTCGGCAGCTAAAAAGAAAAATTTGTTGAAGCGCTTAACTGAAGTGGATGGATTTGAGCGATTCTTACATAAAACCTTTGTTGGACAGAAGAGATTCTCAATTGAAGGTGTAGATTCTTTAGTTCCACTTCTTGATGAATTAGTTTCAAGATCCGTTCGCGGCGGAACTACTTCTATTAATATCGGAATGGCACATAGAGGCAGATTAAATGTACTGGCTCATGTGCTGGATAAACCGTACAAAAAAATATTCTCTGAGTTTCAGCATGCTCCGGATAAAAAATTGGTGCCATCTGAAGGATCCATAGGTGTTACATTTGGATGGACGGGTGATGTGAAATACCATTTAGGCGCAGGTCGTAAAATTAAAGAAGAGAATACAAGAGAAGCGGTTATAACGTTGGCAAATAACCCGAGTCACTTGGAATTTGTTAATCCCATCGTAAATGGATATACAAGGGCTGTACAGGATGACAGAAGCCGAAAAGGATTTCCTGTACAGGATTCTAATTCCAGTATGTCAATTATTATTCATGGAGATGCAGCATTCCCAGGTCAGGGAATTGTGGCGGAAACCTTGAATCTAAGTCGCCTTAAAGGATATCAAACAGGAGGCACCGTTCATATTATCGCGAACAATATGATTGGATTTACAACAGAAAGCCGGGATTCCCGATCCACTCGATACTCAAGTGATCTGGCGAAGGGATATGAAATCCCGATTATCCATGTCAATGCGGATGATCCAGAGGCTGTATTAGCAGCAGCTTATGTAGCTATTTTATATCGTCAAAATTTCAAAAAAGACTTTTTAATAGATTTAATTGGATACAGACGTTATGGCCATAACGAAATGGACGAGCCAATGACAACAAATCCGGCCATGTACAAGATGGTGCATGAGCATCCAACACCTAGAGAGGTGTATGCAAAGAGACTAGTGGATGAAGGACTTGTAACGGAAGAAGAGGTCGCTCGTCTGGATCAGGAACATTTTGATATGTTGAAAGAGTACTATAATCAAGTGGGTGAAAAGGAAGATTCTCCACTTGAAGCGGCTGATGTTCCAAAAATTATTGAATCCGGGATTCCGAAGGTAGATACAAAAGTAGAGCTTGACGTATTAAAGCAAATAAATGCGGAGCTTTTAAAACGACCTGAGAACTTCAAGGTATTTAATAAACTGGATAAAATCCTTATGAGAAGACAGAATGCTTTGGAAGAAGGAAATAAGGTAGACTGGGCTTTGGCTGAAACGTTAGCATTTGCAACTATCTTACAGGATGGTACACCGGTCCGCCTTACTGGACAGGATTCCGAGCGAGGTACATTTGCTCATAGAAACATTGTTTTACATGACAGTGAAACGGGAGAAACCTATTCTCCATTACATGGACTTGAAGGGGCAAAAGCTTCCTTTGCGGTTCATAACAGTCCATTGTCTGAAGCAGCTGTGATTGGATTTGAATATGGATACAATGTTCAATCACCGGATACGCTCGTTTTATGGGAAGCCCAATATGGTGATTTTGCTAACACTGCTCAAGTATTATTTGATCAATTTATTGCTGCAGGGAGAGCGAAATGGGGCCAAAAATCTGGCTTAGTCATGCTATTGCCTCATGGCTATGAAGGCCAGGGACCGGAACACTCCAGTGCGCGTTTGGAGCGATATTTATCATTGGCAGCAGAGAATAACTGGACTGTAGCTAATTTAAGTTCAGCAGCTCAATACTTCCATATTTTAAGAAGACAAGCAGCTATTTTAGGAAAAGAAGAAGTACGCCCACTGGTATTAATGACGCCAAAGAGCTTGCTGAGAAATCCGACTGTTGCGAGTACAGCTGAAGAACTGAGTGACGGTGAATTCAAGTCCTTTATTGAACAGCCAGGCTTAGGAACCAAAAAAGACAGTGTGAAAAGAATCGTTTGCTGTACAGGTAAAATGGCAATTGATTTATCTCAGGCTATTGAAGCTCAAGAAAATCTTGATTGGCTTCATATTGTGAGAATTGAAGAAATCTATCCATTCCCACTTAAAGGGGTTCAAGAATTATTTGCATCCTACCCGAATCTAAAAGAGATTGTATGGGTACAGGAAGAGCCTAAAAATATGGGCGCGTGGAATTTCGTTGAGCCACGTTTAAGAATAGCAGCACCAGAAGGGGTTAAAGTTGAGTACATCGGCAGAAGAAGACGATCCAGTCCTGCAGAGGGAGATCCAACCATTCATAAACAAGGACAAAATCGTATTATTGACAGCGCATTAACTCGCGAATAGAGGAGGAAATAGAGAGATGGCAGAGGTAAAAGTACCAGAATTAGCGGAATCAATTACAGAGGGAACAATTGCACAATGGCTTAAACAACCGGGTGAAAAGGTTGAAAAAGGTGAATATATCGTTGAGCTTGAAACAGATAAAGTAAATGTTGAAATCATCTCCGACTATGAAGGAGTTTTGACAGAGCAATTAAAAGAAGAGGGAGATACAGTTCTTGTTGGGGAAGCAATTGCGATGGTAGATGCTGATGGAGCGCCTGCACAGAGTGAAAAACAAGAACCTGTTGCAAAAGAACAAGTAAAAGAAGAGCCAAAAGCAGCACCTGCTCCTGAACCAAAAGAAGAAGAGAAAAAAGGAAATAAAACAGTTGCTTCTCCGGCTGCACGTAAATTAGCAAGAGAAAAAGGAATCGATTTGGATGAAATCCCTACAGTAGATCCACTTGGAAGAGTGCGCAAGCAGGATGTAGAATCCTACAATGGTCATGCACAAGCCAGCGCGCCTGCACCTAAGCCTTCAAAACCGGAAGCTAAAAAAGCAGCATCAGCACCGGCTCAGGTATCTGGTAAACCGGAAGAACGTGTGAAAATGTCACGCAGACGCCAAACAATCGCGAAACGTTTGGTTGAGGTTCAACACAATACAGCCATGCTGACTACATTTAACGAAGTAGATATGACGAATATCATGAACCTTCGTAATAAACGGAAGGATGCATTCCAAAAAGAAAATGATGTGAAATTAGGGTTTATGTCCTTCTTTACAAAAGCCGTGGTTGGTTCACTTAAGAAGTATCCACTGTTAAATGCAGAAATCCAAGGTGATGAGCTGCTTATCAAAAAATACTATGATATCGGTGTAGCAGTATCTGCTCCAGAAGGCTTAGTAGTCCCTGTTGTTAGAGATGCGGATCGTATGAACTTTGCTGAAATTGAAAAAGAAATTGGCAGCTTGGCTAAAAAAGCACGTGATAATAAATTGGCCCTATCAGATTTACAGGGTGGAACCTTTACTATCACAAATGGCGGTGTTTTCGGTTCCTTAATGTCAACACCTATTTTAAATGGAACACAAGTAGGTATTCTTGGAATGCACGGTATTAAAAAGCGTCCGATTGCTGTTGAGGATGACAAAATTGAAGTTCGCCCAATGATGTATATCGCATTATCTTACGATCACCGTATTGTCGACGGAGCAGAAGCAGTTAGCTTCCTAGCGAATGTGAAAAAATTAATCGAAGACCCTGAATCTTTATTGCTTGAGGGATGATTGTTTAACTAACAAAATAAATTAATAATTAATGTTGTATCATACAAATGATATTTACTTAAAGAGTGCCAGTTCTTACTGAATTGGCACTCTTTTTTTGAAAATCGTATAAACTACACCCTTCTATCAAGCCTTTGTATTGTAATTAGAGGATAGGAAAACGCAATAATACTTAAAGTTGCTTGTTTCTAATAGATAAATTAATACAAAATCTATGAGAGAGATGATCCCTTTCATTAACATATAGTCATTTTTTACTTTGTCTGACTAAAATGCATCATTTTGCCTATTTTTAACTGAATAGATTGACAATTCAAAAGAGTTAATTTAATATTAACAACAACTTAAACATAATAATGCGTTGATGAAGAGTAGTAGCATTTGAAGGAGTTTTAGAGAGCCGATGGGGGTGGGAATCGGTATGATTTCATTTGTGAATGGACTTCGGAGTTGCCGAGCAGAACGTGAGTTATTCAGTATGCTTTGGCCGATTTAGCCAATCGTTAAAATAGGCTGACAGTTATTTCTATAGGCTGTCATAAAGTGGATTGCTGAATTCAGCAATCAATTAAGGTGGTACCGCGGGTCTCTCGTCCTTTTTTCAAGGATGTGAGGCCCTTTTTGTATGGGATAAAATTGAATAAATAAAACGTTAAGAAAGAGGAGTAGCATAAAAACATTGCACTACAGAGAGCCGGAGTGGGTGAGAACCGGTATGCAGGCTTTATGTGAATGGGCTTTCGAGTGATTCCCTGAAAGGTTAGTAGGGGAATACGGGATTCCGCCGTTAAAAGGATAGGATATTAAATGATGGATTCTTTCCTCATCGTATCTGAAAGAGATCCAACGGGGGTGGCACCACGATTATACGTCCTCCATAAGTAATTTATTTGCTTATGGAGGATTTTTTTATTTTCAGGGGGGATTAGATTGAGAAAACCTAACATAATCAGGCAACGACTGAAAGCCGAGGAACAGAACAAACTTAGAAATATAGAAGACATTGCTGAGTCTTATAAAGCTGTGCTTGAATTTCCATCTTCGAGCGGTGGCAGGACAAAAATTGTTGCCTTTAACCTATATGCAGAAATCATGACGAGTATAGATGGTACGTTCTTTAAAAAAGGTCAAATGAAAAAGAAAGTGAATAATCCGCATGAGTTTATAAAAGCGTCCCTTGCAATCGATGATGCCCTTTATCCTGATCTGCCATTTATAGGAGGTTCCATTGGATTTGCCGGTTATTCGTACAGTTTTCTCTTTGAAGAAATAGATTCGCCGGAAATGAATCCGGTTGGTATTCCGGATTTTCATTTTCTCTATCACACAGATTATTTTATTTACAGCGGTGATGATTTCTCCGAATGCAGCCACCTCCATTTAGACTATGAAGGTGAACGATCAGAGGAAGAATTGGCTAAAAACATGAAGTACTTTCGGGAAAAACTATCCACATATAGCCAGGCTTCTGGAAATGAAATGTATTTGATTCACGGAATTAAAAGCAATACGAATAAGGAGAAATTTATTGATACGGTTAATGAATTAAAAGCCAGAATACGGAACGGCGATATATTCCAGGCTGTCTTGTCGCAGCGATGGACCGGTTCATTTAGGGGAGACCCGGAAGATTATTATGGGAAGTTAAAGCACGAGCATCCTGATACATTCCACTTTCATATTAATTTTGGCTCCTATCACATTGTGGGTTGCTCTCCTGAACGATTGATAGCGATCAATCAGGGCATCATTCACTCTAATCCGATAGCTGGTACAAGACGAAGAGGCTCTACTATTCAAGAAGATGAAGAACAGATTGCCAGTTTAATAGCGGATGAAAAAGAGAAGGCAGAACATGTCATGCTGGTGGATCTTGCTAGAAATGATTTGGGGAAGATTTGTAAGCCGGAAAGTGTAAATATTAAACGGTTTATGGAGATTGAATTATTTAAAAATGTGATCCATCTTGTTTCAGAAATTACAGGCCTATTAAACGAAGCGATTCATCCAATGGATGCAATTAAAGCCTGTTTGCCGGCTGGAACCGTATCGGGCGCGCCAAAGATAAGAGCAATGCAGTTAATCTCAGAGGCTGAACAGGAAAGAAGAGGCGCTTACGGCGGCGGTGTTGGTTTTATCTCCTACGGTGGGGAATTAGACCTCGCCTTAGCAATCCGAATGATGGTAATTAAAGATCAACAAATTCATTTCCAGGCTGGCGCTGGTATTGTCTATGATTCCATTCCGGAAAATGAATGGTATGAAACACTTCATAAAGTTGGATTTAAGGAGGATGGGATAAATGATTTTACTTATCGATAATTTTGATTCCTTTACGTATAACCTCTATCAGCTTTTATTAGAACTGGGGGAAGAGGTACTGATTAAACGAAATAACGCCCTTACGATTCAAGAAATAAAAGATTTATCACCAACATCAATTGTCTTATCACCCGGACCTGGTCGGCCTGAAGAGAGTGGGATATGTAAAGAAATGATTAAAGCTTTTTATAGCCATATTCCTATTTTAGGCGTTTGTCTAGGGCATCAGGCCATTGGCCAGGTGTTTGGTGCTACGGTAAGTCGAGCTGGAAAGATCAAACATGGTAAATCATCAAAGATCATCCATACAGGAGATGAAATTTTTAAGGGTACACCTCAAGGGTTTCAGGCAATGAGATACCATTCTCTAATTATAAAAGAAGAGACATTGCCAAATGAGTTTAAGATTATAGCAACTTCAGAGGATGATGACGAGATTATGGCCATTCGTCATAAGCAGTATCCCTTATACGGCGTTCAATTCCATCCTGAATCAATAGGAACGCCCTATGGAAAAACAATAATTACTAATTTTCTTAATAGTACTGTGAAGGAGGCAGTCTTGCATGAATGAGTATCTTTTCAAATTAAGTAAAGGAAAGAGTTTATCAGAGGGCGAAATGACAGATGCTGCAAAACAAATGTTAAATCCAACTGTTTCTGAAGCGGAATTGGCTGCATTTTTGATGGCTATTGGATTGAAGGGATACGGGAGTAAGGAACTGTATATTATCGCAGAAATGATTCGAAAGGAATCGACACATCAGCTAGGAACTATCCCGGAAGCCATGGATAATTGTGGTACCGGAGGCGATCGCAGCAATAGCTTTAATATCAGTACGGCATCAGCATTTGTTTTGGCAAGTGCCGGAATCAAAATGGTGAAGCACGGAAACAAAAATATGACGAGTCAATCCGGCAGCATGGATGTGCTGAACGCATTGGGCATTAATACGATTAATCAAAAGGAAGAAGCCAGGAAAGCTATTCATCAAGCTAACTTAGTATTTTTGAATGCTGGACATATCCACCCAAAATTAAAAAGAATCGCTGCAGTTCGGAAGCAATTGGGTATTCCTACGATTTTCAATGCAATCGGACCCTTAACAAACCCAGTCCATTTAACCTATCAAATGGTTGGTGTGTATGATGTAAAACTATTAAAGCTGTATGGAGAAGTATTGTTAAAGGCTGGGAGAAAAAAGGCTGCCATTATCCATGGAGCGGGTAATATGGATGAAGCTTCATTGTCTGGCGAAAACAAGCTATATTTTGTTCAGAGTGGTCTAATAACAGAAGAAGCCATCCATCCCAATGACGTTGGATTGAAAGTGTCGGACAATAGCCGTTTGACCGGTGGTGAGCCGTCTGAAAATGCAAAAAAAATGATTGGTATCTTCTGTGGGGAAAAGAATCCATGTCGTGATGCCGTCCTTCTAAATGCAGGAATTGGTTTATTTGTATCAGGGAAAGTTTCTACGATCCAGGAAGGAGTCATGTATGCGGCTGAATTAATTGATTCAGGTGCTGTCTATCGGAAATTACTTGAAGTTAGGGGACCGGTTCAAACGAAAGGGGCCAATGATATATGCCAACCTATTTAATGAATATCGTGGAGCACAAGAGGAGAGAGTTAAGCAAATCAACCGCAATTGAATTGTCAAATGACATCAAACGAATGCAGGTAAGAGATACTTTTGCTGAACGAATCAGAAGTCAGTCTACCCTTGGTGTGATTGCAGAATTTAAACGGTCATCTCCATCAAAAGGAATCATTCAATCTTTGGCCGACCCAATAGAGGTAGCTAATCAATATAAGGAAGGCGGCGCTGACGGCATATCTGTTTTAACGGATACAGAATATTTTAATGGAAGCTTTGAAGATTTACAGGTTGTAAGCAGTCATATAGATCTGTCAGTCTTATGCAAGGATTTTATATTGGAAGAATCTCAGATTAATCAAGCCTTTTTATCGGGGGCAAGTATAGTCCTGTTGATTGTAAGAATTTTATCACCTGGAAAATTAAAAGCATTGTATGAGTATGCTCTCCATCTACATTTGGAAGTTTTACTGGAAGTGCATGATGAGGAGGATTTAATGGCAGCTCTGTCCCTTAAACCGCAATTGATTGGCATAAATAATCGAAATCTTCAAACATTTAACACGGATTTAGCTGTTACTGAAAATTTAATCAAATTGATTGACGATCCGTCGACTATTGTCATTAGTGAAAGTGGAATCAAGAATGTTAATGATTGTTTACGTGTTGCCAATGCAGGCGTGGATGCAATCCTAATTGGGGAGGCATTGATGAAGCATCAAGATCCCGCTCAATTTGTAAAAGAAATCAAGAAAATTGAAAGAAGGTACAGTCGGTGAAGGTGAAAATCTGTGGAATACAAACCGTCGAGCATGCATTAGCAGCTGAAAAAGCAGGTGCGGATGCCCTTGGATTTATGTTCGCCGAAAGCAAGCGAAGAATTATTCCTGAGAAGGCCAAACCAATCATCTCCAAACTGGAAGGTGAAATCTGGAAGGTCGGTGTCTTTGTTAATGAAGAGGTAGAAACGGTGAAACAAGTGGCACGATATTGTGGATTGACAGCCATTCAGCTTCATGGAGAAGAAAAGCCGGCAGACTATTTGGAGGTTGGATTGCCGATCATTAAATCGCTAGGAATTAAGCCTGCTCAGGCAGACTTAGATGTTGGTGATGTTAAGCATGCTGATTATATTTTATTGGATGCTGAAGCACGGGAATATAGAGGTGGAAACGGAGTGGCATTTGATTGGGAAAAGGTTAGAGGACTAGGAGCTAAATATCCTACTATCATTTTAGCGGGAGGCTTGAATTCTGAAAATGTAAGAGTTGCGATTGAGGTTGTAAATCCGTTTATGGTTGATGTGAGCAGTGGTGTTGAGGTAAATGGGAGAAAAAATACGAGAAAAATCTTTGAATTTATAAAAATGGCAAAAGAGGGGGAAATCAAGTGAATCAAATAAAAGAATATCCAGATAAAACTGGCCGATATGGGGAATATGGAGGAAGATTTGTACCGGAAACTTTAATGCCGGCTTTGTTCGAATTGGAGGAAGCCTATAAAACGATTGCGCAGGAAGAGTCATTTATTACTGAATATCAATTACTTTTGAAGGATTATGTAGGAAGAGAGACTCCGTTATACTATGCGGAAAATTTGACCGAACATTTAGGTGGTGCGCGGATTTACCTTAAAAGGGAGGATTTAAATCATACCGGGGCTCACAAAATTAATAATACACTTGGTCAGGCCCTGCTTGCCAAAGCGATGGGCAAAACAAGAATTGTTGCGGAAACAGGTGCCGGCCAGCATGGAGTCGCGACTGCTTCAGCCTGTGCCTTGCTTGGTTTGGAAGCAGTAATCTTTATGGGTGAAAAAGATGTGAAGAGGCAAAAACCGAATGTATTGAAAATGGAATTGTTGGGTGCAAAGGTAGTGCCTGTACAACAAGGAAGCTGTTCACTGAAGGATGCCGTAAATGAAGCTTTACGTTACTGGGTCGGTCATATTGAGGATACACATTATTTATTGGGATCTGTGATGGGACCCCATCCCTTCCCGCAAATTGTACGAGATTTTCAGAGTGTAATAGGTCGGGAAACCAGGGAGCAATTCTTAGCTTTACACAGTCGATTGCCAGATGAAATTATTGCCTGTATCGGCAGTGGCAGTAACGCGATGGGGATGTTTTACGAATTTTTAGAGGATGAACAGGTTACTTTAGTAGGCGTGGAAGCGGCTGGCCAAGGGTTAGATACGAATGAGCATGCAGCGTCTCTTACAAAAGGAGAAAAGGGGATTTTACATGGCGCACTCATGTATCTCCTGCAGGATAAAGCAGGACAGATAGAGGAAGCCCACTCTATATCGGCTGGACTTGATTATCCGGGAGTCGGGCCAGAGCACTGCTTTTTGAAGGATGAGGGAAGAGTTGAGTATACATCTATTAGGGATGATGAAGCATTGGAAGCTTTTAAGCTGTTAACAAGAAAGGAAGGAATTATACCTGCGCTGGAAAGCTCGCATGCGATAGCGGAAGCAGTCAAAAGGGCACCTGATATGGGGAAAGATCAGTCTATTGTAATTTGTTTATCCGGGAGAGGAGATAAAGATATGGATACCGTCATGAATGTAATTGGAGGTGTGGAGCATGCCTAATAAGCTAGTAGACTGTTTTTCAGAGGCTAAAAGGAGTGGAGAAAAAGGGTTTATACCCTATATTATGGGCGGTGATGGAGGGATCGATCAGCTTGTTCCGACTATAAAGTACTTTGAAAGATTAGAGGCATCCGCCATTGAAATTGGAATTCCATTTTCTGACCCAGTAGCTGATGGACCAAGTATTCAGGAAGCAGGTTTACGTGCCCTGGAACAAGATGTTACTTTGGAGGATATATTAAATGAATTAAGGAATACTGAGGAAACTATTGAAATTCCGTTAATTATTATGACATATGCAAATCCTGTTTTACGACTTGGGATTTCAACGTTTGCTGCAAAATGCAGAGAAGCCTCCATTAGTGCCTGTATCATACCAGATGTTCCGCTGGAGGAAGAGCAGATGTTTAAGAAAGAGCTCAGTAAGGAAGGCATTGTGTTAATCAGAATCTTACCTTTAACAGCAAATCCAACTCGAATGGCAAAGCTTTGTGATGGAGCGGAAGGTTTTATTTATGCAGTAACGGTAAATGGGACAACAGGAGAACAGGCACAGTTGAATGATGAAGCCTTTAAAGAACAAATCCTACAACTTAAGCAGAATACGGATTGTCCAATCTATGCGGGATTTGGAATATCCAATGCAAAGACGGCCAATCAATTGTATGACTATTGTGATGGAATTATTGTAGGGAGTAAGGTTGTAAGTTTACTGCATCAAAAGGGCCATAAGGAATTGGAGTCCTTTGTTAAAGAATTGATTAGAAATAAGGCAAAACAAACAACCAGCTAACAATTTGTATGTTATCAGTCCAATAAGCCGTTTCACTTCTGTTTTTTTTCAGGAAAGATAGGGTATAAAGGATAGCAACCCATATCTTGTGAAGGGCAAAAAGAATTAGTGGAGGGGATTATATGGAAACGACTGGTATGCAAAAACAATTTGAGTTGACCAGAAGTAAGCTACAGGAAATTTTAGAGGATTTATCTGAAGCGGAGGCTGATCTTCAACCAGAAGGTTTTAATAATACGATTCGCTGGCAATTAGGGCATGTACTGGTAAGTGCGGAATCCTTCTTGTTTGATTATCCTGGCAGCGGTTCACCGCTTTCAGAGTTATATGGAGAATTTTTCAGAAGCGGAACTTCGCCAAAATATTGGCAAAGAAGTGCACCTTCTTTGAATGATATCAAGTCCAATTATCAATCTCAGGAAAAGAGAATTAAAGATTTACCGGAGGAATTCTGGAGAGAAGAGGTAACAGGTCCTCTTGCAAAGTTTGGTATTAAAACAAAAAGCGAATTGTTTCACTTTTTACTGAGCCATGAAGCGATGCATCTAGGTCAGATTCAATCATTAAAAAAATTAGTTGAACGACATAAGACTACTAATCAATATTAATAAAGAGAGCGGGGAAGTTGTCATACCCTAAAAGTTAGAGTAAAACTAACTTTTAAGGGGCGGTATCGCATTCCCCGCTTTTTTTATGTTTCTATTTATTTATTAAGCAAAAGATCTGAGAAATTCTTTGCACCCGTATCTATAAATAGAACAAGAATGATACCGATCATCAACAAAATAAATGGTTTTTTAAACAAGAATATCACCCCTATATTTATGAATATTAGTCTTATGAATTCTAAGATATGTATACCAATGGAGATAAATAGTTTTACAATTCGGCTCCTCATAATAAAGACCCTGATTAAAGATTAAAAAATTTCTGGAAAATAGGTTTATTCTGTAAATTCCGACTGATAAAATGTTCTGTTTTGCGGTTTCTTTGAGGATGTTTAGTAGTATTTTAATAAGAAAAAGATAATTCTAAATCAATCAGTAAAGATCTCAAATGAGGTCTTTTTTTCGTATCCAATACCTACTTTATTTAAGCAGATTCGCTATTCCAATATAAATTTTTCATGAAATGAAAAGTCTTTGGAAAAACTGTTCGAGAGGTGATTGGAATGAAAAAGAATGGCATCAGAAAAGGAAGTATACTTATTACTGTATTTAGTGTTTGGATAAGCTTACCTATGAACTGGATAGAAGCTAGTCCGTATAAGAATCAACAAGAAGAAAATATAATGCACGTCCTTAGGTACCAACAATCTACGACTGATGCGTCATTTAGTAAAGGTTATAAAGTGGCTAAACATAGACTCGATCGAGCTCTGCAACAAAAGACGGATGAGGATAAAGCCATTATTTTAGATTTAGATGAAACCGTATTGAATAACCGCCCTTTTTTAGCTAAGTTGGCTCAAAAGAAAAGCTCCTTTAATGATAAAGAATGGGATGCATGGGTCTACCAAGCAAATGCGAAACCTCTGCCTGGTGCATCAGAGTTCCTTCAATATGTGGATATGAAAGGAATCCAAATCTTTTATGTGTCAAACAGGAAAAAACATTTATATGAGGCTACTGAAAAGAATCTGAAGAGGGCTGGATTACCGCAAACGGATCAAGGACATCTTATTTTACTGACAGATGAAGTGAATACAGAATCAAGAAGGAAAGCAATCGAAAAGAATCATAGCGTCATTCTGAACCTCGGTGATAATTTGATTAATTTTTCCAAGTAAATTGATACTTATGATCATCAAGAACGAATGCAGCAAGTTGGATAAAAGAACAGGCAGGAAATAAGTATAAGTGTTATCAACTTCATACAGGGGAACTGGAAAAAGGAGATACGTTATTTACTGGAAGTTGATGGTTAAACAAATGTCAGTTCCGATTGTGGAGCTGACTATTTTATTTTAAATCGAAAACTTATACCGGAGCTTTACCCCACCTATATCACACCTATCTCCGGTCAAAGGTGGCGTAAAGGTATGGGAAAGGTGGGAGAAAGGAGGAATCCCCTGGCTATGGACCATCTATGCCCCACCTATGCTACCTCTCTCCTAAACCTATATCTGATCAATAGATATCAGATCCCTTACCTTACTATATCGTTTAAATGTCCTATTCCTATTGTTGTATACTAAAAATATAAGAAGAGAGGTGGTCGATGATGAATATTTATTTTGCGAATGATATCAGAGAAGTCGACAGTAAAGCTGACGCGGATGGGCTATCCATCTTTACTTTAATGGAAAACTCTGGACAGGCTTTGTTCAGAGAAGTATCCAGTTTAATTCAGAGGGAAGATGAAGTTGGAATCATCGCTGGGCAAGGAAATAATGGAGGCGATGCGATTGTCCTTGCGAGATTATTGCTGAATCACGGTTATAAGGCGACGCTTATTTTGCCGTTTGGATTGCCAAAGTCTAAAGTTGCGCAACAGCATTTTTCTTATTTTATTACTTGTGGATACCCATACACCCAAACGATTGAAAATGAATATGATGTTCTGGTAGATGGGCTCTTTGGAATTGGGTTTAAACCGCCGTTTTCCAGTCATGCGGATCGAGTGCTTGCCTACTGGAACCAATCATTGGCTCTGAAAATTGCGATTGATATTCCTTCAGGTGTTGAAGCAGATAGAGGTAATGTAGTGACTGCCTTTAAAGCAGATTACACATTATGCTTACATGGGGTTAAGCCTTCAGCTTTTTTAGTGCCTTCGGCTGAATACTATGGGACAGTCAAATCGTTGGATATTGGATTGGTACAGCAATCAGGCTGGAGAGTATGGACAGAGGAAGATGTTAAACAAACATGGCCTGCTTTACCAAATAATCCGCACAAAGGATCATTTGGAACCGGATTATTAATTGCTGGCAGTGAGGAAATGCCAGGTTGTGCACTTCTGTCTGGTCTTGGTGCTATGCGTTCCGGAATTGGCAAACTGACAATCGCAACCGATAAAAGTGTAGCACAAATTGTTTGTCAGAGACTTCCTGAAGCAACCTATTGGTATCACACGCTTCAACAATTAAAAGAAAATAAACAGCTATCCAGTATGAAAGCAGCAGCAATCGGTCCTGGTTTGGATTTGGATGAACAATTGGAGGATAAAGTTCAATTTTTATTGAATCAACCTGATTTGCCTCTTATTTTAGATGCCGCTGCCCTGCAAAAAAGAGAGTATCCAAAAGGGCGTCCGGCACCGGTCATTTTGACACCTCATCCCGGAGAGATGGCTCGAATTACAGGATTATCTTCTAGGTGGATCAATGAAAACCGCATTTCGGTTGCTCGTGATTTTGCTATTGAACATGAGGTAACAGTTATTTTAAAAGGAGTAAATACGGTTATCGCTTTTCCAGATGGAACTGGCTATATCAATCAAACGGGAAATCGCGGTCTTTCAAAAGGCGGTTCTGGAGACACATTGCTTGGAATTATTTTAGGATTACTGTGTCAATCTGAACCTTTCTCACACTATACAACAGCCGTGTCGAATGCGGTTTATCTTCATGGGAAATCGTCAGAATATTGGGCGATTGAACGTGAACCTAGCGCAATGCTAGCAACAGATATTATGGAGGTCTGGCCATATCTTTTAAAACAATTAAATCTTAAAAAATAGGTAGAAAGGTATTAATTTAGCAAAAAAACGGGAATAGACAAATAAAAACATGGAAAGGAGTCTCTTGATGAATCGAGTCTATACTTACACCAAGAAAGAAGAAGTCGTCAATGCGATTACGCATGGGATAGGAGCAGCTTTATCCTTTGCGGCCCTAATCTTAATGATTGTTTTTTCTATAACGAATGGAGCTGGCGATAGGCTATCAGTTGTTTTGGTCTATGGAATATCGATGTTGATGCTTTTTACATTCTCGACTCTGACTCATGCATTTCCTGAGGGCAAAGTCAAAGTGATTATGGAATTCTTTGATCATACCTCCATCTATTTATTTATTGCAGGAACGTATACACCGTATGCAATCATTGCAATTGGAGGGAAAACAGGATATGCATTATTGGCGATTATCTGGACGTTGGCAATAGCCGGAATTGTTTTTAAAGCCATTTTCCTAAGGAAATTTGTCATTCTCTCTACAATAATCTATATCATCATGGGCTGGTTAATTGTTGTAGCATGGGAGCCGTTAAAAATGGCAGTTCCTCCAACTGGATTAATGATGCTTGTGTATGGCGGATTATTATACACGGTAGGAAGTATCTTTTATGTATGGAGAGGGTTTCCATATCACCATGCGATTTGGCATCTGATGGTCTTGGTTGCTTCTATTCTGCACTTTTTATCTATCTTTTTGTATGTATTACCTATGTAAATTAAAAAAATGTCGATTCAATACTCCAACAAAGGTTTGGAGTTTGAATCGACATTTTTTAATATCTTTTTTGATTTTGTAAGAAATGTAACGTTTTCTCACCAACTGCTCGCGCGCTTTGTGGATTTTGTCCTGTAATCACTCGCTCATTTTCCACCACATGTGATGTGAAAGGAACGGTTGATTTTGTGAATTTTCCAGCTTTAGCGGTTAACTCATTTTGAAGCTTGAATGGTATTTTATGTGATGCAAACATGATCGTTTCTTCCATATTTGTATAACCGGTTACTGTTTTTCCTTCCAAGAGATGAGTCCCATCTGATAATACAACATTTAATAAAGCAGCAGGTCCGTGGCAAACAGCCGAAACGACACCGCCTTTTTCATATATTTCAGCGGTTAACTTTTGAATGCTGGACTGGTTAGGGAAGTCCCACATCGTTCCATGTCCGCCGGCAAAATAGATGCAGCCATACTCGTCAGATGTTATTTCATCGATAGAAGTGGTTTTATCCAATCTACTAATAAAATACGGATCCAGATAGTATTCCTTTGTCCTGTTATCCAGCAAGACAGGGAGAAGGCTTTTCGGATCAAGTGGTACTTTTCCTCCTTTTGTGGAAACTATATCAACCTCATATCCTGCCAATTTTAAACAATCATAAAAATGTACAAGTTCGCTTAACCATAAACCCGTTTTGTCTTTTTTATTTTTCATATATTCATGGCTCGTCACAACAGCCAATACTTTCTTTTTCGCCATTAAAAATCCTCCTATCTGTAAAGTGTAATTTTAACATAAATTGACTCTATTGACCTATTATTATGGTGTTGTGAAATAAAGGAAGGGGTAAGGTTTGTTATTTGGTACTTATTATGGAACGTTGCCACACTAAGGACAAGTTATAGTGCTGTATTTCTTAAAAATTGCTAAATTTCATTGGTTAACTTTCCAATAAAAAAAGAATAAAAGCTCTAATCTACTCTAGAAACTCAAGATACAAGAGGAACGATACTTCCAAGTTTTATCTAGATTTAACCAAAGAATATTTAATATAAATTAATTACGAAAGCGATTTCCAAAATAATGGTCATTTTTCCCAATAAATGGTTGATTTTTCCGAATAGTCGATTTATAATCACTAATGAAAGCGGTTTCTAATCTCTGATAATGATATGATTTAAATTCTTTTTGGAAACCGGTTTCTAAACGGTGGTGCTATTATCATTTTTTTAAAGATTAATATGGTAAAGGGGGTTAAGCAGTACAGAATCCAAATTTATATTTATTGCATCATCCATTGGATGATGGTCTGACCAAATTATTATAGGGGGTTTTACAATTGAAAAGCTTAAAAAAATTGGCTGCAATCGGATTATCAACGGTCCTGGCGCTGTCGTTGGCAGCATGTAAGGATGATGAAAAGACTTCTTCAAACGGTGGTAAAAGTGGGGAAAAAGTTACTCTGGATTTCTGGACTTTCGGAGCTACGAATTATGAGGATCTTGCGAAGGAATATGAGAAGGAAAATCCAAACGTCACGATTAAAGTAAGAGCAGCTGAAACAGCAGATCATCATGATGCTTTATTTACTGCTTTATCTGCTGGAAGTGGAGCACCTGATATCACGATGTTGGAAATTGACCAACTGGACCGTTTTAAAGGAGCGCAGGATCGCTTTGAAAACTTATATGATCTTGGTGCAAAAGATATTCAGGATCAGTACTTAGATTGGAAATGGAAAACAGGGGAGAATGATAGTGGGGATTTCCTGATTGGTCTGCCAACAGATATTGGACCGAAAGCCTTATACTATCGTGCAGATTTATTTGAAGCTGCAGGTCTTCCAACAGATCCTGAGGAAGTAGCCACACTGATTAATTCACCAAAAGCTTTTGAAGAAGCTGGTGTGAAGGTGAAGGAAAAAACAGGCAAGGTATTTATAGATAGTATCGAAATGGCATTCAGAGCTTACTTGGATGGTGCAGAAACAACATTCCTTAATTCTAAAGGGGAGTTATTGATCGAAGAGGATGGTAACGCTGTTAAAGAAGCTTATGATTATGCTGTGAAATTGAATGAAATGGGTATTGTTGGTAAATTTGAAATGTGGTCTCCGGAGTGGGCAAATGCTGTAAATAAAGGTGAATTTGCTGCTGAATTAGGGGCTGGATGGTTAAAAGGCTGGATGGAAGGGAATGCGCAAGAAGCTTCCGGTAAATGGAGAGTTGCGACATTGCCATCTGAATTTGCGGCAAACTGGGGTGGCTCATTCATCTCCATACCAAGCGAAACGAAAAATGCGAAAGAAGCATATAAATTTACTTCATGGTTAGTTTCTCCAGACAATCAACTAAAATCCTTCCAAGACAAGGGACTTTTCCCTTCCGCACAAGCTGTATATGAAATGGATGCTTTCAAAACAAACGAAGATGCTTTCTTTGGCGGTCAAGCAACAGCACCTGTATTTGCAAAAGCAGCACAGGATATCAGTGGGGCTGTTTATAAAGGAGAAAAATACTTCCCAATCTATTCAGAAGTATTGAATGGCTTAAAGAACGTTCAAAATAAAGGAACGGATCCTGAAAAAGAATGGAAAGCCGCTGTTAAACGCTCCAAGGGCTTACTAAACCGGTAATTTCAATAGATTACTAATAAGGTGGGAATCGGCGTGACTTTCATGGATACGTCGCTCCCATCTTTGATAAGAAAAGAGGTGTGAAAATGGATCCAGTGAAAGCGAATCCTAGTATGAACGAAATCAAAGTTAAAAAGAAGCGAGCTAGATCTGAGGCAAAAAAAGATATGTATTCCGCTTATTTATACATTGCTCCTTTCTTTATCATTTTTGCGATTATTGGTTTATATCCTATGATTTTCAGTATTTATTTAGCATTTCAAAAGTGGAACGGTCTCAGTCCCATGGTCTCAGTGGGGTTGGATAATTTTAAGGTTGTTTTAACAGACCCTCTATTTTGGAAAGCTGTTTATAATACGATTGTTATGGGCATTATGGGCACGGCTCCGCAAATTGTGTTTGGAATCATTTTTGCTTATCTGTTAAATCTAGCCTTCCTAAGATTTAAAAACTTCTTCAGAGTCACTATTTTTATGCCTTATATTACATCAATGGTTGCGGTAGCCTTGATTTTCAGTGTGCTGTTTAGTAATCATGAATCCTCCTTAGCCAATTATGTTCTTAGTTTAGCAGGTCTTGATCCAGTAAGCTGGGCAAGTTCAGAATGGGGAACGAAAATTGCGATATCCATTATGGTCTTTTGGCGATGGGTTGGCTATAATACAATCATTTACCTAGCAGGGATTCAGAGTATTCCCAATGATTTGTATGAAGCTGCCACGATTGATGGGGCAAATAAAACCCAACAATTTCGTTACATAACCATTCCTATGTTAAAACCATTTATTATACTGACTGTCTTTACTTCTACCGTTGGAGCTTTGCAGCTGTTTTCCGAGCCTACTATATTTATGGGAACAGGCGCCTTTACAAGAGATGAGGCTATGACGATTGTTATGTACCTGTATCGTGATGCTTTCAGATTGCAATCCTTTGGTACTGCTTCTGCAACAGCTATTATTTTGCTGGTATTAATCTCAGTGATTGCAGCAATCAATGTATACTTAACTTCTGGAGTTGGAAGAAAAAGGAGGGGTGGGAAATGAATAAAAATAAAAAAGTGAGGAAATTTTCCATAAGCAAACTATTAGTTTATACCTTATTGGGCATCTCCTCCTTATTATCCTTGTTCCCGTTTTATTGGATGTTTGTAATGGCGACTAGTCCAAGCTCGGCCTTTAACTCGATTCCTCCCACCCTTACACCGGGGAATATGTTAGTTGAAAATTTTAAAAAGGTATTAAATCAAATTGATTTCTTCGGTTCGATGTGGAACTCATTTGTCATTTGTGCCATTGTAACAATCGTTGTTCTATTCATTAGTTCATTGGCCGGTTTTGCCTTTGCTAAGTTTACATTCCGGGGAAAAAATGTACTATTTATCGCGATTTTGCTAACGATGATTATTCCGCCTCAATTGGGTTTAATCCCTCAATATTTCCTTATATCAAAGGCGGGCATGCTTGATACTTTACCAGGTGTAATGGTGCTGTTCTTTTTAAATCCTTTAGGTATCTTTCTTATGAGGCAATATATTAGTAAATCGGTTCCTGATGAACTTATCGAAGCAGCAAAATTAGATGGCTGTTCTAACTTTAGAATTTATCGCAGTATCATCGTGCCGATTACGCTTCCTGCATTTGCAACTTTGGGTATTATTGTCTTTACGGCAGTATGGGGTGAGTTCCTATGGCAGTTTACCGTATTAAGGGATCCGGAAAACTATACGATTCAGGTAGCATTGGCTCAATTAAGCAATACACATAATGTGGACTTTGGAATGATTATGTCAGGTGTATTTTGGGCAACAGTGCCGTTATTACTAGTATTCTTATTTTTCAATAGGTTGTTTATTTCGAGTATTACTGAAGGCTCAGTTAAATAAACATTCCTTCCAAATTTATGCTTAACTATTGAAACTCCTATTAACCTAAAAATGGGTAACCAAACTACTCGAATTTAGAAGGGATTAACATGAATTTAACGATTAAAGATATTGCACAAATGGCCAATGTATCTCAAGGCACAGTTTCAAAGGTAATCAATAATTATGAGGGAATAAGTGAAAAAACGAAAAAAAAAGTGATGGATATTATTAACCAAAGCGGTTATGAACCTAACTTTTCTGCCAGATCCTTGGCAACGAAGAAGTCAAATCTAATTGGGTTGATTTATGCCGGAAGAATTAATGTTGATATGACCCACCCTTATTTTAATGAGGTTATCTCTTCATTTAAAAAGAATATAGGTTTACTGGGATACGATATTTTAATGTTTTCAAACGAACATTTTCAGTCGGATAATGGAAGTTATTTAGCAAGATGCCGGCATTTTAATGTGGATGGCTGTTTAATTATTGCAGGTGAAGAGGTGGAGGAATCTACCTATGCTTTAGCTTTAGCCGGCCTGCCCTGTATCGGAATCGATATTGAATTAAAAGGGCCAAAGGCTAGCTATATTATGACTGATAATTTGGGCTTGTCGAGAAAAGTGGTGGAATATCTGTATCTTCATGCTATTAAAAAAATCGGTTTTATTGGCGGTATATTTGATTCTCCTGTTTCGATCTTTCGCAAAAAGGGTTTCCTGGAAGCACTGAATCAATTTGGACTCGAAATTTGTGAGGACTGGATTCAATACGGTGATTTTCATGAGGAAAGCGGGTATGCGGCAATGAAGAAAATCCTGCGATCTAAAACGCTGCCAGAAGCAATTTTTGCGACATCAGATATGATGGCCCTCGGAGCTTTGCAAGCTATTAAAGAAGCAGGCTTAAGCTGTCCAGATGATATCCGGTTAATTGGCTGTGATGATATTGCAGCCTGCCGTTATAGTTCTCCAAAATTAACAACGGTGAAACAGGATAAGGAAAAGTTCGGTAAATTATCCGCCTATATGCTCGACGATTTAATTAATGATAGATCCCAATTAAAACCGGTATTTATTGATTCCGAGTTAATTATCCGAGAATCCTGTTGATCAAAGTTTCATAGACTTCGAGGTTCACAGAAGCTGATAAATTCTGATGTTTTCGATGTATGAAGCTATTTTATAACCCATAAGAAACACAGATATATTGGATATGATAATTGTATGAAAAATTGGGTTGCTGGAGGTTATATAGTGAATTACTATGCGGTACTTGATGTTGGTGGTTCTGCCATTAAATATGCACTTATGGATGAAACGGGTTGTTTTATTGAAAAATCCTCACTTCCAACTCCTAAAGAGAGTCTTACTGAATTTATAAATACAATTGATATGATCGTGAAGGATTTTAAAAATAAATATGTGATAAAAGGTCTGGCGGTGAGTATGCCTGGTGCGGTAAATATTGAAACCGGGATCATAGAGGGGATCACGGCACTCCCTTATATCCATGGCCCTAATATAAAAGAACTCCTTCAGGAACGGACAAATTTACCGGTAGAATTGGAGAATGACGCTAATTGTGCTGGTTTGGCGGAGGGCTGGATTGGTGCAGCAAAGGATGTACAGGATTATCTTTGTATAGTGATTGGCACCGGTATAGGCGGTGCCGTCGTACTCGATAAAAAAGTTCGGCATGGGAGAAATGGGTTTGCTGGAGAATTCGGATATATGAAGATGGAGGGCTATTTGGGAACACAACCAGCAGAAACCTATAGCACGTTGGCAGCCGTAGGAGGCTTGATCAAGCAGGTTGCTAAACGAAAAGAGAGAGACCCTGATACTTTTACCGGTAAGATGATCTTTGAGCTTGCTGAACAGGGTGACACAGAGGTACAGGAAGAGATTGATAAGTTTATGCGTCGGCTTGCTGTTGGCATATATAATCTACAATTTATTCTGGATCCGGATAAGATTTTGATTGGCGGCGCTATCAGTAATCGCGAAGGATTTATCGACAAGATTAATGAAACATTAAACGAAATGAAATATGAAACAGATGGATTAACGGTCAAAGTAGAAAGATGTCAGTTTGGAAATGATTCGAATCTAATTGGTGCTTTGTATCATTTTTTACAGCGGCAGAAGGACTCCATTTTGGTTTAAAGCTAGATTGTGAGAAGGTCTAAGTACTATGGTATAAAAAAAGGCAACATTCAGACGGAAGGGAGACTAAAACGATTATGTATAAAACATTAAAACCGTTTCCGGCAGACTTTTTATGGGGAGCTGCTTCTGCTGCCTATCAAATTGAAGGTGCATGGGATATAGACGGAAAAGGGGTTAGTAATTGGGATCAATTTG
This sequence comes from Pradoshia sp. Z4_20, assembly GCF_058216035.1. Taxonomy (NCBI): domain Bacteria; kingdom Bacillati; phylum Bacillota; class Bacilli; order Caryophanales; family Bacillaceae; genus Pradoshia; species Pradoshia sp. Z4_20. The sequence goes on from NZ_JBZAJD010000001.1 coordinate 981,123, forward strand.
TACGTATCCCGGGTAAGACATATAAAGGGACGACGGGAGATGTTGCAGTAGACCATTATCATCGTTATAAGGAAGATGTCCGTTTAATGGCAGAAATGGGGTTAAAGGCGTACCGTTTTTCTGTATCATGGCCGCGTATTTTTCCAAATGGAAGAGGTGAGATCAACGAGCAGGGACTCGCCTTTTATGATGATTTGATTGGTGAGCTGCGCAAATATCAAATTGAGCCTATCTTAACCTTGTACCATTGGGATTTACCACAAGCACTTCAGGACGAATATGGCGGATGGGAGTCCAGAAGAATCATAGAGGATTTTACGAATTATAGTGTGGAATGTTTTAAACGCTTTGGAGACCGTGTGAAGTACTGGGTGAGCTTAAATGAACAAAATATTTTTACTCGCCATGGATATGACCAAGGGTCCCATCCACCGGGTTTAAAGGATACGAAGTTATTTTATCAAGTGAATCATCACGCAAACCTGGCCAATGCCAGTGTCATCAAAGCATTCCGTCAATATGTCCCGGATGGACAGATTGGTCCGAGCTTTGCCTATGGTCCAGCTTACCCAGCATCTTCAAAGCCGGAAGATATTTTGGCTGCTGAGAATGCAGAGGAACTGAATAGCCATTGGTGGATGGATATATATACTTTGGGAAAATACCCGAAGGCAGCGTGGAACTACTTGGTTGAAGAAGGTCTTGCTCCTGAAGTGGAAGAGGAGGACTTTCTCTTATTAAGAGAAGGTAAGCCAGACTTTATGGGCTTAAACTATTATCAAAGCTCGACTTTTGAAGTTAATCCTTTAGAAGGCGGGGTGAGTGCCGGTGAAATGAATACAACGGGAATCAAAGGCACATCAAAGGATTCTGGAATTCCAGGACTATACAAAACTACGAAGAATCCAAACCTTGAACGGACGAATTGGGATTGGGATATTGATCCGCAAGGACTGAGAACTGCGCTGCGCCGAATCACAAACCGATATGATTTGCCGATATTGATAAGTGAAAATGGACTCGGTGCATTTGATAAGGTAGAGGAGCATGACCAAATCCATGATGATTACCGGATCGAGTACCTTCAGGCTCATGTGAAAGCAATTCAAGACGCCATTTCTGATGGTTCCGAAGTGATTGGCTATTGTGTCTGGTCTTTCACAGATTTACTAAGTTGGTTGAATGGTTTCCAAAAACGCTACGGGTTCGTCTATATTAATCAGCACGAAGAAGGCACGCATGACTTACGCCGTATCAAAAAGGATAGCTTCTATTGGTACAAGCAAGTCATTGAATCGAACGGAATTTAAGGGAGCGGAGGATTACCTTCGCTTTTTTCTTATGGTTATATTTTAAAAATTGCTGATCCGCTAGGCTAAGATTCATCTTTCATTATTTGGGATAAAGAGGGGGACTTTCCCATAAGTACCTGTTTCAATTTTAGGGACAGTATTATTTTTATACAAAACCAGAAGACTCATTTTAAGATTCATCATGGTGAACCGTACCATAAATAAGTGAGGTTTTATAAATCCGCAAGTTTTGTCCACTAAAAGAGGCAGTGTTGAACTGCCTCTTTAATTAAGTATGATCTATTTCTAAACTTTCCTTACTAGCTTTTTATTTTACCCTTTAACAAAAAGTTGGAGATAGCGAAACTGCATGCTCCAAGAGCGCCATTTATATCGGAATATTGTTTAAATGCAATGTCCCAAGTATGGCTGAGGGGAAGTAGAATGTTATTTTGATTTAAATAATGGCTAAGCAGATTGTTTAATACGGGTTCGTTAAATAGCTCTCCGTGTAAAATGATTTTATTTGTATCAATCAACATCGGTAAATTATTGATTGTAATAGACAGGTATTTAATGGCGTTATTAAGGATGTTGGTGACTCCTTCATCCCCCATTTTATAAGCACTTAAAATGGTTTCAATTGTGATGCTATGTTTATCTGGGGTTAATTGCCCCAAAAAAGTTGTATTCGAACTCTCATAAAGTATGCGGGATTTTTTTATAATCCAAGCCTCACTAGCGTATGTCTGCAAGCAGCCCCTTTTTCCACACTCACATAGTTCTCCGTCTGGGTGAACAATCGTATGACCTATTTCGCCTACCAAAAATTTGTTTTCTCCATAAGTATGTCCCTCATAAATATAAGAACAGAACATCCCTCTACTGACATGAAAGAAAATGAAATTATCATCTATATGATTCTTGCTGAATAGTCTCTCCGCGTTGGCCATACAATGAACATTATTTTTAAAGTAGATTGGTAATTCTACATTTTCCAGTAGAAGTCCTAGATTAAAGTTTTTCCAGTGTGTATTGTTGCTGTAAATGGTCTTACTTTTATCATTAAAATGTCCAGGCAATGCAATTCCGACGGCCTTTGGCTGATAGCTGTGATGACAATGAATAAAATGATTTAACTCCTCTATAAAATGAGCTTCTGTTAAAGCATCATTTTTATTTCCTGCATTAAACTTAATTACCTTCTCAGCATAGATTTTTCCGATATTATCACTTAGGCAAAACGAAAAATATTTTTCAGATAATTCACATCCAATATAAAAACTGTGATGTGCGGCAATATCTAAAAGAATCCGTTTACGTCCCGATTTATTATTTTCAGAAGAGTCTTCTCCTAATTCATAAATTAGGTTTTCTTTAAGTAAAGATCCAGTTATCTCACTAACTGTAGCAGGGGTAATACCTGTATGATTTGAAATCTCTATTCGTGAGATAGGACCATGGACATAAATTTTATCTAAAATTTTAGTACGCAGTTCTCTTTGTTTAGTTGTGAGTGTCATGATAATCTCCGTTCTTATTCTTATCTTAATTAATTATAAATTATAATTAATTTACTATTTAAAATCAATTTTCAAAAAACTTTTTCTTCCTTTATATATGGAAAGGTAAATGTGTGAAGTAAAAAAATACTAATACTATCAATAAATTGAAATTTCTTGATTGACAAAAGCGCTTTCATTAATTAGTGTTAAGATAGTTAATTATATTTTATTATTATTTAAATGATAAAAATAAGGTGTTTTTATAGTCTTTGATAATAATTTATAAATAAAGGAAGATATTTTGATTTTCAAAGGAGGCTAAGAACGATACAAGGATTACTTATAAGATTAAAAGCATTCTATAAATGTAATTCATTTGGATATGAACCTTGAGGAGGAATTAAACAGTGAGCAAAATGAATGAACTGTTGGAAAATAAAATGATGCCCATTGCTGGAAAATTAGGTAGTAATAAATTTCTGATTGCTATACGAGATGGTATTACGTTTGCAATGCCGTTAATTATTATTGGCTCACTTTTTATGATTATAGCTAGTTTCCCGGTGCCAGGTTGGGAAGCATGGTTGGGTAAGATGGGAATCGCAGACTTTTTATGGAAAGGCACTGACAGTAGTTTTGGGTTAATTGGTTTAATAGCCAGTTTTGGGATTGCTTATAGTTTAACAAGGCAGTTTAATGTAGACGGAATCGGTTCAGGCATTATCTCATTGTCTGCATTTATTATTGCAACTCCATTTATTTCTTCTGATGCTGGAGCTGGAATGCCAATTGCTTATATGGGAGCGAAAGGTTTATTTATTGCTATAATTATGGGTTTGCTTAATGGTTATATATATCAATGGTTCATTAATCGTAATATTCAGATTAAACTTCCGGAAAGCGTTCCGCCAGCTGTAGCCAGAAGCTTCAGTGCCATTATTCCGGGTGCAGTAATTATAACGATGTGGTTAATTATTTATTCTATTCTAAGTACGTTTGATTTACCAAATGTACATGACATTGCGCAAGTCATCTTAGGTAAACCATTAGGGTTATTGGGAAATAACGTTTTTGGTACAATCATCGTGGTAGGTCTCAATAGTTTATTCTGGTTTGTTGGTATCCATGGAGGTAATGTAGTTAACTCAGTTATGCAGCCTGTATGGATTGCCAACTTAGATGAAAATCGTGTGGCTTATCAAGCTGGTCAAGAATTACAAAATATTATTACACTACCCTTTATGGATAACTTCGTCTATATTGGCGGGGGCGGAGCTACGATTGGTTTAGTTTTAGTTCTCGGATATTTAGCACGTAAAAAGAAAACGAGCAAACAAACAAAAGCATTGGCACCGATTACCGTTGTACCAGGTTTATTTAATATTAATGAACCGACTATGTTTGGTATACCAGTAGTATTGAATGTAATGTTGTTCATTCCATTTATTCTTGCTCCAATGATAAATGTAGTGGTCACGTATTTAGCAATGGCCTCGGGTTTAGTACCGTTAACTAGAGCAGCAGCCTCCTGGACAATGCCTCCAATATTCAGTGGATTTTTAGTTACAGGTGATATAAGCGGGGCGATTTTGCAGATTGTTTTAATAATACTGGATATCTTACTTTACTTGCCATTCGTTTTAGCTGTTGAAAAGCGTTTCAAATCGCAAGAATAGTTTGACTATATAAAGTTACTGAACTACTAATTTATCTTTTGATTTGTTCTCAATGAAACTAAAAAATATAGGGATCAAATGATAGTTCCAATGCAAATAATGATTCTTGATTAATTAAGAATGAAAACATACTCTGGGCTACCACTATTAATGAAGAGATTGAAGTGTAAAAGTATGAATGATCAGGATTAGTGGATTAGTTCAAAAAAGCAATGAAGGGGACTTTAAAAATGAAAAAACGATTAATCAGTGCAAATGCATCAGAAATATTGGAAATGACTGCAGTAGAGTTGAAGCAAAGTATTAAAGCATGCGAAGGACGCGTTATTATGTCTGAAAATGTTGCGGTTCGTGAACCTTATATTGAAGATATTACAAATGCAGAAATTGCCCGCTCGTTTGGAGCAGACTTAATTCTCTTGAATGGTGTTGATGTGCTTTCGCCACATATTGCAGGATTAGAAAACGAAGAAGGTTCATTCGTAGAGGCACTTCACCGATTGGTCGGCCGTCCTATTGGTGTTAATCTAGAGCCAGTGGACAATTCAGCGAATATGGCAGAAGAAAGATTAATCATTTCAAAAGGTCGTCAAGCTAATCTAGAAACCATACAGGAAATTGAAAAATTAGGACTTGATTTTGTATGTTTTACAGGAAATCCTGGCACGGGTGTAACAAATGAGCAGATCCAAAAAACGATACAGCTTGCTAAAGAACATTTCTCGGGATTAATTATCGCAGGAAAAATGCATGGAGCAGGAGTGGATGAGCCAGTTGCAGATGCAGAAGTGGTGAAAGGTTATATTGATTCAGGTGCAGATATTATTTTAGTTCCTGCAGTGGGGACTGTTCCAGGCTTTGATGATGAAGAACTAAAGAAGATTGTAAAAAGTGCCCATCAACATGGTGCCCTTGTTTTATCTGCTATTGGTACAAGCCAAGAAAGTTCTGATGAAGACACGGTTAAACAAATTGCTATCCGGAATAAAATTTGTGGGGTGGATATTCAACATATCGGTGACGCGGGGTACGCCGGTCTTGCTCCTGTAGAAAATATATTTGCGATGAGTAAAGCTATTCGTGGTATTCGGCATACAGTCTCTATGGTTGCTCGTTCTATCAATAGGTAAGGCTCATATACTTAGTTTACTAGACAATAGAGGCATAAGCCCAATGCCTTGCCTGCTATAGTTCATTATTTTCATTGGAAGAAATTTGCGTGAACAGATATTTATATATCCTTATTAACTGACATCTTTAAACTAAAGAATGAAATCAAAGGAGGAACTAACAGTGAAAACTATTATGTTAGTATGTGCAGCAGGAATGAGTACAAGTTTATTGGTGACAAAAATGCAAAAGGCAGCAGAAGTGCGTGGAATCCAAGCTGATATTTTTGCCCAATCAGCACAAGAAATGGAATTTACTCTCGAACAGAAAAATGTAGATGTATTGTTATTAGGACCTCAAGTGAAATATATGCAAAATCAAATTGAATCAAAACTGGTCGGGAAAAACATTCCTGTAGCAGCAATTAATATGCAATATTACGGTATGATGAATGGTGAAAAGGTCCTTGATCAAGCACTGCAAATAATTGAAAACAAGTGATAAAAGGATAGCTGTTAATGGAAGGCGAGAAGGGGGGATACTATGTCATTAGAAGCAAATGATTACTATACTGTGGCGTTTAAGATTATTAGTAACGTAGGTGCGGCTAAAAGCTTAGTAATGGAAGCGCTTTATGCGGCGAAAGAAGGAAAATATGAATTAGCAGAAGAAAAGTTAGCTGAATCAAAACATTTCTTTGTAGAAGGTCATAAAACGCACGCCTCTTTAATTCAAAGAGAGGCAAATGGAGAAAAGCTTGAGTTCTCGCTTATATTTATGCATGCGGAAGACCAGATAATGAGTGTTGATACGATTACAATTCTAGTTACAGAAATGATTGAACTATATAAGCGTACAGCATAGAAGATGTGGACTGCTTACAAATTTGCATACATTTAAAATAGCTGAAATACACATAGCCACAAAAAGGGCTATGTGTATTTCGGCTTATATTTAGTTACGGTTTTTTTAAACCCAGTTTGTATAAAAGATTTCTTCTAAATCACATCGTTCCCAGATATGGACACTAGAGTAGTGCGGAAATAGGCTGGCACTGGATGTTCTAGTCCGATTATTATCGTAGTAGATTAAAGGAGTACTAAATATGGAAAGAATCCCCAATTGAATACCCTAGCATACGATTTTACGCTAGTCATTTTGAGCTATTCTACTATAATGAACGTCACTGATAAAGAATTGTTTTTATAAGTAGTGAAAATTGATAAAACCAACAGATAATTATATGATTATATTAAATAGTCAATCAAGTGTAAGTAGGTATGTTTAATACAGAGAACAATCCATAGTTTTCCTTAGAATGACTCAGGAATGGATAAAAGTATTGGTCCAAGAAATGTGCAGTGGGCATTCTGGGAATGTTGGGATGATAATAAGAAAGGGTGGTGGATTGTTATGAAAATTATCGTGTTTGGTGCAACAGGTGGTGTAGGTCAATCTGTTGTGCGTCAAGGAGTTGAGGCTGGTTTTGAGGTGACGGCGTTTGTACGTACTCCGGCCAAGCTAGACTTTCCCCATGAAAATTTAAAGATTATACAAGGAAATGCTTTTAATCTAGCGGAAGTAACAGAAGCGATTGCAGGTCATGATGCTGTTATATCTTGCTTAGGCTCGAATCAAGGGATGAAAAAATCAACCGAGCTTCAAGAGATGATAAAAAATATTGTTACTGGTATGAAGGAGCAACATGTAGAGCGGATTATCTACACTGCATCTGCGGGAGTCCATAAAGAATTAACAGGGCTAAGTGGTAAATTGGTCATGAGAATGCTTAAGAATCCTCTAATTGATCATCGGGCTGCAGTTGAATATATTCAATCACATGGATTGAACTACACCATTGTTCGACCGATGGGGCTAACGAATCATCCCTTTACAGGAAAGTATAGAGAATCTGCAACAAGTGTACCAGAGAAATCAAGATCAATACCGCGTGCTGACGTCGCACATTTTATCTTAAAAGCATTAAAGGATAGCCGTTATGAACATACGTCAATCGGCATCTCTACTTGAGTTCCAAAACACGTTCGTTTTAACAAACTGAGAGGGTCAGGGTGTTAATCTTAAACTACTCAGTACTGTGTATATTATTAACTATTACTTTAATGGGAGATTCAAAAATTCCCGCTAGATACATTACAGCAACTGCATTATAAGTAAGAGCGGTCTGTATAGTAGCTAGTAAATAAGGGTCTCCCCTTTGATGGGTATGTTTGTTTATTAAAACTTCCTATATTAAGTCTAAAGCCATTGATGAGTTCACTATATCAATGGCTTTTTTAACTCCATGAAAAAGTATTGGTAACACCGTTGAAAAACATCTACCGCTATAATATAAGATAAACTTTTTATGCGTTTATCTTTCCTTGAAAACGTAATTGTTATAATAAGTCTGAATATTTTGAATAAGTTCTATTTTTAATCATGCTCCTCGTTTATTATGAGAATGAGAGGTGGTGGTGTTAGTGGTGCTATATGAATTATCAAAGGAGTTATCTTATCCAGCCCTTTTGCTGGATTTAGATGCTTTAGATCAAAATTGCAGGAGAATCGCTGAAAAAGCAAATGGAAAAACGATCAGAATTGCTACTAAATCGATACGGTCTATTCCAGTTTTAAAAAGAATTCTCCAATCCAATCCTGTCTATAAAGGAGTAATGTGTTATAGCCCCTATGAAGCTATTTTTCTTGCAGAACAAGGCATTGAGGATATCCTGATAGGTTATCCATGCTGGGATTCCAAACCTCTTAGCAAAATAGCTGAACTAAATGGAAAAGGTCATCAAATTACCTGTATGGTCGATTCCTTTGAACAGATTAAACATTTAAATGCGATTGCTAAGGAAGCAAATGGATTTTTTTATTTATGCATCGATATTGATATGAGCACCACATTTGGTAATCTCCATTTTGGAGTAAGACGTTCCCCATTAAAAACAGAAGAAGGCGTGATTCAGCTAGTACGAATTATACAGGAATATCCATCGCTAAAGCTTCTGGGAATCATGGGTTATGAAGCACAAATAGCTGGGGTAGGTGATCATTTGCCATCTCAGAGGCTTAAAAATATGGCTGTTGCTTTTATGAAAAAGAAATCAATTGATAAAATCAAACGGCGAAGGGAGAGGATTGTTCAATCTCTTAAGAGTGAGGGTGTACAATTAGTATTTGTTAATGGAGGAGGAACGGGAAGTCTTGAAACTACATCAAAAGAAGAGGTTGTTACGGAACTGACAGCGGGATCAGGTTTCTATGCTCCTTTGTTGTTTGATTATTACCGAAATTTTCGCTTCACACCTGCCTTATATTTCGCATTGCCAGTCGTTAGAAAACCAACTCCAAATATTTATACTTGTCTTGGAGGTGGATATGTCTCATCTGGAGTGCATGGTCAGGATAAGGTGCCATTGCCTATTTACCCGCCGGGTGGTAAATTATTGTCATTTGAAGGAGCTGGGGAGGTGCAAACCCCTGTTTATTATGAAAAGGAAACGTTGGAAATTGGAGATGTCATTATCTTCAGGGCAGCGAAAGCTGGAGAAATTTGTGAACGGTTTAATGAAATCATTTGTCTTGCTAATCAACAAATCGTTGATCGATTTCTTACCTATCGGGGGGAAGGGAAATGCTTTCTGTAATGAAGACGATACAAGGCAAACGATGGAGAAATTGGTCTCAAACATGTGAAAGTATCCCGGAAAAAATCCTGTATCCATCCTCAATTGAGGAGGTTGCTTCAATCGTTAAAGAAGCGTCGAAACAAGAGAAAAGAATCAGAGTTGTAGGAGCTGGGCATTCATTTACGAGTTTAGTAAAAACGGATGATTGGCTCATATCTCTTGATTTACTTAGTGGAATTGAACAACTCGATGAGGCAGCCAGTACAGTTACCATCCTGGGTGGTACCCGGTTATTTCAATTAGGAGAAGTGCTTGGACAAGAAGGATATTCTCAGGAAAATTTAGGCGACATCAATGTCCAAAGTATTGCGGGTGCTATTTCAACTGGAACGCATGGAACTGGACTGAAGTTTGGTAATATTCCAACCCAAGTAGTAGAAATCGTCATTGTTACAGCATCTGGAGATGTTCTTACCGTTTCTGAGGAACAAAATCCTCAATATTTCAATGCTTGTCTCATATCGCTTGGAGTTCTTGGAATCATTGTAAAAGTAAAACTGAAGATAATTAAAACACTTATATATGAATACAGAAGTGAAAGAAAAGAATATCCACTTTTTGAGCAACAGCTTGAATGCTATATCCATGAAAACCGTCACTTTGAATTTTTTCTATTCCCATATTCAGATTGTGTACAAGTTAAAACGATGAATATTACAAATCGTAAACCAAAGGGCTTATTCTTTCATAACTTAAAAAATCTCATTTTTGAAAACTATTTATTTTTTGTACTGTCAGAGGTATGTCGTGTGTTACCAAGGAGCAGTCAAACCATAAGTAGAATATCTGCAAAGGCCGTAGGAACAACAACCATTACGGCAAAAAGCTATGAGATTTTTGCTAGTCCAAGACTTGTGAAGTTCAGGGAAATGGAATATTGTATTCCACTTCATTACTTTAAGCCGGCCATTCAAGAGATTCGGAAGTGTATTGAAGTAAAGAAGCATAAGGTTCATTTTCCGATAGAATGCAGGACGGTCAAGGCAGACGACATTTGGTTTAGTCCTTCTTATCAGAGAGATTCCGCCTATATTGCTTTCCATATGTATAAAGGCATGCCATATGAAGAATATTTTCAAGAGATGGAAGCGATTATGCGGAAGTATGAAGGAAGACCACATTGGGGTAAAATGCATAGCCTAGGTAAAAAAGAATTATATTCCTGCTACCCCAAACTGCCGGATTTTCAAGCCATAAGGTATGAACTTGACCCGCAAGGAATTTTCCTAAACGACTATATTAAAAAGATAATTATTGATGAATAAGAGAATGGCCTTACTATAATCTAATTCTTCTTTACAAGTGAAATGGCGGCCAGATGTTCAGCAAGAGGAGGGTACGGAATCAGTGGTATGCTCCCTACCGCTACTAAGTATAGTTGCCTATCAAGTGAAATCTTCAACACCTATCAAACAGAAAAAAAGCTGGAGTCCGATTCGATGTTATCGGATCGGGCTGTTTCGTTTGCTATATTGCTGCTATTCTTGTATGTTCCTCAATTACTCGGAAGTTTCCACTTTATTTGGAACAATAGAGTCCCCGTTGTAATGCAAAAAGGAGTGCCTTTCCAAAATGTCGAAATAAGTATGTTATCAGACAAACACTAAGACCCTAATAACAACCTGCTTAAATGTTTTTTTTCACGAGTGGTTTCGACTTGTTTTTCCATGAATTGACAAAAACTACATTTTAGACTGCCTGTCGAACTTTATTATGCCGCTGATATCACTCAAGGTAATTTTGAATCAATAAAAGCATTTCAGCAATAAAAAGAGACTTATCATACAGAGAACCAGAATTTATAATTTAAGGTATAATACGGAAACTTCTATTCCATCAGAGGCAGCTATTTGAAGCGTCCTAACTAGGATAAGTTACTCCTTTGTTCTTAAAAAGGTATAAAATATACAGCTTCATTAAGCTATTTCTGTAGGTATTATCATAGAAGATATGGTAGCAACAACTAATGTTACTACTTAAAAGCTTATAAATAATAAATTGAACGATTAAAGTTGTCAGCATTTGGAGGTAGATTATGGTAAAAGACGATGGAATTTGCAGAATACTGATTGTAGATGATGAAATACTAATTAGACAGGGAATTAAGCATTATTTAGATTGGGAGTCTGAAGGTTTTCAAATCGTTGGAGAAGCTTCAAATGGTCAGGAAGCATTGGAAATGATAGAAGTTTTGAGTCCGCAAATCATTATTACAGACATCGTCATGCCTATCATGAATGGAGAAGAATTAACACGAGTCGTTAAAGAAAAATATCCCCAAATAGAGGTCATTATCCTGAGCAGTTATGGCGAATTTGACTATGTACGCTCGGCCTTTCAATGTGGAGTGGTCGATTATATTTTAAAACCAAAGCTCGAGGCGCAAAGTCTATTAAAAGTTTTAAAAACCGCTGTTAAAAGAATACCAGGTTTTCAATCAAGGGAAAAGGAACTGAATGTAAGTCTATCTATCGATCAAATTATCAACAGGTTAGTTTTAGGGTATGATGTACATTTTGATTCAAAACAGATTATTAGAGCTTTTCCTTACAGTCATTACAGTTTATTGGGTGTGGACTTAAAAAAACACCCATCCAAGGGTGCTGCTGAATTTTTAATTCAAGTCAAAACTAAGGTTGAAAACGTATTCAACAAAAAGATAAGCGAGGTCTCTTACTATTCTTTTAACTATGATCCGCATATCATTGTATTTCTTTTGAATACAAATCAAGATCATATGACAAGGGTTAAGGATGTTGCTAATCAATTGGCAGCTTCACAGGTCGCATGTGGTTTTGCTTTAACGGAGGGATTCCAAAGTTTTGGTCAATTAGGAGGAATTTTAAAGAACAGCCTTCTAAAACTGTTAAACTATCGCTTTTATTTTCCTGATATCTTAGTTCTAACTGAACGATCTTTACCTAAGACTGTACATAGGAGTGAAAAATTCAATCTGGATTGGTTTACAGAAGAGTTCAGAAATAAGCACTTTGATTCGGCTTTTCACTATTTAAGGAATCATGCCCTAAAATTATCTAATTGTTTTTTTGTGGATGTTTTCGAGTATAAATCATTTATCAGTAACATCATATTTAACATTACAATCCTCCTTGGCAATATGAATTATGATATCAAAGAGCTTGAACAAAGCAGGTACTCGTTTTTCAAGCTCATTGATGAAGCACATTCTGTAAATGAGACAATTAAACTTTTGGATTGTTTTATTGAGGAAGCGAATAAATGCATATTCTTAATGGAAAATCGAGCAGAGAATATCACTATGAAGAAGTTTATGGACTACATAAAGAGTCATTATGCAGAGCCGCTTACCTTAACCGATGTGGCTACTTATTTTCATTTTAATCCTTCTTATATTTCAAGCTATTTTACAACTCATAATCATGAAGGATTTATAGATTCTTTGAATAGAATCCGGATTGAAGAGGCATGTAAGCTACTCCTTAACGAAACAGCTACTATCGCAGAAATAAGTGAAATGGTCGGTTTCTCGGAGCATAGCTATTTTTGCAAAGTATTTAAAAAAATAAAGGGGATGTCCCCTAGTCAATACAAAAGAAAACAATTTATAGGATAAGGGACGTGATTAAATATGAGACTTATACCCGAGCGATTTAAACACCACACTTTATTTATTACGATTTCCCTTATCACCTTCACCATTATCATTCTTGTTTCTGTGACGATTACATGGACAACAATTCGCATGTCGGAGGAATTCTTTTTTGAAAAATTCAGTATTACGAATGCGAAAATAATAAACGAAATAAAAGAACGCTTTGAGTCTTTTCATTATTCTATTGTCATTGCGTCAAATAATATTTTACAAAGCGGCACAATTAAGACCAACCTAACTGAGGAGCAAACGAATGCTCAAAAAATGATCTCATTTTATACGATGGGGGAATATATTAAACAAATTCAATCGAATATTGAAGCTTACGAGCTTGAAATCATCGTTAAAGGAGAAAATGGGGTTACCTTAACGACCAATCGTACCCACTGGCCGATATCTAATCAGGAGCTTAATGAAAGTATCTTAACAAGCAATACATTTAAAGAACCGAAACGGCTTCTGTATCAATATGATGAACGTAAGAGCGAAACGAGAAGTATTGAGGATAGAAGGTATGTTGTAGCTACAAAAGCGTTAATGGATCGACTTTCCGGTACTGTTTATGGCTCCATGTATTTTTCTTATAGGGAAAGTGAATTCAAAAAGGTCTATTCCAACTATACTAGCCCTGGGAATGATATTTTCATTATTGATAAATCAGGGAGGATTGTTTCCAGTAACCAGTCTCAATTTATTGGGCAAAAGGAAGTGGAACTCCTTCGGTATGCGAAAGAGAGTAAAAACAACTCAAATAATTATATGATTGGTAGTTTTAAAGGGAAGGATCAGGTCATTTTTGTAGAAGCACTTCCCTCTTTTGATATGTATTTATTTAATATTATTGATAAAGAAAAGACATTTGGAAATTTAATTGATAAGAGAAAAATTGTATTGATCTCGCTAGGGATTGTTTTGATAGGTCTGGTCAGTATATTTTTCGTATCAAAAAGATTGACTAATTCTTTATCAAGACTTGTTAGACAGATTGAAAATGCGCCAAAATCTAAATTTCGTCAAAACGTGGCTGTTTTAGGTACATATGAAACGAGGCAAATCGGAAATGCTTTTAATTCCATGCTGGATGAGCTGCATGAATATGTTGAGCAGTTAATGCTGTCGCAAAAACAGAAACGGAATGCGGAGCTGGCAGCCCTGCAGCGACAAATCAATCCACATTTCTTGTACAATACATTAGCTTCCATTAAATTTATGGTTCAGCAAGACCGCAAGGAAGATACGGAAGCTATGATTACTGCTTTGATTTCCTTACTTCAAAATACAATAGGCAATGTGAATGAAACGGTTACTGTTAAACAGGAACTGGATAATTTGAAAAACTATGTCTTCATTAATCAAAAACGTTATGGAAATAAAATACATGTAAGCTATATGGTTTCGCCAGATTGTATGGATTTTCATCTGCCCAAGCTAATTCTTCAACCTTTTATGGAAAATTCATTTTTCCATGGGTTCAATCGTAAAGCGGGGGGATCTATCCATGTCCTTATTTGGCAGGAAGAGAACAACCTGATTTGTGAAGTAGTAGATAATGGTGACGGAATAGCGGATGAGCAAGGTGAAAATCTTCCTAATCAAACGTACAAACGACAGCTTTTCTCAGGAATCGGTGTTAGGAATGTTCATGAGCGTATTCAACTTATATATGGAGAAGAATATGGAGTAACCATTTCCAGCAAACAGGGAGAAGGAACAAAGGTACGGATTATCATTCCTTCTCATATGGAACAAAAATCGTAATAAAATCTAAAGATATTCCAAATTCCCAAAAATGAATACGCTTTCAATAGGCAAAAATAATACAAGTTTACGAAAATATCTTCCTATAGAGTTGTAGCAAAGGGGTGCTAACATAATACATGTAGGATTGATAACGCTTACAATTAGAAATGGAGGGGATGTCAATGAATAAGATTTTTGCATTATTGTTAGCCAGTATTCTTTTGTTATCAGCTTGTTCTTCTGAATCAAAAACGAACGAAGAGGCTTCCGACACAGAAAAGGGTAGCAATGAATTAACGGTATGGACTTGGGATCCAAATTTCAACGTGAAAGCTATCGATATGGCAAAGGACTATTATAATAAGGAAAATTCCGAGCTTAGTTTAAAAATCATTGAAAATGCACAAGCAGACATTGTCCAAAAACTTAATACCAGCTTAAGCTCCGGTACAACTAAAGGAATGCCGAATATTGTCTTAATTGAGGATTATCGTGCGCAAAGCTTTCTTAAAGCGTATCCAGATGCATTCTTCGATTTATCAAAATATTATAAAGCGGAAGATTTTGCAGAATACAAACTTGCTCCTACCAGTTTAGAAGATAAGCATTATGGTATTCCATTTGATTCAGGAGTATCTGGATTTTATGTAAGAACAGATTATTTAGAGAAAGCAGGCTACGCTGTTGAAGATTTGCAGGGTATAGACTGGAACAAATATATAGAAATAGGCAAAAAAGTTAAAGAAGCCACTGGCAAATCTATGATTTCAATGGATCCTAAAGATCTTGGTCTTATTCGTCAAATGATTCAGACGAGCGGTTCATGGTATTTGAAGGAAGATGGCGTTACCCCGAACTTGGCAGACAATGAGTATCTTAAAGAAGCATTTCAAACTTACAAAGAGATTGTAGAAGCAGATATATCAAAACCGGTTTCCGACTGGGGTCAATATCTTGCTTCCTTTAATAGCGGTGAAACAGCATCCATTCTAACAGGTAACTGGATGACAGCTTCAGTAAAGCAGGAGGTATCTCAAAAAGGCAAGTGGGCAGTTGTTCCTTTCCCTAAACAATCTGGTAATGCAAATTCTGTTAATGCTACTAACCTTGGCGGATCCTCTTGGTATGTTCTTGATATTCCGGGCAAAGAGAAGGCGGCAGATTTGTTGGCAAAAACTTTCGGTTCGAACGTTGATTTTTATCAGGATCTAAACAAAGAAATTGGTGCAATTGGTACGTATAAGCCTGCTGCAGAAGGTGAGGCTTATAAAGCGGCAGATGAATTCTTTGACGGTCAGAAAATCACAGAAGATTTTTCCAAATGGGTGGCTGAAATACCACAAGTAAACTATGGTGCACACACGTATGTAATTGAAGATATATTAGCAGTGGGAATGCAGGATTTCTTAAAAGGAAAAGAACTTGATAAAGTCTTGAATGACGCACAAACACAAGCGGAACAGCAAATTAAATAATAGGTTGGTCTCTGCTAATCTAGCAAATAAAAATTCAAGCCTCGGGAAATTGCAAGCTTCTCCTATAAGAATAGGAGCTACTTTGATCAACAGGCGCGTTTCCCGAGTTTTTTATCAATCTAGTAAGGAGTTGATGTATAGTGTTCCCGGCTAAAACCAAACAAAGTTATCATACGAACACAACCGGCCAGAATGTAATACCCCAAAAAAACAGTCGGAAGCATCGGGTGAAAAATGCAACGATTGGATGGTCTTTTGTCGTACTGGCAGTCATCATGATTTGCACATTTACTTTCTATCCAATGATTCAGGCATTTATAATGTCTTTACAATCTGGCACGGGTACAAATCTTTCCTTTGTCGGATTGGACAATTATGCACGTTTATTTAAGGATCCTACTTTTTTGACAACAGTAAAAAATACGGTGATCTATCTCATTATTCAGGTCCCGATTATGATTATTTTTGCTTTGTTTATATCGGTTTTACTGAACAATCCGAAATTAAAGTATCGGGGATTATTTCGAACAGCCATATTCTTACCATGTGTAACGTCACTTGTTGCCTATTCTGTTATTTTTAAATATTTATTTTCTATGGATGGCATTGTAAACACCATGTTAATGAAATTAGCTCTTATCTCTGAACCAATCCAGTGGTTGACTGATCCCTTTTGGGCAAAAATAACGATTATTATTGCCATCACTTGGAGATGGACTGGTTATAATATGATCTTCTACTTATCTGCTCTGCAAAATATTGATTATTCCATTTATGAATCAGCAAAAATTGACGGCGCATCCTCATTTCAACAGTTTTTTAAAATAACCATACCATTACTAAAACCAATTATTTTGTTTACGTCCATTATCTCAACAATCGGGACACTTCAATTGTTTGATGAAGTGATGAATATTACACAAGGCGGACCAGGGAATGCAACGATGACCATTTCTCAGTATATTTACAATCTGTCATTTAAATATACCCCTGATTTTGGTTATGCGGCCACTGTCTCCTATGCAATTGTGATTATGATTGTATTCTTCTCCATCATTCAATTTAAAGTGGCAGGTGATAAAAATGAGTAAACTTAAAAGCATTTTCAACTATACTTTTTTAAGCATAGTCTCCATTATTTCCATCTTTCCTTTTATATGGATGGTCGTCAGTTCGACTAATAAGTCGGTGGATGTGACAAAGGGTCGCTTATTACCAGGGAGTCATCTAGTTGAAAATTTTCAAAGTTTGTTGAATACCACCGATCTTGTATCTGTTTTAAGTAATTCTATTAAAATAGCGGTTATTACAACACTGCTTTCCTTGTTGATTGCCTCTTTGGCTGGTTATGGATTTGAAATTTTCAGAAGCAAAATGAAGGACTATGTTTTTAACTTCTTATTACTCTCCATGATGATTCCTTTTGCTGCTTTAATGGTTCCGTTATTTCGGATGTTTGGAACTATTTCCGAAGCTACTCCAATGGTGGGTATTGATACACTTGCTGCAGTTATTTTACCAACAAGTGTAACAGCCTTTCTGATATTTTTCTTCCGCCAAAGTACAAAGATGTTCCCAAGGGAAATAATTGAGGCTGGCCGAATTGATGGATTATCGGAGCTAGGGGTTTTCCTTAGGATTTATATTCCAACAATGAAAACAACATATGCTGCAGCCGCTATTATTACTTTTATGGCAAGCTGGAACAATTACATATGGCCTCTTGTAGTGCTCCAGTCACCAGAGAACCATACCTTGCCGTTGTTAATATCAAATCTTGGATCAGGATATTCTCCAGACTTTGGAGTGATTATGACAACGATTGTTATTGCAACGCTGCCAACTGCACTGATATTCTTCCTTCTCCAAAAACATTTCGTTGCCGGCATGATGGGGTCAGTGAAGTAGTTGATTTTCGAGTATTCAAAAAGGAATTGGATAAAAGGCTGAGAAACAAGTTGTTCTTCATCATTCATGCAACTCTAAAATGGCTGACTTAATGAGATTATGCTCAGTTTCTATAAGCGATTTCACGCTTTTACTGGACGAATAAACTTTTCGTTTCCGTTTAATTTGCTAACTGCCGATGAACTTAATGGCGAATGAATGATGAGAAAATACAGAGCAATCAAAAAGTAAGTAAGTATTCGATTATGTAGAAAGAAGGGTGAAGAGTTATGAAAAAAGAGTCGTACGATTGGGAAAACTTATCTGTTCTTCATGTGAATCGTTTGCAAGAGAGGGCTTACTTCTTTCCTTATACCAGTGAGTCATCCGCATTGACTTACGACAGAGGAAAAGCTGAGGAGGTTAAGGTGTTAAATGGCGTATGGAAATTCCACTACGCTGAGAATCCGTCTTTGACACCGAAGCAATTCATTGAAGAATCATATGATACTAGTCAGTGGGATGATCTGCAAGTTCCATCAAACTGGCAGATGCATGGATATGGAAGGCCTCATTATACAAATGTACAATATCCATTTCCAGTAGACCCGCCTCATGTTCCAACTGAAAATCCAACAGGCTCTTATAGACGTGAGTTTACCGTTCCAAGTGATTGGGCAGATCAAGCAATTATCCTACGATTTGAAGGTGTGGATAGTGCCTTTCATGTTTGGGTAAACGGCAAGGAAGTTGGCTATAGCCAGGGCAGCCGTCTTCCAAGTGAATTTGATATTACCAAGTTGGTTCATGAAGGAAAAAATGTAATAGCTGTTCAGGTTTATCAATGGTCTGAGGCGAGTTATATCGAGGACCAGGATATGTGGTGGCTCAGCGGTATATATAGAGACGTTTATTTGCTTGTAAGACCAAAGGCGCATGTCAGAGATTATTTTATCAAAACAACTCTCGATGAAAACTACGAAAATGGCGAATTAGAAATTGAAACCTATATATTAAACCAAAAGAATAATCCGATAACTAATTATCAGCTTGAAATAAAATTAGTAAACCATTTATATGAAGAAGTTGAAATAAGAGATTTAAAAAATATTACGATTGATGTGATGGATGAAGCAAAAATATCTTCTGTTATCCCGATTGACAATCCGAATAAATGGTCGGCTGAGAATCCCTACCTTTATCATCTGCTTCTTACCCTGAAAGATGAGAAAGGGAATGTGATAGAAGTCATCCCAACTAAAGTCGGTTTCCGAACAGTAGAAGTAAAAGATGGAGTTTTGCTAGTAAATGGGATACCGGTCATGTTTAAGGGGGTCAATCGCCACGATCATCATCCTGATCTTGGACGAGCTGTTCCGATGGATTCGATGATTGAGGATATCCAACTGATGAAACTTCACAATATAAATGCGGTAAGGACATCCCATTATCCCAATGATCCACGTTTCTATGATTTATGTGACATTTATGGATTGTATGTCATCGATGAGGCGGATTTAGAATGCCATGGATTTGAGGAGATAAATAACTATAATCAAATCAGTGATGACTCAGCTTGGGAAGAGGCCTACGTGGATCGGATGAAACGGATGGTTGAACGGGATAAGAATCATGCTTCCATTGTTATGTGGTCGCTGGGGAATGAATCAGGATTTGGTCGAAATCACGTAGCGATGGCTGAATGGTCCAAAGCAAAAGATCCAACAAGACCTATTCACTATGAAGGTGAATGCCGTTTCATTATGGAAGAAGGCGAAAATATACCGACCAGGGATCCAATTGCTTCAGATGTCCACACAACTATGTACACACCAGTCGAGATCATGGACGAATTAGGGAAGAGAGACGACCTGAATAAGCCACATATTCTTTGTGAATATGCTCATGCGATGGGGAATGGACCTGGAGGATTTAAAGAATATTGGGAAACCTTCTATAAATATAGAAGATTGCAGGGAGGTTTCGTCTGGGAATGGATTGACCAAGGGATTAGACAGATAAATGATAATGGGGAAGAGTACTTTGCCTATGGTGGAGATTTTGGCGAAACACCGCATGATTCCAACTTTGTCATTGATGGCCTAATCAGGCCTGACCGGACACCATCACCTGCGTTAATAGAATACAAGAAGGTGATTGAGCCAGTTAAGGCAGAAGCAGTTGATTTAGAGAAAGGGATAATTGAAATTACCAACCGATATGATTTTATTCCTTTAGATCATCTGCAATTATCATGGTCTATTATATGTGATGATCAAATTCTTGATCAGGGGATGCAATCTGTTGAAGGTATTCAAGCAGGTGAATCAAAGTGCATTACTATACCGTTTACGCTACCTACTATTATAAGGGATCACACTGATTACTGGTTAAATGTAAATTTCCGGACGACTGTAGATACCTTATGGGCTAAAGCAGGTCATGAAATAGCATGGGAGCAATTTAAACTTCCAGTTTTAGCGACAGTAACTGAAAATAATACCTCGTTTTCTTATCCTATAGCGGTTAAAGAGTGTGACCGGTTGATTACGGTATCTGGAGATCATTTTGAATTTGCCTTTAGTAAAATCTTTGGCGTCATAGATTCATGGACTGTTGAGGGAATGAAGGTTTTTGGATCAGGGCCGAAATTGAATGTATGGCGGGCACCGACAGATAATGACAAGCTGGCTATTCATAAAGGTATAAGTTCAAAGGAAGTATGGCAAAAATATGGTCTGCACTGGATGCAGCATAGAATCACTGATGTAACGTATGATGTTTCATCTGATAAGAAGAGCGTGGATATTCATGTCACTGTCCGAATTGCGCCGCCAAGAATTGCTTGGGGGATCAACACCACATACACCTATACCATTTTAGGCAGCGGCGATGTTTTTCTGAAGGTAAAAGGTGAACCTTATGGAGAACTGCCGGAAACGATGCCGAGAATTGGGTTAACGATGAAACTGCCAAAAACGTTGGAGAATGTCAGCTGGTACGGCCGGGGTCCTGGAGAAGCTTATGCAGACAGCCGGATGGCCAATAAAGTAGGAGTATGGTCTAGTGATGTTGAAGGGTTATATACACCTTATGTCTGGCCGCAAGAAAATGGAAACCGTCATCAGGTTAAATGGGTATCATTAACGGATACAAACGGTTTTGGTCTTTTAGCGGTCGGTGAACCAGAAATAGATTTCAGTGCCCACTACTATACTGCTGAAAATTTTGAAAGAGCTAACCATACGTATGACTTGAAAAAACAGGATTTTATTACCTTTAATTTGGATTATAAACAACACGGTCTTGGCTCTTCCAGCTGTGGTCCAGATGTACTGGAAAAATATCGTTTAAGACCTGAAGCTTTTGAATTTAAAGTGCGTTTCAGGCCGTATAACAAATTTCAATTTTCGCCAATCGAACTGAGCAAGGTTTTGATTCAAAACAATAACTAAAAAAAGCAGCGAAATCCCGTGAGAGTACGTACGCTCATTAGGATTTCGCTGATTTTGAATAGAGGTGGAGGTAGCCATGCAAATACAATTAATTGGGTTGGATGAGCAATTGGATTCAGCTTCTCAGGAAATCTTAAATCTATTAAACATCAAGCAATCAGACAATGGGATTCCCATTTTAGTGGAATCTTCAGAATCTGGAATTCACGTTCAATATGATGGTAAAAGTGGAACGATTGCCTATCAAGAACCGTGCCAATTCTTCCGTGCACTAGGCCTATTGATAGAAGGGATGAAAAAGGATGAGCTCTTCGGAGAAACCAGTTTATAATTCCCTTTGGGTCTTAATTGACTGCTCCAGAAATGCCGTTTTAAAAGTCGAAACCTTTCAAAAGTTGATCAAACATTTGGCCTTAATGGGGTATTCTTCTGTGCAGCTATATACTGAAGACACGTATGAGATAAAAGAGTATCCGTATTTTGGCTATATGCGTGGCCGTTATTCGGGAGAACAATTAAAAAGTATGGATCTGTATGCAAGCAGCTTCGGAATCGAGCTGATTCCCTGTATTCAAACGCTGGCACATTTGGGTACAGCATTAAAATGGGAGACATTTTCCGATATCGTGGATTGTGATGATATCCTGCTTATTGATGAAGAGAAAACGTACGATTTGATTGATGCAATGTTCAGGACTATGTCCAAACATATTTCCAGCAGAAAAATCAATATTGGAATGGATGAGGCCCATATGGTCGGGCTTGGCAAGTATCTGATAAACATGGTTTTCGGGACCGGTCGACTTTGTTGCTTAAGCATTTTGGCCGCTTGATGGAAATTGCCAGAAAGTACAGCTATGAGCCGATGATGTGGAGTGATATGTTTTTCCGGTTGGCGAGTTCGGGAGAGTATTACGATACCGAAAGCCCAATTCGAGAGGATGTTATAGAAATGATCCCAGATGACATATCATTAGTTTATTGGGATTACTATTCGGTTGAGTCGGAAAAATATGATGGTATGTTGAAAAAACATAAACAACTCAGTAACAACATAATTTTTGCTGGCGGCGCTTGGAAATGGACTGGCTTTTCCTCAAATAATCATTTTAGTCATCATGCAGGTGAAATTGCTCATAAAAGCTGCCTTCGTAATGGAGTTAAAGATGTATTTATTACAGCCTGGGGTGATAACGGCGCGGAAGCATCAATTTATTCCATACTTCCGACCTTACAGCTTTGGGCAGAGCTTTGTTATACGGATAATGCTGAAACAAGCCGCCTGGAGGAGCGCTTTACCACATGTGTCGGAGGGAATTACTTTGATTTTATGAGCTTGGATATGACGATGATGGTACCTGGTAATAAATTGCCGAATAACCATTCAATTAACCCGGCTAAGTATCTATTGTATCAAGATGTATTATTCGGGTTATTTGATAGACATGTGATACCTAATGAGTATGCTTCGCACTTTCAAAACTGTGCAGATCGTTTTAAAAAGTGTATCAATAGAAATCCCGATTGGCAGGCATTGTTTCTGACACAGTATTCCTTAAGCAGTTTATTAGCAATTAAGTGTGAGGCAGGGATAAACATTCGGCAAGCCTATCATAATCAAAATCGTGAAATTATGGAGGACTATTGTAATACCTTCTTACCTGAAATGAAAAAGTTAGCAGAGGAATTCATGAAAGCTTATCAAACGCAGTGGATGGAAGAGAATAAAATATTCGGTCTTGATGTATTCGATCTTCGGATGGGCGGCCTGCTGCAGCGGATTCAATCCGCCATTAACCGGCTCAATGACTACCTTAAAGGCAGGATAAACGAGTTGGAAGAATTAGAACAAGAGATTCTCTATTTTGATGGCCGGGAAAAGGATGAAGAAACAAGCGCTATTAGTGCTAACTTATGGCATACAATTGCAACACCTTCTGTTATAGCAGGAATATGGCATATCTTTATCCGATTTAAAGTTATATAGAAATGAATAAACAATATAAGAAATCATAATATGTTCTAAAACCTGTGTAAACAGCAGTCACGCAGAGTATGACTGCTGTTTTTTTCACAAACCGTACAAATAAAGCGTTTAAATCACATTGATTAAATTTATAGAAAAATTTACAATAATTGTATGGATGGTACTTATCTTTAAAATCCAGTCATCATTCTTTATGTGAAATATATCACATAAAATTATCTAATAATATATGAAAGCAAGGGGACGCTTCTGGCATGGTTTTGATCGAATTCGTCCCTTTTAATGAGGTGGCCACAAAATGTTGGTATTAGAACCTATTAAAGTCGGAAATTTGGAACTGAAAAACAGATTTGTTATGGTTCCAATGGGAGCAGAACTCGGAAATTTTGATCCAAGAACAGTAGATTACTATGTTACCAGAGCAAAGGGCGGAGCATCGATGGTGATGACAACCGTTATTGCAACAGAAGCTATCGATGGCCATACCCCTGCATCCACATTGACAGAAGAAAGTTTTGCAGGCTTTAAAGAGCTAGTGGATAGGGCCCATGAATTTGATTGTAAAATCTGCCTTCAAGTGGTGCCCGGAATTGGATTAGGTGGTATAGGAGAGGGCAGGCTAAAGCCTGCTTCAGCATCAGCTTTACCATTGTATCCCGGTGCTAATATAACCTTTGAAGAATTGACGATTGATGAAATTAAGTTTATACAAGGTGAAATCTCGAGAACAGTAAAATTAGCGAAGAGAGCAGGAGCAGACGCCATTGAAATCCATGCTTATGGCGGGTACCTGACAGATAAATTCATGACTAAACGATGGAATATCCGCCAGGATGAATATGGCGGAAGCTTTGAAAACAGGATGAGATTTTTAACAGAAATAATCGATGTCATCAAGGAAGACCTTGGAAGTGACTTCCCTCTCCTTGTTAAATTTACCCCGGATCATTTCTTGCCAGTAGAAGAAGGGTACAGGGGAATTGAAGAAGGAATAGAGATTGCCAAACTATTAGAAAGCAAGGGTGTCCATGCATTACATGTTGACGCTGGCTGTCATGATAATTGGTACATAGCAATGCCGCCTATTTACCAGCAGGATATGGTTCCACAAATGATTTCATCTGCTAAAATTAAGGCTGTCACGTCTTTGCCAGTTCTTTCAAATGGGCGCCTGGGTGACATTGAAAAGGCTGAAGCTGCACTTCGAAATGGTTGGATTGATATCGCGGGAGTTGGAAGAGAGTTTTTGGCAGACCCAAATTTTCCAAAGAAAGTGATGGAAAATAGAACGGACGAAATCAGACATTGCATTTATTGTAATGAAGGCTGTATTGCTACCGTTGCTGCTGGTAAGAGCATAAACTGCGCCGTCAATCCTCTTACGGGCTATGAGGGATTGAAAGAATTGAAAGCAGCAGATGAATCGAAGCGGGTTCTAGTGATAGGTGCTGGTCCTGGCGGCTGTCAAGCTGCCATAACAGCTGCAGAAGCAGGTCATGATGTGGAAATATGGGAGAAAAAAGCCTATCTAGGAGGGAACTTTCATAATGCCTGTATGCCTCCGTTTAAGCGGGATGGAATGAAAATTCTCGATTATTATCGGACAAAACTTGACCGGTTAAATATCTCGATTAGGTATTGTAAAGAGGCAACGGAAGAAGCGATATTATCCTATAAAGCAGATTTGGTGGTTCATGCTACCGGTGGCAATCCTATAATGCCAAGTGCAATCAAGGGACTGAATAAGAGCCATGTTTACACAGCAACAGACGTTCTGCAAAATCAAGCTCTTCTTGGAAAAAAGATATCGGTTATTGGCGGCGGGCTAGTCGGCTGTGAAACCGCAGTTGTGCTTGCAAATAAAGGAATGCAGATCACTATTATCGAAATGGCTGAAAAAATGTTACCTGAACCTTTATTTATACAAAATGCAATGATGTTAAACCAGCTTTTGCAGCACCCAAATATCACGTTTAAAACATCTGCTAAAGTAACAGAAGTACTAGATCAAGCCGTAGAAATTGAGGTAAACGGCAATAAAGAATGGATTGATTGTGATAGCGTTGTGGTAGCAGCAGGATTTTCGTCTAACAATCATCTATATCACTCTTTAAAAAATAAAACGAATATTGTTAACGTTGGTGATAGCGTGAAGGTTAGAAAAGTACTTGATGCAGTACACGAAGCATATGATGCGGTCTTAAATTTGTAGAATTATAATAAAAAGCTGAGACAAATCTACGAATGAACAAAAAAGCCGGCAGAATTTTACGAGGAGTAAAAATCTGCCGGCTTTGATTTTGAATCTAGTGATGTCCCTGCCTCTATTCAGCTTTATTTATATAAGAGCGCAGATCCAGTTGGAATGACTGAAGTCGAATATTTATAATGTTGTCAGAGCACATCATTATAAATAAGCTTATTTAGCATTAGTTTTTTTTGCACGCACTGGTTTAAAAATAGATAGAACATACATCACTAACCCTGCAATACCAATTCCTAAAATGGTGTTGAATGATTGGCCAGTGTAGAAGCCGCTGCCGAAGTAGAAAATTTCACGTAAACCTTCAGAGGCAAAGCGGATAGGAACCCAAGGGCGAATGAAGTTTACAAAGAAATCAGGAAGCATTTCTTGTGGTGTCATTAAAACACCCATACCTAACAGCATTACAACCATGAATAAGGTAATGGCTGGTTTACCGATCCATGCAGTTACTCCGGAGACTAATAAAAAGAAACAGAAGGCTGCAAACGATACGAACGAACCAACCAAGAAGTAGCTAGGCATATTAATACCAGCGATTAAACCAAGCGTTGCAACGGTAAAACCAGAGAATAGGGCAATAATTATGCCGAATAATGCTTGACCTCCCATTAGGTGTAACGCTTGTTTCCGAGTTAATAATTCTTTTTTCAAAATGTTTGAAGAAGCTAAAAATACTATGAAACCACCGATTAACGCACCTACCCAAGCAGGAACTGCCATTAAGGTTGGAGCACTTCCGTTTGCAGTTGAGGCTGTAACGGCATTGAATACTTTTTCTTCAGAAACAATCGGATTCACAAGTACAGCTGCCTTGTTAGCCTCGATTTGTTGACCGTCCATTTGCGCAATAAAATTTGAAGAATATTGGTTGTTTAATTGGGTAATTAAAGCAGTTAAAGCAGTCTTAGCATAGTTCGCACCAGTTATGTTATAACCTTGGTTAATATATACCTGTAAAGTTGCTGGAGAGTTGTTAGTCAGCGCATTTTGCAATGTATCATTATAACCTTCAGGAATGAC
Source organism: Pradoshia sp. Z4_20 (assembly GCF_058216035.1). Classification (NCBI taxonomy): domain Bacteria; kingdom Bacillati; phylum Bacillota; class Bacilli; order Caryophanales; family Bacillaceae; genus Pradoshia; species Pradoshia sp. Z4_20. Next base: position 1,007,868 of record NZ_JBZAJD010000001.1, read on the forward strand.
TAATGCAGCATAATACTGTTTATCATCAAATAAATCTTCAATATCTTCTTCTTTTTCATTTGTAAAAGCTAACATTGGTTCTTCGCCGTCAGTGCCTTTACTCATTTGTTCAACTGCCGATTTCACGGCATCTACATGTACGCCTTCATCATTTACTATAAGTGCAACTGGTAAATTTCTTACTTGTGGGTTACCTTGAGCAAATAAATTTAATGAGAATAACGCAATAATTAAAATTACTGCAATAGGAGCAGCCCAAGCTAATTTTTCTTTAAATAATCTCAATCAATTTCTTCCTTTCTTAATAAACAACATATTGTTCAGTAATATTTATTCATTTTATAATCAAGGTATAAACAGAAGCAATGAACAAAAGTGAACAGCTTGTTCATTTTTAGAAATAGAGGGATTTTTGTGAGTATTTATGAAGAAAAAAACCGTAAAACTAAACAACTAATTCAAATGTCATTTTTGCAAATTTTAGAGAATAAGCCGTTTGAACAAATTACGATCGGGGATATAACAAAAACCGCACAAATTAATCGAGGAACTTTTTATTTACACTATCAAGATAAATTCGATTTGCTTGATCAAATAGAACAACAATTGTTTAGAGATTTAGGAAATCATATTGACGAATTACAATCTCGCTACTCTTCCATACATACATTTGAAAATGGACAAGAGCAAATAGCTGCTTCTCTATTTAGTTCAATTAAAATGCATGCACCAATATTAAAAATTTTCTTAAGCAATCATGGTAGAGCAGGTTTTCATATTAGATTCAGGGATGCCTTTTCAGAAAAAGTACGTTTGAATTTAGAGAAAAATGATAGCATTAATGCAAGGTTAAAGGCCCCTATGGAATATTTTTTATCTTTTATCACATCTGCTTTTTTAGGATTAGTCGAACAATGGGTTCAAAATGGTTTAGACAAAACACCAGAAGAAATGACAGCTCTATATATTGATATTATTTCTTTTATTCAAAAGAAGTAATGCGACTTTTGAATCTGGGAAAATTCATTCTACAATTCTGAATCATGCCTAGATAAAAAACCAAAATTATTGGCTTTTTTGTTTTTTCGACGACGAACAGAAGAGCGAACACTTGTTTTGAGCGAAAATGTGTTCCCAGCTCTGATTATCCCCTATAATGGAAAACAATGGCTGGTTCAGGAGAACCGTCATAAAAGAACAAAACGGAGGATTAGGGTGGCAAACGGGAAAGCACATAAGAAAATAAACCTAGTATTTTTAACTATTGGAATTGGGGCCGTATTGATCAGTTCTCAACAATATGTGCATGGGATTTCCGTGATTATAGGATATCTCTTCGGCACTTATTGGATGAACCCTGATTTGGATATAAAAAGCAATCCGTATCGGAGGTGGGGATTCTTACGGTTCATGTGGATTCCCTACCAAAAATTTAAGCATCGCTCCATCTGGACACATGGGTATGTGATTGGAGATATCATCAGATATCTGTATGTGATGGCTTGGATCATGCTGGGAGCAGGAGCGATGAGTATCCTGACAGATGTGCCATATGGAATTTATATCAATCATTTAGAGGAATTCGTTATTCAACATAAGTTGTCTTTCTTATCCTTTATTGTCGGGAATATGCTTTCATCTACCGCACACATTTTGACCGACCATGCTTCAACCACTTTCAAAAAGGTCTTTTAGCCAAAATCCAAATCCCTTTTCTGCTAGGAGAAAAGGGATTTTTAGCATTTCAAGATGGCTTGTCGTTCGTCAAACTTCAATATGTTCTCTCAAATCGAAGCCATTTTAAATACTCTTCGTCTTAAAAATAGGCTGTTTTCGTAAAGATTGTTGCTTTATAAAAAAGGCTGATTTATATCCATTTTATGGTACGGTTAGATTATAGTAGCTTATTGAACAAACGGGGCAGGTTAGCGAAAAAAGGACTTATATTATTTTTAAAGACATATATATAATAATGGTTTTACATACCACCGGGAAAATAAACGACATATATAAAGACATCAAGCTTGACCAAGGCATTATAATTAAGTTCAAGAAAGAATGTCCTCAAAGAGAATATATTTATACAAAATGGCTTGTAAGCTATTTTGTCGAACGATTAGGGGGTAATATGGTGAGTGAAATAGATAAACGCAACAGATTAAAGGAAGAGCCATTCAATTACCAAATAACGAAAAAAGGGACAGTGATCATCTATTACGAAGGCAAGCAAATCAAAATTGTAAAGGATGGGAAGGCTGCGCAACTTATAGAAAAATTAAATGCAGCAGAAGATATAATGGAAGTACAGCTTTTATTAGCTAAAATTACAGGGAACTTTAAACACGGCAACGAAAAAAACGGTAAAAATAAATAAACAAATTCATTCCTCGGAGATTTGGCTATAAAAGACGCTGCTAGAAATTTATAAATAAGGATCTTTTATATATCAATGTTGATTATACAAAGACAGGATGGCAGTGAAAGACGGGCGATTCCTGCCCGAGCAGTGGGACAGGTTAGATCCCAAATTATTAAACAGTGGCGTTCATCCTAGAAAGATTAATGCTTTTTTGTGGTTGAATATCTTGTTGAAGTAAAGGGGCAGGTTCGTATTATATAGTTCAGCCAGAACTTTCTGGTTGAACTTTTTTCATTTGAATTTAATCTATCAGTAGCCAGGGTAGAACGTAAGGGGCAGTGGGACAAATGATCCCGTCCGCTAAACTGTTCACCCCCTACTTGTAGAAATATGTTTGAGGCTGGTTCATCTCTACCTCCACGCTTCTTAGCCTTTCTATCAATTACTTCTCGGCCTTTGAAAGACTCTTTGAAAAAGGTCTCATCGCTTTCGATAATTCCTTTTAAAGTTTGAAATCCCAATGAACGAAGGGCAAAAAGCACCTTATGTCGCCAGTAAAATGCGGTAGACAAATGGATTTTTAGTCTTTTGGCAATCTTCGGCAAGGTGTAACCCTCAACTATTAAATGAAAGAAAGTAGACCACTTTCCAAGATAACGAGTGCCAGATATAGGAGTGTTAGTTAGGTCGTTGAAAAACTTTCCGCAATCACGACAAAGATTAAGAGAGGCAAAATCATGAATTGATTTTGCCTCTTCCATTAATCACACAATACTTTTACTACTGCTTTTTTTACAGTTTGCGGTTGTTGCACACAAACACCTGGCATATGAGCATCTTGGGGCATAAACACAGCAAAACATCCTTCTTTCACGATAAGATGATTACCCTCGCCATTCAAGAACATAACATCATTTTCTTTTTGTTCCTCTACGACTTCTGTATCTTCCTTATTTGTATAAACCATTCTTTCCTCGCCTTTAATGACGTATTGGATATCCGTATATGAGTAATGAGCTTCCAGGCGACAGTCTTCAATGAGCTTTGTTTCATACTCTTGAATCATTACGAAGACCTTGTCATTTTCAATTTCATACTTTCCTACCGGCAAGGCTTGCAAATCATTTTCCATTAAAAAAGCGAAGGCTTTCTTTAATCTAGGATGCACTCCATCATATAATGGAGCATTTGATAACTGATCGATAATCATATATGTTTCCTCCGATACGTAATATAAGTATATAAAATAGTAACATAACCAGTAATAGCGATACAAGAACTTGTATACAAGTCTGGTTCGTATGATATGAAAAACCGAAGGAGAAAGAAATAATTGAGTTTGATTAATAAACCATCAAACCTTTAGATAATAGTCATCTGGCCATTTATTTGTGTAAAATTGCCAAAATACTTTTATCGTCTAACTTGTGTTTATCATTTTTAGCTCAGCTCCATATTTTATGAAACACCCGTGATTCAACTTACATCTGTTAACTTTTTTCCTTTTATAACCATTATCGGGTGTGATATGATAAGATGTAATTAAAATAATATCTGAAGATTTTCAGGAGAGGTTCATAGCGGATACCCTCTATAAAAAACTATGGATACATGTCATTCTCGCCATGTCCATATATTGGACGTGGCTTTTTTGACTTTCTAAGTAGTTATTTTTATAGAAAAAGAGTATGGCCCTCCTTGGAATGATTAGATATCTAATTCAAGGAGGGTTATTTATGTCTGGTCGACAACAAAGAGAAGGATTAGAGGATTTAACGTTATTGGGAAATCAAAATGTGAAGTATGCATTTAATTATGCACCTGAAGTATTAGAGTCTGTAGATAATTTACATTCAGACCGTGATTACTTTGTTAAGTTTAATTGCCCTGAGTTTACAAGTCTTTGCCCAATTACGCAGCAACCGGATTTTGCGACCATGTATATTTCGTATATTCCAAATAAAAAAATTGTAGAAAGTAAGTCACTAAAATTATATTTATTTAGTTTCCGCAATCATGGAGACTTCCACGAAGACTGTGTCAATATCATTATGAATGACTTAATTAAACTGCTGGATCCTCGTTATATCGAGGTATGGGGCAAATTTACTCCACGCGGGGGTATATCAATCGACCCTTGGTGTAACTATGGCCGTGCAGGTACGAAATATGAAGAAATCGCAAATCATCGCTTAATGAATCACGATTTATATCCCGAAAAAATTGATAATCGCTAACTGAGTGTTACCACAATTCGTTAAAATCCTTTTATCTTGGGAGGGGGGAAAGATCATGAAGCAAGAAAAAGCATTAGTCGTGTTTAGCGGCGGACAAGATAGTACGACATGCTTGTTCTGGGCAATGAAAAATTTTGGAGAGGTAGAGGTTGTGACATTTAATTATGGGCAACGACATGCATTAGAAATTGAATGTGCAAAACAAATCGCTAATGAATTAAACGTCCATCATCATATTTTAGATATGTCATTACTTAATCAACTTGCTCCGAATGCATTAACACGCGCTGATATTGAGGTGAAGGATGGTGCGGAAGGAGAGTTGCCATCAACGTTTGTACCGGGTCGCAATTTATTATTTTTATCTTTTGCAGGTGTATTAGCGAGACAAATTGGTGCAAAGCATATTATTACAGGTGTTTGTGAAACAGATTTTAGCGGATATCCAGATTGTCGTGATATTTTTATAAAATCATTTAATGTCACAATCAATTTATCAATGGAAGAAGCCTTTGTTATACACACACCTTTAATGTGGTTGAACAAAGCAGAAACATGGTCCTTAGCAGATGAATTAGGTGCATTTGATTTTGTGAAAGAAAAGACCTTAACGTGTTATCACGGTATTAAAGCGGACGGCTGTGGTGAATGTCCCGCTTGTAAGCTGCGTCTGCAAGGAATGCACACATATTTACATACCAAACAGCATATAGGAGGATCAATATGATACGGATTCTATTCTATTTAGTATCAATTGTAACGGCAAATGTACTGACAGCGCGCTTTGCTCCATTAGAATTTTGGATATTCATTATTCCAATGGGATCGTTCTTAATTGGTGCAACCTTTATCTTCCGTGATTTGGTTCAAAATAAACTTGGTCGTAAGAGGACCTATGGTTTTATTTTCTTAGCTTTAGTATTATCAGCAACTGCATCTTATTTATTAGGAGATACTCTAATTATCGTCGCAGCCTCTGCGCTATCATTCTTAATCGCAGAAACAACAGATACAGAAATTTATACACGTTTAAAACTTCCGATGGCTTGGCGTGTCTTTTATAGTGGAATGGTTGGTGGTTTATTAGATTCAGTTGTGTTCGTCATTGTAGGACTAAGCCCATTAGGAGCTGGATATATTCCTTGGTCAGCTGTACCAGCTGCAATTATTGGTCAGATTATCGTGAAAACGGTTATGCAAATGATTGGTGCATATCTATTAGGGCAAGGGTTGTCTTATAAAGAAAAATATCTGGCGAAAGTATAAAAAAGTACAATAAACAAAAAGAACTATCAAATGGCTTTTCTGATACGGTTAAGGGCTTATTGAAGTCCGAGCTTCTTTTTCTCCGGAAATTTAAGAGTTTGGAGTATTTTGAGAAAGAAATGGCGGACTATATCCATTATTACAATCACAAAAACAAATGAAGGCGAAATTAAAAGACCTGAGTCCAGTTGAATACAGAACTCAGGTCTTGAAGCAGCCTAATTATATATGTCTAAATTTCTTGAATCAGATCACACGGGAACTGCTTTTATTTCTTAATGTTTACAGGAAATCACTTTTACACTTTTGACTTTTCCTTTTACCGCTTCTGGCAGATATTCATACGTTTCAAATGGCTTTGGTTGGCCTTTTTTCAAGCTGTCCGCATAGCCTGACAAGACTGCGACCATTTGGTTATTTTCATCTAGTAAAACGGCAGCATAGGATGCATCAAACTCTTCATCTGTCGAATTCACAAGTTTGCCTGTTACTGTGTACATTTTGTACTCATCTTCTTTTAATACAGGGTTTTCCACATTAACACCGACATATTCCTCAGATGCCTTGTCATACTCAGGCACGCAATACACTTTGGCGATGTTCTCTTGTTTGATAGGTTCTTCAATAAAGAGGGTATTCGAAATATAGGTTTTCTCCCCTGGATTGACAATGTGCGGGTAACTGCTTCCGCCCATTTGGGCACCTAATACATTTCCGTCTTTGTCTTCTGCCGCTAAGTCAGAAGAATACAACACTGCTGGGATGTTGCTGGTATTTTCCAGTTCGGCATAGTAGTAAATGGTCGTGTCATCACCGGTTTCGATATAATATTTTTCTTGGGTGAATTCCAAGTTGACTTCCTGCTGATCGTTTTCTTGAACGTTAGTGGTGGTAGAAGTTGTTTCATTGTTTGTGTCTTTTGTTGCGTTCGAACAAGCCGTCAACAACAACGCTCCAAACATAATAATGAAAAATCGCTTCATCACTGTTGTGCACTCCTTTGGTGAAATTAGGATCTTATTATAGCATGGAAGGGAAAGGTATTTTACTGTAATTTCCATTTACAAATAATTACCAGTTAGAAGCGTTGCATTAATGAAGAACGAAGGTGGAGAACAACATGAATAATTTTTTTGAGAACTGGCATATGAATTTCCAAAGAATCTAAAAAACGTGAATGAAGCACTGAGTAAAAAAGAAAAAGTATCTGGTTGTTCTTTTTGTCTGTATTACCATGGAACGGTCTTTAGTATGGTTAATCATTTTAAAAATGGAGGTATTTTCTCCTTTTGTATAAAAGAAAAGAGATATTAATAGAAATAACAAAAGCATAAGAACTTTAGTTGTTCAAATGCTTTTGTCTGGGTTTAAAAAGTCTCTTATTTTTTATCCTTACAGTGCATGGAAGCTACATAACCAAAGGTCATACCCGGTCCCAATGTTGCTCCTGGCCCAGGATAAGAATGACCCATAATGGATGATGAACAGTTACCACAAGCGTATACATTATCAAATACTGTACCGTCTTCTTTAACAACTCTTGCTAATTCGTCCGTAACTACCCCGCCTTTAGTGCCGATATCCCCTGGGTAGACTTTCATTGCATAGTAGGGAGCCTCATTGATTTCAAGTAAATTTGGATTTGGCAAAGAAGGATCCCCGTAATATCGATCATGTGGTGTTTCTCCTCTATGGAAATCTAAATCTTTTCCGTTTCGTGCAAATTCATTGAATCTGTTCATTGTTTTAACTAAATTTCCTTGTGGAATATTTAATTTGTTTTCTAATTCTTCGACTGTATTTCCTTTCAAAACAACACCATTCTCATAGTATGCTTGAGGGAAATCTTGCCCGGGGAATAGGCCAGTAAATATATATCTTTTCTTGGCTCTTGCATCTAAAATAATCCAGGAAGTGATGGCTTTACCGTCTGTTTTTTCATTATGTTCATACATTTTATCAACGAATTCATGATATGGAGTCGGTTCATTAATATATCGATTTCCGTCTTGGTCAACGATAATCATATTCGGCAAGCCTCTATCCGCTACTAAGAAAAATGGCATACCCAAATGATTAATGACAGTAGGGGCACCCCAAACTCTGTCCATTAAACCAAACTTCGCATTCAATTTTGCGAAAGGCTCAATAATATCACCAGTTTGACCTTTTGGTGAGCTTGTCCAACTCACATCTTGTGGACTTGGAAGATATTTATCTCTCTTTTCTTGATCCCGAGAAAATCCACCTGATCCAAAAATTAAGCCTTTATTGATTTTGATTGTTACTTGTTTACCGTTTTTGTTTACGATTAGGCCTGTTACTTTATCGTTTTCGTAAATAAAATCAACAAATGGTGAATCAAGCCAAATTTCACCGTTTAAATCTTTGTAAGTTAGAGCCAATCGAGCTATTAAAGCTCTACCTAATGCGGCATAATCTTTTTTGAATAATTTATGCTTAATTAATCGCCATCCAAGTGTTAAAGAAGCTCTTTTTCCTGCCCAGGACCTGGTGATCATATTCACTTTAACGAAATCCTGTCCTGTCATAACGAAACCTTTTGTATCCATAGCAGGAGGGAGAAGCTTGCTCTTCCAATCTTCTAATTTATTTAAATCAATTACTTTGGGCTCGATCGACCGGCCGATCCCTTTTCCACCCGGATGTGTCGGGTAATAGTCAGAGTAATTATTTGCATAGGAGAATCTCATATGTGGGCTTAAATTATGCATATAATCCAGCATTTCGATCCCTTTTTTCAAATAGGTTTCTTTAATTGTATCACTTACTAAATCACCTACAGTGGAATCTAAATATAATTTAGCCTCTTCAAAACTATCGGCTACACCAGCCTCAACTAAATATCTGTTATTCGGAACCCATACACCGCCGCCTGATAAAGCAGAAGCTCCTCCAAAATGCTTTTCCTTTTCAATTAGCAGTGTACTTAATCCCTCTTTTTTTGCAGTAATGGCGGCAGAAAAACCTGTTGCTCCAGAACCGACTACTACTACATCATATTCGTAATCCCAACCCATTAAAAAATCCCCCTTTGAGTAGTATCTGCGCAAAATAACAAAACCCTTAAATAGAAACCGTTAAATATTCAGACAATTAAATTTTACAGTATTTAGAACAGATTATACAATAATATTTGGAAATATTTATTAAATATCAATCAGTAGAAGGACTGAATTGACCCATACTTAATAAATGAGATAAGCATAGAGAGTGAAACGAGAGTTTATTGTAGAAAAATATATAATGTTACACCTGGTATTTAAGAATAATTTAACGAACAATGCCATTCCAATAGGGTGGAAGGTTAGTTTACCAATGGATGCTCAAAAGAAAATAATAGTTGTTATTGAGTTGGCACTTTGAAAATTACAAAATGGTAGATAAATAAGAATTGATGAAGATTAGATAAAGGAGGATCTCTGGATATGTTTTATCGTCTAGATATGTGAAGGGAAATAATCCAAAATAATCAGATCCCGATCAACTTTAGAGGTCAGGATCTTTTTATAGGTTAGAGTGCTCTAATTAGTACACTGTAATTTTTTCTTTTCTTAAAAAAGCTTATATTATCTTAACTTCTACCCAAGCATCGGTAAGAGGGATTCCCCCCAATGTTGCCTCTTTAAAGAATTGTTCTATTGAATCGAATGACTGATCTGCACCAGTGAGACTTTCCAATATCCATTTATTATCTTTCTGTATAACATGGTAGCTATTGTCTTTATACATAAAGCTGGATACGACATTGTAACCATAATCAGTATTTTCTCTTACCATTTCCATCTTTAAATCTTCTATAGAGTAATTAATTTTTTCTGTAATCATATCAGCATAGCTTCTCACATCAGAATCTGTATCATTTTTAAATAGTTCAATGAATTTCTTTAAGGTATCTTCACTAAATTGGTAAGTATAATCATTCCAAATTTTATTAGCTATAGAGATCCTTAAATCATCATCAGGATGTTCGCTCAATTGTAATAACTTTTCGCCATACCAATCTAAATCTGCTTCCTCATCAATAGTATCAAATTGGATAATTTCAGAAAGTGTTTCAGCATCATCTTGTTCGATTAACGATTCAAAGTCTTCCTTACTATATGTCACAATAGAATAGTCTTCGTCATCTGGTAATTCTATTTCCACTACATATAAGTTTTCTAGAAAATCGTCAAAGTTTCTAGCGAGTGTTATTACTTGTGAAATCTCATCATTATTATCTACGTACACAATTGGCGGATTTGAAGAAGTATGCCGATAATCAAAGGCCAGCCAGTAATGACCATCACCATTAAACAAAACAAGGCCTTTAGGCATTTTCCATTCTTCTATTAATTCTTCACTATCTAGTATTCCTCCATTTTTGCCAATTCCATCGAGGTATTCTACTTCTATGAATAAATCGTCAAATACTTCATGCTTGGGAGCGGGATGAGCATTGTAGATGATACTCCCGCCGTTTTGATCTTTTAATAATTTTATGTAGGATTCTGGAAGTTTAACACCCAGCTTTTTTTCGGCCATTTCAATAATTGAATCAGTGACCGGTAGTGGTTTGTAACCTACATCTTTATCCCATATGCTGCTTTTCAAAATCTCTTCACCTAATTTCATATAAATTATTGCTCAATATATAATTCTACAAAGTTCCATTTAATCCTTTACATATATTGGTTGATGGATAATCTTTTGTGTGACTTTAAATAAATTTTGTTTTTAAGAAAAAATGAAAGGAGTATAGAGGAAATGTTGACTAGTGGGCACTCAAATAGGGTGCCTTTTATTTGGTTTTACAGCACGAATTATATAGTTTTGCATATTTTCTATGGAGTATCTAGTTGCTTTTATGATAACTAGTAGAAATATAATCAGTAATAGAGAAGCTGATAAAAACATACTTTATATCGGCTTACAGATAATACCTTCCCAATATAGCAAAAGATACTCCACCTAATTCAAAGGGAGGAGTATCTTTTAGCTTGAGCTGGTAATAGTTTAGCAGAGTTCAAGCGCTGCCTTATAGTGATGCCGAACCATGCGGCTAGGAATGCTTTAATGATGCCGACTGGTAAAAAAGGATAAATACCTGTTACTAAAGCTTCCTGCCAGGTAAGTGCTGCAAATAGTTTTAACCAAACGCATCCAACGGTTAAGGTGATACACATACCGATTAGGTTTGCGAAAAAAGCTTGACTGTATGTATAGGATGTTTTTTCTAACCATAGCCCAATCAGAAAGGCTGTCGGAATGAATCCGATTAAGTAACCGCCCGTTGGTCCAAATAAAATACCTAATCCGCTTGTGAATTGAGAGAATACAGGTAAGCCTATAAGACCGAGTGTTAAATAGACTAATACTGTAATCGTACTGTGTCTGGATCCCAAGATGGTTGCCACAATCCCAACGGCTAATGTTTGTCCTGTAATAGGAATGAGAGGCAAAGGAATGGTGATTTGGGCTAACAGACAGATGATGGATGCACACATTGCTGCGAGAACTAGCTTTTTCGTTTTATCATGAGCCATAGACAGTCACCTCAACTGAAAAATAAGTAAACCAATTTAAATAATAGGTTAACATATTTTATGGGAAGTTAACAAGATTTGTTTAATAAATAAATGTAAAATTTAAACTATTATAATTTATTGAAAATTCTACCAAATTAAACTAATATAGTGATATTATTTAAATGAGTATAAAGATCTAGAGATTAAGGGGGATTCATTTGAGTAAGAAGGCTATAATTATACCAATTATTACAGGTTTTATCATGTTGCTGCTTTATTATGTGTACAATGTAAGACTGGAAACAACTCTGCCTGATGATGGGTGGGGAAGATCAAGCAATTTGAAAGCATCATCAAAATATCCAATGGAATATTACAGTTATCAAATAGATGATGAGTTACACATTTTTATGCCGGATGAGACAGATGTTTCTCACAAAGTATTGGATCAAAATTTCAACATGTTAAAAGAAGAATCTATCCAAGCCGAAGTGGCGCCGGCAGAACCAATTTGGGCGTCCGAGGGTCAGCTGATTTATATGGATGATGATAAGTTAACCATCAACCAAGAGGGAACGGATCAGGTAATCGCTCAAGACATTACTTCTTTTTCACCTACCCAAGCTGGAGTTCTCTTTTGGAATCAGAATGAACTAAAAGAATATAATGCAGGTACAGGTCAAACAAAGCTTATACATACATATGATCAACCTATTTACACAGGATTGCAGGCTAAAAATGGTAAGTCCTTTTTAGTAGGACTTCAAATATCTGATTCCGAGGTTCATTTTTATTCATTGTATAATGGAAAATTAAAAGAGCTGCTCGAGCATTCAGCAACTGGCGGGGAAACAATTGAGAATATCATCTATGATGCCGGAGACAAAAAAGCTACAGCTATTATCGAAAAATATTCGATGGCACAGGGACAAAGGGCCTATCAAGCGTTGGAGTTAAGCTTTGATTTAGCTACTTCAAAAGTTGAAAAAAATGAGAAGTATACTTTTTATGATGAGAAGAATGGGAGTGAGTTAGATAATCCTCGATATTTGCAGATTTCCTACCAGGATGATAAGCCGGCAATTTTATTTGTTGCTGAGGGCAGTCGAGTTGCAAAGCGTTCTGGGTATAATGTTTACTATGCCACGCAGCAAAAAGGAGCCTGGGTAGCTGAGAGGAGAAGTAATACGGAAGACACACCTGCCAGACCTCAATGGCTTGATCAGAATTATATAACTTGGCAAACGTTTGATGGGAAGGAATATGTGTTGAACGGCACAACGGATGATGATCGATATATCGAATCTTCACAAAAAATAACCAAAGAAGATTATACCTCCGCTCTATATTATTCTATTTCTGGCATATTCAGCGGCTTTTTTATGCTAGTGCTTGGACTAGTATGGGTTGTTCCTCCATTGGTCTTTTACGGAATCCTGTCGTTTATCAAGAGTGATATTTTCGAAAGGAATGAACGCAGTTGGGTAGAGCCGGTGGGAATTCTGCTCTATATCGGTACTATGATCTATATGCTGAATGAGGTCTTATCAGAAAGGTCATTTTTTGCGGCTCCATCATATTTAAACTTCGATGGTAGCTTGATTATTTGGCCTTTAATCATCAGTATTGTTACGTATATGATCTATCGCTGGGTGATGAAGGAAGATACAGGTTTATTTGCTGGATTATTTTACTACATAGGCTATAATTTATTAGTTATGACCTGTTTATTTGGGCCATACTTATTGTGAATAACGTTAAGAAGAATACCAGGCAATCATGAAACGATTGTCTGGTTATTTTGTCGTATCGGGTGTATGAATATAACGTTACCTGCAAAATCCCAAAATCAATTTAGTAAGAGATTTCACTGCTCGGTTTATATAAATCAATATAATGGATGGGTAAATCACTAGTGAATGTAATTATTCGTTTAAATATCTTAAAATGAGTGAAAAATTCATCAAATAAGAGAGTTTCCTGTGAATTAAAGTCATACACGGACAAAAATTGTTCCATTATTTCACACGTCTCCGGGTCATTCAATATTCCATGAACTTCAAGCGGCACTTCAAATTTTAAATAAAGATGATCTAACCCAAAATCAGAAAAGACCAAAGCGATTTGATTTCTGTACATGATTCCACCTCCAATAAGCAGTATGGTGATTTGTTTAGTCTTTCAAACAGGAATTCTTGAAATATATAAAGAAAGGATAGGTGAAAGAGTGATAAGTAGTATAAATCAGGAGATTGAAGAGGAGAAACAACGGCTCGAATTTATAAAAAAATACATGCAGGTTGTCATTGATACAGCTGAAACAAACAAAGAACAATTTATGGAAAAAATGAAGGACATTTTTAAAGATGAAGACTGGGTAGAGAGTGCGGGGTATTCGCAGCTTTTAACGAGTGCAAGCTTCTATCAGCTATCAAGGTCCGAACTGGAAAGTTTAATTAAGGCGATACCTAAACCATATTTTGCGCGGGTTGATTTCACTTCTCGTGAGGCTGGCGGAATGGAGAAGCTTTATTTTGGAAAGACATCCTTATTCCAACGTGACAATCAGGAGCAATTGATCATCGATTGGCGTTCACCTATTGCTAATTTATACTATGAAGGCCGGTTGGGAGAAGTGAGTTACACATCAGAAGGTGAAACTTATGACGGTACCATTAGTCTAAAAAGGCAATTCATCATTGAGGATGGAGAGTTGCTTGACATACGGGATATCGATGTTACGACGGTGGATGAATTATTGCAGGAGTCTCTTGCCGGCAGTTCTGCCAATCGATTAACAGAGATTGTTGCAACGATTCAGGAGGAGCAGAATCAAATCATACGAGCGGATTTAAATAAACCTATTATTGTGCAGGGAGCTGCAGGAAGTGGGAAGACAACTATTGCTTTGCACCGTATTTCATATTTTTTGTATCACTATAAAGATGTATTCCAGCCTGAGCAATTATTAATTTTAGCACCAAGCTTTTTATTCCTTGATTATATTTCAGAGGCACTCCCGGAACTCGGTGTTGAGAAAGTAAGGCAAATGACCTTTCAGGGATATGTGGAAGAGGTGCTGGGGAAGAAAATTAAATTGACAGAGGATACTAAGCTTCGTGACATCCTCAAGGATCAACAATTCGTTCACATCTCAAGCATCAAAGGTTCCTCTCTATTTCAAGGGGTGCTTGACCATTATGTTGAAGAAATAAAAACCAGTTTAATGGTGCATGAAGACTTTCGGGTTGATAAGTTTAAATTGTATACAGCAAAACAGTTTAATCATCTTTTATACAATGAGTATACATATTTGCCGCTTTATAAACGAATCGAGAAACTAAAAAAAGTCCTTCAAAATCAAGTACGTTTGAATAAAGATAAAATGCTGAAAAAAGTAGTTCAGCATTATGAGGTCAGAATTGACAGGGCCTTAAACTGGAAGGGTGATGAGAAAAAGCGGAAGCAATACATTTCGCTGGCTTTGGATAAAAAAGAGGCGAGGATCAATGATCTGAAAATGGAAATCAAAAAAGCCGTCCAGGATTATATGAGCTATTTTGATAAGAGAGATATATGGACACTTTATAAAGAATTATACAGCGACCCGGACAGGCTGGTTCAATACTCAGATCATAAACTCAGTAAAAAAGAGGCGTTAGAGCTTTGCGAAAGCAGTCAGAATATCTTTTCTAAGAAAAAATATGAGCTTGAGGACTTGGGCCCTATTCTGTATTTATATGCAAAAATTTATGGAGTTAAGCCGGAGAAAAAGGCAAAGAATGTAGTGATTGATGAGGCGCAGGATTATAGCTTTTTGCAGCTTCAAGGGCTTAAAACAGCTTTGGAAACAGATATGTTTACCCTTGTCGGTGATTTGGCGCAGGGCATCCATTCTTACCGGGGAATAACCGACTGGCAGGAAGTAAGAAAATCCATTTTTCCAAGAGCCATTTATCGAGAGCTGAAAAAGAGTTACCGAACAACCGTCGAGATTATGAATGAAGCCAATCAATTATTAAAACGGCTATCCACTTCATTTCCGGAGGTTGAACCAATCATTCGACATGGCAAACCACCTGTATTTTTAGAGATCACATCTGATGAGGAATGGGCTGAACAGATGTCTAATCAAGTAAGGAAGTTAAAGGAAGAAAAATTCAATACTTTCGCGATTATTACAAAGACTGAGGAAGATGCAGCGATTGTAAATTCCATTCTTAAACAGCATACTGAGCTAGACCTCTATTTACTTGAAGAAACGACATCTATTCCAAAGGATAAAATAGTAATTGTACCGTCGTACTTAGCGAAGGGATTGGAGTTTGATGCTGTATTTGCTGTCACATATAATGAAGTATACTCGGATAACCATGAGATCGATATTAAACTATTGTATGTTGTAATGACCAGAGCTCTTCACCGACTGATACTAATGGGGAAACAGAAGAGGGCATTTATTCTCTAACATTTGTTGGAGAAAATGTCCCTTTTTCTATTTGTTTTGGAAAACACGTTTACCGTATATAGGTAAGCGGTTGTAAGTAGTGTAAAATAGATAAGTAGATTGGATTAGGGAGGTAAGGCAGGGAGAATGAGAAATACAGTTTTAGAAGTCAAATCAATCAGCAAACAAATAGCTGGTTCTGATATCCTTAAAAATATCAGCTTTGAAATAGAAGAAGGCGAAATTTTCGGCTTAATTGGACCCAATGGTGCTGGAAAAACGACCTTAATTCGAGTGATTTGCGGACTTATGAAGAAAAATGCCGGCCAGATTAGAATCATGAATCACGAGGTAGGAACGTCTTTTGTTGACGCCATCAAACATGTAGGAGCTATTATTGAAAATCCAGCCTTTTACGATTATTTAACTGGGTGGCAAAATTTAGAATTATACGCTAATTTATATTCGAATATATCATCTGATAGAATAGAAGAAGTTGTTGAATTAGTCAACCTGACAGAAAGAATCGATGACAAGGTACATACATATTCGTTAGGAATGAAACAGAGATTAGGAGTCGCCCAGGCCATTTTGCACAAACCGAAGATTTTGATTTTGGACGAGCCAACAAACGGGTTGGATCCAGAAGGAATGCGTGACTTACGCAATCATCTTCTCTATTTGGCCAAAGAAGAGAATATATCGATTCTCATTTCCACTCATCTATTATCTGAGGTTGAAATGCTTTGTGATCGAATTGGCATCATAAAAGCGGGTGAATTATTGGAGATCACAAATGTAAAAATGGATCATCATGTGCTTATTATTGAGGTGGATGATATCCAACATGCTCTGGCTGTATTAGATGCAAATTATGAGGTTATTTCATATAAGGGAAATCTTATTCGCTTATCAGTTGAGAAAAAGGATATCCCGATGCTTAATGAAATGCTGGTTCTGAATAAAGTGAGCGTGTATCAGCTTGCTTATGACCAAAATCAGTTGGAAGACACCTTTTTACAGACGATTTCAGCGAGGGAGGTTGGAATTTCGTGAGGTCATTACTTTATAACGAACACTATAAAATGACAAATAACAAAATGGTCAGATACTCCTTTCTGGTGATGCCTTTGTTGATTTGTTTATTACCATTCTTTTTTACAAAACTGATTAAAGGAACAGACGGAAATGTGATTGACTTTATGTCTGTGCTATCCAACTTCCTAATCATCACGATATTTCTAGCGATTGGTTTGGCGGGGAGTATACTGGCTAATGAATTTCAAAGAGGAACAATTAAACTGTTATTGATCCGTCCGAGAACAAGGTCAATGGTCTTATTTGCCAAATGGCTTACGATTCAATTGTATGGTATATATTTATTAACCACTACATTTATCTTTTCCTGGCTTATTGGAGGAATAATTTACGGCTTTGGAGCGGGCTATGGGCTTATGTTTCAAAAGTTATTGTTAACGTATGGAATTACGTTTTTGGAATTGATGCTGATTTCAACCTTTACATATGCAGTATCTGTCGTATTTAAAAATAGTGCCTTTGCAATTGGGTTTGGAATAGCTGCGTTACTTGGCGGGAAGTTTGTAACGGAAATTGCAGAGTTGCTGGAGCTGTCCCTTGGCAAGATTTTGCTCTTTGCCAATACACAGTGGGACCAATACTTATTCGGTAATACACCTATCCTGTCTGGAATGTCACCAGGCTTTTCGATCATCATCCTTATCATGCATTTCATTTTCTTTTATGGTGTTGCTTGGTTTTTCTTTGCAAAAAGGGATATAACAGTATAAAGTAAAGGCCTGAAAGGGTGAGAATGATGATTATTAGTGCCAGCAGGAGAACAGATATACCTGCGTTTTACTCTGAGTGGTTTATGAATCGAATCAGAGAAGGCTATTATATGAAGGTGAATCCTTTTAATCGTCATCAAACAAAGAAGGTTTCACTTTTGCCGGTAGATGTGGATGCAATTTGTTTTTGGACAAAGAATCCAAAACCGATGAATCCCTATATTCCTGAATTGGTGGAGATGGGCTACCGTTTAATGTTTCAATATACTCTAAATGACTATCCAAAAGAGATTGAGCCAGGGATGCCAAGTTTATCTAACAGAATGAAAGAGTTCCAGTATATATCTGATTTAATCGGGCAGGAGAAAGTAATCTGGCGATACGATCCCATTGTGTTAAGCAATAAAACGAATGTGGAGTATCATATCGAGCGATTTACTCATATAGCAAAACAATTATCCGGGTTTACTACGCGTGTAGTGATTAGTTTTCAAGATTTTTATACGAAGACAAAAGGTAGACTTGCTAATCTGGAAAAGGTGGAGGGCTATCAATTCGATGACTGGCTTGACCCTAACAATCGGTCAGCTTTAAATGCATTGACCCGTACCATTGGTTCAGTTTGCAAGCAATATGGAATGGTACCAGAGACTTGTTCGGAGATTATTGACTTGGATACACACGGAATCAAACATGGCGCGTGTATTGATAAAAACTTTATTGAAGAAGTATTTAACCTGCAATTATCCGGTAAAAAGGATAAATACCAACGGGCTGAATGTGGGTGCATGGAGGCAGATGAGATGGGTTCATATGATACATGCCCATTTGGCTGCGTATATTGCTATGCGGTAAGAAGTCCGAAGCTGGTGCAGACAAATAGACAAAAACATGATCCAACTAGTCCTTATTTACTGATAAACGGGTAAAATAATGATATACTTAAGGATCGTATAAAGGAAGCGGTGAAGAGTTAATGAGTTATTTACAACCAGGTATTAAAGCAACATTAACAGTGGAAAGAGAGGTTTCATTCGGATACTTTCTTTCTAATGGTGAAGAAGATGTTTTGCTTCACACACATGAAATCGTTGGTGATCTTGAAATAGGGCAAGAAATAGAGGTTTTCTTATTTAACGATAAAGAAGGCCGATTGACAGCCTCCATGAAATTGCCAACCATTACTGAAGGTGATTATGATTGGGTTCCGGTCGTGGATGTTCATCCAAGCCACGGGGTTTTCCTTGATATCGGACTTCAAAAGGATTTATTGATCTCCAGTGACGATTTACCAAAATTAAAAAGCCTATGGCCAGAAGTAGGAGACCAGCTTTATGTTACATTAAAAGTCGACAATAGAGGCAGAATGTTTGGTCGTCTTGCTACTGAAACCGTTGTACAGGAATTAAGCGAGCATGCTCCTGAATCAATAAAAAATAAAGATTTTGAGGGAAGAGCTTACCGTTTATTAAAAGTAGGCACCTTTATTTTAACAACAGAAGGGTACCGCTGTTTCATTCATGAGAGTGAACGTGCGAATGAACCAAGGCTGGGTGAATTGGTCAAGGGCAGAATTATTGAAGTTAAGCCTGATGGCAGTACAAACGGCTCGTTGCTGCCACGTACGCATGAACGCCTTGATGAAGATGCGGAAGCAATCTTTACTTATCTTGAAAGCCGCGGGGGCAGCATGCCTTATTGGGATAAATCGGATCCGGAGTCTATCCAAAAACGTTTTGGTATGAGTAAAGCAGCTTTTAAACGTGCACTCGGCCGACTAATGAAGGATCGCAGAATTACACAAGAGGATGGCTGGACGAAGATAACGAAACAATAAGGGGAATGGATATGAATATACTTTGGGACTTTGACGGCACTTTATTTGATACCTATCCCGGTTATGCGAGAATGGTCAAAAGTGCAGTGGAGACACCTCTTTCGGAGGAAGAAATCTTTTCCTTGCTAAAGGTGTCGTTTGGCCATGCGTTCAACGAACTTAAGCTAACCGAAGAACAAATTAAACATATTCATATACTTGAAAGGCAGTTAAAGCCCTTGGATTTCAAACCGTTTCCGGGAGTGAAGAATGTGCTGGAGGCAGCGGATTTAAATGTAATCATGACGCATAAATACCGTGAAGGTGCCGAGAGTATTTTAAAAGCAAACGGAATGGATCAATATTTCACAGAAATAGTAGCCATTGATGACGGATATCCAAAAAAACCTCATCCAGCAAGCTATCAGTACCTGCACGATAAGTACCGTATTGATCTCGCGGTTGGGGATAGGGAGTTAGATATTTTACCTGCCAAAAGTATTGGAATCAAAACCTGCTTATTTCAGAATGATACGCCAGGTGCGGATTATTATGTTAATAGCTATGATACGTTTTTTGAGATTGTTAAAAGATAAGTTAAGTTCAACAGGTGGAGAGAGAACAAATTGTTCTTTCCCACCTGTTTTGCTTTTTATGGATAGATTATAACGAATCCCTTGCTGGAAATAGATTTTTAACATATATACTTTACTAATAAGATTGCTGGATTAGGAGAAAAGAATAGATATGAGGTTAAATAGCCATTAATAGAGCCGTTATTCAGAATAATAGAGCCAATTTTAGTGATAATAGAGCCGATTCTGACCAGAATTCAGCCGAATTCAGCAATAATTGAGCGAATCAGTAAGGAAATAGAGCGGATTAGTTTTCCATTGGATATTTTCTCAATCTTTAGGATGTATAGCGATAAATGAACATCCCATGAGTACAATTATGTAATTCAGTATCTGTAAGGGTTATTCCACATATTTAAGATTTACATTAAATTTTGAATCCTCAAAGCGAAATATCTTTACATACCAAATAATTTATCCTTATAATTTAATTTACTAATCAAAAGATAATTTAAAGAAATTTGATTACTGAAGGAGTTAGAAAGTTGAAAATAAAAGACTTTACTTTAACAGCCATTTTTTTATCTATTATTCTATTATTTGCGTTTACACCATTTGGTTTTATTCATTTAGGTGTAATTAAAGCAACCTTAATTCATATTCCAATTATTATTGCCTCTATTATTTTAGGCCCAAAGATAGGTGCGTTATTGGGATTAGTATTTGGATTTACTAGTATTGCTGTAAATACGATTACTCCGACATTATTATCATTTGCTTTTTCACCAGCAATTCCCGTATTAGGAACAGATCAAGGAAGTTTTTGGGCGTTATTTATTGCCATTGTTCCAAGAGTAATGATTGGATTTATACCTTACTATATTTTTAAAGCATTTCGTAATGCTATAACAAAGAAAAATTCGCTTCAAAAACCTGCTTTATTTATTACAGCTTTAGTGTCCACTTTTATGCATACATTCTTGGTTATGGGTTCTATTACCTTTCTATTTCAGGATGCCTATGCAGAGGCTATTAACGCTGGCAGTACAAGTGCCATTTATAAAGCTGTTTTAACTGTGTTTTTTACAAATGGACTTGCCGAAGCACTCCTTGCCGGGATGGTAACGATGGCGGTAGTTCCGCCTTTATTAAAGATTTCGAGAAGATAAACTCATGTCACTATTTCTGAATATCAATTAAGAAATGTCAAACTCACATATTAATTTGAACGCCATTTTGAATATCAATATTCAAAATGGCGTTTTTTATAGTTGCTGTTTGGATTGAACTTATTATCAAGTGTTATAGAAGTTACTAAGTATAGAGTAATTTCAAGGAAAATAAGCAGTACGTGTCGTCTATAATCAATTTTTCCAACTACGCGGCTTTATACTATTTTCGTGGGATTAAATTGTGAAAAGTAATGATATTTTGTATATAATTGTTAAATAAAGCGATCCGATTTGATTGTCGAATGCTATGCATGGTTTATTGTCTTTTTCATTCAGTTAAAGGGACGTTTTATTCGAAAAAAAAGTAAAAAAGGAAATCGTAGGTGATAGTGTTGTTCTTAAAGAGAATTCAACTTGAGCATGAAAACATACCTTCTTATAATGAGTATCCTTTCTCTATTCCTTCAATAAAGAATCTTCACCAATTGAATTTGAAAACCAATGTTACATTTTTTGTTGGGGAAAACGGTTCAGGAAAATCTACACTTCTAGAAGCAATTGCTGATAAATGTCAGTTTAATACAGCAGGTGGAGGGCGGAATAATACTTATAATGTTCATGCTTCAGAATCCGCACTTGGCGAATATATAAGGCTTTCGTGGCTTCCTAAAGTCACAGACGGTTTTTTTCTTAGAGCAGAGTCATTTTATAATTTTGCTTCTCATATTGATGAAGTAAAAGCTTATAATGCCTATGGCGGACGTTCTTTGCATCAACAATCTCATGGCGAGTCTTTTTTGTCCCTCTTTTTAAACCGATTTAAAGGGAGAGCCATCTATTTATTAGATGAACCAGAAGCTGCCTTATCACCCCAGCGACAACTTTCATTTTTGAAAATCTTACATGATTTAGTCACTGCAGGGGACAGTCAATTTATAATCGCTACACATTCTCCAATTCTTTTAGGATATCCCAACGCCACAATTCTAAGTTTTGATAACGATACAATTAAAGAGATAGATTATGAAATGACAGATCACTATCAAATAACGAATTACTTTTTACAAAATAGACACAAGTTTTTGCGAGAGATATTAGAAGATTAATCATCCAGAAGACACCGTATGTAGTCGTTTGATTAAGATTAAGGCTTTAATTATGGAGTATGAAATACAGAAGGATTTAAGCTGTTTTGTAATTTTTTATATTTAACAAGGCACTAATCCAAATTATAAGAAAAAGACTATCAGTTAAAATTCACTGATAGTCTTTTGCATTCATTACTTTTTAACTGTCTCTAAATACTCATCATACGTCATTTGTTTGTCGATGATGCCATCTGGAGTAATTTCGATAATACGGTTTGCAATCGTTTGGATAAACTGGTGGTCATGAGATGTGAAGATCATGGCACCTTTGAAATTAATCATACCGTTATTGACTGCTGTGATGGATTCCAAGTCTAGATGGTTCGTCGGTTCATCCAAAAGAAGAACATTTGCTCCGCTGAGCATCATTTTGGATAGCATACAACGAACTTTTTCGCCACCGGAAAGAACAGACGGTTTCTTCATTACTTCTTCACCAGAGAAGAGCATTCTTCCGAGGAAACCACGAAGGAATGATTCGCTTTCATCCTGTGGAGAGAATTGACGAAGCCAATCCACTAGAGTTTGCTCGTTTCCTTCAAAGAACTCAGAGTTGTCTTTAGGGAAGTAGGATTGTGAAGTTGTAACTCCCCATTTGAATGTTCCTTCATCAGCTTCCATTTCACCCATTAGGATTTTAAATAGAGCTGTTTTGGCATTATCATTTTGACCAACTAAAGCGATTTTGTCGTCTTTATTCATAATAAAGCTAACATTGTTCAGTACCTTTTCTCCATCAATCGTTTTGGATAGACCTTCTACACGCAGAAGATCATTACCAATTTCGCGCTCTGGAGTGAAGTGTACATATGGATAACGGCGGGATGAAGGTCTAATATCATCGAGCGTAATCTTTTCCAATAATTTTTTACGGGAAGTGGCCTGTTTAGATTTAGAAGCATTAGCACTGAAACGGGCAACGAATGCTTGTAATTCCTTAATCTTTTCTTCCTTTTTCTTATTGGACTCAGCTGTTAATTTTTGTGCCAATTGGCTGGACTCATACCAGAAATCATAGTTTCCGACATACAATTGGATTTTTCCGAAATCAAGGTCTGCAATATGTGTACATACTTTATTCAAGAAATGACGGTCATGGGATACAACAATTACCGTATTCTCAAAGTTGATTAAAAATTCTTCAAGCCATTGAATAGCTTTGATATCAAGGTGGTTGGTAGGCTCATCGAGTAATAATACGTCCGGTTTGCCAAATAAAGCTTGTGCAAGCAATACTTTTACTTTTTCTCCACCATCTAGCTCAGCCATCTTTTTGTTGTGTAATTCTTCTGGTATCCCTAACCCTTTAAGTAGGATTGCTGCATCAGGTTCTGCTTCCCAACCATTCAGTTCAGCAAATTCACCTTCAAGTTCTGCTGCTCTCATACCATCTTCGTCGGAGAAGTTTTCCTTCATATAAATAGCATCTTTTTCTTTCATAACTTCATAAAGTCGGGCATGTCCCATAATAACTACTTGAATCACTTCAATATCTTCATATTCGAAGTGATTTTGCTTTAAGACTGTAAGGCGCTCTCCAGGGCCAAGGCTGACAGTTCCAGATTGAGGCTCTAGCTCACCTGATAAGATTTTAAGAAAAGTAGATTTTCCGGCACCGTTGGCGCCAATTAATCCATAGCAGTTTCCAGGTGTAAATTTAATATTTACATCTTCGAACAATTTTCGGTCTCCAAAGCGAAGACCTACGTTATTTACAGTAATCATGTATTTCATTTCCTCCGTTTGCTGGTATCTAGCAAATTATATCACCACATGTACACATTTTGAAAGAGAAGTGCTAACATTCTCGTGTTTTAGTCAGAAAACAGCACTTTGACGATGGTAATTTGTGTAAAACAGCTTCTTCGATAGCTATAAAGACAAAAAATCCAGTACTAACAGAATCAATAGATAAAGCGCTTACTGATATACTTTTCTGTAAATTTGTTACATTAACGTAATATTAGTGACATATATGTAATAGGTTTAACATCTATTTGTTCTTAACAACTATTTTAGTTAGCTGGTAGGATAATGTCTGAAATTCATTCGGTCAAAATAAAGGAGGTTAGCCCGATGAATCAATTGATTATTGCAGTATTAATCTCAACATCACTTGCGGGAGTCATACAAGGTGGCTTCGTTTCCTCATCAAATAATAATAAAACTCAACATATAGATCAGCAGCCAACAGTTGAAGTAAGTCAAGTAGTGAAAGATGATTTGACTGATTTTATGTTTATAGATATGCCTGAAAAAAAGACAAGCTCTACAATCATTCAGAATGATAAAGAGTTTGAGCATACTTCATATGAATCTATTAATTCAAGCATTAAAGATACAGAAATGAACATACAATCATCTGCTAACGTTGCTGCCGATGCAACAGATCGAGTCGAAACGAAAGACGTGCAATCGACTGAACGTAGAACAGACTTATCTAAGATAGAAAAGGCTGTAAAGACGGAAAAGACTCAGGAAAATAAGGTTATTAAAACACCTGCAGTTGAAGATAAAGATGAGGTAAAAGAAACATCTGTAAAATCACCAATTGAAGAAGAGGTAAATAAAAATACAGAAACTGCCGTAACTTCTGAAGTTGAAGAAGTAGATGAAGAAATAAATACATCTGCTGAAAACTCTGAGCAGGATGAGAAAATCATTACTGTTAAGGCAACAGCTTATACCGCGGATTGTGAAGGTGGAACTGGTGTCACATACACTGGTATAGATCTTAAAGCTAATCCTAATCAAAAAGTAATTGCTGTTGACCCATCTGTAATTCCACTGGGCACAAAAGTTTATGTGGAAGGGTACGGACATGCAATTGCCGGAGATATTGGAGGAGCAATTAAAGGTAATAAAATTGATGTTTTTATTCCATCACAAAGTGAAGCGGAAGACTGGGGTATTAAAACAGTTGATGTGAAAATTTTGGAAGACTGATAGGTTTTTTGATTGGTCATGAAAAGCAATCCAAGCACGCTGGATTGCTTTTTCCTTTCTATTCTAGTAAAAGAGGGGTAGTATCAATACCATATGTTTTAGTCAATTACATAAGTGTATAGAAGGAATTTAAAATTTAGGAATAGAGCGACAGTTTATTTTTTTCGTGATTTGTAGTAAAATTTAATTCTTTGACGGGGAATTATTATATTTTTAGTTTTTGAATCAATATGGAGGAATTCTGATGACAACTGCAACTGTAGATGAATATAATTTAGAGAGTTTGCTGGATTCATTAAAGATGGATGCTTTAAAGAATATCCGCAGAAATCTAAATTTAAAAAACATGAGTTCATTAAGAAAAAAAGAATTGGTAGCAGCACTGGCTGAGAAAATACCAGCTTCTGTCCCTGAGAAGGTTCAAATGATGGATCTTCATCAATACACAGCTATTGTAGCGATGATGACAAAAAGCGGGATTATGCCAATCGAACAAATTGGACTTGAAAATGTATTTTACTTATCAAGTATCGGATATATCCACCCTTCCAAAGTGGAAGATCAACCAGTGGTTGTAATGCCGACTGAAGTAATGAAACAATTTTACAATTTAAATCCAAAAGAAATCATGACTGTCATTAACCGTAATCAAAAAGTGACAAACATTCTTTTTGGGTTAATTCGTTATTATGGATTTATAGAGGTTGAAAAAGCTCATAAATTGATTGAAGGATATATCCAGGAAGAAGTGGATATTGAATGGCTGCACAATTACATTCGATATTTGGAAGATTTCTATGGAGATTTCCGTCTAGATGATGAATATATTATTCATGATACTATCAAGGAATTAGATGGATTTAAACAGGCTCAGGCAAGCAGAGTAGGCTTGAAATACTACCATATTCCTGCTGAAACTATGGTAAACGTGAACCGGTACGAGCCATTTGAAAGAACAGAGCAAATGGTTGAATTCATTCACTATTTATCAGATACGTATTCTTTGAAACAAGAAGAAGCAGCAGAATTGGCAGACCGTTTTATCTTTAAAGTTCAATTCGGAGAATCCTTGCCTGATGTGGTGAAATGGTTTGGAGAACAAATTGAATTTGAGTCAGAAAAAGATATTAATGCACTGGTTGAAAAAATGGTTACTGTCGTAAACAATACAAGACTATGGATTTTAAAAGGTCACACACCTTCTGAATTATCCTCTCCATCTGCTAGTAAACCTGCAGCTTCTGCTCCAGTTCTAAAAACTCAACCAAAAGTAGGCAGAAATGAACCTTGCCCATGCGGCAGCGGCAAAAAATATAAAAAATGCTGCGGTAAAGCTTAATCTCATACAGGTAACTTGTGAACATGGTGTGTACCTCGTGGCGTTTGCTACGGGGGATATGCCGTGTTTTTTATTTTTAACAAAGAAGTAGATGTAAGAACAGTCATAAGTTGATTACTTTATCATCATTCTTAAATGCGTTATAATCATCCAAAATAGAGCGAGGAGGGTATGAATGGAGGATTTTGAATCTTTAACATTGCCAACCTATATCAAGCCTGGATTGGATATTGTATTTTGTGGGATTAATCCTGGCAGAATTTCTGCTCTAAAAGGGTATCATTTTGCGAATCCAGCGAATTTGTTTTGGAAGGGTTTGTATTTGGGTGGCATTACGCCGTATCAGTTTAAACCTGAGGAGACGGCAAAGCTCTTGGACTATGGTTACGGAATAACTGATATTGTCGGCAGGGCAACAAGATCTTCTTCTGATTTGAAAAAAGATGAATTTATAGAGGGTGCGGCTGACCTAAGGAATTTAATCACTCAATACAAGCCTAAATGTTTATGCTTCATTGGGATTACTGCCTTCCGCTATGCAACAAACCGTCTTAAAGGCAAAGTAGAACCAGGTCTTCAGGACGGCTTGTTTTTTGCTACACCTGATTGGGAAGGCTGCTATATCTTTGTTGTTCCATCTACAAGCGGGGTAAATGCCCATTATACGAGAGAAGAACGAATAGACTATTTCCGGCAATTATATGAGTGGAATAAATCTCAAAAATAAATAGGTATAATATCTGCTGACAGAGGCATGATATGGTTAGAAAGTTCAGCAGATTATTGACATTTCTGAAAATGTGCCGTATTATAAGGTATAATGTTTATCTTTATAAAATTGACCGTAAATAGACATTCACTTATTATAAAGTGTTCTCTTTTTTACAGAGCGGTACTTTTTATAATAGGTGAATCTTTATTTATCACACATTTTTGGAGGTAACAAAATGAAAAACGGTAAAGTAAAATGGTTTAATGCAGAAAAAGGTTTCGGATTCATTGAAGTTGAAGGCGAAAATGATGTATTCGTACATTTCTCCGCTATTCAAGGCGAAGGTTTCAAATCTCTAGAAGAAGGCCAAAGCGTACAGTTCGACGTAACAGAAGGCGCTCGCGGACCTCAAGCTGAAAACGTAATTAAGCTTTAAGAAGTATGCGAATAAAGGCTATCCCAGGTATGGATAGTCTTTTACTACATAATTAACTTCTAAAAGAAAGGTGTGCCGGTTATGTATAATCGAAAAAATGTTGAGGAAATAATCCCTGAAGAAACGAAGGTGTGGGAATGTACTTCTGATGATTGTAACGGTTGGGTACGTGACAATTTCAAAGCTACAGCAACACCTAAGTGTCCATTATGTGGTAGTGAGATGACAGAAGGAATTAAAATGCTTCAAGCGATTAATAATCCTAGACGGAACGATTAAGCCGTCCAGCTTTCTCACAGAAACAGACCATTGAATATGTGGTCTGTTTTTTTTGTCTTGTTTTTTATTTTGTGAATTTAACAGTATTTTCAATAGATCAAAATGAAACCATTTATTCGTCTTAATCGTATGTAGGGGTATGTAAACACTACAGAAAAGAGGTATCCCAACTGTGAATTTGCCTTATGAACAAGAATTAAATGAATGGAAAGAATTTTTAATTGGCTATAAGTTTGCATTAAGTGAAATGAATACAAAACTGGAAATATTAAATCAGGAGTTTGAATTGATTCACAATTACAATCCAATCGAACATATTAAATCGAGAATGAAAAGTCCACAGAGTATTATGAAAAAATTAAAACGAAAAAACCTAGATATTACGGTTGAAAATGCACAGCAGAATGTCCGTGATATAGCCGGGATTCGTATTTCCTGTTCGTTTACGACGGATATTTATGCGATTGTAGATGCCCTTGGAAAACAGGATGATATACATATTATTGAGATTAAAGATTATATTAAAAACCCTAAGTCAAACGGGTATAGGAGCCTTCATTTGATTACGGAAATACCAGTGTTTTTTTCGAACTGTAAAAAATGGATGCCGGTGGAAATACAAATTAGAACCATTGCCATGGACTTTTGGGCGAGCCTGGAACATAAAATTTATTATAAATTCTCTAAGGATGTACCTGAGCATCTACTCCAAGAATTAAAAGGGTCTGCCGATATGATTGCAGAATTGGACGATAAAATGCTCAGAATTAATGAAGAAGTTCAGATATATAAAGATATTGATAAATTAATGAGTGAAACCAAACTTTAATTAACCTCCTTCTTCCATTAAAAAAATGTGTCAAAAAGGTAAAAAAGGGGAAGATAGAGGTAAAAGGAAGTGAGGTATAGCTCATGACGATGTTAAGAGAAATTATGACCACAAATGTAGACTATGTTACACCGCTTGATAATGTATATGAGGTTGCTTTGAAAATGAAAGAAGATAATGTAGGAATCATTCCTGTCTGTGAGGATAATACATTGATTGGCATCATTACGGACCGCGATCTGGTTGTGGACGGAATTGCTGAAAAACGGCCAGGTTCAACTAGGGTAACAGATGTGATGCATCAAAATGTTGTGACTGCAAACCCTGATACAACAGAGGAGGAAGCAGCTGCACTAATGGCTCAACATCAAATTAGGCGTCTGCCTGTCCTGGAAAACGGTAAACTTGTTGGAATTGTATCCTTAGGTGATTTGGCCGTAAGCTATACCGGTAATGACGAAGCCGGTGAAGCTTTGCAGGATATTTCAGAAGAAAATTAAGAAAAAGCCGAGTATATATATTCTTCATAAAAGCGGAAATTAGAAATATTCATATTAAGTGATTATGTGACAAGGCAATCAAACAAAACAGGGTATTCTCAAAATCTGAGAATACCCTGTTTTAGTTACTATTAAGGGTGAAGCAAAGAGATTTCAATAGTCCCTACTTTATATGAATGATGTTCTTTCAATTTCATTTAAGTAAGAACATCTGTACCCTATATGGTATGATAATGGTACTATGACGCAGGTTGGGTGAGTGTACATGTTAGGTGAGTATCATATATCCATTAGACAGTTAGTTGAATATGTTTATCGGGGCGGCGATTTGGACGGACGTTTTCGCACGGCCAGTTCTATGATTGAGGGGACAAGAATTCATCAAAGAAGACAAGCAGAATATGAGGAGAACGATGAAAAAGAGGTACCTCTTAATCTGATAATGGAATACGGGGATATTCTTTATGAGATTGAAGGAAGATGTGATGGTATTTTACATAGGCGAGAAGGAACAGTCATTGAGGAAATTAAATCAACCTCTGGAGCTCTTGATGGGATTGATGAAAATACATACCCTGTACACTGGGCTCAGGCAATGTGTTATGGCTATATATACTGTTTGAATGAAGGTCTGAAACATATTGATATACAATTGACTTACGTACAAATATTGACTAATCAAACAGCCTCGTTTCGCAAAACCCTAACATTTAAAGAATTAGAACAATTTCTAACTCAAGTACTCGAAAACTTTACACCATTTGCAATCCTGCAATTAAAGATACGGAGAGAAAAGCTCAATTCAGCAGCAAAAATTGAATTTCCGTTCGGAAATTTTAGAAAGGGACAGCGAAAGCTCATAGGAGCAGCCTGGAAAACCATTTCTGAACGAAAAAAATTATTCGCATTGGCGCCAACTGGCATTGGAAAGACCATTTCTTTTATATTTCCATCCATAAAAATGATGGGAGAAATAGACCATAAGATTGAACGATTTTTCTATTTAACAGCCAAAACAATTACGAGGCAAGTGGCTGAGGATACACTAAACATCTTAATTGGCAAAGGTTTAAAAGTGAAAACTGTTACCCTTACAGCTAAGGATAAAATGTGTCCTGATTGCACCTCTGGCCAATGTATATATGGGGAGGGGCATTATGACCGAATTAATGCTGCTGTTTTGGATATTTTAGAAAATGAATGGTTAATGGATAGAGAAACAATTCTGGAATACGCTCAGCGCCACCGAGTATGTCCTTTTGAATATTCGATTGAATTAGCATACCTGGCAGACATTGTGATTTGCGATTATAATTATATTTTTGATCCACGAGTATTCTTGAAACGACTATCTGATGAGCAAAAGAAACGAACTGTAATTCTGGTTGATGAAGCGCATAATCTGGTGGAACGCGGCCGGGAAATGTTTTCTGCAGAGTTGGAAAAGAAAGCATTTCTAGATATAAAAAGGGCGTACGGCCAATTGAATCCAGAGCTATCAAATGCAGCTAAAGTAATTAATGCATTATTGATTCAGCAAAGGAAGAAATTGGGCGAAAGGAAATCAGCTGCTTATTCGGAAAAGCCGGACGAGTTGCTGGATGCACTGGAAGATTTCGTACTTCATGCCGGTGCTCAATTAACCAGGTATGGAGAAAATCATACGTCAAATGAAATTGATTTATTAGAAACCTTTTTTCAATCACAGAATTTCCTACGGATAGCTAAGTATTATAATGAGCATTATACGACGCATGTAATAAAGGGAAGCAATAATGTATACTTAAAGCTGTTTTGTTTGGATCCTGCTTTAAATTTGCAAAAGATGACGAAGGGATTTGCTTCCACTCTATTCTTCTCGGCTACATTGACGCCAATTGGCTATTACATGGATGCATTAGGAAGTGGTGATGGGGATTATCGGATTCAAATCGGTTCACCATTTTCCCCAGATCAGTTGGATATAGCAATACAGCCGCTTTCTACAAGATTCCATGATCGCTCGGTATCTAGTGTTCAAATTGCCAGAACCATTCATGCAATTACAAAAAACAGAGGTAATTTTTTAGTGTTTTTCCCGTCCTACCAATTTTTAAGAATGGTTATGGACGAACTGGAGGAATTTGAGGAACCTTCTAAAATTCTGATACAAAATCAAGGAATGAGTGAGCAGGAAAGAGAAGATTTTCTGTCAGCCTTTGAAGAGAACCTAGATATTCCTGTAATTGGCTTTACAGTATTAGGCGGAATCTTTTCTGAAGGAATCCACCTGGTTGGCAATAGATTGAGTGGGGTTATCATAATTGGAGTTGGATTGCCTCAATTAAATGAAGAAAGAAACTTAATTCGCGACTATTATCACTCAAAAAGTAAAAATGGATTTGATTACGCGTATGTTTATCCGGGGATGAACAAAGTATTGCAGGCTGCAGGTCGATTAATTCGCAGTGAACAGGATACAGGTACGCTTACTTTAATAGATGATCGATTTTTAACCGATAAATATCAATCTTTGTTTCCTGAAATGTGGAGTCAGTTTAAAATTATTAATAGTTACAAGGATATTGTTACATAAAAGGAGATTTATATGAAAGAGCAAAAAGTAAGAGGATTCGAAGTTGTTAATTCTGCGTATATCAAGGTTCAAATGACGGAGGATGAAGTCAAGCTCCCAATGCGCGGAGATGCCGGATCAGCAGGATATGATTTTTTTTCAAACGAAACCATTACATTGAATGTTGGAGGAAAGCATCTGTTTTGGACTAACGTCAAAGCCTATATGCAGCAAAATGAATTATTGGAGATACATATCAGAAGTAGTTTGGGAGTGAAATATGGGCTAGTTCTATCAAATGGGACAGGCATTATTGATTCTTCCTACTATGGAAACCCTGAAAATGATGGGAATATTGGTATTTCCATTACTAATCGCGGAGAAGCTCCGGTTCTTGTAAAAAAAGGGGACAGGATTGCACAGGGTATTTTTAAACAGTATCTATTAGCAGATGAGGATCAAGTACTACATGCAAGCAGAACCGGTGGATTTGGTTCAACCAAACGCTGATTGGTACGGTAATAAATTGTTATTAATAATCGCTTTTGTTTTAAATCTTTTCAAATGGGTAAAAATAGGTAAATGAAACCCTTATTGGAAGAGAGATGATTCAAATGCTTTGGACATTAGTTGGAATCTTATTGGCTATATGGTTATTAGGTCTTATATTTAAAATTGGCGGAGCAATTATCCATGTTTTCTTAATAGTGGCTGCGTTAGTACTTGTTTATAATATTATTAAAAACAGAATTTCGCAAAGGTGAATAGGCAGATCTAAAACTAAAGAAATCACATTAACTATATCAGCCAATTAATTGAGGACTATATAAGGACATTGCTTCCTATATATAGTCCTTTTTAGATGGACAGAATTGAGTATGTTTCGTTACTCGAGTTGTTTTTTGATTATCATTAAACATCTGACCTTATTTTTTACCTCTTTACATAGACGATAAAGCAAAGAAAAGTATATTTTAAGCGAAAAAATGGAATTACACGAAAGTAATCATTTTACATGAATATTACAATATTCTCAATCTGGAGATGTTTTAAAGTTAGTAAAGGATATCAGGTGTATTTGTCGAATATAGAACATACATGTAAAGCTAAGTGAAATGGTGGTCTAATGGAATGGAGCCAATTTTATTAAAGCAAAGTGAATATCAACAGCTGATTGAGGATTTATTGATTAAAGAAGAGGCGAGTTTATTTCAGGAGTATTTAGATTCGATTAAGGCGCCGAATAAAGAGGATTATCTAGAATCTTTGAAACAACCGCGTAAGATTATGTTTATGCAATTGATTGACACGATAAACGGGAAAATATCTGAAAGCCAAATTAAGGAAATGGCGGCAAGCACAGCCGTTGAGCGAATGGATGATATTAATATAGGAGATGTCTTATATAATATCAATCAGGGGCGCAGAATATTTGTGAATTTTGTGCTGAAGATGGATATACCGTCTTATGTACTACAAAGTACAGTTAATAATATCAATAGACAATTTGACACATTCAGCTATGAAATGGTTTCGACCTGTATACACTTAAAAAATCAAGTCATTGATCAGAAGACTACGTTCATCAATGAAAACCATAAGGATAAATTAGCACTGCTCGGCCAAATATCATCAAGCTTTGTGCATGAATTCCGTAATCCGCTTACTGCTGTAATGGGCTTTAATAAGATTTTGAGAAAAGAATTTCCGGATATGAAATACTTGGATATCATGGAATATGAGCTTAATCAATTAAATTTTCGCATTAGCCAATTTTTGCACACATCAAAGGCTGAATTCAATGAAGAGATTATCATGGATATATCAATCAGAGATCTGATTGAAGAGATTAAACAATTAAGCTATGCGAACATTATCGACACCAATGTTAAGGTTGAAATCGATGTTCCGGAAGATTTAATTATAAAGGCAAGCAGAAATGGATTGAAGCAGGTTGCCCTTAATCTGTTTGTTAACTCAATTGATGCCTTGAAAAATCAGCCGCCTCAGCGTGTGATTAAAGTAAAATCCACAATTAAGAACAATCAATTAGTGATAAGTTTGTCCAATAATGGGCCAATGATTGCAAATGATATTATTGAGTCGATCTTTGAGCCATTTTTCACTACGAAGGAATTAGGTACGGGTATTGGCCTGTATGTATGCAAAAAAATTATTGATAGTTATAATGGAGACTTATTATGCACATCCAATCCAGAATGGACGGAATTCAGTATTTATCTGCCCGATTCTATCATTATCAATCCTCCGCAGTGAGTTCTATTTAAGAGCTCTTTATTGTTCGGATTCGTTTTTCAAATTTGATATGGGTCATTTACATTTATTCGGTTAGTAATTAAAAATACCTCTAAAAGCAGTCCGGAGAGGCTGACAGGGCTGTATGAATGACTCAGGATCAATACGCTGTTTATTTGTATATGTAATAGAAATTAAGCAGCACTTACCCAATATGGGCAGGTGCTGTTTTTTATGGGTAATTATGTTTTAAAAGAAAAAGAGCAAGAGCAAGCATTCTCACAGGAACAGTAATAAAAGCTTATTATGGCGCTCGGATTTAGATTCTATTAATCCACGTCGTTTTACACAATGGACAAGAAAGAAGAAGAGAAATTTGTATATTTCCATCAGATTCCATTTTCATGGATATCAAAATCGACGGGGATAAATGTGTTAGACTATCAAACACCTGTAATCATTGATGTGTGTGATTTGAAGACATGAATAATTGAACATTAGCGTGTGATTGCCAAAATACAGGTTGGCATCATAATTGCATTATTGTAAGTGATGGCAAAATACAATGGATGCTTGCCAATTCCCCATAGAGGATGATTTCATATTGAACCATTTAAGTGATTTTGTTCAAATAAATTAAAGTTTAAATATGGAGGGATTTATGTGACGACATCTAATTTGGATTTATCCAGATCATTGTTGATCGGAGAGTATCTACGCAGGTCAGCACACACAGCTCATGAGAGAGAGGCATACATATTTGGCAGTGAGAGACGGACCTATCGTGAGGCAGAGAAAAGAGCAACCCACTTAGCGGGTTGGTTGCAGGAAAATGGAATAGGATATCAGGATAAGGTTGGATTTATGCTCTTGAATGGACTTCCTTTTATTGATGTTTTCTTTGCCACCTCATTGGTGGGAGCATTGGGAGTTCCAATAAATTTTCGCCTCACAAAAGATGAGCTAGCATATATCATAGGGCAATCTGAGTGTAAAATATTATTTGTTGATCACGTTTTTTTACCTGTGATTGAGTCGATACGATCACAAATTCAGCTTGTAGACAGTATAGTTATCGTGAATGGAGATTCTTCCTCTTCCCATATACCATATGAGACAATATATGACCGCTCCTCAACGTATCGCCCATGCAATTCATTATCGGGTGATGATGGTGCGCTTATTATTTATACTTCAGGTACAACTGGGCGTCCAAAAGGAGCAGTTTTAACTCATCAAAATATGTGCATGAATGGGATGAACCAAGTCGTCACAGCAGGACTTAGCTCGAATTTTAAGCAATTATTAGTTGCTCCCTTATTTCACATTGCTGCTCTATCAACTCTTTTATACCCCATTAATGGAACTACCGTGATTCATTCACAATTCAACCCCGAAGCAGTACTTCAAACCATCGAGAAAGAGCGAATTAATTTTATCTTTTTAGCACCGACCATGTGGCATATGCTTGTAGAATTCCCTTCGATTGAAGACTATGATCTAACATCATTAGAAAGGTGTGCCGCTGGGAGTGCACCCTGTTCTCTATTATTGAAAGAGAAGATAACAAAATATTTTCCAAATGGGAAACTGCGCGATCCTTTTGGACAAACAGAAATGAGCCCAGTTACCACCTGTCTTCAGCCAGAGGACTCTATTAGGAAAAATTCATCCGTTGGTAAGCCGGTGGTCAACGTAGAAGTCCGGGTTGTTGATGACCATATGAATGATGTTCCGCTCGGGGATGTAGGTGAAATTGTCTACCGTGGACCAACCGTTATGAAAGAATATTATAAAAACCCAGAGGCAACAAGAGAGGCATTCCATGGAGGATGGTTTCATAGCGGGGATTTAGTTCGGATGGATGATGAAGGGTTTATTTATGTCGTTGACCGTAAAAAAGATATGATTATTAGTGGAGGAGAGAATATCTATCCAGCCGAAATCGAACAAGTCTTAAATAGGCATGCCAAAGTGGTTGAAAGTGCTGTGGTCGGTGCAGTTGATGAAAAATGGGGAGAAGTGGTTCAAGCATATATCGTTCTGAAGTCTGGTGAAACAATGACAGAGGAAGAAGTCATTCTCTTTTGCCAGAATCATTTGGCATCCTATAAAAAGCCTAAGCTGGTACATTTCGTAGATTCATTGCCAAGAAACGCAGCTGGGAAAATTGTTAAGACAGTCCTTAGAAAGGGATATTTAGAGACAGAAAAGTAGATAAGGTCAGTCATTTGAGCATGAGGCAGTGAGAGGCATATTTAGTGGCTAATCACTGCCTTTATTTATGCGACTTTGCTAGTTAAATTTTAATTTATAAGGGAGAAAAAAGGATCAACTATATGTGTCTATCGGGTAATTATCTATACTAATAGGCACGGTAGAATAATAATCGTTATAGTGGCTTAAATATAGAAGTATCTCAAAAATGAAAATCTGCGCTTATTTGGCTTCTTTTCACACATACTCTCACTAATTTGATCATTACAAAGTGGTTTGGCTCAATTATGTTGAAGTTCGGCTCAATAATTAATTAAATCCGCTCTATTACTATTAATCCACGCTTTATTATTTACTTAAAGTACCTTTTAAGCTATGTATATGGATTGATTTTAAATGGGAAATCGTTTTTTCTAAATTAACAAGTCTTAATAAAAGAAGTAATGTATCACTGTTTCCAAAGAATAATAGTTTCAAAATTAAATCCTATGAATAGAAGTGTGGAAATTGATGATAGATTTATTCTATCTTTTTTTAGTTAGCTTACAAATTACAACATATTATGTATAGGTTTTAAGTTACAGTTTAAGTAAAGAAGTTCCGTCTGCAGGTCAAAAAGCCTATGATTGATATTCAAACAGCAAGGAAAAAAGGTTGTTTGGAAATCAATCATTTCTACATAAAAGCCATACTATTTTTCTGATTCTCACATGGATGGTGTGTTGGCACGGAACTTGCAATTAGTTAAGTGAAGGCTGTTCCAAGTGGATGCAACATAATGTAAGCGCTTTATTATTGGTGGGAGGAGGGAATACATACGAAAAGTATCCATGAAAATAAAACTAATTATTCTTAAAGGAGGGATACGAATGCGTGAATATGTAACTACCAAACAAATGATTAAAAAGGATTCACTCCCATATAGGCTATACCAAAAGGCAAAAAGACATGGGATATGGAATCCGGTTGATATTGACTTTAGCCAGGATAAAGAGGATTGGAAAAAGCTAAGTCCTGACCAACAGCAGGAAGTTCTGATTCAATTTGCACAGTTTATTGGCGGGGAGGAAGCTGTCTCGGAGGATATCCTGCCGATGATTATGGCTGTATCCAAAAAAGGATGGTTTGAAGAGGAATCTTACCTATCTACATTCTTATTTGAAGAAGCTAAGCATGCGGAGTTCTTTAGTTTATTTTTAGAAGAAATAGGCGTGACTGAGGATCTCAGCCATCTCCTGACATCCGGGCACAGGAAATTATTTGACGATGTCCTCCCTAAGACAATGAATAGATTACTCGTAGATCAGTCACCTGAAGCAATGCTGGATGCTGCGGTCACATACAATATCTTTGCTGAAGGTGTATTGGCGGAAACGGGATATTGGTTCTTCTATGAAGCTTTATCAAAAGCGAATTTGTTCCCTGGATTTATTGAAGGAATCCGGAATGTAAAGAGGGACGAAGGACGCCATATTGGATTTGGCACATTCCTTATTCAGCGCTTGATTCATGAAAAGCCCGAGTTATTTGATCGTGTCCAAGTAAGACTCCAGGAGTTGCTTCCAATTGCCTATGAGCTGACAACCAGGGAAGATGGGGAAAAAGTGACAAGTCTCGGTATCGAGGAAGGAAAAGCAATGGAATATGCGCTAAAACAATTGAGTGCTCGGATTGAGGTACTATCACGTGCCCAGGAGAAAACGCTGGAAGAAATTCATGAAACTGAAGT
This sequence comes from Pradoshia sp. Z4_20, assembly GCF_058216035.1. Lineage (NCBI taxonomy): Bacteria > Bacillati > Bacillota > Bacilli > Caryophanales > Bacillaceae > Pradoshia > Pradoshia sp. Z4_20. Next base: position 1,046,024 of record NZ_JBZAJD010000001.1, read on the forward strand.
TATTTTTGAGTAAGAAAATAGGTAGAAAAGGGAGGATATAGGATGAGTACAGACGTGAAGGTTCAGGAATTTGCACAATTTATTGGTGGAGAATGGACACCAGGCTCTACGGGAGAAATGTTCGATGTCATAAATCCAGCTACATCCGAAGTAATTGCTAAAGTCCCTAAAGGTACAAAAGATGACGTGAATAAAGCTGTCCTAAATGCAAAAGAAGTTTTTGAATCAGGTATATGGTCAAGGAAAACACAAGCAGAGAGAGCGCAAATTATGATGCGTTTTGCCGGTAAAATCAAGGATTATGCACAGGAGTTAATCTATTTGGAGGGAATCAGTACGGGAGCCACCCTGCGTAAAATTGGCGGGGCAGATATTATGCAGCTTATCCTCTCTCTCCAGCAAACAGCCAGCATGTCTCTTGAATATGAGTTTGTGGAGGCATTGCCTGTAAAGCAAATGTTCGGAGCAAACAGAGCCCAGTTAGTTCGGGAACCATTAGGGGTCGTAGCAGCTATTACACCGTTTAATTTTCCTCTTGTATTGGCAATGTGGAAGGTTGCACCTGCAATTGCCATGGGGAATTCCATTATCGTTAAGCCAGCATCAGATACTCCGCTTGGCACATTGAAATTAGCAGAGATTGCTGTCGAAGCAGGTCTTCCTAAAGGAGTTTTCAATGTCATTACCGGATCAGGTTCAGAGGTAGGAGAGGCGCTTGTGACACATCTGGATGTGGAGAAGATTGCGTTCACAGGTTCAACTGAAACAGGAAAGAAAATCATGGAGTTAGCCTCTTCAGGTGTGAAAAAAGTTACGCTCGAGCTTGGCGGGAAGGCACCTGCAATTGTACTTCCAGATGCTGATTTAGAAGTGGCCATACCAGGTATTTTGCTTGGCGTATTTTTCCACGCTGGTCAAGTTTGTGAAGCAAGTACGCGTGTCCTTGTTCATGAATCCATGTATGATACTGTCGTTGAACAGTTAGTTGCAATGAGTGCAAAAATTAAACTGGGTCATCCGCTTGATCCAAATACAGGTATGGGTCCGGTTATTTCAGAAATACAAATGAATAAAATTTTGGGCTATATAGACTCCGGTTTAGAAGAAGGAGCACGTCTTGTTTGTGGTGGTAAAAAAGCAGAAGGACCGGGACTTGATCAAGGATATTTTATTGAGCCTACTATTTTTGCAGATGTCACAAATGATATGAAAATAGCCCGGGAAGAAATCTTTGGACCAGTTCTGTGTGTGATGAAGTATTCAACAGTGGAAGAAGCTATTGAAATCGCAAATGATACGATTTATGGATTAACAGCAGGAGTATGGTCACGTGATGTCGTAAAAGCAAACGAAATTGCCACGCAGCTTAGGGCAGGGACAATTTGGATTAATGAATGGCACGCATTCAGAAATGATGCCCCATTCGGCGGTTATAAACAAAGCGGGCTTGGACGTGAATTGGGAAGTCAGGTTTTCAATGAGTATACAGAGCTGAAAAGTATCATAACCGCACTTACAAATGAAAATGAACAACGGGCAGCTTTAGGGCTGATATTCTAGCATTCTTTTAAAACTAATAGGAATGGGGAGATAAGATGAAGGTTACTTCGTATTATGAATTTATCCATCGATCAATCATTAAGAATGGAGCAGGGTCGCATATACTTATTCCAGACTTAATTCAGTCATTGGGTGGTAAACGTCCGGTTTTATTTTCCGATAAAGGGTTAACCCAGGCTGGACTGACGAAAAAAATACAGCGTTTATTTGAAATGGTGCCTGGCATACAGCTGGCGGGAGTATTTGACGATGTTACTCAGGATGCTAAATCTTCCAATATTAATAATGGTCTGCACTATTTTAAACAATGTAATGGAGACTCTATTATTGCCATCGGTGGTGGTTCGGTCATGGACACGGCGAAAACAATCAAATGGTGTCTTCATAAAAAAGTGGACAAAATTGAACATGCCTTGAATGGAAATGTCATAGAAGTTTGGCCAGAGGCTCAGCATATGGGCATACCTCATATTTCGATTGCGACAACAGCTGGAACAGGCGCCGAAATATCGGGTATTTCGGTTGTTTATAATGAACAATTAGGAGTGAAGTGTAATTTGCTCCATCCATTTATCAATTCAGATATCGCGATTCTTGATCCTGAGTTAACCGTCGGCTTACCGGCTAAAGTTACTGCTTTTACTGGATTGGATGCCTTGACTCATGCTGTGGAAGGGTATTTTTCCAATAACTCAAATACTATGGGAGATGCATTTGCACTCCATTCTGCTAAACTAATTCGAGCCAATTTGGAAACAGCTGTACATGAAGGGAACAATATTGCAGCGCGCGCCAATATGCTCCAGGCGAGCGCTATGGCTATAACAAGTTTTGTCTTAGCTTTTGCCGAAATGCCTATCCATAATATGGCCCATGCCCTGGGTGCAAAGTATGGAATTCCACATGGTCTGGCTAATGCAGTTTTAATGCCGAGTGTTATGAAAAACCTAGCTCCACTTTATATACCTAAGATTAAAGAATTTGCTCAGGCACTTGGTATTAAGGATATTGCTAATACTGAGGAAGAGTGTTTGCAGCAATGTATTGATGAAATTGTCGCTCTTCGTAGAGCTGTAAACTTACCGGATGATTTTTCGGAATTTAACATAAACTCTGCAGAGATACCGGAGCTTATATCAGCTATTCAAAATGATCCATCCGGTCAGACATATCGTATACCGAATGAAGTCATTGAGCAGGTTTGCCGAGAGGTTTTATGGGCTAAGGTGATTGTTTAATAGGTTGATATATAGATTCCAGTTTTTAAGGAGGTAGTTATTTTTTGAATATTGTTGAACTGCTTACGTCCACTGTGTCGCGTTTGCCCAATCAGTCCGCTATTCATTACCGGGAACAAGTGATGACTTATCTAGAGCTGAGAGATCAAATTTTCAGTGTTGCAGCCGGGTTAAAAAATAAAGGCATTACTCAGGAGACAAAAGTAGCGTTGATGATGACCAATCGACCGGAATATATCATTACGTATTTTGCTATATTAGCAACTGGTGCAACAGTCGTACCCATTAACCCTACCTTTAAAGAAAAAGAAACAACCTATATTATTAATGATTCGGAATCGGAATATTTAATTACGGAAGTTGCTGCATCCGCTGTCATTCAAAACTCTATGAATGACTTTAAACAGATGAAAGAAATCTATTATTTTGGAGAAGAGGAAAATCATCCATTTACTGACTGGCAGGAATTGCAGTCTCTATCTCCTATCAGCAAGGTGGCCCCTGTTCATGCGGAGGATGTCGCGCAAATCATTTATACATCCGGGACAACCGGTAATCCAAAGGGAGCCATGATTACACATGCCAACTTGAATTGGATGACAATTACGGCAGCCGTCATTAATCAATTAACGCCAAAAGACAGGGTCCTTTGTGTATTGCCTCTTTTTCATGCTTATGCCAAATTACAAGGATTCCTAGCGCCGATTGCCCACGGAAGTACGATTTATTTAGAGGAACGTTTTCATCCTGTTGATACACTTGAAAAGATATCAAACTATCAAATCTCGATATTCTTGGGCGTCCCAACTATGTATGCTTTCTTTCTTCAAAATCCAGCCATTTCAGATTTAGACTTTTCTCATCTTCGGACAGCTGGTTGTGGTGGTGCGAGTTTGCCTGCTGAGATCCTCCATAAGACCAATCAATCACTTGGTGTAGAAATATCAGAAGGATATGGTCTGACAGAAAGTACAGTTATGCTAATGACCACACCTCGAGATATGGCTAAAAAATTGAATTCTGTTGGAGTGCCTATTCCTGGCGTCGATTTGAAAATTGTTGACCCGGAAGGTGAGGAAGTAGAGTCTCACGCGGTAGGGGAGATTATTTTCAGAGGACCGAACATGATGAAGGGCTACTATAAGAAGGAAGATGATACGATTAACACGATTAAAGATGGATGGTTATATACTGGTGATTTGGCCTATTATGATGAAGATGGATACCATTTTATTGTGGACCGGAAGAAGGACATGATCATCAGAGGTGGCTTTAATATTTACCCGCGTGAGTTAGAGGAAGTATTGTACACGCACCCTGATATTTTGGAGTGTTCCGTTATTGGCAGGCCTGATCCGGTCTTTGGCGAAAAAACGGTGGCCTATGTAGCAAAGAAAAAACCAGAGTTACAGGAAGAAGAGGTAGTTTCCTATTGTAAAGAGAGACTGGCAGAGTATAAGGTTCCTGATTATATTTGTTTTATTGACCAACTACCGAAATCAGGAACAGGAAAAATGCTAAAAACTGTTTTAAAAGATTACGATAAAAATACTATTAAATAATAAATGATTTCAGTGGGGCAAAATCCTGATTCTTTATGGAGAAGGATTTTGCCGATTTTTATTCCCTTCCTATATTTAGAGGAGTTTTACACGTATTTGTGGAAAACGTATATAGAATCTAAAAGGGGGAGAAAACTATAAAGCCCGTTAAAGAAATTATGAGTCCGCTCGAACATTGTTTATCACCAACGAACACATTGATGGAAGCGCTATCTATCATGTACAAGCAAAAGTGGAATACAATCCCGGTGACAAACAGTTCAGGTAAACTGATTGGCGTATTTACAAGAAGTTCATTGTACCAAATGATTCTGACTGATGTTTCAAAAGATACGACAATCAGTGAGTATATCAAAAAAGATGTAGGAACGGTTTTGGAGGATGTGAATGCTGAACTATTGGAAAAGTTAATATCAAAAAGCAGGGTTGGCACGGGGATTGTTGTGAACAAACAGGGTGCACCTGTAGGTATTTTTACAAAAACAAATGCGGTTATGAATTACGTGAGAGAAACGAAATTATTAAAAGAACAGCTTGAAAAAGTTTTACAAACATCCAATTTGGGAGCCATTATGACAGATGGAAAAAATCAAATTATCTTTGTGAATGAAAAAATCACTGAGATGATTGGAATCCCTTATTCATCACTCATCAATGAGAACCTCGAGATTTATATCCCTCAATTAGATCACTTTTCCGAGAAAATGGAAGCTCATTTTCCAATGGTTTTTCAATCCGAACATTATATGGTACGTCTGTCGAAGTATGATTTAGAAAATGGTAAACAGGGGTATATCACACTTTTTCAAAATGTATCTGAATTAGAGAATTTAACAAGAGAATTAAAATTTCAAAAGAAATGGAAAACACTTTTGCAATCAGTTATCCATAATGCTTATGATGGCCTCGTCATGATTAATGAAAACGAAGAAGTTACTTTTATCAGCCCCTCGTTAATTGAGCTGTTTGATCTTTATGATCAGCAATTGGATATGAGGGAAATCGAATCGGTTTTACCACATCTTCATTTGCCGCATGTGATGAAAACGGGTGTAGCGGAAGTAAGTGAGTTTATGCAGGTTAAAGGAATAGACTACATTGTTCACCGTATACCCGTTTATCAGGATGAGCAAATTATCGGTGCCATTGGTAAAATCGTTTATCGCCAACTGCACGAAGTCCGTGAGTTATTCAAAAGTGCAGAGATAAATGATAGGAAGAATCTGAATCCTACCAAGCTTGAGAAATCAAGATTTACTTTTGATCAAATCCTGTCACACGATAAGCAAATGGATAAGCTTATGAGGAGTGGGATGAAAGCAGCCAAGGTAAAGACCACGGTATTAATTTTTGGGGAAAGCGGAACAGGTAAAGAGTTGTTTGCCCATGCCATCCATAGTGCCAGTCCATTTGGAAAGGGTCCGTTTATTACGGTGAACTGCGCAGCTATACCAGAGCATTTATTGGAGTCAGAGTTTTTTGGATATGAAGAAGGCGCTTTTACAGGCGCTAAACATAAAGGGAAGATCGGCAAATTTGATATGGCTAATGGTGGCACACTTTTTCTCGATGAGATTGGGGATATGTCCTTACCCATTCAGGCCAAGCTGCTTCGTGTCCTGCAAGAAAGAGAGTTTTACAGAGTAGGCGGAACAGAACGGATCAGTGTAAATGTCCGAATCATTGCCGCTACCAATCGTCCCTTGGAAAAAATGGTTGCTGAAGGGGAATTTAGGGAGGATTTATTTTACCGCTTGAATGTCATATCCTTCGAGATTCCTCCGTTAAGGCGGAGAAAAAAGGATATTCTCCTCCTAAGCGAAGCTTTTATTAAAGAATTTAATAAACAAAACGGGACAAGTATTACAGGGTGGAACCCATTGTTCGAGAAAGCAATATTGGAGTATGACTGGCCCGGAAATATCCGGGAATTGCGGAATGTTTGGGAGAGAGCCATGATTTTTGCAGAGGATGGCAAAGTCGGCCTAGAGGACATTCCAGAATATATTCTGCAGAAAGTTGGCTATGATTTTTTCTTGAATGAAGAGGAGGAAGATGAAACACAGCCTTTATTAGAGAAAGCGGAGCAGATGGCCATACAAAAAGCATTGGAAATGTCAGGAGGGAATAAAAGTAAGGCCTGTCTTCTGCTTGGAATCAGCCGATCTGTATTGTATGACAAGCTAAAGAAGTATGATTGGTTACTGCCTGAATCTTCCCACTTAAAACAGCAGAAATGAAGGTGTTTGAAAATCAGACATTCTTTATGGATGGGATAAATTCTATATTTTAACAGGATATGAATTAGGTGAATTTAAGGAGGAAGCGTACATGCTTAAGGGAATTAAAGTAGTTGATTTCACCCAAAACTTGCCCGGACCCTATGCAACCCTGCGGCTGGCAGATTTAGGAGCAGAAGTCATTAAAATAGAGCCTCCAACTGGAGATCATGCGCGTATGCCATTGGAGGATGATCAAAAAGAAAATTATCTTTTCCGGTGTATGAACCGAAATAAAAATAGCTTGGCCCTAGATTTGAAAAACGAAGCGGACAAAGAATTGGCGATTGAGTTGATCCGTAATTCAGACATTTTAATTGAAAGCTACCGTCCTGGTGTAATGGCTCGCTTAGGGCTTGGATACGAAGATATAAAAGTCCTGCATCCATCGCTTATTTATTGCTCCTTATCCGGCTATGGTCAAAAAGGAACCATGCACCAACTAGGCAGCCATGATTTGAATTACATGGCTCTTAGCGGTGTATTAGCTCAGTTAAAGGATGGGAATGGCAGACCCATTCAACCGTCACTTACATTTGCTGATTTGATCGGTGGAACTTCAGCAACCGAAGCTATACTAGGTGCCCTCTTTCAAAGAGAACGATCAGGCAGTGGAAGCTATTTAGATATTGCTTTATTGGACACGACTGCTGCATTAATGAATTACCATGTGTTTATTGAATCAGCAACAGGCAGAAAAAACGGAATCCCTACTTTAAATGGTAATGTGATTTGTTATGGGATTTATGAAACCAAAGATCACAGGTATATGACGTTATGTGCGTTGGAGACAAAGTTTTGGAGAAATTTTTGCGCGGCAACAAGACAGGATGTATGGATAAATGCTCAATTTTCTAAGCCGACTAAGCAAAATGAAGTTTATCAGGAAATAGTTCAATTGTTTGCAAGTAAAACATTCGAGGAATGGATTCATTTCTCTATGGAAGTGGATTGCTGCATGGCGCCTGTCCTTGAAGCCGATGAGCTAAGCGAACATATCTATATGAAGGACAGAAATCTAATTCACGAGAAAGATTCATATCGATATATGGTGACTGGATTTCAATCAGGAGCATTTTCAAATGAAATAATCGGTACCTATCCAAAGCTTGGCCAGCATAATCGAACCTATCAAAAATAAACGCTAGTAAACTGCTGTGTATGAATACCGGCAGTTTTTTCTTTATAGATTGATAATTAGCGTATTTTGCTAGGCGCCGTTTAAACCAACCTGCTACAGCAAGCGACAATGGACGAAACGAGACACTAATGAATGGGAAGGTGTACAGATTTCATACAACCAATCTCACAATCTGGCGGAATACCCATTTAACAAGTTGGCATGATAATTGCATGTATATAGGGTGTACAGATATAAGACTATGAATAGAAAGGGAGTACAAATATGACCGGTTATTTAAAGGAAGAGCATCGTATTTTTCGTGAATCAGTTCGGAAATTTCTAGATAAGGAAGTGATTCCTTACTATCTTGATTGGGAGAAGGAGAAAAGCACACCTGGAGATTTGTGGAAAAAGTTGGGAGACCAAGGGTTTCTTGTACCGTGGGCAGATGAAAAATATGGTGGGTTTAATGCAGATTTTGCCTATTCAGTCATTCTTGCTGAGGAGTTTGAAAGAGTCGGAAGCGGAATTGGAGGATGTGTTTTACATAATGATATTGTTGTTCCATATTTATATGAATTCGGTACAGAAGAACAAAAACAAAAATGGATTCCAAAGTGCATTACGGGTGAATATTCAACGGCTATTGCAATGACTGAGCCGGGAACGGGATCAGATTTAGGGAATTTGCAGACAAGAGCTGTTAGAGATGGGGATCACTATATTATTAATGGGCAAAAAACGTTTATATCAAATGGGCTCAGGTCCGACTTAACCATCGTAGCCTGTAAAACAAATCCAGAAGCGGGACATAAAGGAATCAGTCTCATTGTAGTCGAAAAAGAAACACCTGGATTTATACGTGGTAAAAAGCTGAATAAAATCGGTCAGCTTGCGGGTGAAACGACTGAGTTAATTTTCGAGGATGCAAGAGTACCGGTTAGTAATTTATTAGGACAAGAAAATAAAGGCTTCTATTATTTGATGGCCAAACTTCAGCAGGAGCGGTTAATGTGTGCGATTCAGGCCTTAGCAGCAGCCGAGGAATCGTTAAAAATCACGATTGATTATGTCAAACAGCGGACTGCCTTTGGTAAATCAATCAGTGAATTTCAAAATACACAATTTAAGATTGCTGAAATGGCGACTGAGGTGGAGATAGGCCGTACATTTATCGACGGTTTAATCGTGAGGCATATGGAGGGTCAGGATATTGTCACCGAGGTGAGCATGGCTAAATGGTGGATAACCGATATGGCAAAGAGATTGGTCAGCCAATGTATGCAATTGCACGGTGGTTACGGTTTTATGGAAGAATATGCGATTGCGAGAAGATATCGGGATATAGCGGTCACCTCGATATATGCAGGTACAAATGAAATTATGAAGCAAATAATCGCTAAAAAAATTGGATTATAAGGGGGAGAGTTATATGAGGGAGGCCGTAATTGTTGAAGCAGTCAGAACACCGGTAGGAAAGCGTAATGGAGTATTGAGCTCCATCCGCCCGGATGATTTGCTCGCAAACGTTTTAAAAGAAGTAGTAAACAGGGCAGGTGTTTCTTCTGATTTGATTGAGGATGTCATTATTGGGTGTGTATCCCAAGTGGAAGAACAAGGGTTAAATATTGCACGTTCAGCTGCCTTGATGGCTGATTTCCCCATTAAAGTACCTGGCACGACGATTGATCGACAATGCGGTTCCAGTCAACAAGCGGTTCATTTTGCCGCACAAGCTATTTTGAGTGGAGATATGGATATCGTTATAGCGGGTGGAGTGGAGAGTATGTCACGAGTGCCGATGGGTTCAACAAGAAAGCATTCACAGCCTAGTGAACAGCTGTCTTCCCGTTATGAATTAATCAATCAAGGACTATCAGCAGAAAGAATTGCTGAGAAATGGGGCTTTAGCCGCAATCAACTTGATGAATTTTCTCTATTGAGTCATCAGAGAGCTATTCAAGCCCAAAATGAGGGGCGCTTTGATCGTGAAATCGTGCCAGTGGAAGTATTGGATGATTTGGGAGCAAAGACTTTAGTTACACAGGATGAAGGCCCACGTCGGGGAACGTCTCTTGAAAAGCTGGCCACTTTGCCTACAGTTTTTAGAGAAAATGGTGTGATACACGCTGGGAATGCCAGTCAAATGAGTGACGGAGCTGCAGCCCTGTTAATCATGTCTAAGGAGAAGGCGTTGGAATTAGGCTTAAAACCAAGATTTTCGATAATTGCCCGAACGATTGTAGGATCCGATCCAACCCTGATGTTAACTGGACCGATAGAGGCGACGAGAATGGCACTTGATAGAGCAGGACTGACGATACAGGATATGGATTTATATGAAGTCAATGAAGCCTTTGCACCAGTTCCGCTCTGTTGGAAGGAAGAACTTGAAGCAAGCATGAATAAGTTAAATGTAAACGGAGGAGCGATTGCACTCGGTCATCCTCTTGGTGCAAGTGGGGCAAGGGTCATGGTTACTTTAATGCATGAACTTGAAAGAACGGGTGGACGATATGGATTACAGGCTATTTGCGAGGGTGCCGGTATGGCCAATGCAACGATTATCAAACGAATTGAATAGAACAATCAAACAGGTATGATTGAAAACTAAAAAATGGAGGTTGGTTGTATGAAGATGCAAAATATAATTGCTGTTGTAACAGGTGGAGCTTCGGGTCTGGGAGAGGCTACAGTCAAGAATATTGTGGAAAATGGCGGGAAAGTAACGATTATCGATCGCTCGGAAGATAAAGGGTTGGCATTAGCCGAATCACTCGGTCATGAAAATGTGATCTTTGTAAAAGCGGATGTAACCAGTGAGGATGAGATTCGGACTGCCATTGAGAAAAGTGTTGAAACGTTTGGGAAAATCAATACGGTCGTCAATTGTGCAGGAATTGGAGTAGGTGAAAAAGTCGTCTCTAAGGATAAAGTTCATGATCTTGGCAGATTTAAAAAAGTGATTGAGGTCAATTTGGTTGGGACATTTAATGTAATTCGTCTGGCTGCAGAACAAATGATTAAGAATGAACCTAATGAAGAAGGGGAAAGAGGTGTTGTCATTAATACAGCTTCAGTAGCAGCTTTTGATGGACAAATTGGCCAAGCAGCCTATAGTGCTTCAAAGGGTGGAATTGTTGGCATGACCTTGCCGTTGGCAAGAGATTTAGCGAGAAGCGGAGTTCGTGTTATGACGATTGCTCCGGGTTTGATTGACACACCTTTGTTTGGGGGATTACCAGAGCAGGCCAGGATGGCTCTCGGTGCGATGGTACCATTCCCGCCAAGGCTCGGATATCCCTCAGAATATGCCATGCTCGTCAAAAGTATTATTGAAAATCCAATGCTGAATGGAGAAACAATTCGCCTGGATGGGGCAATTCGTATGCAGCCAAAATAATAGATTAAGAGGAGGTAGTGCTATGTATTCATTGCTGCGTGTTGAAAAAGAGAATAATGTCGCAACGGTCGTTATTAATAATCCACCGATGAATGTTCTGAGTGAACTACTGGCAAGTGAGCTTTGTGATGCCTTTACTGAACTGAGAGATGACAATTCAGTGGTCACGGTTATTTTAACAGGGGAAGGAGACCGGGCATTTATGGCGGGAGCAGATATTAAGGAGTTCCCCAACATGATTAACCAAAGCACCGAAGCCAAAGTACAGCCCAGTAAGAAAAATGAGGTTTTTCAATTGATATCCGATTTTCCGAAGCCTACTATTGCCTATTTAAATGGAATAACACTGGGCGGTGGGTTTGAACTTGCACTTGTATGTGATCTGCGTATTGCCAAGGAGACGGCCCAACTTGGCTTGCCTGAAGTGAAGCTCGGCCTATTTCCAGGTGGAGGGGGAACGCAAAGGCTGCCCCGTTTAATTGGTTCAGCTAAAGCAAAAGAGCTGATGTTTACCGGTGATTCGATAACGGCTGAAGAAGCGCTGAAGCTCGGGATCATTAATCAAATTGCTACAGAAGAAGAAGAGATTGAAGCTGCCCGAAAACTGGCCCGAAAAATAAGCAGGCATTCTCTTCAGGCTTTAAGAAGAATCAAGCAGGCAGTCAATGAGGGAACAGACGGCCATTTACAGGATGGGCTCGAATTGGAATCAAACCTGTTCCAGGAAATCTTTACAACGGAGGATATGAAAGAGGGAGTCACTGCATTCCTTGAAAAACGCCGTCCGGTATTTACTCATCAATAAGCATTTACGTGTTTGCTATTGGGAAGAAGTCTGGGGGAATCATCTGTATGAACTATGTTGAATGGAAACGGGTCGGTGTGGAGGGGCAAATAGCCGAAATACGATTAAATAGACCCAAAGCGCTTAATGCCTTTGATACAGAGATGGCTAAAGAAATTCTTGCTGTGACTCAAATCATTTCTGAAAGTGAAGCAAGAGCGGTTTTAATCACATCGTCCAATAAGAAAGCTTTTTGTACGGGAGCAGATTTGAAGGAGCGCAATGAGCTGAATGAGGAAGAGTGGAAAAATCAGCACCAGCTATTTCGGGAAATGTTCACTGCTATAGCATCTCTTAAGCAACCGGTTATCGCGGTAGTGGATGGGTATGCATTGGCTGGAGGTTTTGAACTCGTTTTGAATTGTGATTTTTTATTTGCAGCAGATACAGCGCAGTTTGGATTGCCAGAAGTGACACGTGGAATTATGCCTGGTTGTGGCGGGACGAGATTGCTGTCAAAGCGAATACCGGTTCACCGTGCAAAGGAATGGATATGTACAGGACGGATTATGTCGGCATTGGAAGCGGACATGGATGGATTATTGAACAGGATGACCAGTTCCGCTGAATTATATGAATCAGCACTCGAATTTGCTGGGGGTATTGCCCGAAATGCCCCTATAGCTGTCCAGCAAGCAAAAGCAGCAACAGATTCCTTGGTTGTATTAAAGAATAATGAAGCAAAAATTGTAGAACAAGAGTACTATAACCGATGTTTATCAACCTCGGATCGACTTGAGGGAGTGAGAGCATTCGTCGAGAAACGATCCCCTAAGTTTATCGGTAAGTAAAATCAGGAGAGCCGGCCATTATTCAAATATGCTTCCGGGAGGCTCTCTTTAACCAAAGATTAATAAATTATATAAATAGGAGCACTTATTCTAAATTTTTATCTTGGTTAGAGGTGTTAAGTAAACAATAGATGATTGGAGGTGAGGTTAGTGAAATCTGTTCCCCTGGAAGAAACAGTCCAATTTAATAAAGAGTTACGTCACAGTGTGCGTAAAGTATGTCAACGATTCTCCGGCTCTTATTGGAGAGAGTTAGACATGAGAAATGCATACCCTGAAGAGTTTGTAACTGAAATAACAAGAAATGGTTTTCTTTCAGCTTTGATTCCAGAGGAGTTTGGTGGATCTGGATTAGGGATTGCGGAGGCTTCTATTATTCTTGAAGAAATTAATCGAAGTGGAGGCAATGCTGGTGCTTGTCACGCTCAAATGTACATAATGGGGACGTTAGCCCGGCATGGAAACCAGCGACAAAAGTCAAACTATTTACCTCGTATTGCTGACGGTTCATTACGATTGCAGGCTTTTGGAGTGACAGAACCAACGACAGGTACCGATACTACTAAATTACAGACTTTTGCAGAAAGAAGAGGAAATCATTATATCGTGAATGGCCAGAAAGTATTTATTTCAAGAACAGAGCATTCTGATTTAATGATGCTGCTTGTGAGGACTACACCGGTCAGTCAAATTAAGAAAAAAACGGAAGGTTTATCTGTCCTGCTTGTTGATTTGAAGGAAGCAATAAACAATGGTATTACCATCCGTCCCATTCAGACGATGATGAACCATTCTACCACTGAATTATTTATCGAAAATTTAAAGGTACCAGCCGAAAATTTGATTGGTGAAGAAGGAAAAGGTTTTTCCTATATTTTAGATGGTATGAATGCAGAACGAATATTAATTGCGGCCGAATGTATAGGGGATGGACGATGGTTTATAGAGAAAGCAACTCAATATGCAAACGAAAGAGTCGTTTTTGATCGGCAAATTGGGGAAAATCAAGGAATTCAATTCCCGTTGGCGAAGGCACATATCCAAATAGAGGCAGCGGACTTAATGCGTAAGGAGGCATCAAGGCTATTTGATCTAGGTATAAAATGTGGGGCTGAGGCGAATATGTCAAAATTGCTTGCCGCTGATGCGTCTTGGGATGCTGCTAACACAGCACTGCAAACGTTTGGAGGATTTGGTTTTGCGGCTGAATATGATGTAGAAAGGAAATTCAGAGAAACACGCCTTTATCAAGTGGCACCAATTTCAACCAACATGATTCTTTCTTATGTAGCGGAGCATGTCTTAGGTTTGCCTAAGTCTTACTAGTATGATACTCAAGGTTGATGGGAGGATGTAGTATGAGAAATGCGGTGATTGTTGAGGCTGTTCGGACGGCGGTTGGCAAGATAGGCGGATCGTTAAAAAATGAGGAAGTGGATTATCTTGCTTCTGCCACCATAAACGGATTGATTGAACGCACAGGAGTACAGAAAGATGAGATTGATGAAGTCATTATCGGTCAGGCGAAACAAAGCACAGATCAGCCAAACCTGGCAAGATTAGCTTTATTGCGTGCCGGACTTGCAATAGAAACACCGGGTTATACGGTCCATCGCCAATGCGGATCAGGAGTGCAGGCTATTCATAATGGTGTCCAGCAAATCATGTGCGGTTTATCGGACATAGTAATTGCCGGTGGTGCTGAAAGTATGAGTCAGGCACCATTCTATTTACGTAATGCTCGTTATGGGTTTGGCACAGGTAATACGGAAATCCTTGATTCCAATACGGAAAGTCAGCCGCGTGCACAACCAATCGAGACATACGGTCATTTAACCATGGGGATGACAGCAGAAAACCTTGCCGAAAAATATTCAATCACCAGAGAAGAGCAGGATGAATATGCGCTTTTAAGTCAAGAAAAGGCTGAACGTGCTATTTCTTCTGGCCTGTTTAATGATCAGATCATTCCATATCAGATAAAGACGAAGAAAGGGACAGAAATATTTAAAGTGGATGAACATCCAAGAAAAACGAGTATGGAGCAATTGGCGCGGCTTAAACCTGTTTTTAAGAAAAATGGGACTGTAACGGCAGGGAATTCAAGCGGACGGAATGATGGCGCGGGGTTGGTTATGCTAATGGCAGAAGAAACAGCTATTCAAAAGGGCTATAAATGTAAAGCAAAAATCATTGCTCAGGCAGTTGCCGGTGTTTCTCCAGATATTATGGGAATCGGTCCTGCACCAGCTACGAGAAAAGCACTGAAGCTAGCCGGATTGAAGTTAGAGGATATAGGGCTGATAGAATTAAACGAAGCATTCGCTGCTCAAACCTTAGCTGTGATTAAAGAAATGGATTTGGATACGAAACGATTGAATGTAAATGGCGGAGCGATTGCGCTTGGCCATCCAATCGGAGGTACTGGAGGTATTTTAATGACCAAGCTTATTCATGAAATGGAGCGCAGGGGAGAAAAATATGGATTGGTCACCTTTTGCATCGGCGGAGGTTTGGGAATATCCTCCATTATTGAGAATCTCCAGGTTTAGGCCATGCAAGAGAAGAAAGAGTTGGATTTGGATCTTTACCGTTCACGTATCGTCACTGCAGAAAAAGCAATCTCTCTTATAGACTCCTCTCACAATGTCTTTTTGCCACCTTTTTGTAATGAACCGCAACAGCTGGTAAAGGAACTTATTCGGCAAAAGGAACGGTTTCATTTATTAAATTTATACACTTGTATTGTTGGAAGTCCCTGCTTGTATGCTGAATCGGAGGGGAATCCTCATTTTTTTATCAGGACATTCCTTGGATCTTCATTATTAAAGGGAGTTTTTCATGCAGGAAATGGTGATTATATACCTTTGAATTTATCCGAGTTACCGGTATGGGTGGAAACAAATAAAATTGATTTTGCCATGATTCAGGTTACTCCTCCCAATCAAAATGGTTATTGTAATATGGGAATCTCAGTCGATATTATCCATTCACTTAGTAAACATGCTGGTAAAGTCATTGCTCAGGTCAATAGCAATCTTCCCAGGACATTTGGGGATTCAGAAATTCATGTATCAGAGATTGATTATTTTGTTGAATCAAATGATAGTTTATTGACGATTTCATCTGGATTTCCAAACAAAATAGAAGAGGCAATCGGTAAAAATGTTGCACAATTAATCCCTGATTATGCAACGATTCAAGTTGGGATAGGTAGAATTGCAGATGCCGTTCTTTTGGCCCTTAAGGAAAAGAAGGGATTGGGTGTTCATTCCGGTACTATAACAGACGGTGTCATGGAAATGATGAAGCGAGGAGTTATTACTAATGAAAGAAAAGAAGTGATGACTGGTAAAACGGTTTGTACCACTTTAACTGGAAGTCAGCAGTTATATAGCTTCGCCAACCTCAATAAGGATATTTGCTTATACCCAGCAGATTTTACACATAATAGCTTACAAATTTCAAAGATTACGGATTTCTATTCAATTAACTCAGCTTTGGAAGTCGATTTGACAGGACAAATAAATGCTGAGCAAATTGGCAATTATCCATTAGCTGGAGTTGGCGGCCAAATGGATTTTATTCGTGGGGCCAGACTTTCAAAAGGTGGAAAAGCTATTATTGCCCTTCCAGCGACTGCAATGGGAGGTACTAGGTCGAGAATAAAAAATACTGTATCTTCTGTTACATCCTTAAAATCAGAGATTGATTATATTGTGACAGAGTACGGAATTGCTTCCTTGTTTGGCAAATCACTTAAAGAACGAAGACAGCAAATGCTGAACATCGTACACCCGAATTTCAGAGAAAGTTTAAGTGCTAATCTTACATCACAGTTGTAGCAATAATCTTTTTTACATGGAGGGGTTTAGGTGTCAATCAAGGTGAAACAGGATCAGATAAAAAGGGCAAGACGGCCATTTTTTACTGATGAACATGAAATGTTCAGGAAATCACTCGTGAGTTTTTTACAAAAAGAAGCTGTTCCCTATTTTGAAACATGGGAAGAGGAGAGATTGATCCCTCGATCCCTTTGGGAGAAGATGGGTGAACAAGGTTTTATTTGCCCGTGGGTCAGTGTGGAGTATGGCGGAATGGGTACTGATTTTGGCTTTGCTATTATTTTAAGTGAAGAATTAGCAAAAATAGGAGCTGGTTTGACGGGCATAGGAACTCACAGCAATATCATTGTTCCTTATTTACATACATTTGGCAATGAGGAACAAAAGCATAGATTTTTGAAAAAATGCGTTAAAGGGGAACTGATTACTTCGATTGCAATGACAGAACCAGGGGCTGGATCAGATTTGGCAAGCATCCAAACGACGGCTATCCGTAAAGGTAATCAGTATATATTAAATGGTCAGAAAACATTTATTACAAATGGAATCCATTCTGATTTGATAATTGTTGCCTGTAAAACGGATCCAAAAGCTGAACCAAGACATAAAGGAATCAGTCTTATATTAGTTGAACGAGATACCCCAGGGTTTACGCGTGGGAGGAAGTTAAATAAGGTGGGAATGCACAGCCAGGATACGAGTGGGCTAATATTTGAAGATTGTATAGTGCCAGTCTCAAATCGATTAGGAGAAGAAGGAAAAGGCTTCCGCTATATGATGATGAATCTTCAGGAGGAACGGCTCTTATGCGCAACAAATGCGGTCGTAGTTGCTGAAGATATGCTTCAATTAACCATACAATATGTAAAAGAGAGAGATGCCTTTGGAAAGCCAATCAGCCAATTTCAGAACACTCAATTTACGCTGGCCGAAATTGCTACAGAAATAAAGTTTGGTCGGACTTTTGTCGATGATTTAATCAAAAAACATATTGATGGAAAAGAAATTGTGAAGGAAGTAAGTATGGCTAAACGGTGGACGACAGAGATGGCAAAACGTGTCTCCACCCAATGTATGCAGCTTCATGGCGGTTATGGCTATATGGAGGAATACAAAATTGCCAGACGGTATAGAGATATACCAGTCACATCCATTTTTGCAGGCTCGAATGAAATTATGAAGGTCATTATCTCTAAACAATTGGGACTCACTTGAAAGCTGGATAGATCAAATTAAAAAGAAGAGAAGGGAGAGAACGAGTTTGGACTTTACCTTATCAGATGAAACGATAAAAATGAAAAAGATGATCAAACATTTCATTGATGAAAGGGTCGATCCGAAAGCAGACTTAATCGAGAAAAATGATCATATACCTGAGGACATCATGCAGCTAAGCAGGGACATGGGTCTATTTGGTTTGAGTATTCCGGAAGGCTATGGCGGACTTGGCCTCGATATGGTTGGAAAATGTGCCATATATGAGGAGCTTGGCCGTACGCATAATGGCTATACGACCATCATTGGAGCACATACCGGTATTGGCTCTGTTGGGGTTGTTGAGATGGGAAATGATAGACAGAAGCAAAAATATTTACCCAAAATGGCAACTGGAGAATTAATTGGTGCATTTGCTTTAACAGAGCCTGAAGCTGGCTCAAATGCTGCTGCGATTAGAACGAGAGCCGTTCGAAAAGGAGACAGCTATCTTCTAAATGGGTCCAAGCACTATATAACAAATGCATCAATTGCCGGTTTATTTACCGTGATGGCTGTGACCAATCCGGCTGCAGGTCCTAAAGGAATTACTTCCTTTTTGATTGAAAAGGGTACAAAAGGAATGATTATTGGGAAAAAGGAAGAAAAAATGGGCTTGAGAGGCTCTCATTCTTTCGAAATCTTTTTTGAAGACTGCGAGGTTCCGGCAGATCATATTCTGGGGCAAGAAGGAATGGGATATGTGAATGCTCTAAAGATTCTAGCTAATGGCCGCGTAGGTCTGGCCGCTAGGAATCTTGGATCCTGTCAAAAATTATTGGAATTATCGGTCCAATATGCATTTGAACGGCACCAATTCGGAAAGCCGATTTTTGAACAGCAAATCATCCAGCACTATTTGGCTGATATGGCCTTGGACATTGAATCGCTCCGTGCATTAACCTATAAGGTTGCCTGGATGGTAGACCAAGGAAAGAATGTTGTTAAAGAAGCGGCTATGTCTAAATTGCTAGGTTCAGAAATATTTAATCGAGTAGCTGATAAAGCCGTTCAGATTCATGGAGGCCTAGGATATATGAAAGGATATCCAATCGAGCGATTTTATCGTGATGCAAGAATCACCAAAATTTATGAAGGTACTTCAGAAATCCAGAAAAATATCATTGCTGCTCAAATAAAGAAAGATTTCTATAATCATTCACAAATGATGTATACATAATTCTTATTAAGACAGACAGGCATTGATATCAAAATAAAAATGGGCAGGATTCCAACGGATGAGTGGAATCTATTTTTTTGCTTTGAGGTGTTTTTTTAAAAGCATAAAATATTACGGCATACTGATTATATTTTTGTTAAAATTGGAATATATGTTCGATTGTGGAAGGTGGGTGGTTTTAAGATGTTAAAGAATGAAGCAGATGTTATTAGGTTAATTCAAAACGATGAAAAAATGATGGAGATTATAAAGGCTGTAAGCACATTAAATTTACCTGACTGGTGGATATGTGCAGGATTTATACGTTCAAAGATTTGGGATGCTTTGCACGGATTTAAAGATCGTACTGAAACACCGGATGTTGATGTTATCTATTTTGATAAATCAATAATTAATGAGGATATCGAAAAAGAATTTGAGAATAAATTGATTAGTATTATGCCAGATATACCTTGGTCTGTGAAAAATGAAGCTAGAATGCATACGATTAACAATATTTCTCCATATACTTCTTCGCAAGATGCCATTTCAAAATTCCCTGAAACGGCGACAGCTTTAGGGATAAAGGTAGACGATGAGAATAAATTAATCCTTATTGCTCCATATGGATTAGATGATGTCATAAATTTAGAGGTTAAGCCAACTCCCCATTTTCGTGAGTCAAAAGAACTGGCTGTTATTTATAAGGACCGAATTTCAAAAAAGAATTGGAAGTCTATTTGGCATAAAATTGAAGTTCGCGATATATCTGATTAAGAATGATAGACTCTCATTTACGTTCCCTCTTTTTAATAGTATCTCTATAAAATCTATCATTTTGATATTTTACCGTTTATTAATCTCCTCTTTTTTTTGAAATGTAAAATTCGCAAACCATCCTGATCATTTTACATCGACTTTCCACTGTCCTATCAGCCGACCGAATTATTTTTATGGAAAATGGAAAAGTAATTGAGACAGGTACACATAGGGAACTGTTTGAGAATAAACATGGGGTATATTCAAGGTTATTTAGCAGGGAAGCTGAAATGGGCAATCAAACTGTAACTATAAAACTCTACAGAATCGTAAGAATTGGATGACTCACGCCTCTAACATGTACTTACAAGTTATGGTAAACTATTCATGATTCGCGTTTGTTCATAGTGAGGGGTGATTCATATAATGAAAAAATACGAACAAGTAAAGATGGAGATTAAGAAGCTCATCGAAGAAGGCGATTATATACCCGATCAGCGTATAAGTTCTGAATATAGTTTAACTCAGCAATTTGGAGTTAGCAGACATACAGTGCGTAAAGCAATTAATGATCTTGTAAATGAAGGCTGGTTGTATACAGAGCAAGGTTCAGGCACCTTTTGTGCTGACCGGAACACAAATCAACCATCTGAAAAAACAATTGCTCTTTTGACTACATATATATCCAATTACATCTTCCCCTCCATCATTAATGGAGTTGAGTCCTATCTAAGCAGTAAAGGATATACTCTGCTCCTTTATAGTACAAATAATGATTTAAATAAAGAAAAGTTGTGTTTGGAGAATATTTCAAACAGGGGGATTGCCGGTTTAATTGTAGAACCGACTAAAAGTAATTATTATAATCCGAACCTGAAATATTATTTAAATTTAGAGAGGAAAAAAATACCATATTTAATGATTAATGCTTATTATCCAGAGCTACACCCTTATAGATTAACGGTAGATGATGAATTAGGCGCTTATATGGCAACAGAACATTTGATTAAATTGGGGCATGGACGCATTGCTGGTATTTTTAAAACGGATGACCAGCAAGGTGTTAAGAGGATGCAGGGATTTATCAAAGCGCATAGGGAGTATAGCATCCCCATCTTACCCAATATGATCCTACCTTGTACAACAATAGAAAAAGATAAAGTACTGAATGAAGAATTTATGGGTCTTCTAAATTCTGAACAAAGACCTACAGGGCTTTTCTGTTATAACGATGAAATAGCTTTGTCTGCTCTTGATGTTATTAGGGAATATGGAATTAGTGTACCTGATGATCTATCCATTGTAGGGTTCGATGACTCAAATTTAGCGACTGCATCTGAAGTGAAATTAACGACCATCAGACATCCACAATTTGAAATGGGTAGACAAGCTGCAGAAACAATTATCCAGCTGATTGAAAATAAAGTAGATGGAGATCCTTCAATCCGTTATAAACCAGAGTTAATATTACGAAATTCAACGAGAAAATTATAGGAATTTCTTTTTAAAAACCCACCAAAATGGGTTTTTTATTTTGTTCACAAATGGTTGTAAAAAATATGCAAAGGAGAATAATTTATGTAGCGTACTTGTACTAACAAGTAGTATGATATTAATGTAAGCGCATGCATTATTTTGAAAGGTTTCTATATTCATAATGTTTTGGGAATAAATTGAATGAGAGCCTTATTTTACAAAAGGGAGTGGTTAATAACATGAGGAAGTTTGTTACTGCAATGATGATGTTTGTACTGGTATTTACCTTAGCGGCATGTGGCAGCGATGAAAAATCCAGTGGGGAAGAAAAAGGGTTTGTTGGAATTGCCATGCCAACAAAGTCATCGGAGCGCTGGGTATTTGATGGAGAAAATATGGTCAAGGAATTTGAAAAGTTAGGCTACAAGACAGATCTGCAATATGGCGAAGACGTTATTGAAAATCAAATTGCCCAAATTGAAAACATGATTACTAAAGAAGTAGACATTTTAGTAGTTGCCTCTATTGATGGGGAATCTTTAACAGAAGTCCTTCAAAAAGCGGCTGATCAAGATATTAAAGTTATTTCCTATGACCGATTAATCAAAGGGACAGATAATGTGAGTTATTATGCCACATTTGATAACTTCAAGGTTGGTGTTCTACAAGCCTCCTACATTGAAGACAAGCTAGGACTTAAAGACGGCAAAGGACCTTTTAATATTGAGTTGTTTGGCGGGTCTCCAGATGATAACAATGCATACTTTTTCTATGATGGTGCAATGTCTGTCTTAAAGCCATACATAGACTCAGGGAAATTGGTTGTTAAAAGCAAACAAACAGATATGAAGCAAATTGCTACTTTGCGTTGGGATGGCGCAACTGCACAATCTCGTATGGACAACCTGCTAAGTTCACAATATTCAACTGATCGTGTAGATGCCGTTTTATCTCCATTTGATGGAATCAGTATCGGTATTATTTCTTCTCTTAAAGGGGTTGGTTATGGAACTGGAAGTAAACCATTACCAATAATTACTGGACAGGATGCTGAGTTGGCATCAGTAAAATCTATTATTGCCGGTGAGCAAACCTCAACCATCTTTAAAGATACGAGAGCATTAGCTAAAAAAGCAGTGGAGATGGCTGATGCAGTTCTAAAAGGTAAGGAAGCGGAAGTAAATGATACTGAAACATATGACAATGGAAATAAGGTTGTACCTTCTTATCTATTGGAACCGGTTTCAGTTGATAAAGAGAATTACAAAGAAATTTTAGTAGATAGCGGATATTACACAGAAGAAGAATTAAGCAAATAAAAGAAATAGTGGGTCTCGTTTTTTTCAAAGGTTTCTATATTCCAAGCTTTATGGGGCTAGCATAAATTAGAAACCTTTATTTTTATCAAAAGGGAGAGGTTCAAAACATGAGAAAATTTGTTACTGCAATGATGATGTTTGCACTGGTACTTACCTTAGCAGCATGTGGCAGCGATGAAAAATCCAGCGGTGATGAAAAAGGGTTTGTTGGAATCGCTATGCCGACAAAGTCATCAGAGCGTTGGGTATTTGATGGAGAAAATATGGTCGAAGAGTTTGAAAAGCTAGGCTACAAAACAGATCTTCAATATGGCGAAGATGTCATTGAAAATCAAATTGCCCAAATTGAAAATATGATTACTAAAGGAGTAGATATTTTAGTAGTCGCCTCTATTGATGGGGAATCATTGACAGAAGTTCTTCAAAAAGCAGCTGACCAGGATATTAAGGTTATATCCTATGACCGCTTAATTAAAGGGACAGATAATGTGAGTTATTATGCCACATTTGATAACTACAAAGTTGGTGTTTTACAAGGCTCTTATATTGAAGAAAAACTTGGTCTTAAGGACGGCAAAGGACCATTTAATATTGAATTGTTTGGCGGATCTCCAGACGATAACAACGCATACTTTTTCTATGATGGTGCAATGTCTGTTCTAAAACCATACATAGATTCTGGGAAATTGGTTGTTAAAAGTAAACAAACAGATATGAAGCAAATTGCTACTTTACGCTGGGATGGCGCAACAGCGCAAACTCGTATGGACAACTTACTAAGTTCACAATATTCATCTGATCGTGTAGATGCAGTCTTATCGCCAAATGATGCATTAGCTATTGGTATTATTTCTTCTTTAAAAGGGGTTGGTTATGGATCGGATAGCAAACCATTACCGATTATTACCGGACAAGATGCTGATTTGGCATCAGTAAAATCAATCATTGCCGGTGAACAAACCTCTTCCATCTTTAAAGATACGAGAGCATTGGCTAAAAAAGCAGTTGAAATGACAGATGCAGTTCTAAAAGGCAAGGAAGCAGAAGTAAATGACACTGAAACATATGACAATGGAAACAAGGTTGTACCATCTTATCTTTTAGAACCAGTAATAGTAGATAAAGAAAATTATAAAGAAATTTTAGTCGATAGCGGATATTACACAGAAGAAGAGCTAAGCAATTAACAGAATGGATGGCGGATGCTGTTTGATTGTAATGTAAACGGTTAAACAGCATCTAAATTTATACAGTTGAGGTGAATGGCGTGTCATCAATTTTATTAGAAATGAAAAATATCACGAAGACATTCCCTGGGGTAAAAGCTCTTGACCATGTGAATTTAAAAATTAAAGAAGGCGAAATCCACGCCCTTTGCGGAGAAAATGGAGCTGGTAAATCTACTTTAATGAAAGTATTGAGTGGAGTGTACCCACATGGCACTTATTCAGGAGATATCTTATTTAATGGAGAAGTGTGTGAATTTAAAAATATTAAGCAAAGTGAAAATCTAGGCATTGTAATTATCCATCAAGAATTGGCTTTAATCCCTTATCTATCTATCTCTGAAAATATATTTATAGGCAATGAACAAACAAAACATGGAATCATAAATTTTAATGAAACAATTGTAAAAACATTAGACTTACTGAAAATTGTTGGGTTAAATGAATCACCGAATACACCGGTTAATCAACTGGGTGTAGGAAAGCAACAATTAGTTGAAATAGCAAAGGCATTATCCAAGAAAGTGAAATTACTTATATTAGATGAACCAACTGCAGCTTTAAATGAGAATGATAGTGAAAATCTCTTAAATTTAATGCTTGAATTTAAGAAACAAGGAATGACCTCCATAATAATCTCTCATAAATTAAATGAGATTGCAAAGGTGGCCGATTCGATAACCATCCTTCGTGATGGTAAAACTATCGAAACTCTTGATATGAAAAAAGGTGTTACGGAGGACCGAATCATTAAGGGGATGGTAGGACGTGACTTAACGAATCGGTATCCTGAACACACACCAAATATTGGAGAAACCATATTAGAAGTGAAAAACTGGACGGTTCAGGATGAAAACAATTCCGATCGTAACGTGGTTGATGATGTAAGTTTCCAAATAAAAAGCGGTGAAATTATTGGCATAGCCGGATTAATGGGAGCTGGGAGAACCGAGCTGGCGATGAGTTTGTTTGGAAAGGCTTATGGTAAAAAAATCTCAGGCCAAATAATTAAAAAGGGAAAAGAACTGAAGCTGAAAAATATTACACAAGCAATCGATAATGGCATTGCTTACGTAACTGAAGACCGTAAATCATATGGACTTGTATTGGAAGAAGATATTAAAACGAATATCACATTGGCAAATCTGGGTAAAATATCTCAAAAACTAGTTGTAAATGATAATCAGGAAATTATTGAAGCAGAGCAATATCGCAAAAAAATGAATATAAAGAGCCCAAGTATCTTACAAAAAGCAATGAATCTAAGTGGAGGAAATCAACAAAAAGTCGTGTTAAGCAAGTGGATTTTTGCTGAACCGGAAATCTTGATTTTGGATGAACCAACACGTGGGATTGACGTTGGGGCAAAGTATGAAATTTATTCTATTATTAATGAATTGGCCGACAAAGGAATGGGAGTATTGGTCATTTCATCAGAACTGCCTGAGATATTAGGAATATGCGACAGAATTTATGTCATGCGTGAGGGCACATTTACCGCAGAATTTGATCGGAATGAAGCTTCACAAGAAAAAATTATGAAATACATGACCAGAACAGGGGTGGAACAGCTGTGAAAACACTGACTAGTTTATTGAAAAATAATATAAGACAGTATGGAATGGTATTGGCTCTGATCTTTATCATGGTGCTATTTCAAGTATTAACGGATGGCATATTACTAAAACCTCTTAATATTACAAATCTTATTCTGCAAAATAGTTATATTCTTGTTTTAGCAATCGGGATGTTGTTGGTCATTATATTGGGGCATATCGATCTTTCCGTTGGTTCGATTGTAGCCTTTGTTGGAGCTATGTCAGCGATATTTATGATTGAAATGAACATGCCGGTTTGGTTATCTGTCATTCTTTGTCTTATTATAGGAGCTTTAATAGGAGCTTGGCATGGATTTTGGGTTGCATTCCTTAAAATCCCAGCATTTATCGTTACACTCGCAGGGATGCTGATTTTCCG
Source organism: Pradoshia sp. Z4_20 (assembly GCF_058216035.1). Classification (NCBI taxonomy): domain Bacteria; kingdom Bacillati; phylum Bacillota; class Bacilli; order Caryophanales; family Bacillaceae; genus Pradoshia; species Pradoshia sp. Z4_20. The sequence continues at coordinate 1,071,839 of NZ_JBZAJD010000001.1, forward strand.
CGGACTTACTATGCTTGTTCTCAATGGGCAATCCATTGCTCCGTTTCCTGAGTCCTTCCGCCAAATGAGTACAGGGTTTATACCGGGGCTGAATAAAACAGGAGAATTAGATTTACTGACTATGATTGTCGGAGTTTTAATCTCTCTCGTACTATTATGGAGTGAATTTAGAAAGCGTAAAAAACAACAGTCTTACAATTTTGAAGTACTTCCAATGTGGTTATTTGCTTTAAAACTGGTATTTATAGTAGCAGTAATGAATATATTTGCTTATTTCCTAGCTTCATATGAAGGTATTCCTAATATTTTGGTGATTTTAGTTGTATTAATTGTTGCTTACTCATTCTTTACAAATAAAACAGTCCCTGGTCGACATTTATATGCGCTTGGCGGTAATGAAAAAGCAGCAAAATTATCAGGTATTAAAACAAAATGGCTTACCTTCTGGGTATTTGTAAACATGGGTGTATTATCTGCCTTATCAGGATTATTATTTGCAGCTCGGTTGAATGCAGCAACTCCTAAAGCGGGTAATTCTTTTGAATTGGATGCGATCGCTGCGGTCTTTATTGGCGGGGCATCCGCATATGGCGGTATAGGGACTGTTATAGGCGCTGTCGTTGGTGGTTTGGTAATGGGTGTATTAAACAATGGTATGTCGTTAATTGGTTTAGGCGTGGATTATCAACAGACAATTAAAGGACTGGTATTGTTGCTAGCTGTAGGGTTTGACGTGTATAATAAAAATAAATCATCGTAAGTTTATTTTAACAAAAAGAGGTGTTTGGAAAGTGAATTATCGCAGACTTGGCAATACCGATTTATCTGTAAGTGAGATTAGTTTTGGGACATGGGGAATTGGCGGTGATTGGGGAAAGGCTGATACCCAGGATGCTCTTCTTGGTTTAAATCGCGCTATGGAGAATGGAGTTAACTTCTTTGATACGGCGGATGTATACGGAAGTGGTAGAAGTGAAGAACTGTTAAGGGAAGCGACGAAAGGCAAAGAGGATACGATCCATATTGCTACGAAATTTTGTCGAGCCGGTGATATTCATGATCCAGATACATATTCGGAAGAGGCAATTCGGGCATATTGTGAGGGCAGTCTCAAAAGGCTTGGCCGCGAACGGATTGACCTATATCAAATTCATTGTCCGCCCTTACATATTTTAAAGAATACGGATGTATTTACTGTGCTGGATAAGCTTCAGCAGGAAGGGAAAATTCGCCATTATGGCGTGAGCGTAGAGACTGTTGAAGAAGGTTTATTCTGTCTTACCATTCCAGGTGTCAGAGCATTACAGGTCATTTTCAATATATTCCGGCAAAAACCGCTTGAAGAACTCTTCCCGACAGCTAAAAAACAGGGGGTTGGTATATTAGCCCGCGTACCACTGGCCAGTGGTTTGCTAACAGGAAAATTCAGCACCCAAACAAAATTTGAAGAAAATGATCACCGTAGCTTTAATGCAAATGGAGAAAAATTTAATGTTGGTGAAACATTTGCAGGACTTGAGTTTTCAAAAGGAGTTGAGCTTAGCAATCAGCTTTCCTGGATTGCGGATGGAAGAGGTACCATGGCTAATTCAGCTTTACGATGGATTCTGGACCATGAAGAAATTACATGTGCAATACCTGGTTTTAAAAATGCGCAACAAGTTGACCAAAATTTAAAGGCGATTCAAACTAAATCCTTTTCAAAAGAAGAGTTAGATAGGCTGCAAACGTTTTATATGAATGAAGTACATGATTATATTCGCGGACCTTATTAATGCCAGTTAAACGGGAGATTGAAACGATTAATAGATAATCAATAAAAAAGGAGCAGGTATTAGAGATTTATATATTTTCTAATGCCTGTTTATTTGCACAATTTATATCTTCTTAAATAGACTAATAATAGCGTTTTCAATCACGTTTGTTGTGAAGGAATACATACAAAATATAAAATTAGGTTACACCTCTATATGATAAGGAGAGAAAGTACATGCAAATTGAACAGAAGGTATTTGGTGAAATTGAGAATCAGGAAGTTGTGCAATTTTCAATTACTAATAAATCAGGATTTACCGTTCGTTTTATAAATTATGGTTGTGTGATTACAGATATTATTGCTCCTGACCGTGAGGGAAATATGGAGAATGTCGTATTGGGGTTTGATTGTATGGAAGATTACGAGAATCATTCACCTTATTTTGGAGCGGTTGTCGGCAGAATTGCAGGACGAATCGCAAATAGTCAGTTCACTCTTAACGGGAAGTCCTACCAGATCACTAAAAACGAGGGGGATAACCACCTGCATGGAGGGGTTAAGGGGTTTAGCCATGTTCTTTGGGATTATAAAGTAGTAGAAGAAAAGGATGCTGTTGGGGTTGAATTCAGCTATACAAGTAAAGCAGGAGAAGAAGGATTCCCTGGCAAGGTAGAGGTTACAACGACTTATTTAGTAAATGAAAACAATCAGCTTGATATTCGCTATAAAGCTACCACCGATGAAGATACGATCATCAATTTAACGAATCATACATATTTTAATTTAAGTGGTGACTTGAGCAAAACAATCAAAAATCACGAATTACAGCTCGAAAGCAGTCGATATATTGAGCTTAAGGAAGATTCTATTCCGACTGGTCAATTAATTCCTGTCGAGGGAACACCGTTTGATTTTACGAATAGCAAGCCGATTTCTCAAGGTGTCGATAGTGGCTACAAACAAAATGAGTTAGCAGGCAATGGCTTTGACCATCCGTTCGTTTTGGATTCCAATTTTAATAGAGAAATAGAATTATACGATCCTGAGAGTGGACGTAAATTATTAGTGGAAACGGACCAACCAGCCGTTGTTATTTATACTTGCAATCAATCGGAAGGGGATTATAAAATCAGGGGTGTCCGTCCGCATCATCATATGGCTATATGTTTGGAAACACAGGGATTCCCAGATGCTATTAACCAACCTGATTTCCCTCCGGTCACACTTAAAAAAGATGATGTATATCAAGCGCATACGAGATATATTTTTAAATAAGGCTATGTTTAAAGAGAGTGATGCTTTTAATGGATTAGACGAGGACCTTTAAGATTGGGTCCTCTTTTTGTGTCTCTGCTTATTACAAAACCGATAGGATAATTCTCCAGTTAGCTATGACAAAACAAATTACAATGCCATTTTTAATTGCATTTACGAGAATTCTATTGTATTTTAACTCTTTCGATTTATCGTCATTTCGATACAAAGGTAGGTTAATATTATGCGGATCCTTTTCAATGAAATTGAATATAAACCAAATTAATAATCCGAAGAACGGAAGAGCTAAAATGCTTTTTTTCTCCCCCCAATGTGAAACATGACCGTTCGAATCGAATGTCATAGGAATACTATTGGGTATATCTGACCATCTAATCATTATGTATACAAAAATGATTATAAGTAGGATTAAAGATACTATATTAAAACTAAATTCAAATAATGTTTTTTTGTTTTCGATGGGATGCTTGACCATTTACGCCCTCCTTTTAAAATGGATAACCTAATTTTACCATATAACCAAATAAACGTAATGCAACTATACGAGAATCCTACAAAGTACTGAAAACTTTGGCAACCATTATCTTTAAATAAACAAAACAAAGAGAGAGCGGGGTTTAATATCCGCTCTCTCTTTCTAAAATAACCAATATACTGGTCTACAACAATGCTTTTCGTTTGTATTCCATTAATCGCTTATTGATCCAAATGGCCGCCTGTGTCGCATCCCCCATGGCAATCGTGGCCTGTTCGGAGTGCGATACAATATCTCCCGCTGCCCATACATTTTTAACATTGGTTTCTTTTGTTCGTGCATCCACTTTAATATGTCTGTTATTCTCTATATGAACACCAATTTGACTGGCCAATTCTGTATGAACTTTATTGCCGCCAAAGCCGATAAAAGCTCGATCAGCTTGCAGGGATTCACCATTTTTTAAATGGACGCCTGTAAAAAAGTCCTCTGATTCTTTTGACACAGATTCTATTTCCTCTTCTAAGTACGTAATATGATGTTGGTTAAGTTTAGATAGAATGTCCGCTGAGACAGGTGTTTTCTCATGATTGATATAGGTTATAACATCCGTCCAATTTAATAAAGATACTGCAAGATTGGCACCTGGATCACCAGCACCCATCACAATAATTTTTTTATCCATCGCTTCGTAGCCATCACAATCTGTGCATATATAAATGGTGCTGCCCAAGCACTCTCTTATATTGGGGATATCAGGTATCCGATCGGTAACGCCTGTAGCCAGTAAAATAGTCTTGGTTTGATACGTTTCGTTATCAGTCGTTACCAAAAATTCATCATCTCTTTTAGATATTTGCTTCACATCAGATTTGATGAATGTAACTCCTGTTTCAGATGCTTGCTGCTGTCCTTTTTTTCGTAATTCTTCACCACTGACGCCTTCAGGCCATCCGATGATATTTCGATAATCCTTACATAAATTAGACCGTCCTGCTTCCTTAGAATCAATAACTAAACAATTAATTTGGCTTCTGCCCATTTGTATTGCCGCCTGAGTGCCGGCAATACCTCCACCTATAACAATACATTCCCAAGAATTTCTCATAGTAGTACCATTGCCTCCTGCTTAACGTCATCCCTTAGTATCAGGATGAAATAAGATATTATACCCTTCTATACCCATTCATACTGTATTTTGACAAACAATTGGTCGAAATGTAAAAATTAGATATCCGAATAAGAATGGAGGTTGAACGATTGGATCTTAAATTAGCAGGAAAAAACGCGTTAGTGGTTGCATCTAGTCAAGGTTTAGGAAAAGCTATTGCGCAAAAGTTAGTGGAAGAGGGCGCAAATGTGATGATAACTGGCAGACATGCAAACAAGTTAGAAAAAGTGGCAAATGAACTAATCCCTTTAAACAAAAAAAGCAGGGTTGTCTATTGTGAAGTTGACATTACAAGGCCTGAACAAATTAAGGACTTGGTAAGGAAAACGGTGCAAGAGTTTGGAACAATTGATATTCTACTCAATAATGCAGGAGGACCGCCGGCAGGGACATTTATGGAATTATCTGATGAGGACTGGCAAAACTCGTTTGAATTGAATTTATTAAGCTATGTTCGAATGATTCGAGAAGTGTATCCTTATATGAAAGATCAGGGTGGAAGGATTCTTAATATGGCTTCTATTTCTGTTAAGGAACCAATTCAGGGATTGCTGTTATCCAATACATTCCGCCTTGGTATTACCGGTTTAACGAAAACATTAGCATCTGAATTTGCTCAGGACCATATCTTAATAAATACGATTGCACCTGGTGTTATATCCACAGGTAGGATAACCTATTTGGATGAAAAAACAGCCGAGCGTCAAGGGTTATCCATAGATGAAGTAAAAGAAAATGCACAAAAGCAAATTCCGCTTGGCCGATACGGAGAACCAGAGGAATTTGCTAACTATGCAGTATTTCTGTTATCAATGCTCAATACGTATGTAACCGGACAAGTATTATTAGTCGATGGTGGAAAAGTGAAGGGAATTTAATTTCTATTAGAGTTTGAAAGAATACCCGTCCATTTGTAAAAGATAGAGATTGAATGAGGAGATTTATTGAAATAAATAATTGTGTATTCGCTTTATATTTTTTTTGAATTTATTCAGCATAGCAAGTGGTTATTCTAATGAATCTCTTTGGAACTTTATATGAAAACCATTAATAATTTTGAACGGCATCGTCAACAACGATGCCGCTTTTATATGGTTCCTTTTTAATAAGATTTAATCTATGATTTTTCTTTTCCTGATAAAGAAGCGGAAATTTTAGGTGTCTCTTCGAATAAGTCTTTAAAGTCCTATTAGGTTGATAATTCAACATTAGTTCGCTTGCTTTTCGGATTTAATCTTTGAAGATACGGTTTTATTTTTGATGAAAAGCAGGTTGGGTGTCATTTTCCCTTCCATTCGCGCAGACTTACTTACCAATATAGAGATCAAATTGGCCATCGTAAAGGCTGTAATAGCAAGAAGTACTCCTGCAGCCATATCTGTCAGCCAGTGTATGCCAAGATAAATAGTGGAGAACATGATTATTCCCACACTGCCAGTCATAAACCATTTAAAAGGCTTATTGTTCGACTTATAGCTTAAGAATAATAAAGTCAGTGAAATCGAGTTATGCAGGCTTGGGAAACAGTTATTCAATCCTGATACATTCCGATATTGAGTCTCAAAGTCCGGATAAACTTCCGGGATTAAAAAGTGTACCTGAGAATGGACATACCATACCTCATTAACAGGTAAAAAAAGATAAAAGGGTATGGCAATAAGATAATTCAGCCCAACGGCATAAATAAATGTATAGAATAATTGCTTGTTTTGTTGGATGAAATAGAGGACAAATGATGTTGAAATCAAAGTGACAAATATAATGATGTAGAAAAAAGTTGTGATTTCTGTTAACCAAATATTATACAATAGGTTTTGGAAATTAGCCAGTAATTGCCCTTCATACTGCTGAATAATATGAGAATAGTCCCCGATATGAATAAAATTGCTCTCTATTTGCAATTCCAGTTTATTGATTAAAAGTATAGTCCCAAGTAATGCAAAATGAATCCATGATTTTTTGTTCTTTCGGCTATCCCATAAAATCTTAAATACGATGAAAGGGTTACGCTTTGATAGGATAATAACTAAAAAAACCGTCATAATCGTGATGGTGATAGCAATCGTAAACATAGATTGATACATATACAGACGTTCCCTTCCTGATTCAATATATTCATAGTGTATATATTATAACGTTTTGAATTGTAGGAATAGTAAAAAGGGTCCAATTTTTACATATTTTATTTGAATTGAATGATAAGCTTACAAATTTTATAAAAATCTATATAAATTTTGAAGAAAAATGAAAAACAATGAAACTTCTTAAAACTTGATTCGTAAATACAAATATGGGAAACTAAGCCTGACTACTAGAATTACAGGAGGAATTACTTTGTTAAAGAAAATGTTAACTGCTTTTATGTTGGTTACCTTTGTATTTGCACCGGTGGCTGAACATGCGTTTGTAGGAACTTCACACGAGGTTAGTGCAAAATCATACCGTTCAGGTAAAAAATCGTTCAATTCAAATAATAACCAATCTAATTTCAACCAAAACAATTCAACAGTTAATAAGCAAAAATCAACAACAAACAGCAATGCCAAAGCAACTAAAACAAATTCATTTAATAAAGGTGGATTCATGAAAAGTATGATGCTTGGCGGTATTGCCGGTTTATTATTCGGCGGTTTGCTAGCTAATATGGGTGCCATGGGATCCGTACTTGGTTTATTATTGAATGTACTTGCAATTTTGCTGATTGTTGCTTTAATCAAAAAAATCTTTACACGTAGTAACCGTCCACGAAAAGAGGTTGACGGAACGTGGAGACAATAAAAATTTCAGAGAATGAGATTATTAATTCACTTTGTGTTTATATCGCAGCTAAAAAGCAAGTCAATCCTGAACAAGTTGAAATTGAATTATTGTATGACGATAAATATGGGTTCTCCGCAGAAGCACATGTTAATGGAAGATCCCAAATTCTAATCACCGCAAACATGATTGAAGCACTGCGTTTTTATATTGAGCATGAGCTGAATATGGATCCATTTGCTGCAGCTATTGAACTTGAATTAGATGACGAGGAAGGCATTATTGCCTACGTTCAATAAAAGTATGAAAAGAGGCTTAGGCCTCTTTTTTATTATTTAAAATGATTAGCTTATAATCAGTCTATTCATCAATTGACTGGGACTGTTACGTATTTTTAGAAAATTATAAAAATGTTCGTGACTTTATACATATTGGTCGCTAATATAAAAAGCATAAGAAATTATTTAAGCGCTTACATACATATAGGAGGAAATAAAAGATGCATCCTTATTTAAATGAAGAGCATGACATATTTAGAAAATCCTTTAGAAAGTTTCTAAAAAAAGAGGCGTATCCATACTATGACCAGTGGGAGAAAGAGAAACTGATTCCAAGAGAATTTTGGTCCAAGCTTGGTCAAGAGGGATATTTATGCCCGGATTTACCAGAGCAATATGGCGGCTTGGAAACGGATTGGGGTATATCAGTTGTCATTAATGAAGAACTCGAGCGCCTTGGTTCCGGTACAATCGGGATTGGTCTCCATAATGATATTGTTGTGCCGTATATTAACGCCTATGGTACGAAAGAACAAAAGGAGAAATGGCTTCCCAAATGTGTCAGCGGGGAAATCATCACAGCTATTGCCATGACAGAACCAGGTGCAGGCTCTGATCTTGCTTCCTTATCTACATACGCAGAATTAAAAGAGGACCATTATATTTTAAATGGACAGAAGACCTTCATTACGAACGGAATCCACGCAGACCTCATCATTGTAGCTTGTAAAACGGATTTACATGCTATACCCAAGCATAAAGGAATAAGCCTGCTTGTTGTCGAAAGAGATATGGAAGGCTTCTCAAGAGGACGTAAACTAGAAAAAGTGGGTATGCATTGCCAGGATACAGCGGAGCTCCTATTTGAGGATTGTATCGTACCAAAGGGAAATTTGTTGGGAGAAGCAGGGAAAGGCTTTATGTATATGATGGATAAGCTCCAGCAGGAACGGTTAATCGTAGCTATTTCAGCTCAGGTTGCTGCTGAGGATATGCTTCAGATGACGCTCGATTATGTTAAGTCAAGGAAAGCATTCGGAAAATCAATCAGTGATTTTCAAAATACGAAGTTTAAGCTGGCTGAAATCGCATCCGACATAAAAATGGGAAGAGTATTTCTTGATCAATTAATTGCAGATCATATAGCCGGGAAGAATATAGTAGCAGAAGTCTCAATGGCCAAGTGGAAATTAACAGATATGTCTAAACGCATCTCGGTTGAATGCATGCAGCTACACGGTGGATATGGCTACATGGAAGAATACAAGATTGCCAGACGATTCAGGGATACCCCGGTTGCCAGTATTTATGCCGGTACAAATGAAATTATGAAGACGATCATTGCTAAGAACCTTGGACTTTAATGGGGGAAAGTGAATTAGCATTGGACTCAAGGTCAGGTGAGATTTAAGAGTACTATATTCAATTAATAGGAGGAAGGGGTAATAATGATGATGCACGTGCCATTAACTGTACATTCTTTGCTGGAAAGAGCTGAAAAAGTATTTCCGAAGAAAGAAGTGGTATCAAGGACTCATGATAAGGTGCAGCGATTAACGTACAAAGAGATCGGTGAAAGGACAAGAAGGCTGGCGGATGTACTCCAGAAAATGAATGTATCAAGAGGTGATAAAGTCGGTACGCTGGCGTGGAATCACCATCGCCATCTCGAAGCATATTTTGCAGTACCTGGCATTGGAGCTGTTGTCCATACCATTAATATTCGTTTATCCGCAGAACATATTACCTATATTATTAATCATGCAGAAGACAAGGTACTATTGATTGATGAAGATATTGTACCCCTAATAGAAAAAATCGCCCCAGCGCTGACAACCGTCAAGGCCTATATCATTATGACGGATCAGACAGAAATACCCTCAACAAGTCTTAAACCCGCATATTCATATGAAGAACTTCTAGCAGTCGGCAACCCGAAAACTCCATTTATAAATGATTTAGATGAAAATGAAATAGCAGGAATGTGCTATACATCAGCAACAACTGGGAATCCAAAAGGTGTATTGTATTCGCACCGGGGGATTGTGCTGCATAGCTTCGCACTCGGCCTAGCAGATACAACAGCTGTTTCTGAACGTGATGTGGTCATGCCTGTTGTGCCAATGTTTCATGTGAATGCCTGGGGATTGCCATTTGCGGCCACCTGGTTTGGAGCAACTCAGGTTCTGCCTGGACCTCAATTTAATCCTAAATTATTAGCCGAATTTATCCAATCAGAAGGTGTGACAAAAACAGCTGGTGTGCCGACAATTTGGTTAGGTCTCCTGCAGGAGCTTGAAAAAGGTACATATGATACCAGCACATTGGAATTTATTTTATGCGGTGGCTCGGCTGCACCAAAAGGATTGATTAAGCAATTTGAAATTAAATATAAAATACCATTCCTACATGCTTATGGAATGACAGAAACGGCACCATTGGCAACTGTATCACGTCTGAAAAGCTATCAGTTAGACTTACCGGAAGAAGAGCTGCTCGATATTAGAGCTAAGCAAGGCTTGCTTGTACCAGGCCTGGAAATGAAAGTGGTCGGCTCTGAAGGAGAAGTGAACTGGAACGGATTGGATATGGGTGAGCTGATGTTACGGGGCAACTGGATTGCAGATGAATATTATCGTGATGAACGGACTGCTGAGGCATTTAAAGACGGATGGCTGTTGACTGGAGATATAGCAACTGTAGATGAAGAGGGCACAATCAAGCTGGTCGATCGAACAAAGGATTTAATTAAGAGCGGAGGTGAATGGATTTCATCTGTTGATCTGGAAAACGCCTTAATGGCTCATGAGGCGATATTTGAAGCAAGTGTCGTAGCCATACCGCATCCCGAATGGCAGGAAAGACCGGTCGGGTGTGTAGTTCTTAAGCCTGAATTTCATGGAAAGGTTACCGAAGAAGAGATTCAAAGCTTCCTTAAGCCGCAATTTGCAAAATGGTGGATTCCAGATGAAATCATCTTTATGGATGAAATCCCGAAAACCTCCGTTGGTAAATTTCTAAAGGCTAAATTGAGAGAAATGATTCAAGAGAGAGTATCTAATAACTAATAGTGGATAGGTAGGGGAGAAGTCTAAACCATCAAGGATATGGTTTAGGCTTTTTTATTGCGGTTGCTTTATAAATCTAAGGATGAATCGGTAAATGCTGGTATGATTTGTTCTCTCCTGTAAAGAATAAAGGAATAACTACTATTCATTAAGGAGTGTACTTTATGAACCAGTCATTAGGATATGTGAAGGAAATTTTATCAGCACATACGGAGGACAGCAAAGTTGGCAAGCATATTTATAATATGATTTCTGACGGAAATTACGACAGCGGAGAACAGTTTGTCAGAGATTTATCAGTGGGTGAAAGTCACTACCTAAATAGGGTTTTACAAAATGCCATTGCTTATTCAAACCAAGAGCAGGACGAAGAACGATCCAAGCATTTAAATGAGATTTATGAGTTGTTGTTTGTTTGAAGAATTTTTATTTCGCACGACTTCAAGATTACAAAATCAAGCTTTGCTGACATCATACGTTTCAGGGAGAAGGCAGAACGATTCAATTATTCCAGAGACACTATATAAGATTTATTTACTAAAAATTGCTCAAGAAGAAAGGAGGTGCATAGCAACTCCTTTTTTATATTTGTCCTATCAAGGCAAAATAGAGAACGAACGTACTGGGAAGCCTGACGCTTTTTCAGGTTTCGGTACGATATTAAAGATGATAGCTCCTTTAGGAGGCAACTTGTCCAGGTTTTTCATGAGTTCAATTTGATACGTATCCTGAGAAAGTACATAATATTCGCCTCTAAGTTCCCCATTTTTACGGAAGTCAATAGCTGAATCGGTGTCAAAGGTTTCATGGCCAATAGCTTTGATTCTTCGTTCTTCAAACAAAAATTTCAACGCTTCATAGCCCCAGCCAGGGATATGATTATGGCCTTCCTCATCTTTGTTGGAGAAGGTCTCTTTGTCTGGCCAGCGCTTGCTCCAGTCGGTGCGCAAAGCCACAAATGTATTTGCCTCAATTGTTCCGTGTTCTGTTTCAAAATCTAAAATATCATGGATGGTGAGTGTGAAATCAGGATTCTTCGCCGCCTCTTTTGATTTGTCAATCACAATCAAGGGCAACACAAGCTCCTTTAGTTCCAATTCGTCCAAATACCGGGTGTCTGGCACGAAATGAATGGGAGGATCAATATGGGTTCCATATTGACCAGCGAACGAATAACGCTGTGCCATGAATCCGTCTTCATAAGTAAATAAAGTATCAATCTGTGCGTCATCAAACATAAAGAAATGAGGGGAATCTGGTCCAAATGTATGAGTGAGGTCCACCCACTCCTTAGATTTCAAGATATTAAGTACCTGCAACAGATTGTTTACCATCTACTCAGCCTCCATAATTTTCAATTTTCAAATAATTATTATATACTTTATCATAGAGGTGTAACGGCAACAAGCTCTCCCTTTAAAAAGAATATCAGGTATGATATTTTTTATTACTTTTGCAATAGTTAATATCATTACAGATAAGAGAATGGTTAATGAATTGAGCATGATTTTTACCAATAGTGAAATAGAATTATTCATTCTTAAAAAACTTATCCCGGTCAAAGTTATTATTGCAAACCAGTGACGGTTTTACTATTAGAAATTTAAAAAATCTGTATTCAACTATTGGTTAAATAAATTATAATTAAATTACTATATTCGCTAATTCGGGGAATTTACAAATGCATTCGCTTTCCCCTTTTATTAATTAGATCCAATCGATTAGATTGATAGAAATATCGAAAGGGGATACTTATATTTGAATTCAAAATACCTGGACTTACTCGTCCAAAAATATGATTGTGAAGAAAAAGTAGTAACAGAAATTATTAATTTGGAAGCCATCCTTAACCTACCGAAGGGGACAGAACATTTTGTCAGTGATTTACATGGGGAGTATCAAGCTTTTCAACATGTACTGAGAAACGGTTCCGGGAATGTAAAACAAAAAATCAAAGACTTGTTTCAAGATGTTTTATTAGAAAAAGAAATTAATGAATTTGCGACGTTAGTTTATTATCCTGAAGAGAAATTAAAGTTAATTAAAAATCAATTTGATAATAAAGAAGAATTGAATCAATGGTATATCGTTATTATTGAGCGGATGATGAGACTTATTTCTCATGCTTCATCCAAATATACCCGTTCGAAATTAAGAAAAGCATTGCCAAAGCAGTTTGAATTTATTATCGAAGAACTGCTGTACAAAACGAATCAAGCAAATAAGGAAAAATATTATAATGAAATTGTTGAGCAAATCATCTCCTTAGGCCAAGCTGATAAACTCATAACAGGTCTTGCCTATACAACTCAGAGATTGGTTGTCGATCATCTTCATGTTGTTGGCGATATATATGACCGTGGACCTGAACCTGATAAAATCATGGAAACTCTAATCAATTATCATTCGGTTGATATTCAGTGGGGTAACCACGATGTACTTTGGCTAGGTGCTTATTCTGGTTCATTGGTTTGTCTTGCTAATATTATTCGTATTTGTGCAAGGTATGACAATCTCGATATTATTGAAGATGTGTATGGAATCAATTTGAGGCCTTTGTTAACTCTGGCTGAGAAATACTATGATGACAATCCGGCTTTCAGACCAAAGGTACATTCAGATCAGAAACTATCTAGTCATGAAAAATTACAAATAACGAAAATTCATCAAGCAATTGCGATGATTCAATTCAAACTCGAAATGCCTATAATAAAGAGACGTCCGTGCTTTAATATGTCAGATAGGCTTTTATTAGAGAAAATTGATTATGATAAAAATGAAATAACGATTTATGGGGAGACTTACCCTCTTGAAAACACTTGCTTTGCCACGGTTAATCCCGAACAGCCTGAACAGTTATTAGAGGAAGAACAGCAGGTTATGGAAAAGTTATTATTCTCAGTTCAGAATTCAGAAAAGCTCGCGAGACATATGAATTTCCTTATGAAGAAAGGAAGCCTTTATTTAAAATATAACGGGAACCTATTAATACATGGGTGTATTCCTTTAGATGAAGAAGGAAATATGGAGAAGATGACCGTCGATAATAACACCTATTCAGGTCGTGAGTTACTTGATGTTTTTGAGCAATATTTACGTTATTCTTTTGCACATCCTGAAGAGTCGGGTGATCTTGCGACGGATATGGTCTGGTATTTATGGACGGGAGAATATTCGTCACTCTTTGGAAAAAGAGAAATGACAACTTTTGAGAGGTACTTTATTAAGGACAAGTCAACCCATAAAGAAAGAAAGAATCCATACTATCATTTACGCGAGAATGAAGAAATTTGTCGCAAAATACTAGCTGATTTTGATCTGGATCCTGACACAGGTCATATCATAAATGGCCATACACCAGTTAAAGAAATAGAGGGAGAAAATCCAGTTAAGGCAAATGGAAAAATGATCGTAATTGATGGAGGTTTCTCCAAAGCATACCAATCAACTACAGGCATAGCAGGATATACATTGCTATATAATTCTTACGGTATGCAATTGGTCGCCCATAAGCATTTTAATTCAAAGGAAGATGTCTTACTTAACGGGACAGATGTTTTATCAATAAAAAGATTGGTAGATAAAGAATTAAAACGGAAAAAGGTTAGAGAAACCAATATTGGAGAGAAAATAATTCAGGAAATTTCAATATTAAATAGTTTAAGGGAATATCGCTATATGGATTGATAGCAGCTTGTACTTAAAAAACAGGAACAGTGTTCCTGTTTTTTTTTGTTTCAGCAAAATCAATATGGTTAACTTTATACTTCATGTATCGGTCTTCCAAATGTGTTTATACCTATATTCTTTAATTGCTTTTCTAAATGTTCTGGCTTCACTTTCCCGTTCTCTTGGCAGTAAGTTGGATAGTAATAAGGTGAGGCGACATGTGCGTCTAAATTCAGCTACACTGTACGATAGATATTGTGTACATCTCTTACGGGTAAAAATTCTCCGCTTTCCAATTCCACATCATCATCTACACCATATTCGAACCGGCAACAAGAACATATTTCAAAAGAACCCACTTGTAACTGTTTGGAATCATAATAAGCGGGTTCATCAAGCCCTTTATGACCGCATACGGGGCAAATATATTTCATAGTTTATAATCTCCTTGTTAATTGTGTGACTTCTAAATAAAGGTAAATGACTTCTTTGTTTTCTTTATTTCCTATATTATAGTGAGGGGTTCCTTAAATTATCAAACCTATTGTAATCTATAATTTACAAATAAGTCTGAATACGCTTATCTTATTATTTGGGATACATGTAAACTTTGCAATAATTAGAATTGATTTCAAGAAATTACGAACAGGGGGAAATGTTTTGAAGAAAATTATACTAATCATCGCAGTACTGTTAATGGTTTCTTTTGTACCTGATGCTTTTGCGCATTCTCATTTAGAGAGTTCTACACCTAGTGACGGAGAAGTTATTTCAGAAGAGTTACGTGAAATAACATTAATATTTAGTGGGAAAATTGAACAAGGCAGTACTTTTAAACTATTGGATTCCAAGGAACAAGCTGTTTCAGTTGAAAATATTACGATCACGGACACTGAAATTACAGGAACAATTCCTGTTAGTTTGATAAATGGAAATTATGTTGTTGATTGGAATATTATTAGTGCAGATGGCCATCAAATGGAAGGGGAGTTTTCATTCGAGGTGAAAATTGCTGAGACTGAATCTCCACTAGCTAATAACGATGAGGAAGAACAAGTGAGTAAAAATGTAGAAAATCATGAAGGAAATCAAGATGGTTTAAATGAACAGGATTCGAATGAAAATGTTGCTAATGATCAAACAGAAAATGATATATCATCCAATCTCGTTCCTATTATTATCGGTGTTTTAATAGTCACTATTATAATCACCTTTATTGCATTAAGGAGAAAAAAATAAACAATGTCCTCTGTAATTTTTAGCGAAGTTGCCCTATATCTTTGTCTTTCCATATTAATGGGCAGTTTTATTCTATCCATTGTTCCAAACCATCATCGGCCTAGCATATCTGTAGGAAAGAAATATATGATCTTAGCTGCCATTGGTGTTGGATTATTTTCTTTTTCACCCGTACTCATTCGAATCTTGAACTTACAGCAAAGAGTAGACTGGCAGGGGAGAATACAAACGGTATTATTAACGTTCGAAATTGGCAAGGCATGGATTTTTACAACTATTGTGATGTTAATTTTACTCCTGTTTATTGCTAAATTTCACCAAAGAGAAGATTCTAAATACTCTTGGATTGGATGTATTTTAACCATTCTTTTGATTATGGGCCTTGCTTGGTCCAGTCATGCAAGTACATCGGAACAGATCATCGGTTTTTTAACTCATTTTGTGCATGTTACTGCTGTAACGGTCTGGGTTGGTATTCTATTTGTTATAAGTTGGTTCTCAAAAAATCAAGAGAATTGGCTGCAGTTTTTGCGATGGTTTACCCCAATCGCAATTAGTTGTGTCCTAGTGACAGCTGCTTCAGGAATAGTCCTTATGACATTTGTTATAGATCTATCGCAATATCCAAATTCTTGGATGGTTGATTATGGACAATTTTTATTGATAAAACATATTCTTATTATGGTGCTGCTTGCCTACGCTTTCGTTAATGGCATACTCATTCGACGGAGGTTAAGGGAGGACGAAACCTTTAATCCAGTTCCCTGGGTGAAAGCCGAAAGTATAGTAGCACTACTGATTTTTTCGGCAACTGCTGCAATGAGCCAGCAATCACCGCCAAGTGCAGGTACATTGGAACATGAAGGATTATCTTTTCTATTCGAACTCTTTTATCAAGGTCAGTATTATTCAGGAATGGATGTTCAGATGAGTGTAAATTCAATCAGTATCTTACTTATTACTATTGCTTTTCTATTTTTAGCCTTGCTATTTTATGCGTTTATTAAAAAAGCTTCATCAATGATCACATTAGTGCTTAGTATCTTCTTTGTCCTTTCAAGCTATTTGGCTTTGATCATGAGTGTTAGTTAAAAGGGAATTATTATAAATTTTTCCGTAGGTTTTAAGTTAGCGATTATAAAATGAGTTTATTTTTAACAAAATGGGTGCCATTCATGAATGGATTGGCCTTTTTCTATATAAGGAATATATGTCGATGTACGGGCTACGCTGAAATTGAAAAAGCGATTAAATCGGTGATTAAACGTGAAGCAATAGAGTAACGAATAACTACAAAGTATTCATAGGGTGTGGTCATCAAGCAAAAAAGATTTAATCGCTTTGCCAACTATATTTTATATTCGTTCTTACGAAACGAAAGTCAGCAGAAGCATAATGAATAGGAACGTCCTAGGCATTTATAGGACGTTTTTATTAATGAGAAATAAAAAAATTATTTATGGATATATGCATACAGACTATTAATTGCAATTTACTCACAACTATGCTCAAAAACATGTGGAGCTTATTGTATGGTACTATCTGAAATTATAAAGATAAGTATATAGCTGATTCGATTGTGAGGATATAGGATATATCCCATTGAGATAAAGAAACGTGTGGAAATACATTTAATTATATCTAGCATATAAAAAATTTTGTATATGACTAACTTCATTTTTTAATGAATTAACTAACGAAAATAAAGCATTCACATCATTTTGCAATAGGGTAATCTGGTTCTCGATTTTTTTAAATTGTTTGTTTTGTTCTTCCCTATATGTTTGCTCATTCTTTTCATTTAATTCTGATTGTTTTATATCCAGAAAAGTACCGCCAATAGATACTAAATCACCAATTGTTATAGTACTTGCTCCAATTAATGCAAGGATAAAACCTAAGTTGGATTCATTGGCCTGGTCAGGGGGGGGAGAAGAATCTGCCGTATTTTCTAATTGCTCTTCTTCTTCAATTTCCTCAACTTCGCTTGCCTCAAAGCTGATGCCGAGAACTGTAAGAAGGTTACCTATTGTGACAATCATTTGGCCAAATAAATCAACCTTATCTCCAAATTCAACAGGCAAAGATTCGATAAATTGATTTTCTAAGTCCTTTTTAATCAACTCTAATCACCTACTTGATTGTAGCCTGATTTTCTCCATAACTTTTAATGTAGTTTGATTTAAATCCTCTTGAATTCTTTTTAATGATGAAAAATCTTTCTCAAGTTCTATTTCATTTAATTCAAATAAATGATCCATACTATCAGTGTTAAATACGTTGTTTAGGCAATTTAGAATCCCTTGGAAGGATGATACTAGTTGAGTATGTTCAATGACTAAAAATGAGGGAGGAATTGTATTTTCTAAACAAAGAACGCTAGTCTGTGCAACATTTACTGCATTTTTTAAATCTATATAGTATTGTTCTGGGTTTATGATTAAACCATTATCAGCAAACTGTGGATAGATTTTATTTGATATATAGACTAAGTTACCGCCGGCTAATTGAAGAGCATGCCCATATTGTTTTATAGTGTTTGCCATATCTTTTCCCCTTTGATCTATAAAGTAAGTTAAAACAATATATGCCCAAAGATTAAAGAAGTTCCAAGAGTATATAATCTGGATGCCATTGTGATTACAGATGTCTTTTTTCAAATGATTAATATATGAATTGTAATATTCCACCAAATAAAAAAGGAGTTCCAATAAATCGTCAACATGACTTTTTGGAACGCCTCTATTTATAAAGAAATGCAATTTTATCTATTTATAGTATACAACTGAATTAACGGTTTGAAATTTGGAAAGATCCGACTCACTTATTGTTTGAGCGATTGCTTGGATGATAGCACCAATAGCTTGTATCCAGCTGCCTATGGAATTGAATTGCTGTCTCTTAAGACTGGTTGATGGTAAAAATCCCGCTATTACTAACATATTAATCCCAATGGTTTGTAACAAACCTCCGAATGCATTATATAGATTAGCAAGTTTGGTGATTCTTTCCAATGAATACATAAAAGACAAAACCGTGCCCAATGCTTGTCCTTCATTTCCTATATTGAATACGGTTTGTTGTGCATTTGAATCACTAAATGGAAGGATATAACCGGCCACTTCCGCAGACAAGCCGCCCGCCTGAATTATATTACCAACTTTATTTAGTGTCAGGACGCTCTCAGTGTCAACCAGGACTGTCGTAGCCGCAAGCTGAAGATTGTAACCAATTAAATTGATATCAGATGAGGCCTTATTATCGAGTGATATAGGTGGTGTATTCCCAATAGCAGTTACAATTCTGCCAAACGCGCCTACCCACATTGCACCTGTTGTAATCTGTGTTTTGGTTTCTATTTGAATCACCAACTTAATTTGTGGTTTTAGTCATACACCATCGTATTCAAATATGTAAATTTATGTTCTGCTAAATTAAATAACGAAAAATTCATGCAGCATGGTCCTATTTCCAGAATTTCTTCAAGAAGGATGTAAATAAAAGTGATGAATATGAACTTTGTTTTTTATAATAGCGAGAAATTTGAAGGAAATGTACCTACTTATATATGTAAGCATAAAAGTAATAAGTTGGGGGGCTGCCCGACCAACCGACATTGGGACACCACTAGAAATATTTCAAAATGTATAATCTCATCTATTGTTTTCGGCAGATTATCGGCAAACGTTAGACAGCTACTTTACACACAAAAAAAAGCCTTGATAAATCAAGGCTTTTCGTACGTCCCAGAGAGGATTCGAACCTCCGACCTACAGTTTAGGAAACTGTTGCTCTATCCTGCTGAGCTACTGGGACTTATGTAAGATACTTTATAATTATAATAATTTTATTACTAAAGGTCAACTTTATTAACCAATTAATATTCTAAATTAATAAATATGATTTTGTTTATTACGGAAAATGTTATAGGGTGTTAAATTCCATATCACTGAAATCTCGATCTATTTCAGTGATTCCTTTACCATAATAAGACCCTTTTCTTTCATTAAACATTCCAGTGCTGTTTTAAAGGTTGAGAATGCATGTAGTGAATTGGTAAAAGGTAATTGGGAAGAGACTAAGTCTTTTACAAATTCTGGTGATAATCCTACAACAAGGACTTGTATTCCCATCACTTTTAAGGAGGATATTAAGTTTCCTATATTCTCACCCATCAGTTCTAAATTATCACAATCTTTTAGAACGAAACCGGAAAAATCAAGTACAATGGAATCGATTTCTGAGTTGTTTACATAATTTAATATGATTTGAATAACCTGATCAAAGTAGGCTACTGAAACATCAAAAGTTAAAGGAACAAGTAAGGTGTCGGGTATGATGGAAGCGATCATCGGGACTGAAACTTTACGGTCCTTAGCTTCCAACTCCCTGACTTTCTCGGTTAAATCATTTATTTGCTTAAGAAGTAATTCTTTTTCGTTAGTCTCCATCTTCAACCTCGCTTATATAAAATATATACATTGACTTCAGGTATATTATTGTTTAATTCGGTAGTAACACAAGTAAATCCTTTATTTTTAAAAAAACTTCGAAATTAAACCGACTGATAAGAATACTATATATAAGGGTGGATTGTTTAGACCTAGAGTTTACATCTACACAGTATAAAAATATTTTTAGAGTGCTGCTAAAGATTCTGTAGAGTTATATATTTGCATTTACGTATACAAAAAACTATAAACCCAATAATAATTTTGAAATGGATATTTTTATAGGATTATCTAAATTATAAACAAATAAAGGTTTATTGCCTTTTTATTAGGATTGTTTAGTACTCAAAGGATGTTATTTTAATAAAATATGTGAAAGTTTTTTGAAATTTTAGATGAGGTTTATTATATTCATAAGTGGTTTCATTTTATATTATCATTAGTTTTATGTTATAGTTTTTCCTAACTATATTATTCAAGGAGGCTTACTTGATAGAAGGTGAAAGGCTTAGAATGATAATCCAATGCAACAGACTCCTTTTAAAGATGTTTTTCAATAGAGAAGGATCTTCCGCTTAACTCTTCTTGAATCGTGTCCTACCATGGTAAGGAAGGATAACGATTAATTTCTACTTTTAATTATATTTTCACCCAATTTGAGAGCATATAACATTCTCGGTTTGGTCTTTTGCATGCAGAAGAGTATTTAGAGATTATAAGGATGTAACCAAAACTAATAACAAAACGTAAAAAACTATGAAACTAGTAAAAATTTTTAAAAATAATTTGGAGGTGAATCCCTCTTAAGAGGGAAATAATTGGACATAACCACGATAATCAATCTTGTTTTACTTGTAGTACTAATAGGAGCCTCAGGGTTCTTTGTAGCATCTGAGTTTGCGGTAGTAAAAATTCGGATGTCCCGTATTGATCAATTAATTTCAGAAGGAAACAAAAAAGCAGTGCTTGCGAAAAAAGTAGCAAGTGACCTCGATTACTATCTTTCTGCCTGTCAGCTTGGTATTACCGTAACCACTTTAGGACTTGGTGCACTGGGTAAACCAGCGGTGGAAGGTCTATTGTATCCTTTGTTTAATCTTTTTAATGTGTCTGATGCTGTTGCATCAGCATTGTCCTATGCGATTGCATTTATACTGGTTACTTTCTTGCATGTTGTAGTGGGGGAAATGGCACCAAAAACGCTTGCGATCCAATTTGCCGAAAAACTCACACTAATGCTTGCGCCGCCTTTATATTGGTTTGGCAGAGTGCTGTCACCATTCATTAAAGCTTTAAATGGGACATCGAGGGTCATTCTTCGTGCATTTGGAGTCAAACCTGCTGGACATGAAGAGGCATATTCTGAGGAAGAACTAAAGATTATTATGACCCAAAGCTACCAGGGCGGGGAAATTGATCAAACGGAATTGGAATACATGGAAAACGTGTTTTCGTTTGATGAACGTGTAGCCAAGGATATAATGGTTCCAAGAACTGAATTGGTTACACTTGATTTGAATATGAATTATGATGAAATCGTGAGTATTATTGATGAACATAACTACACACGTTATCCGGTTGTTGAAGATGGGGATAAAGACAAGATTGTCGGTGTAGTGAATGTGAAAAAAATGCTGACCCATATTGCTGCCAAAAGAGAACGTAAACTTGAAGAATTTGTTAGAGACTTGCCTTATGTTCTTGAAGCCACCCATATACAGGATGCACTGTTGAAAATGCAACAGGAACGGGTACACATGGCTTTAGTCATTGATGAATACGGAGGCACTTCAGGTATTCTTACGATGGAAGATGTTCTGGAAGAAATTGTAGGAGAGATCCGCGATGAGTTTGACGCTGATGAAGTGGCCGATATCCGTAAAGTCGGAGAAAACCAATATATGATTAATGGACGAGTCCTTTTGAGTGAGATGGAGGAATTGTTTGGTCTCGAGTTTGAGGACAGTGAAGATATAGATACAGTCGGAGGCTGGATCCAATATCAAAAAATTGATACTGTTCAAAATGGAGATTCATTGGAGCATGGTAAGCATCTATGGACTGTCAAGGAAATGGATAACCACCAAATTAAACAAGTATTGTTTACTCAAAAGGTTAAGAAATAATCAAAAGGAATTATTGGAACAACAAATTTTTTTACTATTCTTGGAGGTGAATCCCCCTTTAAGGGGGAAATAATTGGACGGATCAATCGCATTAAATTTATTTTTAGTAGCTATATTTATTGGGCTCACTGCATTCTTTGTTGGTGCTGAATTTGCCATTTTGAAAGTAAGGATGTCCAGAATTGAACAATTGATTTCTGAAGGCAACAAAAAGGCGGTTCTTGCCAAAAAAGTTGCAGAAAATCTAGACTATTACCTGTCAGCATGTCAGTTGGGTATTACGGTTACAGGATTAATATTAGGTGCGTTGGGGGAACCAACAGTCGAAAAAATGCTCCATCCTGTATTTGATGAATGGGGAATATCAGAATCAGTATCTACTGTCCTGTCCTATGTAATCGCTCTTAGCATCGTTACGTTCTTACATGTTGTTATAGGTGAACTTGCTCCTAAAACATTGGCTATCCAATTTGCAGAAAGATTATCCTTGCTTTTATCGCCGCCACTATATTGGTTCGGAAGAGTTACAAAACCTTTTATTAATGCATTAAATGGTTCTGCACAATATATCCTTCGAATTTTTGGTGTACAGCCTGCTGGACATGATACAGTCCATTCGGAGGAAGAATTGAAACTAATTGTCACTCAAAGTTATGAGAGTGGAGAGATTAATCAAACTGAACTGGCTTATCTAGAGAACATCTTTGCATTTGATGAACGTATTTTAAAAGATATTATGATTCCAAGAAATCAAATTGTCACTTTGGATAAGCAAATGTCTCTTGAAGAAATTCTTGAAACGCTTGATCGCTATGAATATACCCGCTACCCTGTTACGGAAAATAGCGATAAAGATCTTCTGGTTGGATTTATTAACACAAAAGAAATGCTAACAAATATAGCAGCTGGACGTGAAAGACCAATTCAGGATTTTATTCATGATATGCCGCGTTTGAAATCAACTACTCATATCAAGGATGTATTATTAAAAATGCAGCAGAGTCGGATGCACATGGCAATCGTTGTAGATGAAAAAGGCACTATAGCCGGCTTGGTCACGATGGAAGACATACTAGAAGAAATCGTCGGAGAAATTAAAGATGAATATAATGGAGATGAACTGCCTGCAACTTAATGGCAAGTTCGTTCAATAGTATGTAGAAGGAGGAGGCTGTCCGTTGAGTCGTTTGTAAGACTTTTCGGAGCCTCTTTTTTATGCATTTAAATAGTGGAATACTGCTTGTTTTAAGTAATTATACTGAGAGTCATTGGTGTCCGAAGACCATTTAGAGCTTGATTTTAAAGACCATGAGTTAAGCAATGCCTTCTTTATTTGAGGAAGATGCTCAGTCTCCATACAAATACCTCCTTTATTTAATCTGATCTATTAGTAATGTCCTCAAAACTTTTATCTATAAAATAGCCTAAATTTCGGTAAAAAGTTAATAGTAAATGAGTTACGAAGATATATATGCTTTTTAAATATACTCTAATCAATTAAAGTTATCCATCAATTACCAGTTTAAACTTTTCAGAAACCTTGTAGTAAAATAGAAGTATCTTTAAAAAAATAATAAAAATGATACTATTAGCAAGTGGACTTTTTTAATTAGATTCTTAAGCTAAAGTAATGAACAAATTTTCATAGAAGGAGTTTGACCTGAAAATGGGAATCCCATTGATTATTGCGGAGAAACCGGATCAAGGAGTTACACTGGCATCTCCATTCTCTTTCAAAAAAAGGGACGGGTATTTAGAGATTGCTCCTAATGAAGTATTTCCGGAAGGGGCATTATGTTCATGGGCCATCGGACATTTAACCGAATTATCCTCACCGGAGAAATATAAACCGGAGTGGAAAAGATGGGCTATTGCCACATTGCCAATAATCCCTGATAAATTTACATATGAAGTAACAAAATCAAAAACGAAGCAATTTAACATTATCAAGCAATTATTGAAGCGACCAGATGTCGAATCAATTATTCATGCAGGTGATGCTGGGAGGGAGGGTGAATTAATCGTACGCAATATTATTGCGGTGAGCGGCGTTCGTAAACCGATGAAGCGTTTATGGATCTCTTCTTTAACGAAAAAATCCATATTAGAAGGATTTAACAGCCTCCGTGACAGCCAGGAAACCATACCTCTCTATCATGAAGCCTATACAAGATCGTGTGCAGATTGGCTTGTTGGCATGAATGCATCAAGAGCCTATTCCTTGCTGCTTAAACAAAAAGGGATGAATGATGTATTCTCTGCAGGAAGAGTACAGACACCTACACTAGCTTTAATAGTGAAACGGGAATTGGAGATTGAAAAATTTGAATCTAAGCCATTTTGGGAAGTCATTGCTACGTTTGATATAAATGGGCAGACTTATGAAGGAAAATGGGAAAAGGATCAGGAGTCCAGACTGGATAAGCAGGAGATGGCTCAAAATATTGCAGCTTTTTGTAAAAATAAAGATGCGAAAATTATAGAAATGAAGACGGAGCGTAAAGAATTCCAGCCGCCCTTATTATTTAATTTATCGGCCTTACAGGCAACCGCCAATAAAATGTATAAGTACTCACCAAAACAAACGCTGGATATCACGCAAAAACTGTATCAAAAGGGAATTGTCTCTTATCCGCGGAGTGATTCAAACTACGTGACTAAAGGAGAGGCGGAAACATTCCCGGAGATCCTATCGAAACTTGCTCAGTTCGAGAAATATAAATCATTCATACCCGTTCCAAACGAATCCATTATCAATAACTCTAGGTTTGTTAATGAAAAGAAAGTATCGGATCACTATGCGATTATTCCTACTGAACAGGTGACGAATCCAGCCAAGCTTTCAGGAGAAGAAAGGAATATCTATGATTTAATTGTGCGTCGTTTGATTGCTGCTCACTATGAATCAGCCATATTTGACTATACAACCCTCATAACATTAGTTGATGGAAGAGCAGAGTTCATTTCAAAAGGAAAGCAGCAAATACGAGAAGGCTGGCGACAAATTATTTTCCAGCAAGAAAAGGATGAAGATACCATCCTTCCGAATGTCCAAAAAGATGATGAAGGTAAAGTGAAAAGCGTTAAAGTAAAAGAAGGAAAAACGCAACCGCCTAAACGATATACCGAGGGACAATTAATTACGTTAATGAAAACGGCCGGTAAGCATCTTGATAATGAAGAACTCGAAAAAGTGCTAATGAAATCAGAAGGACTGGGAACGGAGGCAACAAGAGCGGGAATTATTACGATGCTGAAGGATAGAAAATATATAGATGTTAAAAAGAATCAAGTATTTGCGACTGATAAAGCGAAAGTGTTGATCAGAGCGATAGGCGACGAGATATTGGCTTCACCTGAAATGACAGCTAAATGGGAGCAGCGCTTGGCCGAAATCGGGCAAGGGAAAGCATCAGCTGCTCAATTTATGGAGCAGACAAAGAAATTAACGGGGAAGATTATTGAGGATGCTGTAAAAGGCTTTGAAACCTGGGATTTTACAGGATTAAAGGTTGAAACGATTGAACGTACCTCTTCTAAGTTTACAACAGGGAAAAAGGTAGGCGCCTGTCCGCTGTGTAAAGGGGATATAGTCGATAAGGGTGAATTTTATGGATGTGCGAATTATAAGCAAAACCAGTGTAAATTTACATTTTCGAAAAAAATCCTTGGAAAAAAGATTTCCCAAACCAATATGCAGAAATTATTAAAAGATGGGAAAACCAATGTCATAAAAGGGTTTAAAAAAGGAGAAAAATCATTTGACGCGGCGATTGAATGGAAGGACGGTAAAATTAATTTCCTGTTTTCAAATGAAATTGCTCCAAAAACTTAAAAATTTTTGTGCATTCAGGTATAATGGTCGAAGAAGTTTCCATTTGCGCTGGTAAATGGAGTACATATTATATTAAGGGAGTTTTTGTAAATGAGTAAAGTATTGATTTTTGGACATAAAAATCCAGATACTGACACAATTTGTTCAGCAATCGCTTATGCTGAATTAAAAAAAGAGTTGGGTGTTGAAGCAGAACCGATTCGACTTGGTGCGATTAATGGTGAAACACAATATGCACTTGATACATTTAAAGTGGCAGCTCCCCGTTTGGTTGAGAAGGTTGCGGAAGAAACACAGGAAGTTATTCTTGTAGACCACAATGAAAGACAGCAAAGTGCGGATGATATCGATCAGGTTCGAGTATTAGAGGTTATTGATCACCACCGTATTGCAAATTTCGAAACAGCTGATCCATTGTATTACCGTGCTGAGCCGGTTGGATGTACAGCAACCATTTTAAATAAGCTATACAAAGAAAACGGAATTCAAATCAAAAAAGAAGTAGCTGGCTTAATGTTATCCGCTATTATTTCTGATTCTTTATTATTTAAATCTCCAACTTGCACAGAGCAAGATGTTGCTGCTGCAAAAGAATTGGCTGAAATAGCTGGTGTTAATGCAGAAGAATACGGATTGGAAATGTTAAAAGCTGGAGCAGATTTAAGCAAGAAAACTATTGCAGAATTAATTTCTTTGGATGCTAAAGAGTTCTCCATGGGCACATCAAAAGTGGAAATTGCACAAGTGAATGCAGTTGATACAAACGATGTAATGGCGAAGCAAGCTGAACTCGAAGCAGCTATGCAGGCAGCTATTAATGAAAAGGGTCTGGATTTATTCCTATTAGTTGTGACAGATATCTTAACAAATGATTCTGTTGCCCTTGCTATTGGTGATAAAGCTGCAGCTGTTGAAAAAGCTTTCCATGTAACATTGGTAAATAATACAGCTGTTCTAAAAGGGGTTGTTTCCCGTAAGAAACAGGTAGTTCCAGCATTAACAGAAGCATTATCGTAAATTTTACTTGCAAAATTTCTGGCATGATGTTATATTAATATATGCGATGAGCTGAATTGTGTAAGTCGAGCACATACCTTATGGTACACACTATGTGGAGTGTGGTGACTCGCCTCAATTTTTTCGAACAAGGCACCTGTTTTTAACAGGTGCCTTTTTATATATTCATATCCAGAGTGTCGATTGGACATATCAATAATGGTACACAAATAGCGAGCTTTAAAATACATAATGCAGGCAGATCAATCAAAAAATAGTAAAGATAATAATCAGGTTTTCCGAATAGGGAATCGTTGAGAAGGCATTTAACCAAACTAATACATAAGCTCAAGTTAAGAACGATTTACATATGTTAATTAGTATTCAAGGAGGAAATAAAATGAATAAGAAAACAGTAGATGATTACTTACAGGAAGGGATACATGGCGTTAAAGAAATAAAGCCTGCTGAACGGAAAGAATTTCTTGGGAGCTTACGTGAACGTGTGGTTGTCGCATTAACACAGGCTCAGGTTTTTCAAAAACAAATCCCACATGGATTTATTGACCTATTGAAAAAAAATAAGGGCGCTAAGCTTTATTTAAATGGCCACATTAATTATTCCCATCTATCGAAATTCGTTAAAGCAGCAGATGAACATGGGATTCAATTTAAAATCGTGACCAATAAAGACTATAATTCACCTAATGGTTTGGTATTGGCCTATGATCATGCAATTAATAACGATAACATTACATTAGAAGAACCGGCACAGGAAGAAACTAATACTGAGGAGACAGAAAAAAAGACAGGTTTTTTTGAATCACTTAAGCAACTCTTTACAAAAAAATCATAAACAAAATGTCATAACTGTGCACCCCTTAATACGAGAAACAATACGGTGTCTGGATGCATGTTTCGGTTAGGTGAGTATGTGCCATCGACTATTCTAGTTTTAGTTTGTATGGTATAGTTATCAAATTAGAGATAATTTAGGTTTATGATTTGAGGGGCACAAAGAATGAATTCAACACAAGAGTATATTGAAGAATGGCAGGAAGCACTTGAAGAAGAGATTCAGTATTTAAAAAAATATGGAAGTACCCGCTATCACCTGATGAATGGCAATAAGATTATGTCAGGTGATTCTTTTACGTACTATTTTGAGTCATCCAGTATTTTGCGTATACCTGTTGGAACGATTGCTAAGCTGGAATGGGGCGGGAGTCGGTTTGATGCCAGAATCCTATCCTCTGAGGGCAATAGTTTGCTTCTGTCTCTTGAACAATCAATAGGTGAATTGATTGAAGAGGCTACGATTTATCATGACCCATGGGAACTTTTAGATCAGCTGATTGAAAGACTGGATGATATCAGGAAAAGTAAGCGGAAAAGAAGTCGGGTTAAACGGATCATGGAGCCTTCCATGCCTGATAAACGAACGGACAAAACAAGTAAAAGCGCGGTACGCGAATTATATGCCAGATCAAAATATAACCCGGTCACATATGTTTGGGGACCGCCTGGTACAGGAAAAACGTATACTTTAGCACGAACGGCAGCCAATAAATATTTTAAAAAGAAACGTATATTAGTTCTCTCTCACAGTAATCAGGCTGTGGATGTCCTGCTTGCCGAAATTACGGCATTTGTTAAACGAGCGGATCGTTTTCATGAAGGAGATATTTTACGTTACGGCTCTCAAACTGGTGAGGGTCTTCTGATGCATGGGGATATATTGCCGGCTAAATTATTGGAAAGTCATGATGGACATTTAGTGAAGGAAAGGGATTCGATTAATGAAGAAAAGAAACTGCTAAAAAAAGATCTGTCTCTGTTTTTTAGCGTACGTGACTCGGAGCAGCTTCTTGACCTTGAAAAAAAACTGGGCAGAATCTTAGAGAAAATAAGGCAAAAAGAAATTCATTTAGTCAAAAATGCCTTCATTGTTGGGACTACCTTGGCGAAAGCAGCAATGGACCCGAGTATTTTTGAACAAGAGTATGATCTAGTTATCATTGATGAAGCCAGTATGGCCTTTATCCCGCAAATTGCCTTTGCCGGCGCACTTGCCAAGCGTTGTATTATTTGTGGGGATTTTAAGCAATTACCTCCTATTGCGGTTTCGAGGGGAGAGCTTGTAGACCGCTGGCTGAAGGAGGACATCTTCCATCGTGCCGGTGTAGCTGATATTGCACGTGGGGGAAAACTTCATACTCATTTGTTTTTATTAAAGGAACAGAGGAGAATGCATCCGGATATCTCCGCTTTTACGAACCAATATGTTTATAATTCACTGGTTGGCGATCATCCAAGTGTTCATATAAATAAAAAAGATATCGTTTCAAAGACACCTTTTGTAGATCGTGCTTCCGTACTGTTAAATACGAGCTTCACAGGGGAACACTGCTTTACGGGCACTTCCTCTGGTTCTAGAATGAATTTGATGAATCTATTGTTATCCTTTCAGGTTATTCATGAAGCCTACAGCAATGGGAGTAAATCAATCGGTTATGCAACCCCTTATCGTGCGCAGGCACAATTGATGGAAACATTAATTAAAGATCTATATGAGGAAGAGAACGGCCTGCATGATATATTGGCGGCCACTGTCCATCGTTTCCAGGGAAGTGAACGGGAAGTAATGGTATTTGATAGTGTTGATAGTTATCCGCAAAATCGGGCAGGGATGCTTTTAACGGGCAGGGAAAGTGAACGGCTGTTAAATGTTGCAATTACCAGAACAAAAGGGAAACTGATTCATGTCAGCGATGTGGAGTTTATAGAATCAAAAGTTTCGCATACAAAAACTCTTCATCAGCTCGTTCAATATCAAATGAAACGGAATCAAATGGTCAATATGGATCAAATAGGCAAATGGATTGCCAACCATCATCCAAAATTACAATGGATTTATGCAAGAAATTTGGAAGGGTTCTATCAGGATTTAAAAAAAGCCCAATCTTCCATTATCCTTTCCTTGCCAAATTCCAGTGTGTTATCATCGGATTTTGTTCAAAGAGTGAAGACGAGGAACTCAAGAACAAGACTGATGATGTATTCTCCAGATTCCCATTCCTATTTGGATCCGGATATCCATCTTCAGAATGGGCCAAGCTTCACATTTGTCATCCTTGACCAAAAAGTATTGTGGTTGGGGGTTCCTCTTGAAGCCAATAAACGTGTTCATCCGCCATACATTGGAATTCGATTGGAATCCGAAGCATTTATCAATCAATTTCTCCAGCAATTGCCTAAATAAATTGTCGGAATTTTAGTTGCTATTTTCACATATAAGATTTATAATTCTATATGTTGTTATTATTTTTAATTTAAAATACTATATATTGAGTTTAACGTGTTTAAGGTGTCGTATTACGACTTAATAGGGAATCCGGTTAAAATCCGGAACTGTACCCGCAACTGTATATGCTGATGAAATAAGTAAACCACTGTAGAGAAATCTATGGGAAGGACTTAGAGTAAAGTGAAGCATGAGTCAGGAGACCTGCCTTTTTCACTGGTTTGCCTTTATCGGGAGCAATGAGGGTGGAACGGATGAAATAGCATTTTTGGTCTTTCAATCTTGTTATTATTTCTTTTCCCATTGCTTATTTTAGGCAATGGGATTTTTTGCGTGGAGGGAAATATTATGAAGCCAATGGTTACTGAAAAGAGTAAATTGACAGAAACTCCAGTAGACGAATTATTAAAATCATTTGAAGAAATAGTTCATCTGAATAATTTGGAGTTGGTCAATGAAAATGCCAATATGAATGCCTCCTCTCCAATGGGACAAATGGGCAAGTTTGCGAGTGAAAGTGCTCGCTATTATGCAAAGGAGAATTTACTTTCTGATGAAGCAAGACATGCGTTTGATGAAAATCTCCTTTATCCGCATGATTTGGATTTTTATGCTACTGGTACTACAACTTGCTGCCAAATTCCGTTGGGGAATCTTCTTGAGAAAGGCTTTAATACGGGTCACGGTACCATGAGACCACCGCAGGATATTGGCAGTGCAATGGCGCTTGCTTCCATCATTATACAGGCTAATCAAAATATGCAGCATGGCGGCCAATCGTTTCCGATGTTTGATGCGGACCTAGCCCCCTATGTAAAGAAAACATTTAAAAAACATGTGAAACGTTTGAAGCAATATCCTTGTGAATGGAATGAGGAGTTGCTTCATCAAACAGCATGGAAGGAAACGGAGCGTTCCGTTTATCAGGCATGTGAAGCATTTATCCATAACTGTAATTCCATGCATTCACGCGGAGGCGGACAAGTTCCATTTGTATCCGTGAATTATGGAACGGATACAACCAAAGAGGGCAGAATGCTTGTTAGAAATCTTTTATTAGCTACAAACGCAGGTTTAGGTAATGGGGAAACTCCCATATTTCCAATCCAGATTTTCAAAGTGAAAACTGGTATTAATTTTGACGAGTCTGATCCAAACTATGACCTTTATCAATTAGCACTTGAAACAACTGCGGAAAGGCTGTTTCCGAATTTTAGTTTTATAGATAGTTACTTTAATTATCAGTATTATGATGGAACACATCATTCCGAGGTTGCGTATATGGGATGCCGCACAAGGGTTATGGGAAATCGTCATGGGATAGAAAACAGCATAGGCCGAGGCAATTTATCCTTTACGTCTATTAACCTCGTAAAACTGGCGCTGCAATCTAATTCGATTGAACAATTTTACGTAAAACTAAATGAAATTTGTAATATTGCCATCAGGCAGTTATTTGATCGGTATGAATATCAGGCAAAAAAGAAAGTGAGCCAATTTTCATTTTTGTATACACAAGGTGTTTGGAGAGGCAGTAAAAAGGCGAAGGAAGAACAATTAGTAGGCGAGCTGTTAAAACAGGGGACCCTATCAATTGGCTTTATCGGTTTAGCGGAATGTGTTAAAGCCTTGACTGGCTATCATCATGGGGAGAATGAGGAAGCATACGACTTGGCTTATGAAATTGTATCATTTATGAGAAAGAAAGCAGATAACGCGGCAGAAGAGTTTAATATGAACTTTTCCTTAATCGCTACCCCTGCAGAGGGCCTGAGCGGAAAATTTGTCAAACGGGATCGTAAAGAATTTGGCGTTATTAAAAATGTGACGGACCGTGCCTATTATACGAATTCCTTTCATATTCCAGTTCACTACCCAATTCGTACAGTCGAGAAAATTGAAAAGGAAGCTCCTTTCCATGAATTATGCAATGCGGGACATATTACGTATGTGGAAATTGATGGAGATCCAAAGCATAATCTAAAAGCGTTGGATATGATTATTCGTACAATGGCTAAAAACAATATAGGATACGGGTCCATTAACCATCCGGTTGATCGATGTCTTCAGTGTAATTACAAAGGATATATTGAAAAACAATGCCTGGTTTGCCATAACGATGATGAGTTAAAGATAGAACGAATCAGAAGAATTACGGGATATCTTGTAGGGGACATGAGTAAATGGAATCCTGCCAAGGCTGAGGAAGAAAAGAATCGAGTGAAGCATGGACAATGAGAGTAATGAACATTATTCATGACAGTGTTGTCGATGGGGAAGGAATGAGATCAGTCGTTTTCTTTGCTGGCTGCCCTCATCAGTGTAAAGGTTGCCACAATCCTGAGAGCTGGAATGGAAGAAACGGAAAAAACATTAGCATAGAAGATATTTATAAAGAATTGATGAGCAATTCGCTGACGGATGTAACATTTTCGGGTGGGGAACCGTTTATTCAGGCAGATCAGCTAGTTAAGCTGGCAAAGCTTTTGAAGGAAGGCGGTAAAAATATTTGGATTTACAGCGGTTTTACTTTAGAGGAGATTCTCTCCAATCCAAATACATCTTATCAAAAATTATTGTCTCTATGTGATGTATTGGTTGATGGAAAATTCGAATTGGACAAAAGGGATATAACTTTACCGTTCCGCGGAAGTTCAAATCAAAGAATTATACCGTTACAGGAGTTTTTTGTTTGAATAGATCGGCAATTAATAAGGGGGAAATTAGGATGGCAGTATCTTACGAATCAAACTATGAAAGTCTGGAAGTCACAGATTTAAGAAGTGTAGAAACATATATAAAGGAATGTGTTAATTCCTATACTTCTATCTATTCAGCAGAGGAATACTTAGAAAAAATCATGACAGCACTTGAGTATAAGTCTGACTATAGCAAGGAAGAGTTAGTGAATTTACTGGTACTCAGCGCCGTAGAACGTATCTCTGCTGATGAGCCTGATTGGACATTTGCAGCGGCAACAATTTATTTAGACCAGTTATATGATAAAGCTTCAAAAAGCCGGGGATATGATCTAACACAGAAATATGGGAGCTTTCAACAGCTTGTTGAACAATTGACCGATATGGGGATATATAATCCTGCATTGCTAAAAGAATATACAGAAGAAGAAATCAATGAACTCGAAGCAGTCATCGATCCCTTAAAAGATCAGTTATTTACATATATCGGCATTCGTACGCTGGCAGATCGCTATTTAGCGAAATCTCATCATGGAAGCTTATATGAACTTCCTCAGGAACGGTTTATGATTATTGCCATGACATTAATGATCAATGAGCCTAAAGAACAGCGAATCGGATTAATAAGAGAAGCATATTGGGCCTTATCCAATCTATATATGACGGTGGCCACTCCTACGCTTGCTAATGCTGGGAAAAGCTATGGCCAATTATCCAGTTGTTTTATCGATACTGTTGATGATAGTTTGCAAGGTATCTATGATTCAAACACTGATATTGCCAATCTATCTAAGAATGGCGGAGGGATAGGTGTTTATTTAGGGAAAATTAGAGCGCGAGGCAGTGATATTAAAGGGTTTAAGGGAGTTTCTTCAGGAGTTATTCCATGGATGAAGCAATTAAATAATACCGCAGTTAGTGTGGACCAGCTGGGTCAAAGACAGGGAGCCATTGCGGTTTATCTGGATGTTTGGCATAAAGACATATTTGCCTTCCTCGAAGCGCGTTTAAATAATGGGGATGAACGTTTTCGAACGCATGATTTATTTACAGGTGTTTGCATTCCGGATTTATTTATGGAGATGGTCAAGGAGCGCGGTACTTGGTATTTATTTGATCCTCATGAAGTAAGAAAAGTAATGGGGTATTCTCTTGAAGATTATTTTGATGAAGAAGCGGGGGATGGCCAATTCAGACAAAAATATACTGAATGTATCAATAATCCACAGCTTTCCAAAAAAGAAATACCTGCCATTGAAGTGTTTAAGGCGATTATGATTTCTCAGCTTGAAACAGGAACACCTTATATGTTTTATCGGGATACGGTCAACCGCTCTAATGCTAATCGCCATAAAGGAATGATTTATTGCAGTAATTTATGTACGGAAATTACTCAAAATCAAAGTCCAACTACTGTTATTGAACAAAGAACCGAGGATGGGAAAATTATTATTGAAAAAACACCGGGTGACTTTGTCGTATGTAATCTATCATCTATTTCCCTTGCTAAAGCTGTAAAGGAAGATGTCCTTGAACGGTTAATTGCAATACAGGTGAGAATGCTTGATAATGTCATTGATTTAAATAATATCCCGGTCATTCAGGCGAACATAACCAATAAAAATTATCGGGCTATAGGACTTGGGACATTTGGTTGGCATCATTTATTGGCGCTTGAGGGGATTGCCTGGGAATCAGAGAAAGCCGTTGAATACTGCGACCGTTTATATGAAAAAATCGCTTATTTAACGATTAAATCAAGTGTGGATTTAGCTAGTGAGAAAGGTGCTTATCCGTTTTTCGAAGGATCTGATTGGGATAGCGGATTCTTTTTTGACCAAAGAGGCTATGATTCAGATGCTTGGAGTCAATTGAAAAAAAGAGTGCATACTTCCGGAATTCGAAATGGCTATCTTATGGCCGTAGCACCAAATTCTTCAACTGCGATTATTGCCGGTTCTACATCCGGAATTGATCCAATTTTCAGAAGGGAATATTCCGAAGAGAAGAAGAATTACCGTATTCCAGTGACTGCACCTGACTTGAATCTGGAGACAATGTGGTATTATAAATCCGTTTATTTAATTGACCAAAAATGGAGCATTCTCCAAAATGCACGTCGTCAAAAACATATCGACCAAGGAATCTCGTTTAATTTGTATGTCCGTAATGATATTAAAGCACGTGATTTATTAGACTTGCATCTGCTTGCATGGGAGACCGGATTAAAAACAACATACTATGTACGTTCTACTTCAAGCGCTGTTATAGAAGAATGCGAAAGCTGCCAATAAGGATGGGGGAAATATAATGGATACAAAAACAATAGTGGAAAAACGTAAATTAGTCGATCGGGAAGCACCGAATAGTTCAACGGGTATTATTAATGGCAGAAATTCAAATATTTTAAATTGGGATGATGTGCGCTATCCATGGGCATATCCTAAATATAAAGTAATGCTATCTAATTTTTGGACGCCTTTTGAAATTAATATGGTGAATGATGCGAAACAATTTCCAAATCTTTCAGAAATTGAACAAGAATCCTTTCTAAAAATTATAGGCTTGTTGGCATTGCTTGATAGTATCCAGTCTGACTATGCCAGTAAAGTCGCCGACTATCTGACCGATTCATCTCTGAATGCATTGATGATTATGCTGGCGCAGCAAGAAGTCATTCATAACCATTCCTACTCCTATGTATTGTCAAGTATTGTCCAGAAAAGCAAGCAAGATGAAGTTTTTGAATATTGGAGAACCGAAGAGATTTTGCGTAAACGAAATGATTTTATTACTGATGGCTATCGGGATTTCACAGAAAACCCAACAATTGAAAATCTGCTTAAATCGATTATCTATGATGTAATCCTAGAAGGGCTCTTCTTTTACTCAGGCTTTGCTTTCTTTTATAATTTGGCCAGAAACCAAAAGATGGTGGCAACTTCAACGATGATTAATTATATAAATCGAGACGAGCAGATCCATGTTGGGCTGTTTGAGAAGATTTTTAAAGAAATATTGGCTGAACATCCTGAAACAAATACAGAAGAATTGAAAAATTTTGCGATTGAAACCTTCCGAACTGCTGCAGAGCTTGAGATTGAATGGGGTTATAAAGTTATAGGAAATAAAATCGAGGGAATTACGATGGCTGAGCTCGAACAATATATCCAGTTTATGGCTAATAAGCGTTGCAATCAATTGGGGTATGGAAGATCTCCGTTTCCAGAGGTTCCGAACAAAAATCCATTAAGATGGATTGTTGCCTATCAGGAAGTGGATTTAGGCAAGACGGATTTCTTTGAGCAGAAATCAAGACAATATACAAAAACAACAGATACCAATGGATTTGATGAACTGTAAATGTAAAAAGACGCCATTACGGCGTCTTTTTGCTTGAAGGCATCCTTACCAGCGGTGAGCTTTCGCATTGCTCCTCAAAATGATATTGGTTTGGGACATTGCAGTATGTCCGTTAACCTGTGATTTTGAGCGCTTCCGCCTTGTCCAGTTATGGTGAAAAAGAGAAGAGTGTGGATCTAAATGATTCCGATAACTCATTGCTTATCACCCCATCAGTAGGATACGTTCTGATGTCCCTTTTGAGGACATCAAGTATAGGATATACAAAATGAGTGCCTTTTAATCTCGGGAAAAGTTCACGAATTATTTTCTATATTATGATAAAATATATATAATATGGATATTGATGGTGGATAATTATGCGAAATTTGGAATATGAACAATAATAACGGAGAAATCTATGCCGCGGTCTCCCATTTTGACAGAATGATTTATAAAATCATCTGTTAAAGGGGAAAATACGATGAAATAGCACTGAAAGAAGTCCGGAAGAATGATATGACTGTTGTTTATAGTCAAGAAGCCTATCCAATCCAACGTTTTATGATGTTGGTACTTTTATATCTAAAAGCCATTCTCTGGAAAGTACCGAGTTTTGAGTTGGATCATTAATTGGATGTATGATATATAATCCACCAGATTATTCAGGCGGATGGGTACTTTGATGTAACACATCATCGATTTATCCTTATTGCGGAACCTGTATAAGTAAATGTGTTATTGAATAAAAGTCGGGCTTTCTTATAGTTTGTTTTCTGCTTATGAGCGATAAAATTTGTCCAAAAGAAAGATTGCTGTTTCTAATTTTCGTAAAATTAAAGTTAGCATATTTATCTGAAACATCAATTTTTACAGATATGTTATAGTAGCTTAGTGATTGATTTTAATTTATTGGCAGAAATCCATACAGAAACATTCCTCGATATTGTCAAGAAAGATCAGCTTGTTCTCTTTTCAATTTCTTCACCATGTAAAATACACTCTCCCGCAAAATGATAACTAACATCTAAAGAGGTATGTTATATTTTTTTAAAACTATATTAATTTAGGAAATTTAACTCATATTATACTTGTAGCAGCCAGCCTTAAATAGATACTTTTGGTCTTTAATTAATGTGTCAGTTGGCTTATTATAAATGGTATTGGTCTTTCATAGTATATATGGTAGACCTATTATAATTTGGAAAATGTTTGAAAAGTGAGCACGGTGATAAATATATAGATATCTAGCACTCTAAAGAATCAGTTTGTACTAATAGGAGGAAGTATAAAGTTGTTTAAAGAATTTTCCATCTCGCGGACATCATGTCTTGGCAAATCCCCGATTTATCAGGCAACCATCACAAGTGAAGGGCATGTAAGTTGGCAGGGTGAGAAGTATGTTTCATATATAGGCGTTAAGAACTTTGCGGTTTCTAAGCAAAGAGTTAAAAAAATTGAAGATCTCTTGCTATCATTCGATTACAAAAACTTCATTTATAATACTACTGCACAAATTGTGCCGGATAGCCCGACTTGTGTTACCCGATTGGTATATCAATTTGGCGAACATAAGACAGTGGTACATGATTTGGGTGACGAGGATGCTGCTTGTGATAATAGTAAGCATACATTGAAAAAATTGGATGCCTTTGAAAGAAAAATGGAAGAATTATTGGGATTAAAGAATTTAATTAAACAACCTCTCTATCTCTTCCATATTAAAAGAAAGTCGAACTCACATGAGGAATATGTAATATCCAGCTCCAATCAAGCTGATGCATTTCAAATGATTAATGTGAATGAGGCTAATTATCATAACTGGCAGATTGATAAGTTAGGAAAAGATAGTACAGGTCGTATACATCCATATATCATTATGAGCTCGGAGCGCTAAAACATTTGATTATGAGAAATAGTCGATGAATTGGAGTTTTTTTATTAATTTTAAGTTTGCTACTTGCAGGTTCCCTATTTGAGGAGTACAATTAATTTTATTAATTATTCTGACAATTTAAAGGGGACATCACATGGATACTCAACTAATTTCTATCACAAAAACCAATTATAAAAAAGAAAAGCCCAATCCTGAAACACTTGGCTTCGGAAGAATTTTTACGGATCATATGTTTATTATGGATTATGATGAAGAATTGGGTGGGTGGCATGATCCGAGGATTATTCCCTATCAACCTATTACACTTGAGCCTTCCTGCATGACTTTTCACTATGGACAAACGGTTTTTGAAGGGCTAAAAGCATATCGTACTCACGATAATCGGGTTTTTCTGTTTAGACCGGAAAAGAATTTTGAACGGATGAACAAATCTAATGATCGTTTATGCATCCCCCATATAGATGAGTCGTTTGTTATCAAGGCATTGGAAATCCTAATCGATATTGATCGTGAATGGATTCCGGACCGGGAAGGTACTTCTTTATACGTACGGCCGTTTATTATTGCAACAGAACCTTATTTGGGTGTTGCACCGTCCAAGCATTATCAGTTCATAATCATTTTGTCACCAGTGGGAGCGTATTATAAAGAGGGAATCAATCCCGTTCGAATTGGTGTTGAGAAAGATTACGTACGATCTGTAAAGGGCGGTACAGGGATGGCCAAAACAGGCGGTAATTATTCATCCAGTCTTAAAGCACAGGAATTGGCAGAAGCACTTGGCTGTTCACAGGTGCTTTGGCTTGATGGAATTGAGAAAAAGTATATCGAAGAAGTCGGAAGCATGAACGTCTTCTTTAAAATAAATGGTGAGGTTGTCACGCCTGCATTAAACGGCAGTGTATTGGATGGTGTGACTCGTCAATCAATTATTCAGCTATTACAACATTGGAACATCCCAGTTACAGAACGTCGAGTTTCTATGCAGGAGATTATTGAGGCTAATAAAAATGGGAAATTGGAAGAAGCCTTTGGGACAGGAACAGCAGCAGTAGTTTCGCCAATTGGTGAATTATTATGGGATAATGAAATTTTAACCATCAACAAAGGGAAAATAGGAACGTTAACGCAAAAATTATATGATACCATCACAGGAATACAAAATGGAAAAGTAGAAGATCCATTCAATTGGATAAAGGAAGTCAAAGAAGAAAGCCAGATACATG
The DNA here is from genome assembly GCF_058216035.1 of Pradoshia sp. Z4_20. Lineage (NCBI taxonomy): Bacteria > Bacillati > Bacillota > Bacilli > Caryophanales > Bacillaceae > Pradoshia > Pradoshia sp. Z4_20. Next base: position 1,111,403 of record NZ_JBZAJD010000001.1, read on the forward strand.
TATATAAATAAAAAGTTATGAAAGAGAATCGTGGGTAACCACGGTTTTTTTTATGCCTTTTTGTTTGGTTAATATTAATTTGGAAAGTGTATATATAAGATAGTTAAACTATTTAATTATAATATGGTATAATAATTAAGCAAAAAAATTAAAATTATTCTCGATGTAAGAGAGGACAATATAGGATGGATGGTAAAGAAAATCAAATAGAAGAATTTGAAAGTATATTGATTTCAACAATTAGAACAATCATGTCGGAGATTACGCAGCATCAGGATTTGGGGATTACCGGATCGCAATTTCATTTGTTAAATAAAATTGAAAAAGAAAAAGTGACAAACGTTAAACATTTAGCGAAAATCCTCAATGTGAAACCAAGCGCGATCACCGTCATGCTTGAAAGGCTGGTGCAGCATGGATTTGTTTCAAGAGTTCAAGATGAGAAGGATAGAAGGTTTGTCGCTGTAACACTTACCGAAGAGGGGGTTCAAGTTCTTCAGAAGGCAAGAGAGAACTCCCGAGAAATTTTAAAAAAGTATGCAGCTTTGCTGGATGAACACGAACTGAAGATATTAAATTCTATTCTTCAAAAATTTACTGATTATCAATCAAAATAATAAATATTTATAAAGAAAGAAGGAATAGTTTTGCCAAAAACACATAAAAAAGCATCTATATTAAAAATACTAACAAGATTTTTCTTCATTACACTTGGTGCAGTCATGATGGCTGTTGCATTGGAACTCTTCTTGGTACCAAACAGTGTCATTGATGGTGGAATAACTGGGATATCCATTATGCTTTCACATATAACCAAATTACAGTTGGGACTATTCATCTTTATTATTAACTTGCCATTCCTTTATATTGGATACAAACAAATTGGTAAAACTTTTGCGATTTCCTCTATTTATGGTATTGCTGTCCTTTCTGTTAGTACAGCAATGTTGCATCATATTGAGCCATTTACAGATGAGAAAATCCTGGCTGTGTTATTTGGAGGATTGATTCTTGGACTTGGAGTTGGGATTGTCATTCGTGTTGGCGGTGCCCTTGACGGTACAGAAATCATAGCGATTTTATTATCTAAGAAATTAAGATTACCAGTTGGACAAATCATTATGTTCATAAATGTTTTCATCTTTATAGCTGCAGGTTTCGTATTTGAATGGGATTCTGCAATGTATTCTATTTTCGCGTATTATATGGCCGCTAAGGTTATGGATATCGTAGTAGAAGGTTTAAATGAATCTAGATCTGTAACGATTATTTCCAACGAATATGCAGAAATTTCAGAGGCTATTCAGGATCGCCTTGGAAGATCGACCACGTTTATTTATGCAAAGGGTGGCTACCTAAAGGAAGATACGCAAATGGTTTATTGCGTAATGACACGTCTGGAATTGGCTAAATTAAAAGATGTTGTACATGATATTGATGAAAATGCCTTTATAGCGATTCAGAACGTTTCTGATGTTATGGGCGGTAACTTTGAAAAGAAAAACATACACTAATATTTAATACGATAGCAGCTCATCATTGGGCTGCTATTTTTGTTAGTTGAATAAATTACAAATATTTCTAGAGTAAAAATAATATTTAATGGGAATAGAAGTGAGAGATTAAGGGAGGAATTTAGATATGAAAAATGATAAACCGATTATTGGGTTAACAAGTAATATATTAAAAATAGAAGGAAACAATACAACAACTGTATTTTTAAGTTATTCAGAAGCAATAAAAAAAACAGGTGGAATTCCATTGATTTTTCCATTGGGTAATGAGGAACTCGCTAAGATTTGGGTTTCGATGGTTGATGGGATTTTATTAACGGGTGGTATTGATGTGAATCCGATATTTTACAATGAACCACCAAGTGAGGATTTAGGAGACACACATAAGGGGCTAGATCAATCACATTTCCAAATCATTGAAGAAGCACGCAAGCAAGGGAAACCGTTATTTGGAATATGCAGGGGTTCACATTTAATTAATGTAGCAGCAGGTGGAAGTCTCTACCAGCATGTTGAAGAAGATAAAGAAGATGATAATTCTGATGATTTGGAGCATCTATCAAATGTAGAGCGGCCTGAGCCAGTTCATACAGTTTTTTTAGAACAGGATAGCCAACTATATAGTATTGTCAAAAAGGATAAAATGGATGTGAATAGTTTTCATCATCAGGGCATAAAAGAGTTAGGTAAAGGCTTAAAACCAGTCGCGAAGGCTGAAGATGGATTAATAGAAGCGTTTGAAGGAATTGATGATTCAATTATGGCAACACAATTTCATCCAGAAGAATTGCGTAAACATGATGCCAGCATGGATCAATTGTTAAGACATTTTATTGGTGTTTGTAAGCAAAACGCTTTATGAGAAATTAAGTAAGCTAAACGAAAAGACTGTCATTTGGCAGTCTTTTTCTATGTGTAGTATATTGGGATAAATAGAATATACTGGGTTAGGGGTCGAGCGCCATGTTGGATGAAGGCAAAGTACCAAGTAATTCAAAAGCTTATTTGACGATTTAGTTTTACCTGCTGATACAAATCAGTACAATTCGATTTTTGGTGGTAAGGTAATGGCGTATGTTGATAAAATTGCAGGAATTGCTGCGATGCGTCATTGTAGAAAACCAGTGGTTACAGCTTCAAGTGATTCGTTCGATTTTCATGCTCCTATTAAATCTGGGCAGGCTATCTGTTTGGAGGCGTTTGTTACTTGGTCACACAATACCTCAATGGTGGTGTATGTAAGGGTTGAAGGAGAGAATCTGATGACTGGAGAGAGAAGACTAACGTCTGAGGCATTCTTGACCATGATTGCGATTGATAAAGATGGAAGGCCCTCTTCAGTTCCTAAAGTACTGCCTGAAACCGAGCTTGAAAAAGAGCTGTATAATCGTGCTGAAGCGAAGTATCAAGAACGGAAAATGAGAAAGCAGAAATCTAAATAAGGGAGTCACCAAAGCCTTGGAAATATGTTTTTCAGGTTTTATGATGATTTTTGTAACGGCTAATACTCCTCAATTATTCCTGCTTTTTAAAAAGAAATAGTCCTAAATTAGAAGGAAATTTCTAGAGATGAATAGCTATAGTTGAGTTACTTCTACCAAAGAAGAGAGAAAACATATACATAGATCCAGACCGAATTCAGTAACCTGAGGGAGCTAGTTTACTATTATAGAGATTAACACAGATGATAACAGGGAGGGCTGAGGCCTTCCCTTTTTTATTTCTGAAAAATAAATAATGGTATCTGACTCCTCTAGATATTTCATATTAACCATGTGTATACCTCCGAAACTGAACAGGGTTTACAGAGAGTGATATAGACTCAAGATCAGATGTTCTCAGTATTAATTGGATGATTATCCTATCATAAAAATCTTAGGATCGTCAGATATAAATAACTCAAACGAAGGTACTATATTATATGAAAATACTAATTGTGAATGCTGATGATTATGAGATTTATTGCATTTGAAATTTCTGGTTAGTAAGCCTTTAAAAAGGGTATTGTTTTATCAACGTTATGAATGATTTTTCGACTATGGAATATTGATTGGAAATTCCAATCTGATACGTATTAAAAGATATGAAAATATGGATAGCATAAGATAAAGCAGGAGAATCAGAGATGAGGACTGCAATATTATAAAATATCAAATCTATCTAAATGGAGGGAAAATGATGAATGAAGTAGAAAAATTCAGGTTAATTCTCCATGGTGGAGACGGTCGAAGCTGTGCGGTGGAAGCAATTGCTGCAGCGAAGCACGGAGATTATAGCCTAGCTCACCAAAAATTGAAAGAATCAACAGATGCTATTCTAATGGCTCATCAAACGCAAGTTTGTTTATTACAGAAAGAAACGGAAGAAGTTATGAATGTATCATTCTTAATGCTACTTGCACAGAATAATCTGATGAAAACCTTGACAGTTAAGAATATGGCTGCTGAATTTGTAGAATTATATGAAAGCAGCGAGTTACACACCGGAATTGATAGAAGAATTTATAAAAATGTATGAGGAATAAATTGGCTGTGAAGGGATTATGGTTTACCGATATTGAAGATGGCAAATAAAAACTGGAAAGAGTAGGAGCGTTGCCAAATTAAAAAGAAGGTTTGCTTGTATTATCATTGAATTGATGGGTAGAAAGGCATTACAACAAGCTGTCAATGAATAAAGGAGCAATCAGGAAGTTTACTCTATGACAGCGTTGTTGAAATCAGCTGTATTATTACAAGTAAGGGCCTTACCAATAGCAATTGGCGATCTTCCGGTTGCGTCTGAGTACAGTAAAGTAAATTAAATCATTTGAGAGTGAAACGGTAATTTTGGAAAACAGGATTAGCTGTAATTGAGTTAACGAGCAATCAACTTGTATCTTCGGGGGTTAACAAAATAGTTGAAAAACTCTGTAGCTCTATAAATTTCAGCTTTTATAATTCTTCACTTAACTTTTTTTGAAGCCTGAGAGGCTTTTTTTATTGCCTCAATATATTTTCCTTTGCCAATTTGGTTAATTCCTTCACCATGCTTCCACCTAGTTTACCGCCGATTTTTCCTGCATCTGCTGCAGCAATGCGACCATTATATCCTTCATTGAGGGGAATGCCAAGATCTTTAGCTACTTCATATTTTGCTCTGTCCGGGTGGTCGGCTTGCGCCACTTTTGCTTTCAGCTGATCTAATTGTTCCCTGGATTCAGGTACTAAAATTTTTCTGCGTTTGGCCATCGTTAATCACGTCTCCTTTAAATATAAGGTGCCCAAACCGCATTTTATCTACTCGATTTGTTATAATGAATTTTATATGAATTAGATAGAGATATTTAGCAGGGGGAAAATTGAAGTTATGAAATTTGTTTCTTGGAATGTGAATGGGATAAGAGCTTGCGTTGGAAAAGGTTTTTTGGATACTTTTAAAGAATTAAACGCTGATATATTTTGTTTGCAGGAAACTAAACTGCAGGAGGGCCAGATTAATCTGGAGCTGGATGGCTATTATCAATACTGGAATTACGCTGTAAAAAAAGGATACTCAGGCACGGCAATTTTTACTCGTCAAAAACCATTATCCGTTAAATACGGGATTGGGAATGATGAGTATGATGTGGAAGGCAGAGCCATTACATTGGAATTTGATCAATTTTTCATTGTAAATGTGTATACACCAAATTCACAGCGTGACCTGGCAAGGCTTGGGTACCGTTTGGTTTGGGAAGATTTACTTTATGCTTACTTACATGAATTGAATAAAGAGAAAGCAGTGATTTTAACGGGAGATTTAAATGTTGCTCATAAACCCGAAGATTTACGAAACCCCAAATCAAATAAAGGGAATTCTGGATTCACAGATGAGGAACGAGGTAAGATGACAGCTTTATTATCTAGCGGTTTTGTTGATTCCTTCCGTTATCTCTATCCTGATAAAACAGAAGTGTATAGCTGGTGGTCTTATATGAGCAAAGTCCGCGAACGTAATATTGGGTGGCGGATTGACTACTTTATTGTGTCTGAATCAATCGCTAATCTAATTACCGAAGCAGAAATCCACACGTCAATTATGGGTAGTGACCATTGTCCAATTTCTTTGGAAATGAAAATTTGAGTCGATGTAATTTTTAGTTAGTCGTATAGAGAAGTCCATATTCAAAAGTAAGGCATTAATCTAAAAATTATTTGAAAACAAAGAAACACTTTCAGCATTTCGAGAAAGTGTTTCTTTTTGTTTGTTAAAGCATTCTGTAAATCTCTTTATGGTTTACCGTTTGATTAGAATACCAAAAATGAGGTAGAAGATACTCCATAAAGTAATTCCCCATATCAAAAAGATACCCAATAAGGCTGCAATATCCATTAAAGATTTTATTTCAAACCATCCACTGAAAATAAGACATGGAAAAATGGTCAAAAGCATAAAACCAAAGTGAATTATACTCTGCTTCTTCAACGACCAGCCATCAATACTGTATATAACTGAAAAACCTGCAACTAGAGCACTGAATATACCCACAATAAACGTACTTCTTACCTCATGAACCGGTCCAGAGCCGTAATAAAGAACAATTGATATACTAGTCAAAATTAAAAAAGGTATAAACGCTCTTATCATTCCTGCCGTTACATAAGCTATTGTCTTCACCTCGTTCATATATCATATTCACAAGAGTAGACCTTACCAATAAACAGATTATATTTGTTAACATATTTATAATTTTGCCGTAACAGTAGGGGCATGCTGGGCAGTATTTGGCACACGGAGCATGAAGAGCCCGCCAATGATAAATAGGACCACTAAACTAAGCACACCAATATTTGTATTGCCGGTAATTTGCGTTGTGATTCCCATTAAAAATGGACCGGTAATAGCAGCAAATTTTCCAAAGATATTATAAAAGCCAAAAAATTCATTTGAAGACTCTTTTGGCACAAGTTTAGCGTAATAGGAGCGGCTTAAAGCTTGAATCCCACCCTGTGACGTACCTACCAGGATAGCCAATATCCAAAAATCAAGCGCTGACGTAATAAAATAAGCGTAGATACAAATAAATGTGTAGATTGCTATACCTACTAAAATCATGATTTTTTCATTGTATTTAGCTGCCAGTCTGGCATATAGCAAAGAGAATGGAGCGGCTATGACTTGCGTGACAAATAAAACAATTAACAAGGTAGTCGAGCTAAAGCCTAAATCAGTTCCATAGGCAGTCGACATCGTAATAATCGTATGCACACCATCAATATAAAAAAAATAAGCAATCAGGAAAATAAATAAATGACGATAGGCTCTGATATTTTGGAACGTAGCAAACAGGCGTTTAAAACTCATCCTGATTGGGTTTCTAACCCGTTCAATATAATATGTTTGTTGTACATTTCTTAACAGCGGAATCGTAAATAATCCCCACCATAGTGCTGTGATTATAAAGGCTGCTTGCATTGCTGCTGTAATGGAGAGTGGAATGATTTTTTGTTGAGCGAGCAGGGTGAGGGCAATCCCAATGATAAATGGAATGGTACTTCCTATATACCCCAATGCATATCCGTGAGCAGAGAGTTTACTCATTTTATTATCATCGGTCACATCTACTAAAAAGGCATCATAAAAAATATTTGCGCCTGCAAAACCAATGGAAGTGATGATGTAGCAAATCAATAAAATGATCCATTGATCAAAAGGTACGATTGCTAGCATGAAAGTGAAGAGTATCCCCAGTGAAAAAAAGAAAATAAAGAAACGTTTCTTAAATCCTTTAAAATCTGCAATTGTACCCAAGAGCGGTGCCAAAATAGAGATTAATAATGTACCAATAGAATTGGCATAACCCCAATAAGCAGTTGACGTAGCATTCGATATATTCGCTGTATCTGCGGCTGCTTTGAAATAAATAGGAAAGATGGCTGTCACGATTACAATTGAATAGGCTGAATTTGCCCAGTCATAAAAAGCCCAGCTTTTCTCCTGCTTTGTTAGTGAACTCATACCTTACCTCCTTTATTCTTTTGGCTGGATAAACGCTTCTATCACCTTTCCATCTGTTTCTCCCAGGGAGAGACCCAGCATAGCAGCTAATGTAGGACCTATATCGACAAGGTGCATGTTTGGAATGATTTGTCCGCTTGTGACTCCTTTGCCTGCTGCTATAAATACGGTGCTGTAATCTGGTTTTTGAGGAGAATATCCATGTGTGGCCAATGTATATTTGGGTTCACGCTTCACATCTTCTGCGCTTATATGCTTAATGAAATCGCCTTCATAAGATTCCGTGAAATAGAACCCTTTTCTTGCTTCAAGCATGAAGGCACAAGCTGGGTCTGCCCCTAAATTTTCTGCTTCAGTACCAGTCAGGATTTGTTCAATCCCGTTGTCTTTGTTCTCCATTAATTTAGTCAATAATGACTGAACTCGCTTGTAGGTACCGATATCTTCTTTATCTTTTACGTAAATATATGCTGATCCATCACAGGATTTACAATAAGCCTTCCAATTGATCAATTTTCCTTGTTTGTTAATATGTATAAAATTTTCCCGTTTAAATAGGGTGTTTACTTGTATCGCTTTATTTTCATCTAATGCACTGTGATCCCCAAGGACAATCACTGTTGTTTCTTCATATAATTGTATTTCTTTCAATGTGGTAATAATTTGGCCAAGACGTTCATTATGCCTTGTCAGTGCTTCATTAGCTTCGCTGGAATAAAATCCATGGTCATGTCGCTTTGAATCCAAATCTGTGAAATGAACAAGAAGTAAATGTGGCTGCTTCGTTTTGATTGTTTCAAGGCAAGAGGCCAGCACAAAGTCATCTAAATGTGGTTGACTCAGTCCCTGCCTCAGATGGCCGAATTTTTTATTCAGCTGCCATTGGTAGAGAGGACTGCCGTTGAAGAGTGAGACAAGCAGTTGAGTTTGCCAGGGTCTGTTTGGAAAAATTTCCGGCAAATTGTAATCGATGTTCGCACGGCCAGTGACAGGCCATAAAAGGGAAGCGGTTGTTAGGTTGGCCTTTTTTGCCTGATCATATAAAGTAGTGCCTTTAATAGAAGATCTGTACCATTGCCAATCAGGAGATTTCCGGCCGGGCTGAATAAGCGTATTGTTGATAATCCCATGTCTTTTCGGATAATTACCTGTGATGATGGATGTATGACAAGGATAGGTTAAAGAGGGGTAGATGGTTTGAACATGGTTTGCATAAGATCCTCTCTCAATTATATCCCTGAAATGCGTTAAATTAATTAATTTAGGAAAATCCAATGCAGATAAGCAATCAAAAGATATTACAATTATTCGCTTTGTTAGGCCGTTCATAGATACCTCCTTTCCGCTTTATCTTTTATTTTACTATTGTGTAATGAATTGTATAGTTTATTTTTTTGAAAATACATAAAATTGAGATATATTTATATATAATAGATGATTTTCAAGAAGTAAATTGTGTTATACTAATTGGTAAAAAGTATAACATATTAGTTTGAATTTTAAAAAAGTGGTGATACTATTAAGTTAACGAAAAAATTAATTGAGGTTGATTTAGAGAGGGAGATGAACAGAAAAATAACAGTCATTGCTTATATATTACGAATACATAACTAATTTATGGATAGAAGGGAATTGGCTGATGAACAAGAGGGAAATTGTATACGTTATATCTGATTCGGTAGGAGAAACAGCAGAATTTGTCGTAAAGGCGGTTGCCACACAGTTTAATGGCGGACAAGTAGATATTAGAAGAAATTCATATGTAAAAAGTGAAGAAGATATTGATGAAATTATCAATTTAGCAAAACAGGACTCCTCCATTATTGCGTACACCCTTGTTATTCCTTCCTTAAAAGAGCATGTGGATTTGCGGGCTAAAGAAGCGAATGTAGTAGCAGTTGATCTGTTATCTCCATTATTAAATGCATTTGAGGAAAAATTCCATAAGCCAGCCAATCATCTTTCAGGATTAACCAGACAATTGGATGAAGACTATTTTCGTAAGGTTGAAGCAGTTGAATTTGCCGTCAAGTACGATGATGGTAAAGATGCAAGGGGTCTTTTAAATGCAGATATTGTGATAATAGGAGTCTCAAGGACTTCAAAAACTCCATTATCGATGTATTTAGCACACAAAGGGTACAAGGTAGCCAATGTGCCCTTAGTTCCAGAAGTTTCACCGCCTGATGAGTTATTCAAAATTAAAAAGAGTAAATGTGTTGGTCTGATTATAACTCCAGACCAGTTAAATGCAATCCGTAAAGAAAGATTAAAATCATTAGGTTTAACCTCTCAGTCTAACTATGCCAGTTATGAGCGAATATTAGAGGAATTGGATTATGCCGAGAAAATTATGAAAAGAGTCGGCTGTCCGATCATTAATGTTTCCAATAAAGCTATTGAAGAAACAGCGAGTATTATTTTGGATATTTTAAAAGGTGAGAGGAGCTATGTATGATGACTAAATATGTTTATCTTTTTAACGAAGGAAATAGTAATATGAAAGATTTATTGGGTGGTAAAGGAGCTAATTTAGCTGAAATGACGAATATCGGTTTACCTGTACCATTTGGATTCACCATCAGTACAGAAGCCTGTAACTCTTATTATGAAAATGAAAAACAAATTACTGACGAGATGGAAGAGCAAATTCTCGAGGCACTACATAGTCTTGAACAGAGCACTGGTAAAAAACTTGGCGACCCAAACAATCCACTCTTAGTTTCAGTTAGGTCAGGATCCGTTTTCTCGATGCCAGGTATGATGGATACTGTCTTAAATCTCGGTATGAATGATAAAACGGTTGTTGGCATGGCAGAGTTAACAGGAAATCCAAGGTTTGCTTATGACTCTTATCGTCGTTTCATTCAAATGTTCAGCGATGTGGTTTTGGGAGTAGATGGATTTTATTTTGAGCAATTGCTGGAAGATATACGTGAACAAAAAGGGTATCAAAATGATCCTGAATTAACCGCCGAAGATTGGAAAACAGTTATAGAAGGTTATAAAAATATTGTTAGAAAGCACACGAAACAAAGTTTCCCCGAAGACCCTCGTGAGCAAATGTTTTTAGCTGTTAAAGCGGTATTTGATTCTTGGAATAATCAGCGTGCAAAAGTGTACAGACGTTTAAATAAAATTCCTGGACATTTAGGAACAGCAGTTAATATTCAAAGCATGGTTTTTGGGAATATGGGTGAAGATTCCGGAACAGGAGTGGCATTTACCCGAAACCCATCCACCGGAGAGCATGTTTTATATGGGGAATATTTAATTAATGCTCAGGGAGAAGATGTAGTTGCGGGAATCAGGACACCACAGCCTATACATACCTTGGAAAATGATATGCCAGATGTTTTTGAACAATTCGTAAATACATGCAAGCAGCTTGAAAAACACTATTTGGATTTGCAGGATATAGAATTTACGGTTGAGCGTGGACAATTATACATTCTTCAAACGAGATCCGGTAAACGTACTGCACAGGCAGCCATTAGAATTGCTGTAGAAATGGTGCAGGAAGGGATCATCGATAAAAAAACAGCGCTGTTAAGAGTAGATCCGGAGCAATTGGATCAGCTACTCCACTCCCGAATTGATGACACTTATGAACGAAAACAACTGGCTAAAGGCCTTCCAGCATCACCAGGATCTGCTACAGGCCAAGTAGTATTTGATGCGAATGAAGCAGAAAGATTGGGCAATGACGGCCAAAAGGTCATTCTTGTCCGTCCTGAGACGACACCTGATGATATTCATGGAATAGTTGCTGCCCAGGCAATTGTTACAACCCGTGGGGGAATGACAAGCCATGCTGCCGTGGTAGCGAGAGGTATGGGAAAGCCATGTATCTGCGGCTGTGAGCCATTAAAGATTGATTTAAAAGAAAAGCAATTCAGAGTTGGCGATACAGTAGTGAACCATCATGATACCATTACGATAGATGGATCTACAGGTGAAATCATGCTTGGAGAGATTCCAATGATTGATCCAGAATTATCGGATGAATTTTTAACTTTATTATCATGGGCGGATGAAACTAGAAAACTAGGGGTACGTGCAAATGCCGACAATCCAGAGGATGCAAGAAAGGCTCTCGAATTTGGGGCTGGCGGAATCGGACTATGTCGAACAGAGCATATGTTCATGGATGCAAAACGTGTACCGTTTGTCCAACAAATGATTCTTTCTGAGACCATTGCGGAAAGAAATAAAGCATTAGAATATTTATTGCCAATGCAGCAAGAGGATTTTGAAGGCATTTTTGAAGCCATGCAGGGAAATCCGGTTACTATTCGCTTATTAGATCCACCATTACATGAATTCTTACCTGATAAAGAAGAATTAATCATCGAAGTGACGAAGCTTCAAATTACTGATCCTGATTCAAAGGAATTAATGAAAAAAGAGCAACTGTTAAAAAAGGTTCGTCAATTGGATGAATTTAATCCTATGCTTGGACATCGCGGTTGCCGATTAGGTATGATTCATCCAGAAATATACGGCATGCAGGCAAAAGCTATTTTCTATGCGATTGCTAACTTAATGGAGCGCGGTATTCCGGTTCAGCCTGAGATCATGATTCCGCTTGTTGGACATGTGAATGAATTGAAACAAATGCGACAATTGGTGATGGATACAGCGATTCAGGTAGAGGCAGAAACGGACAAAAAGTTCCAGTACACGATTGGTACTATGATTGAAATCCCAAGGGCAGCACTTACTGCTGATCAAATTGCCAAAGAGGCAGACTTCTTCTCATTCGGTACTAACGATTTAACCCAAACAACTTTTGGATACAGCCGTGATGATGCGGAAGGGAAGTTTTTACAAACATATATAGAAGAAAAAGTCCTGCCTGAAAACCCTTTTGCAGTGTTAGACCAAGATGGTGTAGGTAAGCTGGTCGAAATGGGAGTGAAATTGGGCAGACAAACAAAACCTGAATTAAAAACTGGCATATGCGGGGAGCATGGCGGAGAAAAAATATCAATCGACTTCTGTTATAAAGCCGGTTTAGACTATGTAAGCTGTTCGCCTTATCGTGTTCCATTGGCAAGGCTGGCAGCTGCACAGGCAACTTTGCGATATGATGATATAAAGGAAGCCGTGACTAATTAATTATTTGTTTATCTAAGAAGCGCTGTATCAGGCGCTTCCTTTTTTTATGATTAAAAAATAAACAAAGGGGTATAAAATAGTTGAAAGTCAAAAAAGGTCAGAGTATAATGTAATTAAGGTCAAAGATAGTCAAAGTCAAATTGACCAATTTTCAAATGAGTTTAGTAACTGAAACGATAAAATAAATTTAGAATTATAAGGAGGATACATCTATGGTTTGCGAAAAATGCCAACAAAACCAAGCAACTGTACAGATGCAATTAAGGGTGAATGGACATCAGGAAAATCATCATTTGTGTTCTTCATGCTATAAAGAGGAACGCAATAAATTAGGAGCTCAAATGGGAGGAATGGATTTACATCCATTTAAGCCATTTACATTAGAATCATTTTTCAACCAGGGTAACGGAGATTCATTTATGTCAGATATGTCTGGCTCAATGGACCAGACAAATCACAACCAGCATAAACAGGTCAGAACACAAACACAGCCGCCTAATGGTGGAGGATTACTTGATCAATACGGTCGTAACTTAACTTATAATGCAAAAGCAGGACTCATTGATCCAGTGATTGGACGTGAAGAAGAGGTTAAACGTGTAATTGAGATATTGAACAGACGTACGAAAAATAATCCAGTCCTGATCGGTGAACCAGGGGTTGGTAAAACAGCGATTGCTGAAGGACTTGCGCTTAAAATTGCGGAAGGGAATGTTCCCTTAAAACTAAAGGATAAAGAAGTATATCTGCTTGATGTTGCTTCCTTAGTATCCAATACTGGTATTCGTGGGCAATTTGAGGAACGGATGAAGCAGCTTATTCAAGAATTGCAAACAAGAAAAAATGTGATTCTGTTTATTGACGAAATTCATCAGCTTGTAGGTGCTGGATCTGCAGAAGGCTCCATGGATGCAGGGAATATTCTGAAACCAGCGCTTGCGCGTGGAGAGTTACAATTAGTAGGTGCAACAACATTAAATGAGTATCGTCAAATTGAAAAAGATGGGGCACTTGAAAGACGTTTCCAACCAGTAATGGTTAATGAGCCTACAACTGCAGAAGCGTTAGATATTCTAAAAGGATTAAGAGAAAGATATGAATCCTACCATTCCGTTGAATTTAGTGATGAAGTATTAGAAGCAGCGGTAGAACTGTCACACCGCTATATTCAAGATCGTTTCTTGCCGGATAAAGCCATTGACTTAATGGATGAAGCTGGTTCTAAATTGAATTTGACAATTGAAAATCAAGGTGAAGAATCAGTAAAAGAAAGATTGGCGCAAATTCACAAAGAAAAAGAACAGGCATTAAAAACAGAAGCCTATGAACAGGCTGCCAAACTTCGAGACGAAGAAGAAAAACTTGAAAATATGCTTAAAACAGGAACTGGTGAAAAGCCGAAGGTAACTGTAGAAGATATCCAGAAAATTATCGAACAGAAAACAGGTATACCAGTAGGTAAGCTACAAGAGGATGAAGCTGTTCGAATGAATAAGCTTCAAGAGGAACTTAAAAATAAAGTAATCGGTCAGGATGAGGCCGTTCAAAAAGTGGCGAAAGCTGTTCGTCGGAGCCGTGCCGGCTTAAAAGCCAAAAATCGCCCAATTGGATCATTCTTATTTGTAGGTCCGACTGGAGTTGGGAAGACTGAGCTATCAAAAGCATTGGCAGAAGAATTGTTTGGCACAAAAGACTCTATGATTCGTTTAGATATGAGTGAATATATGGAGAAACACAGTGTGTCTAAATTAATCGGTTCTCCTCCGGGATATGTCGGACATGAAGAAGCCGGACAATTAACCGAAAAGGTTCGCCGTAAACCATATAGCATCATTCTTTTGGATGAAATTGAAAAAGCTCATCCAGATGTGATGCACATGTTCTTGCAAATCCTTGAAGATGGACGTTTAACAGACAGTCAGGGACGCACAGTAAACTTTAAAGACACAGTGATTATCATGACAAGTAATGCAGGAGTCGGTGAGAAAGTTAAGAAAGTTGGTTTTGGAGCAGGAGGAGTAGAGGAAGAAGTATCTATTCTTCAATCTCTTGGCAGCTACTTCAAGCCTGAATTTTTAAACCGTTTTGATAGCATCATTGAGTTTAAATCATTAACAAAAGAAAACTTACTTGAAATTGTAGATATTATGCTTGCTGAACTATATGAAATGCTTGATCATGAAGGATTTAAACTGACCATAACAGATGAAGTAAAAGAAAAACTGGCTGAGCTTGGATATAATCCTGCTTTTGGAGCACGTCCATTACGTCGAGTTATTCAGGAACAACTTGAGGATGGAATTGCGGATTGTGTCTTCAATCACCCAGACAAGAGAACATTTAAAGCAGAAGTGATCAAAAACGAAATAAAAGTAGTGACTGTCTAATAAAAATGCCTCCTATCCTTGAGATAGGAGGCATTTTTTGATGAGATTTTGTTCTTTAAGCTATCATAGTTTTGAAATAGGATACTAACTTCTAATCTTACTATTATTCTTCATTATCAGTATTTTTCTTTCGCAGTAACTGTTTTACGCTGCGTTTTTTTAACTTAGGTGTCAATACATAGAGAAAATCGCCTTCTTTGATCACTGTGTCACCGGTAGGGGTAACCAATTTGTCATCTCTTATGATTGCATTGACCAATGTATGGTCAGGGAATGGTATTTCAATTAGTGTCCTCCCAATCAAGAAAGAGTCCGGTTCCATTTGATATTTCACCATTTCAGCATTGGCCTTACCCAGTGAGACAATTTCAAGTGAATGCTTAGGGGTTTCACTGGCAGGCTCGGCTAATCCAAGTTTGCCAGCCACGAAGGATATGGTGGATCCTTGTATTAAACAACTTGTTAATACAACAAAGAAGACAACATTAAAAATCAGGTGGCTGTCTCCAATGTTTGCAAGTAAGGGAAATGTCGCCAGGACAATTGGTACGGAGCCTTTTAAGCCAGCCCAGGATAAAAATACTTTCTCTTTAAAATTGAAATTCATTTTAATAGTAGAAATGAATACAGCTGCCGGCCTTGCAATCAGGATTAAAATAACAGAAAGCAATAAGCCTTTTAAGATAATTTCAAGTGAAAATAAATCGTCGGGATTAACAAGTAAGCCTAATATAATGAACATTAAAATTTGCATCATCCAGGCAAATCCTTCGGCAAAGAATTGTGTAGCTTTTTCATAGGCGACCTCAGAGTTTCCAATGATAATAGCCATTACATAGACGGCCAGTAATCCACTTCCGTTTAGATTCGCAGTAATACCGTATGTTAATAAAGCGAATGTAACAGCGAAAACAGGGTAAAGGCCAGTTGATTCCAAATTGATCCGATTAAGCACAGCAACGGCTATTTTCCCGAATATCCATCCAAGCAGTAAACCAAGTCCCATCTGGACAATAAAAGATCCAATTAGATTAACTACATTTACTTCAGAAGAGGTAATCATTTCAATACAGGACACGGTTAAAAAGATTGCCATCGGGTCATTGGAACCAGATTCAGCCTCTAATGTTTTACCTGAATGGTCTTGTATGTTTTGTCCTTTTAATACAGCAAATACTGCTGCTGCATCCGTTGATCCAACAATTGAACCGAATAACATAGCTATCAGCCAATCAACATTAAGAATATAATGAGCTGCTATCGTAACTATTGCAGAGGTTATCAAAACACCAATGGTTGCCAGTGAAAGGGAAGGGAGAATAATTGGCCGCAATGATTTCCATTTAGTTTGTATTCCACCTTCAAACAAAATAATAATCAAGGCCAGAACACCAATCGTTTGTGCTAATCCTGCATTCGAAAAATTAATTACGCCGAAGGTATCATTTCCCATGGCCATTCCGACCAGTATAAAAAAGACGAGTGAAGGGACTCCTAATTTTGCTGAGAATTTGGTAGACAGAATTCCGAGGATTAATAGGATCGCTGCTATTAAAATATAAAAATCAGTTGTTAGTACTTCAGATGGCATGAACAATCGACTCACTTTCTGTAAATCTATATAAGCTGTTAATAGAATATATATACCTATCTCCATAATTGCATAATCTTTAAACTTGTTTTTCGAGAATTGCTTTTTATTGAAAGGGAGCAGAAGAGGGGAGAAAATGAAAAACAGGTGCTTTTTTAGCACCTGCTTTCATTAGCGTTTGATAACTACTTTTTCATTTTCAACATCAAATTGTTGAACATCCGCCTTGCTGGCAATTTGAAAATCGCCGATAATGGTATGTTTTAAGGCGAATGATGATAGGGCAAAATTAATGATTTCTTGAGGACTGTATTGATTGTTGATTCCATATAATACGCCAGCTACAAATGAATCGCCCGTACCGATTCGATCAAGAACATTTACTTTAACCGGACCTGCTGTGAAGTGCTCTGTTTCAGTTATAATGGCACATCGTAATTCTTGTACATTGTTACCAAGAATATTTCTTTCAGTTGTGTAAATTTGGTCAAACTGATACTCTTTTTGAAACTCTTTTAATAAAGCGATTTTTTCTTCGAATGTGTTAACTTCTCTTTTTTCCTGTCTGATTGTTAGAACGTCCAGGTAACTTCCGATAATAACATCAATATATGGCAGGATTTCGATGTAAGCTTTTCTTGCTTCATCTAATGTCCATAATTTTGCACGATAGTTAAAGTCAAAGCTGATTTTAATGCCTTTTTGTTTTGCCGCCTTGACCAATTCCATAGTCGTTTCACGTGCATTTTTACTTGCACCTAAACTAATTCCGCTGACATGGAGCCATTTAACTTCGGAAAGCATCGCTTCAAAATCATAATCATTTGGCAAAGCTTCAACAAAAGCGGAGTTTTGGCGATCATAAGTGACTTCTGTAGGTCTGATGGAATGACCTTGTTCAACAAAATATAAGCCCATTTTCTTGCCTTTATAGACGATATGATTAGTGTTTACACCATATTTTCTTAACTGTGTGACAGCGGCAAGTCCAAGGTTATTATCTGGTAAGCAAGTAGCATAGGAGGTTTTTTCACCCCAATGACTGAGAGCGACAGCAATATTTGCTTCAGAACCACCATACATCATATCCAGCTGGCTTGCCTGAATTAACATTTGATGATTGGTTGGTGTTAAACGCAACAGCATTTCACCAAATAACATGATTGATTTCAATACGTGCACCTTCTTTATTTGACTAAGAATATAGGAAAGATAGCGACCGGGTATAAACCCAGATCGCTATTTCCATTTTTTAAATTAAGCTTTTTTAATTTTAATTAACTCTTTGTTAATGGCATACATCATTTTTTCAGTAAATATATCATCCGCCATGGATGCCAGCATATCAATTGACATACCTTCTGCCATACCGAACATTGGATTATCCTCATTGAATCCTTTTAAATACTTCTCTAATACTTTCTTAGTTTCTTCATTTTTATATAACTCACCGAGTGTATTGCGAGTAGAATATACATCATCAGTGATAACAAGTTCTTCAATTTCCATGTCTTCATCTAAATCAGGCATGTCAAACCAGTTAGCAACCACTCCGCCAGCATCACTTTCTGGAACTAGGTAGCTTGGATTTGGCTCATCCACTTTATTGAAGTGAGCAGTATCTTCGAATGTATTTCCTTCGGATGTACCGATTGCCTTTACAGTATTCATGCCGTCTTCCAGTGCCACATCATTAAAGGTAAAGGCAGCGCGGTTACGTTCTGTTGTATAGGTAGTCCCGTTTACTACTAACGTTACATCCTCGCAGTTAGAATACACTTTAACTGTAATTTTTTCGTCTGCACGGTCTACAAATCGTTTGCTTGTAATATGCACGAATTTTTCATCAGACCAATTTGCTTTGTACATATAGAATGCATCTTTTTTAATTTTACGGTCGTAAGTCATTAAACCTTTATTATTTCTGCCTTTTACACCGCCTTCATCACGAATGTTGGCTCCGAAATCAAACATATTCCATACATATGTTGACCAAAGGAATGGGCGGTCAGCGAATATATTCCATACAGTTTCATGATATAGAGTATGGTATTCTTCTGTGTAATCTTTTACTTTTGGATCGTTTGTATGGTACTGGATAATACCTTCTGCACCGTACTCAGAGATACCAAGGCTAACTTGTGGGTTCGTTGCATGATAAGCATCAATCCACTCAGCAAAATCTTCTGCCTTACCTTGATACCATCCGTAATATTTATTGTAACCAATCGTGTCGGTGATATAGTTGTATTCATCTGTATCAGGAACAAACATAACGTTGGCCTGTGTAGTTAAACGTGTTGGATCTTCTTTTTTCGTTAACTCATTAAGTTCTTTAACAAGTTTTCTTACTTCTGGTCTGTTACCGCCAATTTGAATCTCATTTTGAACACCCCAGAACATAATGGAAGGGTGGTTGTAATTTTGTCTGATTAACTCAACCATTTGTTGTTTAGCGTTTATACCCTCAAGCTCAGTCTTGGACATGATAGAGATAAACGGAATCTCGGCCCAAACAACCATACCTTCACGGTCACATAAATCATAGAAATATTGATCGTGTTGGTAGTGGGCCAAACGAATGGAAGTAGCGCCCACTTCTTTGATAAATTCCATATCTTCTTTGTGCTCTTTTTTAGTGATTGCCCAGCCCATATCTTTACGATCCTGGTGACGGGAAACCCCATTCAGACGAAGGTGTTCTCCATTTAAGAAGAAGCCTTTTTCAGGGTCCACTTTAAAGTAACGGACACCAAATGGAATGGAAAGTTCATCAATTACATCGTTATAGCTTGTTAAAGATAGGTTAGCTTCATACATATAGGCATTTTTACGGCCATTCCAAAGGATTGGGTTTTCGATTTTGATTGGCAATTCAACAACAGTAGTTTGTCCTGCTGGAAGAACAATCTCTTTTGCTCCATAAGCAGCTGTCTTACCTTCTGCATCAAGCATATCAGCCCATAAACGAACTTTTTTCTCTTCTTCATGATCATTTGTAAGTCTAGTTTTTAGGGTAATGGATGCTTGTTCCTTCGTCACTTCATCTTGAACGATATAAACACCTTGGGAACCATGATCCATTAAATCAAAGTGAACATGGCTAGCAATAACTAAATTAACATCACGGTAAATTCCGCCAAAGAAAGTGAAGTCAGCCATTTGAGGATATACATCTTCAACAACTGTATTGTCGACTTTTACGGCAATCGTATTTTTACCTCCGAAAGTAACAACATCTGTAATATCGAATCTGAAAATAGAGTAACCGCCACGATGTTGGCCAAGGTGTTGTCCATTAACATAAACGTCTGTGACACTATTGCTTCCATTAAATTCGATATATACTTTATTGCCGGCATTTATAGTATCTACAGTAAATTCTTTTCTGTACCAGCATGCTCCTTTATAAAAATCAAATCCATTTGCGCCATCAATCGCATTCCACGTATGAGGGACGTTTACGGACTCCCAATTAGCATCATCATAAACTTGGTTCATTGCATCTTGTACGTTTTCTTTAATGAATTTCCATGCGTCATTCAGATTAATTACTTTTCTCATGTATTGAACTCCCTGTTTATAAATTAATTCAGTAAACAATCAGGATATAAGAACAGATTGTCTTCATATATAGTGTTTACTGAATTAATTTCATTATAGGTATTAATTTTAGAAAAATATCGTACAATTTTTGTTTTTTTAGTATTATTTTTAGTTCGTGATGGCGTTTTCATTGTATAATGAAAATAAAAAAGTGAATTTTAAAGGATGATTTAGATTGAATCAGGAACAGATAAAAGTATACGCTCAGCTATGTAATCTGGTCAGTTCAATTGTTAAATTGGATGTAAAACTGCTTGACCTGGATGGAAATAAAATTATCCTAATGGCTAAACACCAGATACCAAGTGGATTGGCAAATAACGAAGAGGAAAATAAATCAATCACGGAATTTTTAAAGGCAAGTAATAAAAATGAATATTTACATTATATTAATTCGGCTAAATTGGAATGTATTTTTGCTGGAATCTGGAAAGATGATCAATATGCAGGCACAGTGATGGTTGGCCCTTTTTTGTCTGATTTACCTTCAGATTTATTTATCAGCCAAATTATCTCCTCTCAAAGTTTACCCATTAGTGACAGAAAGCAATATCAAGATTTCTACGAGACTTTATCAATCCTAAGTGATGAAGAAATAAGAAGTATTGGAGAGTTATTAGTAAATTTGTGTCCTCACGACTATATTTCGTCATCACAGCTGGTTACACCGACTATTAATAAACAAAGTAATCCAGTAAAACCTATTCAGCATGAAGAAGAGGATCGTGAAAAGATCATTGAACACCGTTATAAAATAGAAAAAAGAATTATAGATGCCATTGCAAGAGGGGATAAGGAAGGGGCATTAAACCAATTAACGGGTTTAACTGATGTACATCTAAAAAATAGGGTGCCGGAAAATCCAATTCGATCGACTAAAAATTTAACGTTTGTTCAGAATACATTATTTAGAATTGCTGCTGAAAAAGGCGGAGTTCATCCGGTTTATCTACATGATATTTCAGAAAAATATGCTATTCTGATTGAAAGAGCAGATAATCTTCCATATTTACACAAGCTTATGAGGAGTATGCTTGATGCATATTGTGAACTCGTCAATGAGTTCTCAACACGAAAGTTTAGTCCAATTGTCAAAAATGCTGTGCAATATATTAATTTCAATTTGGAAAGCCCCTTGATGCTTAATGAAATAGCAGAGTCTATTCATGTGAATCCATCACATTTATCAAAAAAATTTAAAATGGAGACAGGCAAAAGTATCACCGATTTCATCAATTTAAAAAGAATAGAGGCGGCCAAGTTATATTTATTAAATGGAAATATGTCAATCACAGATGTTGCTTACCTAGTTGGATTTAATGATGTAAATTACTTTAGTAGGATTTTTAAACGGATTACATCTATGACACCTTCTCAATATGTAAAAGGAACCGGATTAACAGGTGAGTAAATTTTTTTCTACGGCATAATAGACCCGAATTAATAATTCTATTTAATTAGTAAGATTGGCCATACACTTAATAATAGAAAGAGAGAATCAATCTTTGAAAGTAATAGACTATCTGAAGGAGAAATTTCCATCTATCGAATTAATGCCAAGTATATATAATCAATGGGACATAGGAATCCACTTTACGCTCGGTGGCACTAATTATCAGTTCAAAAAAATGGTGAACTAAATTGTGAAAGATTTAGGCTAGTGTACAAGCAACTTGATACGATCTTTAATCAATTATTTGAGCAATATGATGACGTATTCCTTGTAACGAATATGTACACGTATAAAACTAATGTAAAGCATACGAGAAAGTTGAAGGTATATGAACCTTTTCTAAAGTATAGAAATTCTTTAAATAATATTTAGGTGAGAACATGTCCATATCCTTTTGAGTTAGATGAAGAAGAATATGAAACGCAGCAATCCTCCTTATTGTGTAAAACAAAGGACATACGCATAACTGAATTATTAAAAGCAGCAACTCACGAAGATTTTCCTCTAAAGCCAAGATTCGGAGGGGACGCCATTCATTATCCGGATGTCTTCTTAGTGAACATCACTAAAGATCTTATTTTATTTGTCTATGATAACCGTGGGTGTGAGGTTATTGCTATAGACGCTGAACGACTGCGCCCGCTATATGAACAACATAAGGATTGGGTGGAAGATGTGGATCGTCAGAAGATTGAACGAGCGTTGAACCGGAGAAGCAATTGATAAATTAAAAGAAGTGCAGTCATCGTCTATGATGCTGCACTTCTGCTGTATTGCTTATTTTTTCTGATGCAATATATACATATTACCTTGGTCCCAGTTTAATTAATAAAATCACCTTAAATTATAACTGGCTGTTTGGCATAAATGCTGAACAGTTTTTTTGCCGATTTCAAAATAGCAGAGAAAGAATTTTGTCGAATCTTTTTCATAATTAACAGCAGGTTATTTACATAAATGTAACGAAATGGTAATAGTCTTCAATTTAAAAATCAGTGAAGACAAAAAGGGGAGAAAGAATGAAAAAGATAGTAGCTGTCATAGCCGCTACCGCATTGCTGCTCACGTCGGGTACAAGTGGGGTATTTGCTGCGGCAAAGGTGAGTTCAATAAACCAAAAGGGAGATGAAATCCGCAGTTCCGAAAAAATTTACAAACCAACAACGAAGAAATATGACGAATATATTCAGGCAGACACCTTGGTTATTAACCATAGTGGATCGTTATCTAAGAAAACTCTGACCAAATATAAGGGGAAAGTGATGAAGGCTGGCGGGAACCTTGGTTATTCAGTTGTAAAATTTAAAACAGCATCCGCAGCTAAACAAGCTTACACGGAATTAAGTAAATCTAATTCGGTCACATCGATTTCGCCGAGCGTAAAGTATAAAACTTCTTCTGTCAAAACCGATCCTAAGATCAGTCAACAATATTATAACAAGCTGTTAAACTTACCTGCGGCACAGAAAAAAGCAGGGAAAAATAAAGTATTGGTGGCTGTGATTGATACGGGAATAGATAAAAATCATCCTGAATTAAAAAACAAAATTGTATCAAGCTATAATGTCCATAATCCAGTTAACGCCTCATTGCCGGAGGATCATGGCACACATGTAGCCGGCATAATTGCAGCTGAGAAGAATAATGGAATTGGCGGATATGGCATAAATCCAAATGCCTCGGTTTTATCTATTGATGTATTTAATAGAGAATGGGGTGCGTATGATTACAATATCGCAGAAGGTGTTTTATATGCGATTAAAAAGAAAGCGAAGGTAATTAATTTAAGCTTAGGTGGCCCATTCAGTTCACCGGTTCTTGAAGCCGCAATCAAAAAAGCGAAAGCGGCTGGAATTGTGATTGTTGCTGCGGCTGGTAATGAAGGATCTGATATGAAAGGTTACCCGGCTGCATATGAAGGAGTCATTAGTGTCGGTGCTGTGAATAAAAGCAAAACACTGACATCCTGGTCATCCTATGGTGTATCGACAGATTTGGTAGCACCTGGGGATAATGTTTATGCACCAATCTATGATTATGAGAAAAAATCGACTTTTGCTTCATTTAGCGGCACATCGATGGCAGCTCCAATGGTGACTGGTACGGTTTCTTTATTATTATCTAAATATCCTAAATTAAAACCGGAACAGGTAGAATACATCTTGAAGAAAACAGCTACCGATTTGAGTACGAAGGGCTACGATAAGAAATATGGATATGGACTAATCAACCCATCATCTGCTTTAAGCTTTGATATTAAAAAAATTCCATCCTTAACTACTGCCGTGTGGAATAAGGATACAATTATGAAAAGTGCTAAAACGGTTGGCAGCAGCTATACGGTGAAAAAAACATTTATGAAACCTTTGGAACAGCACTGGATTAAGCATACCGTAAAAAAAGGTGAAACATATCAAATCAATTTAATGGGATCTAAAGTGTTTGATTCCCAATTACTTGTGAATATGTATGGAAAGGATAAATCAAGCACGAAAAAAATCGATGATGTCACTGAAGGTAAAACAGAGGGTTATTACTTTAAAGCACCATACGATGGTACTTTGACCGTTGGTGTTAAAGATATTAGCGGAAATTACGATGTGGCCGGAAGCAAATTATCTGAATATGAATTAGTATTCAAAAAAGTAACTGTTTCAAAAGATGAATCCGGTAAAGAAAACCCGATTATAATACCAAAATTGTCATATGATACTACCGGTAAAAAAATGCATCTTGTTGGCGAAAATGGAGATGATGATTATTTTCAATTTACAACGGGTGAAAAAGAGGAAAACATTAAGCTTTCTGTAAATGGTACACCTGGTGCAGACCTCAGCATGTTTGTCTATGCTTTGACAGACATTAGAGATGAAGAGGAGTTGGAAGAAAAGGAGGAAATTACTGAAGGTGAGGGTATGAGTAAGGAAGCAGATGGAGACATAGAGGATGGTAACTCAGAAGAAGAGCCAACGCATGTTAATATTCTTGAACAGGAAATTAACAGCGGCACCATCGGAGAAAGTGAACAGGATGTATTCACTGCTGAGCCTAAAACAACCTATACCATTAAAATTTCTAACAAATATGAAGGATATTCCGAAAGTTTCTTTGACTTTTTTATCCTTTCAGAAGGATTCGAATCATCGGCTACCAAGATAACTGGTGCAATCAGACAAAACGGTGATCCCTATATTTTCAAGGCCAGC
The DNA here is from genome assembly GCF_058216035.1 of Pradoshia sp. Z4_20. Taxonomy (NCBI): domain Bacteria; kingdom Bacillati; phylum Bacillota; class Bacilli; order Caryophanales; family Bacillaceae; genus Pradoshia; species Pradoshia sp. Z4_20. The sequence goes on from NZ_JBZAJD010000001.1 coordinate 1,136,260, forward strand.
CTAGTCAAAATGCCAGCGGACGAGGATGGAATTCATTCCATTTATGATCGTGATGAAGAGTATGACGAAGAAGAAGAATATGTTGGTGATGATGAAGAATATTGGGAAGAAGAAGGCGACGATGAAGTAATTGAAATGCTGAATGAAATGGCCATTCCGTATAAATTAACAAGTGAAAAATCGGGTTATTTACAGTCACGCTATGATGAAGATTGGTATAAAGTCAATGTAACATCAGCAGGAATCCATGCCTTTGATTTAGGTACAGCTAAACATTCGTACTCCATTTATCAGGTCGTTGAATCTGAAGGTGAAGACGGAAATGAAATCCGTTTACTAGAAGCAGTTGCTGATAATTATGATCCATTTACCGGCAAAAAGCTTAATACGTTTTATGCCTCACTTGAAGCTGGAAAAACCTATTATATGAAGATTGAGATGGATTGGATGTCTGATTCCTATTCTACGGATAAATATTTCTTTGAATCAAGATTGGTAGGTAAGCCTGCTGATAAATACGAGAACAACGATTCTATGAAAAACGTAAAGACTCTTCCTGGTACTACTGTTAAAGGAGATTACGCAAAATTATCGGATACGGATCTGTTTAGATACACAGCCAAAGCATCTGGTAACTATGCATTAACGGTGGATAATAATAAACCAAGCACACCAGGACTCCCTGCACTAGTTAAAGGTGATGTTTATTCGTATATTGCCGTAATGGAAGATAAAAATAATAACAAGAATGTAGATGATGCGGATTTAGATACGATTAAATATATAGATTCCTATTATGATCCTGCAGGTGCATATGGCTCACATTATTTCCAAAAGGGTAAAGCGTATTTTATCGCGATTATGGGTGATGGGGAATATTTACCATTCTCTTTAACTCAATATACGTTTAAGCTCAGTCAAGTGAATCACAAAGATGAAGATGCCGGGACTGTTATTAAGAAAAATAAACCATCAAAACCAATCAGCTTTAAGAAATCGAAGGGAAAATGGGAGAAAACAGGCCGATTTAACGCATTTAATACAAAGAAAAATGATGAAGATTGGTACAAGCTTAAAGTGGATAAAGCCTTCAGCGGTCAAATCACTTTAAGTGGCGGCAGGGAATTGGATGGAGCCTTTGAGGTTTATCAAAATGGCAAAAAAATCGCCGGCTCTGACCGATATGCTGGAAATGATACAGAAGTTTTAAATATCAGTCTTAAAAAAGGTACCTATTATATAAAATTAAAAGATGCTCAAGGTTCTGCTTCTCTGTCACCGTACACAATCCGCGTGCAAGAAAAGAAATAGGTACTTAGAAGGTTTCCAGGTTTTCTGGAAACCTTTTTTACACTTCTTCCTTCTGAATGGGGAGTTGGTTTTGAAGATTTCGTTCGTTTTTAATTAGTTTGACAAGAATGCTCCAGAATTGTTTTTGGATAATGGGATCTGATGTGATTGGCTTAATTTTCTCCCATAAATGATGAAGGTCATTCTGTCTCATGTTTTTCACCCCACTTTTGCTTTGCCATCTTTTTGCATATTTTTTTTGATGAAACGATTCGGATGAGAATTGGATAGTTCTTTTATTAGTTTGGATGCTATTTCTTGATCTGTTTGGTGTTGACTTTGAGAAATCAATATACGAGCCATTGACGAAATAGCCATTATATCTGAATCTCTTAATGTAGCCAATTGGCTGGCCGCCTTTAACTCTTCCGGTGTTTTTTTAAACGGTGAAAGAGTAGTTAAAGAGTAGCTTATTTCATTATTTAAGTCACTTATAATTGCATCGATTGATTCTGGTTTTTCTATATTCAATGAAAATCTCCTTTCAGAATAACTATGTTGTTATTTTTTAAGCTTACTATAAAGGCTATTGCGGAGTAAAAGATTGAGCAAAAAGCATGATTAGATTATTCATGGTGTGAATAACTATCGTATTTCATTAATAAAAATTTTTTGAATTATTATAATATTGTAAAATAATTGAAACTTTCAGTGATATTCAACCGTATAAAATGGTAAGATTATCCTAGGAGGTTGATAAGATGTTTGAGTTTTTTAAACGAATGAAGACGGTGGTCAGTTCAGAATTGTATGCACTCATTGAAAAAGCAGAAGATCCCATTAAAATGGCCGACCAATACCTAAGAGAAATGAATCATGAAATTGAAGAAGCAGAGAAGACAACTGCAAAGGTCATGGCTGAGGAGAAATTAACCCACAGAAAAATCACCGATTTAAAATTACTGATTGAAAAACGTAATACTCAGGCAATGGAAGCCATTCAAGCTGGTAAAGAGACGCTTGCAAAACAAGCTTTAGAAAACAAACTTCAGCTCGGGATTGAGCTTGCCTCATTGGAGAATTTGCATGAACAGGCTAAACAAAATGTCAAGGATTTGCAAAATCGACTGCGAGAAATGAAAGCTGATTATCAGGAACTTGTGATGCGCAGAGATACATTAAAGGCAAGAGCGCTTTCTGCTAAAGTGCAAACTTCAGTAAATCGTTCTTTCCATACAGAAAGTCGAAATTCGGCCAAAGCTGGATTTGAACGAATGGAACAAAAAGTAATGGAATATGAAGCAGAAGCGGAAGTCAGTAAAGAGCTTAAAAGTAATCATCTTGAAATTGATAATGAGTTTAAAAAGATGGAAACCGAAAAATTAGTTGAATCAGAATTACAAAGATTAAAGGATTCATTGAATAGCGAAAAATAACTGATAAAGGGTTGATTAGTATGGAATTTTTAGGGGTGGAATTAGCTGATTTTTTCTTATATTCACTGATTATATCCGGTATCCTTACGTTTTTCTTCATATTATTTAATGATCTGTTTGCCGGATTAGACCTCCCTGACTTTTTAAACCCAACCCTTATACTAAGCTTTTTGACCATTGCAAGCGGATCAGGGTATGTGCTTGTTTCTTTAACCTCATTGCGGGCACTTCCCATTTTTTTTATTTCCTTCGCAATTGCTTTTATACTTGTCTCTATTATTAATCTATTCGTTTTAGTCCCCTTGTCGGCAGCTCATGAATCTTTAACGATAACCGAGGATGAACTAAAGGGACGGTTGGGAAAAGTGATAACATCAGTACCTGTTAATGGGTATGGTGAAGTATTAATAACAAGTAAAAGCGGAACGTTTTCAAAGCCGGCCGTAAGTTTTGACCAAGAAGCGATACCATCTGAGACAAAGGTATTAATCATTGATATCCAAAATGGTGTTCTGCATGTCAGTCCACATGAAGAATTAAATGAACTGGGATAGGAGAGTGGGAGTAGTATGACATTAATCTACGGTATTGTTGGTGCAGTGGTATTTATTTTATTAGCCCTTATAGGAGTTTTTGTTACAAAATATAGAACAGCTGGTCCTGATGAAGCATTGATTGTCACGGGCAGTTACTTAGGCAGTAAAAATGTACATATTGATGAATCCGGAAATCGAATCAAAATTGTACGCGGAGGAGGGACCTTCGTTCTTCCAGTATTCCAGCAAGCTGAGCCGTTGAGCTTATTATCGAGTAAATTAGAGGTTTCAACACCGGAAGTATATACCGAACAGGGTGTGCCGGTAATGGCCGATGGTGTATCCATTATTAAAATAGGTAATACCATTTCTGAAATTGCAACGGCTGCTGAACAATTTTTAGGGAAAACGAAGGATGACCGTGAACAGGAAGCAAGAGAAGTACTGGAAGGGCACCTACGCTCCATTCTTGGTTCGATGACAGTTGAGGAAATCTATAAAAACCGTGAAAAATTTTCACAGGAAGTGCAGAGGGTTGCCTCACAGGATTTAGCGAAAATGGGATTGGTTATCGTTTCATTTACAATTAAAGATGTACGTGATAAAAATGGATATTTGGAATCGCTTGGTAAACCGAGAATAGCTCAGGTGAAAAGGGATGCGGATATCGCAACAGCCGAAGCCGATAAAGAAACACGGATCAAACGGGCTGAAGCATCCAAGGAAGCGCAAAAAGCTGAACTTGAACGTGCAACTGAAATCGCAGAGGCAGAAAAATTAAATCAATTGAAAATTGCTGAATTCAGACGTGAACAGGATATTGCTAAAGCAAAAGCCGATCAGGCATATGATTTGGAGACTGCACGTTCTAAGCAAGATGTTACGGAACAAGAGATGCAAATTAAAATCATTGAGCGGCAGAAGCTGATTGAATTAGAAGAAAAAGAAATTTTACGCCGTGAAAAGCAATATGATTCTGAAGTGAAGAAAAAGGCGGATGCAGATCGCTACGCAGTTGAACAAGCAGCTTCTGCGGAAAAAACAAAGCAATTAACTGAAGCCGATGCCAATCAATATCGCATCGAAGCAATGGCGAGAGCGGAAGCAGAGAGAGTACGTTTAGATGGTCTTGCAAAAGCAGAAGCACAAAGAGCACAAGGGGTTTCCGAAGCGGATATCATTCGTTTAAAAGGTTTGGCGGAAGCGGAAGCAAAGCAAAAAATCGCAGAAGCCTTCGAGCAATTTGGTCAGGCTGCTGTTATGGATATGATGTTAAAAATGCTTCCGGAATATGCAAGGGAAGTGGCTAAACCGCTGAGCAGTATTGATAAAATTACGATTGTTGATACAGGGAGCGGCGGTACAGGCGGCGGCGCCAATAAAGTGACCGGATATGCGACGAATTTAATGGCAACTTTACAAGAGTCATTAAAAGCATCCTCCGGTATCGACATGAAAGAGTTAATTGAAAGCTTTGCAGGTAAAAATTCAGGCGTCAGTCCCAGAATAAACCTTGAAGAAGAGTTGGCTAAAACTGAGATTCCTATTGTTAAGGGACTTGATCGTACTCCAGATCAACTCTAAATAAACAATAAACAAACCTGAGTTCATATGGGCTCAGGTTGTTTCTTGTTTATTACGGATATTAGGATTGAATAAACTCAAAATCTTCTAGAGTATATAACCATTATTCAGAAATACGCTTAACCGTGATTTCTAATTCTATGTCTACATTGTCTTTGAGAGCACGGCTGACCATGCAGGATGCTTCAGCTTTTTGGGCTAGTTTTTGGACAAGTCCGATATCTTCTTTTGTTGCAGAGTCCTTTAGTATAATCGTTGGCCGATGAATGATCTTTTTATAGGTAAACACACCGTTTGTTACATCGACAATTCCCGCTGACTGTAAGGTTAACCCTTCTTTTTCTAAATAGCTGCGTTCCATCATGGCTGCCAGCGTAATAATATAACAGGTTGCTGCAGCACCAAGTAACATTTCATCAGGATTTGTTCCGATTCCAGGTCCATCCATTTCCTCCGGTATCGAAACTTTAGTATGAAGGTTTTTAGTATGTATTTCTCCTATATCGTTTCGTAATCCAGGCCAAACAGCCTCTAAAATAAATTGATGCTCTGCCATTATAAAGTCCCCTTTATTTTACTATTATCTTCATTTTAATGCGTAAATGAATCTTATTCACACAAAGTGCTTAAATATAGTTGAAAAGGAGTTTTTATTTTTAATCGTCTAACCATACTTTAGGACAAGGTTGGAACATATTATTATGTTAGAAAATTAATGGTTGAAGATCTATTTTTGTAGACCAGTATCCTTTAGGGAGTGAAAACATACAGTGCAAATTCAACTAGTGGTTATATTTTCACTTTATGATATTTTTATATACTATATTAGGTAATATTACATATAGTAATGCTAATAATATTCATTGTTTCATTGACTAAACAATATTTGACAGTGGGTATTTTATATTTGACATATTCCTGACACATTATATGATTATAGTATTGTTAACAGACAACATAAATTTTATTTCGATAGGAGTTATATTATGACCAACGAGACAAAGAATACTTCAGATACAGAAGAGAAAGCTACTGAAATAAAAACAGATCAAACAAAAAAACGTAAAAATAAAAAATGGATTGCTGGTATTGCAGCAGCTGCCGTATTAACTGCAGCTATAGCTGGCGGAGCATATGCTTATACTAAATCTCAAACAGTAGGCAGTGTCAATGGCGACCGTATTACTAAAAGTGAATTATATGACACAATGGCCAATGTGTATGGAGCTTCTGCTGTAGATAGCTTAGTTACGATGAAGGTTATTGAAAAGGAAGCAGATGAGCGCAATATAAAAGTTAATGATAGTGAAATTAATAAAGAAGTAGATGCATATATAGAAAGCTATGGTGGAGAGGATGCTTTAAAATCAGCACTTGAAGCTAGCAGTTTAACTCTTGATGATTTAAAAGAGGATATAGCGGTAAATATTAAAATCGAAAAGTTAATGCAGGAAGATATTGAAATCACTGAGGATGAAGTAAAAGCTTATTATGAAGAGAATAAAGCAAATTATGATCAATCTGAACAAGTTGAAGTTAGCCACATCCTTGTTGAAGACGAAGACAAAGCAAAGGAATTATTGAAAAAAATCAAAGACGGCGAGGATTTTGCTGAACTCGCCAAAGAAAATTCCACTGATACAGCATCTGCTGAAAATGGTGGAGAGCTCGGCTATATTTCTGAAGGAGAAATGGTAGAAGAGTTTGAAAAAGCAGCATTCGCTTTAGAAGTTGATGAAGTAAGTGATGTGGTTAAATCAGAATATGGCTACCACATTATTAAAGCTACAGGCCATAAAGAAGCTAAAGAATCCACTTATGAAGAATCAAAAGAGGATGCTAAAGAAGCCGCTCTAAGCGAAAAGATATCTTCTGAGTACAGCACATGGTTGGAAGATTTAAAGAAAGATTATAAAATTAAAAATAAATTTGAATAATTATGTATAAATGATTAAGAGCAAGCCGTTACTGGTTTGCTCTTTTTTGTTTGAGAAGAAGAAATTTTTGTACTTTCTAACATAGGGATATATAGTATAGTAGTAACTAAATTTTACAAAATATAGAGAGAAATAGATAGGGAGGTAATGTTTATGGAACTATTTGAAGCCATTAAAGGAAGAAGAAGTATTGGCAAGGTTAAAAATGAGCCGATACCTGATGAGCTCATACATAAAATTATTGAAGCGGGAACATGGGCACCATGTCATCATCGTACAGAACCATGGAAGTTTTTTGTTTTGAAAGAGGATGGCAGAAAAATCCTCAGTGATGTGTTAGTGGATATCCTGAAATCTGAATTAGATGATCTTGAGTCAGAAGAAAGTAAAAAAAGATTAGAAAAAGTAAGCAAGAATCCCTATCGTGCTCCTGTTATCATAGTGACTGCCGTTGAACCAGTGAAGAATGAAAAGGTTCTGATTGAAGAAGAATACGCTGCTGTCCATGCAGCTACACAAAATATCCTGCTGGCAGCTCACGCTCTTGGACTGGGTGCCGTATGGAGAACCGGGAAACAATGCCATGATAAACGGATGAGTAAGGCTTTTAATCTCTCTGAGGATGGTGCTGTAACTGGGTTTATCTATTTAGGATATCCAGATATGAATCCTAAAGAAGGTTCAAGAAAATCTATTGATGAAGTGACCACATGGATAACCAATTAAATTAACGAAAGCCGGTACAAAGAGGATATTCACTCTGTACCGGTTTATTTTTTGGAAAAAGTTTGATTACTATAAAAGTAGACATAAAATATATTAATCTGATAAACTTAGTATGGAATAAAATCGGTAAAAGGAGGGGTTAATATGGACCGAAGTTTTCTCATAATACATGGACTTGGCGGAAGCGGACCTGAACATTGGCAATCCTGGCTGTATAATGAGCTGGTGGATGCAGGTGAAACAGTTTATTATCCGACCCTTCCTGAATATGATGATCCTTATAAAGATAAGTGGATAAAAAAATTGGAAGATACCTTTCAAACTATTACCTCAGACCATATAACCGTTGTTGCTCACAGTTTAGGATGTGTCCTATGGCTTCATTTTGCTCTCAAAAATGCTCATAAGATAAAAAAATCGGTTAACCGTGTTATTTTAGTGGCACCGCCCTCTCCCTATTTAAAGCATGAAATCATCCAAAGGTTTTTCCCCTTCCAGTTAAGGGTAAAGAATTAATACAGTCTATTGATCATACACTGCAAATTCAATCCACAAACGATTCTTATTGCTCTGTTGAAGACAGTCAATTTTATAAAGACTTGGGTATTATACAACTTTTGGTTGTGAATAAAGGTCATATCAATATCGACTCCGGTTTTGGAAAATGGCAGTGGATTCTTGATTATTGTCTGGATCAAAATCATGATTTTGCAGTAAATGAAGGCTGAATGTATGGATAGGACGGTGATTGTTTCTATGAATATAGTAGTAGTTGGTGCAAATGGACAAATTGGCAATCAATTGGTTCACCTCATTAAGGAAGATGGACAACACAATGTAAAAGCGATGATCAGAAAAGAAGAGCAGGTAAAATCATTTGAAAATAGTGGTATACAGACTGTTCTTGCTAATTTAGAAGATAGCGTAGAAAATCTGGCGAAGGCAATTGAAGGATCAGATGCGATATGCTTCACAGCTGGGTCAGGAGGAAGCACAGGTCATGACAAAACGCTTTTAATTGATCTTGATGGTGCAGTGAAAATGATGGAATCAGCTGAAAAGGCTGGAATCAAACGATTTATTTTGGTCAGTGCCCTTCAGGCTAACAACCGCGAAAACTGGAGCGATGAAATTAAACCTTATTATGTTGCCAAGCATTATGCAGATCGAATTCTGGAAAACAGCCCATTAACATATACGATTATAAGGCCGGGTGGATTGCTGAATGAACCTGGAAACGGGAAAATCCGTACTGGGGATACAATAAAGGCTGGAACGATACCGCGTGAGGATGTGGCACGAACTATTTTGGCTTGCCTCACGAATGAGGCAAGCTATAATCGTTCTTTTGATCTAATATCAGGTGATACCCCGATTGAGGAAGCTCTTAACCAACTATAAAATTTGTCGAAGCAGTTCAGTTTTTAGCTGAACTGCTTTATTTGTTTGTCATAAAAAATATGAAAATCTTTCGACTTAAATTGTCAAAATTTTTTGTCATTGACAGTGTAAGGTTAGAGGTGATAGGTTGAGATTGGGTTAAATACACCATATTTTCATTCACTCATATATTAGATTTTGTATCTGTAAATCAAAATTAAATGTTAATCTTCATTCCGTAGGAGACTTCTTTTCAGCGCTCAGCTCAGGAGCTGAATGATTTAGAATGAGCTTACCATTCAGATGGAGTACAATTTACCAATCGAATGACAATAAAGCCACCGATATGGTTTTTCTGAGCAAAGCTCGAATAATTATCCATTCACATAGCCGAGATGTTATGGAATACGTACCATGGGAGGGAGAATAGTGGACTATAATTTATACAAACCTAAACGCCATTGGAGTGAAATCGAGTTATGGAAGGATGTAGCGGATGATCAGTGGAATGACTGGATTTGGCAGTTAACCCACACCATCAAAACACTTGATGATTTAAAAAAGGTGATTAATCTTACACCAGAAGAGGAAGAAGGTGTACGGATCTCAACTAAAACGATTCCCTTGAATATAACGCCCTATTACGCATCTTTAATGGATCCTGATGATGAGCGCTGTCCAATCCGTATGCAATCCGTTCCCATAAGAAAAGAGCTCCACAAAACGGTGTATGATTTAGAGGATCCCTTACATGAAGATGAAGATTCCCCAGTTCCAGGGTTAACTCACCGTTATCCGGACCGTGTCTTATTTTTAGTAACAAATCAATGCTCCATGTACTGCCGTTATTGCACAAGAAGAAGGTTTTCTGGTCAGATTGGTATGGGAGTTCCGAAGAAGCAGTTGGATAAAGCAATCAATTACATCAGCCAAACACCGGCAGTCCGGGATGTTTTAATCTCTGGTGGTGATGGCCTTCTCATTAATGACAGTATACTGGAATATATATTAAAAAACTTACGCGCCATTCCTCATGTAGAAATTATTCGTATTGGAACTAGAGCCCCGGTCGTGTTTCCGCAAAGAATCACTAAAGATTTATGTACCATTCTTAAAAAGTACCATCCCGTTTGGCTGAATACACATTTTAATACATCGATCGAAATTACAGAAGAATCAAAGCGTGCCTGCGAGCTGCTTATTGATTCGGGAGTACCTGTGGGCAATCAGGCGGTTATTTTGGCTGGGATTAATGACAGTGTCCCAATCATGAGAAAATTAATGCATGATTTAGTCAAAATAAGAGTTCGTCCTTATTATATTTACCAATGTGATTTATCAGAAGGAATTGGACATTTCAGAGCTCCTATTAGTAAAGGCTTAGAAATTATGGAGGGGCTGCGCGGTCATACAAGCGGATATGCTGTGCCGACTTTTGTGGTTGATGCACCAGGCGGGGGTGGAAAAATACCGCTTCAGCCGAACTACATCATTTCACAAAGTTCAAATAAAGTGATCTTACGTAATTTTGAAGGTGTGATTACATCATATCCAGAACCGGAGAACTATGTGTCCGGTCGTGCAGATGAATATTTCAAACAAACATACCCAAATGTATATGAAGATTACAACAGTACAGGTATCTTGTCCATTATGGATGATGAAAAGTTTAATATTACTCCGGATGGATTAGAAAGATACAACAAGCGAAACGCCTATCAACAAAATCCGGAGCATTCGTCACTAAAAGATCAACGAGATAAACGGGACGTTCTAAAAGAAAAGAAATTCAAGGCCCAACAAACAAAAACAACTAAAACTGATCAAGAGGATTCAAAAGTATGAAATGCCAATGGTGTGAACAAGATGGGGCAATTGAGACCAATACCACTGTATTTTGGGAGCTGCCAGATGGAACGCAATCACTAGAAATAAAGGAAACACCAGCCATCCATTGTGGCAATTGCCAAATGGAATATTTAACGGATGAACAGACTGAGGAGATTGAGGACCATTTATTGCTCATTAATACAAAACAATTAACAGGCACTGTACATTTTGAAGAATTGATGAAAGTACCAAGGTTATTAAAGCGAAACTATTTCAAATAGACAAAATATATGTAAGCGATTTCAGTTATTCAACGTCAAAGAAAAGCTATATTCTTTGGCGTTTTTATTAAAATGAAATGGACAGAGGTGAATAGGTTGAAACCGGTACTTTTACCTGATGCAGCAGCATCCTTGCTAAAGAGCGGAGCCCGTATCATGGTTGGGGGCTTTGGATTGGTGGGATGTCCAATAACATTGGTACACGCTCTTGACCGAAAAGGGATAAATAATCTTGAAATTATCAGCAATAATCTCGGTGAGCCAGGCAGGGGACTTGGAGTGCTTGTTCAAAAAAAGAAGGTAAGAAAGGGGATAGGTTCTTATTTCACATCCAACCCGGATGTAGTGGAGGCTTATTTGGGGGGAGAGCTTGAGATTGAACTTCTGCCGCAGGGCACACTGGCAGAAGCGATTCGTGCGGGTGGAGCTGGAATACCAGCATTCTATACACCCGTTGGAGTAGGCACTGACTTATCAAATGGGAAAGAAGAAAAAAAATTCAATGATAATAAATATATATTGCAACATTCTTTGAAGGCTGATTTTTCACTGATTAAGGCCTATAAAGCAGACAAACTTGGTAATTTAATTTATATAAAGTCTGCCCGGAATTTTAATCCTGCTATGGCGACGGCCGGGAATATCGTGATTGCTGAAGTTGATGAAATAGTAGAAGCGGGAGAACTCGATCCTGAGGAAATTATCACACCTCATTTGTATGTTGATTACTTAGTGTTAAAGGAGGAGTCGTTGTGAGTGCAAAAGAGACGATTGCCAAACGTGCTGCACGATTCCTTGGAAATGGTGATATTGTCAACTTGGGGATTGGGATTCCAACATTGGTGGCAGATTTTATCGCTCCTCATCTATCCGTATTTCTACATACAGAGAATGGGATTCTTGGGGTGGGACCTACCCCATTAAATGAACCAGATCCCAATTTGGTGAATGCAGGAAAGCTTCCTGTAACTGTCATGACTGGTGCATCTTATTTTGATAGTGCATCATCTTTTGCGATGATACGTGGGGGCCATATTGATGTCTCGATTTTGGGTGTTCTGCAAATGGATGAAATGGGCAGGATAGCAAATTGGGCAGTTCCAGGAAAAGCGGTTTTGGGTGTAGGAGGAGCGATGGATCTATTAGAGGGCTCTAAAAGAATTATCGTAACAACCTTACATACAACAAAAGCGGGGAAGCCGAAGCTCGTTAAGAATCTTAATTATCCGCTTACATCTGAGCGCAGAGTGGATTTCATTATAACTGAATTGGCCGTATTTGCAGTCGATGATAGGGGGCTTATTTTAGTGGAAACTGGTCCAGGAATAACAGTGGAAACTGTTAAAGAAAAAACGGAAGCGGATTTCAGAATTCAATTAAACAGTGAATTTGTTGGCTTTGATATGTAGCATAAAAAAGTCTTGAACTTGCTTTTTAAGCATATCTTGTATGTAGAAAAATAATAGAACATCTCTATGAAATGGAGAGACGCAAATGGCTGACCATGTATTTCATCGTGATTTTACGAATAAATACCCAATCATAACGCATGGGCAAGGGATTTATTTATACGATCAGGATGGCAAGCAATATATTGATGCATGCTCCGGTGCTGTTGCCGCAAATTTAGGTCACGGGGATGTGAAAATTGCTGAAGCGATGGCTGAACAGGCAAAAAAAGTAGCCTTTGTACATTCGATGCGTTTTGAAACCGAGGTATTGCATCTTCTGGCAGAGAGAATTGCGGAGATTGCTCCCGTTCCATTAAACAAGGTTTATTTCACCTGTGGCGGCTCGGAGGCGAATGAAAGTGCTATTAAACTTGCAAAGCAATATCATAAAGGTGCAGGAAATCCGGAAAAACATATTGTGATTGGCAGATGGCAATCTTATCATGGGAATACTTTAGGATCCTTGTCTGCTGGAGGCGATATTAAAAGAAGGCAGGTATACACTCAAAATCTACTTGATTTTAAACATGTTTATTCCCCTCATTGTAAACGATGCCCATACCAAAGAAATCTCGATGATTGCAATCAACAACACAATTGGTCATGCATTAAGGATATAGAAAAGTTGATTATTGAGATAGGTCCGGAACAAATTTCTTGCTTCATAGCTGAGCCAATCGTCGGGAGCCAATTGGGAAGTGTAAGTCCGCCAGACTCGTATTTTAAAGAGGTCAGAAAGTTATGTGACGATTATAATATTCTTTTGATTGCAGATGAAGTGATGACGGGTTTTGGGAGAACAGGGACCTATTTTGCTGTAGAGCATTTTGATTTCATACCGGATATTATTACGTTTGGCAAGGGAGTATCAGCCGGCTACTCGCCTCTTGGCGGTATGATTGTTCACGATCGATTAATTAAAGGGATTATTCAAAACAGCAAGGGGAAATTTGCGCATGGATATACATACAGTGGCCATCCGGTCTCTGTCGCTGCCGGATTGGCAGTTCTGAAAAAATTAGCTCACAATAAAATCCTTCCCAACGTAGTTATGCAGGGTGAATATTTAATTAAACAACTTAAACTGCTTCAGGACCGTTACCCTGTCATTTGGGATATAAGGGGTAAAGGCCTTTTGATAGGCATTGAATTTGCTTCCAGTCCGAAAGGAGACCCATTCCCTCCCTCTAGCTCAACATCTGAAGTGATTAATCGGATTGCCATGCAAATTGGAGCTGTCTTTTATCCTGGAAGTGGATCAATCAATGGCTATGAAGGTGATCATTTGTTAATTGCTCCGCCTTTAACAGTCTCCAGGGAAGAAATCGATGCAATCATAAATATATTAGAACTTGCTCTGCAACAATTTATGTATTCGAGGGGGAAGTAAATCATGAGTCATTCTGAAAAAGTTACTGAATTAACAGAGAAAGCGAGAAAACATATATCTCCAGTTAGCACAAGAGTGACGGAATTAATTATAGATCGAGGTAAGGGAGCACGTTTTTGGACGAAGGATGGAGAAGAGTATATTGATTTTGTTTCAGGGGTAGCAGTTAATGCACTCGGCCATTCTCATGAAAGAATCGTTAACGCTATAAAAACACAGGCGGAGCGACTCGTTCATTTTGGTTTGAATTATGGCTATTACGAGACTGTGATCGGCTTGGCTGAAAAGCTGGCACAAATCACGCCAGGTAATTTAGATACTGTATTCTTCTCAAATTCAGGCGGTGAAGCCATTGATGGAGCATTGAAGCTGGCACGTGCGGCTACTGACCGCCCGGGAATTATCGCTTTCAATGGGTCCTTTCATGGACGTACGTTAGGTGCTACTACTGTAACAGGATCAAGCAGTAAATATAAAAAGTACTACGAACCGCTGGTAGGAGAGGTTTACCATACACCTTATCCATATCCCGGTTTAGTAAAAAATATCGATAATGCTGATTTGACAAATTATTGTATTAACCAATTACGTTCGTTATTTGATTTACATATTGACCCATCGAGAGTGGCTGCTATACTTGTTGAACCGGTTTTGGGGGAAGGCGGTTACTATCCCGCACCTCCATTGTTTTTACAGGAATTAAGGAGTATTGCTGATGAGCATGGTATTTTATTAATATTTGATGAGGTTCAAACAGGATTTGGCAGAACTGGGCGGATGTTTGCTTCGGAACACTCAGGAGTAACTCCAGATATTCTCGTTTTAGCAAAGGCTTTATCAGGCGGACTGCCTCTTGGTGCAATTGTGGCAAATAGGGATTTACATAATAAATGGCCTGTAGGGGGGCATGGCTCCACGTTTGGAGGCAACCCAATCTCATGTGCAGCTGCCCTAGCAAGTATACAGGTGATTGAAGAAGAGAATCTGGTAAAGAGGAGTAAAGAATTCGGTGAGCAAATTGTTAATAGGCTGCAAAATAGTTTGCTAGGATACGAGCCAATAAAAGAAGTCCGCGGAATCGGTATGATGATTGGCATTGAATTCAATGAATCCGATAAAAAGTCCATTGTGCCGCTTATCAAAGCACGATGCCTGGATAAGCATTTACTAATCATGAACTGCGGAGTTAACGGGCAAACCATCAGGCTCATGCTGCCATTAAATATATTAACAGAAGAATTGGATGCTGGGTTAACCATTCTCGAAACCGTTATTGGAGACGTGGTAAAGGAGGGTATTTAGTAAATGTCCAAAGAATTTACAAAACAGCTGCTTTACATGAATGGTCATTGGACTCACGATTTAAATCAGAATTATCGGGAAAGCAAGAATCCTGCAACGAATGAAGCGGTGGGTATGTATGCAATCGCAACTTCAAGCCAGGTAGACCAGGCTGTACAGCATGCTCACCTTGCCTTTAAAAGCTGGAGACGAACACCCGCGCCGGAACGTGCTGTATTTTTATGGAAGGCAGCAGAATTATTTGAACGAAAAAGAGATCAATTAGCCGAAGTTATGACCAAAGAAATGGGGAAAGTTCTGGCGGAAACACGCGGGGAAGTGAATGTCGTCATAGAAACATGCCGCTATATGGCTGGGGAAGGTCGCAGAATGTATGGTGAAACCATTGCTTCCGGCAACAACAATCGAACGATTACGATGAATCGTGAGCCGCTTGGTGTAGTTGCATGTATCACTCCATGGAATTTTCCGGTAGCGCTTGCCGCTTATAAAATTTGTGCTGCTTTAATCAGTGGGAATACGATTGTGTGGAAACCAGCTTCTGAGGTTGCACTCTCAGCAGGTATATTTATGCAAGTCTTTCATGAAATTGGTCTCCCAAATGGGGTTTTAAATCTCATTACAGGGAGCGGCAGTCAGGTGGGAATGCAGCTTGCTGAACATGAAGATGTCAAAGTGATCTCTTTTACAGGCTCTACTGAAGTAGGCTTGCTGCTTTCACAGGTAGGTGCCAAACAATTAAAAAGGGTTTCCCTTGAGCTAGGTGGGAAAAATGCAGCAATTGTTCTACAGGACGCTAATTTAGATTATGCAGCAGAGTGTATTGTTAAAGGTGCATATGGAACAACTGGCCAAAAATGTACGGCGACAAGCCGGGTTATTGTTGAACAATCGATTAAAGAGGATTTATTGAAAAGGGTCGTAAAGTTAACGAAGGAATTGAAAATAGGTAATGGCCTTAATGAAAATATAGATATAGGTCCTTTAGTAAATGAGCAGCAAATGAAGGTGGTTGAGAAATACGTAAGGATAGCTACAGAAGAAGGAGCCTTATTGGAGTGTGGAGGAAAGAAATTAGCGAACGAAGAAGGGTGTTTTTTTGAACCAACTATTTTCAGTGATGTGAAAAAGGAACATACGATTGCTAAAGAAGAAATATTTGGACCTGTTCTTGCCTTTATTGAAGTGGACAGCTATGAAGAGGCGATTGAGGTTAATAATGATACGAAATATGGACTGTCGACATCCATTTTTACAAGCAGTTTGTCTATTGCCAACCGAGCTGCTGCTGAAATTGAAAGTGGATTGGTTTATGTGAATAACGGAACTGCTAATGCTGAAATTGGTGTTGCGTTTGGCGGGATGAAGTATTCAGGGAATGGCCATCGTGAAGTATCCCATCATGCTTTGGATAGTTTGACGGAATGGAAATCAGTGTATATGACTTATCTATAGGAGGGATTCCCTTGTGAAACAAATGAGGATTGGAATAGCTTTTTTTTATCATGAATCCCATAGTTTCTCTAGAACTAAGACGACTATTCAGGATTTTAAGAATGAGGGTTATTTTAAAGGGAACCAAATTTTTGACGTTTATACAAATACAAGGACAGAGGTTGGCGGGTTTATTGATGTTCTGAGGAAACTTGAAGAGGTAGAGATAGTCCCCCTTCTTTGTGCAGCAGCTGTTCCTTCGGGTCCGGTAACCTATGAAACATACGAAGAAATTGAAACAGAGCTTATGGGTTTAATGGAAGCGGCAGGAAAGCTTGATGGATTATTGATTGCCCTGCATGGAGCAATGGTCATTGAGGGAATTAATGATGCAGAAGAATATTTACTTTTAAAGATTAGAGCAAAACTTGGGGTAGATATCCCGATTGCAACGACCCTGGATCTACATGCCAATATTAGTCCGGCCATCGTTGGAATTACACCCTATCATTTTGGATTTAAAACCTATCCGCATATTGATATGTATGAGCAAGGAGTAAATGCCGCGAATGCATTAATGAATCATCTTTCGCTTGGCGTAGATTATGTAGCGAGATGTGTTAAAATTCCCATGCTGCTTCCCTCAATCAATATGAAGACAATGGAAGGTCCAATGGCAAAAATGATGAAGCTTGCTCACCGTTATGAAGAGGAAGATGGTATTTTAAACATTTCCGTATTTGGTGGATTTCCATATTCAGATGTACCGAGCGCAGGTGCAAGTGTGATAGTAATTGCTAAAAATCAGTTGTTGGCCGAACGTACTGCCAGTGACTTGGCCAAAATATTTTGGAAACTAAGGGAAGAATTTATCGTCAAATTGCCTGATGTTAAAGAAGCATTTCAGCTTGCGTTAGCAATGAAGAAAAATAAACCAATCGCATTAGCTGATATTTCTGATAATCCGTTGAGCGGTGGCAGTGGAGATACAACGAAGCTTTTGAGAGAATGTATAGAATACAATAGAGAGAAAACGCTTTTTGGAGCATTAACGGATTCTAAGGCAATTGATATATGTAGGAGTGTGGGAGTTGGTGGAACCGTCCAACTGTCACTTGGCGGGAAAATCTATCCTGAGTTTGGATTACCGGTTAATGTGCAAGCGACTGTTATCAGGTTAACTGATGGTGTATTTTATAATAGTGGACCATTTAATAAAGATTTGAAAGTAGATGTTAAGGGTGCTTGTTGGATTCGAGTAGGAAATATAGATATTCTCCTAATTGGAAGACCTATGTCTGCTAATGATCCTGAACTTTTTCGTCATATTGGGATAGAACCAAGTGCGTACAGGTATTTGATATTGAAAGCTAAAAATCATTTCAGGGCAGCTTTTGATCCGTTGATAAGTGAAGTCATTTATGTTGATGCACCGGGCGCGGCCACTAATAACATCGCACAGCTACCCTATAAAAATATCCCGGAACAAACATGGCCCTTAAAAAATATAGAATTTCTAAAGGTAGAAGAGAGGAAAAAATCATGACACAAACGAATTCGATGTATTACATTGAAATACCCGAATCCCTAACGCCTGCACAGCAGAACATGATGATGGAGCTCGAAAAGGATGCATTTCCTGGGTTGGGAGCGGTAGATGAACAAACACTGGTTCCTTTGGCGAGATACGGAAAACTAATCCTTTATAGACAACAGGGGGATGAACGACCAGTTGCGGTTTGTGAATGTATGAGAGATTATAATCAGCCGGATAAAGCTTATATATTTGGCTACTATGTACGGTCAGATCAGCATGGGAAAGGATTGGGGACACAATTTTTACATGAGGTTCTGAGCATTCTGAGGGATGATGGTTTTCATAAAGTCAGTTTAACTGTAAGCGAAGCAAACACGGCTGCTGTTAAATTATATAAAAACATCGGTTTTACTGTAAATGAATTAAGGTATGGTGAATTCGGAGACGGTGAGGATCGGTTGTATATGGAGAAAATTTTATAATCAACAACAGGACGTGTGACTAATCACACGTTTTTTTCGTTGATGATTATTGGCTGCAAAGGGACTATTACAGCCAGTGTGGCTCTTCTTTTTATAAAACAAAACCTTCAAATGAAGATAAAAAGTACCTTGATAAATAGATTGTATTGAAACATAAACAGATGAAAAAAATGAACGTTTTTGGGCATACTAGCAAGTGAAAGAAAAAAGCAAAATAAATTATATTTATATAATATAACTCGGTGATTTCCCTCACGTTTTATCATTAAAATACAATTCAATTGATAAATTTACTGTATCGACAGTAATTATGTTTGATCCTGATTACCGTTTATATAGAGAGTTTTTATTGAGTTTACCTAATGGGAAGAGCGGAAAATTTTAAAGGAATATGATAATAATTATAAATAAGCAATTGACAAATTTCTTTTTAATAATTATTATAATATAGTATTAAACATCACTTAGATGATGATATTGTTTAGGAGGAAATACGATATGTCACTTATTAATAAAAAATTAGAGGATTTTACAGTACAGGCTTACCATGATGGAGAGTTTAAAGAAGTAAGTCTTTCAGATGTTCAAGGTAAATGGTCAATCTTTTTCTTCTATCCAGCTGATTTCACTTTTGTGTGCCCAACTGAATTAGCTGACCTGCAAGATAATTATGATGCCCTTAAAGAAATTAACTGCGAAGTGTACTCCGTATCTACGGACTCTCATTTTGTACATAAAGCATGGGCAGACGCTACAGATACAATCGGCAAAATTAAATATCCTATGCTTGCAGATCCGGCGCATGTTCTTTCTCGTCAATTTGAAGTATTAATTGAAGAAGCTGGTCAAGCGCTTCGTGGAACATTCATTGTGAATCCTGAGGGTGAAATTAAAGCATATGAAATTCACGACCTAGGTATTGGCCGTAATGCTGAAGAAGTTGTGCGTAAAGTACAAGCTGCTCAGTTTGTTGCAGAACACGGTGATAAAGTATGTCCAGCAAAATGGACTCCTGGTGAAGAAACACTTGAGCCAAGCCTGGACCTAGTAGGTAAAATATAATTATTAATCATTTGCATTTATCTTTCTTAATGGAAGATGAGTGCAAATTTTATCTTAAGGACTGACAGCTGCTTGTCCAGTTTTTGAATGTTTTTTCTATCAGATGATCAAATGAGGTACTTAAAATGATAAGTACCTTTTTTATTAAAAAGTTTACTAAATTAGGTGAGTATTTTGACAAAAGGAATTTTAGATTTAATTATCATTGGCGGAGGTCCTGCTGGATTGTCAGCGGGTATTTATGCCGGACGTGGAAAATTAAACACTCTTATTATTGAAAAAGGAAATATGGGTGGCCAAGCTGCAACGACAAATGAAATTGTTAACTATCCGGGTGTTCGTAAGACGACTGGACCTTTATTAATAGAAGAAATGAAAAAACAATGTGAAGATTTTGGTGTTAAATTTACCAAAACAGATGTTACGGATGTTGACCTATCCGGAGAAGTTAAAATAATCAAAACGATCAATGGCGAGTATCAGGCAAGATCTGTAATCATTGCAGCAGGTGCAGGTCCTCGTAAACTTGGATTCCCTGGAGAAGCAGAATTCACGGGCCGTGGTGTTGCCTACTGTTCAACATGCGATGGTGAATTCTTCGAAGGATTAGAAGTGTTTGTCATTGGAGCAGGATTTGCCGCAGCTGAAGAAGCGATGTATTTAACCCGTTTTGCCAGCAAGGTTACCATTATTGCTCGTGAACCTGAGTTTACTTGTGCTCCTTCTATCGCAGATAAGGTTTTTGCCAACGAACATATAGAAGTTAAATTTAATACGGAATTGCTTGAGGTTTCAGGGAATGAGATGGTTCAGCATGCCCGATTTATTAATAATGTAACGAAGGAAGAATGGGAATACACAGCGAAAGAAGAAGATGGCGCATTCGGTGTATTTGTTTTCGTGGGATATCAGCCTAAGACAGAGATCTTTAAAGGTCATGTAGAAATGGATGAACGTGGTTACATTATTACAGATGAAGAAATGAGAACAAATATTAAAGGTGTATATGCTGTTGGAGATCTTCGTCCAAAATCTTTACGTCAAGTTATTACAGCTGTTGCCGATGGGGCGATTGCCGGAACAGACGTACAGAAATATGTTGCTGAAGAAAAAGAGCGTCTTGGCATTGTAGATGAGCCAAAAGAAGAAAAACCGGCAGAGAAAAAAGAATCTGCACCAAAAGAAACAGCTAAAAGTGGTAAGAGCAGCTTACTAAGCGATGCCATCAAAGGACAACTAAAAGGTATTTTTGCCAAAATGGAGAATGATGTAACATTAGTAAGTATTGTGGATGAAAGTATGCCTAAATCTGTAGAATTACGTGATTTCTTGATCGATGTTGCTGAACTTGGCGATAAACTTCATCTGGAAGTTTATCCAAAAGGCGAAAATACTGAAATGGAAACGAAAATCAATGCTGATAAATTCCCGGTTGTTTCGTTGCTTGATCATAAAGGGAATTACAGTGGCGTGAAGTTCCATGGTGTACCGGGAGGACATGAGCTTAATTCCTTTATCTTGGCCATTTATAACCTGGCAGGTCCTGGACAAGCATTAGATTCCTCTATCCAACAGTCAATTAAAGCAATCGATAAAAAAGCAAATATTAAGGTAATGGTATCTTTATCATGCCACTACTGCCCAGATGTTGTTGTGGGTGCTCAAAGAATTGCAATTGAAAACCCAAATGTCGAAGCAGAAATGATTGATATCAGTAACTTCCAGGATATTAAAAAGAAATATAAAGTAATGAGTGTTCCAGCCATGATTATTAATGATGAACAAGTAGTCTTTGGAGCTAAAAAAATTAATGAAATTGTAGCAGTGTTACAACAAGCTTAAACAATTAACCCAGCCTTACATCAAGGCTGGGTTTTTGTTTCTCCAGGTTTTTATGATCATGGTAACAGATGCAATGAGTGAAAGTAAAAAGATGATTATGCCTGCAATCTCATACAAATGCATGAATAAAATGAAGGCAATTATTTGAGTGACAGCAATGATTATTCCATAAATTGCGTTCTGTTTTTGATTCTTTTTTATGGCAATGAAGAGCTGGAGTGTAATGAAATTACTGATAACCATAATGGTAATTGCCAAAGTATAGTCCATTGTGGTAATGTTTGTCCCTTTTTCAACTGCGAAGATCGAATAAATCGAAATGGGAAGGGCACAAAGATTTATGCCTAATAAAATCAATACCCATATTATACGATACAAAATTTTTTGCATATATTAGACTCCTTGTTATATTCTATTTTACATTTTGTGCAATATAGAGATGGTTATACCCGACTATAAATACTTCAGTTTATATTGTTTGTATTCTTAAACAAATAACTAAATAAATGACGTGCAACTTGTAAATTATGGTAGAATTCACTTGATAGTTACAAAATTTAGAACTATTCATCAGTTTATCCATACGAATTTTGAAAAAGGAGATTACAACTTGTTAACAATTGAAAAAGCAATCTTTTGTGACGCTGAAAAATTAACAGAACTAATGAAGAAAACATTTGATGAAGAAGCAAAAAGATGGCTTATAGATCAAGAGATTGTGGATTGCAATATCCAGCCTCCTGGCTATACTTCAGTTGAAATGACTAAATATATGATCGAAGAATTATCCTATTACAAAATCATCTATAAAGAGGCTATAGTTGGTGGAGTTATCGTGACGATTACCGATAAGTCATATGGAAGAATAGACCGTATATACGTTGATCCAGATTTTCAGAATCTCAAAATCGGTTCCAGAGTAATGGAATTAATTGAGGAGAAATTTCCAAGCGTAAGACAATGGGACCTTGAGACATCCAGCAGACAGCTTAATAATCACCATTTTTACGAGAAATTGGGCTATAAAACGATCTTTAAGTCGGAAGATGAGTTTTGCTACATAAAGAGGAAAGAGAGTTTGACAAAATCTGATAATTCGGTAGAAAATCATGATATTTCAAATAAACCATATGAAAATTGTAATATGGCATATACAGAATGGTACCAAGTCAACTTAGAAGAGAGTTCTTTTAGTAACAGTAACTTGAGAAGTACTCATTTCAGTAACTGTAATCTTAGTCAGTCAAAATTCCAAAACATAAATTTAAAACACTCCTATTTTGCAGATTTAAACCTATCCTTTTCTAATATGAGATTAGTTACCCTTGCAGGAATCGAATTTATGGACACAAATCTTGGAGATGACAAAAATCCGATATCCTTTGTAAGATGTGACCTCCAGGAATCAAAGATTAGGAATTGTGACCTAAGTAATCTGGAAATCACGGAAAGTGAGATAACAGGAATGAAAATCAATGGTATTTCAGTGGAAAAATTGTTCGAAGTGTATAACCGAGAGTTGAAAAAGGAAAGTTTCGAATAGGTATATGATCAATTGTTTGAACAAGAATCACATGATCATATAAGGGGAAATTATTTAAATCAAGTAAGGTTAAAACTTAAATAATCACAAAGAAAAAAGAACGAAGATGGTGCGACTATTCACCATTCATCCGTTCTTTTTTGCGTTCTCTTCAAGTTTACTGATTCTTTGTTCGAGTTCTTCCATCCCTAATAGTTTGGATTGTCCATCCAGAAAAATATTGCATATTGACGTTAATAGGAAGCCACCGCCCAAACCAACAAGACACCCTACACCTGGAGACCCAATGGATAGTCCAATTCCAAGGCCAGTTAACAGACTGCCTGGAATAAGGTATTCAGTTAGTGAATGCTGTTTAGCCAACAAATCTCCTCCAATCTTTTTCGAAAGTTTATGTATTCTGGTTAATATTATAACAACTTTAATTTGCAGAATATATACATATTCTTGAAATTAACCTTATTTAACCATTTAGTATCTATAAACTTATTATTCAGCAGGAAACAGTTTTAAAAAAACGCCATGAGGATAGTGGTGAGGTTTCTCGAATAAGTAAAAAGGAGGTGGTTTACATGCTAATACAGCTAAGGTCATAAATTGTCAGATCATAAAATGGACCTTTACTGTCTTCTGATGAGATAACAATACCTTTGTAGCCGTTAGAGGTGAGCATTTCGCGAAGCAAGCTGCCTATTTTAAATTCGGTATCTCTAATAAATAATTTAATGTTTGTTCTGTTATTAACTCCAGATAAATTACGAATTTTATCGAATTGTTTATGGTATATATATGCACTTATCGTTTCGTAAGGTTGTACGAATTCATTGGTAAATGAATCATATAATTTAGCATAGTCCTCATCTTCAATAAATAAGAAGTATTCCGTATTGACGCGAAACTCTATGATGTTTGGTCCAAACTTTTTAGCCCAATGTTTACGTGTCGTGGCATAAATAGCATCACCATGCTTTTTTCCATGACTGAAAGAGGTCCGTAGTGTAAGGCCTTTATCGAGAATTTTTTCATAATTGGTAGTAGAGGTTCCATGAAATACATCAATCATCTAATCGCCTCCATATTTTTATTAATACCATCATCATAAATGAAAAACGCAAACTTTTCCATCTTAATATGTTGATTAACTGATTAACGAGAGGAGCAGGAATGAGTGAAATTCAATTTATTTGTGTAGATTGCCAGGAGCTATTCATGGAGGAAACGGATAAAAATTGTTGTACATGCGGCGGTCTGTTAATAATCAAAACAAGTAAAAGCATTTTTAAGGATAATTGGATTGTTGGTGAGAACCAGACGATGTGGAAGTACTATCTAGTAGTATCAGTACAAGCAAACAAACGTGCATGGGAGAAGGTATCATTAGGTGAGGGGAATACCGTGCTCGATAAATTGGACTCGGACAATCAGCACATCTACTTAAAATTAGAAAACACTTTACCAAGCCAATCTTATATAGATAGATGCTCAGCATTATTAGTGACTAAGTTACTAGAGAAAAAGATACAAAACATCCTTATAACGGAAGCCACTTGTATGAGTCTTTCTGTTGCTAAATATGCAAAACATGCTCAAATTGCCTGTGAGTTAGCTTTACCTGAAAATACAGCCTGTCAGCTGGTGGATGCACACAGAAATGAAGGAGTCAGAGTAAGCGATTTTGTTTCTGATCAAGAATCTGCTGCAAATAATTTTATTTTACCCGACTTTCACCCCTATATGATTGAGGGAGCAAAAACATATGCATATGAGATATGGGAGCAGTTGGGACACCGTCATCCTGATATCGTTACGTTCTCGGTTGAAACCAGTATGTTAGCAGTAGGTACTTATTATGGATTTAAGGATCTTTTAGAACATCATTTAATAGGAAAACTCCCCAGATTTATCATTGTCGACATTCAATCAACTTCTCTGCTTGTAAAAAGTAAAGCGGTATCTATCCCTCAACCCCTATATAAAGAATTGATAAAAATGATTAAAGAGACAGATGGACACTTACAGACCATTACGAAAACTGAAATCATTCAAGCCAGTAAAGCGCTTTTTATGAGAGGTTATCAGATAGATGAACAAAGTGCAGCAGCCTACGCAGGATGCATGAGATATTATCGAGACTTTTCAATCAAAAATGAATCGATTGTGATACCCCTTAGTAATTTTAGCGAGATAGGAAAATCCAAATAGTTTTTTGGGGTGATAAGATAGTTATGACAAAATCTAACGTTGAGAAGTATATAGCCTCCAAGCTAGAAAGGCTGGAAAAAACACAAAATCAATCAGGTTCATGGACATTCAACTTTGAAGGATCTTCATTAACGGATTGTTTTATGATCTTACTTATACGGACCTTAGGAATAGATGAAGAAGAATTAATGCATCAACTAGTGAAACGGCTGCTGCGCACTCAAAATGATAATGGGTCTTGGAGTATCTATCCGGATGAGAAGGATGGTAATTTATCTGCCACCGTTCAATCTTATACAGCCCTGCTTGTGTCAGGCAAATTTACTCGGATGGATGAGGAGATGAAGCGAGCTGAACAATTTATAATTAAGCATGGTGGAGTATCAAAATCTCACTTTATGACTAAAATGATGCTCGCAGTCAATGGAATGTATAATTATCCAAGCTTTTTTAAATTTCCGATGAGTTATTTTATGCTCCCGCCCCATGTACCTTTTAACATGTATCAATGCAGTAACTATGCCAGAGTGCATTTAACTCCTATGACCATCTGCATTAATAAACGATTTATGTATGAACACAAGGGGATAGATAAGAGTTTCCTTGATGGACAAGAAGGTGGATGGTTTAGAGAGGAACGTTTTTTTCAGACAGAACAATTGATTAATCAACTAAAGACCCTCAATTTTTCTCCATCCTCTTGGCAAAAAGCAGGCTATCAATCTGCAGAAAAGCTAATGATTGACCGGGTTGAGAAAAATGGGACACTGTATAGTTATAGTTCGGCTACCTGTTATATGATTTATGCTTTACTTGCCTTAGGGTATAAACGAAACTCACCGATTATTCTTAAGGCGATGGAGGGAATGAAGAGCTATTTAACGGATACACCTTATGGCCTTCATTTGCAAAATTCACCCTCCCTGGTGTGGGATACAGCTTTATTAAGCTATTCCTTACAAGAAGCGGGGGTTAAGGCAACCCATCCTGTTATCGATCGAGCAAATGCGTATTTGCTGAAAAAACAACAAAGCACGAGAGGGGATTGGACAGTACATGCTCCAGATGTGATTCCTGGGGGATGGGGATTTTCTGACAGCAATCATTATATACCGGATAATGATGATACAAGTGCGGTTTTACGAGCATTAACAAAGCAAAGTAAATTGAACCAACAAGCAAATCTTGCTTGGAAAAAAGGTTTCTCGTATTTGAAGGGCATGCAAAATAAGGATGGAGGATGGGGAGCCTTTGAAAAAGATGCCTATAATTCTTTATTTGCTTATCTACCAATCGAAAATGCAAAGGATGCCATCATTGACGATTCTACCTCAGACCTGACAGGTCGTGTTTTAGAATTTATGGGTAATTATGCTGGATTAACACATGACCATTCCTTTATTAAAAGAGCAGCTGCCTGGCTTCTGAAAGAACAATTATCAGATGGTAGCTGGTATGGAAAATGGGGTGTTTGTTATATTTATGGAACGTGGGCAGCGGTGACTGGACTATGTGCAATCGGAATCAAGCCTGAGCACCCTTCTATCCAAAAAGCAATCAGATGGCTGGAGTCTATCCAGCTGAAAGATGGAGGATGGGGAGAATCCTGTATGAGTGCAGATAAAGAACGTTATATCCCATTGTCCTACAGTACTCCATCCCAGACAGCCTGGGCATTGGATGCTCTCTTAGCAGCTAAGCGGGCAACTTCACCAACCATTCAGAAAGGGGTTAACTTTTTAATAAATGAAGAGTTATACCATCCTAATGCAAAGAGGTATCCAACAGGTCTCGGTTTACGGGGTGGTTTTTATATCATTTATGAAAGCTATAATTATATTTTTCCTCTGTTAGCACTGGGTCATTATGAAAAGAAACTGATTACTGACCATACATAGCTACATGGGAATGAGCGCGCTAATCCTAATTTTCTATTTTTTACTTGTTTTATGTTAGAATAGTGGCAAATGAGGAAGAATAGGTGTTGAAGCATGAATAAGAGAATAGGTTTTATTGGCTGTGGAAATATGGGAAAAGCGATGGTTGGTTCTTTGATTAACAGTAATCAAAAACTCGCTGATCAATTGTTGGTATCTGTGCGCTCAGAAGAATCAAAAGTTGCTATTTCGGAAAAGTGGCCGATTCATACAACTCTGGATAATAAAGAAGTTGTCCTAAATTCAGATATAATCTTTTTAGCAGTTAATCCAAACCAATATGAAGAAGTTATTAAAGAAATAAGAGAATATGTTACTGATAAGAAGATTCTTATTTCGATTGCTGCCGGAGTTAAAATAAAGCAAATGGATGAATGGATTGGAGCAGAATCAAAATTTATATTGTCTATGCCTAATACTCCTGTCCTGGTGAATGCAGGGATGACAGCTATTTGTCCAAATGACCATGTCACAGGAGAAGAGTTAGAGGAAATCTGCCAGTTATTTAGTGTGTTTGGAGAATATGAAATTCTTAAAGAAGATGATTTCGAAGCGTTTATTGCTTTATGCGGTTCTTCTCCAGCCTATATTTTCGTATTAATTGAAGCAATGGCAGATGCAGCTGTGAAATTAGGGATAGATCGAAAAAAGGCCTATCGAATGGCTGAACAAACCATTATGGGATCGGCAAAACTCGCTTTGGAAACAGGGATTCATCCAGCAGAACTGAAGGATCAAGTTTGCTCCCCAGGTGGTGCAACGATTGCTGCCATCACAGAACTGGAGGCACAAGGATTCAGAAGTTCTGTCATTAAAGCGATGGAGGTTTGTGCTGAACAATCAAAGAAAATGAATGATGAAGTTTACTAGAAACGAAAATAATGCAGCATCCATTTTACCTTTTAGGGATATGGATGCTGTTTTTTATGCAGTGATTATTCATGGTGTAGTTAAACCATTCTTTGTCCCGCTTTTTATGAATTACACTTTTATCAATCTTAATTAAATTGAAAAAGATTTACACTCACACGTATATTAACAACTATTTCCATGTTAAAATGTTTCTATCTGTTAAGGTCGGGAGAGTGAGTTATATGGATGGAACTTTATTATCTAACAGTATCTATTCGTTGAAAGGAGCCGATTTACGAATCATTTATAGTTTATTAACGAATTTAAATCTAAAAGAACTAATCCCATTTAATTTTAACAAAATCATTTCTAGGAAACATAACACTGATTATGTAAACTGCCTTCTTGAAAAAACCGATGAATATATTCATCTCTCAGATGAGGCATTGCAGGTCAGTTTGTTTCAGGAAATGAATAAAACACTTGAACTAGAAGGTGTTTATTATAGTGAAGCTTTCCATGTGGATAATCAATGTGAAGAAATTGTTGAAAAAGTATATCAAATATATATAAATCAGGAAAAATCATTCCTTCAAAACACGGAACAAATTGAGTTTACAAGGATCCATCACATTATTCACTATCAGCTCAGACAGCTATTTTATGAGGTGGAATATCGCTTTCAAAATCTTTCAGTTGAGGATCAGCAGGATTTTTTAAACACTATATATGAATTTATAATTCAGCTCTCAGAGGATGAAAAATGGATCCTTCTTCAACAATTGCCTGCAAATTATTTGTCAATTGAGGTTTTTAAAGAAATAGAATTATCCACTTTACTTATTCAGGTATCAAATATCAGTCTTCCTTCATTTTTTGATATGTTTACAAAGCTTTTAATGAACTACAATGAAAAGCTTCCAATGAATATCCCATTAATCAATCAAGAAAATATTTCCCCTACGACAAAATTATTAACTTCTCCATATTTTATTACACCCTATGTCCTTGGAGGCAGAGTCCTTCAAATAAACTATCAGCATCATGCCATAAAAAAAAGGCTAATGCCTTTTATCCTAATGCAGATAACTTTAGCGTATTTATGCGATGAAAATTCTGTATCCAGTCCAGTGTTATTCCTGAATGAATGGAAAAGAAGGGTAGAGGAATACCGTCAATTGGAGTATCATTCTGATTTATTAGAAATGAAACATATCGAAATGAGTTCATCTGTCCATAAATCCCGGCAGCGGATAAACGAATTTGCAAATCAAAAAAAACATATTCAGGAACGATTGAATATCGAAATGTACAAGCTTAAATCAACACTCCTTTTTATGGATATAAATGAGTTGAAGATAAATCAAAGTTTTGAAAAACATCGTACTGAGTACATTCACATCCAAAAAAAATTAAACCAATTAGCTGCATCCAAAAGCAATGAAATATTGGAAACCAGTTTAATCAAACAATTTACTAATAAATTGCTGAATATGTCAGTGACACTTGATCAGCTTGGTAAAGAGAAAAAAGTGGATGAGCTTCTTGAGAGCTTAGTCCGAGATATTTTAGATTCGGATAGTGACTTTAAACGGGCTGATCGAATTGGGATTAAACAAATACAGAAGGAATTAACGGATATTGATTTCATGATTGAAACGGAGAATAAGATTAAAAGTAAATATGAAAAGGAGCTTATCAAACTGAATCAACAATTACAGGAATGCAGCGATAAGGTGAAACAAATTGAGAACGAAAATTACGGGATTAAAGAGGTAGCGCAAAGTATATGAAAAGTCCGTTTCAGCAAAAACGGACTTTTTTTACCCCTAGTTAATAAAGAGGTTCATGATAATTGGTCCTATAATGGAACCAAAAACAGCGCTTAATGTCATGGAGATAGAACTCATGGAAAAGGTTAATTCACCGAATTCAAATGCCTTTGAGGTACCAATTGCATGGGATGCGCTGCCCAAAGCAATCCCTTTACTAACGGGATTTGTTATGTGGAATAGATTTAAAATAAGCGGCCCTAAAATAGCTCCGGTTAGACCTGCTATCATGACAAAAATAGCTGTTAATGCTGGAACCCCGCCTAATTCCTCGGAGATCTGTACAGCAACCGGTGTAGTTAATGATTTTGGCAGTATGGAAACGGCAGTCTCTTCGGCTACACCAGCCAGCTTACTAAATAGAAGTCCGCTAACCATTCCTGCCAATACGCCAAGAAAGACACCTCCTAAAATGACGAATATATGATCTTTCAACATTCTCCATTGTTTATAAAGCGGAAAAGCAAGTGCAACTACTGCAGGACCAAGTAATTGATTAATCCACTCTCCGCCAATCATGTATGTATCATAAGAAATATTAAAAACTGAAAGGATGCAAACAATTAAAATGGTTGTTGTTAAGATCGGCAAAAGAAATGGATTGGAAAATCGGATATAGAGTTTATTCAATAAAAGAAATATGATGACAGTTATAATAATAATCGAAATGGCAATCAGTAATTTCCCCATTTATTTTGATCCTTTCGTTTGTTCACTGAATTTTCGAGAATCTGACTGGTTCCTCCGGATATCAGCAGGGTAAAGATTGTACTAATAAATACGACAAACATAATGATGAAACCTTTAGAGGAGAATAGCTCGGGATACTTTATAACACCGATACAGATTGGAACAAATAACAAAGGCAAGAAAGCAATTAAAAAACCAGCTCCACGATTAATATATTCAACTGGAATTACTTTGAATTTTAAGCAAACTAACAGTAATAATAACCCGATGATACTTGCAGGGATGGGAATGCTAAACAGCTCTTGTATGAATACGCCGATATAATAAAAAAGAAAAAGAACAACGATTTGCGAGCATATGACTAAATGTTTCATGAACGTATTGGCTACTATAGAGTGAAAGTAACCTTCACCTCCAAATTTAAATGATAATTTGATATTACGCTTCCCTTCTGACAAGTCAAACAATTTGCACTTTATGGAAATTGCACTTGTACTTTAGCTAGTACATCTTATTAGCTTTTTGAATCCTGTTAGATTAGGACAAATCAGAGGCTTTGTTGCTCGCTTTTCCAAAAACATTCTATATTGATTTCTCATTAGATTAAGCGGTGATAAGAGGATGATTATATGCATATGAAGAGAGAAGTAATAAGACCCTTTATAAGCTAGAAAAACGTAAGTCATTATCTGTTCAGCTTTGTACCGTTTAAAGTTTTGATTATGAAAACGGAAACAGAAAAATTAGTGAGGATTCTTGTTTGGTTTATTTTACCTCCTAAAAAATTAAAAAAAGGTCTTTTAATCTGATCATGCGCATGCTAGTATACTAGTGTAAATGAACGAAACATAGTTTGAACCAAGAAGAAGTTTCAAACATTTATTTTACTCTTGTTTGTGAAATAATGAGCAATAGTAATTATAATTTATTTTTACACGAAATATTAATGATCAGTTTTAGAACAATTTTACCTCCTGCATTTTATTTTACTTTTCTTTGTGAAATAATGAGCAAAATGAAATGTAAATAAAATTTAGGAGTAAGTATATACTACCAGTTAAGAAGCCTTTACTGTTTACAAAAGATTGATGGAAGTATGGAGTGTAAGTGTTTGAACCTGCTTGGCGGTATTTTCGTCATTTATAACTATTATAGTATTTGGAGGTAATTAAATGAGTGCAGAAGCTTTGAAAAAACAAGGCTCACCAAAAGAAAACCCTACTCCTAATGTTCGTCCTTTCGGCATGAGGGACAAAATTGGATATCTATTAGGTGACTTTGGAAACGATTTCTTTTTCTTATTGGTAAGTGCTTACTTAATGGTATTCTATACCGATATTTTTGGCATCAATGCAGCGACAGTTGGTGCGCTCTTCATGGCTGCTCGTTTATGGGACGCAGTAGCAGACGTAACTTGGGGACGTTTTATTGACACTAGAAAACCAACTAAAAATGGTAAATTTAGACCATGGGTACTAAGAATGTCATTCCCATTAGTTTTCTCAGGGGTTTTAATGTTCGTTACGATTCCTGGTATGGGTGATGGTTTCTACTTGGCATGGGCGTTCGTAACATATATCGTTTGGGGTACTTTGTACAGTACAGTTAATATTCCTTACGGATCTATGGCTTCTGTTATGACAGATAATCCAGTTGAACGTACTTCTTTATCTACTTACAGAACAGCAGGTATGATGCTTGCGAGCTTGATCATCAATGCAGTCGGACCAATGATTGTCTTTGTTGATAACAAAATCGATGCAAATCGTATGTTTATGGCTGCTTGTATCTTTGGTGTGTTGGCAATTTCTTGTTACATCGGTTGCTACAAATTAACAACTGAACGTATCGTTCCTGAAACAAATGATGCAGAAAAAATGGATCTTCGTAAAACGCTTAAAGCGATCGGTCAAAACAAACCACTTATTTGGATTTTAACTGCATCTTTATTATTCATGACAAACAGCATGCTTATGGGAGCAGTAAACGTATACCTATTTAAAGATTATTTCACTAGCACTGCAGCGTTAAGTCTTGTTGGTGTTATGACTACAGTTACAGCATTTATAGCAATGCCGTTGGTTAAACCATTAGTTGCTCGTTTCGGTAAAAAAGAAATTGCTTCTATTGGTATGGGATTTGCGGCTATCATTTACTTCGTACTATTCATGCTGAAAGATATTGATGCAATGACATTTGTATGGATTGCAGCACTTGGTATGTTTGGTACAGCATTCTTAAACGTTGTTATTTGGGCGTTTGTAACGGATGTTATTGATTATCATGAGTTCTTAACTGGTTTACGTGAAGATGCAACGATTTATTCAGTTTACTCCTTCGCTCGTAAAGTAGGTCAAGCCGTTGCTGGTGGTCTTGGCGGTTTCTTGATCGCTGCAGTTGGTTACAATGCAGCACTTGAAACACAAACAGAAGGTACGTTAAATGGAATTCATGCACTTGGTACATTAGCACCAGCGTTGTTCTATGCAGTTATTTTCTTAATCCTAATGTTCTTGTACCCATTAAACAAGAAACGTACAGAGCAACTTGCAATTGATATTGCTGAAAGACGTAAAAAATAATTAGTAAAGAGATAGCTCTTAAATGGGCTATCTTTTTTTGTTATTGGGGAATTTGTAAAAAGAAGAAAAGGATGTAAAAGGAAGAGTATTTAATGAATTACGTACATACTTTGAATCTGGTAGAGCATGATAAGTAATGGGCATTTAATGTATGAGTTATGTTCAAATTTAGAAAAATAAATTATTGATATAACTCGTCAAGTATGCTAGTATACAAGCATGCAATAACACGTATACATAGTGTTTATGAAAATTTCAATGCAAATATATGGAGGTATGACGAAATGACTACTTTACCTTTTAAAGTTGATTTAACAGATAAAGTTGCGGTTGTTACAGGCGGCGCTGGAATCCTTTGCGGAGCATTTGTTGATGCTTTGGCTGCATGTGGAGCGAAAGTTGCCATTCTTGACCGCGCTTTAGAAAATGCTGAAAAGAAAGCTGAAGAAGTTCGCCAAAAAGGCGGAATTGCGATTGGTGTTGAAGCAAACGTATTAGACAAAGAAAGCCTAAAAGCTGCACACGCAGTTGTAAAAGAAAAATTAGGACTTTGCGATATCTTAATCAACGGTGCTGGTGGTAACCATCCACTTGGAACTACTACTAAAGAATATTTATTCCCAGAAGATTTGAATGGTCAATTGAAAGATACAATCACTTTCTTCGATTTAGATCCAGAAGGAGTTCAATTCGTATTCAACTTGAATTTCTTAGGTACTTTATTACCTTCTCAAGAATTTGCAAGTGATATGGTAAATCGTAAAGGTGCAACAATCATCAATGTATCTTCTATGAATGCATACACACCATTAACAAAAATTCCTGCTTACAGCGGTGCGAAAGCTGCAGTAAGTAACTTTACACAATGGTTAGCGGTTCACATGTCTAAAGTTGGAATCCGTGTTAATGCAATTGCTCCAGGATTCTTCGTTACAGCACAAAATGAAAAATTGTTGAAAAACGAAGATGGCTCTTACACTGAGCGTTCTGAGAAAATCCTTCGCAATACGCCGATGGATCGTTTTGGTGAAGCGGAAGAGCTTGTTGGAACAATGTTATACCTTGCAAGCCATGAAGCATCCAGCTTTGTTAATGGCGTAATCATCCCAGTTGATGGTGCGTTCTCTGCATATTCTGGTGTTTAATTAGGGCTAAAAAATTGAAAACAAATAGCGATTAATCTATCGCTATTTGTTTTGTTGATATCGACTCGAAAACTGGAGTGTGAATGTTATGTTACCAAAATTTGAAGTATTAAATGAAATGCGCAAAGGCTATGTTGTAGCAGTTGTTCGCGGTAAGACAAAAGAAGAAGCTGTTGAAATTGCTAAACAAGCATATGCAGGCGGTATTCGTTCTTTAGAAATTACATTTACAACACCTGATGCAGGTGACGTTATTGCTGAACTTGCAAGCATGAATGATGACAACATGATCATTGGTGCTGGAACAGTATTAGATGAAGCTACAGCTCGTCTTGCTATTATGAAGGGTGCACGCTATATCGTGAGTCCACACTTTGATAAAAACATTTCATTAATGTGTAATCGTTATTGTGTTCCTTACTTACCAGGTTGCGGATCCGTAACTGAAGTAATGGAGGCTGTTACATACGGTTCTGATGTTATCAAAATGTTTCCTGGAAGCCTTCTTGGCAAATCCTTCATTAAGGATGTACACGGACCACTTCCACATGTTCAAATGATGCCTTCAGGCGGTGTTAGCAAGGATAACTTGGCTGACTGGATCGAAGTTGGTGCATTTGCAGTAGGTATCGGAAGTGCCTTAACGAAGAATGTGAAAGATGGAGATTACAGCTCTGTCCAAGCAGTTGCAAGAGAGTTTATGGACCATTTAGCAACACTTCAAAATAAATAATCAAGACCTGCTACATAAAGGAGGGTAAAGCGGATGAGTTCATTTATACATGAAAACTTTATATTGCAAAATGAAACAGCTGTGAAGTTGTATCATGAATACGCTAAGAATATGCCTATTTATGATTACCACTGCCATTTATCCCCAAAGGATATTGCAGAGAATCGTAAATTTAAAAATATAACTGAACTATGGCTCGAAGGTGACCATTATAAATGGAGAGCAATGAGAGCACATGGGATTCCTGAAAAGTATGTTACTGGTGATGCCGATCCGAAGGAGAAGTTTGAGGCTTGGGCTAAAACTGTTCCATATACAGTTGGAAACGCTTTGTATCACTGGACTCATATTGAGTTAAAAAACTACTTCGGTATTGAAGAATTATTAAACGAACAAACATGGGAAAGCATTTGGAACCGTTGTAATGAATTGTTGCAGCAAGATGATTTTTCTGTTCGCGAACTCATCAAACGCTCAAATGTAAAAGTAATTGGCACGACAGATGATCCGACGGATGATCTTATGTATCATGCGCAAATCGCTGAATTGCCTGATTTCCCAGTGAAGGTTCTTCCTTCATTCCGACCTGACAAAGGATTGGAAATCAATAAAGCTACATTCGTTCCATTCGTGGAGACTCTTGAAAAGGTTGCTGACAAATCATTAGCAACTTATGCGGATTATATTGCGGCTCTATTAGATCGAGTTCAATATTTCCACGAAAAAGGCTGCAGAATTTCTGACCATGGTCTATCTGAGGTTCCATTTGCTGAATTCGATGAAAGCGAATTAGATGGAATTTATCAATCTGGACGCAGTGGTAAAGCTGTAAGCCTAGAGGATGAAAATAAATTCAAGACAGCCATCTTGATTGCTCTTGCAAAGGCCTACACAGAAAGAGGCTGGGCAATGCAGCTTCACTTTGGTGCAATCCGCAATAACAACACAAAAATGTTCAAAAGATTAGGACCTGATGCAGGCTTTGACTCCATCAGTGATCAAGGCGAAGTAGCCGCACCATTAAATGCGCTGCTAGACGCGTTAGAAATCAGGGATTCCCTGCCTAGAACAATTGTGTATAATTTGAATCCTGTTTATAACGAACTGATTGGAACAACGATTCAAAACTTCCAAACAAACGAGGAAGGTATCGCAGGTAAAATCCAATTTGGTTCTGGCTGGTGGTTCAATGACACTAAACCAGGCATGATTCGCCAAATGACAGCTCTAGCTGATCAAGGATTATTAAGTCACTTTGTAGGGATGCTGACAGATTCACGCAGCTTTATCTCCTATAGCAGACATGAATACTTCCGCCGCATTCTATGTAACTTAATTGGTACTTGGGTAGAATCTGGCGAGATTCCAAATGATCCGGCATTGCTGCAAAACTTAATTGAAAACATCTGCTTTAATAACGCTAAGAACTATTTTAATATAGATCTTCAATAATTTTTAGGAGGAAACTTACTATGGAAATGTCATTCCGTTGGTATGGAAAAACTGATAGTATTCCTTTGGAGTACATCCGTCAAATTCCAGGTATGAAAGGAATTGTAACAGCTATTTATGATATCCCGGTTGGTGAAGCTTGGCCGATGGATAAAATCGAAGAATTGAAAAAGACTGTAGAAGATGCTGGTATGCACATCTCTGTTATCGAGAGCGTACCGGTTCATGAAGATATCAAAATTGGTTTGCCAACTCGTGACAAATATATCGAGAACTACAAAACGACTTTACGTAACCTTGGTAAAGCTGGTATCCCAGTTGTGTGCTACAACTTCATGCCAATCTTTGACTGGACACGTACAGATTTAGAATACCGTCTTCCAGATGGTTCTACAGCTCTTATCTTCGAAGAAGAAGTAGCTAAGAAAATGGATCCACTAACAGGTGAACTTTCTTTACCAGGTTGGGATTCCAGCTATAAAAAAGAAGACCTGCAACAATTATTTGATCACTACAAAAATGTTGATCATGAAAAACTTTGGGAAAACCTTGAGTATTTCATTAAAGAAATTATTCCAGTTGCAGAAGAAGCTGGCGTAAAAATGGCAATCCACCCAGATGATCCGCCATTTGATATCTTTGGATTACCACGTATCATCACAAACAAAGAAAACCTAGAAAGATTCGTTAACCTATATGACAGCCCATATAACGGTTTAACAATGTGCAGCGGTTCACTTGGTTCTCACCCAAATAACGATTTCCCAGAAATGCTTCGTTACTTTGGTAAGAAAGACCGCGTAAACTTTGTACATGCCCGCAACGTTAAATTAACAGGCGGAATGTCATTCGAAGAAAGTGCTCACCCATCTGAGTATGGTTCTGTTGATATGTATGAAGTGATTAAAGCAATGAAAGACTTCAACTATGAAGGACCAATCCGTCCTGACCACGGTCGTATGATCTGGGGCGAAACTGGTAAGCCTGGTTACGGTTTATATGATCGTGCATTAGGTGCTACTTACCTAATTGGATTATGGGAAGCAGTAAATAAAAATAATCGCTAATGATTAAAATAAGTCGATGCGAATCTTCCAAGTAAGAATTCGTATCGGCTTATTCATATAGAAGGAGAGTATAGAAATGAAGGACAACATCAAAGAATTTGTTAAAACAAAAGACTTTTTAGTATGCGTTGATTCCGATGGTTGCGCAATGGATACGATGGGTGTAAAACACGAAGAAGCATTTGGACCGCGTGCAGTAGATGTATGGGAGCTTCATCACATTAAAGATCGTTTCCTAAAAGTATGGAATGATATCAACCTTTACACAAGAACAAGAGGAATCAACCGCTTTAAAGGGGTTGTCGCTACTTTCGAAGCTTTAGAAAAAGAAGGCATTGAAATGCCTGATATCACTTCTTTCAAAAAATGGGCTGAAACAACGAATGAACTTTCCAATCCATCACTTGAAAGAGCGATTGCTGAAACAAATGACGAGCAATTAAAGAAAGCTTTAGAGTGGAGCCATGCGGTTAATCGTACGATTGAGGAAGAACTGGCTGGAAATGATAAACCTGTTGAAGGTGCTAAAGAAGGCTTAGCAGCTGCTAATAATGTAGCAGATGTAGCGATTGTATCATCAGCAAATGGTGCAGCTGTACTTGATGAATGGACAAGACATGAACTAAACGTACATGTTGATGTCATGCTTGGACAAGAAGCTGGTACTAAAGCTTACTGCATAGAGCAATTGAAAAAATTCGCTTATGAAAACACTCGTGTATTGATGATCGGTGATGCTCCTGGAGATTTATCTGCTGCTGAGGTAAATGACGTTCTTTATTACCCAATTCTTGTTGGTAAAGAGAAATTCTCTTGGGATCGTTTTCAAAACGAAGCTTTGGCTAAATTCTTAGACGGCAGCTTTGCAGGAAAATACCAAGAACAATTGATTAAGGAATTCAACGATAACTTAAAATAAGGTTTGGAGGAAGTCCAGATGATTCAAAAAATTGCTAAAAACATCCCAATGCCAAAGGTTGATCTAAAAGCAAAGCCATATAATCTATCTGATGAAGATATTAAATGGGTTAAAGATACAATCGCTGGAATGACTACAGAAGAGAAGATCGGTCAGTTATTTATTAACCTATTCTTCTTTGGTGATGATAAATTCAGCGGTAATACATTCACAAACAAAGAACTGCTTGAAAAATACCATATCGGCGGGGCTCGTTATATGGGGGCTACATCCGATAAAGTACAAGCACTTATCAACGAACTTCAAAAGGATTCCAAAATTCCATTACTAGTAGCAGCGAACTGTGATGCAGGCGGTAATGGTGCGGTAAACGATGGTACATATGTGGCCTCAGCTGCTATGTGTGAA
Source organism: Pradoshia sp. Z4_20 (assembly GCF_058216035.1). Taxonomy (NCBI): domain Bacteria; kingdom Bacillati; phylum Bacillota; class Bacilli; order Caryophanales; family Bacillaceae; genus Pradoshia; species Pradoshia sp. Z4_20. The sequence continues at coordinate 1,175,122 of NZ_JBZAJD010000001.1, forward strand.
GCTTCTGGTGATGAACAATTATCCTTTGATGCCGGTTATGTAAGTGGTCGTGAAGCGCATGCGGTTGGTGTTAACTGGAACTTCGACCCATGTGTGGATATCCTAAAAAACTGGAGAAATACAATCGTAAATACTCGTGCTTACGGTACAACTGCTGAACCGGTTATTAAGCATACAAATTCATACATTAAAGGATTAACAGAAAGCAATGTTGGTGTTTGTATTAAGCACTGGCCTGGTGATGGAACAGAAGAACGCGACCAGCATTTAGTTATGGGTGTAAATGAATTATCTGTAGACGAATGGGAAAAATCCTTCGGTGAAGTATACCGCAACCATATTGAGAACGGAGTACACTCTATTATGGCCGGTCATATTGCTTTGCCAGAATATCAAAAAGCATTGGTACCTGAATTAGAAGACCATGATATCCTGCCAGCTACATTAGCGCCAGAACTGATTAATGGTCTCCTAAAAGGTAAATTAGGCTTCAACGGTCTAGTTTTGACTGATGCATCTCATATGCTTGGTATGACAGCAGCGATGAGACGTGAAGAATATGTACCGCAATCTATTGCGGCGGGCTGTGATATGTTCTTATTCTTCAACGATATTGATGAAGATTACAACTTCATGTTAAATGGATACAAAAACGGAATCATTACAGAAGAACGTCTTCAAGATGCATTAGAAAGAATCCTGGGCTTTAAAGCGACACTAGGCTTGCACAAAGCGCAAAAAGACGGTTCCATCTTCCGCAATGAAGAGGATTTAAAAGTAATTGGCTGTGAAGATCATATTGAGCGTGCTAAACAAGCTGCAGATAAAGGAATTACGCTTGTTAAAAACACATTGGATCAACTGCCTATTCGCCCAGAAACACATAAACGTATTCGCCTGTATTTCTTAGAAGGTGAAAAAGGCGGCATTTATGAAGGCGATGATAAAACTCTTAACTATATTGTGAAAGAGCTTGAAAGCAGAGGCTTTGAAGTAACTGTTAACGAAGGTAATACTCGCGTTAAGGGCCCTACATTAAAATACCGTGAAGAAGTAGATGCAGCTCTTGTATTTGCCAATGTCATCGGTTATGGTGCAGAAAACAACTATCGCATCAGATGGAAAACGGCTATGGCAAACGAGATCCCTTGGTATGTACATGAAGTTCCAACCGTATTCGTATCATTGAACTTTACAACACACTTAACTGATGTGCCAATGGTAAAATGCTATATTAATGCATACAAAGATACTGAAATCACAATTAAAGCGGTTATTGACAAGATCATGGGTGAATCAGAATTCCATGGTACACCAAATGAAAACGTTTGGTGTAATAAGTGGGATACAAGACTATAATATACGGTCATTGATATATTGAAATTATATTCAGTCCACGAAAAACATGCGGATCTACATGCTTTAAGCATGCGGGTCCGCTTTTTTAATGGTTCATTCTAACTTTAAGATAATAAACTTCAATGAATTAACACTAAAAGTATAATAACTCCGGTAACATTTAAAATTACTTTTTATGAGAGAAAATAACATATGTTTTTATTAATAAGAACTAAACAAACTATGTTCCAAATCTTCATAGTTTTTTTCTAAAAACCCAGCCACCAAGAAAAAATCACAAAACCCACCAAGAAAGAAAAAATTTGATAATATAAGATTAAAAGTGATGTCTAATGTAAGAGGTGAGGGGAATGAACAGAGGATTCTTATTAAAACAAAAAGCATTTTTAAAGCTTTATCTACTGGAGATTGCTTCTCATCCAAGGGACTATGGTTCCATGGTGTTAAATGATTTAAGAGAAAAATTTAAACCATTTGGCTATTCGCCAACCCATACGGAAATTTATAAAACCTATAAAGAATTGTATAAAGCCGGATTCGTAAAAAAAAGAACCGAAATACTCGGCGATCCGCAAGAAAATGTTCAAGAAGTTTTTATTTATTATTTAACGGATAAAGGGAAAGAAGAATTAGAAATTTACCGAAAGTTAATGAAAAAAGAGCTGGAACGTTCAATCGGCATACTGCAGGTTGCTTTAGAGGATCATTTTGGTCCAGTTAAGAAAATATAAGGGTCAGGATTCTAAATAAATAGCAAAATAAAATTAGGTTTCAACAGGCAGACTGATTTGCATAGCAAGTCGGTCTGTTTTGCATGTATAGAATGAATTACACCTTAAGTTTACGTATTTATGATTTAAAGGGATGCAAATGAAAATTTGAAAAAAGATCCCTCCTATTAAAAAAACATAAATAAATCGACTCGAATTAAAATACATATATAGTAATGGGATAAAGATGTTCAATTTAGTTAGCTCCCAAGAATTCGTTTGTTTATAAGTATAAAAAGCACTAATAAACGAAATATTAAGTTGTGATTATTAAAATGGTTTAAGGACAATTTATTCTCACTTGGCAATTGCTTTATTTACTGAGGGGGTGCTAAAGATGATCATTCAGGATCACGATTTTACGATGGGCAAGTTAACTTCTTTATTGGTACTCTTACATAACAATGAAGCGGGAGAATTGATAAAGAAGCAGTTAAATATGGAGAATTGCCGGTATACCGTAGGAAGTATAGGATCTATCGACTTAAATAAAGTCATCTCTGTCATTGAAGCAAGTGCAGAAACAAAGGGAATTATTAATTCGGATTCATACAATGAACGAAATACGTTATATCATACCATTTTAGAGGCAGTACAAGGAGTCGGCAGAGGGACCATTCAAGTAGGTGACTTACTTAAAAAAGTTGATTTAACCTATGGCATAGTAAGAGGTAAAAATAAAAAAATAAGCACGGGCAATGAATGGATTGGTGTTTGCATTTATGGACGGTCTGATTCAGAGGAAAAAGGGATTGAACAGGAAACATTAGGCCTTGGTTTTAATCATTTATAGTCAGCGCTATCTGTCACCCTATTCAGAAGACTTCACCAGGAATAATTTTTCCTAGTGAAGTCTTCTTTTTATATTTTTTATGAATAACATGTTTGATCAAGGCAGGACCATGTGTATGGATGGTTAAAAAAACAGAAACACAATCATTTTATCGGTAATTTAAAGGGAATATCTAACTGTTGTTGAAAAAGTATTATATGCAGTGATTTTAAGTAGCTAATGAATAAAGATTCTAATTGAAAAAATTACACATTAAGTTAAATGGATGGAGGGGATTTTTACTTATCTAATTTGAAATAGAGTGTATCTTGTTTAGGGAATTGAATCTGGGCTTTTTATGTAATTGATCATAAATTAAGGTGTACTTTCACCATCCTATACACCATCCAAACTAGACCGCCAATATAAAGATTTTAGTAAAACTCTACATAATCTTTTCTCAAAAATCAAATAGACAACAGGATTCTATTTATTCCAAAACAGAAATTTGTAGTTGTAAAATCAAAAAATGATAAAAAATTGGAGGTGGAGAACAAATGAGAAAAGAAAGTGTCAAAGAATTAGCGGAGCAATCCGTTTTGCCGATTATTGTTTCACCAATGTTTATTATTTCTACTCCTGAAATGGTACTTGCAAGCTGTAATGCCGGGGTTATTGGTACTTTTCCAACTTTAAATGCACGAACTGAGGAACAATTGGAGGTATGGTTTCAAGAAATAAAGGATGGACATGTAAGATTACAGAAAAAACATAGAAACAAAAAAATAGCACCCTGGGGAGTAAACTTAATTGTTCATTCTACTAATCATCGTTATGAAAGTGATTTAGCGTTAATAAAGAAATACCAACCACCTATCGTAATTACGTCACTTGGAAAACCGGTAAATGAAGTTAAGATCGTCCATGAATATGGCGGGCTGGTTTTTTCTGATGTTATAAGCATTAAGCATGCAAAAAAAGCAGCTGAGGCCGGAGTAGATGGATTAATTCTTGTTTGCAATGGCGCGGGTGGTCATGGAGGGACGTTGAATCCGTTTGCCTTTATAGCTGAAGTTAAACAATTTTGGAATGGAATTATTATTTTGGCAGGTTGTATATCAAACGGACAAGAAATTCTTGCAGCAAAAGTGCTTGGTGCTGATTTTGTTTATATGGGCACTCGGTTTATCGCTTCTTTGGAAGCGGTTACTAAAGAAGGGTATAAAGAAATGTTAATTGAATCGAATGCCAGCGATATTATTTATACGAATACCTTTAGTGGTGTGAATGCAAATTACCTCACACCAAGTATCAAAAAAGCTGGCTTGGATCCAGCTAACCTACCGGGGAAAAGCGAAATGAATGTGGTTCGTCAACAAAATGAAGCAAAAGCCTGGAAGGATATTTGGTCTGCAGGCCAAGGAGTAGGGTCGATTAAAGATATTCAACCAATAGAGTCTATTATTAAAACTTTGCAGCAGGAATATGAGAAAGCATTAGACATATTACCTTCAACAGCAGCTACTAAGTTATGAATCTAAAAAAAAAGTTATTTGATTTTCAAGGTGAATTTTAAAGGAGGAACCTCTAATGAGAGAAGCGGTTATTGTGGAAGCAGTCAGGACTCCAGTCGGGAAAAGAAAGGGAGTATTTAGTTCAGTTCGTCCGGATGATTTACTTGCAGGAGTTTTACGTAAACTTACCGAGAAAGCTGGTATTTCAAGTGGTCTGGTTGAAGATGTTATTATTGGTTGTGTTTCTCAGGTTGAAGAACAAGCCATAAACATTGCAAGATCAGCTGTACTGATGGCCGATTTCCCAATCCATGTACCTGCCACAACGATTGATCGTCAATGCGGCTCAAGTCAACAGGCGGTTCATTTTGCTGCACAGGCTATTTTAAGCGGTGATATGGATATTGTAATTGCAGGTGGAGTTGAAAGTATGACTCGAGTGCCAATGGGGTCAAATAGGTTACATGCAAAACCAAGTGAAGAACTGTCTTCGCGTTATGAATTAATTAACCAGGGGTTATCTGCAGAGAGAATTGCTGAAAAATGGGGATTTAGCCGAAATCAGCTAGATGAATTTTCAATTAGAAGTCATCAAAAGGCTATCCGGGCACAGGAGGAAGGACGTTTTGAACGAGAAATCATGCCAATAGAAGTAGTTAATGATGACGGGACTAAAACTATAGTCACTCAGGATGAGGGACCGCGTCGTGAATCCTCAATGGAGAAACTGGCCAAACTACCAACCGTCTTCAAAGAAAACGGAGTCATTCATGCGGGTAACGCGAGTCAAATGAGTGATGGTGCTGCAGCGCTTCTTATTATGTCAAAAGAGAAAGCGACCCAATTGGGATTAAAGCCCCGCTTTAAAATTATCTCCAGAACAGTAATAGGCTCTGACCCAACCTTAATGCTTACAGGTCCGATTGAGGCTACTAAAATGGTATTAAAAAAGAGCGGTTTAACCATTAATGATATGGATTTATATGAGGTAAATGAAGCATTCGCACCTGTTCCTTTATGCTGGATGGAGGAGTTTGGAGCTGACCCAGAAAAATTAAATGTTAATGGAGGAGCTATTGCACTTGGTCATCCATTAGGAGCTAGTGGCGCTCGCGTCATGATTACATTAATGCATGAATTAGAACGGATAGAGGGTAGGTATGGTTTACAGGCCATTTGTGAGGGAGCAGGAATGGCGAATGCTACTATTATTGAAAGAATAATAGAATAAAACATTGATTATTTGGAACAAAAGAAGGCATAAATCAGATTTATGCCTTCTACTCAATTCACTAATTTTTATTTTTAATGTTTTATCTGTATTAATCTAAGATTGTTAACCACATGGTTCGGATGTTTCATTCCCACCATTACTGAGCTAATGTTTTGCTCTCCCAAAATGGAGAGTAAATAATCGTCTGGAGTACATTCTCTATCAATTAATTTACCTAAGTTAAATGGAGCGCTGGTCACTGTAGTTAACCCAAATTCCTTCGCGGCATCTAAAACAGTATGAAATTTTTGATTTACTTGTTGATTTCGTCTTGTTTTGGCATAGTGAGTGATTTTGTTATAGGGGAATTGTAGAAATTTGAAATGATGATTTACTCCAACAACTTTTACTAAAGTTTGCATAACTTTCTCCAATGATACATACCCTTTCTCTTTAGGATTACATAATAATCCAACCCAGGATGCAAACCCGTAATAACGAATATTTCCCCTGGATACTTGTTCCTCATAAAATAAAAAAAGTGATTCAAGCTGATGATAAAAAGCTTCTTCTCCTAAAACCACCATTGAGAGTTCGGGATTATGTATATAATGGATGTCAATGGTATTTATTCTGAGATGCTTCTTACTTTGTTCGATTGCGAACTGATAATAGGAAGGAGCCAAAACGTGTCGCTGATTTCCTACGATATGTAAATCGGCTTCTTCAACTATTGCTGCATCTAGGAGTATTTTCTGTAAATAATCTTTAGGTACAAGCCCTGCATCATTATCTCCTGGGATAATTCCGGCTTTTGTAGAAATCACTATTTCCTCGCGATTTATTGTTCCATTATCAATTAAACGAGATAAAACTAAGCCGATGTCACGTTCTGATCTCATTCCTCGATAGTTAATTGCTGTATCTACAAAATTGATACCATTTTTCAATCCATATTCAATCGAAGTTCGATAAAGTCTAGAGTCTGTTTCATCCATACTGCCTAAATGTGTGCCAATGGCGATTGGAGAGACTGAAAAACAAGAAAGTTCTCTTTTTATAACTCCATGCCTATCTAAATATGCAGAAGTAGCTTTTGAAGTTGCAGAACCATTATTCATTAGAATCTCATCTTTATTCAACTTCCCAACCCCATCCTCAGAATATCTTTCTGCGTACTTATTTCTTTATCTTTGAGTAAGAATCCTTCCTAACATTTCAATTTAACCGATAATCCAGCTGAATTCTTATATAATTCAGCCGATTCACTCAATAATTCACCGATACTCCCCAACCTTGTAATAAATAATAGAAGACCCCCAAACCGAATGATTTGAGGATCTTCTCTAATTATCAATTAATCTATCATTTTACTTCCAGTGACTAATGGTAGGTCAGGCTTGGAGGCCCATTCATTCATGGAGCCATCATACACCGCGACATTTTGCACACCTAATTTTTCTAGTATTAAAGCATTCCAGGTAGCAGCGATTCCGCCACCGCAATAGGTGATTACTTTTTTATTGGAATCAAATACACCGATATCCGCAAAGTTATCCTTCAATTCTTCATCAGAAAGAACATTTTTTGTTGTTGAATCAGTATGGCATCCGAAGAATACATTGGCACTGCCGGGTATATGGCCTTTTCTCAGATAACTGTTAGTTTCACCGCGAAAATCCTCTGGAGAGAGACTGTTGATTAGAATAACCGAATCATCATCTATAGATTTTAAAACCTCATCCATTGTAACTAATAAATGATCTCTTCTATAGCTTGTAAACGAAGCTTTTGGATAGGATGTCTGATCAGTAGTAACAGGACGACCTTCTTCAATCCATTTTGGCAAACCTCCATCCAAAATAGCAATATTGTCTAAGCCCTCATATTTAAGCTGCCATCTTAAACGAGATGCCCAATATGGAGCAAAAAATGGAGCCCCAACAACCGCTCCTCGGTCATAGATTACAGTGTAAGTATCCTGATCGCCGATTCCTAATTCTGAAACCTTTTCTATGAAATAATCTCTATCAGGAACAGTGAATGGTAAATCAGAAGCGGAATCAGATAGTTCATTTATTAAATCTGCATACACCGCCCCAGGTATATGTTCATGTTCATATGATTCCTTACCTGATGAGAGTGTGATACTGCCATTTTCTAAGGGTTTCATAAGAGTAGTTACGTCTATTAATCTTAATTTAGGGTCATCAAGTCGGCTTGATAACCATTCTGTAGAAACAATAATAGGAATTGTTTGCATGTATATTTCCTCCTATATAAGTTATTCTGTTAAATATATAATAATTTCTATGTAAATACTATGAATTAGCTTTTTATCTAACATCAGTGACAATTTAATTTAGATCCCAATAACTATCAGGAAAGTCTATAATTATTTGACACTGTTTATGAAAAATTGATATTTGATGCCTTTCTAAAACATTGATACGTAACATACTTATCTCAACGGGAGATTGTCTCATAAGCTGTCAAACAGGGAGTCTTTCCTTCATTTATCTTTCGTAAAAGTATCATTAAAGAAATACATATAAAATGCATTACGTTACAAATACTAGTCCGATAAATAGAATTCTGTACCTGAAAGTTTTTAGGTTTGATTAAGTAGTTTGATAATAAGCGATTCTAGGGTTCATTCGTTGTTTGGATAATCTTATATTGCGATGGTATGTATACTTCGAGAGAAAATATCCATCCACCGCAAGTGATTTACTTATAGTATCGGTGGACAGATAGTTGACTTTTTACCGTCATATTAAGAGATTCGTGGTATTTACATATGTCTAGATAATTAATAATTAGCAACTATAAGCTAATATACTAGATGTAGGGAAAGAGGCAAAAGTAAAAGTAGGAAAAATGATTCCTGTAGTATTACCAAACGGACTTGCTGATAGGACCCACATTAATACATAACGACCATTATTTAAAAGCATAATTGTCCAGCGTCTATCACAGCCCACCCCAAAAGTTGTTCCAGTTCCTGAACCAACCCATGTACCTGATGTTAGAACCTCTTGGCCTTTTGACGGGTTTTGTAGAAGATATTGATACATATTAATCGTATTCTGTGAAGGTGGGGGTGTGCCCCCAGTTGGTGAACCACCTGTGCCGGGCATTCCAGTATTGGTATTCGGCCATCCTGTTGATGTTCCAGGCCATCCTGGAATAGGAAACGGAAGATTGGGAAGCCCGGGGATTTGTCGATCATAATATTCCATTAATATACACTCCTAATTCAATTTTTTATAGGCTAACGACAGTATATTATTTGGTTTGATTAAGGGTGTGGGCAATAATTCTTTAACATTAAATATACAATCATGGAATAGATTGTTTTGTTATAGTTGAATGTTTGCTTTTGATTGGATCGAGAATAAATGGAGTAATCGGTTAGTGTGTTAAACTAGAAGATATCAGTAGGTTTGTTATTATTCTTAAAAGAGCTTTTGTTAAAGATAAATGTTGTTTTTACATTGAGTAGAGTGATTCTTCCATAAATTAATAAATTGGATGACTGATAATGGTATGAAATATACTTGGCCAGTATGAGTCGATTAGGATATATATTTTGTTTATACTGAGGAATGGATGGAGGAAAAAGAATGAAAAAATTATTATCAATGCTTATTTTACCAATGACTATTTTTCTGACGAGTTGTTCGACAATAGAGGAAGTGTCAAATTCTTTAAATTATGTTACGGAGGCTACGGATTACATCGATGAAGTAAATCAATTTGCAAATGAATTACCAACTGTAGCAGAAGCAGCAATAAACGATTTAAATTCAAAAATTCAATTAGAAGAGTTATTAACAGAAATGCAAAATGAATTAGAAGAATTCAATATACTTGAAGCACCGGCTATGTTAGAGGATATCCATAATCAAGTGGTAGAGCATAATATGGAACTAGCAAGTGGTATTGAGTTGTATTTAGAAAATATAGAGGCAGGCACATTAAGTTCAGAATTACTTTCGGAAATTGGTTTATTGGAGGAAATCGCTGTTTATAATGATCTGTTAAGCCAAATTAAGAAATTAAGCGAATAAAATAATATTCTACTGAGGCGCTACAGGATTTAAAATCCTGTAGCCAGTTTTTTATTGTACTACTATCAGTCCGTTGATCCAGGAAGGATTTATGTTTTTTTGTTAAACCTCTTATGGAGATAAAGGGGCACGTTAATGAAAAAGGGTATAGATGATGGATTATCGAATATTTATATTAAATACTAATCTTTCTTAGGGGTGCTATGTTTGAGCAAACAAGATAAAATAGGGGAAATATCGATTATTTTAAAGAGGAAAATAGTAACGGCCGTTGTTAGTAGTTTAATATTTTCCCTTATCTTTTCAATACCAGCGGGTTTTGAAGGGGATTTATTTTATAATTTATATTATATGAATTTTATGATTGTTATTACCTACGGGGTTATGACATCCATATTTAGTGACTGGTTTAGCAGGAAGCTTTCAAAAAAAGGGGTAATTCGTGAAATTGCTTCCTTTTTATTTCATGTTGTTTTCGGATCAATGTTACAAGTTTTTGGTCTTATTTCTGCCATCTCATTCTTTATTGTTGACCGTTTATTAATAAGGGTGAAGATCGGGTGGATGTCAGTTTTTATTGCATTATTAATTGTAGTACTAGCTTTTCTATTTCTGATTAATCGGTAGCTAAAATAAGCGAAGCAAACTTAATGGTTATAGATTCTAATTATTTACTAGTAGCGTAGCTTTGATAAAATTAAAGGAACTGCGATCTGTACTGAAACCCCAGTTAGAGTCCAATCTAACTTCTTGGGTTCACATCAGATCGCAGTTTCTTTTGTTATGGTCTATTGGTTAGCTTAGTGATCATTATTTAAAATGATTAATAAGATTTTTCAAGATTGATTTATCGAAGGCAAATACTTCGGGATTTTTATGATAAAATATTTTAATATAATAACAATATTCAGAACTGTAATGATGGAGGCCTATTCTTTATGGAACAATATCAAATTGTATATAATACCTTAACTAAAATGAATATTCCATTTGAAGTAGTTGAACACCCTCCTGCTTGGACAACAGCTGAAGCAGACAAATATATTGATGGGAAAGAAGGGGTGCGCACTAAAACGCTCTTTCTTACCAACAAAAAAAAGAATGCGTTTTATTTAGTTATAATGGATGGAGCAAAGCGTCTTGATATGGATCATCTTGCTACTATTCTCAATGAAAAACGGATAAGCTTTGGTTCTTCCGAACGGTTAATGGAAAAAATGGGGTTATCTCCTGGTTTTGTTTCTATTTTTGGATTGCTAAACAATGATGAACACGACATAAAAGTCTATTTAGATAAAGAGATGCTCTCAGAAAGATTAATAACGTTCCACCCTAATGACAACACTAAAACTCTATTTATGTCTACAGAAGATATGTATAAATTTATAACTACAATCGGGTATGAGTACACGATAGTTGAACTTTAATAAAACCAACCAAATTTAGTGAATGATTAAACTTAAATAATCGAGTGTGTTTTAAATGCAAAAGCACTAAATAAAAAATTAACATAAATTTGGACTAGTAGGTTGAAGTCAAAAATGTAATCATGCGGTTTAGACGGTAGTGATAGTGAAGTTGGATCAATTAGAAGATATCGATTTAGTTTGAACTTGGACAGTACAGTCCATACGCCGATACAATAATATTTAGGCGGAGGAATATATGGAAGCGGTTAGGAAGGGAATGGACAACCCTCAATCCTGCATATGAAGCTATAGAGAAAGATAACTTTCACAGTACAAACTATGCTTCTATTTCATAAATCCATACTAATATCAACCCTACCTCCATCAACAAAAATGGAGGTTTTTTTATTGACAGTTAAAAAGTTGGTAAAGTATGGTCGTTTGGATAGATGCCGGTGCTGACACACTTACTGGCAAGAGGAAACAGATTTATCGAAGTGGTTTTAAAACAAAACGTGAAGCGCTTAATTAAAAAGGCGAAGGTTCCATGCCACTTCATAATCTTAGGCATATTCATGCAAAGATTCTTATTAGGAGGCGAATCGGTTTATGGAATATTAATTTTACTAAAAATAGAAAAAAGGCTCAAACCCTTGATACCATTAGGTTTAAGCCTTCTTGTAAAGTGTGATCCCGACTGGGTTCGAACCAGCGACCCCCACCCTGTCAAGAAGAGGGTTAAATAAAGACCTGTCTGTTATCCCTGCGATAATTCATTCTTGACGGTCATGATTTCATCTTCGGTTGCAGGCTGTGCTGGTTTATAATAGCCTCTTTGCTTAGCCAGTAAATAGACTTGATATTGTCTTTGTTCATCTTGATTTCTCATATCTTGAACCTTTTGTCTTAATTCCTGATTTTCTGTCTGTGCAATAATAGACGCATAACCTGTAAGACTACTGTTTAATCCTGATAAATAATCATTAATCATTTCTTTTTCCTGCATGACAAATCCTCCTTTTATAAAAATTTCATTAGGTCTTCTTTATGATTTCTTGCGTCTTGAGCATCTTTTTGTAGCTGTTGTATGATTTCTGGGTCTGTACATTGCTGTGCATAATAATCAAGCTTAGTGGCTAGGGTGCCATGCGAGCCGATCATATGACGCAGGTTCTGAAGTTCTAATTCATTTAAGTTTGGCATATTATCACTCCTCAATAAAAATACACTCCTACTATCTGCTAAAACCACATAAAATATGCATTTCTAAAAGGTTGTTGATCTTATCAGTGAATCACTTCACTTTACTTTTACACGAACAAGTTATCCTACAAATATTGACACCATATTAAAATTGTGAATAATTAAAAATAGATAGCAATTAGCACTCGATATTCATGAGTGCTAATTGCCGGATATTCTTTCTTTACAGAACACGATGGAGGGGAAAAGACGAAAATGGAAAAACAGCAATTTAAAGCAGAATCCAAACGATTATTGGAAATGATGATTAACTCAATTTATTCTCAGCGCGAGGTGTTTTTGCGTGAACTTATTTCAAATGCCAGTGATGCGATTGATAAACTTTACTACAAGGCATTAACAGATGAGTCCTTAACATTTAATAAAGAAAGTTATTACATAAAAGTAAGTGCAGACAAAGAAAATAGAACCTTATCCATCTTGGATACTGGTATTGGGATGACCAAAGAAGAACTTGAAAATAACCTTGGTACGATAGCTAGAAGTGGATCTTTAGCTTTTAAAAGTGAAAATGAATCAAAAGATGGCCATGATATTATCGGACAATTCGGCGTTGGTTTTTATGCAGCGTTTATGGTAGCTGATAAAGTGACAGTAATCAGTAAAGCGCTTGATTCTGATACCGCGTATAAATGGGAATCAGAAGGTACGGAAGGATATACGATTGTTCCATGCGAAAAGGAAACAATCGGTACTGAAATCATTCTTACGATTAAAGAAAATTCAGAGGAAGAAGATTTCGATCAATATTTAGATGAATATAAATTAAAATCCATTATCAAGAAATATTCCGATTTCATTCGCTATCCAATCAAAATGGATACCGTAGAGAAGCACCTAATTGAGGGCAGCGAAGATGAATATGAAAATATTATTGAGGAACAAACCATCAATAGTATGGTTCCGATTTGGAAAAAGAATAAAAGTGAATTAACGGATGAAGATTATGAAAGCTTCTACCATGAGAAGCATTACGGCTTTGATAAGCCGCTTAAACACTTGCATATCAATGTAGACGGAACAATCCGTTATAATGCAATTCTTTATATTCCTGAAAATATTCCTTTCGATTATTATTCCAAGGAGTTTGAAAAAGGGCTGGAGCTGTATTCAAACGGTGTTCTGATCATGGAGAAATGTGCCGATTTGCTTCCTGACCATTTCAGCTTTGTGAAAGGGATGGTCGATTCAGAGGATCTATCACTGAATATTTCAAGGGAAATGCTGCAGCATGACCGACAATTAAAGCTTATTGCAAAAAATATTTCGAAAAAAATTAAGAGTGAGCTTCAATCATTATTAAAAAATAACCGTGAGAAATACGATTCATTCTACAAATCCTTCGGCCGTCAAATTAAATTTGGCGTGTATAGTGATTTTGGAGCAAATAAAGAAGCTTTACAGGATCTGCTAATGTTCTACTCTTCCAAAGAGAAGAAATTGGTGACTCTTGATGAGTATGTGTCGAGAATGCCAGAGGATCAAAAATACATTTATTATGCAACCGGTGATTCCTATGAAAGAATAGAAAAGCTTCCTCAAACAGAGCTTGTTCTAGATGAAGGGTATGAAATCCTGTACTTCACTGAAGATATTGATGAGTTCGCCGTTAAAATGATCATGAACTATAAAGAGAAAGAATTTAAATCTGTCTCCAGCGGAGATCTTGGTATTGATCGCAATTCTTCAGACAAGCAAACAGATGAACAAGAAGAAGAAAATACTGAGATATTCAATTATATGAAGGAATTACTTACAAACAAAGTGAAGGATGTCCGGGCTTCCAAACGTTTAAAAACACACCCTGTTTGTTTATCCGCTGATGGAGAAATCACGATTGAAATGGAAAAAATCTTGAATGCTATGCCTGATAATCAAAATGTGAAGGCAGATAAAGTATTGGAAATCAACACAAATCATGAAGTCTTCCAATCTTTAAAAGCAGCTTATGAACAGGATAAATCCAAGCTGGATTTATATACTGAGCTATTGTATAACCAGGCCTTATTAATAGAAGGACTGCCAATCAATGACCCAGTTGAGTTTACAAATAATATTTGTAAAGTAATGGTTTAATCATAACCTTAAAGCATCAGTCTACCCTAGGAGATGGGTAGACTGATGCTTTTATATATATAGCATCTTTTCCAGCTCTATTATATATAGGATATTAGAATAAATTTTTGTTCGTATAAGCACATTGTAGATGTGATGATACAGAAGGACAAGTAGAGGAAGGAGTGTATACAGCAGTTAAGATAACCATCGTATAAATATTCTCTGTACCATTCATTATAGAAGATTAGGCCTTTGCATTTTGGGTGATTTCCATCATTTTCATAATTGTAATTTTCTTTATACAGGAAGGTATGAATAATGCATTTTAATAATCCAAAGAAATTGTATCTAAAAGATAAAGTTAAACTACATAACAAATTCACTGGACTAATTTAATATCTACTGTAATAACTTTATGACTTTCCTCTATTCTATTGCTAGAAGAACTTGGTTTTTTTATTGTAGATATTGAAGGAATCTATTTACAAAAAAATGACAGCGCTTTCTTGTTGAGTGTAAATCACCAAAGGAGGAAAAGTCTTTATGAATAAGACTGCCCATATAATTTCTCATTCTCACTGGGACAGAGAGTGGTATTTACCTTTTGAAAAACATCGTTTTTACTTTATCAAACTCATGAATAGTATCATTGAGCAATTTAAGAAGGATGGTAATACATTTAAATCGTTTCATCTTGACGGCCAGACAATCCTTTTAGAGGACTATTTTGCAGTCCACCCTGAAAATTTTGAAATCGTAAAACAATTGATTGAAGATAAAAAACTTTATATTGGTCCTTGGTACGTGTTGCAGGATGCTTTCTTAACCAGTTCTGAAGCTAATATCAGGAACTTACAGATTGGTTTGTATGATACGGAAGTCTATGGCCATGCTTCAAAAATTGGCTATTTTCCGGATACATTTGGGATTTATGGACAGGCACCTCAAATTCTGAAACAGGCGGGCATTGATACAGCAGCATTTGGGCGTGGTGTTAAGCCTACTGGCTTTAATAATACAGTATCGGATACACCAAACTTTGAATCCCCTTATTCCGAGATTGTTTGGAAATCGCCAGACGGTTCTAGTGTTTTAGGTATTCTTTTTGCGAATTGGTATTCGAATGGGAATGAAATTCCAGTTGATGAGGAAGAAGCAAAGGTATTTTGGGATAAAAAAATCCAGGATGCAGAGAAATATGCCTCGACAAATCAATTATTATTCATGAACGGCTGCGACCATCAGCCATTGCAAAAAACAATACCGCAAGCAATTGAAACAGCCGGTGCTCTATATCCAGATTATACATTTAAACTCTCCAGCTTTGCTGAATATATACAAGCATTAAAAGTCTCACTTCCCAATAACCTGCAAATCATTGAAGGTGAGCTTCGCAACCAGCGAACAGATGGCTGGTCTACCCTTGTCAACACGGCATCAAGCCGTATTTATTTAAAGCAATGGAATACGAGGTGTCAAATATTGCTGGAAAAAGTCGTGGAACCACTTGCAGCTATTAACCTTTTGGCCGGAGGGGATTACCCGAGAGAATATATCCGTTTTATGTGGAAAACACTGATGAAGAATCACCCACATGATAGCATTTGTGGCTGCAGTGTAGATGAAGTCCATCGTGAAATGGTCACACGTTTTGAAACAGTTTCGCAGATGGGAGATGTATTTGTTAAGGAACTTGCTGCTGAGATTGCTGAAAGAATTGATACATCTGAAACACCGGATGGCGGGATCCCACTCCTTGTAATTAATACAACCGGTTGGGAGAAAAATGAAGTAGTCATAAAAGAAATCGATCTGGATAAAATATTTTTTTCTCAAATGGATTTTAAAGAAATACCAAATTATCTTAAGGAAAGAGAATTACCTTATTATAAACTCGTAGATAATCAAGGAAAGGCAATAGATTATTACCTTGAAAAACCTGTTATTGAATTTGGATATGATTTACCAGACGATCAATTTCGACAGCCGTTTTTTGCTAAACGGGCTAAGCTATCATTCTTCGCTGAAGGAATTCCTTCATTTGGCTATAAAACGTTCTACCTTTTACCAGAAAAGGTTCCAGCACATCTAGCTGAAACAAGAGAAACTGAGAATGATAGATTTGAAATGGAAAATGAGTATGTTCATTTACATTTTCATGGAGATGGAAGCTTTGATTTAATGAATAAACTAACGGAAGAAGTATTTCATCATCTTGGTATATATGAAGACACTGGTGATATTGGAAACGAATATATGTTTAAGGAAACAGAGGGGCATGCCTCCATCAATACAAAGGGGATAGCAGCCGAATTTTCATGGTTGGAACAAAGTAAACTCAAAACTGTACTCCAGTATACTCATACGTTATCAATTCCAGCATGTGCGGATGAGCGATTAGCCTTAGAAAGGAACCAATTAGTTTGGCATAAAGAACGGGAGGCAGGTAGATCTGATGAAATGACAACAATTACTTTACGAACTGTTGTCACACTGGCAAAAGGAATGAAAGGTCCGGTTTTTACGCTGACCATTGATAATCAAGCAACAGACCATCGTCTCCGTGTGCTTTTCCCAACTGGTTTAAAGACAGAAACTCACAAAGCAGATAGTATATTTGAAATTGTTACTCGTCCCAATAAACCAGAAAAAGAATGGGATAATCCTAGCTTTTGTCACCATCAGCAGCGATTTAGCAGTATAGCAGATGAGCAAATGGGCTTAACCGTGGCAACCCATGGTCTTCAAGAATATGAAATCCTGCCAGAAGACGGTACGATCGCAATTACTGTTCTCCGTTCGGTAGCTGAGCTTGGAGACTGGGGATATTTTTCGACACCTGAAGCACAATGCTTAGGAATCCAGACAGCAGAGTGGCAAGTACTGTCACATGAAAAAGATGTGATTAAATCACAAGCTTTTGTTGATGCTTACCAATTTAAAGTACCTCTTGTTATTGTTCAACCAACTATACATAAAGGTACAAGGCCACCAATACATCAATTTGTACAATCTGAAGACAAGGGACTAGCATGGTCCTCTATGAAAGTAGCGGAAGATCGTGATGATATCATGATTCGCTGGTTTAATCCTGGTGAAAAGAATGCGATACTAAAAGCATCTATCAAAGATTATCAATCGTACAAGAGTAATATCTTGGAAGATTCAACAACTTTGACAGAAAATCAATATGAAGCAGGAAATGCAGAAATCATTACACTTGGATTTAAAAGAAAAGGATAGGGTGTGAATTGATGATAACTATTCCTAAATCAATGCAGAGACTTATCAAACATGTAAATGACTTTTTTCCGGAAGACGCAAAATTACAAAGAATGTTTGAGCAATGTTTTGTTAATACGTTTACAACGACTTTAAAAAAACAGGAAGATGGCAAAACCTTCGTAATTACCGGTGATATTCCGGCAATGTGGCTCCGCGATTCAGCTGCACAAGTAAGGCCCTATTTACTGGCAGCAGAAGAAGATGAAGAATTAGCGGATTTAATCGAAGGAGTAATTCGCCAACAGTTTTCTTTTATACTTCATGATCCGTATGCTAATGCTTTTAATGAAAGTGCCAACGGCAAAGGTTATCAAACCGACATAACAACGATGACCCCACATATTTGGGAACGAAAATATGAAATTGATTCTTTGTGCTATCCAATCCAACTGGCTTACCTATTTTGGAAGTCTACAGGACGTACTGCGTTTTTACAAGAATCGTTCCAGGATGTTATGAAAACAATTCTTCATGTATGGAGAACGGAGCAGGATCATGAAAATCATTCACCATACCGGTTTGAACGTGCAGAAGTTCGTCAGTCCGACACATTAATACGTCATGGAAAAGGAGGACATGTTGTACCGACCGGAATGACATGGAGTGCCTTCCGTCCAAGTGATGACGCTTGTACTTACGGGTATTTAGTGCCCTCTAATATGTTTGCAGTGGTAGTACTTGAATATGCAGCTGAAATCAGCAATCAAGTATTGAACCTACCAATATTAAGCAAAGAATGTCTGAATCTTCGCAATGAAATAAAACAAGGAATCGAAACTTTTGCCAAGTTCTCTCACCCAATTAACGGTGACATGTATGTATATGAAACGGATGGTGAGGGCAGGGTCAATTTAATGGATGATGCGAATGTTCCAAGCCTGCTGGCTGCTCCTTATTTAGGATACATGCCATATGAAGATCAAGTATATGCGAATACACGCCAATTTATATTAAGTAGGGATAATCCATATTATTATGAAGGGAAATTTGCAAATGGAATCGGAAGTCCACATACACCTGATCATTATATCTGGCATATTGCACTTGCAATTCAAGGAATGACGACAACGGTTGAAGGCGAAAAACAAATGATACTAGACTATTTTAAAACAACTGATGGCGGAACGGCGTATATGCATGAGGGCTTTAACGCCGATTGCCCAGAAGAATTTACAAGAGATTGGTTTGCTTGGGCTAACACAATGTTTAGTGAATTTGTATTAAGTTTAACGGGGAAAGCGGTAAAAGGAAGCCCGCTTTATCACCAATTGATTAAAAATCAATAAGTATCTTGAAGGAGAATTTTCATTTGAGGGGATGAAGCAATGAAAAAAGTGCCATGGATCATTGGTGTTTGTGAGTGGATTTGGAGAGTGATTTTAGTCAATTGGTGTTGGTTTGCGTTTACTATCCTTGGATTAGGCATATTCGGATTTTTCCCTGCGTCGGTGGCTTTATTTACGATATTAAGAAAATGGATTAGAAACGAAACGGATGTACCTGTTTTAAAAACATTTAAGCAGATTTATTTTCAAGAATGGAGAAGAAGTAATGTAAATGGCTTGATTTTCTATGGCATCGGACTTTTCCTGTTTATTGATATTCGAATAGTTGACCAAGTGATGACAGGCTTTTTGGCTAGTTTTCTTTCTATCTTCTTATACATTCTTGTATGCGTGTTATTTTTAGCGATTGGGTACTTTTTTGCAATCTATGCTCATTATGAACTACCAAATAGGGATTACATTAAACAGTCATTTCTGTTTGCAGCGACCAGCTTGCCTTCTACTATACTCATTTTGATTGGCCTTATCCTGATTGGCTATATGATTAATGAGTATCCAGGTCTTATTCTATTTGTGTCTGCAGTTGCGCCTGCCTTTTGGATGATGAGAATCTGTCTTAGCCGATTTACAGCTTTAGATAGTCAAGTAAGTAGCAATAAAGGTTACTAAAAACAATCTTTAAGGAGGAGTTTATTTTGAAATTGCATATTAAGGGAGATGTAAATTCAGTACAAAATGGTATAGAGATTCTGTCTAAGCATCTAAATATAGAGCTTTCCACGGAAGGGCATCCCATTCAGGTGAAAAATGAAAGTGGACAGCTTAGGGTTGCTAATCAAAACGGTAGCGGGGAAATTAGCTATGATCAGCCGGTACATTTTTTTCGTGCTTTAGGTTTGTGGATTGAGAATTATCAGAAAAACTATGAATTTGATATATCAGAAGACCCGAATTTTGAAATGAGTGGTGTAATGCTTGATGCCTCAAGGAATGCCGTCCCAACAGTTACTGAATTGGAAAAGCTGCTGCAAAAAATGGCAATTATGGGACTTAACACATTGATGCTTTACACAGAGGACACTTATGAAGTTAAGGAGCATCCTTATTTTGGTTATATGCGAGGACGATACACAATTGAAGAGCTAAAAGCATGTGATAATTATGCCAATAAACTTGGAATTGAAATGATTCCATGTATCCAAACATTAGGGCATTTACGGGAAGCGCTGAAGTGGAACTATGCTTCTGAATTTAGAGATACCGATGATATCCTATTGGTGGATGAGCCGAAGACCTATGAATTTTTGGAGAACTGTATTAAAGCCGTTTCTGAAGCTTTCCATACGAAACGTATTCATATTGGAATGGATGAAACTTTCCAGTTAGGACTTGGAAGGTATTTGGAAAACCACGGTTATGTGAATCATATTGAAATTATGAACCGCCACATACAAAAGGTTGTAGCAATTACCGAAAAGTATGGCTATAAACCAATGATATGGAGTGATATGTATTTCCCTCTATTCTCCAAGGATAGTAAATACCATGATGAAAAAGGTCATATTAGCGAAGAAATTTTAGGTGGAATTCCGGATGTAGACCTTGTCTATTGGAATTATTATCGTAAAGAGCAGGAGGTATATGAAGAATATATCCAACATCATAAAGATCTAGGTCGCCTACCAATTTTCGCTGGCGGTGCATGGACATGGAATGGAATTGCACCGAATTACGGAAAAGCAATTGCTACTACTGAAGCAGCTATGGCCGCATGTAAAAAAGAAGGAGTTAAGGAAGTCTTTGTTACACTCTGGGGTGATAATGGAGCAGAGACACCTTTCTCAACGGCTTATCCGATCCTTCAATTATTTGCTGAACATACCTATCACCAAGTAGTAACGAATGAACAAGTCGGCGACCGCTTTGCATTTTGCTGTCAAGGACACTTTGAAGATTTTATGATTTTGAAACACTTGGATGAAACGCCAGGAGTCATGGAGAATAATATGAACACATCCATGACTTCGAAGATATTATTGTATCAAGATATTTTAATCGGTCTCTATGATGAGAATGTTCGAGGTTTAGGGCTTGGCGAACATTATAATAAGCTAGTTTATGAGATTGAAAAGGCTAAACTTCATAATCCTGATTGGGAGCATTTATTCGACTTTTATGGGCAGCTGGCTAGAGTGTTGAGTGTGAAGGCGGAAATAGGCCTTCAGTTAAAGGAGCTTTATGACAAAAAGGATGTTGAACAGATCCGTTCATTCTTACCTAAACTCGATTGGATTCAAACTAACGTGGACCTGCTCCGTCAAAAACATCGTGATATTTGGTTTACAGCCTATAAACCATTCGGTTGGGAAGTTATTGATATCCGCTATGGGGGGGTTATTACAAGAATTGACACCATAAAATATCGTCTCAATGAGTGGCTTGATGGAAGAATTGATCAAATTAATGAATTAGATGAAAAACGACTGCTTCACGATGGACCTTGGGAGATTGTAGATGGATTAGTAGGTGGGAATATATATCATCGAATTGTCACTGCTGGTAATTTTTCAATCTAAAACATAGGAGTGAAAACATGTTTTTAACCGAAAGAAAGTTTGAAGCACGTATTCAAGAACTAGGGGAGTATCGTTACCGTGACTGCTATGATATTCCTCAATTTAACACCTGCAGTGACAATGGTAGGATTGGTGCCTTTCCACCATTGGAATACGATGAACATCATCAAATGAGGTTAGGCAACTATTGGAAGGGACGAGATCGTTACATGTGGATACATGCTAATGTCGATAGCCACCTCCCATATAATAATAAACAAATTGTCGGACTATTTTCTTTTGGGAAAACAGGAGGAGGAAATAACTCTGGTTTTGAGTCCTTATTATTTATTAATGGAAAGCCCGTACAAGGAGTAGATTCCAATCATGAAGAAGTTCTTTTCGACCAAGAGACGTCGCAAGGATCCATACGATTAGATTTTCGATTATGGTCCGGCTTTGAAGGCGGAGGCCCTCCTGTTGAAAATGAATTTAAACTCCAAACCGCGAAGATTGGCTGGCTGGATACTCGTATTGATGATTTATACTATACCCTTTTAGCTTCTTATGAGGTATTAAAAGAAAGCATGGAAGCAGATTCTCATTATTCGTTTTTAAAGAAAATGATTCAGGACGCTTTATTCCGAATTAATTGGACTGATCCAGGAAGCATTGAATTCTATGAATCATGTTATGAAGCGGAGACCGATATAAAAGAAACGCTTAGATCAGTTGATAAAAATTCAGATATTACGATACATGCAGTCGGCCATACACATATCGACGTTGCCTGGCTTTGGCGGTTAAGAAATACGAGGGAGAAAGCAGCCCGATCCTTTTCAACGGTACTAAATCTAATGAATCGGTTTCCAGAATATCACTTCTTGCAAACACAACCGCAGCTCTATGATTATATTAAAGCTGACTATCCTGAAATATACGAGCAAATAAAAGAGAGAATTGCAGAAGGTCATTGGGAAGCAGGAGGAGCGATGTGGCTGGAAGCCGACTGTAATATCCCTAGTGGTGAGTCGCTTGTCCGTCAAATTCTTTATGGGAAGAATTTTTTTAAGGAAGAGTTCGGCATCGATTGTGACTATCTCTGGTTACCGGATGTGTTTGGCTATAGCTGGGCGTTGCCGCAGATATTAAAAAAATCTGGGATCAAAACGATGATGACCACTAAGATTAGTTGGAATCAGTATAACCGTATGCCGCATGATACATTTTTTTGGAAGGGGATTGATGGGTCAGAGATATTAACTCATTTTATCACTACACCTGAACCTTGGAACGAGCCGGACTCGTGGTTCTATACATATAACGGCTACATTACAGCGAAAACAGTAAAAGGGATTTGGGAAGCTTATCGCGATAAGGATTTATCCAAGGATCTTCTACTATCATACGGGTACGGTGACGGTGGGGGTGGCGTTAATCGCCATATGCTTGAAATGCGCCGCAGATTCGATCAGCTGCCGGGAATGCCGAATGTGAAAACATCCGGGGCAGGAGAATTTTTTAGAAAACTGCACGAAAATGTAGAAAAGTCCGATGGTTATATTCATAAATGGGACGGCGAACTATATCTTGAATATCACCGTGGAACCTATACTAGCCAAGCATTTATGAAAAAGATGAATCGTCAACTGGAGCTCTTATACCGAAGGGCAGAATTCCTATCCTCTTGGTTATCTGACAAGGGAGAATGGCTAGGATTTGACCGACTTAAGGATGGTTGGAAGATTATATTAAGAAATCAATTTCATGATATCATCCCTGGTTCCTCGATACATGAAGTATATGAAGATGCGATGGAAGAATACGCTGAAGCACTACAGATTGTTCAACAAGTGGAAGCAAACATTATTAGTAAGAACGTTGAAGAGAAGGGACAGTCTGCGATTTTATTTAATGCTACTCATTGTAAGGATAAAAGGAATGTATTCGTGTCTCAATTCGCACAATTTAACGCTGGGGTTTGGACAGATAGAGAAGGACATGAGTTAAACCATCAAAAGAGTGAGAATGGGTGGTTAATTGAAGTGAAAAACCTACCTTCTTTTGGTGTAGCTGTCTTAAATTTTGAGCCGGATGAAATAATTCCAGCAGCTTCTAATTTTATTTATCATAATAGAAAATTAGAAACGGCATTCTACCAAGTTGAATGGAATGAGTATGGTCAGATGATCAAAATTTACGATAAAGAAACAAATCGTAATATTTTAGCAGATGGTCAAAATGGAAATGTGTTGCAAATCTTTGAAGATAAGCCTCTTGCACACGATGCTTGGGATATTGATCTATTCTATCAAGAAAAAATGGAAGAAATTCGTGATATTAGTACATTTAAAGTGGAGGAAAATGGTGAGCTTTTCTTTAGCCTTCTTGTTACTTGGAAGTATCATCATTCGTCCATTACTCAACGAATCAGATTTTATCATAATGATCGACGGATTGATTTTATAACTGATGTTGATTGGCATGAAAAAAGGAAGTTGCTCAAAGCATCGTTCTCTGTTGATATTCGGTCTACAGAAGCTACTTATGATATTCAATATGGTAATGTAAAGCGTCCTACGCATTGGAATACCAGTTGGGATATGGCAAGGTTTGAAACTGTCGGTCATCAGTGGGCCGACCTATCAGAACCAGATTTTGGAGTCAGTTTGCTAAATGATTCAAAATACGGGTATGACATCAAGGAGAACGTGATGCGTTTAACTTTATTAAAATCGGCAATTCATCCAGATCCTCAAGCTGATCAGGGGCAACATTCCTTTACTTATTCTCTTTATCCGCATATAGGAGATTGGAGAATAGCGAAAACAGTGGAAAAAGCTTGGGATTTAAATGCACCGGTTTTATCTACAGAAGGAAAATGGACGAGAGAGGAATCTTTCTTAGAAACTGATTCGGACCATATTTGGATAGATGCTATTAAGCCTGCTCACGATGGAAAAGGGATTATCGTTCGGATTCATGAATATGAGGGGCGCAGGGGTACGGTATCATTGAATTTCCACACAGATAACTCATCATGGATTGAGACGAATTTAATGGAAGAACCTATCGGTACAGAATCATCTGCACCGATTAAGATGGAAATTTGGCCTTATGAAATAAAAACAATCAGAATAACATAATCAGAAAAATGAACGGTTTGATCATTCTTTCCGTTCATTTTTTGTATTTATATAGGCAATTCGCTTTTACTATTTCGCTTTAGCATCAGCTTACATAACTTCAAGTTTTAGGTAAACTTACATTGTTTAAAAATTTATTAAATTACGTAAAAGTGTTTAGTAAATACAACAAAGTAAAATAGCATGAAGATTACTATCTTAAAATTATGCCATGTTAACCTAGTTGTAGGTTAAGCTTTAAAAATTGCTGAAAGATGTCGTTTAATGCCGTTTAGTAATTCATCTTTTAATCGATTTTGTTATTCTTTATGAAAAGTCCTAAAAAACATCTTGTTTCTAAGTTTTTTCCAGTTAATCCTAAATTAGTCAACTATAAATTAAGCTCTATTCCCTATAAAATATAGTTATGAAAGTGCTTACATAGTTTGAAGGGAGGTAAAAACACTTGAAAAGATTTGCACGTGATCTATATAAAAATCGAGTCTGGCTTCTAATGGTCCTGCCTGGAACCATTTGGTTATTGGTATTCTCCTATTTACCTATGTTTGGACAAGTATTAGCTTTTAAGAAATTTCGAATCCATCCAGACGGTTTTTTTGCAAGCGTTATCAATAGTGAATGGGTAGGTTGGGATAACTTTAAATATTTGTTCAGTACAAATGATGCATGGATTATAACAAGAAATACTCTCTTATATAATATTATCTTTATTGTTGTTGGGCTTATTGCTGCTGTGGGAATAGCCATTTTGCTTAATGAGCTAGTGAATAAAAAGCAATCAAAAATTTATCAAACTTCTATCCTTTTCCCACATTTTATTTCCTGGGTTATTGGCAGCTATTTTGTTTTTACTTTCTTAAGTACTGATCATGGCCTAATGAATCATGTACTCAGTTGGTTCAATATTGATCCCATTTCATGGTATAGCGAGTCAAAATATTGGCCATTTATTCTAGTATTTATGAGCTTGTGGAAAGGTATAGGTTACGGCAGTATCGTATATTTAGCATCTATAGTTGGAATTGACCGAACATATTACGAGGCAGCAATGATTGATGGTGCTTCAAAATGGAAGCAAATAAAACATGTTACTTTACCAATGCTTAAGCCATTAATGATTATTTTAACCATTATGAATATCGGAAAGATCTTTAACTCGGACTTCGGATTGTTCTATCAGGTACCAAGAGATTCCGGAGCATTGTATTCGGTTACAAATGTTATTGATACATTCGTATACCGAGGTCTTATGAATCTTGGGGATATCGGTATGAGTACAGCAGCCGGTCTTTATCAGTCCGTTGTAGGTTTTACCCTTGTCATGATTACGAATTACATAGTCAGAAAAATTGATGAGGAAAGTGCATTGTTTTAAAGTTTTTTTCTTCGGAAAGGAGGGAGAGTCGCTCAAGCGGCTAACTTTATGGCTAAACTAGAGCAAGATCCAGCACCGGTTGTCGTTTCACAATCGATGGGAGAGCTAAGAGGGGATAAGACAAGGAAAAAGTATCGAGACCCCCAGCAAATCTCCCCTGTCGTAAACATAATTATCAGTGTGTTTCTGGCAATATTAGCATTCATGTGTGTATTTCCATTTATCTATGTCATCATAATTTCTTTTACAAGCGAAGAAAGTATTGTAAGAAATGGATTTCAGCTATTTCCAAAAGAGTGGAGTACTGATGCATATCTTTATTTATGGAGTATGAAGGAACGATTATTCCGTTCTTATGGCGTTACCATTCTTGTTACTATCCTCGGGACCATTATAAGTGTGTTAATGATTACCTTTTATGCTTACGCTATTTCAAGACCGCAATTTAAATATCGGAAATTCTTTACTTTCCTAGCCTTTTTCACAATGCTTTTCAGCGGCGGTCTAGTACCGACTTATATAATTGTTACTCAATTTTTAGGATTGAAAAATACAATTTGGGCATTAATTTTACCGCTTGCATTGAATGCTTTCTATATCATCATAATGAGGACATTTTTCCTGAAATCAGTTTCCGAATCAATATTAGAATCAGCGCGAATTGATGGAGCTAGTGAATGGAGGATTTTTTTCCAAATCATCTTTCCACTGTCATTACCGGGTATTGCCACAATTGCATTGTTTAGCACATTAGGTTATTGGAATGACTGGTTTACGGCTTTGTTGTATATAGATAATCCGAATTTAGTGCCGTTACAAGCATTACTAATGAAAATAGAAGCAAACCTTGAATTTATGAGGCAAAATTTAGATGTTGGCTCAATACAACAAAGTTTATTTGATACGATTCCACAAGAGTCAGCTAAAATGGCAATGGTTGTTATCGCCACGTTACCAATAGCAGTTTCATACCCGTTCTTCCAAAAGTACTTCATCAGCGGACTAACTATTGGCGGCGTTAAAGAATAATATAGAAAGAGGAGAGAGGTATGAAGAAAAAATTTGTGATTCTATTAGCACTAGTTCTATCGATTGGAACAATCCTATCTGCATGCACCAGCAAAGAAAGCTCAAATGAGGAAAACGGCGGAAAAGATGGAGACCCATACGAAATTAAATGGTACACCATCGGAACACCTCAAAAGGATACAGATAAAGTATTCGATGAGGTAAATAAGTACCTAAAGGAGAAAATAAATGCCACTGTGAAAATGACTCAAATTGATTGGGGTGATTGGGCTCAAAAATCGCAAGTTATGATCAATTCAGGTGAACAATTTGACATCATTTTTACAAACGGAACCGATTATGTTCAAAATTCCCAAAAGGGTGCATTTATGGCTCTTGATGATATGTTGAATAATAAAGGAAAAGAGATGAAAGAGGTTATTGATCCTCAGTTTTTAGAAGGTATCAAGATTGATGGTAAAATTTATGGTATTCCTGCTAATAAAGAGGTAGCAAGACAAACGGTTTATACGTTTAATAAACGACTTGTAGACCAATACAACTTCGATATTTCTAAAGTGGGTTCTTTAGAAGATTTAGAGCCAATGCTGAAAACTATTAAGGAAAAAGAATCTGGTGTTACACCAATGGCTACATTTAAAGCATTTTTACGCTATGACTATGTCTTTAATGGTGAAATGCCCTTTGCATTCCCATTTGAAGGGGAAACAGATCAAGTGATTAATCCATTTGATACAGATGAAGCTATGAATATGTTTAAAACGATGCATAAATATTATAAAGCTGGCTATCTAAAAGAAGATGCTGCTACAAGTAAAGACACATGGCCAATGGATGTGGAAAATTGGTTTGTACGTATGGGTGGATCACAGCCATATGCTGATTTACTTTGGTCCCGTTCAGCTAAATACGAGGTTGTGTCTGCACCTGCTGAACCGCCAACCATTGTAAATGACTCTGTTTCTGGTTCAATTCAGGCCATTTCGGCTACATCTAAAAATCCTAAAAAAGCAATGGAATTCCTAAATTTGCTTAATACAGATTCCTATCTTCGTAACCTCGTAGATAAAGGAATTGAGGGCACCCACTATAAGAAAAACGAAGATGGAACAATAGAAGATCTTCCTGCACGTATCGACAGCTATAATATGCCATCCTATTCTTTAGGAAACCATTTCATCCTAGACCTATACAAAGAAGATCCTAAGGATAAATGGGAGAAATTCGAAGAATTTAATGCTTCTGCCGTTAAATCACCAACCCTTGGTTTCAATTTTAATAGTGATCCAGTTCGCTCAGAGCTTGCTTCGATAACGAATATTTCGAAGGAGTTTTATCCGGCGCTTGGAACAGGTTCAGTGGATCCGGAAGAATATCTGCCTAAATTCAATAAAAAATTGAAAGAGGCTGGAATCGATAAAGTATTAAAAGAAATTCAAAAGCAATATGATGAATGGAAAAGCAAACAATAATAAACATAAAAATCAAGCTGGTGCATTCCAGCTTGATTTTATTTACCATACTCCTTTTTAACCTAATAACCTAAATATTGCTATTCGATGTTATAATTAACATATATACAATTTGTATACTAAAGGATTCTAATATGAAATTTAAAGAACGCTTTACGCAAAATGTATTTAATAGACTGTTTTTGATATCCTCTATCACTATTGTTGTAACCGTTATCATTTTATTTGTTACGGTTTCAAATTATTATTCCGATATTATTATTCAAAAGGAAGTTAATATTAATACACGGACATTAGAAAGAGTAGAAGATTATTTTTCATCCAAGGATGCAGATATTAATAGAGCTATAAGAGATCTTTATATAAATGGAGAAATGATCAATGATATAACTTTCGCTCTCAACAATGGTTATGGAAAATACTTGGAGTACCATTTAGATAGATTTTCGAAAAGTAAATCTTTTACTCCTAATAATATTGATATCTATTTTAATGGTTATTTTAGTCAGGATAGTGATTTAAATGCCATTAGTTTACGTTCATATGAGAATCAATCTATTGAATATTTATTAATCAATAATAATGTCCGCTGGAATAAAAGCGTAATTGACCTTGGTACAAATGCAGATCCTTCTCTTTCTCAGGGAATACCTAACTTAAACAGGGATGGTTTGCTAAAAGAACGAAAGTTAAGAAACACAATAACAAAAAGAATCATACTGAATAACCCAGTAACACTGAAAAGAATTGGTGAAATATCATTTTACTACTCAACAGAATGGTTAGACAAAATGTTAAGAAAGCAAGAAGGAGCACCAGTATCTTTCTTTCTTATTGATAGAAATGGAGAAATTGCTTATTCGGTTAATAAAGGTATCCCGATTGATATGATTAGGGAAGTGAAACGAGAAACAAATGAGACGAAAATAGAGTGGAAGCAAGAAAACTATCACATAAACACGATTGCTAATATGGGGGAATTTACTTACATAAGTGTTATTCCCGATAAAGGATGGCAAAAGCTGACGATCATTAGAGGGACTATGTGGGTTGTTATTTGCTTTCTTATTTTAGCTGCTATTTTAATAACTTTTTCTTTTACCAGGAATTATTCCCGTCGAATTCAAAACATCGTAAAGATAGTTCGTAAGGTAGAAAATGGTGATTTGAATGCACGAATTCCGATATCAAAGCAAGAAGATGAATTATCGAAGATATCTATCAATATCAATTCGATGTTAACAGAGCTAAATAAGTATATTGAACAATCCTACCTGTTGAATATGAAGCAGCAGCAAGCCGAATTAAAAGCCCTTCAGGCACAAATAGATCCGCATTTTCTATTTAACACACTTGAGGCCATCCGAATGGTTGCAGTTGTAGAGGGTTCTAAAACATCCAGTAAAATGATTTTTCATTTATCTAAGCTTTTTCGTTATACTTTGGAATCTAAAGATACCGTACCGCTTTACACTGAAATCAGATATGTTAATCAATACTTGAAATTGATGCAATTTAAATATCCAGATAAATTAAGTGTGGATATCAATATTCCAAATGAAGTGGAACAAACAATGGTACAAAAATTAATATTACAGCCAATAATTGAAAATTATTTTGCTCATGGTTTCAAAAAAAATCAATTTAATAATGAATTATTAATCCTTGCCCACCAAGTAGGTGAAAAAATAGATATCATCGTGAAAGATAATGGCAAAGGAATGTCTGAAGATAAACTAGACATCATTGTTCAACATATTAATCATGAAGAAGGTGATGGTGTGAAATCAATCGGATTAAGAAATATTCATCAACGTCTAAAGCTTAAATATGGGGACCAGTTTGGAATTTCCTTGACCAGCATCAAAGATCAAGGTACAACGGTTAAGTTGTCTATTCCTGTGCAGGAGATCAAACATGTATAAGATACTATTAGCAGATGATGAACCGATTATCACAAAAGGACTAAAGGCCATAATAGATTGGGAGGATTATGGATTTGAAATTGCCTATACTGCCGAAAGCGGGGAGGATGCTCTTGCTTATCTAATTAATCATCCAATTGACATTCTTATCACGGACATTTTAATGGGCGAAATGTCTGGCTTGGATTTAGTTGAGGAAGTGAATAAAATAAAGCCTGAGATTAAGAGTATTGTTTTAACAGGTTATCAAGAGTTTGAGTATATAAAACAAGGATTATTGTTAGGCATTGAGAATTATTTGCTAAAACCAGTAGATGAAGAAGAATTATTAACAACTATCCAAAATACAGGCCGAAAGTTAAATTCGATCGTAAACACCAGGCAGCAGCATGATGAGACAACTCTGTTGGATAATACGTTATGGAACTATTTAACTGGTGAAATAGATCAGCACGATTTTCATGAAAGGTTGTTATTATACAGTATTGAGTTTAATGAAAAGCTTTATAATGTTTCTATATTAAATATTGAGAATTACCAAGATGGAGAGATACTAAACAAAGTTCGTAGCTTTATTGAGGAAAATTATTCAGCACTTTGTCTCTTTAGCCCTTTCCAGGAAATCGTAATCATCTATGGAGGTTATGATGAAGAGGATATATTGAGACAAAATCAAAATCTAGTCGAAAATTTACATAAAGAACAGTTAGGGACCGGACTATTTTATTTATCTATGGGAAAGGTAGTCAATACGCTTGATGGATTTGAGGACAGTTTTGCGAATGCAAGGGAAAATAGTTTGCTGCAGTTAAATTTCGAACCCAATGTTCTTATTTCCAATAAAAATGCAATGGATCGGCAGGAAGAAATAAAGAGACAAAAAGAAATTAAAGAAAATATCGTGAAAAAACTAATGAATGGGGAAGACGTATTCTTATTGGAGATTGATCATTTCTTTGAAAATTTGACACAGCAGTCAAATTTAATCTCTCCTCAAGTAGTGAAAAAATATACATTTGATTTAATCTGCTATATCCACTATTCCATACAGCACGATGATTTTTCTCAATATACTGCAGCTGTTGAAAGGATTGTCTATAGTACTGAAATCAGTCATATGACAACCATCCTAAAAGAGTACTGTCATGATTTACTCCAAGCCATTCATCAACATACTCATAGTCGAAGTCCGATTGTGCAAAATGTGCTTCAGTATATTCATTCACATTATCATGAAGGTCTGTCATTAAAAACACTTGGACAGCAGTTTCATATAAACGCCATTTATTTAGGCCAATTATTCCAAAAAGAAGTTGGCTTGGTGTTTTCTGAATACCTGAATCGATATCGATTAGAAAAAGCTAAGGAATTATTAAAAACAACTCATTATCGCGCTGGGGAAATCGGCAAAAAAGTAGGATATTCTGATACAACCTACTTTTATAAACAATTTAAGAAAAATATAGGGACAACACCTAGTGAATGGAGAAAGATTTGAATAATCTGGTGGAAGGGAATTGAAGATAAATCGCTAGGCCACTTTCATATCACATGAATTTACCAGTAAAAACGTATCAAATTGATACGTTTTTTTATTGCATCTTCTATTTGAGTATTCTTTATTTTATCCAATGAATCTATATTTTCCCCAATAGGAAGGGGCATTTATTATTGCTAAAATTATGAAAATGATTACATATTTATACCAGTACATCCTATTTAGAAAGATGAAGATTAAGATAATTGTTTGAATAAATGTCCATGAACTCTCATAGCCTGATTCATCGACAGGATAAATCTGGATACACGGTAAGGAGAATTTATTTAGAAGAGTTTCTGATAAAAGATAAAGCACTAGGTTTTTTAGAATGCCTGATTTTTGTAATTTGAGTTGTTGGTGCCTGATGGGAAAGTATGATACTGACCTATCATCTGCCATACAATTTGTCTATTAATTTGTTCAATAGGTACCTGGAGGGATATGTAATGGAAAGAATAGAACGATTCATTCGTTATCTAGCAGATCACCAACTTCTAGAAGCTATACCCATTTCCGATTGGCGTACGAAACGTGCGATATATGAGGAACCTATTAAGTATGTATTAGAATCTGAAAGTTCTCCTTTAGTTAATAATGGTGATTGGTTAATCAATTCAGGTACAACTATGTTTCTTGAAAAAGATGTATACATACCAGAAAAATGGAGAAAGCAACAATTTGGATTAAATTTTCTAGTTGGGGCAAAGGGACGACCAACTCATCATGAGGGTTTGGTTTCGATCGATGGCTTGCCCTATCAAGGGATTGATCGAAACAGAAATTATGTGCCATTTAATGATAAAGCAAGGGGAAAAGAAAAAATTAATATCAAAATAGAATTATTTAATCCTGTTCCTCAGGCAGTAGATGAATTAAATCATCAAAATGAACCTGCGGAATATGACCCGCCTTCTCTTTATCTGATAAATGGGTGCTTGGAATTGCCGAATCCAGCAATAAAAAGTCTTTTAACAACTGTTACATGTTACTTTGAGACTGCAAAATTGCTCCCTGAAGATGATTTAATAAGAGGAAAAATCTTCGAAGCTCTAAATGAAGTTCAGTATCAAGTTCTTTTTGAAAAACCTGAATCTTTACGTGAAAGTTTACGGATAAAAGAAATAGAAGAAAAGCTAATTAAACATCTGGCACATTTACCTGGTAGCATACCGGGACAGATGTTAATGGTCGGTCAATCCCATATTGATTTAGCTTGGTTATGGCCGATGAAGGAGGCTGTCCGAAAGTGCAGTCGTACTTTTTCGACGATGAGTACTTTACTAGATGAGAATCCGAACTTTACCTATGCTCAAAGTCAACCTCAAGCATACGCATTTGTAAAAGAATATTATCCTGACATCTATCAGAGGGTTAAAAAGCATATCTCCGATGGCCGCTGGGAAATTGTCGGTGGTATGTGGGTAGAGCCTGATTTAAATATACCTTCTGGCGAATCATTAGTGCGTCAACTCTTATATGGAATGAAGTTCTATAAAGATGAATTCGGTCAACAGCCAAGAATTGAGTGGCTTCCAGATACATTTGGATATTGCGCCTCTCTACCTCAATTGTTAAAGAAAGCAGGATTAGAGTACTTTATGACAACCAAAATGAACTGGAATGATACTAATCCATTCCCATATGATTTATTTCATTGGGAGGGAATTGATGGAACAAGAATTCTTTCCTATTTAAATCATGGTTTGAATGAATATACCCATCCAAAAGAAATTGATAATCACTGGAGGAGCTATAAACAAAAGCAACTATATCCAAAACAAATGCTTCTCTATGGTCACGGGGATGGAGGTGGAGGTGTTACACAAGAAATGATTGATTATATAAACCGCTCTACCTCCCTTCCCGGACTTCCAGCAGTGGTGAATAGTACAGCACACGAATTCTTTGATGGTATTCAACAAGAAGATCCCAATTTGCCGACATGGGTTGGAGATATGTATTTAGAGCTTCACCGAGGGACATACACAACACATGCCCGGAATAAGAAATGGAATCGTAAGGCTGAGGTTCTTTTTCGAGAAGCAGAATTTTGGAGTACTATGGCAGCTTACTTTGCAAACGTTGGTACTGCTCCGTCATTGGAAAAAGGGTGGAAATCACTTCTTCTTAACCAATTTCACGATATTATTCCGGGTTCATCAATTCCTGAGGTGTATGAAAAGTCAGAAGCTGATTACAAGGAAATTTTTACTGCCGGTGAGCATGTTAAAAATAATGCTCTTGTAGTATTAGAAAAGCAAATAAATACGCTGGGTGAAGGAACCCCATTCCTTCTATTTAACAGTTTGTCATGGGCGAGGTCAGAAACGGTAAGAATTATCGGGGGATTTGAATTGGCAGGTAAGAAAGCGCTTAATAAGGATGGTGACTTTTTGCCGTCAGACATCCGCCAGCTGAAAAATGGCCAACTGGAATTATCTATTTATGTATCTGACATTCCTCAACTTGGCTACAAGACTATCTGGTTAAAGGATTATGATAATCCAAGTATAAAAGTGAATGAGGAAGTAGGTAGCCGATGGGAAACTGAATATTATTTAGTGGAATGGAATGAAAAAGGGGAAATGCTCCGCTTGTATGACAAAAAGGCACAACGTGAGGTTTTAGCACCTGATGCACTAGCCAACCAATTTCAGTTGTTTCATGACCGACCAATCGTGTGGGATGCCTGGGATATTGATCCAAAATTTAATGACCAGCCTGCTGATTCAATAGTTTTGCTAGGTAAAGATATTCAAAAAGGCGAGACACAGGATTCCATTCGTTTTAAATGGCAGTTGTCAAATTCCATTATTGAACAAGAAATGATTCTTTACCATCATAGTAGTCGAATTGATTTTCATACAAAAGTGAACTGGCAGGAGCAACACAAATTATTAAAAGTAGCCTTTCCTGTTGATATCCTTTGTCAAAAAGCCACATATGAAATTCCATTTGGATCAGTGGAGAGAGCAAATCACACGAATACAAGTTGGGAGAGAGCACAGTTTGAAGTGTGCGGTCATCGTTTTGCGGATCTTTCTGAAGCGGGGTATGGTGTCAGCCTGCTCAATGACTGCAAGTATGGATATGACGTAAAACATAATACCCTTCGTCTATCTTTACTTCGAGCTTCTAAATGGCCAGATCCAACAGCTGACTTAGGTAATCACGAATTTACCTACTCGCTGCTTCCACATGAAGGGGATTGGAGAGAAGCGGAAGTAGTTAAGAGAGGTTATGAATTGAATCACCCTATCGTTTGTGTAAACGCCTCCTCTCATAGTGGGAATCTTCCAAACTCACATTCTTTTATCGATTTGAAGAGCAAACACGCTATTCTAGATACATTGAAACCCTCTGAAGATGGTAAGGGGATCATTTTAAGAATGTACGAATCAAGCGGCGGCAGGGAAGAAGTACAAGTAACATTTGTAAAGTCGGTTTTTTCTGCTGATGAAACGAACTTATTGGAGGAAAAACAAGACGCTGTTCCGGTTCAAAAAAATAAATTATCCTCCTATCTTAAGCCGTTTGAAGTAAAAACGATTTTAGTCACATTCTAATCACTTAGATTTTCATCTTGTATCGCCTGCAAAATATCTTAAGCAGTATAGCATATATAAATCCAAGCCATGAGGGTAGAGGAGGTGGTGAAAGATGGATAATGCGATGGATTCAGTAAACGAAACAGAAATGATATCAATATGGGTAGAATCATTACTTTCAAAAATGACACTAAAGGAAAAGGTAGGTCAGGTAAACCAAAAGATGTATGGTTGGGAAGCCTACCGAAAAACAGAATCAGGGTACGAATTAACAGAAAAGTTTATAAACCACGTGCGATTTGGGGATGGAATCGGAGTTATTTACGGTTTGTTTCGATCCGATCCATGGTCAGGCATTCATTATGAAAATGGAATTCCCAAAAGTGAAAGTGCTGAAGTTGCGAATATGATACAGCAATATATTAAAGAAAACACACGGCTAGGTATTCCAGTTCTGCTATCAGAGGAGTGCTCACATGGTCATCAAGGGCTCGACAGTATGATTACTCCTGTTAATTTAGGTGTAGGAGCGACATGGAATCCGGATCTACACGAAGATTTGATGGCGGCTGTAGCAGAGGAAGTTCGGGCAAAAGGGGCTCATATGGCGCTTGTATCAACACTCGATATTTTGCGGGATCCCAGATGGGGACGTTCAGAAGAATGCTTCAGTGAAGATCCGTACTTAGCTTCAAGGTTAACAGAAGCAGTGGTAAAAGGAATGCAGGGAGATAATGGTGAAACTATTCAAGCTGGAAAACTTGTGGCGGTATTAAAACACTTTGCAGCTCAGGGCAATGGAACAGGTGGCCATAATGCTGCACCTGCATCTATAGGTGAACGAGAATTAAGGGAGATCCATCTGCCTCCAATGATTGCGGCTATACACTCCGGGGCACTTGCTTGTATGGCCGCATATAATGAAATCGATGGGATTCCATGCCATGCAAATGGCTATCTACTCAATGAAATCTTACGAGAGGAATTTGGCTTTAACGGTGCTGTTATGGCAGATGGCTGCGCTCTAGACAATTTGGTCAACTTGACCCAAAGCAGAGAAAAGGCGGCTGCGCTGGCTCTTGAAAGCGGAATAGATATAAGCCTTTGGGATAATGTATATACCACCTTAGAAAAGGTTATTGAAGATGGTCTTGTTAGTGAAGAACAACTTAATAAAGCCGTTAGAAGAGTTCTTACATTGAAATTTAAAATGGGATTATTCGAAAATCCTTATGTTGTAACCAAGTGGGCTGGAATTACTGCACAAAAAGAGGAAATTAATTTAGAATCAGCAAGGCAGTCGATTGTTTTATTAAAAAATGAGGGAATTCTCCCGCTAAAGAATAACTTAAAAAAAATAGCGGTAATTGGGCCCAATGCCAATTCAATCTACAATCAATTGGGTGATTACACGCCGTTCCAAGAAGAAGATCATGTTATTACGGTTCTTAAGGGAATCGAAAAGCTTGCAGGGGAGACAGAAGTT
The DNA here is from genome assembly GCF_058216035.1 of Pradoshia sp. Z4_20. Lineage (NCBI taxonomy): Bacteria > Bacillati > Bacillota > Bacilli > Caryophanales > Bacillaceae > Pradoshia > Pradoshia sp. Z4_20. Next base: position 1,212,200 of record NZ_JBZAJD010000001.1, read on the forward strand.
GTATATGAAAAAGGATGTGGCATTCGTTCACGGTCTGCGGAAGGAATCGAGAAAGCCGTCAGTCTTGCTGAAAGCTCGGATGTAGCTATTGTGGTACTAGGTGGGTCGAGCGCAAGAGACTTTAAGGCACAGTTCGATTTAAATGGAGCAGTCGTTAATATAACAGGAGAAGAGGAAATGGATTGCGGCGAAAATGTAGACTTAGCTAGTTTAGAGTTAGGCGGTCATCAATTGCAATTGTTGCAGCGAATCATGAAGACAGGTACGCCAACCATTACGATTTTGATACAGGGCCGCCCACATGCGATCCCTTGGATTGCTGGAAACGCCCCAGCGATTTTAAGCGCATGGTACCCAGGGCAAATGGGTGGACAGGCAATTGCAGAAATATTGTTTGGACACGTCAATCCAAGCGGTAGATTGCCTGTTTCCATCCCGAGGTCTTCTATGCAGATTCCTGTATTTTATAATCACAAGGATGGGAATTACAAAAAAGATTATTTTGATATGATAGGCAGCAGTCTCTTCCCATTTGGATTTGGGCTATCTTATACGACCTTTACTTATGAAAATCTACAATGCTCGGAACAGGCTATTTCAGTAGATAAACTTTCAGCTGGACAAATATTTAATCTTTCAGTAGATGTTACCAATAGTGGTGGCAGTGATGGATATGATGTTATTCAGTTATATTTAAAGGGAAAAGAATCCAGCATTACAAGAAGAGTACGGGAATTAAAAGGATTTAAAAAGGTTTGGATAAAAGCTGGGGAAACAAAAGAAGTAAATTTTGATATTGGAAAAGAAGAATTGCAAATTTACGGAAATCAAAGGCAGTATACCATAGAGCCGGGAAATTTTGATTTAGAAGTTGGCAATCCTGTTGAATCCCTAAAAGTATCACTTAAAATCGGCTGATGATTTTTAAATTTTTGGGGCAGTTTATTTAGAGATTAAGAGGAAGCCTTTTCTATTAAAACGATTTTAAAGAGGTTAGCACCTATTTTGGTAATGTGTTTATTAGTTCTTCTTTTTGAATAAAAAAATACCTATTTTTATTACAAGTAGATAGAAATGATCGTAAACAAAGAGGCTGGGACATAAGTATTTCAGTCAATGATAAATCCGAACTATTAGGTGATATTTTAATAGATATTTCGCCTAATAGTTTGGATTTTTATTTTTTTCAATAGATTGGTTACTTCTGTATATCATTATTAAACTTAGTGGAATGGAGCGGAAGCCACCGACTCCTGCGGGAAGTAGAGGAAAGGCTGAGACCCCGCAGGCTCAGCTTCCTCCCCGCGGAAAGCGAGTGGAGTAAGCGCGCAATGGAACGAATTTTTCTTCCAACTTAACTCTTTAATAAGTAACAAAGTCGATAAATTAGATTTCGTTCGTCTTTTCAGGATCGTTTATAAGTTATGTCTCATCCTCTTTGTTTTTTGAAATGTAACAGCAATGACTAAAAATACTTTATTACTATCATGTTAGCCATCTTTTTTCCTATTTATAAGCCGAAAAGCAGAAAATCTTGTGTATAATAATACGTATCGACAAAATTCTCCAAGAGAAAATAGGTTATTTTTTGATATAATCCTATAAGTAAGTTGAAGCAAGAAGAAGGTGGCAGTTATTAATAAGGTTGAAGTTAGAGTTAGACAATTTATAGAGGATATACAGCATCCTCAGCAAAAGAAAAAATTAAATGTAAATGTCTTGGAAAGCCAATTAAGAATACATATAGAAGACTATTTTGATATGGATGGGTATACATTGTTTCACGATGTTATCGAAAGACTCGTTGAAGAAAATATTCTTATACCGATACTAAATAAACAAACAAATGGCCGGCATCCAGCCTTGCCATTATTTTATTGGGTTAATATCAAAAAAGAAATCACTAAATGGAATCGTCTTGAGATGCTTAAGCTGAATGATCGATTTGATTTTTCTTATTATGAAAACCATCCGGAATGGCAAACGGAAGATGAATGGTTCAGGGTGAAAAATCTTTATTCGTTTCTAAAATCAAGTCAGGATAGACAAATTGTTTCGCTGGAAGAGCGGAGCCTTGAGCTTTTCGGGCATGAAAAATTTCTGACTGACTCTGATCTATTCCCTGAGGGAAAGGGATTTCTACAAAGAATTGGCGTTTCGATGGAAGAATTAAAAAGTATGAAGTTTGGAGAACCGTTTGTATTTTGGTTAAAGCCGGGTGTTCAGATAGCGGATATTAAACGAGTATTAATAGTAGAAAATCTATCATTCTTCCATACTTGCGTTCAATTGCTGGAAGAAGAAATATTAGATTACGAACCGGAACTGATTATTTATGGTGAAGGTAAAAAGATAGAAAGGAGCTTCTCCTTCTTCTTTAAACTTTTCCCGAAGGATTCCTCCTATTTATTTTATTATGTAGGTGACTTAGATGCAGAGGGCTACAGCATTTGTATGAGATTGATAGATAAATATCAAGAATGCACCATTCAGCCTGCTTTAAAAATCTACCGCAAAATGCTTGACTGCATGGATCAGGCAAATTCGGAGACAGGACAGGTACGTAATGAAATACACAGGGAACGATTCTTTTCCTGGTTCACGGAAGAGGAGCAAAACAGCTTAAATGAATTATGGGCTGCCAAAAACCGAATTCCGCAAGAGGTTTTAACGATTGAAACGTGGAGGAGATGGATGTGAACGAATCGTGGGAAGGCTTTTCTCAAAGGATGAAACGATTGAATCCTTTGTTCGAATTGGGAAAAGGAATGGAAATCGGTGAACTCAAGCCCTATATACAGACTATATTAATGCAAGTTCTACTGACCATGTTCTATCGTGAATTAAATGATGATGATGGCCGTAGAAAAACCGACATTTTACATATGGTTGAGGACAGCATTAAACAAATGAAGCTGACGGCTGATGAAAAGCAAATAGAAAGAATTACGAATGGTCTCTTATTTCAGGGGAAGGAAGAATACAGCAAGCCATTTGAATCCTTATATTTTGATGAAACGAGACAGGTATGGGATACTCAAACCTTTCGTTATGTGATGATGGATGAACTGTATACAAACCTGGAGATGGGTGGATCCATCGTTTATAAATTAACTGATGTTGCACAAGAAATGATTTTTATGAGTCGGGAAATGGCGGAAGAGTTCTCCATTACGATTGAACAGCTATACAGTATGCAGCTGATTAAAAATGGTAACTTCAAAAAAGCGACACGGAATTTAGATCACCTCATTTCGAGAGTGAATCGTTTAATGACAAAGGAATATTCCTTTCAGAAAGAGATGATGAACAACCCGAAAATTCTTCTCCTGGAGCAAGAACACCAGAGAGAGGAAAACAGGTGGGAGATTGAAGAACAATTTGAGGAGGAGAAAAATCATTTCCGTACCATCTCGTCTATGATTGAAAAAGCGAAACGTACGGAAGAAAATGGATTGGTTCAAAAAGAATTAATTCTTCTCCATGAAAAAATTGAACATACCAGACAGCTTCATGACCGGTTTGCAAAGCTGGTTATTCAAAATATTTCATATGAGATGAAATTAAAAGCAGAAAATCCTTCTCTATTTTGGGAAAACAGCCTTGTTTCATTCCGGGAGCATATTTATGAAAACTGGTTAATGAAAGAGGGAATTAAGGATTTCGATTTGATTGATCAAATTATTGGACCGTTGTTTTCACCCAAAAATGAATTTATTCTCCCATTGGACTGGATTTGGATGGAACAGGAATCGGCGCATACTCTCCAAATAGAAGATACGAATCAAGATGAGGATGAAGAAGAAGAATTAATCAAGCGAGTAACAGATTGGTCCTCTGTTATTAAAGCATGGAAATATGTATTTGAGTATTTACAGCAATATGGAGAATTTTCATTAGCGGATTTAGCAGATATGCCTATGGAAGTACAGGATCAATGGTTTGAAGAAAGTGAAACGATTGATTTATGGATGTTGTTTGATAAAAAACCTCTCCAAATCATGTCTCCGACAAGGAAATTGGAAACATTGACGGATGAACGTGAAATCCTCCTTCATCGATTAATGAATGAATATCCACAATTTTTATCATTGGAAGGCCGTCATATTTATACGGAGTTTGATCATCGATCAGATCCAATCTATTGGTATGGGACCAAAATGACACCATTTAAAATTTGTGTCCGGGAGGAACTAAGAATAAATGAATAATGAGATTATAAAAAAAGCTTCGCATGTGTACTTTACTTTATTAAAAGAAAAAGTAATTGATGAAACGAGCGAGCATTTTCAAACCTACTATGAGCCGGAAGTCAGACAAACTGTCCTATTACTAGCAGATGAATCCGGAACCTATATTATAGAATCGCCTAAACGTATCCATTTAGTTGTACAGCCGGCAGGGTCAGTCTTTGCGACTAATTTTACCCATATGAAGGATAAGCATAAACAAATAGAAAATAAGAAGTATTTTAATTTAATGAGTGTCATCCTAATGGCTTTTTTGGCTATGGTGGATAAGAATCAGGCAGCCAGAATTCGGACAAAGCGTGAAGGGATAACCTATTATGCATTGGAACGCCAGGTTAATGAACTGATTACAAACTGGAATCGAATGTTAAAGGAGGACCCATCCTTTGGCGAGGAACAAGCCATTGATATGCCGGATATCGTGACTACATGGGTCCATATGGTCATAGAAACGGATGATTTCGGTACAAAGAAAGGGAACAGGCGCACGCGTATCGGACTGATTACGAGCGCTATGAGACTGCTCGAAACTGAAGGGCTGATTGTGATTTTGGACAAAGATGATATACCAAAAGCTGTTCCTAAATTGGAGTTATTTGAACGGATTGAATTCCTTTACCATGATTATGACCGTTATGAACAAATGAAGGAACTTATGAGAACGGAGGAACAGGAGCATGCCGAAAATCCATCGCATTAGAATCGTCGGACTGAAATATGACGGGATGCAAAAGCAATATAAGGACACAACCTTTGATTTTCACAATGAACAAACATCAACAAACGGATTAATCGCGATGATGAATGGTGGTGGAAAAGGGGTTTTCCTGCAATCCATCTTTCAGGTACTCAAACCGGGTACAGCATGGGGCAAACAAAATAATCGTTTTTACCAACAATTTTTCTTTAATAAAAAGGAACAATTTGCACCGTATACTTTCCACATATTAATCGAATGGGAACTGGATGGTTCTGACGGGCGCCATTTAGTGACTGGTGGTATGTTCTCTGCTGAGCAAAAGAAACTGCTGGATGAGGATCTCAATGAGGAAACGGGTTCAGATGAGCGAGAAGCCAAGATTGTTCCTAATATCACTTTTTATGCCAGAGAATTTGATCGTAAAGAGGATGTAGCATTAGAGCATATTCCTCTATACGAGAATGGGCAAGTTGCTGATCCGGAAGAACTGAAGGATTATTTTAAATGGAATGGATTCGATGTTTATCGAGACACAAAAAAACATTACCGCATTCTTGATACATATGGCATTAATCGAAAAGATTGGGACATTATGAAAGAGATTAATAGGGATGAAGGCGGAGTTGGTAAATATTTCGAAGGGGCGGAGGATGATCATTCCCTTTTTCAAAAGAGAATTATCCCGACGGTCAGCCAGGTATTAAATAAAGCTGAAGCTCAAAAGAATGACCTAATCGAAATCTTTAAAAGCCAGGCCAGTATCGCAAAGGATTTGCCGGTTTTACTTAAAAGAGAACAAGCCCACAAGGAATTTTTAGAGGATATAGTTCCTTTTGAAGATCATGTCAGAATTGGTGTAGAGCATGAAGAAATTGTACAAGCAAGTACGAAGGAAGGCCAGCAGCTCCTCGGTGCTTTGGAGCATGTCATTAAACAAGAAAAAGAAGAATTGATCTCACTAGAAACAGAGATTGAACAATTAACAAAGCAACTGTCTGTCCTACGCTTTGAAAAAGATAATTTGGAGTATGCCAAGGCCCATCAGGATGTACGTAAATGGGAAGAGCAGCTTCAGAAAAACAAAGAGAAACACGAACAGTTGAAGGAAGTTGTCGCTGAAAAACAAGCAATAAGGGACGAATTCACTTTCTCCTTGTTATTAAAGGAATGGAGTGAATTTGAAAATACGATTCTTAATCTGACTGACCAAATGAGTAAACTTGAACAAAACAGTGGATTAGAACAAGTGAATCAACGAATGGAAGAAATTAAAGCCGAGGTTACAGCGGAATGGGAAAAGGCCAATCTAGATATTGCCCAATCCAATAACCAGTACCATGCTTATAAAAAGTATCTGACTAAACGGATTAAAGAATCAAGTAGTCATGATAAACAAAAGACGATTGAAATTGCTAAATTAAGTGCGGAAATTCTTTCCATTCAGGATGAGCTACAATCTTTTGAAGTGAAATCAAAGGATATGTCCACCCAATTTGGTGACCGCATCACATATGATTTATCTGGATTAATCAGTCATTTTAAACAAAATCTAATTCAGCTTCAGGAAGAGTTAAAACAACTGCAGGATAAGGATCAACAAACACAGGAGTTTCAAAATGAACTGTCTGGTTCCTTAGGAACATTACGTGAGTCACTGAAACATCTGAACTCCAAACGAGATAATTGGAAAGAGGCATACCAAAAGCAGGATTTAAAAGAATCCTCTATTTTAGAACGGATGAAATTAGTTTTGGATGATGTCTCACCATCCTTGACCCATGCTCTATTATCCAAATACGCTGCCGGAATTGAAGGTCAATTAACACAGAATCAGGAAGAGAGTGAACAGGTTAAAAAAGAACTGTGGGAGAGTCAGCTAGACCATTATTTAAACGATGAGAATTTTTGGATTGCTAATCAGGATCTAAAAGAGTTTAAAGAGTGGATTGATGAAAAAACAGGAATAGATGTATTCTATGGGACACAGTACCTGCAATCATTGGATGAAGATGAACGTCTTCATCATCTGGAGTCCTATCCTCTTTTACCGTTTGGGTTAGTCGTAAGCCGGAATCAATGGGAAAAGATCAATCATCATCTTTTACAGGGAAGGCTATTTAAAAGCCCGGTACCTGTATATTTGAGAGAAGAGATGAATGGTACTCCGGTATCTTCTTTTGTTGTTTTGCACGGTGAGGAACATGAACTAATCACAAACCGTAATGAATTTATGAAATGGAAGGTAGCAATTTCCAAGAAAATCGAAGAGAAAAAAGATGTTTTAGACGAGCTTGGAAAATCAGAGCGATCTCTTCGCCGTTTATATAACGAATTAAACAGAATGACGGATACAGATCTATGTGTAGATATTGCCAAATTCATTGAACAGGAAGAAAAGGAAATATCCAAGGCTGATACGGAATTAAAACGAACTGTTCAAATCCTCGATAAAGAAAAAGAATTACATGCTCAATTACGTGAACAACTCAATCAAAAGGTAGTGAGAATCGAGGAATGTGGAAAACATGTAGATGCATTGGAAGCATTTATTCTGGAAAAAGAAAAATATGACGAACATAAACAATTACTTGAAGCTAAAGAAGTGCATAAAGCTACTCTTATTGCACAACAGGCTGAGATTGCCAAGGATTTAGATGAGCTGAACGATAGAAGTGCTCAATGGAATCAAACCTATTTGGAATGGAAATTGGCAATCGACCAGAGTATTAAGGAAATCGTGCAATTTGTTCATTCCGCTTCATTTCCACCAGCGGAAAAAATGGAGGGTAACGATGAAGTACCAAGCTTATCCCTGCATATATTAGATAAGATCATGGGGCAATTGAATGAATTAAAACTCTTGCAGCGCTCCAAGGAAGAACAGGCACAGGAATTACTTACATTAAAAGCTCAGAAAGAAGCCGAAATGTCTCAGAAGTCTAAATTGGAGAAGAAGCTAGCAAAGCAACATGAAGATTGGAGAGAAAGACCTGTACCTGATGAACCTATCAGTATATTAGAGGGTTTGCAGCAAACTGCTCAAAAAGAAGCGAAAGAAGCAGATAAAGAGGAGCGTAAGCAGGATAAGGAAGTAACCGTTGCGGAAACCTCTCTTAATCTGGCAAATGAACAAGCGAAAAAAGCACAGAAAAAGCTAAGCAAGCATGGACAAGAGCCGGAAAAATGGGAAGATCAGGATCTGGATGTTAAAGAGGTAGAAATTAAAGACCGAACTAAATTAACCAAAAAACAATTGGATCAGACTGAGAAGAAGTTGAAAGAGACAAACGAACGTATTAATGGATATGAGGGAGACCAATTAACATTATCCGTAATCCTCAAGGAAAATCCAGTACCTTATACAGATGAGGTCGTGGAGAGAATCAAAAATCAAGGAAAATCGTGTATATTAGCCTGGTGTGAAGCTCACCAAAACTTCCTTGAAGAAAAACAGGTTAAACATGCCAAGCTTGAACAATCGCTTCGTAAGCTAAAGCTGACGATTGAGGATAAAGATTGGGAGATTCGTTTTAAAAATGAAGTTTTGACCTCATTTGATCACATGGATACGCGCCATTACGCTCATATTGAAACCATTATTTCGAATATGAAACGATTTTCAAGAAGCGGTTTGGAGCAATTGGACCGTGATAAAGAACGAGCTGAAAAGGCGCAGGATTTCTGGGCAAGTCGTGCGAGTATGAAGGTTATGAGTATGTCCGATGCTATACGTTCCATGATTGCGAAAATGAAAATCAAAAATGAGCGTGGGACATTCCCGCTGGTCCAATTGAAGGAAGATCTATTGCCTAAAAATGCGGAAGAGGTGGAGCCACTTTTAAAGCAGCATTTCGTTATGGCAATTGATAAAATCACGAAGCAATTCGAGACAATTGATGACCATAATAAAGCGCTAGAGGTTGAAATCAAACAATTAATCAGTGATGAACAAATACTATTTGTTTCTCTTCGCAATCGTTTCCCTGAGTTGCTTGTTTATAATATGCGTACAGATAACGCGTTCATGTATGGACGACCTCAGAAGGAACATTACTCAACCTGGAAAACCATTAACCAAGGTTCTAAGACGAAGTCAGACGGAAGCGGCGGCCAAAAATTATCTGCGCGGATGGTCATGATGATGATGCTCCTATCGGTTAAGAGTGAAGCAGATAACAGCTGGGTATCATTAGTATGTGATAATCCATTTGGTCAGGCGGCATCAGCGCACGTCCTTGATCCAATTTTTGCGGTGGCAGAAAAACTGAAATTCCAATTAATCGTTGTTACACCGCCTGAATTGGTGAAAACAGAGATCAGCCAGCGCTTTGACTCTTATTATAAACTTGATTTTGTCCGTGAAAATGGTAAAGAGATTGTGACAGATACAGTGGTACCTGCCTATCGAATTTATCAGGAAGAGGAAGTTTTAGAAAGTTAAATAGAAGACAAGGAGACTGCTGAAATTCTAAGCAGTCTCCTTTTTTACCATAACGGCTCTTCTTTATCAGTCAATTGTAAAAAAAGAGGCATTGATAATAAAACAACAAGCATCAACACTAATTCGATGATTATGACAAAAGTTAAAGATAAATTAAACAGTACCGTAATAGGAATTGTTATCAGCGGAAATAATACTACAATAGATGTGATTTTTCTTGAATACATGCTTTGGTATTGATTAGCTCCACAATCATTACATTTCATATTTTTGCGGAATGATGCTAATTTTTTAAATGAATCATTCCATGACCATTTGCTGCCGCAGTTTTGACAAGTTGGCACTGTAATTCCTCCTTTAATGAATATCCTTAAATCTCTAATAAAAAAATGGAGTGGGGTATGGAAATAAAGATGGAACTACATCCACCAAGCATCCTATTTGTAAATTCATATCTTTCATATAAATACAGAACCTGTATCTTTTTTGTCGAACACTTGTACAAATATATTATAGTATTTAATTCCATTTTATATAAAATCATTTGTAAGGTATAATTTAAGTATTCAGAAATATAAAGGAGGATACATAGATGGGAATTTTGGATGGGTTAATGGGTAATTCTTCAACAGTAAGTAAGGATGAAGTATCCAAATCTTTAAAAGAAGTATTGTTTCCAGGTGAAGAAGTTCAACAAGCTTACAAGTTAATCAGGGATATGATTGTTTTTACGGGCAACAGACTTATTCTTGTAGACATACAAGGAATGACGGGGAAAAAAATCGAGTATCATTCCATTCCTTACAAAAGTATCACTCATTTCAGTACAGAAACAGCGGGAACATTTGATTTGGATGCTGAGCTTAAAATTTGGTTATCTGGAGCAGACATGCCGATAACTAAGACATTCAAAAAAGGCAATAGCATTGAAGATGTTCAAAAATTGCTTGCGTATTATGTTTGTGGATAAATAAAAAAATAATCAATTAATAATGGGAGGGCGTTTTAAAACGCTCTCCCTTTTTTTATTGTTCCTCTTACCTAATCCCATCATAACAAATACAATCCGTAGTCTTTTTGCTTCATATAATCATAAAAAACCATACTAATAAATAATCTTTTTTTGTATAAATTGTAAATAATGAAGGACATTATAAATTTGTGACGAATATTATAATATGTGTCTAAATTGTGAACGATATGAATACGTTTTACCAAACTGAACTAAATATTTTTGCCTAATTCTAATTATTAAAGCGCTTTCATTATTATGAAAGGGAGGAATTATAATGAATGATCAACAAATTGTAAAATGCGGAAAATGCCAAGGAAATCAAGTGAAAAAACTAATTACAGTCTCAGATATGATGTTTTTGGCTATTTTAATTGCGTGCTGCATTCCAATGCCGGGTTGGTATTTAATCCCGATATTTATGTTCATAGGCTTTTTGGATGTTAAAAAAGGCGGTTTCCGTTATAGCTGTACTGGATGCAAATCTAAGTTCAGAGTAACGAAGGAAATCAATGCTGCATTTACTGAGTTTTTTAGGGCTCAGAAGACACTAATTAAATAAGAAACAAATGAACGGGGACCAGTTAAATAGAAACTGGTCTCTTCTATTTATCTAACAAATACAGGAGTACTTGCGACTTAAGTTGTAGATCATATCATCCTTTGTCAGGACGTAAAAATTCTTGGTAATTAATATACTTAACACATAAACAACTGAACCAATTTAAAGGGATGGTGATATAAAAATGAGTACACTTTACATTTGTACAACTTGCGGGACACAAACGGACTGCTTAAATGACCCACCGGTGAAATGTTTAATTTGCAGTGAGGAAAGACAGTATATTAATCGTAATGGGCAGCAGTGGACAACAATGGAAGAGATGGTATCTTCAAAACAATTTAAAAATGAAATAAAGTATGAAGAAAAAGATTTGTACAGTATGAAAACAGAACCAGATGTAGGTATCGGTCAGACAGCATACATCGTTCAAAGCGATAATTTTACATTGTTATGGGACTGTATTACTTATATTGACCAATTAACCGTCGATAAAATTAAAAAAAAGGGTGGCTTACATGCAATTGCATTGTCACATCCTCATTACTATTCCAGTCAGATAGAATGGGCTGAAGCCTTTGATATCCCAATCTATATACACGAAGACGACCAGGAGTGGGTATTAAGAAAAAGTGAAAAAATTGTATTTTGGTCAGGAGAATCTTTAAAGTTGTCTGAAGGATTAATCCTTCACAGATTAGGTGGCCATTTTAAAGGTGGCGCTGTCCTTGAATGGAATAAAGGAAATCATCATAAAGGAATTTTGTTGACAGGAGATATTATTCAGGTGGTGGCTGATCGTAAATGGGTTAGTTTTATGTATAGTTATCCCAATCTGATTCCCTTGCCTGCTAAAAAAGTAATGGACATAGCCGATAAAGTAGCCAAAATGAACTTTGACCGGATTTACAACGCTTTTCATCGTATCATTCAGAAGGATGCCAAACAAGCCGTTCAAAAATCTGCTGAGCGATATATACAAGCGTTAAATGGGACTTTATTTGAAACTTAAGTAGGACACGAAGAGAAATTTTTTTTTAGGAAAACTGTTATTAAATAAAACAACGCCTTTTAGTTATAGAACCCAAAAGGCTAGTAACAAACGTATGGCCACCCTTATTTAAGAACTGATACACGTCTTGTTCCCTATATTCATTTTAGTCGAGATAATTACAAGTAATTTCAATTGGCGAACCTGGCTTTAAGTTTAGTACTTAGCACTAAGATGTAATCATCTTGACTTATCTTGGAACTTTTGGCATCTGCTCCTATTTGTAAATTATCAATTAAGGTTACCGAATTATAATGAAATAAATACGTTAATTGAAGGATTTTTCATCAATTCGGTACTGATGACGTTGACTTTTCATTTTAGCATTGTGCTTCAGATAGTATTCAAATACTTCTCTTGTTGTATAAGTTGGAGTATATCCAAAAATGTTTTTCACTTTAGTGTTATCAAGAACAGGTCGATAGCGAAGGAAGTTAACCTGTTCCTCTCCATATTGAGTTAGGGATAATCGTTTTAAGATATAAAGAGCCCATTTTACGACTAATGCAGGGATCCGTATGACTGGCTTGTATAATATATAGGCAAGTTCATCGATTGTTAGCTTACCATCACCAGCAATATTAAAGATTCCTGTCACATCACCTGTAACGGCCCGTTCGAGACAGCAAGCGACATCATGATCCCAAATAAAGACGAATGGGCTATCAGATCGAGAGATGCCGATTAATGCTTTCTTTTCGAAGAGTGCGGTGATTTGGTTGTTCACTGTCTCGCCAAGGATGGTACCTATTCGGAAAATGACCTGTTCCAGCTCTGGGTGAGTTTGACGATATTGAGCTAATAACTGTTCAACCAACCTTTTGTGATAGGAATATGCAAACTCCTTGTTGCCCCGAATCGGCACATCTTCTGTAATCCAATCAGGATTGTCTGGATGATAGCCATATGCAGCACCGCTTGAGGAGACGATAAGACGTTTCACGCCATTGCTGACGCAAGCCTTTAGAATATTTTCTGTACCGAGAACATCAACGGAATATTCCAGTTCACGGTTGCTCTTTTTTCCTGGTGTAACGATAGAAGCCAGGTGGACGACCGTATCGATACGATATGTGGCCATAACCTTATGTACATCCTCTGAGCGGATATCGAGCTGTACATATTCTATGGTAGTGTCGGAATAAAATATAGGCTTTTCTTGAATATCAGTAGCGATAATGTGAATAGGTTTCCCGTTTTTTTCTGCCACAGATAGTCGTTGGACAAGAAGGCTTCCTAAATAACCTGCCGCGCCTGTTATGAGTACATTCATGTTTTCACACTCCTGGCTGATTCTTGGACGGTTTCTTTATGAGGTGGCCGCTTTGACCAATAAGTAGCAATGGTAAGCCCAGATATAATATGCCAGATTGCCCACCAGGCAGCTACTATGGCCATACCACCTAGTCCGTCAAAGAAATTAAAGATCAAAACAAGTCCTAGTCCTGAGTTTTGGATCCCGACCTCAATCGAGATGGCCCGACGATCAGCAATCGGAAGCCTTAACAGCGAGGAAGTGGTGTAACCAATGACTATGGCAAGTAAATTATGAATAAATACAATGATCGCAACCATCCCAATGAACTCAATAAAATATTTAAAATTTGCTGCCAGTGAAACGATGACAAAGCCTAGGAAGAAAACAATAGAAGCTTTTTTCGCCCATTTGTTGATTTGCTGGGCTTTTTCCGGATATTTATGATTGATATACATCCCGATAGCAAGCGGTAACCCGAGCATTAGAAAGATTGTCACTAGCAAGTCTTGCGGACTGATAGTAAAGGATTTGAGCAAACTATCTGTTGGTCCATAAAGAGAACCCCAAAGCAAGGTGTTAAAGGGAGTCATAAAAATAGCCAGTACGGTTGAAATAGCCGACATGCTGATGGATAATGGGGTATTACCTTTAGCTAAGTAGGTCAAGAAGTTAGATAAATTGCCGCCCGGACAAGCAGCTACCAAAAATAATCCTAGAGCGATACTTGGTCTTGGCTGTATGATAAGAACGAGTAGATACGTAAATGCCGGAAGCAAGACGAATTGACAACACAGCCCGATTATAGCCGGTTTTGGGTTTTTAACACTTTGCTTAAAATCTGCCAATTTTAAGTCCAAAGCGACCCCAAACATGATAAACCCGATTAAGATATTCATAATTGTCAGTGAAGTTGCGTTGAAATTTAATTGGATATCATCGATATTCATGCTATTTACCCCTTGGTTCAGCATGCATTTCTTTAAAATATTTTAAGCCTGGTGCCCACATATGCTTGACTGGATCTACATCAGCATGAATAACCGAACAAATCCCGCTTCGGATTGAACGCTCAAGGGCCTCGCGGAATTCAGTTGGATTATTGGCATATTCCCCATGTGCACCCATGCTTTCAGCTAACTGTTGAAAATTGATATTGCCCAGGTCTGTATTAATGCTTTCTTCAGGGCTGAGGGTTTTCTTGATTAAGGTCTTAATTGGCTTCATGGCTATATGCTGATTAATTTTTACCATTCCCCATTGACGGTCGCAAAGAACGATATAGATAATATGCAAGCCATTCCGCACCGCTGTTTCAATCTCTTGTGGATGAAAGCCCATTGCTCCATCTCCAATGATGCAGCAGACAGGTACATCTGGCTTAGCAGCAGCTGCGCCGAGCGCCTGACCGACACCTGCCCCGAGCATCCCGAATTTAAATGTCGAAATGACTGTTCCCGGTTCTCTAACCTTATAATAGAAATTTGTCCAGATGGCTGTATTTCCGCCATCAATAACAAGTGGTGATTCTTTTGGAAATACCTCACTGCATATAGCAGGAATATGAGCTGAGTTCATCGGAGTGGCATGATCATTTAGATGTTCGTTAAGCTTATCCCTGTGCTTTTGCTTATCTTCAAGGTATTTGGATAGCAATGCTTCGCGCTGAAGGTAGTTCAATTGATCCTTGAAGGGAAGAAGTCGTTGATATAATTTTTCTAAAAAGATTTTTACATCTGAGAGTATGCTGACCTCAGTTGGCTTATTTGCACCGAGAATAGAAGGATCTAAATCGACTTGAATTACCTTTTGGTTATTGTTCCAGTAAGGTGCTTTTCCCCACCAATCTGTTTCTCCTATCCTTGAGCCTAGCACTAAAAGCACATCTGCTTCATTGCGAACCTTGTTATTAGCTTCAATATGAACCATTGGTAGCATAAGGCGGTTATTCTCTGAAATAGCGCCGCGTCCTGCCCAACTTGTTGTAATCATCGATTGTAATAATTCCGCAACCTTCTCAAGCTCATTGAAGGCGCGTGCATGAATGACTCCACTGCCAGCATGAATAACAGGAAATTTAGCTGATATAAGCAGTTCAACCGTTTCATCTAATTGTTGTTTATTTGGTTCAGGTGGCTGGGTTACACGATATTGGCTAGCCCTCCAAAATGAAAGGTCACATTTCACTTTCGTATTGAGAATATTTTCCGGTATATCAAGATGAACGACTCCTGGGCGTCCTTCGAAACATTTTCTTAAGGCGGTGCGGAGCATTTCTGGAATCCTATCGAATGAAGGAACTGCTTCGCTCCATTTCGCAATCTGGCCAATCACGGCTGTCTGATCAAAGCATTGATAGGTACCTCCACGGTCTGGGTACATGATGCCGGTCCGCCTGGCACTGGTAATCACAAGCACCCGGTTACCTTCTGCCTGCTCGACAACTAGTCCAGGAAGGATATTGGCTACTCCCGGCCCATTGCTGGCCATGCAAACTCCAAGCTTACCAGTTAATCTGGCATAGGCTCCAGCCATGTGGGCTGCGCTAGTCTCATGACGTGGAGAAATCAATTCAATACCATGGTTCTGTAAGTTTGAATAAAATCCAAAATAAGTTCCATCAATGATGCCAAATAATTTTTCAACATTCTCAAGGCTTAACATTTTTGCAATGACTTCGCCGCCACTCATTTCAGCCATAATATTCCTCCTTAATCATTACGATTATATTGATGAATCAAATCAGGGTTTAATACTTGAAATAATTGATGGAAAATCTTTTCAATATCCTCTTGGGTTGGAATCCTGCGGTTTGTGTCAATACCATTGCCGCAAAGAGTGAGCGCCGTTAATTCCTTTATCTGTGAGGAACACATTTGTTCCGTTGGGATGTATGGTCTGCCTGTCTCCCAAATGTTAAACTGCTCATTATATTGATAGATCAGTTTAAGTATTTTTCTTGCCAGGGCGGATTTGCTTTCATTGGGATTGTATCCAATAGCAACGGCCAGTTCTGCATAACGGTCTTCTGCATCTTCAATTCCGAAGTCAATTACAAATGGATGTAGGAGTGCAACACTTAAACCATGGGGGATTTTATATTTTGTCCCTAAGGCTCTGCCTGTGGCGTGTGCTAAATTAGTTGATGAATTAGAGAATGCTATTCCAGCATAAAAACTGCCGATAAGTATATCATCATAGGCTTGTTGGTTATTTGTTTTTATGTAAACGTTTGGAAGGGCGTTGGTGATTTTCTTGAAGGCTTGAAGAGCATAGTAGTCTGTTAATTCGGTTGCTTTTGTTGAAACATAAGCTTCCATTGCATGTGTAAGTGCGTCTAATCCTGTATATGCGGAGATGGCCGGAGGTAATTTCTTGGTCCAATAGGAATCTAATATGGCCGCATCCGGTACAAAACTTGGATGAGAGGGATTGCGTTTAATGCCAGTTTCATCGTCAGTAATGACCATAACTTTTGTTGCTTCTGATCCTGAACCAGCTGTGGTTGGTATGACAATCAAGGGAAGACGTTCAATTATGGATTCTTGCTGGATGGTAAGTAAAGTATGCTCTGAATTAATGGCAAAGACTGAAACAGCCTTAGCGAGATCAATCACACTGCCACCACCGATTGCCACGACACCATCACAGCTTTCTGAGAGAGCTGTATGGGTGATTTTTCTCACCTGACTGAAGGTTGGTTCTCCTTTGTCGCAAATATAGAGCTGAAATGATATCCCTTCTTTTTCAAGTCTTGAGAAGAGATGCGTTTTCGCATCTTTGTAAAGCTTTACTGAAATCATGATAAAAGCTTTCTTGATTTGCAGCTTTCGAATTGTCTCCATAAGCTGTATTCCACTAAACCCGCCTGTCAAGATTATGGCAGGTTTTAAAATAGATTCGATAAAGATCACTCCTTCAGCTTGATGTATACGCTTACATTAATGCGTGCAGATAGGTTTCTATTATTATATCTAAGGAAGATTATAAAGACTTGAAACTTCAAAAGCAATATTAATTCAGAAAATTTAAATTATTTGATTTTGATAACAAGATAATATTTTAGGATGAAATAAACTATGTCATATTTTTTTCAAGTAAATATCATTGATATTCCTTTAATTCAATAGAGAAAAAAACGTTAATTGTTACTGGGACAATTACTGCAGTAAGTTTAAAACAGAAAACTTGCTTCATATCATAATCGAAGGAGTAAGTTATATCATTAGCATTTCGCTAACAATAGCTTTGTTTAAAATTTTCCTTGGTGGAAAAATGAATCTTTCTTTGGTTCTTTTCCTATTTTACCAATCACTTTTGTTCCTTATTTATATCAATATACAAACTACCAAACATTACATATTATTGAAGTAATTTTCATTTAAAGTTTTTCTCAATTTGATACAATATAATTTGATAACGTACTAGATAACGTTTATAGTAGTTATCTACTGCTAATCCTGACTTTCTTCCGGTTAAATGTCGAATTGTCAAAAGGAGAAAATCAAATGAAACCTTTAAAGTTAGTATTCTTCGCAATGATTGCGATTATGATATTTGTTCTTTGGAAAATGTCCCCGACTGAGCAAAAGACTTTTATTACGAATGATCGAATGAAGGAAATCCAGTCAATAGTGGATGACTCAAGTAAAGGTAAAGTCCAGGCCAACTGGCAAAACGTCGCAGCTATTGCAGCTATTGAATATAATATAGACACTGTAGAACCTTATAATATCGAACAAACCACTAATCTGTTTATCGAAAAAGAAGGAAACAAATATAAGCTTAAAAATATTGAAGAAGTAATGGATACTTTAAAATATACAGATGAACAGAAATCTCAGGTGAAATCCTATATAACCTACTTGGATTCATTTAAAAAAGGTAATAAAAGCAATCAATATGAATTTATTGCTGAAATTGAAAGTGCCGCTGTAGATAATTATAAGGAATATGGTATATTGCCTTCCATCACAATTGCGCAGGCTATCCTGGAATCTGAATGGGGGAAATCAGGACTATCTCAGAAGTATAATAACCTATTTGGCATTAAAGGCCATAACTGGGATGGGGCTGTTGCAAGCATGGACACAACGGAATTTCATAATCAAAAAACGAAAAGTTATTTCAGAGCCTATAATTCGATTGATGAGTCAATCGATGATCATGGTGCATTTCTTAAAGAAAATCAACGTTATGAAAAGCATGGCCTTTTTGAGGCTAACACCTATATGGAACAGGCTCAAGCATTGGAAGATGCCGGCTACAGTACG
The DNA here is from genome assembly GCF_058216035.1 of Pradoshia sp. Z4_20. Classification (NCBI taxonomy): domain Bacteria; kingdom Bacillati; phylum Bacillota; class Bacilli; order Caryophanales; family Bacillaceae; genus Pradoshia; species Pradoshia sp. Z4_20. The sequence goes on from NZ_JBZAJD010000001.1 coordinate 1,230,744, forward strand.
GCTGAGAATGAAAAAGGCGAAAAGATATACAGTAAAATGTTAACTGATATTATTCAGCAATATCAATTACAGCTAATTGATAGCAATGTCACGTCAGATAAATTATAAAAACAAGCGTATGTGTCTACTTTTGCACATACGCTTGTTTTTTATTCTTAATAGGTGATTTTGGATTAACTGCATAGAATTAAATTTCCAACTTTTTCAAATGAGGTTTGCTAAAATAAATGGTAACTGTAAAAGTGACTTAAGTAATTATTTAATGTAAAGATTGGTTGGTGATCATTTGAATACGTATGGAGACGAATTGTTTAAGGGATCTGTTATGTATTATTCAAAATACAGACCTATGTATCCTTCTGAACTAATTAGATTTCTAGTAGAGAAATTCTCTTTAAATGGAGAGCAGAACCTCCTGGATCTTGGATGTGGAACAGGACACCTCACAATCAGATTTTCTGATTGGTGTAAAATAATCGTTGGGATTGATACTGAACCAGAAATGATTGAAGAAGCTAAACGTCTACATCAAGAGATAAGAATAGGGCAAATTCAATTGTTTAATGGGACTCTAAATCAATATAAGGATCTACATAATGAACAATATAGCCTCGTGACTATCGCTAAAGCCTTTTATTGGATGGACAGACCAACGATTTTAGAGGAACTTTTTCCAATCATTACGGAAGGCGGAGGAGTTGCTATTATCGATAATTATGATCCAAATCAACCACTTACAACATGGCAGGTAAGATTGAATGAAATTATAGAGAAATGGTATGGAACTGATCGAAAAGCTGGAAAGACTACCTATACCCATCCGATTAAAAGTCATGAAGAAGTACTAACTAACTCAAAATTCCATTTAGAGATTCACCAAATTGAACGGTAGAAGAGAGGAGGGTCAATCGGAAAAGACCTGGATATTGAAAAAATATTTTGTACCCTTCCTTCATCTCTTTCCACCAAAATCGCTTTGTCCATGGAGATACGGCCTGTTTGGGATTATCTGGCAGTCGTTTAAGAGATAGAAAGCTTATTAAGAACATGATTGCAGAAAAGACATAGATGAAGTGAATGGGGATGAATAATAAAAATAAGGAGGCAGCTCCCGGTGCGAGAAAGCTCATAAGACGAAGTGTGCCGTCCAATAATGCATTGGCATTTACCAGTTCCTTTTCTTCACAAAGCTCCGGCAGAAGGGAGAAAGAGAGACTTGCGTAAATAGGCTGCATTAAACCCAGTAAGCATTGCAATATGAATAAACCAATAATAGCGCCATAGACCAGAATAAAACCCAATAAAGGAAGTAAATAAGCGAATGAGCGAATCAGTTGTATATTACGCAAAAGTCTTTCTTTAACCATGTAATTTAAAAATGGAGAGCTAATACATTGTAAAATTAACGAAGGGATAAAATAAATCAACCAAAGTATACCCATCCATTCTTTCGAACCAGTCAATTCATACAGTAGTAATCCATTTACAATTCCACCAGCTGCTCCGCCTAATTCAGAAACAATTTCTCCAATCCAAAGAGCTTTAAACGATTTTGAATAATTTTTCATAAAGGATTACCCAAATAATGAAATAGCTTAGTTGAAAAATCTTTAAGCTGAGCAGCATTGATTGAATAGATTCCTTTATCCGCACGAATAAATTTGGCCGATTTTAAAATGGAAAGCTGATGATGCAGAGTTGTCTTTGAAATTAAAAATTGGACGCTTAATTCCTGCAGGGACCTTGGACCTTTAATCAATTGATGAAGCAGCTTTAAGCGGAGCTCATCCCCAAGCGCTTTATGGCCAGCAATTAATTCCTGTGAAGGTACATTTGATTGCCTAAAATAGTCTTCTTTAACTGGATAGAAGATCAGTTTGGTATCTACTGTTCGAATTTCCAGTATCCATGGCCGATAAGAAACATGAGGGACCATCTTTACAGACCATACGGAAGGTTCCGGTATATAATTCGCTCGGCCGCTTATTTGCTCAATGATCTCGGTGGGATTCTTTTCTTCCAATGATTGATGCTGTTTTTCTTCAAATTCCAGTGCTTTTAACCATTTATTCCATTCCTCGAAGCTTCTTACCCATTGATACCATCCATTTATAATGGTTTGATAGAGGACACATATTTCTTTGAATTGATATTTACCAAGATTAAGAACGTAGTCTCCCAAATAATCATGCTCTGAAAAATGTTTACTATACTCAGTAAACAAATGCTTTTCCTTATAATTAATCGCTGTATTTTTACGTGCTTCTTCACAGACTCGATTTTTATATGGAAGAACGGTTTCGTAAAAAGTATTTGGCGAAATATCAGCCAAAGCATCACGAAACTCCTGAATAGAAGATGAAGAAAATTTTGCTTGCAGCATTATCAGTCCATACCAAAGGTTTGTATCTTCGATTTCTTTTAAATCCTTAGAAAGAGATATTGGCAACTTGTTTTCCCAAGAGGACCATATTGCTTCCTGCTCAAAAGTATGCCGCATCTTTTCATGAGTATAGCCAGCAATACCAAGGATAACTTCCCAAACTGGTGAAGATTCTACTTGCATAGATAGCGATTCTATCGATTCAAACGAATAAAGATCCTGCATTTAATCCCCTCCATTTTTTGGATTATATTCAGATTCTAAATTAGTTGAATTATATATTCAATATATTTGGAAAATAAAATTATTTTCCTCTTAATTAATCGATTTAAATATGTGTTATTTCGAGTTGCCGCTAGTAGGAAAATAGACTTCCTTGATGACCAATTCGGTTATATGATTACCACTAGTGAACTTGCATGAACCAATACAGTTTCAGCATTCACCGGAATAAACAACATGTAAAAAGGGATGTAAACAGTTGTTTACATCCCTTAGTCATTAGATTTTCATAACTCCACCTGTACTGGCGGAAGTGACGAGTTTCGAATATCGTGCCAGATAGCCTGTCTTTACCTTTGGCTCAAAACCTTTCCAATTCGCTCTGCGGAGTTCAAATTCCTCGTCTGAAATTTCCAGTTGAATGGTTCGTTTATTCATATCAAGTTCAATGATATCGTCATTTTCAACAAAGGCAATGGGACCGCCTTCAGCAGCTTCAGGTGATATGTGGCCAATGCTGATTCCTCTTGAGGCACCCGAAAAACGTCCGTCTGTAATTAAGCCTACTTTTGCGCCCAATCCTCTTCCGACAATTTGCGAGGTAGGAGCGAGCATTTCCGGCATACCAGGACCGCCTTTTGGGCCTTCATAACGAATGACGACTACATCTCCTTCTTTTACTTTGCCGGTAATAATACCTGATAAAGCATCCTCCTGAGAATCGAAACAAATAGCAGGGCCTCTGTGATAGCCGCCAACTTCGGGATCGACCGCTCCAACTTTAATAATTGAACCATTTGGTGCAAGATTGCCAAACAGTACAGCCAAGCCGCCACGTTCAGAATGTGGATTGCTTAAAGGACGAATTACATCATAATCTAAAATCTCACAGCCCAGCACGTTTTCTCTCAATGTTTGGCCAGAGACAGTTATACATTCTCCGTTTAAAGCACCCGGCTTTTTCAGCAATTCATTAATAATAGCACTGACACCACCGGCATTATGTACATCCTCAATATGATAATCAGATGCCGGCGCTATTTTTGCCAAGTGGGGGACTCGGCTGGCAATCTCATTAATACGCTCCATCGGGTATTCGAATCCAGCTTCATGAGCCAATGCGAGAGTATGAAGGACTGTATTCGTTGAACCACCCATGGCCATGTCAAGAGCAAATGCATTATCAATCGTATCGATGGTCACGATATCACGCGGTTTAATGTCTGTTTTAATGAGCTGCATCAGCTGTTTGGCTGATTGTCTGACAAAATCCTTTCTTTCCTCTGCAACGGCAAGGATTGTCCCGTTACCAGGTAAAGCTAAACCTAAGCCTTCCGCTAAGCAATTCATTGAGTTCGCGGTGAACATTCCGGAACATGAACCGCATGTTGGACAGGCGACCTGTTCAAGCTCCTGCAGTCGCTCTTCATCAATTTGTCCGGATTGATAGGCACCGACACCTTCAAAAACGGAAGTGAGGGAGAGGGAGTTGCCATCTTTATCTTTACCAGCTTTCATTGGTCCGCCACTGACGAAAATAGTTGGGATATTGACACGAAGAGCAGCCATCATCATACCAGGTGTGATTTTGTCACAGTTTGGAATACAAACCATTCCATCAAACCAATGCGCTGATACGACTGTTTCAATAGAATCCGCAATAATTTCACGACTCGGCAAAGAATAACGCATGCCGATATGGCCCATAGCAATCCCATCATCGACACCAATAGTATTGAATTCAAACGGAACCCCACCCGCTTCACGGATTGCTTCCTTTACAATCTTTCCGAATTCCTGCAGATGTACATGACCAGGAACGATGTCAATATAGGAATTGCAAACCGCGATGAATGGTTTTCCAAAATCCTCTTCACTTACACCAGCCGCTCTCAGTAAGCTTCTATGTGGAGCGCGATCTATTCCTTTTTTTATCATATTACTACGCATTTCAGTCATGACAATCATCTCCAATTAGGTAAATTTATCTGTATATTTAGAATTATTCAACATTTTAACATTAAATGAAGTAATATCCTATCATAATTGGAAAAGAATTATATTTTTTATATAAATATCGTAAATTGCTGATGTAACTTTCATACTTGTTGAAACTCTCTTCGTTTGAAGACACATTATTTTCATTTTATTGAAAATCAGGGTAAAATAATGCGTATTACTTACATGACGTTTCATAATATGGATAAAAATTCTGACTTGGTAGTAGAACTTCAATCAAGACAGAAAGGATTTGATCGTTTGTTAGATTACAAGTTAATGGTCACTTTATATGAAGGAGACTATGAGAAATGGGTTAACACTGGGATTGCATTAGGGATTGTTTTGCTATTCATCCTTTTTAGGAAGCTAGTTACGAAGTATGTCTTTCAGTTGATATTAAAATTGAGAGAGGATAAGCCAAATGATTTATTTATTCAAGTTTTTAAAAGCTTTGAAAAACCGATCAGTTGGCTGTTTATTATCATTGGTCTGTACATAGGGGTAAAGTACTTTCCATTCATCAATCAACATAATCCTTTTTTCTTAAAATTATTGCGTTCGATGATTATCTTTTTGATTACCTGGGGATTATTTAATTTGTCCTCACCTTCACAAGGTATTTTATTAAATATTAATGAGAAAATGAATCAAAAAATCGATTTGATCCTCATTCCCTTTATATCCAGAGCCATGAGAGTGATTATCGTAGCCATCAGCATTAGTATTATCGGTCAAGAATTTGATTATGACGTAAATGGATTGGTAGCCGGTCTTGGTTTGGGTGGTTTAGCTTTTGCCTTAGCAGCTAAAGACGCTGTTGGTAATTTAATTGGCGGAATTGTAATCGTCACAGAAAAACCTTTTTCTATCGGTGATTGGATTTTAACATCTAATGTTGAAGGAACTGTGGAGGATATAAACTTTAGAAGTACAAAGGTTCGTACATTCAGCCAGGCGTTAGTGACTGTACCTAATGCTACGCTGGCCAGCGATGCAATCACGAACTGGAGTCGAATGGGAAAACGAAAAATCGATTTTCATTTGGACGTCGCCTACCAAAGGGAGACAGATCAACTTGATAATCTAATAGAGGAAATTAAACATTTGCTGCGCTCACATCAAGGTGTTCATCAGGACACCATTGTCGTAGCCTTCGATCAATTTAAAGATCATTATATAAAAATACTAGTTTATTTCTTTACCAATACTACTGCCTGGGAAGAACATGTCCAAATTAAACATCAAATCAATTTAAGTATCATGCAGCTGTTAGAAAAAGAGGGAATATCTTTGGCAGTGCCTATGCAAAAAGTTTCTGTTGATCCTGAGTTTTCATTAATAAAAGAAAGATCAAATTAAATCATTTTAATATACCACTGTGAATTAAGTGATTCATAGTGGTATATTTCTTTTATAAAGAGTATTCACTATAACAGTGCTAGAAAACCTTAGATATTAACCATATTTAAAAAAGAGGGAATACATTCTTTGCCACACAAGCCATCTCCAATTTCTCCAGTGTTTTACAATAATCAACTTCTACATTTTCAATAGTTTGATTCATACTCAGAACCATTTCCTTTACAATCGTTGAATCCTTATACCATTCTGTATATTGAGGTGGCGAGTGCGATACATCTTTCCATACATATGAGAGTGAAGGGCTATAAAAGTGAGGAGATCCAGATAGCAGCCTGCATTCTCTTAAACGAACTTTATACTTTTTTCCTGGAAATTCTTCATTTATATCATTAAAAAGATGCGGCCAATAATCCTTTCTTGAGCCTGTATGCGGCGTATTTAATGCCCATTGTTCAATTTTCTTCAAACTTCTATCATTAAATAAACACGTATACAAATCCTTTCCAATTTGAATCCGGCTATCGAGCTGTTCAAAGTGATGGATCGTTTTACCCGCAAAACTGATCTTCGTATTATTTTTCAAATAAGGAAATAAAATTTGATTCATTGATAAATGATCTTGTAGAGAAAATTCAGGTTTTACAAGGACCTGATTATGGATATTGGGTTCTTTTATGAGTGTTTCTTCTAAATGGTTTTGTTCATTTATGATAAGTGCCACCGTTAGAAGAGCTGAATCTTTATATTGCCAAAAGTAAGTCCAAACAGTTTGCATATACGCTGAAACAAATAAATGAGGCAATAAGTAGGCGAGATTCCGACCGTATTTAAGTGATTCTTCATACATGAGTAATTGAGGATAGGCATCATTAAAAATCAACCAATTGCCCCGTTCTAAAAACAAAAAGAATGTTTCAGCTTCCTTTTTCTCCAGCAATCTTGATAAACAAGTACCCTTTAAGTCAGTCATATTCCATCCGGCATTTCTGGAAACCATATGGGCAAGAAATGACCAATGGATCTCTGGATGGTTTTGATAAAAAGAAAGATAGGCTTTAGTCCTGGTAATATTATTCTGATTGGCTAAGCTTGTTTTTTCACGTATCATTCTTAAAATCATTTCATCTTCATGCGTCATTTTGTATATTACTTTCTTTTTTTGATCAAGCATCTTTTTCATTTCAGTTAATGTTCCGGATAGTTCTGTTTTTTTCTTTTTAAACCAGGGAAAGGACATAAATATATCTCCTTCTAATAAAAAATAATTAAAGGTGCTCTATTTTATTCTTTGAAAATTCGGTTTATACACATGCATAAAGCGTTAAGATAGACGATTGCCGCTTGGGAGGAGTAATCTAATAAGCAGCATGAATAGCTTTTACTTTGTCAATAATTTGTTCAGTTTCCGTATGAAAGTGAACATATTAGATATTTCAGTCTGTAGTTTTGTGAAAAAATGTTTGATTGAAAAGAAGTGAGGTTACGACATGAAACAACCAAAGACATCAGAGGAATATACATTAGGAAAAATATTGCTATTCTTTATCCCATTGGCTCTGTCAGCTAGTTTGACTTCGGTATCTCACGTTATTATTAACGGGACACTTAGTCGGGCTGAAGCAGCGGAGGTCATTATATCCAACTATGCAATTGCTTTTTCACTGTTTAGTATTATGGAAAGACCGGCTTTAGTATTCAGACAAACAAGCTCAGCCTTAGCAAAAGGGAAGTCGACCTTCCAGGCTATTTGCTCTTTTTTCATAAAAATCATCGTTACTTTAATGCTTATTTGTATGTTAGTCGCGTTTTCACCGCTTGGAGAATGGATATTCACTTATTTATTTAATGCTGAACCTGAGAATATGTCAGCTTTAATGAACACCTTTAAGGTTTTAGCTGTTGTGATTTTACTATCAGGCATCCGTACGTTATATCAGGGAATTATGATTAATCATCTTGAAACAAAATGGGTGACCTATGGTGTGATTATTCGCTTGATTGGTATGATTGCAATTGCATTTTATTTCATCCATTATGCGGATTTACTGTCAAGTATAGCCGGAGCCATCATTTTCTTAACCGGTATGTTAATCGAATGTGTAATCAGTATCTGGAGAGGCCATCGTTTAATAAAGACAGAGAACCTGGATGAAGATGATGAACAGCCATTGACCCAAAGAGAGATTGGAAAGTTTTATACGCCATTGGTCTTTTACTTATCTTTTCAAACGCTTGTAACACCTATCATTTATGCTTGTTTAAGCTTCATTGACAATGTAAATCTCGGGATCGCTTCTTTTGCTCTTGCCTTCAGTGTAACGAATTTGATCATCAGCTTTTTTATGTACACCCATCAGGTCGTTCTTCAATTTTATGATACAAACAAAAAAGCGGTCTTTCAGTGTATTGTGATTTTTAGTATAGTTCCTACAACATTATTGCTTATATTATGCTATACACCTGCAGGCTTCTGGTTTATGGATACGATCTTTGGCACAACCGGTACATTGGCTAAAGAGACATTGCAGGTGCTGCAATTCTTTATTATAAAAATCTTTGTTTTTCCTTGGGTGGATTACTTAGGGGGCATTTTAATGCTAAACAAGAAAACAGGAGCGATGTTAAAGCCACAGCTTTATAATCTGATTACGGTTGTAATTATTTTAGTGACATTTGTTGTCCTGTTCCCTTCATTAAATGGAAGAGCGGGTGCCATAGCTGCTTCTCTTGGGGAATTGGTTGGCTTAGTATTCGTTTTTATGGTGGTGCAAAAATATAATAAGGACATAGATAAGCAAGCTACTCAAATGGAATCCATGTAAGTAAAAGGGAGGTTATTCAGATGAATAATCTCTTTTTTTTTGCAGCTAAAAGACTCATAGCATGAGAAAGAGTGAGGAGAGTAAATATTCTTTGTATCCACCCTATCTGTTATACATATTTCCCCTAAATCATTAGTACTTTTATTACTTTTCTTCCTGTTCTAATTTCTCTAATGCCTATTTTTCAGTTAATGGGTAATTCCTGTCTAGTTAGACCCCTCAATGACGACATATTGCTACCGGTATGACGATATTAAGTACTTACTAAATTAGTAATCTTTATTTCCTGTAAATGAAGAGTCTAAAGTGATGAAAAGCATCCAGGGAAAAGAAGAATAAAAGGTTATAACTGGAAGAGACAATAATGCGAAATGTCTAAAAATTCGACAAATATAAAGTATCTCGTGGGAATTAATATAAAAAGTTGTAAATGTAAGGCATTTTTAGTTATTATAGTAAATATATAGCGCTTTACTAGGTAGTAATTTCATAAACTAGTAAATATTAACTAACGAAATTTATTGAATTATGTAAATATTCGTTATTTCACCCATGGCTACTATACAGAAAATCCAAAACGAAAGAAGGAGAGAACGTTAATGGCTATAAGCTTACAAAAAGGACAACGAATTGACCTGACAAAAGGTAATGCAAATCTAAATACGATTATGGTTGGTTTAGGTTGGGATCCAGTAAAGAAAAAAGGCGGCTTTTTTAGCAGAAGTGCAGATGTAGACTGTGATGCATCAGTTATTATGCTGACTGCAGATAAATTGCAGAGTAATAAAGATCTTGTTTATTTTGGGAATAAAAAAAGTGCTTGTAGTTCTGTTATTCATTCAGGAGACAACTTAACTGGGGATGGCGATGGTGATGATGAATCCATTAAAATCAACTTGAAATCTGTTCCAAATACATACAACAAATTAGTTTTTGTCGTAAACATTTATAACTGTGTTCAAAGAAAACAAGACTTTGGCATGATTGAGAATGCTTATATACGTGTTGTGAATCACGATACAGGCGAAGAATTAGTTCGATTTAATTTGTCGGATAATTATGCTGGCTTAACAACATTGATTACAGGTGAAATTTATCGTCACAATTCAGAATGGAAATTTGCTGCTATTGGTGATGGAACGAAAGATAGCAGTCTATCGGAGATATGCAGCAAATACCAATAATAAATATTAATTAAAATACTGGAGGGAAATAAAATGGCAATTTCATTATCAAAAGGACAAAAAGTAGATCTTACAAAAACAAATCCTGGTTTAACAAAAGTAATAGTAGGTTTAGGATGGGACGTAAACAAATATGATGGCGGACATGATTTTGACCTTGATGCATCCGTATTTCTTTTAAATGAAAGCGGAAAAGTATCCGGCGGAGAAGATTTTGTTTTCTATAATAATACAACAGGTGGTGCTGGTTCCGTAACTCACTCTGGTGATAACTTAACTGGAGAAGGTGACGGCGATGATGAACAGGTTAAAATCTCAATCCAAAGTATTCCACAAAGTATACAAAAAGTTGCTTTTGCTGTAACCATCCATGATGCTGATTCCAGAAGTCAAAACTTTGGTATGGTTTCAAACGCTTTCATTCGAATTGTGAACGAAGAAACGAATGAAGAACTGATCAGATATGATTTGGGAGAAGATTTTAGCATTGAAACTGCCGTTGTTGTAGGCGAATTATACCGCCATCAAGGAGAATGGAAATTTAGTGCGATTGGTTCCGGTTACCAAGGCGGTTTAGCTGCTCTTTGCAATGACTATGGATTACAAATAGGATAATACTATTCGTTTATTAAATAGTAATATACGAATTTGAGAGGTGTGATTTTGCACATGGCTATTCAACTCAGTAAAGGTCAACGTATTGACCTGACTAAAAACGATCCAACATTGCAAAAAATTGTTATCGGTTTAGGATGGGATGTAAAAAACTTTGATGGAGGTCAAGATTTTGACTTGGATGCCTCTGCGTTCATCTTAAATGCCCACGGAAAATGCCGTAACGATTTCGATTTCATTTTTTATAATAATCTTCAAAGTACGGATGGTTCCGTTACCCATACCGGAGATAACAGAACGGGAGAAGGGGAAGGCGATGATGAACAAATCAAAATCGATCTTTCTAAAATCCCCGATGATGTGAACAAAATTGCTATTACAGTAACGATTCATGATGCGGAAGTTCGCCGTCAAAATTTTGGACAAGTTACCAACGCTTTTGTACGTCTTGTAAATGAAGATACGGGCGTTGAGGTTTTACGTTATGACCTTGGAGAAGATTTCAGTATTGAAACAGCTGTCGTATTTTGTGAGGTTTATAGACATAACCTTGATTGGAAATTCAATGCGGTTGGTTCCGGTTATCAAGGCGGGTTACATTCATTGGTTAAAGCATATGGCTTAAGCGTTTAAGCATAAATGATTAGTTAGGGGGAATTATTTCTTTCCCCTATTATTTTTAAGATATACAACGGAGGGTTAACACTTTGGAAATTTTAGAACAAATCTTAAGTACGTATGCATTATTTTTTGACTTGGACATGTGGGCGGAAGTATTAACTGATCCTGTAGCATGGGGACTAATTGGGTCCTTAGTAATCATAGAAGGATTATTGTCCGCTGATAATGCCCTTGTTTTGGCTGTTTTAGTAAAGCATCTTCCTGAAAAACAACGAAAAAGAGCACTTATGTATGGGATGTTCGGTGCCTACTTCTTCCGTTTCTTATTTATTGGAATAGGCGTATACCTCGTTAAATTTTGGTTCATTAAAGTTTTAGGTGCTGCGTACTTAGCATGGATCGTAATCCAGCATTTTCGGTCAAAAGCCGGAGATGGCGAAGACGGCGTAAAACAATTTAATAAAAATTCATGGCTTACACGTACAATCGGAATATTCTGGAGCACGGTTGTTTCAGTAGAATTAATGGATATTGCGTTCTCAGTGGATTCTATATTAGCTGCATTTGCAATATCTGATCAAGTATGGGTACTTTTGGTTGGCGGTATGTTAGGAATCCTAATGATGCGTACGGTTGCCGGTGTATTCTTAACATTAATTGAACGGGTACCTGAGCTCGAAACTACTGCTTTTATACTCATTGGAATTATTTCAGCAAAAATGTTTGCAAGTGTTTTTGGCTTCCATGTATCTCATTATGTATTTTTTGCGATTATCATTGTCGCTTTTCTCGCAACTTTTATCATTCATTATATCAATAAAGGTAAAAATATTGATAAAAACACGGAAATGGCTGCATCTAAAGATAAATAAAAAGATCTGGCTTGAATTAAAGACGGCTACTGTGTTCGTAAACAGTAGTCTTTATTTTTATATGAAAGGAGCATAAGAATGCAACATTTCAGCTATGAATCATCCATAAAAATGAAAGAGATTTTTTATATGGAACCGGAGCCTTTTACGAAATATACAGATAAAGAGGTACTTGCTTATGCCCTTGGTGCCACTCTTTATATGCCTGCTATAAAAGCGAATATCGCAAAGGATATCATTAACAAAAAGTATCAAGAGCTTACTTCATTAGTGATTGATTTGGAAGACTCAGTTGCTGATTGTATAGTTGTGGATGCTGAAAACAAATTGCTGGAACATCTATCTATACTATCTGAGCATCTTGAGGAAAACAAAATAAGCATGGATGAACTGCCGCTTATTTTTATAAGAGTAAGGGACCCAATCCAAATGAGACGAATAACTAAGCTCATTAACGATTATTTGTACATACTGACAGGGTTTGTTTTTCCAAAATTCAATTATGAAAATGGGAAAGAATTTTTAGCAATCCTGGATGAAATCAATAAAAACAATAGCTTACTATATGGTATGCCTATATTGGAGTCAGCTGAAATTATTTATAAAGAAACCCGAATGGATGCTCTATTAAAAATAAAAGAATTACTGGATTCTTATAAGAGCTATATATTAAACATCCGGATAGGGGCTACTGATTTTTCTGGTTTATTTGGTATACGAAGAAAAGTAGACACAACTATTTATGATGTGTCGGTGATTAGAGATTGTATCACGGATATTATCAATCTATTTACCAGACAAGGTGATGAATATGTAGTTTCCGGGCCAGTTTGGGAGTTCTTCTCAAAAGATAACCGTATCTTAAAACCAACACTGCGTGTATCTCCTTTTCAAAGAAGATATGGTAGCTCCGGTCTAGTAAAGCGGACTGAATTAATCAATGAATACTTAGATGGTTTAATTAACGAAGTCCTCCTGGATAAATTAAATGGAATTAACGGAAAAACCATTATACACCCTACTCATATTAAAGCAGTTCATTCTTTATATACCATTACACATGAAGAATATTTAGATGCCATAAGCATCATAGCGAACCGCGAAGGGGATGCAGGGGTATTAAAAAGCATGTATGAAAACAAAATGAATGAAATGAAACCTCATTATTATTGGGCGAAAAAAATTCTACTCCGAGCCAAGGTATTCGGTGTATATAATGTTGATCAAGATTTTACTAGTTTACTTTTATATCAAGGACATGATGAACAAATTCTAGAGGTGAAATGAAATGACAGCAACCAGAGTGAATATAAGAGAAGTAACGCACCAAATACTGGATGATTTAACAGTTGGGATCGAAGTTTTTCATAATCCATATGATTTCGAAACAAATCAGTTATTTAAAATGGCGACTCGCATCAATAAAAAGCGTAATTTTTTATTTGTAAGTACGGTTTTAGGCAAACATCTGGCTGTTAACCCTAAAATACCTCTACTGGTTGGTCATTTATTATCCCTGCGATATTTAGAAGTCGTCTACGGCAAGAAAGATATGCGTGCAGCAAGCATTGCTGAGGCTATAAAAACTGGTGAAAACATTGAGGAAGCCTTGCTTTTAGTTAAAGAGAATCCAATCAAACTACCTAAGCCACTAACCATTATTGGTTTTGCTGAGACGGCTACAGCATTGGGTCATGCGGTATTTAGTTCCTTTGATAAAAATGCAAAATACATACACACAACCAGAGAAAAAATAGCTGAAATCCCTTCAATCATTAATTTTGAAGAAGAACATTCTCATGCCAGCAGCCATTATGTCTATTCAAGCGACCCTGCTTTTTTTGATAACGACCAAGAAATTGTATTAGTGGATGATGAAATAACAACGGGTAAAACAGCAATCAATATTATCCGAAAAATCCATTCTGTTTATCCATCAAAAAAGGTATTTACATTGATATCGATTTTGGATTGGCGCACAGCTGAGCATCGTTCACAATATCAGCAATTAGAAAGAGAATTAGGGGTTACCATACATCCAGTGTCTTTAATGGATGGAACAATCTCGATTAATGGTCAACCTGATTTAAAGCTAGAGGATCAACTTGCTGCTCCTAATCAAACTTCTGAGCAACACGTTTCATATATACCTATCCATCATTATTTTAAAGACCATCACTTTAATCAATTTACTTCTATCAATACTGATGAGTCTCTAAATGCTTCCCCTTATTCACAGGCTACAGGGAGATTTGGTCTGGATATAGAAGAAGAAAGAAGTTTTTCTCCTATTTTTGAAGAGATAGGCGGTATTTTGAAACAGCATCGCAAAGGTAAGAGGACCTTGGCTATAGGTACCGGGGAATTTATGTATATACCTATGATGATTGCTTCGTCCATGGGGAGTGAGGTTTACTTTCAATCTACTACTCGAAGTCCAATATACTCTTTAGAAAAGAGTGATTACCTAATTCATAATAAATTTACATTTGATAGTCCTGAAAATAAAGGGATCGTAAATTACTTATATAATATTGAAATCAATCGCTATGACGAGATATTTATATTTATTGAAAGAAACTCATCTCATGAATCAGTAAATTCCATACTATCCGCATTAAAACAAACCGAAATTAATTTCATTACTGTCATCACTCTAACGGAAATGAATCAGTAAGGAATTCATATCAACCATTTTCTTTCTAATTGGCTAGAACTGTTAGATATCATATATAGTTTCATACTTTTATAGTTATATACTGCTCCACTATACAACCAGGAGGGATTTTATGCTTAAAAGAAAACTAATACCGGATCAAATGGGAAGCTACAACGAAGATGATGCCATATTTTTATTAAGAGATATTAGTGATTACGTTTTTGAAACCAAAACGGAAGAAAGAGAAAGTTTGATCCAATCCGGTATACACTATTCGGAAATGCTCCCTGTCGAATATCATCCTCCAAAAGAATATATAAATTTATTTCATGATACATTAAAAAAATATTCAGAGCGTCTAGCAGTGGCTATTGGAACAGTGGCCGAACAGATTATTGAACGTAAAGGAATGGATAACTTAGTTTTAGTCAGCTTAGCAAGAGCTGGAACACCAATTGGAGTGTTGATTAAACGTTATTACGCCTATAAATATCAAATCAATGTTCCTCACTATTCTATATCTATCATTCGCGGCAGAGGCATTGATGAGGCAGCTATTGATTATATTTTTGAGCAGCATTCTCATGCGAACATTCAGGTAATAGACGGCTGGACAGGAAAAGGAGCTATTACGTTTGAATTAGCTGAAGCATGCGATCAATATAATTCAACTCACTCGAATTATATTGATCCTTCATTGGCCGTGTTAGCCGATCCAGGGCATTGTGTAGATATATATGGAACAAGAGATGACTTTTTAATCCCATCCGCTTGTTTAAACTCTACGGTATCAGGATTAGTAAGTCGTACTGTATTAAACTATGAATTCATGAGCAAGGATGACTTTCATGGTGCAAAGTTTTATAAAGAATTAGCGGATGCAGATTTATCGAATTTTTATGTGGATACGATTAGCGAGGATTTTGGGAAAGTAGAAGAGCAAGTGAAACAATCCTTGGAACACTTACGTCAAGAAGATAAAACACCTACGTGGCTCGGGATGGATTCTATTGAAAGAATTCAAAACATCTACAATATTAGCAATACACATTTTATCAAACCAGGTGTTGGAGAAACAACACGTGTTTTATTGCGAAGAATACCCTGGAAAATCCTAATCAATCCTAATCATTCAAATGATTTATCACATATTTTGTTTTTGGCTAAAGAGCGAAATGTACCGGTTGAGGAATTCAGGGATATGTCCTATACATGCTGCGGAATTATAAAAGAGGTATAAGGAAGGGATTACTATTATTTTATTTACATCCGATTTAGACAGAACTTTAATTTATTCAAAAAATATGATGGACAAGTACCCCATCGATAATCAAATAACACCAGTCGAATTTAAAGATGATCAGGTTATTACCTATATGTCTCAAACTTCTATTGACCTTTTACAACAATTTAATAAACAACATCTATTTGTACCAGTAACGACAAGAGCACTATATCAATATGAGAGAATTGAAGTATTTCAACAGAAAATAAAACCTAAATATGCGATTGTGAGCAATGGCGGAACGATTTTAGTAGATGGAAAGCCCGACTCAGAGTGGGACGATTTTATTAAAAACCATCTCTCTGTTACTTCACTTCCACATCATGACATGCTAAATACGTTCGCAAAGATCCGTCATGATTCCTGGGTTGAGCGTGAGTTTTATATCGATTCCTTGTTCTATATGTACCATGTAAATAAAGATACCTTACCACATCAAGAACTGCTGTCCTTTGAAGATGAATTAAACAAAATCGGATGGAGAACATTTTTGCACGGAAGAAAACTCTATATACTGCCAAGTAATTTAAATAAAGTTTTTGCAGTGGAGCATTTAAAAAAGCGGCTGGACTATGATATTCACACTGCTGCCGGGGATTCCCTTATGGATTATGATATGATCGCGATTGCCGATAAAGGATATAGTCTAAAGCATGGAGAGCTTTACGATGTCAAACCGAACGATCCAAAAATAAACTGGTTAAAAGGTAAAGGAGCAGCTTCCACAGAGGATTTAATTAAAAATCTTCTGAGCCTGTAAGAAAGCTGTAACTCGGTGGGAGTAAGAGTATAAAGTACTATCCCACTGGGTTACTGCTCATTCTTTCAATTGTTTTAGCAATTTTATTTCTAACTGAATAGCGATTCCTAAAAAACATCTATGTAATTGACCGAAAATATCATAGATTTTTTAGTTTATAGAAAAACTGACTAATTACGGGCGTATAATATTCTCCCAAAGTTATATTTTTTGTAAAAAAAGAGCAGATTTCCCAAATCTCTTAGCGCAACTGTAAAAAAATAGATATATAATATTAATGTACGAATCATCTTAGAGAAAGGAGTTTAAATATTGAATTACATAAAAATAGAACCTTTATTAAACAAATCTACAGCAGAATGGTTAGAGTTATTTCTTTCTTCTATTCGTACAAGACCATCCTATCATTTAGATGAATCAACTTTTCGTTTTCAAAGAATCAGTCTCCGAGTATTAGGTATTCCGCTCGACGAAGATGAATACTATAACTCCTTATACGACATGCACCAAAAACCTTTTATACATGTGTTAAGTGAAGAATTGGATAAAACAATCGATAATCAGGTCTTCCAAACTATACAGGATGTTTTAAACTTACATCGGACAGAAAATAAAGGATTATCAATTAAACGATTGATAGCCATTTTTTATGGTAAAAACTTAATACCTAAGCATACGGATTCTACCATTAACAGGCATGTACAAATATCAATCATTAAAGTGGTTGAACATTTTAAAGATAAACAGAAGAGCGGGTTGCTCTCACCTGAATTCCGCAGATTTATCATCGATATGATTAAGTGGCTTAAAAATCATTGGGAAAAATGGTCTAAAGACCTCCAAATAGGTTCAGATTTTCCGAAAGTCGTTTGGTATGGAGATCTATCCTTAAGTCAGCAATATTTTTTATTACTGCTCATGGAATTTGGTTGTGATGTTTTAATTTTGCATCCTGCCGGCACAGACTTTTTTAGCGATCTTGATCGAGAAAATGAATTTTCACTACCCTATGTGTATACGAATAAAGGGAAGCTAGAACCATTCCCTACGAAAGAAAGAGAGCGGCAAACAACTGTAGCGTATCGAGCCAACAAACAGCTTGAAATCATGTTAAATGATCATGAGTCTGGTATTTATAAACCTTGGCAATTTAGAAATTTCAAGCCTTCATCTACAACATTAAGAATGACCTATGATGATGTATTTATATATGCAAAAGAAAAAGCAATGATTAGGCCTCAATTTAAAATTGATAAGGATCGAGTAATCATTCCTGTCATATTCACAAAAATCAATGGAGTTTCACGAGATCGAGCGGATTATTGGTCTAAAATGAAGGATCTCAAGGATTCTTCACTCTCGAAAAACATTCGCGAATTTCCTTTCACGACAAAGACAAAAGCCAATTATCATTTTCACTTTCAGCATTCCTTAGATAAAGATGGCGCACTGTCACCCGAAAAAATGCTCGCAGGAAATTGGTGGAGATATGGAAATTTGCCGATTGAGCTGCAAAGGGCCATCGCCTGGACGATTAAAGAGTACTGTGAACATCCTAAATTACTAAAGCTGAATCATGAAACAGAATATGATTTGCAATTATTTTTATTTAAACAAGCGAGTTTGATTCCTGAAGATTTTCTGAAACAATTACAACAATTCGATTATTCTCAAGATGTGCCCAGAATCGTTCTATACAATATGGGAACTAACAGTACATTTACCCGTGAGGATGCAGCACTGCTGCTGTTTTTAAATGAATTTGGCGTAGATATTGTGTTATACCATCCAGCAGGACAAACCGATATAGAAAATTTTGTAGACCCATCTCATTACGATACCCATTGGCTAGAAGATATTGTTTTTGAACAAGAAATTCAAGACTTTCAGCAAGAAGAAAAATCATTCATTAAAAAGATTATTAAAAGAATATTTTGACTGATATCTATAAGGCTGAATCAACAAATATTCCAATGATTGGGGAAATTACTAATGGTAAATGAATTACAGATAAAACAAAATACAGATCTGACAGAACAGTCTGCTAATGAAGTTAGAATGCAGCTGCGCAATGAAGCACAGGTTCTTCAAATTGTAGAAAATATGGATCTTCGAAATCAAAATGAATTATTATCACTTGGGAGAGCACCCGCAGAACGACTTTCTCAGTTTTCAGACAGAATATTAAACACCATGGCACTTTCAAAAATTGATGAATCCGGTGAATTATTAATTCAATTAGAGAAATTAATGAAACGATTTGATAAAAACGAAATCATGAAAGAACCTAATTTCATCGCAAAACTATTTAAAAAAGCGAAGGCGACCACGGAAGCTCTCTTTAAAAAATATCAAACATTAGGTGGAGAGCTTGATAAAATTCATAGAGAATTTGCGATGATTGAGGATGAATTAAAGCGGACAAATCAAAACCTCGAAGGCTTATATGAAGAAGATATTGAATATTATTTCGAATTAGAAAAATATGTAGTAGCTGCTGAAATGAAATTAGAGGAAGTAAATCAGACGTTAATCCCCGAGTGCGAACAACGAGTTAATTCAGGCAATCAAATGGCTCGGATGGAGCTGGAAAATCTTCGTACAGTCAAAGAATTATTAGAAAGAAAAATTGATGATTTAGAAAAAGCCCGTATGGTAGCTGTTATTGCCGCTCCACAAATTAAAACAATGCAACGCGGTAATAATGATTTAGTTGCAAAAATAAATAGCGCCTTTGTGACAACCATTCCGATTTTTAAAATGGGCATTATTAATACGGTCAGTGCGAAACGTCAAAAAGTACATTCGGATTCATTGAATGCATTTGAAGATCGCACGAATCAAATGTTAAAGGATGTCACTAGCGATATTATGAATCAAAGCATTGAGATTGCTCAGCGTTCCGGTAGCTCTAGTATTAAAATGGATACCATTGAAAATATGTGGGATACGATTGTTAAAGGAATAGATGAATATAAAAAGGTTAAGGAAGAACAGTCTATGCAACGGATTGAAGATAAAAAACGTTTGGAAACGATTAGAGAGGATGCGAAACGTGTCCTATCCCAATCCTAACCGATTACCCCTATCTATAGTGAAGATAGGGTTTTTTTTATATTCTTTATCACCAATTGGCTGGTAATTCGAGTGAATATTAGCTTTTTTATCGATTCATTTGAAATATCGACTTAATATGATTCTTTTTCTATCTAAAATTTGTAAATTAAAATATAATTAATTTATGTAAATAAAATACAAATAAGGAAGGTGTAATATAATGGTTAACTTAAATAAAATTGAATTAAAGAAAAAAGGACAAAATATCAATCTAACAAAAAGTACGAATCAATCACTCGGAGAACTGCTCGTAAACCTAAATTGGAATCAAAAAAGTGCTCCTAAATCCGGTGGATTCATGTCTGCTTTATTCGGTAAGTCTAATAATGTCGACCTTGATCTTGGTTGTTTATTTGAAATGAAAAATGGAGAAAAAGGCTGTGTCCAAGCTCTTGGCAATGCTTTTGGCAATTATAACGCAAGACCTTTTATAAAATTGGATGCTGATGACCGTACGGGAAGTGCCATAGGCGGAGAAAATCTTCGGATTAACGGAGATAAAGTCACCGAAATCAAGCGAATTTTAGTATATGCATTTATATATCAAGGAGTAGCTAATTGGTCTCAGGCAGACGGTGTCGTAACTCTTAAGTATCCTGGAGGTTCCGATGTAGAAGTAAAACTAGATGAACATCTGAACGGGAAAAATATGTGTGCAATAGCAATGATAGAAAATGTTAACAACGAAACATTCAAGGTGGAAAGACTAGTAGAGTACTTAAAGGGTCATCAGGATATGGATCGTGCTTTTAATTGGGGTATGAACTGGGTAAGTGGTTCAAAATAAAAGATTGTACCACAGATAGCAATTTAAAAAATAACAAGGGAGAGTTACGGATGCAGCCGATCTTATTAAAAAAGAATATTGCTAAAGTTGTTTTAGAGAAGAAGAAATTACAAGGCGTTGTAGCCAGAGTAGGAGTTGTGTTAGACATATCAGGTTCTATGCGAGCTTTATACCGTGACGGGGTTGTCCAGGAACAGTAGAGAGAATCCTGGCTGTAGCAAGCCAATTTAATGTAACGGTTCATTGGATGTATGGGTCTATGACAATGAATTTTCCAGGCTGCCTGTTGTTACAGAAAAGGATTTTGTCAATTATGTCAATGATAAGATAGTAAATAATCAGTCCATACATAAGTTTGGAAGAAATGACGAACCACAAGTTATGAAAGATGTTATACATAAATATATGAAAGAAGAACCAGCAGATGAGCCAGTCTTTTTAGTATTTATTAATGATGGCGGATGTAAATCAGGTATTAAAAAGATTATTGCAAATTCTTCAAAAATGCCGATTTTCTGGCAGTTTGTAGGTATAGGTGATTCTAATTTTGATGTGTTAAGAAAGCTGGATACAATGGAAGGCCGACTTGTGGATAATGCAAATTTCTTTCATCTATATAATTTGGAAGATGTGTCCGATGAAGAATTGTTCGATCAATTATTAAACGAATTTCCACAATGGTTAGAGGAAGCAAAGCAAAAGGGGATCTTGAGATAATATACTCAAAAGCTCTATATTTCCTTAACAAGGATTAATCTCTATAATAATTTTTGAATGATACCACACAAAAACACAAACGTTATATGTTTATGAAATGGTTTCATTCATATTTAGAGAAGCTAAGTGCGGTTGCTCCACCGACCGGACACCAACGAGTTGGCGAAAAACACGAACATTGGCTATTTTCTTTATAAAAGTTCGAAAAATTAGAGATTATGACTGTAATTTTTACAAAATGCTATTTTTAATAAAAAGAACATATGTTCGCACTTTGTTTTGCAGTCTATTCGATCCTATGAATAGAATCGTATATTTCGTGGTATTAACCTATATAATCAGATATCAATTATATAGGGGTGAACTATATTGACAAAACAGACAAGTGACGATTGCAGATTAGGCAATTTTGAAAAAGAATATGAGCTCACACCCGGGACCATTCGAAATCGTAATGGCAGGGATACACGCAGTGATAAGAAAATCGGGACGATACGAAAAGAATCGGATCACCACAAAAAGAAATAAAAGAAAATCACAATCTACAAACATATCGTTTTAACGGATCAGTAACGTGAGAGAGCTATTCATTTTCATATACTACGTGTAAAAGGAGCTTGATGATGGCAAAAACGACACTGAAATCAAAAGCAACTTTAATTAATAATGTACAGGTCGAGGTCGAAGCAAGGGGACATAAGGTGACAATTGATGAACCGGAAAGAGCAGGAGGAACAGATCTTGGCATGAACCCATTAGAACTCCTTCTTTCATCACTCGGTGCTTGTCAAACCATTATGGCTCAAAGTTATGCGGATAAAATGGGAATTCAATACGATCGTTTAGTGATCGAGCTTGAAGGTGATTTAGATACGGGCGGTTACAAGGGAAAACCAGGTGCAAAAGTTGGTTTAGAGGAAATTCGTTATTTCGTCCATATGGAGTCTAATGCGCCTCAAGAAAAAATCGAGGAATTTATCCGTTATATAGAAGCACATTGCCCAGCACTTGATACCTTAATCAATCCAACAAAAGTTGTATCAAAAGGCGTTAAGGTCACACAAACAAAATAAAATTTTACACCGTCGCGGTATTAGTGACGGTTTTTATTTATATAGAGACAAAAAACCCAACTTACTTAGAAGTCGGGTCGTTTGATATTTAGTCTTTACTTAGTTCCATTTCTCTTAATTGTACATGACGAATCTTTCCTGAAGTCGTTTTTGGTAGCGCCTCGGTAAATTCAATGCTCCTCGGATATTTATAGGGAGCGGTTAACGTTTTTACAAAACTCTGTAGGTCAGCAATCAGTTCTTTTTCTGGATGCTGTTTATAAGATTCTGTTAGGACGATAAAGGCTTTAACAATATTTCCTCTAATCGAATCAGGACTACCTACGACTGCACATTCCTTCACGGCAGGATGCTTGATTAAAGCATCTTCCACCTCAAATGGTCCAATTGTATACCCGGAGCTAATAATGATATCGTCGCTTCGACCCTCAAACCAAAAGAATCCGTCTTCATCTTTTAAAGCACGGTCACCTGTAATAAAGTATTCGCCTTTTCTTTGCGAAAGTGTACGTTCCGGATCTTTATAATATTCTTTAAAGAGAGCAGGTGTACTAAGATGAACACCTATATTACCAACTTCACCTGCTTGGCACAGCTGCCCATTTTCATCGACAATTTCTACTATATTTCCCGGTGTAGCTTTACCCATGGAACCAGGCTTATTTGGGATATCTTTTAATTGACCGATTAATAATGTACTCTCGGTTTGTCCATAACCATTGCGAATCGTTACATTAAACTGATTGTAAAAAGCATTTATTACCTCTGTATTTAGTGCTTCACCAGCGGAAATTGCGCTATGGAGATAAGGTAATTTGTACGTATGTAAATTTCCACTTTTTACAATTAACCGATATTCAGTAGGTGTACAGCAGAAAACATTTATTCGATATTTATCCAGCAAAGCTAAAAAGGTATCAGCATTGAATTTTCCATTATACACGAAGCCCGTTGCTCCTGTTCCAAGTACGGATAGGAAGGGACTCCACACCCATTTTTGCCATCCAGGAGCGGCTGTTGCCCACACTAGGTCATTTTCATTGATAGACATCCAATTCTTTGCAGCTGTTTTCAAATGAGCATAGCCCCAGGCGTGAGTATGTACAACTGCCTTTGGATTGCCTGTTGTGCCGGAAGTATAGGATAACAAAGCAATATCATCCCTGGTGGTGTTGGCAGCTTTAAATTGAGAGGAAGCTGTTTTCACTTTTTCATCTAGTGAAATCCATTGATCTTTAACATCGCCAACACTGAATTTAATCAGCTTATCAGAGTCAGGCACCGCATCAATTTCAGCTGTGAATTTTTCATAACAGACAACCGCTCGGGCTTCAGCGTGCTGGATTCTAAAAGCCAAATCTTTTGCACGGAGCATTTCTGAACATGGAATAAGTACAATACCGGATTTCAATGCTGCCATATAGATGGCATAAGCCTCGATTATACGGGGAACAATCACCAGTATTTTATCTCCCATTTGTAATCCCGCTTCAGCAAATACATTTCCTATTTTATTAGCTTCTTCGACTAATTGTTTATATGTAATTGATCTAGTCAGACCATCCTGATTCTCCCACTTTAGAGCCAATTTCTCTGAATCTTTGGCATAACGCTCAATTTCCGTTGTTAAATTATAGACATGAGGAGCTATTAATTCTTCTCTTTTCATAAAAAAATCCTCCTAAAATACGAATCAAGTATATAATACCTGTTGTCATATGCAACTTTTAGTATCAGGTGTTAAAAACAATTTTAGCTATTTTTTACTGACAAGTAAAGGAAAGAGAATAGGAATAATTTTTGTAATGGCTTACAAGGTTGATATAGCAGAAGAATAAAATTGAACAAAGTTTAATAGGAGAGGACATAAATGGAGTATCTTTATTTTATTTCTTACAGATTGTTTGAAAAATATTAGACTATCCATCCGGAAGAATGGAAAGTATTACGGTGGAATAATAGGTTTAACTTAGTAAGATGATTCGTGAAAACCATATAGAATTCTATATACGTAAAAAAGAGAACCTATCAACTTTTAATTAAACGACTATAAATCGACAAAATAATGATTCCAAGCCCGCTATACTTATACTAGTTAATAAGCAAAGGGGATGTTAGAGTGTTTATTTTTGAGCAATTACGTGAACATGCACAAACAAAACCCAGCAGCGTGATTACTTCATTTAAGGGGAAAGAAACAACCTACTCAGATTTTTATCAAAAAGCACAAAACCTAGCAGGATTCTTTCAGCAAAAAGGATATCAAAAAGAGGATATCATAGCTCTTTACTTATTTAATTCGGATACCTTTTTAATTGCTTATTACGCTTGTCAGTTAGGTGGATTTTCTGTATTGCCGATCAACACAAAACTTGCCGCTCCAGAAGTGGAGTATATTATGCGGCATTCAGAAGCTAAGGCCCTTATCTATGATGCTCGTTTAAATCCAATACTAGAGAAAATAAGTTCTACTGTGGAACAGTTTAAGGATATTCTTGAAACTGGTGAAAAAAACACTATAGAGTCAGTTTTAGAGGATCGTTCTATCCCTTTCCGGCAAGAGCACATAGACAAAGAAGATACTGCTGTTATTTTCTATACATCTGGAACTACAGGTAAACCAAAGGGTGTATGTTTATCAGCAGAAAATGTACGAGCTATTGCTGATATCTGGGCACAGTCACTAGAAACAACTTCTGAGGATCGTACACTAATCGTTACTCCTTTATTTCACTGTGCAGCCAGTCATTGCTTTTCTATCCCAACAATCGTAAACGGCGGTACAGTCATTATTGAAGAAACTTTTATAATCGAACAAACTTTGAAAGCAATGGAGAGGGAAAAAGTTACGATCTTTTTTGGAGTTCCCGCCATTTATAGTACGTTATTAAATGCACCTCAAATGCACGAAGCCGATTTATCTCATCTACGGTTATTTACATACGGAGCGGCCCCTATGCCATATGAGCTCGTTAAACGATTAAAGACCTATTATCCAAATGTAAAGGTTCAAAACCTATATGGGCAAACAGAAAACTCTCCAGGGGCAACAACTCTAAAAGATCATTATGCACTAGAAAAAATCGGTTCAGTTGGAGAGCCTTTACCCCATACACAGGTTCGCGTCGTGAGTGAAGATGGAGAGGACGTTCCTCCTTTTACTGTCGGAGAAATCATTGTTAAAGGTCCACAAGTAATGAAAGGGTATTTAAAAAATGAAGAAGCAACTCGCATGACACTCAGAGATGGGTGGTTGTACAGCGGAGATTTGGGTCGGTTAGATGAAAACGGATTGTTATATATTGTTGATCGAAAAAAAGATTTGCTCATTCGTGGAGGAGAAAATGTCTATCCAGTTGAAATTGAAGAGGTTTTATATCAATTAGATGAAATTTTGGAAGCAGCTGTAGTGGGTATTCCTCATCCTGTTTATGGAGAAGTTCCAAAGGCATTTATTGTGCTAAAAGAGGGACGACATCTATCAGCAGAGCATATTCAAACCTACTGTCAAAAAAATCTCGCAAAATATAAAGCTCCTGAGACAATTGTCTTTGTGGAAGAATTACCACGAAATGCGAGCGGGAAAGTGCTAAAACATACTTTGCGAGATTATCATGTGAGGGCATAGGGAAGATTCATTTAAATTAGGTGATAAATGGTTGCTCAGCCATTCAAAAAGATCTCTCAGTCAAAGTGCTGTGAGATTTTTTGCTGTTATTCGAGTAAAAGAACCTGTAAAGCTGACTGAATAGTAATTAAATATACATAGTATACTTATCACCTTTTTCATAATTAACGTTACTTGCCATTATCATATGAGAAATAGCTTTATCGATAAGTATTTGTAGAATTTTGCTGAATTTTCAGATATAAATAAGATTGATTAATCATTTTAGGAAATTTAATATTA
Source organism: Pradoshia sp. Z4_20 (assembly GCF_058216035.1). Classification (NCBI taxonomy): domain Bacteria; kingdom Bacillati; phylum Bacillota; class Bacilli; order Caryophanales; family Bacillaceae; genus Pradoshia; species Pradoshia sp. Z4_20. Next base: position 1,257,134 of record NZ_JBZAJD010000001.1, read on the forward strand.
TAATGTAGACAGACAATATATTCATACCTATGACAGAATACGTGAATATCTTTTAAAAATAATTTATATCCAGAGGAGGAAATATGAGTAACCAAAATGTTTTGCAGGCATTTTTGAAGGAAAAAGGTGTTCATTGCCCGTATCAAATTTGGTTATCAAGTCCTGAAACTTCAGATTCTATTTTAATTGAGGGCGGGGAACATTTAGGTGTTTTCGAGCCAGTGCATATAGACTTAATGGATTTTATATCTACTCAGGAAGTTAAGGAACGTAAAACATATCTTTATTTCAAATATCCTAATCAATACATAGTATCCGTCTGCTTATCTGAATCAACTAAGTTTGACGATAAAGAAATGGATTTAATGTATTATTTTCTTTATCCGATATACAGTGAGTATGCTTTACATGCAAACCGATATAAGATCGATAAAATCATAGAGAGTATCTGTCAGACTACTTCTTTGTTAGATATTGAAGAAATATTTTCTGCAATATTAAAAAATACGATGGAAGTTATTCCAACCGCTGACTTAGGTACTTTGTGGTTATATGACCGGCAATTAGATCGTATAGTTTGTAAGACTTCAGTTGGCCATGTTATGGACGGACTTTGGAAAATGAAATATAGAATAGGAGAAGGATCTATTGGACAAATGTTCATGAATGGAACTCCGGAGCTCGTGAAGGATACTTCTAAGCTTTTATTAAAGATGGCTACTGTTTCTCCAGAAAATAATCAATATTGGGATTCTACCTATGACTTTCCCCGTCATGTCAAATCGTTAATTTCAGCTCCAATAGCTGTTGATGGCGAAATTGAGTGTGCTATGATCCTTGGCCAGGTTAAATCAAGTAAGAGTCTAACAGAACAAGATTTACACTTGATGCAAGGCTTTTCTTCTCAAATTGGTGTAGCACTTAAAAATGCAAAGTTATTCACCGATATCAAAAATCAAAATCAACTTCTGCTCAAAAGAGACGATATCCATTCCACACTAACAAATCTATCCCTGCAGAATAAGGGGGCAAAAAAGGTAATTCGTGAGCTAAACAGAATAATAGGGAAAAAATTAATATTTGTAGACCTAATCGAAAATAGCTACATACCTGAAAGAAAAAAACTGCCCTATTCTTATACGTACCAAAAACTTTATCGTACGATTACAAACATGGAAGATGGTTTGCCATACAAAATTATTACATCTGAGCAAGAGTCCCATTGTCTATATCCAATCCGTACAGAAAATTTAATTCTTGGCTGTCTTATTATCGAGATAAAGGAACCCTTAAGTCAGCTAGACCATATCGCATTAGAACAGGGATATTCTGTCCTTGCACTTGAACTGGTTAAGAAAAAGAATTTAGTCGAGTTTTATTACAAAAACCGTCGAGAGTTATATTATGAATTGCTGCAGAGCAAAGATTCCACTACTTTATTATCTAAGGCAACTGAATTAGGAATTAAGGAGCAGGAGGAGTTTTTTTCAGTAATCCTTCAGTATATAGGAAATCAGGACGAGGAAGTGCTAGACACCTATATACACCGTTTAGTGGCTCAGTTAAAAAAAGAATTATCCTTTTATATTCAAACCATTTTCGGTGACCATAATAAAGCAATCGTTCTCTTCTGCCTTCCCGATTCCAAATCATACCCTTATATTTTGCAGATTTTAGAACAAACCATTGTGATGTGGAATGAGGAGGAAAAGGGCAGATTACTCTGCGGAGGAATCAGTTCAACATATAGCGATTTATCCCTGATTGGTAAATCTCATAATGAGGCGGAGATGGCTCTCTCATATCTTGTTTCAAAGGAAGTTCCTGATATAATAGAGTACTCGAAAATTGGACTGAACAGGTTGTTTATCAATCAAGACAAAGAAGAAATTAACCGTTTTCTGCAGGAGGTATTTGAACCCTTACAGACACCTCATCATGCAGCCAGCAAACTCGAAGAAACATTGATTACTTACTTTGAATTGAATCGATCTGCATCACAAACGGCTACTAAATTGTTTATCCATATCAATACACTTTACCAAAGATTAAAGAAGATTGAAGATTGTCTCAGTATATCATTTGAAGACGCAGAGGACATTTTACGCCTTCAACTAGCCTGTTATCTTAAGAAATCACTGAACCAAGCTTCTTAGCCTCATTTTCCACCATTATTATTGATGTTTAAAATAAAAACCTCATATATTCATTTACGAGAAGGCAATGCCTTCTCTTTGTTTATATAACTTTCTTCCACATTACCTCCTTCTCCAGCAAAAACTAGTATATAATCTTCAATTCATTACAAAGAAATTATGTAAAAACCTACATTGTATTCAAAAATCTGTATTACTAAAATACAAATTATAGTTGTTATGTTTGTGAGGAGCTTGATGATTGCCGAAGGAGGATAATGAAATGGATTTTTCTTTTACAAAAAAAGAGGAAGAATACCGTCGAACATTAAGGATATGGTTAGAGGAAAATCTACCTGAGGGTTGGATCGAAGGTAAACGAGATTTGCCAGAAAACGAAGAAGAACAAGCTCAATTTTTGAGGGACTGGCAGAAGAAAATGAATGATGGCGGATGGGTTGCCATCGCTTGGCCAGAAAAATATGGCGGTCAAAGTGCCTCGGTTATTGAAGAGATCATCTATCATCAGGAAATGGTTAGAGCAGGAGCTCCACATCTTATTAATTATATTGGAATCCATATGGTTGGGCCGACATTAATGGATATTGGAACGGAAGAGCAAAGAGAGAAATTTATCCCCAAAATACTTAATGCTGAAGAAGTATGGTGTCAGGGTTATTCTGAACCAAATGCCGGGTCTGATTTATCTGCATTGAAAACGAGTGCTGTAAAACAGGGCGACAAATGGATTATCAATGGACAAAAAGTTTGGACGAGTTATGGGCATTTGGCAGACCGTTGTTTTCTACTTGCGAGAACCTCCAATTTAGAAAAGAAGCATAAAGGAATCACGGTATTTCTAGTAGATATGAAACAACCAGGTGTTGAAGTACGTCCCATTATTCAAATGAATGGAAAGCATGATTTTAATGAGGTCTATTTCAATGACGCTGTTGCCTATGATGAAGAAATTGTTGGCGAAATTGATGAGGGCTGGAAGGTAATGATTAATTTAATGCTCCATGAACGAACTGGAATTGGCGCACAAATATTCACTCTGGAGAAGCAATTTTCTGATTTAGTGTTGTTAACGAATGAACTGAAGGAAAATGGCCAGCCGCTCATAAAAGACCCATTTACACGACAAAAAATGGTTGAGCTCTATACTCGTTGTCGAGGTGTACTTTTAACGTATTATCGCAATATTACTACCTCTATGAAAAGAGGCTATCCTGGTGCAGAAAGCTCGATGGATAAATTAATGAGCAGCGAATTAACAAAGGATTTGTTTGAGTTTGCTGTATCCATTCAGGGTCATGAGGGTGTTTTATGGAAAGAAGATGCACTGGCCAATCCTTTTTGGCAATTAGAATATTTATCTTCCTTTGGAGTTACGATTGGCGGAGGTACAAGCGAAGTACAGAGAAATACGATTGGTGAAAGATTATTGGGATTGCCTAAGGATTTACGTTAATGAAACGGAGGTGCAATAAAAATGGATTTTTCTTTAAGTGAAGAACAGGAAATGTTTCGAGGATCGGTCCGAAAATATTTAGATGGCGCAGGGCAAACAAAGATTGCTCGGGAGATGGCGAAAAATAATATGAAGCTACTCACCAAGACATGGAAGGGTCTAGCACAATTGGGCTGTATGGGAATCACCGTGAAAGAAGAATATGGAGGCGCAGAATTAACTACAGTTGATCAAGTTCCTGTACTCGAAGAATTAGGACGTGCATTATTACCAGGATTGTATTTAGAAACCGTCGCATTTGCAGCACCGATGATTGAAAAGTTTGGTACAGCCGAACAAAAAGAAAAATACTTACCAGGAATTGCAGACGGTTCAAGAACCATTTCACTTGCATGGTTAGAGCCAGGAAAGAGTTTTAACCTGAATGATATTCAAATGACAGCAAAATATGATGAAGACACGATGATTCTTAACGGGTCTAAAACATTAGTTCCTGAAGGCAATCTGGCAGATACATATCTTGTGCTAGTTCGCTCTGAATCAGAAACGGATGGAAAAGGTATTTCTTTTGTCCTTGTAGATAGAAATGATGATGGTGTAGATTATCGAGTACTTCAATCAATGGATGAAACTCGTCATCTGACAGAAGTTAACTTTAAAAATGTAATCGTTTCCAATTCTCGAATTCTAGGTGAATTGAATAGAGGTGAGGACGCCATTGAGGAAGGACTTTTATATCTGAACGCCGCCCTTGCTTCAATGATGGTTGGAGGTATGGATAAAATCGTAGAAATGTGTGCCGAATATGCAAAAATCCGTGTTCAATTTGGCCAGCCAATCGGACGTTTTCAAGCGATAAAGCATCGAATTGCAGATATGAAACTGGATTTGGAGACGGCAAGATCGTTAAGTTACTACGCTGTTTGGGCTTTGGATGAAAAGGCAGAAGATGCAGCAGTGGCAGTTAATAGTGCTCGGGCATTTATTACAGAAGCGTATCTTCGTTTAGCGGGACATGGGATTCAGATTCATGGAGGCATAGGAGTAACAGAGGAAATTGACTGTCATCTGTATTTAAAAAGAGCTCAATACTATCAAACATATCTGGGAAATTCAAGATTATATAGAGAAAAGGCAGCTACAGCTCTTAATTGGTAGATTTTCAGCCTAAACCATCTTTAAAAACAGGAAGGGATGAGTAAGTATGCCTGTAATCCATGAACTAAAAGAATATAAAAATATTATCAACGGTAACGCAGTTCCGTCAACAACCGGTGAATTTATTGAAAGTATAAATCCCTCTACAGGTATTGCTTGGGCTAGGATACCGAGAAGCACGATAGAAGACGTAGAATATACAATTCAAGCTGCCCGCGGTGCATTTCCTAATTGGGCTGAACTTCCACCATTACAACGTGCTGAATTATTAAGGCAAATCGGCGATCGACTTACTGATCATGCTGAAGAATTAGCAACTCTGGAAACAAAGGACAATGGATGGGTCATAAGCAACACAAGCTATACGCTTATCACTTCATTAAAACAAATTTGGTATGATGCAGCCGGGCTTTGTAATTATGCAAGCAGAGGCGATACCATTCCAAAGGGACCAACAACGTTTGGTTATACGTATCGTGAACCTCTGGGAGTGGTAGTAGGGATAACACCATGGAATGCCCCTCTATTTACATTCACCATGAAAGCCGCCTATGCTTTGGCAGCAGGCAATACAGTTATTATTAAACCTTCTGAGCATGCGTCAGTTTCTTCCTTACGCTACGGAGAAATTTTGGCATCCATCTTACCTCCAGGTGTCATAAATGTCTTATCTGGATATGGAACCGAAATCGGTGATGCTTTAGTAAGCAATAAGGAAATAAATAAAATCAGTCTTACTGGCTCTAAAGCTACTGCAAGCGCAATTACCAGGGCAACTGTAAATAATCCTAAACCATTTATCTTTGAATTAGGCGGTAAATCTCCAAATATTATTTTTGAGGATGCAGACCTAGATAAAGTAATGGAAAGATTATTGCCTTATTCCATTTTTACCGGCAACGCAGGACAAATATGTGTGGCTGGATCCAGGATATTAATTCAGAAGTCCATTTTTGAAGAAGTTGTAAAAGGATTCAAGCAGGCTATGGAATCCGTGAAGCTTGGAAATACGTTAGATATGCAGACAACGATGGGCCCAATCGGTAATCTATCACAATATAAAAAAGTGACTTCCTATATAGAGCTTGGAGAAAAAGAAGGAGAAATTATTGCAGGTGGGAAATCTGGCGGTAATGTCTTATTACATGGAGATCAGGAGTTAGAAAACGGATATTGGGTAGAGCCAACACTAATAAAGGTGGATAACCACCGTCATCGTGTATGCCAGGAAGAAATCTTTGGGCCCGTAGCAGTGGTCATACCATTTGAAACAGAAGAAGAAGCTATAGCCATTGCTAATGATACGGATTTTGGTTTGGCAGCAGGAATCTGGACGACTGGTCTAGCCCGTGCAAAGCGATTAATAAGCAAGATAGATGCAGGAAATGTATGGGTGAATACGTATTCTCAGGTTGGCATTGATTTACCCTTTGGAGGATTTAAAGACAGTGGTTTTGGCACAGATTCGTTTATAGAATACACCAGGGAAAAAGCATGTGTAATAGAAATTGGATAAAAATATATCCCACTAAAGTAGACATCTATTAAGTTATGCTTACCTATTCTAATACCAATTGGAGTTGATAAAAATGTTTAATTGGTCAGATGAACGAATTTTTGATCCAGATATGCCAAGGACTATTGATTATCCTAATTTGCCGGTAGGAGCGATTTTAAAAGGAAGCGCCAGCCGTTTTGGGAACCGAACCGCTTTTATTTATCGTGATACTCATATTAGCTATGAACAGGTTTACCGTGATTCTCTTATGTTTGCTTATTCATTAAAAAAGCTTGGCGTAGAAAAAGGTACAGTCATTTCAGTTCATTTACCAACGTGCCCTCAATATATTGTTGCTTATTATGGAATTGTTTTATCCGGTGCTATATATTCACCAATTAATCCTTATTTTCCAAAAGATGATGTCTGCTTTCAGCTTCAGGATTCGGATACTGAAATTATTATTACTCATGAATCAACAGTGGATGATATACAAAGTCTGCAAGCAAACTTAAATTTAAAGAAGGTAATTGTGACCGGAGACCAGGAAATGTTTTCATATGACAACCCAGTGTATGTAAAGAATTACGGAGAGGGTTGGTATAGCTTAGCAGATTTGATTGTTTCAGGTATAGATGAGGAATTTGATCCAGGTATTGATCCAAAAAATGATCTTGTCCATATTGCGTATACGGGTGGAACAACAGGTAGACCTAAAGGTGTTATGATTACACATTCTAATTTGATTAGCAGTTTTCTGCAGACGGCAGCCTGGACGGCTGGATTATTGCCAAGAATTACAGACAATAATGGACTTGAAGTTGTACGAGTGGAGAAAGATATTGACAAATACCTAGCTAAATATCCGTGTTTGACAGAGGAAGCCATTTCACTCAGTCCTTCACCTTTGTTTCATATTTCCGGTGTTTATTCTTGTATGGCATATCCAATGTTAGTAGGATACACTGTCGTTCTCATTGATCGTTTTAAACCGACTACATTTCTTGAATATATTGAAAAATATCAAGTGACACATGTGAGCGGTTCTCCAGCTATGTGGAATGGCTTATTCGGTCATCCAGACATACATAATTATGATTTTTCATCTGTAAAGAATGCCGGATCCGGTTCCGCCCCATTAGTACAAGAGGAAATGAAACTATTAGCAAAAACATTCCCAAATGCCAAGATTGGAGAAGGCTATGGACAAACAGAAGCGACAGCAACGATCACGAATACTGTTATGTTGTGGTCTGGATTGCAAAAGATTGGAACAGTTGGACATCCACTTTTTGATACAGAAGTGAAAATCATCCCTGCAGATGGCAGCAGCGACGAACCATTACCTGTAGGATCCACAGGTGAAATATGTGCAAAAGGTCCACAAATTATGAAGGGATATTATAATAAGCCCATCGAAACAGATGAAGCGCTTAGAGATGGCTGGCTCCATACAGGAGATATCGGAATGCTGGACGAAGATGGATTCATCACCATCGTTGACCGCAAAAAAGATATGTTGATTTATAAAGGTTATAACGTCTATCCAAGCAGGCTTGAGGATGCGCTATTTAAGCATCCTGCGGTAAGCAACGCCACCGTAATCGGCAAACCTTCAGCAGGTGTGGGAGAAATCCCAAAGGCATTTGTTATTCTCAAGCCGGGAGCAACAGCAACTGTTGAAGAACTTATCGATTTTGTTAATCAGGAAGTCGTTCACTATGCAAAAATACGAGAATTGGAGATTGTTGAAGTATTTCCTGTATCACCAGCAGGTAAAATTCTTAAACGAATACTGCGTGAGAAGGAATTAAAGACAATAAATAGCCCACTATAAAATAAATCATTTTATTATTTGAGAAGATTTATAAGACTACTTTATAGATTGAATCATTCTATAGTATTTGTTAGATAAATACAAACTTTTATCATTCAACTACAGCACAATGTGGTCTGTCCATGTAACGCTATCTACTATTGGAGTGTAGAACATTACAAGACTTTGTGGATATTTATGTTGAAACCTACATTGATGCTACATGTATATTATCTTAAAATTTGCATAAACAACCGTCATTTTTACACATAAAGCCTATTAATGGGAGGCAAATCTATGGAGCTTGATAAAAGTATAATTGGTTTAGAAGGAAGCACTTTTTCCGTTGAGGTAGAAAAGCGACATATTCGTCAATTTGCGGATGCTATAGGAGATCCTAATCCTTTATATACTGACCAAGAATACGCTAAAAATACATTTTATGAGGGCATTATTGCTCCTCCAACCTTTTTAATTGCCTTAAGCAGTGAAGGAAATCATCTTCCTCTAAAACTAGACGAAAAGCGGATGCTTCATGGAGAGCAGGAGTTTATCTACTATCGTCCAATTCGCCTTGGAGATCGACTCATTTGTAAAAGCAAGGTAGCGGATTTATACGAAAAAGACGGAAATAGCGGTAAGATGCAATTTCTTGTTCTTGATACAGAATTCAAGGACGAAAGCGGAGAAATGGTAGCAATCAGCCGTATGAATATCATTTATCGAGCTGCTTTATGAAAAGATAGGGGGTCAAATGGATGGAGATACAATATCAAGATTTAAGAGCGGGACAAGCGCTTCCTGTCTTAAAAAAACCGCCCATTACAAAGGTTCAATTAGTCAAATATGCAGGTGCATCCGGCGATTTCAACCCGCTACATACTGACGATGAGTTTGCGCAAAAGATTGGCATGAATGGTGTGATTGCTCACGGAATGCTAATTATGGGCTTTTTAGGCCAATACATTATGGAGCTTGCAGGCACCACAGCTGAAATTAAACAGTTTAAGATGCGATTTGGGGCGATGACAATTCCAGGTGACTTAATAACATGTTCCTCAACTGTAGAAAAAATCTATGAGGAAGATGGCCTGAGAATGGCAGATTTGAATTTAATAGCTGAAAAGGAATCCGGATCAGTTGTTGGTTCTGGTAAAGCCACTTTAAAATTTCGTTAACTTGTACAGGAAAAGGAGGCATTAATGTGGGGGATATAAGCAATCGCTATGCCATTGTAGGAATTGGAGAGAGTGAACGATCAAGAAAATCAGGAACCACACCACTCCATATGGCTTTAGTAGCTGCACGGAATGCATTGCAGGATGCTGGGCTTGAAGCTAAAGAAATTGATGGAGTTATGAGCTATAGTACTGGTGATTCCTGCTCTTCACACCAGCTGGCAACTTATTTGGGGATACGCCCCAGTTATGTTAATGACGTCATGGGTGGCGGAAGCTCGACTGAAATGTTAATTGCAGATGCAGTTGGATTAATAGAAGCAGGCTTAGTAAAAACCGTATTAATTTGGAGATCTATGAATGGTGCTTCCGGAAAAAAGGTCGGACGAGGATATGATCCTGACATGATCCAGGAAGCAATTGATGGAGGAAGCTTCATTATTCCGTATGGTTCCGCAAGTCCATCTCAGTGGTTTGGAATGTTTGCTACAAGGCATATGTATGAAACAGGGATTACACGTGAACATCTGGGCCATGTTTGTGTAGATTTTTATGAACATGCCCAACGAAACCCTAAAGCATTCCTAAACGGACATCCATTAACAATGGAGGAATATATGGAAACGCCATACATTAGCTATCCATTTACTAAACACGATTGCTGTGTTGAATTGGATGAAGCGAATGCGATCATTGTTACGTCAGCTGAAAGGGCTAAAGATTGTAAGTCCAAACCAGTTTATATTATGGGAATTTCAGCAAGAGAATGTCATCCACATGCCCACTATTGGTCCGATTTGACTCAGGTAGCATCAGATTATGTCGCTCCACAATTATATAAATCAGCTGGTGTACAGCCATCAGATATTCAAGTAGCCTCCATATATGACTGCTTTAGCTGGGTTGTGCTTCGTCAGCTCGAAGCCTTTGGGTTTGCTCCACGTGGAGAAGTGGGGGATTTCGTTGCTGCAGGAAACTTGAGGATAGGAGGAAGCCTTCCTACCAATACAGCAGGGGGAATGCTTTCAGAAGGCTATACTCATGGAATGAATAATGTACTTGAGATCGTTAGGCAAATTCGTCACGAGTACAAAGGAACTGATCGTCAAGTTGAGAATTGTGAAATCGGAATCTGTACAGGTTGGGCGGGTCCAGATATAGCCGGTGCTATGATTCTTAGAAATTAGGAGGGATATAAAATGGCCTATCAAAAACCCATTCCACTAAAAAACCAGGATAACAAGCCTTACTGGGATTCGGCAGATAAACATGAACTTTCCATCCAGAAATGTGATTCCTGTCATAAATATCAACATCCTCCTGGTCCAGCCTGCTCAAAATGCGGCAGTCCTAAACTGAGTTGGGACTCATTCGGTAACGAAGTCTACGGAACTATTTATTCCTATATCATTTCCTATCGACCATTTCTGCCTGGTTTCCAGGACGATCTGCCGACTGTTATTGCTCAGGTCGAACTAGAAGGACTGCCTGAAATTAAAATAACAGGTAATGTTTTAAACTGTAATCCTGACGAAGTAAAGATTGGCATGGACGTCCAAATGTTTTGGCAGGATATCAACGAGGAACGAGCTCTTCCTCAGTGGAAATTGAGGTAAATAATAAATTGTTAGACTGAAACCATGATTCTTTGGCAGCAAAGAGTTATGGTTTTTGTGTTTCTTACTATAATAAAATTATTGTTTAAATCTGGGATATATTAGTAGCTAAACAGTGACATTCTAATCAAGTATTTAGTTCTAAGGTATCTTTTGTTGGCAATTTGAACACAATTCTATAAAGTATAATATAAGGATATAAAAAAACAGCAAAAGGAAGAACTCTTTGTTATTTTTAAACAAAAGTCATCAGTCCCTTTTATAGTTGAAAAAGATTAAGTTAAATAGTAAGTCGAACTTCTAAATGGGAGGGGAAAGATGAAAATTTATGTGGATGCAGATGCTTGTCCAATGAAAGATATTATTATTTCTGAAGCAAGCGATTTTGAAATACAGGTTATCCTTGTTACAAGCTTTTCTCATTTTTCTAATGCAGAACAGCCATCAGGAGTGAAAACCATTTATGTTGATTCTGGAGCAGATGCTGCAGATTTTCGAATTGTGAAGTTAGTGGAAAAAGGAGATATTATCGTTACGCAAGATTATGGTCTTGCATCACTAGGTTTAGCAAAAGGAATTATCGTCCTCCACCATAAAGGTTTTAGATATACAAATGAAAATATTGACCAATTATTACAAACACGTTATTTAAGTGCAATGGCTAGAAAAGGTGGACAGCGAACAAAAGGACCAAAGCCTTTTACAGCTGAAGACCGGGAGCAATTTAGGAATCTTTTTAAACAGGTTATTTCTGTTAAAAATTAGGCTAAACTCAGAGATTTAAAAAGGAGATAAATATTTTGAAGTATTCAAAATCGCAAATGCAACAACTAATTAAGGGAAATAAAGAACTGCATACACGCTTTAAAGAGTTAAAGGCTGAGCATGGTCTTGAAAAAAACAATGCCATCAAGGCCTTGTACCATTCAGAAGTTGCGGATGGAGGAAAGTATCAGGCAGCTTACCAAGCACTTGATCAGCTCAAAAAGTAAATCCTTATATCTTATTTACACTTAAAAAATGCTGAAGATATAAGTGGATTAAGTTAGTAACCAAAATATGAAAGTAGGTTGCTGGGTAATACAAGGTTACTGTTCAATAGAAAAGGTTATTCAGCAATCGGGCGCTTTCCCTTAAGAAGGATAGCACCCATTTTTACATTTAAGGGCCAGTTTGTGGAAGATCGAACTTTAAGTATTTAAGAGTTTGGGAAGAAATATATTTATTGTAAAGATGAAATTAGCGGAGAAACAGTTGTTATTTGAAACATATTTAATCACTTAGTAAGAGTGAGTGATATAGGTTTAATCAGAAAAGGTATTATTCTCAGTTAATAAAAAAGAGATTTACACATTTTTTATTCCTAGCTGAAACAAGATCCTACTTTGGATCTTGTTTTTCTTATAAATCGTTTTCTCCACACGGACAATAAGAAGAAAGGGTGATTTGTATATGTCATTAGTCACATACCTAGGTGACTAATGACGCATAAGCGTTATCTTTTTTTTGCTTATAAATAAGGATTTGGTTCATAAGGGTATCTGTTATATGTCATTTTTTACTGACACATAACAGATACCCTTATGAATTTTTGACATATAATAATATCTCTTTATAACGATTTTTGATATATCACTACAGATAATTGTGAATACTCCACAAGGTGTGTCCTCCATATACATACAAAAAGAAATTCTTATAGATAGTTGTTCCTAGATTAAAAAAAGATTATCCATTTAATGGTATTATTAGAATAAAGTTAGCTATTCAACTAACGGGGCAGGTTAGTGGAAGAAAGATTTGCTACTTTGCAGTGCAACCGAGGACTAAGAGAAGTTCAAAGAAGCGTTAACGAACTGCTATTTGATATATAATTTAGAAAAACCTATAGAGGGATAAGTCCACACATTTAATAGTAAAAAAACAAAAGATATATTTTCATAAGACAAGGTTATTTATGTCTTCTTTTTTGTTAACATCGCCCTTTAGTATAGAGATGTTGAAAAAAGAAGGTCAAGATTTTTTAGCCTGATCTATCGCAAAGCGAATTGTTACTCCAATTGCCCCACCTATTCCCATCAAAACAGCAACGTCTATAAAATTCTTAGATGGTATATCCTTGAAAACCAAATCAAAAATCCACATCAGCACTAAGACTGTAGCAATCAAACTCAATATACGTAACAAACCTTTTATCATTATTTTCCTCCTGTGTAATTTTTTTTAATTGTATCACAACTGTACTATTTATACCGATTAGTTACTTATTACATAAACCAGGGCTGCAGGGCTTTATTTTTATACCGAAAGTTTGGTGTTTAGCACACCTTCTTAATCTGTAAAAAAGGGGGAATTAGCAGATTAAGACTGTCATAAGACGTTCAGTTATTATGCGACTAAAGGGGCAGGTTAGCTTTGAAATTCTTTGCTTATGTACACGAAGCATATCGAAGAGTAATGAGAAAAGAACTTTATTATGCACTGAATTGTCTTGATAGTTTGAGACTATCAATGGTAACAGGTTGGTATATGGCTGCTAGTATTCAGCCTAACGCATTTGGAGACTGGGCAAAACTAGAAGGTAGCCGAAGTGAATTATCTGATATACAACTTGGACTACTTGAACAATGGCAATGTAGCCGAGATCCAATTGAGATAATGGTTGTAGTAAATAAAATTATCCCAGAGTTTAAAAAGGTCCATAAAAGTTTATGCATTGTTCTTGGCATAGAGGAAAAAGAAGAATGGATTGAAGAAATTTTAAATATAGCTCTTTAAAAGGAAAATATTTATAGTGTGAAAAGTTGTACTTAAGCTATCGAGGGCATTGATCTAAGGATGATTAATGCCTTTTTATGTTGAACTTCTTATTGTAGAAACGGGGCAGGTTAGCGGAAGAAGGATAATATGAAAACTATGACGAATAAAGTAAGTTAGATGATTTTTGGGAGGGAGCAACTTTGGACAAGCAAAAGCCGACAATAATGGTAGTAGGCACATTTCATATGCGGTATACACCAGATTTATATAAATATGAAGTTGATAATTTGCTAAATGATAGAAGGCAAAAGGAAATAAGAGAAGTTGTAGATAAAATAAAAAGGTTTAATCCAACCAAATTAGCATTTGAAGTAGTTAAAGAAAAAGAAGAAGAATTAAATCAAGATTATAGTCTGTATTTAAAAAATGAGTTTGAGTTAACCATTGATGAAGTTCATCAATATGGTTTTAGAATTGCTTCTGAATCAGGTCATAAAAAGGTATATGCAGTTGATTGGATGAAAACCGTCGGGAACCGAGGAATTGGTCAGGTATATGATTGGGCAAAAAGTGAACAGCCAGACCTATATAACTACATACACGAAAAGTATCATCCAGAAAAAGACTATAATATTGGCGATAAAAGCCTAGTTGAGTTGATGAAAGAACTAAATGAAGAAGTTGGAGTAAAAAAAGAGCACGAAATGTATATGGCAGTAGCACGTATTGGGAAAGGAGATGACTATGTAGGAATTGACTGGCTAAGATGGTGGTACCAAAGAAATTTAATAATTTACTCTAACTTGACAAAGATAACACATTCTTCTTCAGACAGAATCATTTTAATAATAGGAGCAGCCCACATACATTTAGTTTCCCAATTTCTCGAAGAAAGTGGTATGTATAACGTAGAGCCAGCAATAAATTATCTTGATTTTTAACAAACGAAGGCATAAGCGGAAGTTCACGGCTGTCAAATTGACGGTCTTTTCTTATGCGGCTAAAGGGCAGGTTAGCGGAAGAAGGAATGTAATACTTTAAGGGGGATTACTATGCAAGATTTAGAAGTCAGGAAAAAGTTCTTTTTGTCGCTTCTTATTTTCCCGCCAATTTGTCTCTTGATTAGAACATACGATGAACTGTCATTGGTAAAGGAAGGCATACTGACTACGGATATGTATGTTTTGATTTTAATTACAATAGTCGGAATAGTTGGGTATGTGAATGCCAAAAAGAAAAATAAACAGTAAATAGATATCAGTATGTTCTAGTCGTTATTAGACAAACGGGGCAGTTTAGTTGAAGAAGGAGAATTTAAACGTTTTGTTGAAATCATTACTTTATAAAAATATATGAGGGGGGAATATAAATGGTCTTGCAAAGAATTAGCCTAATTACTATCGGTGCATTCAATTTGCCTATTTTACGTTCGTTCTATAAAAATTTAGGATGGGAAGAAACAGAGATAAGTTCTGATAATTACGCTGTCTTTAAAACGGCAGGTGTTAATCTTTCAATATTTCCTATTGAGGAATTGGCTAAGGATGCAGCAGTTGAAATTACTCAAAGCGTAGATACCTTTCGTGGAGTATCTTTTTCAATCAACGTAGATAAACCCGAAGAAGTTGATACAACAATTGATGCTATTAAAAAAGCAGGTGGGAATATTCTAAGAGAACCAAGCGATGCCTTCTGGGGAGGAAGAACAGCTTATTTTTCGGACCCTGAAAACAACCTTTGGGAGATTGCTTGGAATCCAGATTCAGTATTCGATGAACGTGGAGCTATGATTTCCTTTTAATAGGTTCTTACTTATGTATGCCTTGTATCAGTTTTCTTAAAGTACCAGGGCATTACTCTGAAGGGCTGTGATCAGCTGTTTTTTGTTATTCCGTTAAAGGGGCAGGTTAGTGCAAGAAGGATTTGCTATCATACATATCGAATTATAAAGTTGTAATATTGGAAGTCGTGGCTAATAGAGAGAAGGGTGAATATGAAGCTGTTGGTGAGTCTTGTTGTTTTTCTTTTAGCAGCATTTTTAGTGGAGAAAATAGTGAGGAAATTTCTTGGTGTAAAGAAAATAGACCTTTCCGAAACTCCTGGAAAATCAATTGAACATTGGGGAAGAGTGTTGATAGGTATACTTTTTATGTTTACCTATTTGTTTGCCCTTGAAAAGGAATCGGATGACCTTTTAAAGTGGAATTTGATTCTATTTTTAACAGCATTAACGTGTTTACAAGTTATATTGGAATGGAAGTATCTAAAGGAATCAAAACAATATATTTCAACGATTATAAGTTCGATGATAATTATTCCTATCTTTTTTTTCGTTGTTCACTTTTACTACTAAAGGGGCAGTTTAGCTCAATAAGGAATTTTCATTATTTTACAATAAAACAAAAATACTATAGTATTAATAGACATCTATAGTGATTTGGAGTTTTTATAATGCTAAATGCTTTATACCCTAGTATTGTTATAATATCTTTTTTTATGATGTTTTTTGGATTTAAATTTTTAAAAGGTTCTATATCTTCATTGCGTTATTTTTATTGGATTATTTTTGGTATTTATATCGCAGGTATGGTTGTTCTAACGTTCTTTCCTTTTCCCTATCAAAAATTCTTAATTCAAACAATGATAGAGGATAACTTAGGTTTAAAACATAATTTCATTCCCTTTAAAGGTGTTTTGGAACTATTATCTCCTGAGTATCTTTCAATAGGTTTGAGACAATTTGGTGGGAATATTTTATTGTTTGTTCCACTAGGTTTTGGTGTGTCTATTTTGTTTTTTAAAATGAAACCTAAATCTATTATAGCCGTTGGATTTTTTGTAAGTTTAAGTATTGAGATTTTACAGGCTATATTAGGATTCATTATAGGTTATAACTATCGTGCATTTGATGTTGATGATCTTATTCTGAACACTGTAGGTACTATTATAGGCTTAATCATATTTAAAGCACTCTTTAAGTTTTTAAACAACAATAATTTACTTTTAGATAAAGAGCAAAAAGCTACAGTGTAAATTATATACAATCAATATAAATAGACCTAAAATATCAACTTTATGATATCTTTAGGTCTATTTTTTATTCTTCCATTTAGTGTAGAGCACTATCTGTTTAATGATAATAAAGTTATTTAATTTGCTATACAGTTAAAGGGGCAGTTTCGTATTATATAGTTCAGCCAGAACTTTCTGGTTGAACTTTTTTCATATGAATTTAATCTATCAGTAGCCAGGGTAGAACGTAAGGGGCAGTGGGACAAATGATCCCGTCCGCTAAACTGTTCACCCCCTAATTGTAGAAATATGTTTGAGGCTGGTTGGGACTGAGATCTCGTATAACAAGCGAAGCTATAATACTACTTGGAGGAAATAGGGGTACTGGTGAATTTATCAGAGGAGGAGAAAGAATGAACCCAGTTGTGGGTATAGATATAGCCAAAGAAGAAAGTGAAGTACAGGCTTTTTTAGATAAAGGAAAGCCATATGGAACAGTTTTTCGATTAAGCATAATCGTGAAGAGTTGGAGAAGTTTATCTATTTCTTAGAAGAAATGAAGGAAACAACTGGGCAGATGCCTGTGGTTATATTGGAATCAACAGGACATTATCATACACCCGTTGTTCAATGCTTAGAAGAGAATGACATACTTTATATCTTATTGAATCCAATCATTTCTCATCAAGCGAAGAAGGC